>JANYDA010000021.1 GCA_025360005.1 Fibrobacteria bacterium
CAGATCGCCCACGTGCAGGGCGTCCCCGTGGCGGAAGCCGGTGGTGTACATCCCCTTGCCGTCATCGTCGATGGCCATGGCGCCGAAGATGATCTCGTCCTTGCCGTCCCCGTCCACGTCCGCCACCGAGATGCCGTGCGCCCCTTGTCCGGAATAGGGGTTCTTGTCGTCCATGGAATCAAACACCCAGCGGCTGGTGAGCTTGCCGTCCCGCCAATCCCACGCGGCCAGCGTAGTGCGGCCATAGTAACCCCGGCCCATCACCACGCTGGGCCTGCTCCCGTCCAGGTAGGCCACGCATGCGGTGAAGCGATCCACCCGGTTGCCGTAGGTATCGTTCCCGGCATTGCCGCCCAAGCCGCCCCAGAAGCCGACATTGCCGCGGCCGGGCACATAGTCCACCGTGGCCAATTCCTTGCCCGTCAAACCGTCGAACACGGTGAGGTATTCCGGACCGGTGAGGATACGTCCCAGCGGGTTGGAATAGTCGGCATTGTGATCCGCCGTTGCGGCCGCTCCCAGATGGATCATCTGGCCCGTACCGTCCATGGTACCCGGCGCGGTCTTGCACACCACCTCGGCGCGGCCATCGCCGTCCAGATCGTAGACCATGAATTGGGTGTAATGCGCGCCCGCGCGGATGTTGCGGCCCAGGTTGATGCGCCAAAGGCGGGTGCCGTCCAGCTTGATGCCGTCCAGGATTTGCGGGCCGGAGAAACCGGCGATAGAGTTGTCCTGGGAATTGGTGGGATCCCATTTGAGCACGATATCGTACTGCCCGTCGCCGTCCAGGTCCGCCGCGCTTGCGTCATTGGCGTTGTAACTGTATTTGCTCCCATGCACGCTCCCGCCCGCGGGTATCTGCAAAGGAATGGGCCAGTAATTGCGGGTGAAAACGCGCGCCGGTTCACTAGGCTCGCCTTCCTGTCCGTTGAGCACGGGCCGCACCGTGTAAACCCCGGTTCCGCCGGTATTGTCGGTGAAGATAGTCGCGCCGGTCAACGGCGAGGCATTGAGCTTGGCCGCGCCTTTATAGACGTTGAATCCCGTCTCGTAAGGCTCGGTGCCCCATAGGCGCCAGCTCAGGTAATTGCCCGCGGCCACCGGGACCGCCACCAGGCCGCGGTTGATCTTTTCCATATTGCGCTGCGCCCGGGAAGGAGCCACCCAGAGCAGCGCGAGCACGAACGCGAAGCCGGCGGATTTGTTGAGGCCGCACCCGGACATGGGAGTGATCTTCATTTCATATCCCGGCCAACATGGGCAGCCGGCCTTGGATCCGGTAACCATGCGCGCCGCGGAAGGAGTACAGGTAAACCGATTGCCCCAGGCCCGCGGCATCCGGGCTTGACCATTTTCCCTGGTCGGCCGAATATTCCGATCGGAAGACCGGCTTTCCCCCGATTGCAAAGACTTCCAGCGTTCCCGATGCCAGCCCCCCGTGGGGCTCCAGATGGAAGCCGCTCCGGCCCAAGCGGAAGCGAAGGTTGTTATGCAATTGCGGGAGCGGATCCGACCCGGCTCCGGGATCGGCCAGCGATACGGAGGCCAAGGTGGGTTCGCATGGCTTGCTTGCCGCCGCGGCTATGCCGGCATTCGCAAAGGCGGAAGCGGCGGAAGTGTCCACGTCCTTATAGGTAGTCCACATGGCGGTAAGCGCGGCCGGCTTACTCTTGATTTCCGCCAAGGCGATCAAGGCCTGCAGGCGTACATGCCCATGAGGATCGTTCACGGAACATTGATCGCTGATGGCCTGGGCGCTGGCCGCCGTCCTGGGCATGGCCATGAGCACGTTGCGGCGCACGCCCACGGCGGGATGCAGGAGCAGATCCTTGAGGATGGGATTCCAACGCGAAGCCTCCGCGGGCAGATCGAAGCGGCCCAACCCGTTCAGCGTCCACAAGGCATGCACCACGGCGGGATCATTGTCCACCGCATCCTTGCCGCGGCTGGTTTTCAGGATCGTTTCCAACAGGGTCCCCATCTCGTCCGTATATCCCTTGGCAAGCAGCAAACGCTGGGCATGCAAGCGCCACATGAAGTTGCTATTCGTGAAGGTCTTGATCAATTCGGGCACGGTGGCATGGGAGAGATCGAGAATGGGGTCCAGTTTCCCGTCCGCAGGCACGATACGGTAAATACGGTTATGGGTTTTCACGCGGAGGGCGTTGAGCCATGCGCGGCCGTCCCCGTAAGGCGAAAGCGCGTTGTGCAGGAAGAGGTAATTGTACCAGTCCAAGACCCACATGGCTCCGTCGGGTCCGGTCCTGGCCTGCAAGGGCGCCACCCAGGCGTCCGTGGAAGCCAGGAGATTGGAGCGATCGGGACCGGGCATGCGCACGGCCCGCCAGGTGCTGCCCGTAATGGCGCCGTTGCCGGAGACAACCAAGCTGTCCTGGTTGCAAAGCTTACCCGTGCCTTCGCAGGTAAATGCGAACCGGTTCCAGTATTTGCTGGGAAATGTGCGCGAGGTATAGAAACTCATGCTGGAGGTGGAGGTGGTCTGCTGGGTAAACCAGCCGTTCGCGCCTTTGGCGGTGGGGCCGCCCTCGAAAAGGTAGCGGTCTCCCGTGAGGGGGTAGAAAAGGTTGTTGGGGCTGCCGCTGCGGATATCGATGGCCTGGGCGCCCTGGCGGATGGAATGGTTGATATGGGAAGTGATGGTGGAGCCGGTCTGGAAGATCTGCCCATCCTCCATTTGGCCTATGCCCCAACCGTTATGGATGGGACCCGTGGTCCACTCCTGGAACTCCGTGGTGCGGCTGCCGATGGCGGTATGCCGGAAGCGCCATACGCGGCGGTCGCCGCAATTGACCGCGCCGGCATTGCAGATGCCATAGCCGGTATGGCCGTAAACCCAATTATCCAGGCCATACATCAGGCTGTTGATGCCGGAATGGGTATCGGTGGCGCCCTTGGGGCCCATGCCCGACCAGAGTATTTGCGGCGTGCCGGCCGTGTCGTTGTGATTGGGGAAAAAAACCAGGTAAGGCGTCATGCCCACCACCACGCCTCCGTTGACCACCTCAATGCTCTGGGGCATGGCCAGGCCGTCCCGGAACACGGTGAGCTTGTCCATGACATGATCGCCGTCGGTATCCTCCAGAATGACGATGCGATCGGACCCGCCCACGAACTTGGGATCGGTGATGCCGCCGGTGGCCACCCGGACATCGTTGGGATAGCTCCTCGGTTCCACCGCCCACAAGCGCCCGCGCTCATCGAAGGTGAAATGCTGGAGGTAGGCGATCGGCTTCATCTCTTCGGAGGCCCACAATTCCGCCTTGAGTCCCGCGGGCGTTACGATGCAATTGATGGACTGGGACGGCGTCAAGGGATTCTGGATGGTGTTGACCGGGTATTGGGATGCGGGACTGGGCTGATAAGGGAACTTGCCCCAATCATCCCCGCTGGCTGCTGCCGTGCGCGTCAAAGCGGGACAATCCCCGGACTTGACGATAGGCGCTGCGAAGGCCTGCGACAGAATTGCAAAGGCCATGAATACGGGAACGCGAAAAAAACCCATGAACTCCCCTGTAAATTTCCGTTTCCGAAACCTATCCCCGATCCGGCCCCTTTGCCCGGGACTCCGGGCCCATTTCGTCTCCGTGCCCGGCAAGGTTCGAGCGATACGCATCTGGCGGGGGTGGAAATGGCGGCGATGGAACGCAAAGGGTTGCCGCCCTTTGTTTATGAGGCTTTCCGCCGGCCGCAGCCTTTCCAGCGCGGAATACCGTTCGATAGAAACCAAAACGGACCGGCCGGGCCGTCCGTCCAGCCGGCCGAGCTGCGGCCATAAAAACAGAAATTAATCGTTTACAGGTGTAAACGGATTTTTCCGGGAACCCCCTATCGCGCGGGCATCCGGGCATAGATTGTAGGCGGTCCCGGAGTACCGAAAGGGTTATCATGCAAAACCGAAAACCGATCTTGGCAGGCCTGCCCAAAGCCGCTTCCATGCTGCTCCTGCTGTTCCCGCACGCTTATGCGCTGGATATTTCGGGAAAAGTGATCGACAAGCTATGGGCGCCCATCGCGGGTGCCAGCGTATGCCTGCAAGGGAACGCAGCCGCCTGCGCGGCCACCGCGGTCGATGGAACCTTCAAACTCACCGGAACGGTTTCCTCGCTTCCCGGCGCGCTTCCCGCGCAAGCGGTCCGGTTCGGAACCCGTAACGGCCGGCTCATTCTCAGTTCGCCGCAAACCGGTTCCGCTTATCTGCAATGGTTCGTCGCCGATGGGCGCAGCCGTTTCGCCTCCGGAAAACTGGCGATCGCTTCGGGCGTCAACGCCGTGGAGGCGCCGCAAGGGATGCCTGCGGGCATGATCCTCTGGCGTCTCAGCCTGCCGGGATCGATATCCCAATGGCAAGGCGTATGGGATGGCAAAGCGTGGCTGGGAGCCGGTCCTTCCCGGGAATCCGGCCAGGCCATATCCGCCCGCGCGGGCGCTCCCATGGCAAAGGCCGGAGCGGTCGCGATGCTGGCGATTTCCAAAACCGGATTCGCCGGCGCGACGTACCAGCCCAAGGCGGAAACCGAAACCGGCGACATCATCGTCCTGGGCGGCGTGGGAGAAAAAGTATCCCTCATGTTCGACGGCAAGACGCTGGACGGCTGGCTGCCTTCCAGCGGCAAGCTGATCGGGAATGCGGACGGCAGCTGGGTAGTCAAGGACGGGATGCTGCACAGCATGGGCACGGTTCAAGGTACCCTCGTTTCCAAGGCCGACTACGGGAACTTCCGCATGATTTTCAAGATGAAGCAGAACGCTCCCAGCACCCACTGGGCGAGCGTCCTTCTATTCGGCACGCGCACCCCGACCATGCACGAATTCGCCATCCAGGCCTATCAATTCGGGGTTCCCAACGGCCATCATTGGGACTATTTCCATACCGGGAACCTGGCCGGTGACGCCTATTTCACCACCACGGCCAATAGCATAGACAAGTTCAAACCGAGTCTTTGCGAAATCGTGACCAATATCGCAACAAGCGAGGCGAAAATGGCCTGCTGCAACCTGAACGGCGGAGCCTCTTGCAAGACAGCCGAGGTCCTCAGGTTCAAGCATGACGGGGACGCCAGGGTGGCTCCCATCGCGTTCCAGATCCACAATGCCGGCCTCTTGGACGATTATTGGGACATCACCATCGAAGAGAACCCGGCTGTCTACGAATTCGTCACCGCCAAGTGAGGGATGCCATGCCCGCATGAAGAAAGGCAAGACGTGAAAACCTTGATCCGTCCGGCGCCGCTCCTGGCGCCTTTCATCACCCTGATGGCCGCGCTGGGCGCCACTTCATTTTCCGCCACCGCCACGCTTACCGGCGTGGTGAAGGAACTTCGCACCGCGAAACCCGTCGCGAACGCCGTGGTGCGGCTGGCGGGAAAAGGATTGGCCGACACTACCGACCTCAACGGCAATTTCTCTTTCTCCTTCCCCCTGTCAACCGTTCGAAAAACGGTTCCCGGCTGGATCCGGCCCCATTACGCGCCCGGAAGGGGAATCGTCTTTTCCAACCGGAGCAGGGGCCCGGTACGCGTCGAAGTGCTGGACCTGGCCGGAAAAGCGGTCGCCACCCTCGGCAACTCCGTGCTGGAAGCGGGGATTTGGTCGCTCCCCATCCGCTCGCTTTCCAAAGGCCAGTACCTGGGCGAGATAATCTCGGGGAACGGGACGCAGGCCTTCCGTTTCGTGACGATTGAAAACGGCATTCAAACAGGCGGTGCGGCCAGGCCGGAAGGCTTCCGCGGCCCGGAGGCCTTTTCCGGAATCACGGCGGCGAAATCCTCGGCGGAAGTTATCGATACATTGATCACGACTAAAGGCGGATATCACGCCGATACCCTGGCATGGAATGAAAAAATCACGGACAGCGTCACCGTGTTTCTCCGCGACACCAATACGTCCCAGCAGGGCCCCATGGTGCGGACCATCATGCCGTTCGATGCGGATTGGCTGTTCTATAAGGGCGATGCGGCCGGAGCGGACAAACCCGCCTTCGCGGACGCGGGCTGGCGGACCGTGACGGTGCCGCATGACTGGAGCATAGAAGGACCGTTCGCGGAGAACGCGCCGACCGGTGGATACGGGGGCTATCTTCCTTCCGGCATCGGCTGGTACCGGAAGCATTTCACCCTGCCGGGCGATTTTTCCGGCCGCCGCATCTTCGTGGAATTCGACGGGGTGATGGCCAACAGCACGGTGTACCTCAACGGCGCGCCCCTGGGCACGCGTCCCAGCGGCTACATCTCGTTCCGCCATGAGATCACCGCGCAGGCGAAATTCGGCGGCGCCGAGAACATCATCGCGGTCAAGGCCGACAATTCCGCGCAACCCGCCTCGCGCTGGTATTCGGGAGCGGGCATCTACCGCCATGTCCGTATCCTGGCCGTCAATCCCGTCCACTTGGAAAAATGGGCCACCTTCGTGACAACGCCCACCGTCAGTACCGTGCATGTCCAGACCACCGTGGTCAACCAGGGGACAGCGGCGCAAACCGTGGCGGTGCAAACCGTACTCATCGATCCCGACGGGTCCAGGTCGCCCCCCGTCACCTCCGCCGCGCAGAGTATCCCTGCGGCCGGTTCCGCCAGCTTCGCCATCGATGTCCCCGTCTCCGCCGCCCGTTTGTGGAGCCTGGAGACGCCCAACCTCTACCGGGCGATAACCACGGTCCAATCCGGAAGCGCGGGTTTGGATGATGAAGTGACGCAATTCGGGATCCGTACCATCAAGTATGATCCGGAAACGGGATTCTTCCTCAACGGCAAGAGCGTGAAGCAGAAAGGCGTTTGCCTGCACCAGGAATTCAGCGGGCTGGGAGTGGCCGTGCCCCAACGCGCCATGCAACGCCGTCTGGCCATCCTCAAAAGCCTGGGCGTCAACGCCATCCGCACGTCGCATAATCCGGTGGCGCCCGAGTTCCTGGACCTGTGCGATCGCATGGGCATCCTGGTCATGGACGAATTCTTCGACGTATGGGTAGGCCACAAGTACGGCATGCCGGGCGACTATGCCGCCTACTTCAACCAAACCAACCCGGCCACCGGCACCAAGTGGTATCAATCGGATTTGAACGACGGCGTGCAACGCGATCGCAACCACCCCAGCATCGTCTACTACAGCATCGGCAACGAGATCCGCGACGGCATCAATACCCGCATCCCGCTCACCAAGGACATGGTGGCCATCTGCCACGCCAACGATCCCACCCGGCCCGTAACGCAGGCCTTGTTCCAACCCTCCACCGCGGGGGACTATCCCGGCGGCACGCTTAACATCCTGGATGTCTTCGGCGTCAATTACCGCACCGCGGAATTGCTGGACGCCATTACCCAGAACGCTCCCCATCACGCCGGCGTATCGACCGAGCAGGGCCCCAACCCGGGCAATTGGTCCGCCTTCTACCTTAAGAATCCCCAAGTGGTGGGCGTATACCTTTGGACCGGCGCGGATTATCTGGGCGAAACCCCGCTCGGTTGGCCCACCGTGGGCAGCGGATCGGGATTGATCGACCGCGTGGGCGGCATCAAGGACATGGGCTACCAATACCAGGCCATCTGGAGCGATAAGACCGGCGCGCGGCCCAAGACCTCCAACGGTCCTGCCGTAAAAGTGCTCTTGAGCGTGGATCATCCCGCCGTCGCCGCCGATGGGGACGATGTCGCCTACGTCAAAGCCTCCCTTGTCGATGCGGGCGGCTCCACCGTCGCCAACGCGGGCAATGCGGTAACGTTCCAGATGGCCGGATCGGCGGGCGAATTCAAGGCCTTCGACAGCGGTTCCAACTCGAGTGAATCGTTTACGGGTCCCAGCCGCAACGCATGGAACGGCGTATGCTACGCCATAGTCCATATGAAAGCGGCGGGGTCGGTGACCGTCACCGCTTCGGCCGCGAACCTGGCCGGATCCTCCGTCACCGTGACCGGCGTGAACTCAGCTTTCATCCCCTGCTCGGGAAATTGCGATTGAGGGATGCGCGGGAAGCCGGGTTGCGGTCATGGCGCGGGATCGGCGCGGACCCGCTCGCTCAACGCATCCGGTTGGTCCCCGGTAAGAGGTAACCGCCCCGGAAAAGGAAGCCGGTCTCCCAAGCGTCCTCCTCCCCCTCGTTGAACGTAAGCACCTTCCTTCCGCGGACATCGCGGAAACCCAGCAATCCGTACCACCCGGCTTTGAGCAAGGCGCGCTGGGGAAGGATGCCTATAATGGCCCCCTTATAGGTGGCGGCTACGCCTACATCCCAGGATGGGACGGTCAGCTTGGCGGTGGGCGAGTCGGGCAAATCGATAGCGGCGGTCCCGGCGGTGAAAACCCATTTGTCGAATATCTGGCCCGCGGGCCCCATACCGGCGGTAATGGAAGCGGTTGTTCCCACCGCATAGCTGCCCGTTCCCGCACCGCCGGTCACCGTCACCGTCTGCGAGGGGGCTTGGGTCCACGTATGCAGGCGTACCCAGTCGAAGCGGAGGTTCACGGGAAAGGGAGTATTGGAAGGATCTCCGCCATTGTTCCCGCCGATGGCCAGGTTCAGAAGCAGATAACCCGGGGCGCGGAAAGGATTGCCGCCGTTGGGTCCCGTACCATCGGCGTTCTTCAACGGATAGTCGTTGATGAGGGCGCCATCCAGGGAAAGCTGGATCTTGGTGGAATCCCATACCATGGTCCAGGTATGGAAGTTCTCGGTGAAACGCGCCCCGCCCAATGCGGCGATGCTGCGCGTAGGCGAGGTCCATTTCTGGTTCCCATCCATCACGTTGAATAGGCATTTGCCCTGGTAGAACTCCATCATATCGATCTCCCCGCCCCTGGGCCAGCCGCCGGCGTTAGGCAGCCACCACCATGCGGGCCAACTCCCGGCGCGCGCATCGATTTGGGCGCGCATCTCCAGGCGTCCGTATCGGAAGGATTTCTTCCCGCGCGTGGTGCGGTTGGCGGACGTGTACGCCTTTCCGTTCGAGTTTTCCCGCAAAGCCTGGATCAGCAATGTGCCGTTATCGATGCGGGAGTTTCCGCTCTTGTCCGAGTAATATTGCGCTTCATTATTGCGGCAACATCCCGTCTCATAACCCCAGACGGCCGGATCCACTTCCGCGCCGTTGAATTCATCGCCCCACTCGTATTTCCAACCCGCGCCGGCGGCCAGGGAAACGGCGGGGAGAGAAGCCGATACAAGGACCAGGACGCGGAGGATTGGAGCCATTCGGGTATCCCGTTAGGATTGCAGCAAGCCTATAATCTATCCGGAACGGGATTTCCGGCTGGCCGGTCCTTGAAAAAAAGCTGCGGAAAGCGAAACGTTTCCCCGTATTCTTCCGGATTCCGAGGGGCAGGGGAAGCAACCGCGCAGCGGACTTCCCCGGGGCCTTAAAATGGGGTACGATAAAGCAATGCCGGAAAACATCCGAAATTGGATTCTATATTATCACTATGCCAGCGCTTAACGGGAACCGGTACCAGAAGGTCTTCATCGGCCTATTGGTCGCCGTCTTTTTCTCCAGCCAGGCTTTCAGATGTTGCCTGGTCAATCATCGGTTGGGCCGGTTCATCATATCTTCCCTGCAAAGGCATGGCGGAGTATCGGATGCCCATTCCTGCTGCGCGGCCGCACATGGATCGGATCGGAAGAAGGACGGGGATACCAACGCCTCCAAGAGCGGATGCTGCATCCAGGATGCCAACCAAAAACTGCCGCAATTAGCCTCTCAGCAGGCCCCGGTTCCGGATATGGCCGGCCTGGTCTCGGCCCTTCCCAAAGTCCCCATAGCCGCGGTAAGCCTCCCGGCTTCGCCCGACCTCCAATCCCGATCCAGTCCGCCCATCTACCTCAGCAGCCTCCGCCTCCTTATTTAGCATCCCTGCGGCTCCCGTTCCGGGACTTGCATAACCCCATACCTGGTCATGGGAACTCGCGCGCCGTTTTTCCGCGCCGGGCGGGTTTCCTTGCGAGCTCCAGGCGCTTCCATAATATCCGGCAATACTCCCATGGATTCCAAATCGAAGGACGTAGGAAATGTTTCGCACTCACGCATACTTGGCCGTCCGTCTGGTCGCATCGCTTTTGATGGGAAATGCTTCGGCAGGCATCCATGAAATGCCGGCCGCTTCCATAGCGGTGGACACCCTGACGCTTTCCGGAAACTCCCTGCCGGACTTGGTGGCGCAAGCCCTGAAAAACAATCGCGGCATCAAGGCCGCCGAATTCCAGGTCAAGTCGCTCCACTCTTCTCCGGGTCATACTTGGTACCTGGAACCGCCGCAAGCGGGCATGGAGTTCTATCAAGCTCCGATAAAGTCATTTCCCAATCCCGTCAAAGGCCAAATGGAGATCGACTACTCCCTCCAGCAGTCCTTTCCCTTTCCGGGGAAAATCTCCGCCCGCATCGACAGCGAGCACAAGCACGCGGAAATGAGCGAGTCCGAGCTTGAGGCGCTGAAGCGGAAGGTCATCAGGGAAGTGAAGACCGATTATTATGAGCTTTACCTGCTCGATCGGAGGGTGGAAATCAACCGCCAGAACCAAGCGCTCATGGGCCGCCTTATCGAGATCGCTCGCCGTCAATACGAAGTGGGAATGGGCCACCAAGCCGATATCCTGCGCGCGCAAACGGAATTGACCCAGCTGAAAACCGACAGTCTCACCCTGGCGCAATCCCGCAAGGCCATGGAAGGCATGCTTAACGCGGTGCTGAACCGGAAAACCACCCAACCGGTATCCGTATCGGACTCAATCGTTCCCGCCGCCGTGGACTGGTCATACGCGCAGGTCGAATCCGTGTTGGAAAGCAATCACCCCAACCTCAAGGCCATGAAAGCCGGCATCCGGATGCGGGAAGCGGAGAAGACCATGGCCGATAAAGAATACTGGCCCGATTTCGTGGTAGGCGGATCGTACAAGGATATGCTCCGGATGCCCTCGGGCACTCACGGCGGCGATTTGCGGGACTACTGGTCCGTCATGGTGAGCATGAACATCCCCATCGCTTTCTGGTCCCTGCCGAAATACCAGGCAGGCGTGGTCCAAAGCAAGGCGAACCTGAGCCAGGCGGAAGAGGAATACGGCGACATGCGGAACATGGTTTTCGCCCGGGCGCAAGAAGCCTTGCTCAAGGTCCAAAGCAGCCAGGAACTGGTCCGCATCTCCCGAACAGTGCAGGTTCCTCAAGCCAAGCAGGCCCTCGAATCCACCCTGGCCGCCTACCAGGGCGGCAAAAGCGAATTCATGGCCTTGCTGGATGCGTACCGCATGAGCCTGATAGCCAAGGAAAACTCCGAAACGGCCTTGATGCGCCTGCTCTCCGGCCAAGCCGAGTTGGAAGAGGCCGTGGGGCTTAGCCTCGAAGAAATACGGAACAAGATATCCGAAGGAGCCGTAAAATGAAAAAAGGGATGGTTCTCCCATTGATTCTCATCGTCGTGATAGCAGCTGCGGCGGGGCTTTGGTTCATCATAGCTTTCCGTGGCGCCACTGCCCATGACGGACCTCCGCATGAGTCGAAGACCATGTACAATTGCGCGATGCATCCGCAATACATTTCCGATAAACCCGGCAACTGCCCCATCTGCGGCATGAAATTGACGCGCATGGACAAAGGGTCCGCAAGCCATCCAAGCGAGAGGAGCGGCGAAAAGAAAATCGCCTATTACCGGGATCCCATGCATCCCTGGATCACTTCGGACAAACCGGGGAAATCCCCGGACTGCGGCATGGATATGGTTCCCGTATACGCCGGGGAAGACAACGCCAGCGGTATTCACATCGACCCCACCACGGTCCAGAACATGGGAGTAAAGACGGAAGTGGTGCAAAAGCGGGACATGCGAACCGAAATCCGCGCCAACGGCAAGGTGAAGGTGGACGAAAGCAAGCTCACCATCGTGAACGCCCGCGTGATGGGATACGCGGAAAAACTGAACGTAAGCATCACCGGCCAGAAGGTGGCGATGGGCCAGCCTCTTCTCGAAATCTATAGTCCGGACCTGGTAAGCACCCAAGAGGAATATCTCCAGGCTCTCCGCTATGCCAAAAGCATGGGGGGATCGGAAGGAACGGGTTCCATAGACCTGGTGGAAAGCTCGCGCCGTCGGCTTTTGAATTGGGGCGTTTCCCAAGGTGAGATCAAAACCTTGGAAAAGCTGGGGCATGCGCGTAACACATTGGCCATCGTCTCTCCGGCTTCCGGTTTCGTTTTGGAAAAGACGGTGGTGCAAGGCCAGAACATCATGCCTGGAATGGAGCTTTACAAAATCGCCGATCTTTCCAAGGTCTGGGTGGTGGCCGGCATCTACCAGCGGGATCTCGCCATCGCCAAAATCGGAGGGGAGGCCGATGTGGAACTCAGCTATCTTCCCGGCAAGCCCTTCAAGGGCAAGGTGACGTTCGTTTCTCCGGTATTGGATGAGCAGACCAAGACCGCGGAAGTGCGCATCGAAGTTCCCAATACCAAATCATTCGATTTCAAACCGGAGATGTTCGCGACCGTGACCATCCATTCGGAATCGCACATGAACGTAGTCGCCGTTCCCGAGCAGGCCATCATCCATTCCGGACGCCGCACCATCGCCATCGTCGCCCTGGGCGGAGGGTACTTTGGACCGCGCGAAGTCAGGCTCGGAGCGGCGGCCGACGACTATGTGGAAATCCTGGCGGGTCTCCACGAAGGCGAGAACCTGGTCATCTCCTCCCAATTCCTCATCGATTCGGAAAGCAATCTCAAAGCCGCCATCCTACAGATGCGAGCCCCGTTGGAAGACAGCGTGACTTCGATGGGCCAGGGCATGGCCCCGGCCGTTCATGACACGATGCCGATGCCGGCCAAGGAATAAAGGGGGATCCATGCTCGAAAAAATCATCACGTGGTCCATCCGCAATAAGATCCTGGTCATCCTTTTGACCTTTCTCGCCATCGGATTCGGTGCCTTTGCGCTGTTCAATACCCCCATCGATGCTTTGCCGGATCTCAGCGACGTGCAAGTCATCGTCTACACCGAGGATAAGGGGCAGTCCCCCCGCACTATCGAAGACCAGGTCACCTATCCGCTGACCACTTCCATGGTTTCGGTCCCGGGCGCGAAGGTGGTGCGCGGCTATTCCTTCTTCGGCTATTCCCTGGTGTACGTCATCTTCGAAGACGGCACGGACATCTACTGGGCCCGCAGCCGCGTTTTGGAATACCTGAACTATGCCCAAAAACGGCTGCCCCAAGGAGTGGTTCCCACTTTGGGGCCGGACGCCAGCGGCGTAGGCTGGGTGTATGAGTATGCGCTCGTCTCCGACAGGCGCTCCCTCCAGGAACTGCGCTCCCTGCAGGACTGGTATCTGAAATACCAGCTCGCCAGCATCGAAGGCGTCAGCGAGGTGGCCAGCGTCGGGGGCTTCGTCAAGCAGTACCAGGTCAACGTGGACCCGGCGAAACTGCAAGGCTACGGCATCCCCTTGAGCATGGTGGAGATGGCCATCAAGAAAGGCAACGCCGACGCGGGCGGCGAAGTCATAGAGATGGGCGAGGCGGAATTCATGATCCGCGGACTGGGCTATCTGAAGAATATGGAGGATATCAAGAACCTGCCCGTCACGATGAATGCTTCCACCGGAACGCCCGTCTACCTAAAGGACATAGCGGATATCAATATCGGACCGGAAATGAGGCGCGGCATAGCCGAACTGGACGGGCAAGGCGAGGTGGCGGGAGGCGTCATCGTCATGCGTTACGGCCAAAACGCCCTGGAAGTCATCGATGCGGTGAAAAAGAAACTCGAAGTATTGAAAGCCGGTCTTCCCCCGGATGTGAAAATCGTTCCCGCTTATGACCGCTCCCAGCTCATCCACAGAGCCGTGGATAACCTCAGCCATAAGCTGATCGAAGAAATGATCATCGTTGCCTTGGTATGCGGCATATTCCTGCTGCATGCGCGCAGCGCTTTGGTGGCCATATTCACCTTGCCCACCGCCATCCTCATGGCCTTTTTCATCATGCGTTTCCAAACCATAAACGCGAACATCATGTCACTCGGCGGCATCGCCATAGCCATCGGCGCCATGGTGGACGGAGCCATCATCCTGATTGAAAACGCCCACAAGCATATCGAGCGCGAAAACATGAAACCCGCGCATGAGCGGAAAGGCCACTGGGACGTCATCCTGGCGGCCTCACTGGAAGTAGGTCCGGCGTTATTCTGGTCGCTGCTCGTCATCACCGTATCCTTCATCCCCGTCTTCACCTTGGAAGCCCAGGAAGGCCGTCTCTTCCGACCGCTTGCCTTCACCAAAACCTATTCCATGGCCGCGTCCTCCGTCCTGGCCATCACCATCGTGCCGATATTGATGGGATTCTTCATCCGCGGGAAAATCCTGCCGGAACATAAAAATCCGATCAACCGTTTCCTCATCCGCATTTACCATCCCGTGGTCGATTTCGTTTTGAAATTCCCCAAGACCGTGATCGGCGCGGCTGTGGTTCTTGTGCTTATCACCGCGTTTCCCTTCACCCGGTTGGGAACGGAATTCATGCCCTCCCTTTTCGAAGGCGACCTTCTCTACATGCCCACCTCCCTGCCCGGCATTTCCGTGACCAAGTCCAAGGAAATCCTCCAGCAGACGGACAAGATCATCAAGGCCTTTCCGGAGGTGGCCCAGGTCTTCGGGAAAATCGGCCGCGCGGAAACAGCGACAGATCCGGCGGGCCTGGACATGGTGGAAACCACCATCCGCCTGAAGCCGGAAAAAGAGTGGCGGGCTGGCATGACACCGGACAAACTCATCGAGGAAATGGACGCGGCCCTCAAGTTCCCCGGTCTCACCAATTCGTGGACCATGCCGATCAAGAACCGCACCGACATGCTTTCCACCGGCATCAAGACGCCCGTGGGCGTCAAACTCTCGGGACCCGACCTGGATACCCTGCAGAAAATCGGCCAGCAAGTCGAAGCCTTGATGCGCACTGTTCCGCATACTTCCTCCGCCTTCGCCGAACGCGCCGTTGGCGGGAATTACCTGGATGTGAAAATCAACCGCCTGGAAGCGGCGCGCTACGGTATCAATATCGAAGACGTCCAGAACGTGATCCGGACCGCCCTGGGCGGCATGACGGTGACCACCACTGTGGAAGGCCTGGAGCGCTACCCGGTCAGCCTTCGTTACAGCCGGGAATTGCGCGGCAACCTCGAAGACCTCAAACGGGTGCTCATCCCAGCTTCATCCGGGCAACAGGTTCCCTTGGGGCAGATCGCGGACCTGGTTCCTACGCGCGGTCCCATGGTCATCCGCACGGAAGGCGCGCGCCCCAACGCCTGGGTCTTCGTGGACATGCGCGGCATCGACATCGGCACCTATATCAAGGACGCGCAAAAGATCATTTCCGCCAACATCAAGCTGCCCGCTGGCTACAACCTGGTCTGGAGCGGCGAATTCGAATTCATACAGCGCGCCCAAAAGCGCTTGATGTTGGTCATCCCCATGACCCTGTTCATCATCATGATCATCCTGTTCCTCAACACCCGGTCCTTGGCCAAGACCGCCATCGTTCTGTTGGCCGTACCGTTCTCCCTGATCGGGGCCGTATGGTACCTGTACTTGCTCGGCTTCAACATGAGCCTGGCGGTATGGGTTGGGTTGATAGCGTTGGCCGGACTGGATGCGGAAACGGGCGTGGTGATGCTGCTCTACCTGGAACGCGCCTACGATGCGGCCAAGGGCAAGGGCATGATGAACACCGTATCGGATTTGCGGCATGCAATCGACGAAGGCGCCGTGCAACGGGTGCGGCCCAAAATCATGACCGCCTCGGTCATCCTCGCAGGGTTGATCCCGATCATGTGGAGCCACGGCACGGGTTCGGACGTGATGAAGCGGATAGCCGCCCCCATGGTGGGGGGAGTGCTTTCCTCCGTATTGATGGAGCTGGCCGTGTACCCGGTGATTTATTTCCTGTGGAAAAAAGGCAAACACTGAAGAAGATCCGCATCCATACGTCGGTTCGGATCGATTCAGGTTTTGCAGGAGTGCTCCGCCATCGGCAGGAATTCGCGGCAATGGGCTCCGCAATGCGGGCAATCGATTCCGCTTTCAGTCCCTTATTTTTGTTCTTCCCCAACCGCTGCTCAAATCCCCTTCAGCGTTATGTAATGGTTCAGCCAAGAATCGAAGTCCTGATCCCGTTTTTCGTCCCTGATACGGACGCTCGCCATCCTATCCATGACTTGCTTACGGTGCTCTTCGTCCAGATCCGGAGGGAGTTCTATCTTAGTGGTATCCGCTTCCGCTTGGGCGATTTCCTCCGGGGTGGGCGCACGGCTCTTATCGAGCAGATCCTGGAAGATATACATGCCGACATCGCTCCGCTTCTTGTAAACCTCCGCGAGAACCGCGTGCAAAGCCCCCGACGCGCGCATGCGCGCCAAGCGGGCCACAAGGTTCGCGCGCTCCATGGCGAAAGACCCGCCGCCTTTTCCCGCGCTCCCCTTTTTGACATCCAAAACGCGGAACTCCCACATGCCTAGGCCCGCGCTCAAGGGAGCGATTTTTTTTCCGGCGCGCAGGGAGTCGTGGCTTTCCAGCCAGCGGCGTTCCTGGGGAGGAAGATCGGTGCTGGCGATGCGGCGCGAGGCTATGGTCTGCAGACGCGCCGGGTCCGGCTCGATGCCGGGGGCCAGGCGCGCATCCAAAGCCAGGGTGTCCGGGATGGCGAATTCCTTGGGATGGGCCTTGTAGTATTGCAGCGCTTCCTTCTCGGCGCGGGCCGAATCCAGCGGCTGATAGGACAGCATGCCCACCAAGCAAGGGACGGCATCCTCAAAACCGGCTTCAGGGGTTTTGCGGATATCGGCCGCGCGCAAGATCGCCGAACCTCCGACCCAGGCGAGCGGTTGGGAGCAGCGCCACTTGCGCAGTTTCTTCCCCGCCTCGGCCAAGGAGGCCGGCAACAGGGAATCGTCCATCCGCACCCACGGCAGGTCGGCAAGCTTCCCCGCCTTCCCGGTAAGCCGGGACAGGGAATCGATCAGGCTCGAATCGGTAGAGGCGAGCACGTCATAACTCCTATCCTCATGAGCCAGGAAAAATTCCCGGTATTGCCGGTACAGGGCGCGCAATTTTTTTTCACCGATCGTTTTCACCATGCCGGCCCAATACTGCTTTTCCCTGGCGACCCCCATTTCCATCACCTTTTTCCCCATCCCGGTCGACTCCAAGCGGTCCTGCAGGAAATCGGCGTGCAGGGTTTCCTTGAGAATGGCTATGCGGATCTGCTTGAGGCGCTCTTCGCTGATGTCCCCGTCCGGCTCCACCGACCGGGTGAAGTTATTGAATGCCGAGACCGTAAGCAAGCAGGTGCCGCGCTGATTGTGCAGCGCCACGCAAGCGTTGGAATCCCCTTCCACCCGGAGGCGCTCCTGCGCCTGGACATACCGCTTGGCTTCTTCATCCTGTTCACGTTGCAGTCTCGCTTCGACGGCGCGATTCTGGCGCTGCACTTCTTGCATGTCTATCCCGGGCTTGGGGGAAGACTCACCGGATGCCGCCGTCTTATCTTCAGCGCCTGCCAGGGGGGCAAGGGCGAGTACCAGGCCCATCCAGGCCAATGTCGCTGCGAGTCTCATAATCCTCTCCATGTTTCGATTTTGGAAGCGAAGGCATTCCCGCCGCCGGGAATACCGGACCTTTCCCGCTACCGGGGAAGGAAGGGAAACGGAATCAAAGCCCTACGTGGTTGATGACCACCTTGCCGTCGCCGGCGACAAATGCCGAAGACCGTCCCACCGTTCCGGGCAAAGCGGCGATGCCGTCCATGCACGCGTTGAAATTGGTAGTCAGGAAATTACTGTTCAGATTGAACGCATCCTTGTTGTACCCACTGCTATAGGAGGTCACCCGGATCTGGGGATTGGTCCGGGTTTGCCCCGCGCCGTAGAAAAAGATTTGCGCATAGGCGTAGCGGGTTGAGAAACCAACGCCGGTGAAATCATCGGACAGGTTCACCCAAACCCCCGAGGCGTTCTTGACGATGATGCGGGTATCCGTATTCGCGACCGGGGGCAGGGCTTCCAAGGTCGAGATGGCGAAGCATTTCGCGAAGCCGGATTGGCCCGCGAAGACGGCATTGTGCGTATAGTTCAAGTACTTGGTCTTGGTTCCGCTCAAACCGTCCATGGAATCGTAGTTGCTGTGCCCGGTTTGGGAAGACTTCAACGACCAATCCACATAATGCGTATAACCCGAGTTATAGGTGGCCGGGGTACTGGAGTATTGGGAGTTCTCGATCTTGTTGACGATATTGGCGCCGGAAGACCCCGCCATGGCGGCCAGGGCCACGGCGATGGTCGCCGCCCATCCGGAGGAAGTGGTTTTTTTTAACGGATTTTTCATGTGATTCGCCTTTCTAAAGGGAAATTTTTTTATTCGGTTTTCTTGTCGCGGATATTCGCAGAGCGAAAGCAAGCCTCAATGCACGTGACGGATGAGTACGTTCTCATGGCGATCGATGAAGGCCGTGGCTTCGTCGGAGCCGGCCCCGGAAACGCTGGGGCTGAAGCAATCCGCTTCGGTGAGAATGATCTTGGTAACGCCTGGCTCACTGGGAGCGATGGGCTTCACGTAGAACTTGAATTGCGCTTTATTATTGGTCGCGGAACCGTCAAACATGGCTATCCGGATCACCGTATGGGAGATATCGACAAAGTCCTCGAAAAACAGGCGCGCCTTAGAGTAGGTGGTTCCGTCGACATCGTCCGAAAGCCGTTGCCATTCGGTGTTGTTGCCGGGGTTGGTGTTGCTGAGGATCCTGGCCAGGATTTCGGTATCGGCGATAAGACCGGATGCCGCGGGCAAAGTACCGATCTCGAAACAGCCCCCCAGGTCGCCGCCCTGGCTGGATGCGTTGATATTGAGATCGAAATACTTGGGCGTGACGTTCCGGAAATGTTCGCCGGCGGCGAAGGTGGAATAATTCGGATGGTTAGGCTCGGAGGTCGTGGCGCTAAAGTCCACGTAGGTGGTGTAGGTACGGCCCGAGAACGTATTTTGGTCGACGGTGATAGCCGCCGCGATGGGAAGCGCGGAGGCCGCGACGAGAGCGCCCATCCAGATCTTGTGTTGCAGGACTTTCATGGAGATTCCTTCTTTCCGGATGGCCGGTTTAATATTCGCCACCCGAAGATTCGATGCATATACCTGTCGACTTGTATCAAGGTTTTTTGTATGAGCATGGGCTGACTGGATACTCGGGACCTGCATAGGGAAATCAACCTCACTTCCCCATTTCCAAGCCTTCACCCGATCCCATTCCCAAAAATCGGCGCCCCATTCACGCCAAGGGGCACCTCCAACCATGCCCGGATCACCCTCGGCAATGGCGGTCGCCTGCGCGCCGTGGAAATCACCGATCCAGTCATCTCCCGAAAACAGAAAATCCGGGGCCGCGCCAAGCACGACTGGATGAAGGCGGAGTTGGACCGTGAGCTCCAAGCGGAGGCGAAGCAATCCCCGGTAAAGGTGCGGCACCATGCGGTGAAGAAGGCCATAAAGACCCTGGCGCTTACGGCCGATGGACGCTTGGCTCCCAGTCTGCTCTTCACCGTCGCCAATCAGAGGAAGATGGCAAGGAGGAAACCTTGGAAATCTCCATGAAGGAAGATGTGGATCAGTTGCATAACCTGGATCCACAGGATGTCGAGACTCTCCTCCCGTCAAAAAAATGATCGGGCCTACCCGCTCAATCGAGTTCATTTTTAATTTTTACGGCGTGGCTCGCATGTTGCGAGCCTCCGTTCCGAGAGGGCGGATAATGTACAGAATGACACGACTGCCCATGGCCGCCTTGTTGATCGGTTGCGCCTCGATCGCTTCGGCGCAGTCCGATTGGAAGGCCAAGACCCGGGAGGGCGGGTACACCCTGGGGTCGGTGGTCCATGCCGGTAATGGCTGGGTCGTCGTCGGCAACCATGGCTTTGTCATGACCTCGCCGGATGGAGAAAGCTGGCTCAATGCTTCAACCGAGTCACCAGTCACTTCGGCTTCCTATCCTTGGCATGGTCGGGAAAATCTTTGGTCGCGGCCGGTTACGGGGAAGGACTCCACTTCGCCGAGGGAATGGTGATGGCTTCCGCGGACGGAAAGACTTGGGCCGACACCTCCTTCTCTGCCGCCACGCTTAATGCCGTGACTTGGGGAGGGAACCAATTCGTCGCAGACGGGGACGGGGGCGGATTGGTCACATCGCCAGACGGTTTGAAATGGACCATCCATGCTCGCCTTCCCCGTGGATATATGTCCGGCATCGCCTGGAACGGAAGCCATTACGTGGCCGTAGGCTATGGAGGCGCCATCCTAATTTCCTCGGATGGCACGAATTGGTCCGTGAAAGACTCCCCCTCCAAGGCGGTGAACTCATCCGTCCCGCCCCCGGGGATGCCGGCAATTTCCTTTTTTAGGGGCCCCAGGGTAAAATATGCTTCACCTTATTTTATCTTTTTTGCATTAAGTAAAATATCAGATTCCATATTTACGGGGAGCAGCTTTGGACGTTAGTGCCTTCCGTGCCGGGAACATCCGCAAAGTAAGCCACTACAGTTACTTCCTCCCGGAATCCATCAACCACGTTTTTACATGCATTCGTTAACATCCCGACCGAAGCGGAAGGAACACGTACTAAAGTTGAACCCAAGGATATACTAGTCACTAATTCCCCTACGCCATCCTCGCCAAAGCATTCCGCGGCGAACTCGTGCCCCAGGATCCCAACGATGAGCCCGCCGAGAAATTGCTGGAACGCATTCGCCAGGAGCGGGCCCGATTGGAAGGCGAAGCCATACTCGCAAAGCGGCCTCCCGGAAGCCTACGCGCTCCAAGTTGAAGGTGCTCGCATAATCCCCGCCTTTTCTGTCTTTTCTGAATCCCCCCCCACCCCAAGTCTGTGACCCGGTGCACACGCGGGGTTGGCAATTGGCGCGGTCTGCATATATTTCCGATCCCATGCAGCAAGGTTGGCAATGAACTTCAATCCCCTCGATCCCTTCGCCAAGAAGAAGGCGCCCGACAAATCTTGGGATGAAGTCTTCCGGAAACCGACTGGAGGTGGAGGTGGAGGCGGCGGCAAGCGCAAGTCCGAAACAGCCGCGGCGGACGCGCAAGAGAAGGAAGCTGAAGCGGAATTCCTCACGGACGATAAGGTCAAAGATCCGCCTCCCCGTTTTCGAATGGGACGGGAAGGGGAGCGATGGAAAATCCGCGCAGCCCCTTCACAGCCCGCTTAAGGCAACCGTCGAGGTTACAGGCGATGCCAAGAGCCGGTCCGACGCGAAAGAATCCAAGATCGAGCTCAAGGAAATCAAGATTACCGTCGCCGGAATGGACGCCAACAAACAGATCGTGATCAACGTGCCCAATTCCGACATGGAGGCGAGCGCATCGGTCTTCCTCAAGAAAGCCGACGGGAACGGCGTCTTGATCGAAGTGCCCGTGAAGCTGGAGTTCTCCTTCGAAGATCCTGCCAACGATAACCTCGAGAAGACCGCAGCGTTCGAATACTCTCCTGGCAGCAAGTTGGGCAAGCGGAATGATGCGGCCGCGGTATTCTGGAAAGCCGCCGATTTCTCACCATCTAAGCTCGAAACGCCCCCGAACCAGATGCAACCTACGGCGACGGAGCTCGCCGACTACGCTTCTGCCAACCCGATGAAGCAAGCCGTGGCGAAACTCGCCATCGAGGCGAAGGCCCAGCTGTGGTTCGACGCGATTATCGCGGATTACGGAAACCGGGTCTCGAACTGGTTCACGGCCGCGGCCGTCCCTGGAGGGAGCTCCCTGCTTGCCGTTCAGTACTATCATCCGAAGCTCTCGAACGTGGGCACGGATGGTCAAACGAATTTCTGGCCTGCAGGAATTTCCATCAACATGGCCAATCATGGAACGGGGATGAACATCCCGGGCCATCCCGACATCAAAACCTGGCGTGAAGTCCAAGGGTTCAATAGAGGCGGCATCTCGGTCATCTTCAAGAATTACGGGAATGCCGGGCGGCTTCAGATTATTTGCCGTCATGAAATCGGTCACGGCACCAAGAGCGCGTTCAAGCGCGCGGAATTCGGAGCCGGTGACCATTCGAACTCCGGTTTAATGACCCCGTATGGTTCCGGAGCGCTTTTCAGCGTCGCCGATTCCGGGAAACTTCGCGGTAAGTCTTGATGCCGATGCTTGGCCGATACTTTACTGCGGCTTTTTTTCTTTCGATTGCCCTATTGGCCTGTTCCCATACGGTCCCCCGAAAGGACGATTCATCAATGAAAATGCGCATCGAATTGGATCCTGGCATGCGATTACTGCCCTCGCCGGATAAAACCCCTCGCGTGGCCATGGGTACCGATTTCCGCTTCTTCGCCGGAATCGGAAATGGCGGCAGCCAGGACTTGATGATTGAGGATCCCAAAGGCACCCAACACATCCTCATCCATGTTTTATCCCCCGGAGATACGACCGAGAATTTCTTCCTCCTTAATCCTTCCAAAGTCGATCCGGTTGGCGAAGTGACGGCCCCTCCGCACGAGGAGATTCCCGTGAAGCCGGGAACGTATGCGACATTCCGTTTCTCCCTGTTCAAGACCATGATGGATAGATGCCTGGCCGAAGGCCTCTTCACGGTCTCGTTTTCCTATGGCGACAGCCGTAGTAAACCGGCTACCCTCATTTCGGTATTCGCACCGGCTTCGGTTGAGCCGCTCCTCTCGATTCTGGACGGGACGGAAAATGATATGTGGGTCCGGCAGGAATCCCTGAAGTTGCTGCGTCGCGTCAAACCCGACTTCGCTTACGATTTCGCAAAGCCCGACTCGCACGGATTCAGGGCGTGGTGGAATGCCGAAAAGGGAAAACCCGAAGTTATGGAGCGCTTCCGGACCGAATAGATGCAACGGACCGGCCCGAATCTCCACCAAAACAGAAGCCCCCAGTCTCTTGCGAAACCGGGGCTTTCTGGTGGACCCAAGTAGACTCTTTGGAACTTTCTTCGCCCGCAGCCTCTGCGGAATTTCTTTGATCTTGAATGATTTTAAAGAGTTGGGTTGCCTGTCCACTCGGTAGTTCTTGGGCAAAGGCGGCTTTCCCAAAGCAATCTTGGAAACTAAAGTGAGAAAGATTCCGATGCGTTCAGAATGGATTTAATTTTCTTGTCCAACGTCCAAACCTGAACGCCCGCGCGTTTAGCGGCCGCCACGATCCAAGAGTCAACAAGTCCAATACCACGTTCAGGCCATCGATGCAGGCCCGCCGTCTCCCCGGCGTGGAGAAGCAGGCCATCTTCATCGACCTTGGGAAGACTTTGCCACATTTCAAGGATCAGTCTCCGCTCACGCGGAGATTTCGCTCCTTGCAGCAACTCCGCGAAGACGCATTCAATGGTTACCGCCTGGCGATTTTCCAGGAGCACACGGACTGCCGAATAGAATGGCTCCCTGACCCTGAAAAACTCTATCCAGACCGAAGTATCGACCAATATCACCTAGTGCGATTCACCTTACGCAATGCGTTGGAGCGGGAAATGGGTCGAAACGAAAAGGGCTTTGCCTTGACCTTCTCCGCAAGAAGCAGGGATTTCCGCGTTTCCGTCCATTCGCTTAAAGCGAGTATAAGGGAATCGGTCAAAGTTTTTCCTTGCGCCAGACTTCTGATTTCCGCGACCAGGGGATCAGGGATAAGGGCTGTTACTTTCATGACCTAAATATACGATAGGGTATCGTATGCGGCGAGGTCTTTTTGTTTTGGAGTTCGAGTCTCTTTGGGATCCTACGGATTTCATAAAGGAAGAGAGCCTTGACCTGCGCAAATTCCTTTAAAAACAGAGCGCCCTCGGTCTTAAGACCGAGGGCGCTCTGGTGGAGCCAAGTAGACTCTTTTCGAACTTTCCTGAATGAATCCAAACCCAAAACCTTCCAAATTCTGGAAAATTTCAGGGAATTGATTTGGCCCTGGCGATGAAGTTTTTTTGTCTCCTCACCTTTATTGGGCAATTAGGCCCTCGACGGCCGCCGCCTCTTAGGACATCCGGATTTCCTCCTTTTAAAACACATTATATCAGTCATTGACTTATATCGGTCATTGACGTACTTTTAGTAAATGCGGCAAGGTGGTTCAAAAATACCAGGTATGGGGGAGCACCGTTCACCGGCCTTGAAGCTGATCTTTTTGGAGGACGAGGACTTCACCAAATTGGCCGAACAATACTTGGGCGATGATGGCATGGTGACTTTGCAGAATGAGCTCAGCGAAAATCCCGACGCAGGCGATTTGGTTTCCGGAACGGGAGGGGCTAGAAAGATCCGGGTTTCGCTCGAAGGCCGCGGCAAAAGAGGAGGGGCCAGAGTCATCTACTACTATCGCGATAGCCGAAATGCCATCTTTTTCCTGACACTATATCCGAAAAACAAGAAATCCGATCTGACCCCCAGGGAAAAGGAAGCCATTAAGGAGCAGATCTGGACGATTAAGGAGGACGTTTACCCATGAGCACTCAAAAGAAGATCCCGAGCATAGAAGAGCAGGCACGCAAAGGCGCGGTCTCCTTGAAAAATTGGGCCAAGGGGAAAACTCGCTTTAAGGCAACGATGGTCTATGCGGACGGAAGCCGCTCCACGACTCAAGTCACTAAGGATGAGTTGGAGATAAAGCTGCAACGTGCGCAAGCTTTCAAAGAAATTCGAGCCGACATGGAACTATCCCAATCCCAGTTTGCTCGCCTTCTTCACGCTGGATCGGCAGCTGTGCAGCAATGGGAGCAAGGACGGCGGGCGATTCCGGATCCAGTTTTCGCTTTGGCTGAAATTGCCCGTGATATTCCTCAGGCAAGACGGCGCTTGGAGACGACGGCTGTTCCGATGATTCCGACTATTGGAGGAGGAACTCAAAAACGCGCATTGGCTTGAAACACACTCGAGGCTCACACCTAAGGGCTTGGGCAACTTTCTCGAAGAAGTTTAAATTTAGAGGATGAATCGGACGAAAAACCGGCGTCGCGCCGAAAACATCGAGGGAGATGCCGTGTATTAGTCACCTTAACAAAGGCCTAATACATGAGTCGTTCATACCGCAAATCCATATCAACCGAGGGCTACGGAAGCAAGCGCCGCCGACTGTCAAAAATTGCAGCGAACCGCCGGGTTCGAAAGGCCCAAGACATCCCGAATGGGAGGGCATACCGCAAGTGGTATAACCCCTGGGATATCTGCGACTGGAAATCCTTTGAATGGAATCCCCCCGTTCGAGACGCTATTTCCTATGGATATGGAGGAGTCTATCGCTTTTCACTAGGCGAATTGCTCCAGGATTACCGCAAAAGGATGCGGAAATAAAAGCAGCTTCCGAACTTGAAAGGAACAAAAAAGCCCGGTCTCTTACGAGAACCGGGCTTTTCTGGTGGAGCCAAGTAGACTCTTTTAGAACTTTTCTGGCTAAGGCAGGTCTTGAAACAGCCTTGATTTTAAACGATTTCCATGACTTAGCCGGCGATATGGCTCCTTCATACGCTTGACCGTTGCATGGAAAAATGACCTCGCCCACTTTTGTCCTGGTCGAGGCCTGTTGGAGTATCCAAAGTCGTCATACATTTCCCACCTGTTACCCTTCATGTGGGTATCTTGGAACATGAAAATGGCGTACCAGCATCCCGTAGGAATCGTCATGCTTGATCCTTTCAACCCCGGCAAAGGAAAAGACCCTCCCGCCAAGAAATCCTGGGAGGAAGCGCTGATCCAGAAGCCGAAGGGCGGAGGAAGCGGTCCCAGAATAAAGGCGGAAGATGAAGCGTCCAACCAGCTTGCGGAAGAATCCGAAGAAGACTTCAAAAAAGGGGACAAGGTAAAGGATCCGCCGTCGCCGCCCAAACCTGAAGTGGTCCTAAGCAATCCTAAGTGGCAAGCCGGCTCCGCCTTCTTTGATGAAACCATGGGAGCAAGCGTCGAGGGAACGTTGCCCGCCGAGATCTCCCACTTGACGCGGGTGACGTTCACCGTGAATGCGAAAACCCCCGATGGCAAAACGGAACGGATCGATGTGCAAGACGGGCATCTGGCCAATGGAAAGGCATCGGTTGTTCTCACCTTATGGTCCCCGCCTTTCAAGGACATGCAGGGCAAGCCGGTACAACAGGCCGACTATACCTTCAAAGCGAAGCACCGCGATGGCAAAGAGGTGGAATCGCCCAAGCTTACCGTGAAGAGAAAGATCCATTCCAAGCTTTCCCTCAAAGAACTCACCTTCAAGGGCAATAACCCCATCGACAACGATACTTTCGGGAATTTCCCCGCCCCGGAATGGAAAGTGGCTCGCGCGCAAACCGACCAGGCCCCGGTAGCGTACGCCCGGAACCAAAAGATCATTCTGGACGCCAAGTTCGCGGTTGATGTCCAACCCTCCTTGGCGGAACCTGTCGAAATCAGCGCCAAAACGAAGTTCGGTTCCTCATCTCTCGAATGGAAAGGAACGGTAAACGTCAATCCGGGTGACACCCAGGTTACCCTCAATTTAACCAGCGATCGCACCTTACCCAATGAAGTAGGTTGCTTCGAAACCAGCGACATCTCTTGGCATATGAAGCCTAAGGGCCAGCCGGAGGCGGCGGCCGGAACCAGCCGCAATTTGCTTTACGTGACCTTGGGCGATCCGTCGGGAACACCCAATTATTGGACCTTGCTGGAGATCTCCTGCAAAGGCGCGGCGGGTGCCAAAGACGAAGATGCGTTCGTGAAAGAATCCTTCAAACCATTCACCAATAGCCTGGGCGATGGGAAGGGGATCCGCCGCAAGCGGGACGGCGTGGAGTTGACTTACTATAAAATGGGAGGTGGTACGCCCAGCTCCGGGGTATTTGCTTGCTCGGACCTCCTTAGCCGCGGAGACGGAACGGGTCGTTGCGGAGCCTGGGCGCGTTTCCAAGTGGCGATGCATCAGGCGCACGGGGTCACGTCCAGCGCCGTAATAGGCGTGTGCCAGTCTCGGCCAAATTGTTTATCGTCAAAAATTGCTCCTTCGCCGCCCCGGGAAGCCTTTCCGTCCCTTTTACGCATAAAGGCGAAACGGAATGCGTGAAGCAGGAAGGAATACCTGGCCAAGGTAAGGACAATCCTCAATTTACTTTCGGGGATCACGCGCTGGTGCAACACGCCACCGGCGTCTACGATCCTTCCTACGGGGTCGGCCCCAAGGCCGATCTTAAAGTCTGGGAAGATGGCGGCATCGGAGGCCTAGGAGCCCTGCCTCCCGGAATCGTTTCCTTTCAGTTCCGCGGGGGACACGCATTTCCTACCCGGGGCTTGCAGCCCGGGTTTCATCCTTTATACCGCTACACCTGGGGAAACCTTGGCCACCATCGCGACTAAATTCGGAATCGCTTCCGCTTCGGGCCTTTATAGCCACCCCTATAATGCGAGCTATCGATCGCTACACCCGTCTCCTGCGGCCATTCAAGCAGGTGATCAGTTGTTCATTCCCAAGGCCATCGCCCACAAACTTTCTATCCTGAAAATCGCATGAAGCCAATCCAATGGCTCTCGACTTTTACCACTGCCATCCTGGTTTCTTGTTCGAACCCCACGAGGTCATCCATGCCCGATCCCGCAACTGAACTCCGCATCGCGGACTTGCAAAAATCTCCGGCCGATCAAATCAACTCGCTCCGGCTTATCTCCGATGGAAACACCCTTTCGTTGGCCAGTATGACTGCGAGTCCGGATGGCATGCATGATGTTTCCACCCGTTCATTGGAAACCGATTCTGAGGGAGTGCCCCGATCCTTGGGCAAGCTGAGTTCACCCTTTGGATTGCCGTTTTGGGATGTTGGAACCGTATCGAAAGGCCTCGCAACGGTTTGGACCATGCCCGGCAGCGCGATTTCATCCCTTGGATATCAGGTCCAGGGGCATCAGGAAATCACATTGACAGGCCGTTACCCATCGGGGGTGTTCCAGAATCCGAGATTCGTTCGGGGCCATTCCAGCCTGGCTGTTACCGCATGCGCCATGCAGTCCGCCGGAGAGGCTTTGGTGCTATTTCAGGATGGACTGGAAACCGGAAATGCCCGATACCGGATCCTGCCGGCAGCGGGACAAGGTAGAGTGCTCGATGGTTTGCTGGTCCGCAATGGAAATGGGTACTTACTACTGGCAAAATATGCAGCTCCCTTTCCGGGTGTATCCCAACGTACGGACCTCCGCGGCGAAAGCTCGGCTGGCGGCGTGTTGCGTTGCCTATGGCTCGATGCGGATTTCCACGCGGTAGATTCCGCATCCAGTCCTTTTGGGGATTCCGCCGTATTCGAGTTTGATGCCGATGCAAACGACGAGCATATATATCTGATCGCTACCACGCCCCAAGGGTTCATGGTAGCCGCAACCACAATCGAAGGTAAGGCATGGCATTGGATCTTTTCGCCAGAGGCGCAGAGATCCGGAGAAACGCTCTTCTCGCCAGCGGTATCCGCACAGAGTACGTCCGCCAACGCGGTCTTCCTGTCCAAAAACGAAGCCGGTTCACGGGATATCATGCGGGCGCGGATCTCGATCCGGGGACGTTGAGGTTCCATGAACAGCCGATACCCCTTGCCGTTAGTGATGAAAAACGTCGCGTCGCCTAATCTACTCACCTTGATCTGAATGCCGGCAAAGTGCTGCTTGGAGGCAGCCGCTAAATCTCCAGGAACAAAGGCTCGGCTTCAAAGAAAACGCGGACCTGATCCCATAAAGTTCGAGTCTCCTTCGGCCTCAACCTTCGATCGTCGGAACCTTTAAAGAAAACCTCTCTTTTCTGCCTAAAAACAGAAAGCCCCCGGTCCTAAGACCGGGGGCTTTCTGGTGGAGCCATGGAGAGTCGAACTCCAGACCTCTTGCATGCCATGCAAGCGCTCTACCAACTGAGCTATGACCCCGAGGCCGAGAGAATTTAGTACAATCGCGCCGAATTTCAAGGCCGGTCCTACCTACACGGACAACTCTTATGCCACCCTTTCCGGCACCGTATGCTACTTTGTCCCGGCCCCGTTTCCATGGCTTTAGGTATGCTACGCCTTGGTTTGAGGCTTCCGGTATTGGGGATAATGGAGGCGGGCAGACCAGCGTGGGCATTCCAAGTTGCGACCGGCACGACGGGGCTGCTGGACTAATGGACCAGCGCCTCCGAATCCGGCCATAGGATATTGGCCTCCACCGAATATGTATTCAAGGTTCCCATGGTTTGCAGGAAAGGCAGCAGGGAATCGTAGACGGCCTGGCCCGTGGTGGGAAGCAGGTTCGCCTTCTCCCCGCGATCGCGCTCCACGTCGAACACCTCCGCCCCCTGCTCGCGTGGAGTCGCCCCCAGCGGGCCGTGCAGGCGATAGGGACCATATTCCAAAGTGCCCTGTTCCGCGCGCACCAGGTAGCTCACGCTGTTCAGGCCGGTAGCGCGCCGCGCCAGGCTATGGCCCAGGAAATGATTGGCGGCACGGATTCCCGCCAGGTCCAGCACGGTGGGGCCGATGTCCAATTGGCAGGCGGGATAATCGTGCAATGCAGCCGGGCCCAATTTGGGATGCTCGCCCGCAATCACGAAGGGGATCCACATGGACTCGGTATACAATCCGAAACCGATGGTGGAAGAACCGTGTTCGGAAAGCGGGAAGCCGTGATCGGCCAGGATGATGAATATGGTATGGGCAAACCAGGGCTCGTGCCGAACGGACTCCAGGAAGCGGCCTACGGAAGCATCCGCGTACTCCATGGTGGCCAGCATCTTCTCCTGCAGGCTCGCGCCGGGGCCGGTGGCGCGTACGCCCGGTTCCGTGTTGAAGGGATAATGATTGGTCTTGGTCATGGCGGTCACCATGAAAGGGCGATCGACCTTGAGGCTATCCTTCATCCACGATGCCATGTCGCGCAACATGGCATCGTCGGTTTCCCGGCTGCGATCATAACTGATGCCCTGGTACCATTGACGCAGCCAAGGCACCTGGCCGTCCCAGGAGGGATCGGCGGCGGAAAAGAAATGGGTGCGGTATCCATGCCGCCCCAATTCTTCCGTGAAGGAGCGATGGCGCAGGGTGGCGAAATCATTGGCGATGTAGCGGGTGGGATGCTGCAGAATGGAAAGATGCGTGCTCATCAAGGCGTTGATGGTGGGGATGCCCGAGCAGGAAAAACGCGTCCAGGCATGCGCCCGGCCCAAGGCCAGGCTGTCCAGCACCGGCGTGGGCGTGGCTCCGGAGTGGTTGGGCAGGGATCCGAAAGGCTTGAGGTAGCCCGCGTTCATGCCGCGATGGGACTCCATCAATATCAGCACGAAATTCCTGGGGCCCGCGTCCACGCCGTCGCAGTCCTCGTCCACGCCGTTGCCGGGGATATCCTTCGCTCCCGGATGGGATCGGGGATCAGCGTCGTCGCAATCCGCCCCGGGCAGGAAACCGTCCCCGTCCGCATCGACGCGGCAGCGCGCTTGCAGGGCCGGTCCGGCGGACTTGGTGGCCGCCGCGCCCGCAGGGCCGCCCGCATTCATGGCCGCGCACAAGGCCTCCACCGGCGCCTTGTAGAACGGATAAGCGGTATCCGGAAAGACATAGGAACTATCGCCTTGCTCTAGGAGCCATTGTTTTTGGAAAATGCCGCCCAGCCGGGCCAGCGGAATGCGCGCCGGCGCCGTGCCCCGCTTGGTCTTGAGCCCTTCCAGCACCGTGGCCGTAAAGGGCCGCAGCTTCAGCATCCGGAACCCGCCCGTCCAGATGAAGTTGAGGAACACGTAGGAGAAGATGACCGCCGCCGCCAAGGCCCCCGGCACCCCCGCACCCAACCCGGAGCGGCGCGTCCACGCAAAACGCCGCAAACCGGCGAAGATCAGCAGCGAAACCGGCACGCAGGCGAAGAACAGCGCATAAGGCAGATAGCGCACGGATTCGTCGGAAGCCACGAATTTGAAAACTTCCCTTAGGGATGCGGAATTGCCGTAGGTAGCCATCAGCGAAAAATCCAGATGCATGCCCAGAAAGCGCATGGTCTCCTGATCGAATACCGTGAACAGGAGCAGCACCGAATGGAAAACCATCAGCGCCGGCAAAACGCCCCGCCCGGCCGAAAGGCCCCGGGGCCGCCGGTCGCCGCGCCCTTCCGTAGCACCCGCGATACCCGTACCCCCTCCGCTACCCTGGCGGCCCACGGCCCCCAAAAGCGCCGCCGCCGCCAGGAAAGGGAAGGAATAGCCGGCGATCCACAACGCATCGATGCAAAAAGCATGGAAGATGTACCAATCGGGCTTGCCTACGAACGGGAATCCGTAGGCGTCGCTGCGGAAGATGAGCGCGATCCGCAGTAGCGCATGGGTTACCCAGACCGCCACAAGGTAGGCCGCGGCAGGGTGGAAGTCCGCCCCCCCGTGGGCGCGGAGGCGTTCGGCGAAAGTATCCCGGGATGCTTCAGTCATGCTGGGGCGGGCGTTGCGATGCGTTCATGTGGGAGGTAAAGATAAGATTGTTAACTTTCATCCCGCGGGGCGGTTTTCCCCTCGGCGCACGGAGGCAGGGCATGGATAACGAGCCGACGGAATCCCCGGATGGGGACCAACCCGGAAACCCCGAAGCCGGCTACAACCAAGCCTTGATCCGCGGCAAGATCCGCCGCGCCGAAAAAGGCGATAAGGGCCTCATGGCGGGCGGCCGTTCTCCGCATGCGGAGGTGCAGGGAACCGGCCCCGCCAATCTCCATGGCATGCCCAAGCTGCCGCCCGGCCAGCACGAGGTAAAGAATTGGCCCGTCCTGGACTTGGGCGTCAAACCGGAAATCCCGCGTGAGATGTGGTCCCTGACCGTCAAGGGCTACGTGCAATCGCCCTATGTGCTGGAGTGGAAGGAGTTCCTGGCCCTGCCCCAAGTGGAAGACGTCTCGGACTTCCATTGCGTCACTTCCTGGAGCCGCATGGATAACCATTGGGGCGGCGTCCGCTTCCGCACCCTGGCGGAAAAAGCCGTCCCAAAACCGGAAGCCGCCCATGTCCACATCAAATCCTACGACGGCTATTCCACCAACCTGCCCCTATCGGAATGCCTCGATGACGATGTGCTCCTGGTGCATACCTGGGAAGGCATCGACCTCCCGCGCGAGCACGGCGGCCCCGTCCGCATGATCACGCCGCGCAAGTACGCGTGGAAAGGCGCCAAGTGGATCAAGGAGATCCTCTTCCTGCCCCAGGATCTATTGGGCTTCTGGGAACTCCGCGGTTATTCGAATACGGCGGAACCTTGGTTCAACGACAGATACTCGTAGTCTCTCGGAGAGAGGGCGAAATGCAAAAGGCAAAGTGCAAAATAAAAAATGAAAAATTGGAAGATTGATACAGGGCGGCTCGGCAACCCGGCGGGGCGCTCCATTGCCGCTTCCAAGCGGGCCTCCGCACAAGAGGACCGGTCACACCCAGGTTACCCAGAATCTTTCCTCTTCTCTCCGCTTTCCCCTCGCTTTCTCTTCATTTTGCACTTTGCTTTTTGATTTTTTTGCTTTTTCCTTCACCCTGCCAACGTCCTATACTCGCTGTCCCTCTCCAACGGCACCCGGTCCTTGCTGCGGATAATGCGGCCCAATTCCGCCGAGGTCACGGCCGGATGCGCCATGCCCCCGGCCATGGAGTAAATGCGCGTGCTGTCGTCCACGGTGCCGTCCAAATCGTCCACGCCGTAGTCGAGCGCCTGGGCGGCCATGTCCAGGCCCAGCATCACCCAGTACGCCTTCAGGTGCGGGATATTGTCCAGGAACAGGCGGGCCACGGCGTAGTTGCGCAAGTCCTCCTCCGGCGGCACTTCGGGGATATGGCTCAGGGCGTTGGACTCGTTGCGGTAACGCAAGGGAATGAAGGATTTGAACCCGCCGGTCCTATCCTGCAAATCCCGCAGGCGGAGCATGTGATCGATGCGATGGCGGTACTCCTCCACATGACCATAAAGCATGGTAGCGTTGGAAAGCAGGCCCAGCCCATGCGCGGCCTCGTGCACTTCCAGCCAGGTATGCGCCGGCGCCTTGCCGCCCGCGATGCGTTTGCGCACTTCCGGATCAAAAATCTCCGCCCCGCCGCCGGGCAGGGAGTCCAGGCCCGCGCGCTTTAGCCGTTTCAAGGCTTCCGCCAGGGTAACGCCGCTTTTCCTGGCGAAGTAGGTGATCTCCACCGCTGTGAACGCCTTGACGTGCAGTTCCGGCCGGATGGATTTGATGAAGGCGCATAGGGCCTCGCCGTATTCCACTCCGCGATCGGGATGCACGCCTCCGGTCACGTGGATCTCCGTGAGGCTGCCTGCGGGATAGGCATCCAGCTTATGCCGCAAATCCTGGAAGGAATAATCCCAGGCGCCCTCCGCCTCCGCGGCCTTGGGCGCGCGGTAGAAGGCGCAGAACTTGCATGCGTAAACGCATTTGTTGGTCGGCTCGAAATGGATGTTGCGGTTGAAGTACGCTTCTTCGCCGTGGAGTTTCCTGCGCGCCGCCTGGGCCATGCTTTGCAGCCAGGGGAGCGGGCCCCTTTGATACAGGAACAGGCCATCCTCCGGGGTCAGGCGTTCGCCGCGGGTAAGCTTGGCCTGCAGGGCGGAAAGTTCCTGCGCTAAAGTGCCGGCGGTATCGGAATCAAGGGGATCGATGGGCATGCCGGGGAAAAATACCAATTTCTCTTGGCCAAGCGATTGGGGCTCCGGACCCCTTATCGGCCGAAGCGCGGTATGCCCTCCTCCGGGAACGCGGCTGGCTCCCCTAAATCACCGATCCAGGAAATGCCGGGCTTCCACCAAGGTCAGAAGCCGGTTCAATGCGGAACGCGCCATGCCGGCTTGCACGGGAAACGTTTTCAGACCCTGACGATGGATTCGATCCATCAGGTCCGGATGCAACAGATCCTCCATCCGTCCATCCCGGCCAGGATATCCTGCGCGTACGGATAAGGCCCCGCCGGTTTCCGCAAATGCAACGAACGCGCCAGCTTGTTCCCTATCCTCCGGAATTGGGATTTGCCCGAAGCCAGCAGGGACTGCCATGCGTTGGCCGCCGCGAATCCGGGCATGGATGTGGCAAGGCCGAAAACCGCCAGAAATCCCCTCACTGTCCCTCCAAAGCGCTTTTACAACTTGGCTCGGGCCGGGCAACGCCGTCAATGCCGCTTCCCACCGGCCTCGGCATCTCGCCCCTCCCCTCTTCACTTTTCCTTGTGCATTTTGCACTTTGCATTTCGCATTCTCCCGGCAGAACACCCCCGAAAGGACCTATGGCCAGCACAGTCGACGAAATCACCATCAACTTCGAGGAAGACGGAGTGCAACTCTGCAAAGAAGTGCAAAAGGAGATCCTGACCAAGGGCAGCTGGGCCACTATCATGTTCAAGTACCAGGATCTGGACAAAGCCACCAACAGCTTCAAGGCGCCCAAGATTTCCATCCGCCGCTACCAGAAGCGCAACGGCGAGTACAAGACCATGAGCAAGTTCAACATCTCTTCCATCGCCCAGGCCAAGAAGGTGGTGGAAGTGCTGGTGAAGTGGACCGAAAACGAGACCGGTATTGAAAGCGACGCCGGCGGCGAGGATTAGGCCGACTTGGTCAAGGTAGAGTGCGCCGACATCGGCACCTTACCCGTTCCCAAGCTCGCGGACTTGGCGCGCCTTGCCGAAAAGGTGTTGCGCGCCGAATTGCCCAAGCCGCGCCAAAAGGAAATGGGCCGCATAAACCTGGTCTTTTGCGAAAACGCCTTCGTGCGCGACCTTAACAAGCGGTTCCGCAAGTTGGATAAGGTCACCGACGTTCTCTCCTTCAACTATGACGATGAGGATGTTTTCGGGGAAATCTATATCGCCACCGTGAAGGCGCAACAGCAGGCGCCCCGTTGGAAAAACTCGTTTTACGACGAATTAAAGCGATTGGTTGTGCACGGCGCATTGCATCTGGCCGGTTACGATCATGGGAACGGCAAGGACCGCAAAGCGATGCGGGCCCGTGAGGATTTGCATTTGGGACTTTGAAATGAACTATATTTAACCGGATAGGACCGTTCCGGTTCTATAACTCTGCAACCAGTGGATTCCACTTCTCCCCTACGCGCCCTCCTGGTCTTCTTCCTGACAACGGGATTGAGCGGGGTTTTGAGCGGGGTCAAAACCGTAATCGGTTTTTTCCGCGGACAGAATTCCGTGCACTCCCTCAACGGGGAATCGGCGCATATCAAAGACATCGTGGAGCGCTCCTCCCTGTTGTGGGAGAAGCCGGGATTTTTCGAATCCATCAGCATAGGCCGCTTCGTCCTCGATGGCGGCGCCATCCTGGCAGTTACCCGTTACCTGCTGTTCCTGTTTCCGGAATCCAGCCTTACCACCTTGGGGCTGATCGGAATCCTCCTGTCCTTCTCCGTGTCCCACTGGCTGTTCCCGGTGCTGGCCCAGGCATTCTGCCCCTCGTTGGGCAAATGGGCGCTGCGCATCTACAAGCTCTACAGCTTCTTTTTCATGGGCAAATTGGGTGAGCTGCTCTTCCAGGGACATGATATCGCCCTCCGCAAACTCGGCATCGATCCCAAGCTGAGCTTCCTGGGCGAGACCAACCTGCACAAGCTTTCCCCGGCCGCGGACGATGAGAATCCGGACCGCAGCGGCCTCAGGGACGATGAGAAGGAGATGATCCGCAGCATCTTCGACTTGCGGGAAACCCAGGTCAAGGAAATCATGACCCCGCGCGTGGACGTGGCGGCCCTGGAAATGGGCGCCTCATTCCGGGAGGTGCGGGATTTGATCGCGGAGGAAAAGTACAGCCGCATACCCGTCTACAAGGACGCCATCGATCATGTCCAGGGCATCTTGCATACCATGGATCTGATGAGCCTCAGGGACGAAGTCCGCGGGCCCGGATTCAAATTGCAGGGCCTGTTGCGGGAAGCCTATTTCGTTCCGCGCACCAAGAAGATAGGCGAGCTGATGCGGGAATTCCGCCTCAAGCATATCCACATGGCCATAGTGGTGGACGAATACGGCGGCACCGCGGGGCTGATAACGCTGGAAGACATCCTGGAGGAAATCGTAGGCGAGATCCACGATGAGGACGAAACCGAAACCCTGAAGATCCGCAAGATCGAAGACGGGGTCTATCTCGTGGATCCGATGGTTTCCCTATTCGATTTGAACGGAGAGTTGGGGCTGGCCTTGAAGCCGGAGGATCCGGATATCCAGATCGACACTTTCGGCGGCTTTATCCTGTTCATCCATGGAAAAGTGCCTGAACCGGGAGATGTCATCCGCTTCAAGGAGTATAGTTTCAAAGTCCTGGAAATGGATGGGCAGAAAATGCAGAAGGTCCGTCTGACGCTGCCCTCATTGGTCAACAGCTAGAGACCTTACCTGCGCGCGCGCATATTCCCGATATTGCGCAGCAAATCATCGTTGTAGAAATCCAGCAGCGGCAACTTGTCTAAGACGTCCTGGCCGCGATCCAGGGATGCCGCACTCTCTTGGATCACGCGGATCAGTTTTGCAACCGACGAGTGCAAATCCAGTAAAGAAGATTCCAATCCCATCAGGTTTTCCGTGTTATTCACAATCACTCCCTAACCGGCGGCGCAATGTTGCCATAGCAAGGAAAATAATATCCTTTGAGATACCCGCCAAGCGGAGCGAGGGCAAATCATTGCATTACAATCGCTTAGAAGTTTGAAGTATTGGGGCAAAACGCCCCTGCCACCCAAAAGAATATCCGTTACGGCTTTTTTTAGGCCCGCAGCCGCAAGTATTGCCTGCGCCCCCGGAAATTGAATCCCACCAGGGGCAAGACTCCCAATCTTTCCTTAAGGCCGCGATCCTTGCGATCCAGAATTGGGTTCTTCTGCCCCAATGCAGCCATCCAGGCCAGCATATCCGCATTTGCCTTTTCCAAGGAGACGAGTTCATATCCGGGGAAAAAGAGTTTCTTGAGCACCTTGCCGGGACGTTTCAACCGGCCTTTCATCCACGGGGCGAAAACCGGAGTGGGCTGGGTGGCATATCCATAATGATGCCCGCAATCCACTACGGGAAGATGGAACGGCACGCCTCCCACCAGCCGCCGCATGGCAGGACTTTCGTATGGATCGTAAAAGATCCCGGACGGGACGCCGCCGAAATGGGCGAAAGCGTTCTGATGGCATTGGAGGAAGGAGCCCATCTCGCAGCCTTCGATCAGCTCCGCGTAGAAGCGGCCGGAATTGCCCAGTACCATGGTGAAAAGATGCGCTTTGATTTCCCGGTCCGGTCCCTTCAAAACCAGCTTGGCCATTTCCACCTGCGCGTGCGGGCTCTCCGTAGAAAGGAAGGTCGCGTTCGCCTGACGGCCCAGCTCCCGGCGGAAGGCGTGGATCTTCTTCTTGACCAGATCGTAACTTCCGTGATACCCCCGATCCTTGAGGATCAGATAGAAGTCCTTGATCTTGGCGCGGGGCCGATCCTCTACCATCTTGAGCAGCAGCTTGAGATGGGGACCCAGCTTGCCGCGTCCGTCCTCCACCCCCAAGGGATGCTGATTGGGCGGGACGGATATAGGATCGGGCAAACCCAAACCTTTGGGCATGGCGAAGCCGGTAACGACGGATATGACCGTCGGCTTGGAAGCAGACGGCGAGGCCCCAGAGGGAGCATCGCCATGTTCAAGCGGTTCCGGCAGCTTCCATTCACGAATAGGGTTTACGATTTTCGTCCGAGTCGATAGGTCTTCCACCCCGACTGCCTTTCTCCCCTCCAAGAACCGGCCTTGCGCAAACCCCTCTGCGGCAAACCAGTCCGTCGCCCTTTTACGGGTGATGGTCCCAATTTACAGAGATTTTCCCGGATTGTGGGCAGGAATTGGCGTTCTCCGGAAAAAAAATCGCGATGGTCTGTATGTTTTTTCGACAAGAAGGGGAATAGACTCAAAATCCTGGGGGAACTTAGCGTTGCCGGAGGTCAAAGGTGTTGTCAAAGGCAACCTGAGACAGCGCCCAATCGGGCAAGTGGTCCCGAGGCACGTTGCTGGCGGTGTCCCGGAAGCAGTAACTACCATGTTACCTGGTCCGGGGCGAACTCCGGCAACGGCCAAGCGGAAAGCCTTGGCGCCGGCTCCGGCGGCTAGGGCGGTTTAATTAGCTTTTTAAGAGGATGGGGCGGTTTCGGGCGAGCGGCTTTACAATTCCTTAATGTGAAACGGAAAAGATCGGTGAACTTGTTCAAGTACTTGTTCCGGATCGTGGATACTGTCATCCCCGCGCGCGACCGCGGCGGTTCGGAAGAGTCCTTGCGCAACGCGCGCATCGTCTACGTCGCTTTGCTGTTGCTGGTGGTGAACGATTTGGCGTTCGGCGCCATTGGATTGGCGCAGGGGGATCGAGTCATCCCGTGGATTGTCCTGGGGGCGGGACTGCTGGTATTCCCAACGCCCATGCTGCACCGCTTGTCCGGTTCGGTGAGACTGGCGGCCATGTGGGTGGCCGTGGTGGGCACCTTGATGTTGGTCTCCACGGGTGCGCTTTCCGGGGGGATGCATTCCACTTCCCGCGTCTGGTACAGCGCCCTGGCGATCTTTATCCTGATGACGCAAGGGACCCGGGTTGCCTTGTTTTGGACGGCTGCCATCGCCGCGGAGGGATTGGCGCTTTGGTGGCTTTCCACACACGGTCGCATACTGCCGGATTTCGAGCAGCCGGAGACCAAGGCTATTTCCTGGGCCATCGCCTTTCCTTCCGGGCTTCTATTGATCATCTCCATGCTGCACGGCTTTCTGGAGGCCCACCGCCGCGCCATCCAAAACCTGGACAGGCAGGCCAGGGCCCTGGAGGATCAAGCCGCCCAGTTGCGACTGGCCAAGTCCCAGACGGAAGCCGCATCGCGCTCGCGCAGCGACTTCATCGCCACCGTAAGCCATGAGATCCGCACGCCGATGAGCGGCATCCTGGGAGTGGCGCATCTGCTGGCGGGCACGGACCTCTCCGGCGAACAACGCAAGTATCTGGACGCGTTGCGCATCTCCGGCGAAGGCCTGCTCTCCATCCTGGGCGACATTCTGGACTTTTCCAAGATCGAGGCGGGCAAGCTGGATTTGCGACCGGAGAGTTTCGCCTTCCGGCCGATGTGCGAAGAATGCGTTTCCCTTTTCGCCGGCATCGCCCAATCCAAGCGATTGGATATCCGGGCGCGGGTGGAAAGCGGCATACCGGAATTCGCTTTCGGGGATCCGGTGCGGCTGCGGCAAATCCTCATCAACCTGATCGGCAACGCCGTTAAGTTCACCGATAAGGGCGAGATAAGCCTGGAAGTCCATCCCCTGCAGGACCGGAAGGACTGGGCGCTTTTCTTGGTGAAGGACTCGGGCATAGGCATGTCCCCCGGCACCTTGAAAATCCTGTTCCAACCCTATACCCAGGCGGATGCCTCTTCCACGCGCAATTACGGCGGCACGGGCCTGGGCCTGGCCATTTGCAACAAGCTGGTGGGGCTGATGGGCGGCGATATCGAGGTGGAGAGCAAGCTCGGCTCCGGATCCGAGTTCCGCATCCGCCTGCCGCTTCCGGCCGGGCAGCCGCGCGATCCGGCGCCGGCGGCTTCCATTCCGATCCCGGCCGATCCGGGATTCCATGGCAAGACGGTGCTGTTGGCGGAAGACAATATGGTCAACCGCATGGTGGCGGTGAAGATCCTGGAAAACCTGGGGTTGAAGGTGGAGGTGGCCCTGAACGGCCTGGAGGCGGTGGAACGCTGGCGCGCGGGCGGCTTCGACATCATCCTAATGGACTGCCAGATGCCCGGTATGGACGGCTATGAGGCCACGCGCGTCATTCGCGGTCTGGAGCAGGCTGCCGGCTCCATCCGCCGTATCCCCATCGTGGCATTGACGGCTCAGGCCATGGAAGAAGACCGCCGCGCCTGCCTGGAATCGGGAATGGATGAATACCTGTCCAAGCCGGTGAAGGTGGAAAATCTCCGCCATGTGCTCCGGGCCTGGATCGGGTAGCCGATCAGGCGTTGCCGCGGTAGGTTTCCGCAATGCTTTGAAACCTTCGCAAACCGGAGAGGATTTCCGGATCGGCTTCCGCCAGCACCCTATCGTAACGCGCGCGTAACGCCGCCTCGGCCGGCGCCGCCGTCCCCCATTCGCTCAAGACATACCGCAGGTGCTGCGAGCTGCCGGTCTTTTCCGCTTGCGCCCGGGCGGCCTCATGGAGACATCGATCAAATATGTGATCTTCGTATCGATTTTACATATCCCGGCGGATTCGCACCGCATGCCTGGGCGGGCTAAGGGCTTTTCCATTTGGGCGGACGCTTTTCCAGGAACGCGCGCAGGCCTTCCTGCGCCTCCCCGCTCACGCGGATTTCCGCCAGGGTGCGCACCGCCAGCGCGCCTTGCGAGCCGGGAGCCGTGCGCGTAAGGGAACGCAGGAATGCCTTGGCGACGTGGATGGCATTGGGAGAACCCGCCAGGATGCTGCCGACCACGCGATCCACGGCCGCGGTGACGCCGTGGAATCCTTCGGCCACCTCATGCACCAAGCCTATCCGCAAGGCCCTCTCGGCAGTGAACCTTTCCGAACTCAGGAACAGGGCGCGCGCCTGGGACTCGCCCAGCTTGCGCAATACGAAGGGCCCGATGCAGGCCGGGACCAGGCCTACGCGCACTTCCGAAAGGGAGAAGACCGCGGCGGCATCCGCCACCACGTAGTCGCAAACGCTGACCAGCCCCACGCCGCCGCCCAAAGCGAAACCGTCCACCGCGCCCACGATGGGCAGCCGGCATTGATCGAGGGCCTCGAATAATCCGTACAGGTTCTCCGCGTCCTCATAGTTTTCGCGATCGGAAAAAGCCAGGCTTTCCTTCATCCAATTCAGATCGCCTCCGCTGCAAAAGGTGCCGCCTTCGCCGCGCAAGGTGAGCACGCGCAGACTCTTGTCTGCCTCGGCGGCGCGCACCGCCTCTTTCAATTCCCGGATCAATTCCGGATTGAAGGCATTCCTGACTTGCGGGCGGTAAAGCCGGATGGACAGGACTTCGCCCCTGGTTTCCGCTTTGATGGTCTTATAGCCGATGCTCATCCCTGCGTCCTTTTATGCGGCCGTTCCCTACATCCGGAACAGACCGAAGCCGTGGCCGTTACTCCAATGGCCGAAGCGGATGGCCTCCAGGCATTGACCCAGCGCGTTGCGCGTTTCCAAGGGGCTGACGATGCCGTCGTCCCAGAGGCGCGCGGAACCGTAGTACGGCGAACCCTCTCGATCGTACGCATCCACGATGGGTTTTTCCAGCGCGGCGATTTCCTTTTCGCTCAGGGAGGCGCCCTGGGCTTTCAGCTGTTCCGCTTTGACCTGGGAAATCACCTTGGAAGCCTGATGCCCGCCCATCACGGAGATGCGCGAGTTGGGCCAGGAGAACAGGAAGCGCGGATCATAGGCGCGGCCAGCCATGGCGTAATTGCCGGCCCCGAAGGAACCGCCCAGGATCACCGTGATCATGGGAACGCGCGTGGTGGCCACGGCGGTCACCAGCTTGGCGCCGTGCTTGGCGATTCCGCCCTCCTCGAAATGCCTTCCCACCATGAAACCTGGTATGTTCTGCAGGAACAGAAGGGGCGTTCCGCGCTTTTCGCAGAGCTGGATGAAATGCACGGCCTTGAGCGCGCCTTCGCTGAAGAGGATGCCGTTGTTGCCGATGATGCCCACCGGGAACCCCTGCACGGAGGCGAAGCCGCATACGATTGTCTTTCCGTACAGCGGTTTGAACTCGTGGAAAAGCGAACCGTCGGAGATGCGGGCAACCACCTCGCGGACATCGAACGGGGTCCGCAAATCCTTGGGGATCAGCCCCAGCAGGTCTTCCGCTTTCACGGTAGGTTCGGCCCATGCCGGCTCGCGCGGGAACAACGCCTCGCGCTTCCAGGTGCGCGCGATGTTGGCCAACAGGCCGCGGGTGATGCGCAAGGCGTCCTGATCGTTCTCAGCCAGATAGTCGGCCACGCCGGACTTGCGGGTATGCATATCCCCGCCGCCCAGATCCTCCGAACTCACTTCTTCGCCGGTGGAGGCCTTCACCAGGGGAGGCCCGGCCAGGAAAATCGTCCCCTGGTTCCGCACGATGACGGTCTCATCGCTCATGGCCGGGATGTAGGCGCCACCCGCCGTGCAGCTCCCCATCACCACCGCTATTTGCGGGATGCCTTGCGCGCTCATGCGGGCCTGGTTGAAAAAGATGCGGCCGAAATGGAAGCGATCGGGATACACGTCCGCTTGCAGGGGCAGGAAGGCGCCGCCGCTGTCCACCAGGTAGATGCAAGGCAGATGGTTCCGCTCCGCTATTTCCTGGGCGCGCAAATGCTTTTTGACCGTCATGGGGAAATAGCTGCCGCCCTTTACGGTAGCGTCATTGGCCACGATCATGCATAACAGGCCGGATACCTTGCCGATGCCGATGACGATGCCGGCGCCGGGCGCCGCATTGTCGTACATGTCCCAGGCCGCCAGGGAGGCCAGCTCCAGGAATTCGCAGCCGGGATCGATAAGCATGGCGATGCGATCGCGGGCCGCCAGCTTGCCCCGGGCCGCATGTTTTTCCACCGCTTCCGGTCCGCCCCCCCCTTGGGCGATGCGCATGCGTTCCCGCAACTGGTCGAGCAGGGCCGCGTTGTGGATCACGTTTTCCCGGTACCGATCGTCCCTGTTCTCCTGTTGCGGATCATGCGGAGACATATCTTAGCTCCAGGCCCTAGGCGGGCGCGCTCCCCGGCGCCGCGGGCGGCAACATCGCCGCCAGGTTGTCCGGATCGGGCAATTGCATTTCCAATAGGGCGGTAGCCAAAGCCTTGCCTTGGGTATCCGTCCGCAAGGAATCGGAGGCGCCGCCGCCCAGTACGTTTTTAAGCACGAAGTTGAAGGCGAACAGTTTCGGCAGCGCGAACCGCTCCACTTTTTCCGGATTGAGATCGCGGAAATATTGCCGCACCAGCTCCGCCGTCACATGCGTTTCCAGAAACGCTCCGCCTGCGGCCGTGAAGGCTATCAATCCGATGTTGGCGTGGTTGCCCTTGTCGCCGCTGCGTCCATGCGCGATGTCCCCCAGGCGGATCATGCTGCCAGATCCCCCGCGCCGCGCACGTAGGCCACCGGGCGCACATGATCGCGCTCCACCGTGGTGGGCCAATGACTCAGCACCTGCCTGGGCTTGGGCCGCGAACCGGCATAGCCGGAAATCCCCGCGGGACCGGAGGTGATGACGGGAGCGATTTCCCGGCAAAACCGCTCCACCGCGTTCTTATCCTTGTCCCATACGGAGAGGCGCAGCACAACTTCCTTCAAATCCCCGGACGGGGTCTCAACGCCGGGCAGGGTGGCGCCCGCGCCCAGGATTTCCAGGTACCGTCGGCCCAAAGGCATCCCCGCTTGCTTCACCCTGTCCAGGATCATTTCACCAGTGGCCTTGGCTTTGCCGGCCGCGCCGAGTCCGCTTACCACCAGATCGCCTTTGGCTGAGAACCCGTTTTCGTACGCGCAGGAAACCTTCAAGGTGGCTGGAGGCCTTATGCCGCGGGTGCCGGAAACCCGCACCAGATCCCTGCCCCTCTCTTCTACTTCCGTTTGCGTGAAATCCAGGGTAACATCCGGGGTGTGGTAACGCGCCGGATCCCCTATCTCGTACAGCAGCTGCTCCGTCACCGTTTCGCGGTTTACCATGCCCCCGGTGCCCTCCGGCTTGGTGATGTGGCATTCCCCGGAAGCGGTGAGGATTGCGATGGGATAGCCGATATGGGCGTAGTCGGGAACGGTTTGCCAGCGCGAGAGCATCCCGCCCGTGACCTGGGCCCCGCATTCGATGAGATGGCCGGCCACGCTGGCCGCGGCCAGCTTTTCCCAATCCTGCCAACCCCACTTGAACGTATGCATGGCCGGCCCCACCGTAAGGGAAGCATCGGCCACGCGGCCGGTGATGACGATACGGGCGCCCCTGTCCAGGGCCTCGCAGATAGGGGCCGCCCCCAGATAGGCGTTGGCGCTGACCAAACCCTCGCCTTGCCTGGCCGCGGCGGCATCGAAATACGCCAGGCTGGCTTGGGAATCGAAATGCAGGAAGCGCTCCCCGGCGGCGCGCAATTCATCCAGTCTGGGCATCAAATCGTCACCGCTCACCCAGGCCACTTTTTCGCCGCCCATGCCCGCCGCCGCCAGCAGCTTCGCGGTCGCGCGCGCGCAGCCGGCCGGATTGAGCCCGCCCGCATTGGTGACGATGCGCAGGCCGGGCCGCGCTTTCAGGATAGGTATCAGGCGCGCTACGGTAGCCGGGAAGTCGGAAACGAAACCGGCCTCCGGGTCGAGCCGCTTCTGATGGGCCAGGATGGAGAGCGTGAGTTCGGCCAGGTATTCCAAGGTCAGGAAATCCAAGGAGCCCTCTTCCGCTAGGCGGATGGGGGCATCCAGGTTGTCGCCCCAGAATCCGGCGCCATTGCCGATGCGGATGGAGTCAGGAATTCCGGACATGGCATCCTACCGCTTTCATGCGGCCTACCGCATTCATGCGCCCACGCCGGGGAATTGCTTAACGTGTTCCTTCTTAACCGTCCGCCCCTGGCCCATGGCGTTAGGGGAGCGTTCCGGAAGCACGTAATTGGCGTTGGGCAAGGTATCCGAATAGGCGAGCGCGGCCTTGTTGGCCAATACCATCGTTTCGTCCGGATTGCTGAACAGGGCGAGCACGGCGGTGCGGTATTCATGTTCGGCCATGTCCAGGAAATGCAACCCTGCGGCGCGATCCCTTTCCCATGCGGCCCCGGAAACCCCTTGACGCAATTGGCGATCGAGCTTGGAAAGCACGCAGGCGGAAGCGTGCAGCCACATGGCCATATCGGACAGGCGCGCATGCAAGGCGCCCCGCGTGACGATCTTCTCCTGCACCTTGTAGCTTATCTTCTTGAACTGGTAGGCGTGATCCTGGACCAAAGCCTCGTAACGGGTCACCCACGGGGCCAATTCCTGATGCAGGCCCAGCAGGCGGGGCGCGGTCTTGCGGATACCCAAGAACACCTCTCCCGCAATGGCCAGCGCGCGCGAAAGGATGGGGAAATTAAGGCTGTGGCGGATGATGCGCGCGGCGTTCGCGAACAGGGATTCCTTGCCGTTCCAGGTCAAGGCGGCTTGGATGCCCAGCATGGATTCCGCCAATTGCTTGCCGCCGTAGCTGAAGATAAAGGATTGCATCACCTCGTTGGCGCCTTCCACTATCAGGTAGATGCGCGCGTCGCGGAAGGCTCGTTCGATCTCGGTTTCGGTCATATAACCTTCGCCGCCCATGATCTGCATGGCGTCGTTGATCACGCGCCAGCCCATCTCCGAGCTGAAGACCTTGCACACCGCGGTTTCCACCATGATGTCGTTGTCGTGGCGATCGAGGATGCCGGTGGTGAAATACAGGATGGCGTCGATGGCGTAGGTATAGGCAGCCATGCGCGCTATCTTCATCTGCACCAGTTCGAAATCGGCCAGCGGCCGCTTGAACTGGTAGCGGGTCTGCGCCCACTTGATGCTTTGATCCATGCAGGTGCGGGCCGAGCCCAACATGCCGGCGGACAAGGTACAGCGCCCGTAGTTGAGGCAGGAGAGCGCCACTTGCAAACCCTTACCTTCCTTATGCAACAGGTTGGCTTTGGGGATGCGGGCGTTCTTGAAGCGGATGCGGGCCTGCCACGTGCCGCGGATGCCGCATTTGCTGCGGTTCTTCTGGTAGATTTCCACGCCTGCGATATCCGGCGTGCAGATGAGGGCGCTCACCGCTTCGGTGACTTTGCCGGTCTTGGCGTCCGTGAAAATCTGCTTGGACATGACCGTGAACATGCCCGACAAGGCGCCGGAGGTGGACCATTTCTTTTCGCCATTGAGGATGTAATACTCGCCGTCTTCGCTCAGCACGCACTTGGTTTCCTGCCCGCCCGCATCGCAACCTACGTTGGGTTCGGAAAGGCAGAAGGCGGACAGCATGTCGCCGGCCAGGCGCGGCAGCCATTTCTTTTTCTGTTCTTCATTGCCGAACAGCACCAAGGCCTTGCAGCCGATGGACTGGTGCGCGGAAACCACCACGGCCGTGGAGGCGCAATAGGAACCGATCATCTCCAAGGCGCGATTGTAGCTGGTGACGCCCAATCCCTGGCCGCCGTATTCTTTGGGGATGTTCATGCCCATCACCCCCAGGTCGAAAATCTTCTTGATGGCCCAATCCGGGATGGCCTCCTCTTGATCGATTTGCTGGCGGGGATGTTCGTTTTCCAGGTACACCTTCAGCTTGGCCAGGATGGCATCGCAGCGATCCTTTTCCTCCTTGGCCACTTCCGGATACGGGAAAGCCAGGTCTTGGCGGATATTGCCCCAGAACAGATTCTTGACGAAACCCATCTCGCCGGGCTCCGGCCCCAGCATGGCCTCCGCCTCTTCGATCATTTTGCGATCGCGGTCGGATATGCCTTTGATGTTTTTCAAATCGCCGGTTTTCTGGATCATCTTCCATCTCCTATTGTGGCTCGTTGCTATGAAGCTTGCTTACGCAAACTTCACGCTTCCTCGCTTTCAAAATTCTTGTGTGGCTTCCCGCCATGGAGATTGCCAAGGCAAACTCCATGCGCTGCTAAGCGGTGCGTTTTACCACCAATGCGGTAACGGTCTTGTCGTTGCCGCCCATGCTGACCATCATACCATGATCCTTTCCCGATTGGACCTGGTTAGGCGCTTTTCCGGTCAGTTGCTCCAGCAAATCCACCATTTGCCGCACCCCGGTGGCCCCAACGGGATGACCGAAGCCGCATAGCCCTCCCGACAGGTTTGTCGGCAAATTCCCGTCCGGCGCAGTGTGGCCTTCCAATACCATTCTCGTCGCTCCGCCCGCGGGCGCGAAACCCAAAGCTTCCAGTGCCAGCATCCCGGTGATGGAAAAGCAATCGTGCAACTCCAACACGCCCACTTGGCCGGCGCTTATGCCCGCCATCTCCAACGCGGCCGCGCCGGCGCGGCCGGTATTTTCCAGGACGGTCGCATCCACGGGTGGCTTGGTGATATCGCCTTCGACGCCCTGGAATCCCGTCAACTCGATCATATCGCGGGGCCGCAGCCCCAACTTCCGCGCGCCTTCTTCGCTGGCCACCACCAGGGACGACGCGCCATCGGAAACTTTCGAGCAATCATAGAGGTTTAAGTGAGATACGAACTTACCCGCCTCCGGAGGCGTCATACCCAGGGCCAATAAATCCGGGCTGGCATTCCGGTATTCCTGGGCCTTGGGATTCTTACGCGCATTCAGGATGGCCTGCTGATACCATGCGGCCATGGCTTTGCGGGCGGCATCCTTTCCGTAACGATCCGCGTAAGCTCCCGCGCGGTCCGAAAAAATGCCGGGAAAGAAATAAGCGTGGCCTTGCTTACGCTCCCCGTTGAAATAACCGGCGCCGGCCAGAACATCCGCGACGTATACCGCCTTCAAGATATTCTGCACCTCGAAGCCCGCTACGAAAACGGAATCGGCCATGTCCGCCAGAATGCTTTTCGCCGCCGCGGCCAAGGCCAGCCCTCCGGAACCGCAAGCGCCCTCCACGCGCATGCAGGACTTGCCCGCCAGTCCGGGAACCATCATGGGCAGGAAGCCCGGAAGGTTGCCTTGCTTCAGGAAGCGACCCGCCATGAAATTGGCCATTATGCCTTCGTCGAAATCGGGATTGGAGATTTGCGTCAAAGTCCCCTGGGCGGATTCGCGCAAGTAGGTTTCAAAACTCGGCATCGGTTTGGTGGGATGGAACTCCGGCCTTCCCGCGCCGAAACACACGGTGTTGCAGCCCGCGCCGAAGAAAATCCGTTTCCTGAGTCTACCCATGCGCATCCCTCGCTTTCTGGCCCATCCCCGCGCCCCTCATGGCGTCCAATCGGCGGGGCCATGCAAATGGAAAAAGCCGTTCATGAGCACTTTGGAAACATCCCCGGCGGAAGCCGCCACTCCCGTCCGCACCAAGGCCTCGCCCACGGTGTGGGAATGATCCAGGAATTCCCTGCCCAGCCTTGCGCCCAAACCTGGCGCGCGCTTGAGCGCATCCAGGTAACCGGCAAGTTTCGCTTGCTTGTTTGGGTCCTTGGCCATGGCGCTCCAGGGGGAATGCCCTGCCGGCAAAGGGCCCAGAGAGTCCACCGCCTTTCCGAAAAGGTCCGTACCCGCCAGGGTAACATAGGTGATACCTTTTCCGGAAGCCAGGGAAGCCGGATCCATTACCCCCGCGATCTTATTGAGCTCGTACCGGAACAAGCCGTCCTGCTGTTCCCCGGATCCCAATTGCCCGCCGCGCACGCCCGCCGCCAGCCAGGCGTCCAGATCGGCATCGGCGAATAAGGCATCACCCGCCGCTTCCGGCAGCGCGTGCTTCCGCATCACCTCCAGGATCATGCTGAACACATCCAATCCCACATAGTCGAGCAATTGGAACACGCCCATCGGCCGGATCAGAAAATCCTGCGTGGCCCGGTTCACCAGCACGAGCGCTTCCGCATCGCCGTGGAGGGCCCGCAACTCGCGGTATTTGGTAAAAGCGAACAGCAACTCGCGGATGAAATGCCCGTTCCCGATAAACCCCGCCATATCGTTGGAGGGGACGATGATCTTGCCGAAGACCTTGCCCAACTCGCGGCCCAGGGCGATGGTTTCCGGCCGCGTCTGCGAAGCGGAGATCATCTCCACCAGCTTCTGGACGGCGGGAGGATTGTAAAAATGGAAGCCCAGTATGCGCCCATCCAGCCCGACGGATCGGTCCAGCAAGGAGATAGGGATGGAAGATGTGTTGCTCAGGAAAACCGTATCCGGCGCGCATAGACCTTTGAGACGCGCGTAGAGATCGCGTTTGAGTTCCAGGTTCTCGAACACGGCCTCGAAAACCAGGCGCGCGCCTTTCGCCCCGGCCGGATCGCTTTCGCAACGCAGTATGGACATGGCTCCGTCCACGTAAGCCTGGATGATCTCGCCGTTCTCGATCAGATCAGGGCGGTCCTGGGCCCACTCGCGCAATTTCCCGATCGACTTTTCGGCCGCCTTGAGCAATTGTCCGCGCAGGTATTCCCGCAGCCGCTTGAAAGCGGGCGCGGCATCGGAACGGGAGTCTATCAGGACCAAATCGAACTGGCCGGATCCGGGCACGCCGTTGCCGCGCCCGTCCAGATCCGCCATGGCCTTCAAAACCACCCAGGCGATGCCGCTGCCCATCTTCCCGGCCGCGCCCAGCACCGCTACGGCGCGCATGCGTTCTTCCCATTCCGCCTTGGCCATCAATGCCCCGCTTCTTTGGGGATTTCCCATTTGATAAGGCGCGCCAGCGTCGCGCGGTGGATGGAGAACATGTTCCTGAGCATGGCGGAATGGAAACGCCAGAAACCCATCTCCCGGGCCAAATGCTTCCACTCGCCGCGCAGCAGCCAATAATCGCGCTCCAGGATGGTCTCATCATGCGCCGAATGGGCCATCATTTTCTGGATGCCGTAATACTTGCGCAGCCTGTCCTTCCATTGCGCGCGCGTGAAGGTCCACGGGAACCAATCGATGGTGGTTCGTTTTTGCAGGTACAGGGTCTTGCCGGCGCGGTTCTTCACCTCCTGGTAGCGCAGCGAGTACAGGTTGTAGAAATGCGCGTCCAGAGCCATCTTCTGCGCGCCCATGCTGCGGGCCAGGTTGATCCCTTGCTCCAGGCAACTGAAATGCATGAGCAAGAGGAAAGGCTTCCTTTCCTCCCGCACCACCTGGTGGCCCCATTTGATCTTGGCGTACAGATCGGACAGGTGCACGGTGGAGGCCACCGCTCCCTGCACGCAATATTTTTCCGCGTACTTTAGGAAGTTCACCGGCTCCCGCCGCGACACATGCCCATCCCGCGTCTTGGCGCCCGTCATGGTGGTGGAAGTCGCCTGCCCGCCCGTATTCCCCAGCGTTTGGTTGATGACCACGATATGGAAGATGGGATCCTGCTGGTGCAAAGCGTCTTCCACCGATCGCAATCCCTGCATGAACCCGCCATCCCCGGAAATGGACACCACGATATCACCCTTGTCCACGTTATGCGCCAACCCGGAAGCCACGCCGTGCGCGGTCTCGAAGGCGATGCGGATATATGGCAGATTCCAGATGGAAGTCCGGTTCATCCCGGAAATGACCGTGCCGCAACCGTCCTGCTCGCTCACGTAGATCTTGCCCTTATCCTTTTGGATATAGGCCAGGTAATTGAACACGGTGCGGAAGATGTTGATCTGCCCGCAACCGGCGCAAGCCATGTCCCCGGCCGTCAAGGGACCCTTGCCGTTCAGGGTGATGTACATGCTTTGCACTTGGTTGATGGTGGGGTGGAAGCGGAACATGGTCTGGTACAGGGACCTCTTCAGGGCGTAGGCCTGCTCCAGGAACCGGAGTTTGCCCGGATTGCTCAAAGCCCGCAACAAATGGGGAGGCAGGATGCGGGCCTGGAATTGCTCCAGGCTTTCCACCGCCGGCGCATCCGATTCGCCCGCCACGGCCGTCCAATCCCCGCTGTCCATGGCCGCAGCCCGCGATCGATAGGCCAGGAATCCGGCCACGATGGCTTCCCGGTTCTTCTGCGTCAACAGCAGCTTGGCTTCTTTTTCGATGCCCTGCACGCCGCCCAAGGCATCCAGCAGCGCCAGCAACTCCTCCGCATCATCCACTCCCATATTGGCCAGCATGGCGCCGCACAGGATCATGTTGGTCCGCGCCGAGCTGCCGTACAGACGGCGCGAAATGCGTTTGGCCGGGATCAGGATCATGCGGGCGCCCGCAGGCAGCATGGACCGGTACTTTTCCGATGCGGCTTCCTCGCCGTCCAGGATCAGCATGCCGCCCGGGCACAATTGCTTCAGCATCGGCTCCAGAGACACATCCCCGTCGAAGGCCATGATGGTGTCCGCCATGATGATATCGGACCAATCGCGGATGGGCTCGTCGGATTGCTTGATGCTCAGGGTGATGCCGCCGCCGCGCTGCAAAGCCCCGAAGCCGGCCATGGACAAGGCATATCGGCCGCGGATGCTGGCCACGCCGGTGAATATGGAATTGAGCTGCAACAGGCCTTGCCCGCCCTTGCCCATCACGGCGATTTGCCTTACACCCGGCTCCATCAGGGGCACGTCGAAAGCCGCGTCTGTTTGGGGATACGGGTTGCCGCGCGTTCCAAGTACGAAGGAATGGCCGGGAGCGGATTCCTTGAGCCAGACATGCGTGCGGGTATCGGCCCTCCCCGAACTCACGTCCGCCAGCATGCGGAACAGAGTCACCCAGTAGGGAATGGTCACCGCGCGACCGCCCAGGCCGATGGTTGCTGCCATCAAGTACGGCGGGCTTTCCAGGTCGTACAGGGCGGAACGTACCTCCTGCGCCAGGATGCCGCCCCCCGATCGGCCGGACCAATTGTTGTATTCCACCACGGCCACGGCCTTGCATCCATCCAGGCACTGGCGGAGTTCCGACGCGGGGAAGGGACGGTAGAGATTGATGGAAACCACGCCGCAGCGCACGCCCTGCTCCCGGAGGCGCGCGGCCACGTATTCCGCGGAGGACATGTCCGGATCGTTCAGCCCCACGATGCAGAAGTCCATGCCACCGGTTTCCGGGAAGCGCCCCACCTTGCGGATGGCCGGACGTCCGGTGAATCGCGCCAGCTCCGACGCCGCCTGATCGAAATTCCTGCCCGCCTGCAACAGCACTTCATCGATGGCCTGGCGCTGTTCCGCGTAGCGGCTGTCCATATCGAGAATGCCCACCGAACGGCTCTCGTCGTCAGCGAAAACGAAAGGATTTTTGGGCCCTTCCAGGAAGGCGTCCGCATCCGCATCGGTCAGCTTATCAAGATGGCCTTGGCGCTCGGAGCTCAGCGTATGCGTTTCGACGAAGCCCTTGATCACCAGGCGTCCCGGGATCCAAACCCCTTGCGACTCCATCACCTTCAGGAGCAGCAACGCCTTGTCGTAGTCATCCTGGATGCCGCGGCCGAACAGGATGATCTCGCCCGTATCCGAAGTGCGGAAAGTGGTGGTGTGATCGGGCTTGGTGGTGGTGCCGGGTGATAAGGCCCGCGTCAGCTCCAGCATGAAGATGGGCAGGTGCAGGCCGGGATTGATGTTCATGAATTCATAGATCTGCGCCAGGCTCTGGGACCCTTGCGCCATCAAGGAGCGCTTGCCGCGCACGGCCGAACCCGTAAGCCAAGCATAGCCGGATTCCTCCGAGAGGCAAGGCCGGAACTGCAGGTGATGCGGAGCGTCCGCGGCCTGGTGGCCGGCGCGATCCTCTATCTGCTTGAGCAGGGAAGTATTGGGCGTGATGGGGAAGATGGACACGCTGTCGAACCTGGCCTGGAAGGCGAAGTCGGCGAACATGACGGAACCGTTGAATACCTTGGGCTGCGCGCCGCCCATGACCTGGGGTTGATGCGCGGCCAAAAGCCTGCCGGCCTCCTGGATCCAACGCTGTACCCATTGCTCGCCTTCCGCGGAAGGCGCCTTGAAAATGGCCGCCACTTCCGTGGCCGTTATCTTCCTGCCCTTGAACCTGTCCACGTCCACCAGCTCCGCGGGCACGAAATGGATAGCCCCGGTGGGGCAGGCCGAAGCGCATACGAAACAGCCTTTGCAATGGTTGTAGTTGGTGGCGCCCTTCACCACCGCATGCGATTCCGTCTTGCCGTCCAGGTTGATTCCCGGAAGCAGGTTGAAGGTCTTTGCGAAGAGATGGAAGACCGGTTCCACTTCCCTCTCCGAAACTTCATAGCCGATGGAGTGGTGCGGGCAGGCCACCACGCAATGGAGGCAATCGATGCATTGGGTGCCCAGCGTGACGGGTATGAAATTCTTATCGGTCCAGTTCCGCTCCCCGGCATTGCCGCCCTTCACATGCGTGCCCTGGCCGGCGAAGTCCTGGAAGTTCTCGAGTCGGATCAGATGATCCCCCAGCACCTGGTTGGGAGCTTCGTTGATGGAGGATAAATGCGTGTATTCGGAAGCGTTCAATCCCCGGGCGGGACGCTTGCCGGAAGAGCCATTGCCGGGATCCGCTATCATGTGGGTTTCCCTTTCCGGTGCATGAGCGCGGAGCGAGGTAACTTGGGAATGACAGGGTGCGGAACCCGCTGTTGCCCATGCCCTTTTATTATAGACCCTTTCAGCCCCCTGGAGCAGGATCCTTCCTTGAGCTCTTCCCTGCGGGGATATCACGCCGACCATCCTAAAGCGGTCCTTTTGGTACGCCGGCATCATCCGCTCCGGTTTTCCAAGATTTGCCCCTTTCCGGACCCGGAAGAATCGCACCCCAAGACCCAAATTTCTCCCGCAAGGAAGGTATGCTAACCTTCCCGGAACCTTGGGAATGCGCGCGGAAAATCGCGAAAGCCAGGGGTCGGGGAGCCCGATAACCATTGGGTGCCCATGCGGTAGATCCGCTGCGGACCAGCAATCATAGGGGTTCCAGCGTTATTGCAACGCGCCCGGATCTGTGATTCCGCCAAACCCGTTGTTACATTCCGTTACAAGGCGGAGAGAATCCTCTTACCTCCCAAGGTTAGATTCCCTAGGCAAGGGAACCCCTTCAAGTAACCTTGGTCATTGGAACCGGCATGCTGATCGTCGTCAAAATAATCCTGGTAGTCTTCGCCGTTTTCGGACAGGCTAGGCTTTTTCCGGAACGGCCGGCCAAAGTGGACGCTTCGGCCGAAAATAGCCTGGACAGCCTGGTGCTGCCGGAGCAGAAACCGGAACTGGCCTTGGCGCAACGCGCCTTGAAAGCCCAGGGACTTTGCCGCGGCGCGGACAAGCCCGATAGCGGCCTTCCGTCCGGCGCAAGGGTTAATCCTTTCGCCGCGGACACCGACTCGGCCGTGGATCAAAGCGATGACTCCAGGCAGGGCCTCGTCACCAACTGCTTCTGATCCGCTCTTTCAAATCTTCCCTTTCAAATAGGCTTTGCGCGCCCTTTTTCTCCCCTCGCTGCGGTATTTTTATTAGCATAGCAGGGTAAACCAAGGATCCGATCATGCCCGTCCCGGACGATACCCATTGCAAACAGCCGGCCGGAAAGTTCGAGCCCGTCATCGATCGTTCCCGTTGCGAAGCCAAGGGCCCATGCGTCACCGCATGTCCGTACGATGTATTCGAGATTTCCCCCTTGACGGCGCAAGAGAAAGCGGGGCTCTCCATCCTAGGCAGGGTTAAGGCTTTCGCCCACGGGAACAAGCAGGCGCATGCCGTGCGGGCGGACGCTTGCCGGGCCTGCGGATACTGCGTGGATGTTTGCCCGGAGAAGGCCATCAAGTTGCGGCTGCGCGCCGCTTAAAAGACGGTGCCGAGAAGGCGCTAGATGCTGCCCAGCAAGTACATCTTGCCGGAAGGCTGCGGCAGTCCACCCTTGGGCTCCAGCGTAATGGCGAAAGCGTTGATGCGGCTCCGATCGGATTCTACCAGCTGATCGATCTTGTACAGCTCCCCGCCTTCGCGGTTGCCTTTCACCTGGAATACGCCCGCGTCCATGGGCTTCTTGTCCCGAATCACCCACAACTGGTAATCCTTGTCCGAAGGTTGCGCGGGGAGGTTGGAGATGTGCAGGATGGCCTTCTTGTGGATGGGATCCCAGATGATCTTGCCGTAGCCTGCCGGATCGGCCGCCTGGCCATTCATCACCACCATCTGCATGTTGCTGGACTTGAGCACTTCCAGCATGGCGGTTTGCTGGGAAAGGGAATCCTCCAGGGCCCGGATGCGGACGCGGCTTTCCGAATAGGCCGCCTGGATGCGGCCCATACCGCTCCGCAGGGAGGCGCTGTAGGCGAGTAACACCAAGGTTACGATGGCGAACCCGGCCGCCGCGGTGGCGGCAATGCGGAAGGGCATGATCCAGGCAATGCGGGTTTTGCCGGCGGCAGTTCCGGCAACCGTCCGTTTAGCGGCCGGAGCGGCGGTGGAGCGCGGCTCGGCATCGCCTTGCACGCGAGCCATGAGCTTATCCAGGACATCGGGGGAAAGCGGCGCTTCCTGCGCCGCCAGGGAAAGATTGGCGGCCATCAAGGCGGCTTGGGAATACGCGGCGAGCATTTCCGGCGTCGCGGAGACGAACGCGCTTTGGAAGCGGGCCAAATCCTCCCCATCCAGCAGGCCCAGTGCATGGGCCGGACAGAGATCGAGGAATTCCCGAATATCCATGGGCTTCATAGCCTATCCTTGAGAAGGCTTTGCAAAGCCTTCATGCCGTCCCGGACGCGCGACTTGACCGTGCCCAGGGGCAGGTTGAGGCTTGCGGCGATCTCCGTTTGCGTTCGCCCTTCGAAGTAAGCCGTTTCCAAGACGAGCCTTTGCTCGGGCGATATCCGCTCCAATGCCGACTTGACCAGGTCCGCCCTTTCCGAAAGTACTACTTGATCCAGTTGGTCCTCGCGATTGAAGCCCTGCAACTCTTCCACTTCTTGTTGCGATTGCGCATTCCCTTGCCTATAGCCCTTGGAGCGGATGCGGTCGATGGCGCGGTTGCGGGCCATGGTCAGCAGCCAGGTATATACGGACCCCTTGGAAATATCGTAACTGGGAGCCCTCTCCCACACCTGGTGAAAAATCTCGCAGAGGATTTCTTCGGCATCCTCTTTCCGCTTTACGATGGAGAAGATGACGTTATATAGGGCCCGGGAGAACCGGCCGTAGAGATCCCTGAGAGCGCGGGAATCCCGTTTGGCTATCCTCTCCATCAGAATGGGAATTTCCGGGGGCAAGGTCATGTAGGCCATTCCAACGGCCGTTCGGCAACCGGATTCATGGAAGAGACGTTCCCATGGGCGCGAATGCGGGGCACCCGTTTCCGGGCGCCCGGGTTCCCGGCCGGGAGGTTCCCGATCCCATTCCGTCCGCGTCGCCGCTTGCAATGTCGCTGCGCCCATGCATTTCCCCGTAGATAGATACGCAGGGATCGGGGATACGGATGGATAGGCGGCAAGGCGGATGAGTCATCGCTAATGAAAACTAAATAAATCCGGGACGCTGAATCCGCAAGCATCGCGTCCATCCCGACGGAAAGCTTGGAAGGAAGTTGAAGACATAACGCCCCGCATCATGGCGCCACTTCGGCGAGAAAGCGTTCGATGAAGTAAAGGCTGATCTGGGATCCCGGCCCCCGGAATACGAAATCGAAACCATGCGCCCCCCACGGGATGTCGACGATGAAATGGCGCATCCCCAGCTTTTCCATCCGCTCGCGCATATGCGCGGTATGCCGGAAGGACACTAGAACATCGGGACGCCCGTGGAGCAACAATGTCGGCGGGCTGGCGGCGGAAAGATGCTCCACTGGGGAGGAGGCAACGTAGGCGTCCGGATGATCGGGGTAAGTTCCGCCCAGGTATTGCTCCATCAGCAGGCGCGAGTCCATGATCAAGGGATTGGTGGGCAAGCTGTACCCGAACACCATATCGGCGGGCGCGTAGAAAGCGATCACTCCCTTGATGGCCGGGTCGTGCAAGGTATAAGCGGCCTGGAGAGCGATTTGCCCCCCCGCGGATCGGCCCAGCATCACGAAGCGCTCCGGATCGATCCCTAGCGCGGCGGCATGGGATTTCAGAAAGGCCAAGGCGTCGGCGACATCTTCCAAGGGCGCCGGGTAGCGGTACTTGGGAGCCAAGCTGTATTCCAAGGTGGCCACCGCATAGCCTTCTGCCGCCAAAAAGCCGTTCAAAGGGGCCAACTGCCTTCTCGATCCTCCGTCCCAACCGCCGCCATGGACCACCACGACGCAAGGAGCGGGGGTTAGGCGCTGCGCTGGGGGATAAAAATCCAAATGCAAATCCCGGCCGTCCCTTTGCTTGTAGGCCAAGGTGGTATGCGCGGTATCCCCGGACGGAACGCCGCGGAACAGGTCCGGGATAGAAAGGGCCCGAGCCCGGCGGAAGCCTCCCAGGGGCGCGGCGGGACTGCCCCAACGCGCCGTGAAAGCCGTCTCCAATTCCCGGGCCACGGTAATGGCCCGCAATGCGGTTAAGGCAAAGAGGAATGCCGCCGCCGCGAACAGGAATGCCGCCGGCCTTCCATATCCCGGAGAGCGGAACGCCAGCAATGCGGCCAGCAAACAGGGCAATACCAGGAAATGGCCGCCCTCCAACACCACGATGGAAAGTTTCCAAAAGGTGTAAGATGGAGGTTTGCATACAGCCAACAGGCCCGCCAGGAAAAGCAAGACGGCCAGGCCCAGACGCATTCCCTTCAATAGTGTCAAATCCGTTTCCATAATTCTGCCGCTCTTTGTTTCAAACAAACTTTCCAGCCCCCTACACGGAAGCCTCCCGTGCGGCAATCACTACCCAAAAAGAGCAAAACGGATATGCCATGAATCATTCTCCATCTACGTAGCAAATAGTCCTTCGGACTCATGCCCTTGCCTGCCGCAATAATCCGGTTTTACCTCGGAAATGAGCGCCCAGCCTCTTTACGCGCCATGGTTTTTTGCGACCGGGGCTGCGTCTTAGGACTCCCATACGCCAACGCTATTTTTCCTTGCACGAAACCCTATATACGGGTAAAGTTCCCTCAGGTTCAGGTCTTTCACCATGGAATATTTTCACCTTGGATTTATTATAAGGGAGAGCTTGTTGGGGATTATCCGTAACTACGGAGAGAGGTGGGGAGAATGGTTTCGATGAAGAAAACTGCGGCTTTCGCAATGCTGACGGCTAGCCTGGCCGCTACGTCGGCGCACGCTGTGTTGAGCTGGCCTAATTGCAAGGATCTCGCGAACTCGGATTTCAAGGCCGTGGTACTCTCGGACCGGGCGGGCGATAAGACCGCTGAGCCGATGAAGATGGCTTTCGATCTGCTCGCGAATAAAGGCGAAGACGCCAAGGGCAAGGTGGATGTCTATTTCACCGAGCGCTTGGGAAAGGTGCGCAAGTTCGATTCCAAGACCGGCAAGGTGCTGACCCTGGCGACCTTCACCTTGAACATCAGCGCGACCAACTCCTCGGACGGGATGTTGGGCATAGCCTTGGATCCCGCTTTCAAGACCAACAACTTCGTGTACATCTACTATACCTATGTCGGCGGTACGGAGAAGAGCTGGCGCATTTCGCGTTTCACCTTGAACGCGGATCACACGGTATTGGATCCCGCTACGGAAGCCATCCTGCTGAAAGTTCCCATCCTCTCCGGCTCCAAGCATCCCGGCGGGGCGCTCCAGTTCGACGCCTATGGCGATCTCTGGATCACCACCGGCAACGACTACAAGTTGGGCAGCGACTTTCCCATGTACAGTTCTCCGAACACGAACGATTTGCGCGGCAAGATCCTCCGCATCCATCCCAATGCCAATGCTAATGGCACCAGCTATACCATCCCGGAAGGCAATCTCTTTAAACCGGGAACGGCCAATACGCGCCCTGAGATCTACATCATGGGCAACCGCAATCCTTACACCTTGTCACTGGATCCGGTACGCCGCTGGGCGGTATGGGGAGATGTGGGCCCTGACAATCTCAACGCCAATGGCGATCCGATGAACCAAGGCGGCCCCGAAAAAACCGAGGAGTACGATTTGGCCAAGGCCCCGGGAAACTCCGGCTATCCTTTCTTTTCCGGGGACTTCGCCACCAAGCCGGGCTCGGATGCTTCCGGTCCCGTAATGCCGGCCAACTATAACTGGGAAGGCGCCCAGCCGGGTTTGACCAAGCTGCCGCCGGTGTTCGCGCCCATCTATCCATACAAAAAATCCTGCGCCATCACCGGTCCTATCTACCGCTATGACGGGGACCTCGTCTCCTCCATCAAATTCCCGCCCCACTTCACGCGCAAGTGGCTGGTCACGGATTTCAACGGCGACGGAAACAAGATCACGGCCTTCACGCTCAACGACGACGGCACCAAGATCACGGCCCAGGAAAATGTCATCGGTATCCCTTTGCATGGACCCCTGGACATGCAAACCGGTCCGGATGGGGCCCTTTACGTCAACAATTACGATGGCTACCGCACCAGCGGGCCCAACACCGGCATCATCCGTATCGAGTACACCGGGGATTGCCATCCCGCGGAACCCAAACTCGAAACGGTCCCCACCACGGCGTTCCGCCCCTCGCGGCCGGAAATGGCTTTCTCCGGACCGCGCGTAGATGTTACTCGCTCTTCTTCCGGAATCTCCGTAGCGCTGGCCACGGAGGGCGCATTCACCCTTGATGTGCGCGATCTGATGGGCCGCCCGGTGGCGTCCCGTAACGCGCAAGGTTCGGCACCGGTCTCCCTGGCCGAAGTCCGCAATCCCGGCATTTACTTCCTCAACATTAAGAGCGCGGCCGGCGTCCAGATCATCAAGATCGTTCGCGACTAAAACGCCGGCGGAAGCGAGGCTGCGGTCCGCGCCGGGACCGTACATCCGGCAAACCGGATGCCTTGCGACCGCGTACCTTCCGCTCCTTGGGAACGGGGGTTCTCAGCTCTTCCGGAACGGACCTTCCGCCGTCCGGTTTTTAGCGGGCAGGTTTTTAAAACATGCTTCCAATCACCAAGCGCTGGAAATGATGCGATGACAGCCTGGATGCGGAGGCCGCTTCCTGCAAAAGCCTTCGTTCAAAAACGAATTGCAGTTGAAGGAATCGCTGGGAAAAGGCCAAAGGATCCGCCAGACCCCCCAATTTGGCTCTAAATCCAACCAATAGGTGGGATTAGGAGAATAAAAGAGAAAAATCTGTCTGCCTGATTCCTGTACTTATGATACGTTTTCGCTCAAGGGGCATATGAATATGACAACTTTAACCGTTCCCGAAAGCCAGGACCGTTTGAATCGGATGCAATGGGAAGCCGAAGGCGGAGTCCGGCTGGACCTGCTTGGCTTCGTCAGCTTTCCGCCTACCTATCGCGGAGCCTTGCATTCCCATCCATTCTGGGAACTCGTTTACATAGGAAGCGGACAAGGATTCCTCCATCACGGTGAAAACGTGCGCGCCTGCGAAGCCGAAGAGATCCTGCTGGTGCGCCCCGGCGAAAAGCACCAATTCCGCGCCGGCGATTCGCAAACTTTCGACCAGCTGTACCTGGGGTTTTCCTTCGACTTTGCCATGCCGGACGTATTGAGCCAATCTCCGCCCCGAGTGCTGCCGGATAGTCCTCTGACCGGACTCATCCGGTCCGAGTTGCGCGACAACCTGAATCGTCTCAAGGAGAAAAAAAGCAGCCACTCCCTGGAGTCGATCCGCGGCCGGTTGCTGTCGGTAGTCAGCAAGGTGATCGGCATCCTCATTGCGCCGGAAGCCAGGGCCAATGATCCTCACCAACGCCAGAACGAATCCATGGTCCAGTTGGCGAAAGAATACTTGCAAGCCAACCTCAACAGCAAGCTGGGAGTTCCCGAATTGGCCCGCCACTTTTGCCTGAGCCCGCAATACTTCGGGGAAATCTTCAAGAAGGACACCGGGCTAAGCATCAAAGAATACCAGCGCAATTGCAGGATGATCAAAGCCATGGAACTTTTGCAAGAAAGCAATCTCTCCATCACCGAGATCTCCGACTCCATCGGCTTGGATGATCTGGCCTATTTCTCCCGGATTTTCAAAAAGCAGTACGGCATTCCACCCAGCAAGGTGCGCTACCATCTGATCCGGAGTTGAATTCCATTTGCGGGCGGAAAAACCGGTGAGGGAATGCTTGGTAAGTCCAACTTTTACCTTTCTTTTTACAAAACTCCCTCATCGACCGGGTTTAATTTCGGTAAAGGAAACAATGCGTCCGAACCCTATTCCATTACATCCCCAGATTCTCGTTGCAAGCCGGTCATTCCGGATTTGTCCCGCGCCTCAAACCGGGAACATCTTTATGAATGAAGCAAGTGAAGTTGGGGCCAGCGTATGGACGGGATTATGTTCGCAGAAAAGGAAAACCTTCCCATGAGAAACTGGAATCGCAGGCTGCCTGCAATCGGACTGTGCTTATCGGCCTTGGCGTTATCTCCCATCCATGCCGCGCTTACCTATCAGGGATGCTCGGACCTGAAGCCGGCGGATTTCAAGGTGGTTTCCTTAGCCAATTACGCTGCCGACAAAACGCTCAAGGAACCGCTGAAAATGGCCTTCGACATGGATGCCAGCGGGAACGTGGATATTTATTTCACCCAGCGGCTGGGGCTGCTGCGCAAATACGACGGGGTCAAGAAGACTGTCATCAACGTGGCGGATTTCGCATTCACTGCCGCCCAGGTCCCGCCCCCGGGCGACCGCAACAGCAAAGGCCTGATCGGCATCGCTTTGGATCCCGGTTTCAAAACCAACCACTGGATCTACTTGTACATCGGCCTGGACAATGACTGGCACATATCCCGCTTCATCCTCAACGGCGACAAGCTGGACATGGCTTCGGAAAGGCAGTTGTTCAAGTTCGATGGCGGAGGCAAGGCCACCACCCATGTGGCTGGAGATCTGAAGTTCGATGGCGACGGTAACCTGTGGATTACCAACGCCGATAACGAGGCGAGAGCCCCTGCCGCCAACACTAACAGCTACCTGGGGAAGATTCTGCGCATCAAACCAAGACCGTTTCCCGATTCCGGTCCGGCCCTGTCTCCCGGCATGGGTTCCACTTATGATGTCCCCGCCGGCAATCTGTATCCGGTCGGCACGGCCAAGACCTTGCCGGAACTCTATATCATGGGTAACCGCAATCCCTACACCCTCGCCTTGGATCCGGTACGCAAAGGCATCGCCTGGGGGGAAATCGGTCCCGACGGGTTGGGGGTAACGGAAGAATTCAACTTCGCCACCCAGCCCGGCAATTATGGATACCCGTTCTGGGCCGGGAAACAGAAGGTGGTGGAGGCGGGCAGCGGCACTCCGGCGGCCCCCATCGATGATTTGCCCGGCAATACCGGTCTTAGGGATCTGAAACCGGCCATCACGGCCACCATTCCTTACGCACAGGCTTGCGCGATCACGGGACCCATCTACTATTACAACTCGGCTCTGCCTTCCCCTTATAAATTCCCGCCGCACCTTAACGGCGCCTGGCTCGTGGGCGATTTCGACAACTCCTGGATCGACGCCATAGAACTGGACAAGACCGGCGCAAACGTCCTGAGCCGGTTGCCGATGTTGACCGTCAACGCCGGCGGCGAATTGAACAAACCTTTGGATATCCAGATGGGACCGGATGGCATGCTGTATGTCATCAACTATTCCGGTTTCCGCACCTGGAACGTCCATACGGGTCTGCTGCGCATCGAATACCATGGCGACTGCCACCCCGTTTCCAACCTGCCCCATTCGCTTTCCGTCAAACCGGAAATTCGCATGCAGGGCGACCGGGTGATCCTGCTGGGCGTGGACGAGGGTTTTACGGTGCGAATCCTGGATGCATCCGGACGCCTGGAATCGGCTTTCGCGGGAAAGGGTTCGGAATCCACCTTCTCCGTGAGCGATCTCCCCCCTGGTCTGCATCTGCTGCAGGTCCGCTCGCAATCCGGTCTTCTCAAAACGAAATTCGTACGCTGAAATATGCCGGCGTCGCTTCCGGCGCCCGTTGGCCCTATCCGTTGTCCCGCCCCGTTGCCCAAAGGAACGGGGTTTTCTGTTACTATTCATAGCCTCACCTAAGCGGGAATCCATCCATGGCAAAACTCCTTTTCCTTGCATTGCTGCTCGCCTCCGCCTTGCAGGCCACGGCCGCGGACAGGATCCTGATCCTTACCAAGACCGCTGCCTACCGGGAAGACAATATCGCTCCGGCGCGGCTGGCGTTGAAGAAATATCTGGAACAGAAAGGCTTGGCGGTTGATACCTCCGAGAATGCCGGACTATTCACGGACAGTTCGCTAGCCAAGTACAAGGCCGTGGTGTTCCTGAAAACCAGCGGGGATATCCTGAACCCCGCCCAACAAACCGCCTTCGAGAAATTCTTCCTGGCGGGAGGCGGATTCGTGGCCATCCATTCCGCCCTGGACACTGAATACGATTGGGCTTTTTACGGCAAGCTGATAGGCGGCGCGTACTTTATGAGCCTGGGCGGGAATCAGAAAACCCAGGAAACCATCCTGGTCGAGGACTCGACTGACATCTCCACGGCCATGCTTCCCAGACCCTGGCATCGCACCGATGAGATTTACAACTTCAAGGCCAATCCCCGCCTGTCCAAGGACCCGATCGTACACGTGCTGCTGACGGTGGATGGTAAGTCCTACCCGAAAGGGGTGCCGGGGGAGGACCATCCCATGAGCTGGTATGACAGCTACCAAGGGGGTCACGCGTGGGTTACCGCCATGGGGCATACCACGGAAAGCTATTCGGACCCTCTGTTCCTGGGCCATGTGTGGGGCGGCATGCAATATGCCATGGGCCGCACGGCTACGGCCGCCGTCTTTTCCGCGCCGGATCCGCGCACTTCCGGCGTGATCGGGAAACATGCGGCACGGCGCTACCAGGCTTCGGGTCGCACTGTCCCGGCGGGCGAAAAGGGCGCGAGCCCGCGCTTACTCAGACCCTGAATTCAACCGCGAAAAATACGGATGGTCCCGGCATGGATGCCGGTTCCAAGCGAGGAGGGGAATCACCTCCGTTGCGGTTTTACGCTTTTGGTAACCATGCCAATCCAGGCCGAATCAGCCATACCCCGGAAAAATCGACTAATATCCGTTTTATATACTAGGTTGGATGCCTGGTAGAAGAAACGACCAAACACCGGAGGTATTATTCGAGTTACCCATGACGTAAAAACGACCGCTGATATGATTAGCCTGCCTTACCCGCCTGACAAGGCCGCCAAAACCTCCGAAAAAAAAGCCTCCCGGAAAAACGGGGAAAATTCCCGCGGCAAGATCCTGAAATTCCTAAGCGACCAGGACGGAGAGGACATATACATGGCCTCCATCCGCAACTCGAAAAAACTGAGCAGCACGGAAGAGCGCGCCATCGCCGAACGGATTCAGCAGGGCGACAAAAAGGCCGTGAACCTCTTGGTCACCGCCAACCTGAAATTCGTCGTTTCCGTTTGCCGAAATTATCGCAACCAAGGCCTGCCATTCGGCGATTTGATCAACGAAGGCAACCTGGGCCTGATCCGGGCTGCGCAACGGTTCGACTCCAAAAAGGATTGCCGATTCATATCCTACGCCGTGTGGTGGATCCGGCAAGGCATCCTGGTGGCCCTCTCCGAACAAACCCGGTTCCTGCGCGTCGCCCCCGGCCGCATTACTTTGATGCGCCGCGTCGCCAAAGCCGGACGTAAACTGGAACAGAACCTTGGGCGAGCGCCATTGATCGAAGAGTTGGCCGCCGCCATGGACGTGAGCGTCGCAAGGCTTTCGGAATACCAGCAAGTCGCGGCAAAACCCGTTTCCCTCAATGCTCCCGGACTCGACGGCGGACCCGGATTGGAAGAATCCCTGACGGATGAAAACGGACCGCGCACCGATGAGGCCGCCATGGCTACCATCAGACGCAAACAAATGGACGACTTAATCAGCGGCCTGGATAAACGCAATGCCCTGGTTCTGCGCCTTTACTACGGAATCGGTTCGGAATTTTCCCTGCCGCTCACGGACATCGCCGTTAAGCTCAACTTGACGCGGGAAAGGGTGCGCCAAATAAAGGCCGGAGCCTTGTCCCAGCTCCGGCATCCGCTCCGGCTCAAGCTGGCCGCGTCCATCTTCACTTAGGCGGACCTCGGTTCCGGCAAAAACGGGCCCGGAACCATTTTCGTTGTCCTTGCCGGGGGAATTCGTACCCATTATCTGCACCTGCTCCGGGAAGAAGGGCAGTCCTGGTCCAAGGAGATGATCATAGGGGCGCGCTGGAGCGGATGGTACCGGTGCTGATGACCGCGCTGTTCTGGGCCTTCAGCCGCAAGGCCGTGGGCAAATTGCTCGCGGCCCTGCATGCGCAAACCGCAGCAACCGGGGACGGGATGACCGCCCTCTACGCAAATCCATGGAATCGATTTCCTGCCGGCCGCGGCGAATTCGGCGGCATGCACAAACGTGCGGACGCCACCGAAGCCGCCGGCAGGGACTTGGAAAGGGACAGTACCTTGGATGCTACCCCTAAAAAAGAGTCCCCCCCAATCCCTTTTTCGCGAAGGCTTCTCCAAAGTGCAGTGGTTTTGTTATTAACGTCGCGCTTATCCGCACATGATCCGGGGGAATCCGGGGGCGGCCTTGATGGGAGGCGCTATTGCCGGTTTCCCTGATCGGCCTTGGCCGACGCGCCCTTGTCGTTGTAGGCCAGGTAAACCCAATGCACGGCTTCGGTCAGCAGGGATCCGCCTTGCGCTCGGGACGCGGAAGCTTGCGCGGACATGGCGTCCGACATTTCACCGGCCGGATCGGAAGGCAGATTCATCTCGGCCTGGGAAAGCGGCTTGATGGCCGGCGCGTTACGGGAACCGTGGGACCGGATTTCCAGCCACAGGCAGGAGAGGAAAAACAGGGCAAGGAGCATGCGAGCGAGCATGGCCGATCCTTTGGTTCAAGCGGTTAACGCACGGAAAGATCTTAGAGGGTGGCGGACTGAAACGTCCACACCGGGATCCAAAAAACGCTAATCGGAAGCGGCAAGGTGGGGGACCCAGCGTCCCTAAGGCGCTTGGAGGATCCCATGCTGGCTCTTCAGGAACTCAAAGGGGTGGTCATTGACGAAATCCAGCGCGTGCGCCACCTCTTCCCTATTCTGCGCGTTCTTGCCGATCGAACTCCGGTTCCCGCAATGCTGCGGTTCCGGACCATGTTGGCCCATTGGCACGGGCAGATATGGAACGCCGCGGAGCCGGAATTGGATCCGCTTTGGAGCTGCCCCAAAATCTGGATTGTGCATGCGGGTTCAAAGCGGTTTCCATTGCACAAACCGCTGAAAGCGATTTCTCTGGCCGACTTCGTAATGGAACAAAAGGTTTTTTGATGGAACGCCCGGTACCCTAAGACCGGGATTTTCTGTTCAGGGTGGTGTCCCCACGCCGACTCGAACGGCGATCAACAGTTTAGGAAACTATTGCTCTATCCTGTTGAGCTATGGGGACACGGCACCCATGTCCAGACCGGCCGGAAAGCCTGACTTTCCAACCGGAGCGGGAAAGCTAGGAATTTTAATCCCGCCTTCTGCAATTCGTCCTCCGGCTCGACCCGAATCCCAATCCTTTCTTCAACCCCACTCCCAGCCGTAGCTCAAAGTTCCCCATGAATTTAAAAGCAAATTTATTTCTCTAAATTTGGATCTGGTTTATTTTGATATATTGATATATATATTAAAATATGAAGTATATCGACTCCAATCTGGCTTGCCCCTCTTGCCAGACGGCATTGCAGCCCAAGATTTTGGCCTGCCCGGCTTGTGACATCAAAGTCGAAGGCCCTTTCCAACTGAATGAATTCGCGACCATGGCCGCGGACGATTTGCATTTCCTCCGCATTTTCGTGCGCTGTGAAGGCCGCATCCGGGACATGGAGTCGGCCTTGGGACTGAGCTATCCCACCATCCGCGCGCGATTGGCGGCCCTTAAAAACAAACTGTCGGGAAAAAGCGGCGAGGACGCGAAAACCGCTCCGGAGACCAAGGCCGCCGATCCCGCCGATGTGGGGGCCATATTGCAACGCCTCCAAACCGGGGAAATCCCTTTCGATGAAGCCATGGCCCGGATCAAAAGATTGCGCGCCAACCCTCAATAGGAGAGATTTGGAAATGAATGCGGAAATAAGGCAAGTGTTGCAAATGAACAAAGCAGGCACTCTTACGGACGAACAGGCGGCGGAGCTGCTGGCGGAGCTGGCCAAGAAAGACGCCGAAGCCGGAGGCGCTGGCACACGCGATTGGAACCGCTCCGGCATTGTGGAACCGCTGTTCTCTAAGGTGAATACCACGGTGAAATATGCGCTTGATACGGCCTTTAGGTGGCACAATCCGGGGTCACAGGGATACCAGGGCGAAGCCTTCGGGGGCCAGGCTTCCAAGAATTCCGTCCACATGTCGCGCTTCGATTTCCCCGCGGGCAAGGACCATGTCTTCACGGGCAATTCCATCCGCATGTCATCGGTGAAGGATCTGCGTTTGGAGCGCGCGGAGATGACGGACAATACCATCGATATGAGCAAGGCCCAGGATATTTCGGTCAAGGACGGCAAGATTGTCGCCTGCGATATCCGCGCCAGCGCCGTGGACGATTGGAACATCGATGGCGCCACCATCCGCGCCGTAGCCATCCAGGGCTCCAAGGTCGCGGATTTCCATTGCGGCGGGGGCAGCGTGCTGCGCGGGGTGCGCGTCCAAGGCGCATCCGTCAAGGACTTCCAGGTGACGGACGGGAGCAAGCTGACGGAAATCATGATCAACGGAGCGGCGATCTCCGATCTGAAATTGATCCGATCCTCCGTCTCGGCCAGTGAAATCCAGGTTTCCCATCTCTCGGACGTAGCCATCCGGGGATGCGAGGTCAAGGACTTGATGGTGCGCATGATGAGCCTGCGCGACGTGGCTTGCGGCGATTGCCTGTTCCATGACGTGGTCTTCTCCGGATCCGAACGCTGGGTGTGGAAGAAGCAGGGCCTGAAGGCGGTCCGCATCGACAATTGCCGGTTCGAGAAGGTGCTCTTTTCCAACTGCCGTCTCATGGGAGTTACCCTCAAGAACGTCACCCTGAAGGACAGGCAATTCCGGGACCTGGATTTGTCAGGCATGAACATCGACGGCGATGATGCCTTCCTCAAAGCGGCCGGTGCCGCGGGGTAGGCCGGATCACCGGAGCGCCCGGAGCCGCCGGTATCGAGCCATGCGGAATACGCCTCTGTTACAAACCGTTACAGGGCGGAAAGGACCTGGAGACTTTAACCGCCTATTTTTCCGAAACATGGGGAATACATTATGAGCTTGTTTCCGGCCGATGATATCCGCTTGCGCGAGTTGATCCTGTACCTGGCATTCCGTTGCGAGGACTGGGAGGGTTTCGATCCGGCCATGCTGGAACGCATGCTCTTCCAATCGGACTTCCTCCACTTCCGTCTGCACGGCTTCCCCATCACGGGCCACGCCTATCGCCGGGGAGTCCTTTCGCCCGGTCCGCGGAGCATGGGGCGCATACTGCGGGAAATGACGGCGAAGGGAGAGTTGCGAATTATGGAAGAAGGCCATCCGGACGGCGTCCATGCGCGTCGGATTCCCAGGGCCTTCCGCGAACCGGACCTGAGGATTTTCGATGGCCAGGAAATCGCCATGGTAGAAAGGGTGATCCGATTCTACCGCGCGAACGCCAAGCGTTGCCGCGAAAACGCCGGGCCGGGGCATTCGGGAAGCGACTTGCTGAGCCTGCCCTGGGAACTGGCCGCTCCGCGCGAAGAAGTCCCCTATCCGTTGGCCTTGTTGGGAACCCTTTCCGAAAACGGATCCCGATCGGATCTCCAGTCCGTCCCCCGGCAGGAAATGGAAGCCGCCCGGGAGATGCGTATGCTCGCCCACCACTCCCTGATCCTGGCTTCATGAAAAGGAAAGCGTCATGAAACGAACCTTGGTTTTCCCGGAAAACCTGGAGTCTTCCCTGGTAGCCATCGAGGCGGAGACGCATCGCTCGGACGAGTTCCTGGAGGGCGCCAAATGGATCCTGGAGCGGGACGCCGAGCTGGGCCGGCAGGTGTGGCAGGATCCGCCCATCTACGTTTTGGCCATGGAAGCCGCGCGGGACCAGCCGCGCCTCTCCCTTTTTTACACCATCGCCTATGATAAGGTACTCTTGCTGTCGCTTTCCATGGGAAATGCCCCGCCCTTGGCCAGCGCGGCATTGGACCGCGGAGCGCCCGGTACTAAATTTATCGGCGGGTGCTAAACCCGCGGGTTCCGGCTTTCCCGGGGCCCGGATTCATCCGGCCGGCGGATTTTATCCGCCAAGCCGGGTAGAGGATATTGTTTGCTCACACGCATCGAGGTCGGACAGAAATCCCCCTCCACCGATTCCCAAGCCCGGAAAATCCTCGCTACCCTCCATGAGACCTTCGGCTTTTCCGTCGCGAAGCTGGAAAAGGCGGCGACCGTTTCCGTGTATACCTTGGAAATGGATTTGGAGGGGAAGGAAAAGGAAAGGATCGCGCGGGAACTGCTGACCGATCCCATCACCGAGCGCTACGCCATCGACGCGCATCTGGCCGCGGCCGCCGGGGACGGCAGCTTCGATTTCCTGATCGAAGTGGGCTACAAGCCCGGCGTTACCGATAACGTAGGCCGTTCCAGCCGCGAAGGCATTTCCGATTTGCTGGGAAGGCCCCTGGCCGATGAGGACCAGGTTTTCACCGGCCGCCAATTCCAATTCCGGGGGACGCTGACGCGCGCGGATGCGGAAACCATCGCCACCAAGCTCTTGGCCAATCCCCTCATCGAAACCTACCTGATCCGTTCCAAACAGGAGTGGGCCGCATTCCCCTCGCTCCCGAAAACCTCCGGCAAGGTGGCCTTTGAGCATAAGCCGGAAGTCCGCACCATCGAGCTGCCGGAAAGCGACGATGCCTTGCAGCGCTTGTCCGATGAAAAGGTTTTGGCGCTGACCATCGCCGAGATGCGCGCCATCAAAGCCTACTATGCGTCCGCGGAAACCCGCGCCCACCGCGCCCTCGCCGGATTGCCCGCCGAGCCCACGGACGTGGAATTGGAAGTGCTGGCGCAGACCTGGAGCGAGCATTGCAAGCACAAAATCTTCGCTGCGGATATCGAATACACCGATGAGACCGGCAAGCGGGAAAATATCTCCTCCCTGTACAAGACCTATATCAAGGCCGCCACCGAGAAGGTGCGGCCCAAGGCGCCTTGGCTCAAGTCGGTATTCACCGACAATGCGGGCATCATCGCGTTCACGGAGGAGTGGGACGTGAGCATGAAGGCGGAGACGCATAATTCGCCCAGCGCGCTGGATCCGTACGGCGGCGCCATGACAGGCATCGTGGGCGTGAACCGGGATATCCTAGGCAGCGGTATGGGATCCCGGCCGATCTTCAATACGGACGTATTCTGCTTTGCCTCGCCTTTCTACGACAAACCGATCCCGGAAAAACTCCATCATCCCCGGCGCATTTTCAAAGAAGTGCACCGCGGCGTCAAGGACGGCGGCAACGAGAGCGGCATCCCCACCGTGAACGGCAGCATCGTGTTCGACGATCGCTTCCTGGGCAAGCCGCTGGTATTCTGCGGCACTGGCGGACTGCATCCCGCCGTCCTCAACGGCATGCCTTCCTGGCAGAAGACCATTGAACCTGGTGATCGCATCCTGATGGCCGGCGGGCGCATCGGCAAGGACGGGATCCACGGCGCCACCTTTTCCTCGGCGGCGTTGACGGAAGCCTCCCCCACTTCGGCCGTGCAAATAGGCGATCCCATCACGCAAAAAAAACTGAGCGACTTCCTGCTGGAAGCGCGCGACTTGGGGCTGTACCGCTTCGTGACCGACAACGGCGCGGGCGGATTATCCTCTTCGCTGGGCGAGATGGCGCGGGAAACGAAAGGGCCGTCCGGAATCGGCGGCTGCAAAATCCACCTTGACAGGGCTCCGTTGAAATACGCCGGCCTGGATCCCTGGGAAATCCTGGTTTCGGAAGCGCAGGAGCGCATGTCCTTCGCGGTGCCCCCGGACAAGCTGGCGGCCTTCCTGGAACTGGCGCGGCGGCGGGGCGTGGAAGCCTCCGACCTGGGAGAGTTTTCCGGCGACGGATTGTTCGAGGCCTATTTCCAAGGCAAGCTCGCCTGTTCGCTCGCGATGGATTTTCTGCACGACGGAAATCCCAAGCTCCATCTCAAGGCCCGCTGGACGCCTCCGCGCCACGGCGAACCGCCGGCGAATTTTTGGGCCTCCCGGGATCTTAAGGCGGACGCGCTGGCCTTGCTTTCCGCGCTCAACATCTGCTCCAAGGAAAGCTGGGTGCGCCAATACGATCACGAAGTGCAGGGCATGAGCGTGATCAAACCCTTCGTGGGCGAAAAAGCCGACGGGCCCAGCGACGCCGCCGTGGTCCGCCCGCTCTATGACCGCAAGGAAGGACTGGTGGTTTCGCACGGCATCGTACCGCGCTACAGCGATATCGATTGCTATCACATGGCGGCTTGCGCGTTGGATGAGGCCGTCCGCAACGCCGTGGCGGTGGGAGCCCGGCCCGGAACGCTGGCCGGCCTGGACAATTTCTGTTGGCCGGATCCGGTGGAATCGGAGAATACCCCCGATGGGCAGATCAAGCTGGCCCAGCTGGTGCGCGCCAACCAGGCGCTGTACGATTATTGCGTGGCCTACGGGCTGCCGCTGATCTCCGGCAAGGATTCCATGAAGAATGATTATGGCCGCGGCAAGGACAAGATTTCCGTGCCGCCCACCTTGCTCTTCACCGTCATCGGCAAAATCGAAGACGTGGAAAAGACCATCACCATGGACGCCAAGGCGGCCGGGGACGTTCTCTACGTGCTGGGCTTGACCCGCGATGAAATGGGCGCTTCCGAATATTTCCGCCAGCTCGGCTTCACCGGCAATTCCGTTCCCAAGGTGGATGCGGTTTCCGCCCTGGCCCTGTACCATCGCCTGGCGGACGCCATTGAAAGGGGACTGGTGCGTTCCGCCCATGATTGTTCGGACGGCGGGCTGTTCACGGCCATCGCGGAAACATGCATGGCCGGGCGCCTGGGCGCCAAGGTGGATCTGGCGGCGCTTCCCGCAGCCGCCGATGCGGGCCCATTGCCCCCGGGAACCAAGCTGTTCTCGGAAAGCCAGAGCCGCTTCGTCATCACCCTCGCGCCGCAAAACCGCGCCGCGTTCGAGGCCCTGTTCGCGGGGCTGCCCTTCTCCAGTATCGGCCAGGTTACCTCCGGATCGGATTTGGAAATCCGCGATGGATCTTCCTCCGCGGGTGCGGGCCTCATCTTTTCCGCCGGCCTCGACGAAATGTTCGCGAGCTGGCGCCGGCCTTTGGATTGGTAAGCGACAACATGGGTAAGCCTAGGATAGCCATCATCACCGGATACGGGATCAATTCGGACAACGAGTTGGCCCATAGCTTCGCCCTGGCGGGGGGCGATCCGCGGCGCGTGCACATCAACGATCTCATCGCGCGCAAGCCCGCTTTGTCCGAGTTCGACATCATCGCCGTGCCGGGAGGCTTCTCTTTCGGCGATCATATCGCCAGCGGGCGCGTGTTCGCCAATAAGCTCAAGCATTCCCTGGCGGAGGATCTGGCCAAGGCTGCGGATCGGAAGATCCCCATGATAGGGATTTGCAACGGATTCCAGGTGCTGGTGAAACTGGGCATCCTGCCGGGAGCCGCCCCCGCGACGGTCGCGCAGGGTACCGGGGAGCCGGCCGCTTCCGGCGCTTTCGTCCAAACCACCACGCTTACCTATAACGATTCCGGCCGCTTCGAGGATCGCTGGTGCCATCTCTCCGGCGTTCCCGCCTCCAAAAGCATCTGGACGCGCGGCATCGAACGCATCTATCTGCCCATCCGCCACGGGGAGGGCAAGTTCATCCCCAAGGATGCGGAAACCCTGGCGGCCTTGAAACGCAACGGCCAGATCAGCCTGCGTTATTGCACCTCCGCGGGTGAAGACCCGGGCGAAGGCCAAGCGGCCTATCCGCTCAATCCCAACGGATCCGTCGATCATGTCGCGGGCATATCCAGTTCCGACGGCCTCATTTTCGGGCTCATGCCCCATCCGGAAGCCCATATGCTGGCGACCAACCACCCGCAATGGCAAAAGCTGGGATTGAAAGGCGAAGGCGAAGGGATCCGGATTTTCCGGAATGCCGTGGACTACGTTAGAGGTTCCGCATTATAAATTCTGCGCTTTTCATTTTGCCTTCTCTCCCATCGGCCGTACCATAGCGGTTTCCCCCAATTCCTTTTCCAGGATCCGCGTCAGTTCTTCCAAGGCGTAATGGAAGTTGTCGTTCACCACGGTATACTCGTACTTGCCGTGGCGCGTTGCGAACTCAAGCTCGCGCGTGGCGTTCTGCAGCCGGATGCGGATGGTTTCCTCATCGTCGGACTTGCGCGCGACCAGGCGCCGCTCCAACTCCTCAATGCTGGGGGGCACGATGAGAATGCCCAATGCGTGCGGGAACGCCTTGTCGAAATTCACCTTGCCATAGACATCCAAATCCAGGATGACGCTGTGCCCGTCCCCGAGGGCCTTGAGGATGGGGGCCTTGGGCGTGCCGTAGAAGTTGCCGTGCACCTGCATATGTTCTACCAGTTCCTGCCCCTCGATCATGGCGCGGAATTCATCCGGCGTCTTGAAGAAATAATGCACGGCATCCTGTTCCCCCGGCCGCGGCTTGCGGGTGGTGGCCGATACGGAATACCTCAGGGCCTCAGGGAAACGCGCCATCAAGGCGTCCTTGAGCGTGCTTTTCCCGGCTCCCGAGGGCGCGGAAAACACGATCAGTTTGCCGGGCTTAACCATTCCCGTCCTTCTTCTTTTCCTTGTTCAGCCTTTCCATGAAGGGGATATTCAGCAACAGGTCGTTCTTCTTGCTCTTGCTCATGTCGTTCTTTTCGGCCTTTTCCTTGGCCTTCTTATCCGCCTCGATAACGCGCATGGAAAGCTGCACCTCCCTATTGATGATGGCCTCGACGCGGTTGAAAGCGTATTCCAGATTGGCGATGGTGCGGATGATGATCATGTAGAGAGCCAGGAGTTCCAGGGAGAGGAAGATCGAGAGCACCACTTGGATCTTGATATCGATTTCCATCCGTCCTCGGCGCCTCCGTTGGCTCCAATTATATCTTCTTTGCCCAACGCTTGCAATTTAAGGGTCGACTGGGCCGGAACGGATTGCCGCCGCTTACGCATTTATGTCTATTTCGGGAAGTCGCCAATGAGGGTTCAGATGAAATTTTCCGCGCCGGTTGCAACTCTCCTCACCGCGCTCATCGCGTTCTCCACTACGCCTTCCCCGGGATGGATGGGGATTAAATCCAAGGCCAGGCCCGCGCGGACGCCGGAGGCGGCGCGAATCGTTCCCGCAGCGGCGATATCCGATTCCGCAGGGCTTTCAGCGACGGTCCGGACCATCCCTGCCGGCAGCCGCAGCGCATATCTGGGGACGCTGGAAGGCGTGCGTTGCTTCAATTGCGCGCCGGATATTGTGTTCTTGAACCTGGGCGATTCGATTTCGCGTGAGACCGCCACCCTGACCTTGCGCAGCGAAGTCTGGAACGCCATGGATAGGCCGATTAAGGATAAACGCATGTTCGACTATGACAACCGTTGTTTCTTTTTCGGCTACCAGGAGAAGGATACCGTATTGGTGGGGGGCGCGTGGACGGAAACCAGCCCGCGCAGCGTGGCCTGCTATCCGTATTTGCAACGCAGCGAACGCTCCGGCCCCGGCGCGGACACCACGGTCCAGGCCTTCCGCTCCGAGCCGGCAGGGGAAAATTGACGCGCGCTCCCATCGCCGATCCGGTCCTGGAGGAAAAGTACCGCGCCCTCAAGGCGCGCCTCCTCGGCTTGGGCCGGGTGCTGATCGGTTTTTCCGGCGGCGTCGATTCCACATTGTTGACCGCCGTGGCCAGGGAAACCTTGGGGCGGGACCGCGTGACGGCCTGCCTGGCGGTGGGCCCTTCGCTGGCGGACCGGGAACGCCGCGAAGCCGTGGGCCTGGCCGCGCTGATGGACGTGGAGCTGAAAACCTACCCTGCCCGCGAATTCGAGAATCCCGCCTACGTGGCCAACGGGCCGGATCGCTGTTTCCATTGCAAGGCCGACTTGTTCCGGCACCTGGGCCATTTCGCGGCGACCTTTTCAAAGCCGCCGCAAACCGGCTCGCAAACCCCTTCGGGCGAATCCGCAGTTGCCGGCGGCACTGGGGCCGATTCCGTGCCGGCCGCCGCGGGACCGGCCCTGCTCTACGGAGGTAACTTGGATGATACCCAGGATTACCGCCCCGGCCTCAAGGCCGCGGATGCTTTCGGCGCCCTCGCCCCGCTGGCCGAAACGGGATTCACGAAAGCGGACGTGCGCGCCTTGTCGCGCGCGCTGGGATTGCCCACCGCCGATAAAGCCGCCCAGCCCTGCCTCAGCAGCCGTATTCCTTACGGGAGCGCAGTGACACCCGCCAAACTCGCCGCCGTGGAAGCGGGCGAAGCCGAACTTTCCGCCTTGGGGTTCCGGGAATACCGCCTGCGGCACTTCGGGGATTTGGCCCGCATCGAAGTACCGGCGGATCAACTTGGGCTTTTCACCGCCGGTCTACGGGCGGAGCTGGGTTCCCGCTTGAGCGCGCTGGGCTTTGCGCGCATGGAAATCGATCCTGCCGGTTTCCGGAGCGGCAATCTCAATCGGGGTCTTTCCCCGGAAATCCTATCCCGCTTCCGGGATCGAACCGATATTCCGGCTCCGGGTCTCAAAGAGGATTAGGGTCCGCAACCGCACGCTGAATCCGGCGGCTCTGACGAAAACCGCTTCCCGGAACCTGCCCGCTAAAAAGCAGCCCGGTAAACGGCCAGCATATCTTCCCGTGTCACGGGGATGATGTTGGAAGCATGGCAGGTATCCTCGAATGCGTCCCGGGCCAGCATATCCAGATCAGTTTCCGGCACTTTATGCTGACGTAACCCCAATGGTACCCCAAGAGCCGTGAAAAAGGCGCGGATGGATTCGGCCAGGCCGCCCCTGTCCATCCCGGCTTCCCGGAAAATTTCGCGCACGCGCGCAAATTTGGCGCGGGCCGGAGCGCTCAGTTCCTTGGACTCCAGAAATGCGAACGCATCCGGAAGCAACAGGGCATTGGCCAGGCCATGGTGGGTGTTGTACCGCGCCGACAGGGGATGCGCCAGGGAATGCACCATCCCCAATCCCTTCTGGAAAGCCGTGGCCCCCATGGCGGCGGCGATTTGCATGGCCCCGCGGGATTCGAGATCGCCCCCCCGCGCGTAGGCGATGGGCAGATGCTTGAGGATGAGGCGGATGCCTTCCAGGGCGATGCCGTCCGCCATGGGGTGGAACGCGTCTACCAAATAGGCTTCCAGGCAATGGGTGAACGCGTCGATTCCGGTGGCGGCGGTGATATGCGGCGGCAGGCCGGCCGTGAGCGCCGGCTCCAGCACGGCAACGTCCGGCATCAGGCCGGGATGGAAGAAAATGGTTTTCTTTCCCGTGGCCCGCAGGATGATGACCCCGGAGCGGCCCACCTCGCTGCCGGTCCCGGAGGTGGTGGGGATGGCGTACAGGGGCGGCATGGGGTTGACTATCAGCTTGTCCCCGCCTTTGGCATCGTCGTATTGCGCCAAGGGTCCGGGATGCGCGGTAAGGAGGCGGATCACCTTGGCCGTGTCCATGGGGCTGCCGCCGCCCAGGGCGATGAGCGCATCGCAACCGCCGTCCTGATAGGCCTTCAGGCCTTTCTCGACGTCTTCTTCGACGGGATTGGGATGCGTACCGTCGAATATCGACACGCGCGGCGCATCCTTGCCCTGCGACTGTAACGCCGCGGTTACCGTGGCCGCCAAGCCCGCCTTGACTAGGGTGGCGTCCGTAACGATTAGGACATGCTCGGCCCTCCCGCGAATGCGCTCCGCCAGCGCTTTAAGGGCGCCTTCGCCGTAGAAGAGGGTGGTGGGGTAGTTGAATTGTTGCATGTGAAGTCTCCGCGGCATACTGACGCATAAGAATTTTCGCAAATCGAAAGAAGGATCCGCTGATTCCCTATTTAGATGATCTCAAAGTACCTCGCCAACTGCCAGTCGGTAATCGCCTTTTCATGCTCCCGCACTTCCCATTCCCGCGAGTCGGCGAAATGGTCCACGAATGCCGCGCCGAACAGATCCACCGCCTCTTTGGAGGCGCGCAGGTTGCGCAGGGAGTCGCGCAGGTTGCTGGGCAGGCGTAATTCTTCCGGCAGGGAGTCCTGCACTTCATAAGCGCTGCCTTTGACGGGCGGGCCCAAGGAGAGCTTGCGTTCCATGCCCAGCAGGCCCGCGCCGATGCAGGCCGCGGCCACCAGGTAGGGATTGCCGTCGGCGGCGCCCAGTCGGAATTCCATACGTTGGGATTTGGGGCCGCCGGGAATGACACGCAGGGCGGTGGTGCGGTTCTCCACGCCCCAGGTGGCGCTGGTGGGCGCCCAGGCTCCCTTTACCAATCGCGTATAGCTGTTGATGGTGGGCGCGCACAGGCAGAGGAACGGCTTCAGGAATTTCTGCATGCCGGCCACGTAGCTTTCCATGATCGGGCTCATGCCCTCGCGGCCTCCCGCCTTGAAAAAAACCGGTTCGCCGGTCTTGAGATCGAACAAGCTCTGGTGCATATGCCCGCTCTGCCCGGGATAGTCCTGGGACCATTTGGCCATGAAGGTGGCCACCTTCTGGCGCTTCTGGAAATACACCTTGGTGAAGGTCTTGAATACCGCCGCCTTGTCGGCCCCGCGCAGGGCTTCGTCCGGAGCCAGGGCGGCTTCGATCACGCCTGGGCCGGTCTCGCAATGCAGGCCTTCGATGGCGCAGCCCATGGAATCGTGGTATTCCATCAGGCCGGAAAAGATGTCCGACTCGGCGGAATTCCTCAACACGGAATATCCGAAGTTTCCCGGCGTCATGGGCTTGAGATTCTTGTAACGCTTCTCGCGTATTGAGTGCGGCGTCTCATCGAAGACGAAGAACTCGTATTCGAACCCGATCTTGGCGCCCAGGCCCATGGTCTTGGCCCGTTCCAACACCCTTTGTAAAAGGCCGCGCGGGCACAGGGGGTGCCGGCCGCCGGTCTTGGCATCCGTGAACTCGCCCAGAAAGAAAGGGATATTCCCTTCATCGGCCAGGCGGCGCTCCGTTCCCAAATCGAGACGGAAAGGCGCATCGGGGAAGGCGGTATGCCAACCCGTGAACTTGACGTTGTCGTACAATTTGTCATCCACATCCCAGCCGAGCACGCAGTCGCAGAAGGCGCCGCCCGACTTGGCCACGGAGGCGAATTTTTCCAGCGAGAGATATTTTCCGCGCATCACGCCGTCGATATCGGTGAGCGCCAGCTTGACCCGCTTGATCCCGGAATCCCGCCATTCCGCGATGCGGCGCGACAGGTATTGGTCGGAAGGGGGTGGGGCCGTTTCGGGGAGGGACCGAACCTTTGCCGGAAGCGGTTTGCGAGGAGTCATGGGTGGCCTTTGGAAAAAGAAGGAGAGAGAAGGAGAGAGAAGGAGAGAGAAGAGCGGATTCGGGAACGGCACGCCGTCAGCCTAACCGAAAATGGATCGCTTTCCTCCGCGTCAACGCATAGAACCCGTACTTGGACAACGTCGTCCCGCGACCGCTGTCCCGCACGCCGGTCCACGGCAAGGCAGGGTCCAGATAGTCGCAACGGTTCATGAAGACGGTACCGGTGTCCGCTTCCGCGGCGAAGCGCTCCGCCCGTTCCCGGTCGGAGGTATAGATGGCGGAAGTGAGACCGTAGGGCGAATCGTTCACCAGGCGAAGGGCTTCGGCATCGTCGCGGACGGGTATGATGGGGAGGATGGGGCCGAAGTTCTCCTCCCGGACCACGGCCATGGAATTGTCCACGCCGGTGATCAGGGTCGGTTCGAAAAAAGTGCCCTTGCCGATGCGGACGATGCCGCCGCCGGCAACCACTTTGGCGCCCCGGGCCTTGGCCGCTTCCACTTGCCTGAGCATATCACCCGCTGCCTTGGCGGACGCCAGCGGACCCATGGTGGTATTCCTATCCTGGGGATCGCCGAGCACATATTCGGATGTCAAAGTCAGGCAGCGGTCCAGGAACTCCCCGTATAACGAATGGTGCACGTAGACCCGCTCTATTCCGCAGCAGGATTGGCCCGCATTGTACATCGCCCCGTCCACCAGATCGCCGGCGGCCTTGGCCGCGTCCGCATCCGCAGCCACGTAGGCTCCGTCCTTGCCGCCCAGCTCCAGGCTGCAATCGATGAACCGGTTGGCGCATTCGGCGCGGCGAGCCACGCTTTGCTGCACGCTGCGGCCGCCTTCCACGGATCCGGTGAAGACCACGTGATCGATGTCGCACTCGCTGATCATTTTTCCCAGGGCTTCGTGTTCCGCCTGTACGGATTGCAGGACGTTTTCCAGCGATCCACCCGGAACGCCGCCGCCCAGATTGCCGAAGGCACGGGCGAAATGCTGCCCTACCGCCGGCGTAAGGCTGCTGTGCTTTAGGATGACGGCGTTGCCGGCCAGGAGGGCGGTGGCCACCCCATTGATGGCGGTCAGCAACGGGTAGTTCCACGGGGCTATGATGAGCACCACTCCCAACGGAACATGTTCGATGCGCCTGAGGAAGCCCGCCTTGTGCGGAAGGGTTTCCGGAGCCAGCGCGGCCTCGGCCGCGTCCGAGAGCCAATCGGCCCTTTCGAAAAAACCCTTCAATTCGTTCTCGGCCTGGCGGATGGGCTTGCCCATCTGGAGGCAGATATCCCGTGCGATGGCGGCGCGGTTGGCTTCGAAATATTGCAGGCCCGTGCGTACCCATTCCGTCCGTTGGGCCGGGTTCACCCGCCGCCACGCCAGGGCCGCCTTGCGGGCCTTGGCTACGGTGGTTTGCAGGGCGGGGAATTCCTGGAGAGGGTATTCTCCCGCTGTCTCCAGGGTGAAGGGATTGATGGGCTTGAGGATTCCGTCGGGTTTTATCATTGCTGCTATTATAAAATAGCCGGTCATCGGGGCAAACCGCTATTTTGAATTCGTTTCTCCCGAGGCGTCTTTTTCCCGCCGGCCCAAGCCTTGGGTTTACCCGCCGGTACTCGCTCCCCATCCGCTGAAACAGCATCCGCGCCCCTGAATTAATTACCTTTTTTCCCAAAACACAAGAATGAAGGAGCCCGTAACTTGGAAAACGCCAAACTGAAGAGAATCGCCGATAATATCCGCATCCTATCCGCTTCCATGCCGGAACGGGCCAAGTCCGGCCATCCGGGCGGACCGATGGGCGGAGCCGATTTCATGGTCCTTCTCTACACCGAATTCCTCCGCTTCGACCCCAAGGACCTGGCATGGGTCAACCGCGATCGGTTCTTCCTGGACCCGGGACATCTCTCTTCCCTCCTATACTCCACCCTTTCCACCATCGGCGCGTACAGCATGGAGGAACTGTCCAACTTCCGCCAATGGGCAAGCCCCACCCCCGGCCATCCGGAACACGATGTGAAGCGGGGCGTGGAAAACACTTCCGGTCCCTTGGGCCAAGGACATGTCATGGGCCTGGGATCCGCCATCGCCGAGCGCTTCCTGCGCGCCCGCTTCGGGGATTGGATGCAACATAAGACGGTAGCCTACATTTCCGACGGCGGCGTGGAAGAGGAAGTCTCCCAGGGCGTGGGCCGCCTGGCCGGCCATCTGGGAATGAGCAACCTCATCATGTTCTACGATTCCAACGACGTGCAGCTCTCCCACATGACCAAGGATACCATGAGCGAGGATACCGCCATGAAGTACCGGTCCTGGGGCTGGTTGGTGGAAACCGTCAGCGGCCATGATTTCGATCAGATGCGCGGCGCCCTGCAGCGGGCCTGGGCGGAAAAGTCCAAGCCCACCCTCATCATCGGCAAGACCATCATGGGCAAGGGCGCGGTCAAGGCGGACGGGACCCCGTTCGAAGGGTCCCCGAAATTGCACGGCGTCCCGCTTTCCAAATCCGGCGCCAGCTACGAAAAGACCATTGAAGTGCTGGGCGGCGATCCCGCCAACCCTTTTGTGCTGTTCGCGGACGTGAAGGAAGCCATGGCGGGCGTGCTGGATCAGAAATCCAAGGCGGCGGCGGCAGCCAAGGCCGAACAGGCCGGCTGGGAAAAGCAGAATCCGGAACTCGCCGAAAAATTCCGGCTTTTCTTCGGCGGCGCCTTGCCCGCGCTGGACTTCGCGTCCATTGAGCAGAAACCCAACGATGCCACGCGCGCGGCCTCCAAGAACGTCTTGGCTTACCTGGCCGACCATTTGGAAAACATCATCGTGACCTCCGCCGATCTGGCCGACAGCGATTATACCGAAGGCTTCCTGAAGAAGACCAAGATCTTCACCCGGGACGATTTCTCCGGATCCTTCCTGCAGTCGGGCGTTTCCGAGCTGACCATGGCCGGCATCATGAACGGTATCGCCCTGCATGGCGGCTGCTATATCGCAGGCGGAACTTTTTTCGCTTTCTCCGATTTCCAGAAGCCCGCCATCCGCCTGGCGGCCATCATGGGCGCGCATACCATCTACATCTGGACGCATGACGCATTCCGCGTGGGCGAGGACGGTCCCACCCATCAACCCATCGAACAGGAAGCGCAGATCCGCCTACTGGAGAAGATGGCCAACCTGGAAGGACATCGCAGCGCGCTGGTTCTGCGCCCCTGCGACGGCGCGGAAACCACTGTGGCCTGGAAGATGGCCTTGGAAGCCAAGACCCCCGTCGGCCTTATCCTCACCCGCCAGCCCGTGAACGACACGCCGGGCAAGAGCGGTTCCACCCGTTACCAGGACGCGCTGCAAGGCGCGGCCAAGGGCGCCTACATCGTGCGCGAGGCGGGCGGCAAGCCGGATCTGGTGCTCGTCGCCAACGGCTCGGAGGTTTCCCTGCTGTTGGAAGGCGCGGAAAAGTTGGCGAAGGAAAAGGGATTGAAGGTCCAGGTGGTGTCCGCCATATCGGAAGGCTTGTTCCGGGAACAGAGTCCGCAATACCGCGAAAGCATCCTGCCCATGACGGCTCCCACCTTGGGCTGGACCGCAGGCCTGCCCGCCACCTTGCAGGGCCTGGTAGGCCCGCTTGGCAAAGTATTCGGCATGGAACGCTTCGGCGCTTCGGCACCGTTCAAAGTGCTCGACGAGAAGTTCGGCTACACCGCGGCCAACGTGGCGGCGGTGGCGGAAAAGTATCTTGGCGAATATAAGGAGACGGCGAAGCGGATCGCGGCCGCGATCGGCTGAACCTATTTCAAGAGCGCACGGACTCCGAACCGCACCCGGCTCAGGGTCCGAACATGCCGTGGACCTGGACCGAGAAGGTAGCCTGGATGGATTTGTCCTCCGAGGATTGCACCGTAATCTGCGCGTTGCCTCTGCTCACGGCGTGGATTTTCCCGTCGGAGGTGATGCTGGCCGTGCCGGGATCATTGCTGGTCAGGATATAGCCCTTGTTGGTCGCGTCCGCGGGCGTCCACGTCAGATCCGGATCGAGGTTGGCATCCCCCGTCCGCATGTCCAGATCCCGGGCGGAAATGTTTTCCACGCCTATGTATACGGTCACCGTGAATCCGGCTACCTTACCGCCGTCTAGGGAAGTAACCGTGAATCCCGCGGAACCGGCTCCTATCGGATGGATGCGGTTGTTCACCACCGTGGCCACATATGCCGAGCCACCCGCAAGCGTATAGCCTTTATTGGTCGCGTTGTTGGGGTTCCAGGTTAGGACGGCGTCCTTGTCTCCGTCTTGTTTCTTGAGGGCGAGGTCCGCGGCCTGCAGGGAAACCACCGGTTGGGCCACCGCCACGGCAAAGGCCGCCGTCTTGGCTCCGTCGGAGCTGGTGATAGTAACTATGGCGTTACCCGCCCCCACCGCTTGCAGTTTGCCGGCCGCTGTGATTAGAACGGCCGAGGTATTGGATGAAGCCAGCGCGTAGCCCTTGTTGGTGGCGCCGGAAGGATTCCAGGTGATGGCCGGATCGCGGACCGGATCCCCCACCTTCATGTTCAGATCCGCGGCAGAGAGGGAGATCACGGGCACGGAAACCGTGACCGTAAAGGCGGCGGAATAGCTCGCATCATAATTGCTGACGGCGGTGAAGTTGGCCGTCCCCCCCGTTACCGCATGGATCTTGTTCGCTACCACCGAGGCTACGGAGGGATTTCCGCTTGTGAGCGTGAAGCTTTTGTCCGATGCATTCGCGGGAGCGATAGTGATGACGGCGTCCTTGTCCGCATCGCCGACTTTCAGGGAAGCGGCCGCGGCCGAGATCCCCGTGACGGGTTGGATCACGGTCAAGGAAAAGGTGTCCTTGACGGCGGAATTGTCGCTGGAAACGATCGTCAGGCTGATGATGCCCGGACCCTGCGGCTTCAACATCCACCCATTCACTATGGTCGCCACGGTGGATGGAGCGGGCGTAGCGTTGGGGATGGTATACCTGAGAAAATAGGTCTTGTCCGTCGCGTTCGAGGGCGATAACGTGAATAGCGCCGACGTGCCGTACAAGTCATCCGTAGTCTTCATGGAATAATCCTTCGCCACCACGCCGGTGACCGGGATCTTGACCCAGACCTTGAATGTATCCGCCTGATTGGATCCGTCCAGCGCCCGCACAATCACCGTGGTCTTGCCCCCGCCAACGCCTTTGTAGTTTTTCCCGTTGATTTTAACGATGCTGGTATCGTTCGACTTGAGAGCGAAGCTTTTGTCGGTGGCATTGGGGGGATTCCAGGTAAGGCCGGGGGTGACATCCTTTTCCGCCGAGCCCAACCGCAGGGTATCGTCCTTGGCCACGATGGACTTCACCAAAGCCGCAACGGTAACCGTGCATTCGGCGGTGAGGTTTGGGTTCTCGTCCGATACTGCCGTGAGCGTCGCCTTTCCGGCCGCCACTGCAACCACCTTGTTCTGGCCGTTTACGGAAATGATATTGCCGCCGGAAAGAGACTTGAACGTCACCGCCTTGTTGGCGGCGGTCGCGGGATTGAACGCCATCTGCGGATCCTTGGGCGCGTCGCCCAGGTTAATATTGAAAGGGGCGCAGCTCATCGAGATCAATTTCACGGCCTTGGCGGAAATAATCACAGGGAAAACGGAGGTAGGCCCGTCCGCCGCAATCACCTGGATCTTCGCGTAGCCTACCGCTTTGGCATGCACCGTGTTGCCGTTCACGATGGACGCATAGGCCGTATCCTGGGAAACCAGAGTGTATTTGAGATTGGTCGCGTTATTGGGCGACCAGGCAAGGGCGGGCGTCCGTTCTTCATCCAACAGCATATACATTGTATCTGCCGTAACGGATTGCACCAGGATTTCCGGAAGGTAAACCGTCACCTTGAAATCCGCCGTATGACCGCCGTCATTGGAAACCAGATGGAAGTCGGTTGTGCCCAACTTTACGGGATGGACTTTTTCCCCCGCCGCCTGGGCGATGGTCGTGTCCTGGCTGGACAAGCTATAGGTCTGGTTCCCCGCATCCGCCGGGTACCAGGAGATGGCGGGCTTCTTGTCAGTCCCCAACGGCACGGAAAGGTCGGCCGCCGCCACCGAATCCACGTGGTTGGTTGTATCCGGACGGCCGACGCTGACGGTGAATGTGTCTTTGAATGCGCCGTCGTCCGTAGTCACGATGAAATCCGCGTTGCCCATCGAGATGGGATCGATGAGTCCATTCTGCGTCACGGCCGAGCTGGAGTCGCCCGAGGTCAGGTAGTACTTGCGATTAGTCGCGTCCGGGGGCTGCCAGGTCAGCTTGGGCGGAACCGGATCGGCCCCTGCCAAAAGGCTGATGGGAGCCGCGACAATGCCGGTCACCGGCACGGCCCGGTCGGCTACGAACACGCCGAAGACGGCCGTCTGTCCGCTGCCGTCCAGCACTATCACGTAGACCTGGGCAGTCCCCGCGCCTTTGGGATAGACCTGGGTTTTGTCCAGAATGGTCACCACGTTGGTGTCCAGGGAAACCAGCTTGTAATATTTGTCCGTCACATTTTCCGGCAGCCAATGCAGGGTAGGAACCGCCGCCGCCGCTCCCCGCACCAGGTACATGTCCTCGGCGGCGATGGAATGCGTATTGACTACAGGGAGGCCTTCCAATACGGTTGCAGAGAAGACGGCCTTATGCCCGCCATCCAGGCTATGCAAGGTGATGGTCGCGTGGCCCGGAATTATACCGCGGATCTTCTGGTCCGCGATGCGCGCCACATCCGGCTTGTCGCTGGAAAGGGTAAAGTCGCGGTAAAGCGCATCGACAGGGAACCAGGTCACATTGGGCATGGTGTCCCTGCCCGCCAGTACGGCGAGATCCTGGACGGATACCGATTGCACCTTCTTGCCGCCGACGGCCACCTGGGCTATGAAGTTGGTGAAGAGCGAATCCGCCCCCGGCACCGTCACGTATATCTGGGCGCTGCCTATCGCCATCGGCTGCAAGCGTCCGCCCACGGGCCTTACCTTTGTGCTATCGGAACTGGTAAGCACGTACCCGCGTATCGAGCCTTCCGCGGGCGTCCAATCCAGGCCGGGACTTTGCGGCGCGTCGTCCAGCCACAGGAGCATGTCACGCGCATAAAGGGCGTTCTGTTTCCCGGATATGGAGCTTACCAGCTTGGCGTTGGCCAGGCACTGGTTGGGCGGCAGGCGGCAGCCGGGCGCGTACTTTTCCAGGCTGTCCGCGATTCCGTCCCCGTCCCCATCGCGGGTCCAATCGTCGCCGGCGTAGTTCGCGCTGCCGGGGATATAAGGGCTGTCGAAATCGCGCTGGCAGGAAACCGCGGTGAACCCCACCGCACCGGCCAAGGCCGCGATCAAGGTAACGCGCAAGAGACTCCATTCAGAATGAGAAAACAAGGAACCCTCCCGCGCCCGCCAGACTGATCCCGCCCATGACCCCGAATGCCAGGGAACTACGCTCCTTGCTCACCACCCTGGCCTGTAAGCCTTCCGTCACCTCGCGCGAGCGGGCATTCTGGAACTTTCCGTACTCGCGATCCGCATCCTGCCCCGCCGCGTAGGACAGGTACCCGAGCACGGCGCCCATGGCCAAGGCCAGTCCGGCGCCTGCCCAACTCCAGTGCCCGGAGGGGCGTAACTCCGGCTGGGACCTATCGTGATCCAGCAGCTTGAACATGTTGGTGAAGAACTCATCCTCGAATTCCATCAGGTTCTGGAAATCCGGGGTGGATTTGGAAGGCCACTCGCGTACCTTTTTCTTCGCGGCGATATCGTAGAGGGCCAATTGCAATTGCATCCCGCCGTTCCGGGTCGCCGACAGGCGGGAATAAACCAGGTGGGTGATGTCCATCTTGCCGCCTAGGGCGAAGATGCTGGAATCGGTAGGGATGAATTCGCCTTTGTTGATCTCCAACGCCTTAAGCAATTCCTCCATTTCCTTCCGGCCCATGATATCGTAATTACGGGAGGCATACATATGCGTGGCCACGCGTTCCGCCATGATGCGGGAAGGCGTGGAGGCGGCCGCGCTCAAATCCAGCACGGTCATCAGACCGCGCTTCTCGTGCCGGCCGGTGCGCACAAGGTCAGGTCCCAGGTCCTTGCCGATCTCCCTGAGAACCTCTTCCATACCGGCGGACGCAACGCCCATCTGCCTCCGGCGGACCTGGCCCACCCGCGACCAAACCGTTTGCGAAGTAGGCACATGCACCAGATTCAAGGTGTAGGCGTACAAATCGTCCAGAGTGGTTATGGAACCGAACAGGACGAATTCGGCGGAGAGGATATTGCCCGCATCGAAGGCGCATTGGAACTCGTGGCATGGGACATGCGGATCCAACTTATAATCCTTGAACTTGGCGTTGAGGCTGTCGCGGAGCAGGATTTTCCAACCGGGATTGGCCATAAAACTCTTGCGGAGGAACTCCCCCCATTCCTGATCGATCCGCTGGGTATGCAGATCGATAGGATCCAGGATGGCCAGCACCCTTTGTTCGCTTTCCTTACCCAATTTCGCCTGGTCGGAAAATCCCCAACCGATGGAGGGAAAGAACGCAAGTATCAGAAGGCACAGGCATGGACCCAGCCCGGCGAGAGGTTGCATATGGGGATGTTAAGGGAAACCCGCATTTTTAACAACGTGGGAAATCCCGCAAGAGCGGGAAACGGCGCACCGTTATTTGGCTTTTTGGGAGTGCGATTTCCGTTGCCGGCCGGAACCATGTGAAACGGATAAAAAAAGCCCCGCCGAATTGGCGGGGCTGGAAAATTCAGAAAGGTGTAAGGGGTCGATTACCAGCGATTGCGCTGACCGCCGCCTCCGCCACCGCCACCACCGCCGAAGCCGCCGCGCGAGCCGCCGCCGCTGCTGCGGGGACCGCCGCCGCCGCCGCCGCCGCCCATGCCGCCACCACCGGGGGTACGGGGGCGGGCTTCGTTCACGGAAATGGGACGGCCCTGGATCTGGACGCCGTTCATTCCCTGGATGGCTTTGAGGGCTTCGCCCTGATCAGCCATTTCGACGAAAGCGAATCCGCGCGGGTTGCCGGTTTCCCGGTCCACGATGATCTTGGTGGAAGTTACCCGGCCAAACGCTCCGAAAGCTTCGGAAAGTTCGTCCTGGGTTACGCTGAAAGCGAGGTTTCCAACGTAAATATTCATAGGTCTCCTTGGATACAATTGAAATGGTTAGGGTGAACGGAACAAGGAATTATCAAGGGTCCTCGGAGACTCACTTTCGAGACGTCAACTGGGGGATTGGATACTTCCATCGTTCGAAGCAGAGATTCCCACGGATAACCAAAAAGGATATGGCGGGTTTACCTCTGTGTCTCTAAATTACTTTATCCCGTCAGGTCTTGCAAGAGTAAAATGGGATAAGGCTTATCTATTTCCCCAAATAATGCCGGACTACTCCAGCGCCTCATCCCAACCCCAAGCGCAGATGCTAGCTTAGCCCGCGATGCCCTACTCCTTGAAATCCTCCATCCGAAACCGCGGTTCCCTGTCCCATCCCGCCAAGTCCTTCAACGAAGCTTATTATCGCCGTTTCTATCTGGATCCGGAAACGCGTGTACGATCCACGTCGGCGGATGGCAGGTTGGCGCGATTCGTATTCGGTTACCTGGAGCATTTAGGGGTTCCCGTAAAGCGGGTGGTGGATCTGGGTTGCGGCTTGGGACAATGGCGCGGGCAACTTGCGAAATACCATCCCCGCGCCGGATACACGGGCGTGGAGATCAGCGCCTATCTTTGCGCCAAGTACGGGTGGGAGGAAAGTTCCGCCGCCGGTTTCCGGGGCCGGGGCAGGTATGATCTGGTGCTCTGCCAAAGCGTTTTCCAGTACCTGGGGGATGCGGAAGCGCGGGCCGCAGTCGAGAATCTGGCCCGGCTTTGCCGCGGGGCCTTATATTTGGAGATCATCACCGATCGGGATTGGAAATTGCATTGCAACCGTGACGTAACGGACGGAAACGTTCATTTACGGAGCGCGCGCTGGTACCGGAACCTGCTGGAACGGCATTTCCGAAGCGCCGGCGGCGGGCTGTTCCTGCCTAAGAACTCGCCTGTGGTCCTGTATGAATTGGAACAGGGTTGAGCTGATTCACTCTTCCCGGTAAATTTCCGCGCCTGCGGCCACGAACTCCTTGGCTTTCTCTTCCAAACCCTTGGCCAGCACATCCGTTTCCGGCAAGCCTTCCTTCTCCGCATAGGCCCGCACATCGTCCGTGATTTTCATGGAACAGAAGTTGGGGCCGCACATGGAACAGAAATGCGCCAGCTTGGCGCCTTCGGCCGGCAACGTTTCATCGTGGAAGGATCGCGCCGTATCCGGATCCAGCGAAAGGTTGAATTGATCGTGCCAGCGGAATTCGAAGCGCGCGCGCGATAAGGCGTTGTCCCGGTATTGCGCCGCGGGATGGCCCTTGGCCAGATCGGCTGCGTGCGCGGCCAGCTTATAGGTGATGACGCCGACCTTGACGTCCTGGCGGTTAGGCAGGCCCAAGTGTTCCTTGGGCGTTACATAGCAGAGCATGGCGCATCCGTACCAGCCGATCATGGCCGCGCCGATGCCGGAGGTGATGTGATCGTACCCGGGAGCGATATCGGTGGTAAGGGGCCCCAGCGTATAGAAGGGAGCCTCATGGCACCATTCGATCTGCTTCTTCATGTTCTCTTCGATCATGTGCATGGGCACGTGGCCGGGGCCTTCGTTCATCACCTGCACGCCCATGTCCCAGGCGATCTCGGTCAACTCGCCCTGCGTCTTCAACTCCGCGAACTGGGCCTCATCGTTGGCGTCGTAGACCGAGCCTGGCCGCAGGCCGTCCCCGATGGAAAAAGACACGTCGTAAGAGCGCATGATGTCGCAGATGTCGCGCCAATGCGTGTACAAGAAATTCTCCTTGTGATGAGCCAGGCACCATTTGGCCATGATGCTGCCCCCGCGCGAGACGATGCCGGTCATGCGCTTGGCCGTCATCGGCACGTAGCGCAAGAGCACGCCCGCATGCACGGTGAAATAGTCCACGCCCTGCTCGGCCTGTTCGATCAAGGTGTCCCGGTAGATTTCCCAGGTCAGGTCCTCGGCCTTGCCGTTCACCTTTTCCAAAGCCTGGTAGATGGGCACGGTACCGATAGGCACGGGCGAATTGCGGAGGATCCACTCGCGCGTCTCGTGGATGTTCTTGCCGGTGGAAAGATCCATGACCGTGTCCGCGCCCCAGCGCGTGGACCAGACCATCTTTTCCACCTCCTCTTCGATGGATGAGGCGATGGCCGAGTTGCCGATGTTGGCGTTGATCTTGACCAGGAAGTTGCGCCCGATGATCATGGGCTCCAATTCCGGATGGTTTATGTTGCAGGGGATGATGGCGCGGCCGCGCGCCACCTCTTCCCTGACGAATTCCGGGGTGATGATGCGCGGGATGGCCGCCCCGCGCGCATCGCCGGGATGCTGACGGAGCAGGGACTGCTCCCTGGCTTCGGACTGCAGGTTTTCGCGGATGGCGATGTATTCCATTTCCGGAGTGATGATGCCCTTGCGGGCGTACTCGAATTGCGTGACCGCCTGGCCTGGCTTGCCCTTCAAGGGTTTGCGGGTATGCGCAAAGCGCAGGGCGTCCAGCGCGGGATCGGCGGCGCGGCGGCGCCCGTACTCGGAGCTTTGGTCCGCCAGGACGTCCACGTCTCCCCGCTCGAGGATCCAATTCCGGCGTAGGGCGGGCAATCCCTTGCGCACATCGATAGCGGCCTGCGAATCCGTGTACGGCCCAGAGGTATCGTACACGACCACGGGTTCGTTGGGCCGGTCCAGGGTTTTGTCGAAGTGGGAGCGGGTGTTGCCCAGGCTGATCTCGCGCATGGCGACCCGGATGAAGGGATGGATTTTCCCGGGACGGTGGATCTTGATCGAGTTGGGGAACGGGTCCCGGGTGATCGCGTCGTCCGTCACTACGTTCTTCTGCTCTTTGGCGTTTTTCGGATCGGCGACGGTTCGGGCGGGGTTATGTATCATCGGAAGCTCCCATTCGATCAAGTTCGGCAAAACGCAGGGAGCACCGGAAAACCCTTCCTACGCCGGCATTATCCGGATCAGGTGCTAGGGTCCCCGGACTTCGCAGGGCCAAGTCGGCTCCCGAAACAGGAGACCGAACTATGCCCTGGATGGTCCGGGATCTCAGGCCTGCGGCCTCCCCTGGTTTGCATGGAAATATAGCTAATCGGGTCGGGCCGTGAGCGTACCGGCGGCAGCGGGCCCTTTCTGTCCTGGAATCCGGATAAGGCTTGGAAAATCCAGGGGATTTTTCCATTTTCTCCCCACTTCAATCGATGGGGCCATAGCTCAGTTGGTAGAGCGTCTCGTTCGCAATGAGAAGGCCAGCGGTTCGACTCCGCTTGGCTCCACCATTTTCCAGGATCGCCCTCTCCGGCAACGGAGGGGGCGATTTTGCTTTCCCCCTCCCCGTTCTTATCCGCCGGAATATCAAAGGGTTGCCTGTACTTGAGGATGAGGGCCGCGTTCATCCAAAACGAGTTCGAGAGCAGTAAATTAGGATCCGCCGCTTTTCGGCCCTCTTACACTCGGCATGACTCTCTTTCAAGACCCTAATCATAAGCCCATGGCGGACTCTCCCCAAAAAAGGAATTCCCGGAAACCTTGATACAGTCTGACCATTTTGTTCTTCAAACCGGACTACAATCCGGTTGCCGGAGCCTGACATTGCGCGCGAGGATCGGGATATCCTAGGGCGCCGCCCACTGGCCGCCAAGTAGCCGGTAACGCATCCCGAAATGGCTCACATAAGGCATGACGCAATCCGGAAGCTCAGAAACTGCGACGCTATTTTTGAATGGGCAATTCCCGCGGGAATGAACCAGCGCACATCCAAAGCATACTATTAGGTTCTGGCAATGGAGTCTGGGTGTCCGGAACTCCCGTCCCAATTTTCTGGGCGGTTTTGCCCCCGAGGACCGGAAATGATCGAAAAATTCGGAACGCATCCCAAAGCCATCCTAGCCTACCTGCTCATCCTCGTTTACGCTTCCGGCATGCCGGCGATGGCGGCGGAGAGCCGTAGTTTTCCCATGGGACTGGCCTATCCCGGATGCATCAAACCCAACAACGTAGATCAGGCGGCAATGAACAAAACCGTCCTCGATTACTGGACCAATTACAAATCCAAGTACATCAAACCCTCCGGCAGCGGAGGGGGCTACTACGTGGAAATGCGTACCACCAATGCCGGATCCACCGACAAGTCCTCTTCGGAAGCAACCGGCTACGGTATGGTTTTCTCCGCCCTGATGGCGGGAACCGGCGGCGATCCCGACTCCCGCAAGTATTTCGATGGCTTTTTCGCGATGTTCGACAAGAACCGCAGCGGCACCAATAATGCCCTCATGTCCTATACCGTGGGGCAGGCCGAGAATTCCCATTCCAACTCCGCCACCGATGGCGACATGGATATTGCCTACGCCCTGCTTCTGGCCCATTACCAGTGGGGTTCAACGGGGGCCGTGAATTACCTCAAGGAATCCAAACGCATAATCACGGAGGGCATCAAGAAGAGCGAGATGGGCGCGGCGAGCCATCGGACCTTGCTGGGGGATTGGGACAAGAACGGCTGGAACACGCGATCTTCGGATTGGATGGCGGACCATATGATGGTTTTTCAGAAGGCCACCGGCGATTCCTTCTGGGGCGACGCCCGCAAGACCGTCTTCGCTTTGATCGGCCAGATAACGTCCACCCGATCCGGCGCCACCGGACTCATGCCGGATTTCGCGGTTGGCGATCCGCCCAAGCCCGCCGACCCCAATTTCCTGGAAGCGCAAACCGACGGGGACTATTCCTGGAACGCCTGTCGTTATCCTTTGCGCCTGGCTGTGGACTATGCGCACTACGGCTCTCCCGAATCCAAATCGGCCCTCGCAAAGGTATCGCAATGGATCATCGGCGCAACCGGCGGAAACCCCATGGCCATAAAGGCGGGCTACCATCTGGACGGCGCCGCCCTCGTCGTCTATTCGGATATGTCCTTCACCGCGCCTTTGATCGCGTCCGCCATCGTCGACCCTTCCCGGCAGGATTTTCTCAACAAAGGCTGGGCTTACATGGGCTCCACCAAGCAAGGCAGCTATTACGGGGATTCCATAGAATTGCTAGCCATGCTCCTCATCAGCGGGAATTGGTGGGCGCCGGACGATCGGGCGGTAACCCCGGTGATGCGGGAACCGCGCGGGCGGGCGGGCGCCCAGGGCAATCCGTCGATCCGACCGGCGGCAAAACGCCTGAACGGCGGTGGCCGGGCGGGTTCGATTTCCCTGGACGGGAGGCGCGCCGAACCGGCGAGGGTCCTTGCCGAGGGGGAGTATCTTATCGGTTACCCTTGATGGGGCCAATGGAAATCGCCACCGTGGTGATGTCGAGAGCGTATGCGATGTCCCCATTGACGTCGCCTCACCTTTTAGTTCCGTGATTATGACCCAGCGCGAATCCTTCCGCAATACCTCCAAACTAACGCCTTCCGATCCGCATTTTGAATGGATATCCGGCCCGGTTTGAATCCATTTCGGATAGATTAATCGCAATGAAGCGCGGCTTGCGCTGCATGCATTGGTAGGATGAGCCGGCGTTACGGAAAACGGCGAATCGCAGGGGTAAGCTCTTGGTAAAATGGCAAAAAGCAGCGCCTGGGCGATCCGGAATGCCGATACCTCAAAAACAGTTGGCTAAAACCCCAAAAAGCTGGGAAGCGCTGCGCACTCCGCATCGGATCTACCTTCCAATAGCGCTTGTCTCCGATACCCTCCGCCTTGCACCATTACCTTGGCCAATGAGGAGACTTTATGAAGAGCGGATTTGACCGCATCATGATTGTTGCGACGGCGCCGGGTCCGACCGCGTTTTCTTCCCTTCATCCCGGAGCGATACTCGCTTTGATTTCGGTTCTATTCGGCGGGAGCCCCGTCGTCACGCAGGCCCAGGCATCCTTTGTTCACCCGGGTCTCCTGCATACCCAGGCGGATTTGAATCGCATTAAAAGCATGGTCGCTTCCAATACCGATCCTTACAAGAAAGGATTCGACGTCTTCGCTTCGCATCCGCAATCCCGTTCCACTTATGCGGTCCAAGGGGGTTTCAAGGAAATGGGAAGGAACCCCAACGTCAATATGGGCCAAGCGGTCACCGATTGCAATGCCGCCTACCAGAACGCGCTGATGTGGGCGATCACGGGCAACCGGGCCTATGCGGACAAATCCATCCGGATCCTGGACGTATGGTCCGCGAACCTCACCACCATCAGCGGCAAAGATGCGATCCTGGCAGCGGGGATCTATGGATTCAAATTGGTGAATGCGGCGGAAATCATCCGGTACACGAACGCGGGATGGGCGCCCGCTTCCATCACGCGCGCGGAAGGCATGTTCAAAAACGTGTTCTATCCCGTCATCAAGGACTTCGCCACCTTCGCCAACGGCAATTGGGAACTCGCCTGTGTCCAGACCATGATGGGCATAGGCGTTTTCACCAACGACACCGCCATCTTCAACCGCGCCGTGAACTGGTACTACCATGGAAGCTACAACGGCACGCTCACCCATTACGTGATCAATGAAGCCGGGCAATGCCAGGAAAGCGGCCGCGATCAGACCCATACCCAACTGGGCTTGGGCATGCTCGCCGCTTGCGCGGAAATCGGATGGAACCAGGGATTGGACATGTACGGCGCCGAGGCTGACCGGCTTCTCAAGGGATTTGAATACACGGCAAAATACAACCTGGGCAACTCCGTGCCTTTCCAGGAATACACCGACTTCACCAGGAAATACCACCAGACCGCGATTTCCCCGCTCACGCGCGGCGCCTTGCGCCCGATTTATGAAATGGTCTATTATCACTTCGCCAACCGCCGGGGCCTGCCCGCTTCTTCCCTCACCTACACCAAACAGGCCGCTGAGCAGTTGCGTCCCGAAAGGGATGCCGCGCAAGCGGACAATATCGGATTCGGAACGCTTCTGTTCACGCGGCCTTACGGACTGGTCGATGTGGGCGTGCTGAGCGCGGATGGTGGGCGCGGCCAGGCTGTCTTTTTCCCGCGGGTCTGGGACGGGAGAACCCGCTTGGCGCAGGTTCGCGGAAGCACGCCTCCGGTAATCGATGTCCGCGACCTGATGGGCCGGGGTACCCTCATGGTTACCCCAGGCGGGGAAGCGACGGCAAGCCGCTTGGAGGGAGGAACGCGGGCGCGGGGATTCTATCTGATCACCCAACGAGGGACCGCGCCCTCCGCATATCCTAACTGAGCGGACTGCTACCGGGCGCCGGATGGAAGGGTTCCATCTTTAGCTTTGAAGAGGTGAGACCTACCCCAAAGTTTGCACCGTATCGTTGGTGATATCGAGGCCGAGGAGTCTGGAAATGCGGAAAATCGATTTTGCCTTGGCATGGTTGATCTGTTCCGCGGGCTCGCTGCGGTCCGTGGACGCCGCATTGACCGTGTATCCGGCCCCCGCGGGCGCGGCCTTGAACGGCGCTTTCACGGTGAAGGTACGGGAACCCGGCGGTTCCTGGCAAGACCTTGCGGAATATACGGCCCAGATCGATATGCACCAGAAGCGGAATACCTCCTTCGTCTATTTCGATTGCTCCGGTCCGGTGGAAGTTTCCGTGACTCGCAACAATGGAGGCATCCAGACCGCCCGGGTACGCCCGCTGTCCTATGGGATTTCTCCGGCCGTAAGCGGCAATACCCTGACCTTCACCCTTCCAGGTCCCAAAAAGGTTTCCCTGGAAGTGAACGGAGACATGTACCAGAACCTGCAGGTGTTCGCCAACCCTCCGGAAGTCAGCCCGCCCAGTCCCATGGACCCTAATGTGATCTACCTCGGCCCCGGCATCCATACCGGCAACCAGGTGGTGGGAAGCGGCAAGACGCTTTATCTCGCCGGGGGGGCAATCTTGAGGGGAGGCGTGATCATGAACAATGTCAGGAATGCCCGCCTGATGGGCCACGGCATCATCGACCATCCGTCCCCGGAAGGCGTGCAGGTAGATTATTCGGACGGCGTTGAAATCGATGGAGTCATCATTGTGGACTCCCCCCATTACACCGTCTACTGCGGCCAGACCGATAACCTGACTATCCGCAACCTCAAAGCCTTCAGCAGCGTGGGCTGGAGCGACGGCCTCGACATGATGTCCTGTTCCGACGTGACCATCGACGACGTGTTCATGCGCACCTCCGACGATGCCATCGCCATCTACGGGCATCGCTGGGGTTTCTACGGCAATGTCCACGGCATCAAGGTGACCAACTCCAGTCTGTGGGCGGATGTAGCCCACCCCATCAACATCGGCACCCACGGGGATACGCGGGCCGCGGGCGATACCATTGAGGACCTAGCCTTCACCAACCTGGATATCCTGCAGCACGACGAGCCTCAGGTGGACTACCAGGGAACCATGGCCTTCAGCGATGGCGACAAGAACCTCATCCGCAGGGTGCGCTTTGAGAACATCCGCGTAGAGGACTTCGATCGGGGCCAACTGGTCAACCTGAAGGTGGTTTACAATACGAAGTACAATACGGCTCCGGGCGCCGGCATCGAGGACATCTATTACAAGGACATCAGCTATAACGGCACCGGCGAGGGAACGTCCCAGATCGCCGGCTACGACGCGGCCCGCCTGGTCAAGGGCGTGACCTTCGAGAACCTCCGCGTCAACGGCAAGCTTATCCTGGACGCCGCGGCCGGCAACATCAAGATCGGAAGCTTTACCCAGGACATCCGCTTCATACCGTCCACCGGCTCCGATGGATCTCCGGTTTCGCCGCCGGCGAAATTGGATGCCTGCGCCCCGGGCATCCAAAGCCGGGCCGGCGGATTGAGCATGGCCTGCCCCTGCGCGGGCGGATATAGCCTGGAATTGCTGGGCGGGGATGGAAAAAGGATTTCCGCGATCATCTTGAACGGTCCGGGCAATACGCAATGGAGCTTACCGGCCCGCGGGGGAGCATATATTTACCGTTTCCGCATGCCTGGAGGTAAACTTGCTAACGGCCTCTTGCGCCCGTAAACGGACGAAGAACAGGATGATTTGAGAGATGACATGAGAAGGATGTTCGGGCTTTTAATGCTGGTCTGCTTATGCGGGGCGTCCCCACGCGCCTGGGCGCAGACACGCCCGGCCGTGACGGCCTTCGTCCATCCCGGCATGTACCATAGCAAAGCCGAATTGGATTTCGTCCGGCAGGAAGTGCTGGCCGGCGTCCAGCCCCGCAAGAGCTGGTACGACAAGATGGTCGCGGACTCACGTTCCAGTCTCGCCTGGACCCCCAAGCCCATAGCACACGTGGCCAGGGGCGCCTTTAACAGCCCCAACATCGGCGCCGACGATATGGGCCACGACGCCAATGCGGCGTATTCCCAGGCCCTGCAATGGTATGTCACCCGGGACAGCGTTCACGCCAGGAAAGCCATCGCCATCCTGAACGCTTGGTCCGGCACCTTGCAGTCCATCACCAATCACGACGCCTTGCTTTTGACCGGCATGCGCGGCCACAAGTTCTGCAATGCCGCCGAGATCATCCGCTTCTCTTATCCGGGCTGGCCGCAGGCCGAACAGGATCGGTTCAAGAAGATGATGATCGGGATCTTCTACCCCGTCATCCAGGATTTCTTCCCGGGAGCCAACGGCAATTGGGACGAGTCCATGGTCCTTACCATGCTCTGCATCGGCATCTTCGCCGAAGACACGGCCATCTTCAACCGGGCCGTCAACTACGCCATGAGCGGCCCAGGCAACGGCGCCATCGGCCACTATATCAACGATTTCGGGGAGTGCCAGGAGAGCGGAAGGGACCAAGGCCATACCCAGTTGGGCTTGGGATTTCTGGCCAGCGCTTGCGAGGTGGCGTGGAAGCAAGGGGTGGATCTATACGGCGCCCTCGGCAACCGTCTGGCGCTGGGATTCGAGTATACGGCCCAATACAACCTGGGCCAGACGGTCCGCTTCCAGCCTTATCGCAGCATTGATGGGGCTTATAATTACCCATCCATCTCCGCCATAGGCCGGGGGAATTTCCAGCCCGTATATGAAAAGGTCTACCATCATTACCATGATCTCAAAGGGATGCCCATGCCCTTCACCCTCCAGGTGGTGAACAAGATGCGCCCGGAAGGCTACAATATCGACCATATCCCCTGGGGTTCCCTCATGTTCGCGAACCTGCCCCCATCCACCGGCGTTGGCCTTTTCCATCCGGGCGCGCAAAGGCAGGACCGTTACGCGACGGCTTCCACCGCACCCCAAGCGCCGGAGCGGGCTTTCGATCTTTTGGGGAGGAGCCCCGCCTATCCCGGCGGTCGCTCCCAGGGCTTGGGCGTCCTCATAGCGGGCCCTTCCGGCCTAATTTGGAAGCCGAACCTCTCGATTCGCCGGGCCAATGCGGACAAATGAGTCTTCTTCGGGTTTCCAAGCAAACCTCCCAACCCCGCTGCGGATACGCCAGCGGTTAATGCGGACCGGGCGACAAGCGCCCGGTCGCGAACCGCTCGCCGCCCTACATTCAGCATACATGATCAAGTTCCGGGCGCAGAGCATGTTGGCGATAGGGATCTTTTGCGGTTTGGCGGGAGCCCAGGGCTTGGTCCATCCCGGCGGCTGGCACACTGCCGCGGATATCGCCAGGATCCGCAAAGCTGTCGGAGCGGGCCAGGAGCCCGTCAAATCCGCCTCGGCGCGGTTGCTGGGTTCGGGCCCCCGCGCGGATTTCCGGCCCAGTCCTCTCGCCACCGTTTCCCGGGGCACGGACAATACCGGCAATGCCAACCTGGCCGGCAATGCCAGCCAAGCGTACGCCCTGATGATAAAATGGGTGGCCACCAACGATTTGGCATATGCCGATGCGGCCATCCGCGTCCTCGACGGCTGGTCGGGGATCTTTACCCGCTTCACGGGCACCGATGCTCGTCTTGGGGCAGGCATTTACGGCAATCTGTTCGCCCAGGCCGCCGAACTGGCCGCTTATGCAAGACCGCTGTGGCCCAATAAAGCCCGTGCCCAGAGCATGTTCCGGAATGTCTTCCTCCCGCTCATCGTGAATTTCTCCCAGGAGCAAAAGCCGAATGGCAATTGGGAATCGGCGGCCATATCCGGGGTCATCTCCATGGCGGTATTCCTCGACGACACGGTCCTGTTCAACGGTGCCGTTCTGTATTTGCAAGCCGGAGCCGGCAATGGCAGCATCAACCATTACATCATCAATGCCCAAGGCCAATGCCAGGAAAGCGGCCGCGACCAACCCCATGCCATGGGCGGCATAGGCCATATCGTGGAAGCGGCGGAAACCGCCTGGAACCAGGGCGTAGACCTGTACAGCTTCAACGATAAGCGGTTGCTGGCCGGCCTCGAGTACGCCGCCAAGTACAACCTGGGCAATACCGTACCTTTCGCCAGCCATTGCGACATATACGGCAAGTATTGCGCAACCTCCATTTCCCCGATCAACCGGGGCCAGTTTTCGCCCATTTGGGAAATGGCGTATAACGCCTACCGGCGCATGGGCATAGCGGCGCCTTACTCCAAACAGGTCCGGGATCGCCCCGGCTACGCTCCGGAAACGGGCAATAACGATCATCCCGGTTTCGGGACCCTGACCTTCAACGGCGCTACGGGCTCCACCGTGATCGTCCGCCCGGGGGGAACCGGCTTGATAGATGGAAGGGGCGCGGCCTCATCGCCCATCGCATCGACCCAGGCCGGATCAGGCCGGATCCGGAACGGTTCCGGGCGCGTATACGTCGAGATGGGGACCCTGTCCGCGGCAACGTTTACGATTGCCGATGTGCGGGGACGGATCCTATTCAATCACTTGAGCAGCGCGACTGGGGAAACCCCGGCGTTACCCCGGTAAACAGGGTGGCTGCCGCCCAGCGAGGAATTTCATGAAAGCCTTTCCAAGAATCATGCTTGCGGCCGCTTTAGCGACGGCGTCCCTGTCGAAAGCGGTTACCGTGCAGTCCCCCAATGGCATGGTGCGGATAGGCTTCGACGTCAAATCCGTTGCCGGCCTGGCGGGCGTCCCGGTTTACCAGGTCGCCTACCGGGGCAATCCCGTCATCCTCGATTCCCGCCTGGGAATGGACTTGGCCGGCGGGGGCGCTTTATCCGCCGGGTTCGAGATCCAATCGGTCGACTCCTCCTCGGCGGATTCCGTATGGAAACCCGTCTTTGGCCAATGGAGCGCGATACGGGACCATTTCAACGGCTTCACCGTGAACCTGCGCGAAACGCAAGCCCCCAACCGGCTGATGCAGGCGACTTTCCGGGCCTATGACGAGGGCGCCGCGTTCTGCTATTCCCTGCCGGCCCAATCCGGTCTCGGCAGCTTCACCATCACCTCGGAAAATACCGAATTCCATTTCACCGCCGATCATACCGTCCGGGCCAATGCCGATCGGGCCCAAAGTCTCTTTGAAACCCTGCACATAAGCCAGCTCCAAAGCGCCCGGGAAAGGCCCTTGAACCTGGAACCTGCCGGCGGTCCCATCATTTCCCTGGCGGAAGCGCGCATGGTGGATTATACCCGCACCCGCTTCATTACCGGGGGCACCAACACCCTCAAAACCGCATTGGCAAGTTCGGTCACCGCCGTCACGCCTTTCACCACGCCTTGGCGCGTCATCTTTTTGGCGGACAAGGCGGTGGATTTGCTCAACCACCAGTACCTGATCGAAAATTTGAATCCTCCCAACCAGATCCAGGATCCCTCTTGGATCAAACCCGGCAAGGTGATCCGGGTGACGTCCAGCGATGAAACCGGCGCCCGCAGCTACATCGATTTCGCGGCCAAGGTGGGATTGCAATATCTGCTTTGGGACGCGGGTTGGTACGGCCCGGAAGGCAATGTGGGATCGGACGCGTCCAAGGTGGTATGGCCCATCAACATCGCCAACTATATCCGCGATGCCAAGGCCCAGGGCATCGGGCTAATCCTCTACGTCAACATCCGGGCCTTGGTCCCCCAGTTGGATAAAATCCTGCCGCTTTACCAGAGCTGGGGCGTGGCAGGGATGAAGTACGGCTTTGTGACCGTAGGCCCGCAAGCCGATACGAAATGGATGCACGAGGCGGTGCGCAAGACCGCGGACCATAAGCTGATGGTGGATATCCACGATGAGTATCGCCCCACCGGATTCAGCCGTACCTATCCCAATCTGATGACCCAGGAAGGCATCGGCGGAGACGAGATTTTCCCGGCGGCGGATCAGACGCTTACCTTCGCCTATAGCCGCACCTTGGCCGGCGCCACCGATCATACCGTCTGCTATTTCGATGGGCGGGTGACCAGCAATTGGACCCGCGCCTATCAATTGGCCAAACCCATAGTATTCTACAGTCCCTGGGAAGTGCTGTATTGGTACGATAAACCCTCCCAGTACCACAACGAACCCGAATTGGAGTTCTGGAAATCCATGCCCACGGTTTGGGACGACACCAGGGCATTGCAAGGAGAGATTGGCCAATACATCGTGATGGCGCGCCGGAGCGGAACGGATTGGTATCTGGGCTCGATGACGGCGGCAGCCCGGACCTTGCAGATCCCGCTTTCCTTTCTGGACCAGGATAAGTGGTACATGGCGCACATCTACGTCAATGGAGGCTCCTCCGCCCAAGTGCGCATCGCGCAATATCTGGTGCATTCCGGTTTCTCCCTCAACGCCATCCTTCCCGCGGCGGGAGGGCAGGGCGTGCGCTTGACTCCCGCCACCGCGCAGGAAATTCAGACTTACAAAGGTCAAAAGCCGGCCAACTGGCAGAACGATCTCGCCGTCTACCCCAACACCGAGCCCAGCTCCCTGACCTCGGACTGGAGCAAGCATACCTATACCGCCGGGTTCAAGGTCGACGGCCTGGGAAACGGGACCGTGCGCCTTGTCCTGCCTCCCGGAACTTCCGCATGGCAGGTCCGTTCGGTTCAAGGCGCCCTGGTCGCGGAAGGCCGGGATAACGGGAGCGCGTTTCTTTCCGGATTGCGACCGGGAGTTTACCTGGCCACCGCTGCCACCCCTGTGGGGAGGGTGGTAATGCGGTTCATGGGGGACAGATAAGCAAGAATCTCCCTTATGGAAACTCCAGCAGGGACAACGCGCTTTTCTGGTTTTCGTAAGCGAGCCTGATCCAAGCCGGGGAGCGCGCCTTTCCGGCTATTTGTACCTCATCGATTTGCCCGAAGAAGCCGTACCCGTTCAGGCCATTGCCATGCGTTCCGATCCAGATATCTTGCCCCAGCGGATAAGCGATGGGACCTGGGAAGGAAACCACGGATTTTTCCTTTCCATCCAGGTAGAGGCGTAAGCTGGCCCCGTCGAAAATCCCGGCCACATGATGCCACCGATTATCGATCAGCCGGGAGCCGGCCGCCGCCGAAGGGGCGAGTTTTCCCTCGCCGAATTGCCGCATGGAAATCTTATTGCCGCCATCAAGATTCAAAACCGGACTGACGCATATAGTATGGTCCATCTTCCGGGAGGAGCGGGCCGCGACCCCGGCGCCGTTTCCCGGACTTCCGGCTTCGGGTCGACCCTGCTTGCAAAGGGCGCAGCCACGGCCCTATATGGTGACCTTTACCATGAGCGGGTACAAAACCGAGACGGTTCGTCCACGCGAACTATCCCACCCAATGGTTGGACAATGTTCAAACCGTCAATCCGGGCGGGGCCAATGGGATATTCATCGCGAGGAATGCAAGCCGGATCATGCTTCAGAATGTCCCGCTTACCAATTGGGGCGGGATGGGTGCCCACATGAAAAGGATCAACAACATCATCATGTACAATTGCGTTTTCCAATACAACGGGGCCGCGAACGGGCTCTTCCACAACATCTGTTTCCTGCACGATCAAAACATAGTGCAATCCGATTGCGACATGCCCAATCCGATATTGGGCACTTTGGCACTACCAGGGTGTTGAAAAAGTAATGCGCCTTGCAGACGGAACCACGGAGCCCTTCTCAACAATGCCGGAGAAGCCGTAGTCCGGAAATTTGTGAAAGGTAAAATGGAAGCCGATGCGGCTTGCCAGGCTTGGTGAAGCGCTGCGTTTTCCGCATCGGATTGTCGCCGGGTAACCGGTTATAAATCGTGGTATCCCCCGTAGTATGGTAGGTTTCCCAGGGCGCATACGAGCAAACCGCACGGCGCGTGATTTTGATTTTATGGGCGGGAACAGGCATGCTTTATAGCCACACTTCCTTTCATCCGCCATGGATCGGTCCCGCAGTTATCCTCATCCTTGTTTCCTTGCCATGCGCTCAGATCGAGTCGGGCCAGTTCGTCCATCCCGGCATGCTGCATAACCGTAGCGAACTGGATTTCGTAAAGGAGAAATTGCAATCCGGCTCCCAGCCGTGGAAAGCCGCCTTGGAAAAACTCCAGACTTATCCCGGCGCCGACCTCGCCTGGATCCCCAAACCCCGAGCGGACGTGGTCCGCGGGGCCGGAGACAATCCCGACATCGGCGCCGGAGACATGGAAAGGGATGGGGGCGCGGCCTATGCCCATGCCCTGCAATGGAGTCTCACGGGAAACGCGGCGTATGCCCGCAAGGCCGTGGAAATCCTGAATGCCTGGTCCGGTACTTTGAAGACGGTCACCGGCCACGACGCCAGGCTGCTGGTGGGCATGACAGGCCTGATGTACCTGAATGCCGCCGAGATAATACGGCATACCTTTACGGAATGGACCGAAGCGGATCAGCAACGGTTCCGGGACATGCTCCACAACGTCTATTACCCGATCATCAAGGACTTTTTCCCCGCCGCCAACGGCAACTGGGACGCTTCCATGATCCAGACCATGCTGGCCATGGGAGTGTTCCTGGATGATACCGCCATTTTCAATCGGGGCGTGGTCCATTACCTTACCGGCTACAGCAACGGCGCGCTCAATTATTATGTGAACGCCTTCGGGGAAAGTCAGGAAAGCGGGCGCGATCAACTGCATACCCAGATGGGACTGGGGTTCCTGAGCTGCGCCGCGGAAATCGGCTGGAAGCAGGGAGTGGACTTATACGGAGCACTCGACAATCGCCTGGCCCTGGGCCTGGAATATACCGCTCAGTACAACCTAGGTCAGACCGTACGGTATGAGCCTTACCGGAGCATCGACGGCGCTTATAACAACATTTCCATTTCCAGCAATAGCCGGGGCAGCTTTCGGCCTATCTATGAGCGCGTCTATCAGCATTATCACGTTCGTAAGGGAATGGCAATGCCCTTTACCAAACAAGTGGTGGACCGCATGAGTCCGGAGGGATGGAATATCCAGCATGCCTCCTGGGGCACGCTTCTGTATGCGGACCTGCCCGCTTATCCCATGGGCTACTCGGGCTCCGGCGCCGCCAGTATCAGAAAGCCGGCGGAGGACAGGACCGGCATCGATTTCAAACTTTCCGGTTTGGGACGATTGCAGGTGCTGCGGATCGGCCCGGGAGGCGACATCCGGGCCCATGATGTTTCGGGAAAGGCATGGGAATACTTTCCGTCGCGGAATGGATTCAATAGCCAAGCGGTACGGTAGCCCGCCATTCCGCCCTTTCCAGATCTATAAGGGGCCGGGCGCGGGCGTTTTTTCCTGGCGCGGGTAACTTTAAAATTGGAGGCCGAAATGCCTTTTGCGAGCACAGCGAAACCTTCCCCCTCCCTGCGTGTAGCGGCGGCATTTTTTTTATGCGCTTCGCTGATACATGGCATGGGAACATTCAAGTGGCCGGGTTGCGCCGATCTTCAGGAAACGGATTTCCAGGCGGAAGTGGTTGCCGATAAGACATCCGGTTTGGAGGAGGAATTGAAAATGGATTTCGCCCCCGATGGGCGCCTCTTCTACGTGGAGCGGAAAGGCAACGTCAAGATATATGACCCGGGTACCGGTAAAAATACGGTAGCAGCCGTGTTACCCGTGTACGCAACCAGCGAATTCGGCGTGGAAGGAATCGCTTTGGACCCGGGCTTCAACGTCAATCAGTGGGTTTACCTCTATTATTCCCCGCCCACGCCGGCCGAGCAAAGGCTTTCGCGCTTCACCTTGAAGGGAAATGCCCTGGACCTTGCCTCGGAAGTCCGCGTGCTCACCTTGCCCATCCTCCGCAATTGCTGCCATACCGGCGGCGACATGGGTTTCGACAGCCAGGGAAACCTGTACCTGAGCACCGGGGACAATATCGTCCCTTTTTCCGATCGCTACATCCCCATCGACGACCGTCCCGGCCGCCAAAGCCAGGATGACCTGGGCCATGCCGGCAATACCAATTACCTCAGCGGAAAGATCCTCCGCATCCACCCCACCCCCGACGGCAGATACACCATCCCCAAGGGAAACCTTTTCCCGGAAGGGTTGGCGGGTACCCGCCCGGAGATCTATACCATGGGTCATCGCAATCCCTATTCCCTTTCGGTGGACAAGGTCACGGGCTGGGTCACCGAAGCCGACGTGGGCAATGACGCCGGTATCGACAGCGTTACCCGGGGTCCGGCGGGACATGACGAATGGAACCTGGTCAAGCAGGCGGGGAATTTCGGATGGCCCATGTTCGTAGGCGCCAACCTGCCTTATCGCAATTACAACTACGACACCAAACAGCCCGGAGCCTATTTCGATCCCCTCCATCCCATCAATGATTCGCGCAACAATACCGGATTGCGGGAGTTGCCGCCCGCGGTTCCGGCCATCCTTCCGTATGGCCGCGCGAACCATACGGAAAAGCGTTGGCCGGGATTCACCGGAGGCTTTGCCGCCATCGCCGGACCCATATACCATTATGACGGCGCCAATCCTTCCAAATCCAAGTTCCCGCCCCACTTCAACAATATCTGGTTTATCGGTGAATTCAAATCGGACTGGCTGAAAGCCATCATCCTGGATGATCAGGGAACGCAGGTGAAGGATGTGCAGCCCGTGTTCACCAGCCAGAATATTTCCGGTCCCATCAACCTGAAATTCGCCCCCGACGGCTCCCTGTATGTTTTCAATTACGGGAAGTCGTGGAATGGACGCGACAATACGACTACCATCATGCGCATCCGTTACTCCGGGTCCTGCCTGCCGGAGACTATCCCAACCGCGCTTTCGGTCCCATCGCGGCGCGCCCAGCCATCCCTCCTTTATGTCCGGGCCTCCCTGCTGATCAAGGTCCCCCTGGGCGCCAAAAACGCGGACCTGACGGATCTCCAGGGCCGCATCCTTTTCCATTTTCCCAGCGCAATCGTGGAAGGACGAAAGGAACTCCGTCTGCCCGATGGCGCCAGGCAAGGCCTGTCGGCCGTCCACTGGCATTACTGAATATCCCCAAAAAAAACTAAAAGCTAGCGGCGGCCTATGCTGCGTGCGCCGCATCGGATATTTCCTTCGCTTGCGAATGCCTTGTGCCATCCCGTACATGCCCCGTTACCTTGACCAGACGGGGCGATATGGAAAACGGAATTAACCGGATAATAGTGCTAGGGGCGTTAGCCATCCGCACGGCGTTCGGCTTGACGCATCCCGGAGCGATGCTTACAGCCGACGACCTCCAGCGGATCCGAAGCCAGGTCGCCGCCGGCGCGGAGCCCTGGAAAAGCGCTTGGAACGCCCTGCAGAACTCCGGACCCGATGCCGGTTATAAAGCCAATGTCAAAGCCGACATCACCGATCAATACCCCATGCAAGTGCAAGGCCATGCGGCCTACCTGCTCGCCTTGAAATGGGTCGCTTCCGGGGATATGGCGTACGCCAATGCCGCCAAGAACCTGATCAATGCCTGGGTCAACACAGTCACCAAGATCAGCTCCTTCCAGGCCCCTTTGAGGTTCGGGACCGGCGGCAACCAAATGGCCAACGCGGCGGAAATCCTCGCGTATGGCTTTAACGGTTCTGCGGGTTGGTCCCCGGTCGAAGTCGCGAAAGCCAAGGTTTGGTTCGAGAAAGTCATCTATCCCATCCTCAAAAAAGGGGCCTCCTCCAACCACGGCACCTCATGCCTCTCGGGAGCCATGGGCGTAGCCATCTTCTGCGACAACCAAGCCATGTTCGACTATGCGATCGACGTTTACAAGAACGGCTACACCGGTTCCTGTAACGTTTCGGTCAAGGATTATATCTGGAAAACAAACGGCCAGGCCGTGGAAGCCGGCCGGGATCAAGCCCATGTGCAGTTCGGCGTCGGCAATTTGGTGAATACCGCCCGCATGGCCTGGGTGCAAGGCGTCGATATCGTTACCTATGCCGACAATCGGGTGGTAGCCGGCATGGAATACGCGGCCAAATACGGTGTAGGGGAAACCGTTCCCTATGATGCGGGTTATCCCGATTTGTGTAATATCCATCCTGTCTGGCCGGCCATTTCCCCCCTGCAACGGGGTATGTGGTATCCCGTATGGGAAGCCGCCGAGCGCCTCTTTAACGATGCGGGTCTTCCCCACCCTTATACCACCAAGGTGGTCACCGGCTCCGGCTTCGTCAACAAGCCCGCGGGAGTAGGAAGCTACCGGCCGGAAAGGCACATGGACGATGCCGGCGGCAATGGGACACTTGCCTTCTACCGCGCTGCGGGCCCGAATGCCATTCTTCCGGTTGCAGCCCGCGCGGGGCGCTCCCCGATATTGCGCTTTGAGAAGGGAAGGCTTATCGTAGGTAACGAGAACGTTACGCGTGGGATTTCGGAACCGAGTTATGAAATCGACGGCCGCGCCATCGCTGGATGGGCCGGGAAGTAATCCTCCATGATTCCGCGGTTCAAAGCCTCCCGGGAGCGGGCGGCCGGCAACCAACCTTACCCTAAGCGATCACTTTAACAACAGTTTTTTAACCAGCGTCCCCGAGGAAGTTTCAGCGTGAAGTATATAAACCCCCGCCGGCAGCGATCCGGGAAGCAGAAAACGCTGCGTTTCCGGGTCCGCCTTAAGGGGGCTCCCGGCTCGCGTTAGAATCCTTTTTCCGGCAAGGGAAACCAATTCAAAGAAGCGCAACGCTGGCAGGGAAAGGGAAACCATCCTGCCTTCAAGCTTGCACCAAGGAACGTCCAGTGGGGCGGATGCCAAGGCCGCGGTAGGATTGATGGTTTCCAATTTGGGTTCGGCGGGACGGCAGGTTCCCCTATATTCGATGCGGACTATCCCCGTATTGGATCCGGTCGAGGCCCAGCCATCGTAATTGAGAACATAGAGCGCCCCATCCGGCCCCATCTGGATATCTAATGGCCGGTGGAAAGTGAAGCTTGCGAAAGGAGTATCTTCCGCCAGAACCTTCTCCCCGGCATCGTCCAAAGTCAGCACATGGATCCAGTCGCGGAAGTCTCCCACGATCCACTTGCGATGGAAATGGGGCGGGAACTTGATCGGGGATTTGGAGTCGCCGTCATAGCGGTAGATGGGACCGGTCATGGCCGAGGCCCGGTTATAAGCATGGATGGCCGGGATGGCCGGGGGGAGGTCCCGTAAGCCGGTCATGGTATCGCCGTCGGTATTGCGGGGCGTCAATGGATTTTGCCCGGGAAACTGGGGAGAGCCGTTGAGGAGGGTAACGATGTTCCCGCCGGCGAAATACGGGTATCCCATGAAACCGGGCCGCTTCACCAGGTTGTGTTCCTCGGTGACTCCTCCGAAATCGGGACCGACATCGCCCCAGGCCAGCCATCGGCGCACCGGATCGAGGGCTATGGTATACGGATTGCGGCAGCCCATGACGTAGATCTCGGGACGCACTTTCGCAGTATCCGCATTGGCCGTATTGGGCATGTTACGTATCGTTGAACGTAGGTTGCCATCCGGGATGGTATACTTGCCGTCCGGCTGAGGATGGATGCGCAGGATTTTACCGCGTAAATTGTCGGTGTTGGAGGGACCCATTTGCGCCGAGGAGCGGTTGTCCCCCACCGCCAGCCAAAGATCTCCGTAAGCATCGAAAGCCATGGCGCCTGCGGTATGCGCGCCGTCCCTTCGGCTGGGAATGTGAATCATTATCGTTTCCGAACCCGGATCTAGGGCCTCTCCCTTTAAGGTGAACCGGGAGAGCCGGAATTCGGGCCCCAGTGAATAGTAGAGATATATCCAACGGTTGCTTTTGAAACCGGGATCCAAGGCGATGCCGGTAAGGCCGTCCTCGCTGACATGGTCCACCCTAATGGTTCCCAGCAAGGATACCATCCCGCTTTGGGCCGAATACCTTTGCACCGTACCAAGCCGTTCCACGAAGTAAATGTCCGCTTTGCCCGCTGCGTCCGCATCGAAAGCCATCTTCAAAGGCTCTTGGATGAGTGGATGGTTGAACTTTCCCACCACGGGAACGGATTTGAAATCACCCGCCTGAAGATCCGCGCAATTCGGATACGTCAGGGCGGCCAGGCATGGACCCGAACCCAGGCCGATGCAAAGCCAAAGCAAACGAAGTCCGGCCGGTACGCCCATCACTACTCCTCAACTAAACGAAAAGAAAGGTAGAGCGTGATCCCTTTTTTTTAGGGATGAATCCGGAGGCTGCATCCTATACTGCTGCGGGGCAGGCAGCAGTATGGCAGAGAGAAGGCCGGGACAGCCGCTTGCGGAGGCCATTCGATAGCGGCAAGGAAGCACGTCTATTGAAACTTCAGGAAACCCAGACCTTCCCTGGAACCCAAAGGAAAGACGAGGACGCCTTCCCGGACCGGACCCTCCCATATCCTGGTTCCCGCCAGGTTATACAGGACGCCCAGGGTTTTTCCGGCCGGCGCGGCAACCTGCCGGACCACGGCCAAATTCAGGAGCCGGCCTTCATCAGCTTGGGAATGACTTTTGATGCCGCCTAAACGGGTGGTAGGGATGGCGTACTGGGGACAAAGGCTTGCGGCATACTGGGGACCGATATATTCCAATTTGTAGAGCTGTCCCTGATTGGAACCGCCTGGGTAAGGACCGGACCTGGAGTAATCCAAGACGTACAATTCACCTTTCGGCCCGATATCGAGATCGATCACCTTGCCGCTGATGGCAATCTGTTCCACCTTGGCCAAGGTCATTTGGCTGTTCAATTCCATGGTCCAAATCTTTTCCCGGCTCCAGTCCCCCACGATGAACTTTCCATGGAAATAAGGCGGCAGTTTAACATCGGAAACCAGGCCGGCGTCATAGCGGTAAAGGGGTCCGGCTATCGCCGTCTCCGAACCGGCCTGGAAGGCGTTGCTGGGACCGGTTTGCGTGCCGGCGGCATTATAATAGCCCAGGGCCGGGAGAGCGGGAGGCAAATCCACCTTGCCCGTATTCAATTTGGAAAGATTCTTGAGGTTGTTCAGATCGAATTTCTGGCCCTTGGGATAGGCTTCGTTGTCCGTAGCGATGTAGGCCTGATTGTTGGCTATCGCGAAGGGCCAACCGAAATTCCCCGGCCCGGTGAAGAGATTGAACTCGTCATGGCCCTGGAGACCACGGGCCGCATTATCGCTGTTGGCATCCGGCCCCACTTCCCCTATCAAGCCGAATCCGGTGTTCGCATCGATTTTGACCTTGTAAGGGTTACGATGCCCCATGGTATAAATCTCCGGGCGGGTCTTTTCCATGCCCACCGGAAAGAGGTTGCCGGCGGGAATCGCATAGGTGGTTCCGATGCCCGGCGCCGGGCTCTGGTTATCGGGAAAGGCGAGGGGATGGATGCGCAGGACTTTCCCCCGCAGGTCATTGGTATTCGCGGAGGACCGCAGGGAGTTCAGCCAAAAGGTTATCTCATTTCGTCCGCCGAAGATCGTAGCGTCATTGCTGGGATAGGTATCGTCGCCGGCAGGAATGAAAAGGTCCCCCGTCGCGGTGTTGAAGGCCATGCCGCCCGAAGCATGTCGCTTGCTTTCGCGCGGGATAATCAGGATTTCCTTTTGATTGATAAGCTTTCCCGCAGCGTAGGTAAAGCGGGCCAGCACCTGTTCATGGTGAAGGATATTGGCATCGCCGGCAGAATAAGCGCTTCCAGGCAAGGAGCGGGAATAAAAAACATACAGCCAGTTGGTCGCGGAGAAATTCGGGTCTACCGTCAGGCCCAGCAAGCCTTCCTCCGTGCCGGTGTATACGGTCAGGGCCGCGACCTCGGTCAAACCCGCATTCGGCGTATACAGCTTGATTTTACCGGTCCACATTTCCGCGAAAAAAACGCGCCCGTCGGGAAGGATGGCCATTTGCGAAGGCCGGTCCAGCCCTATCGAAGAGCCAGCGGGCGCTAGGACGGTCTTCCGCCATTGGGCGGGCGTGGGCAGGGAACAGGTTTGCGCGGAAATCCGGATTCCCGTGCCGGTGAGAATAAAAATGAGCAACCATTTTTTAACTGGGTACATGTTCCATTTCCTCGGCCGGCAAATGTATAGCCGTCCTTTGCTTTTTAGGGTTGCGCCTTTGGAAACAATAAATCGAAAGCCCGTTGTTTGCTTCCCAATTTTTTGGATTCCCAAAAAAACATTGCGCAATTCGCAGCGCTTTATTTTGAAGGATTGCCCCGTCCCCAATACCCCCAAAACACCTGCTGTTGATATCCATCGAAATCAACCCTCAAACGGATGCACTTTTTATTGCTAAGTGAACGATGAAGATACGCCGCGCCTTTTCTCCGTTGGCTCCTCGCGACTTTTCTCCGGTTGTTGCCCGCCGCCTTTTTGAAAATGCATTTCATTCCGATTTGCGCTACCCAGTCCGGACGGGGGATGATTATTTTGGCCTCCATAGCGATTCAAACCCACCCGCGGAGGTCCCATGAAATTCCAAGCGTTCATTTTGACGGTAATTCCGTTTTTCGCATTGTCCTGCGCTAAAAAAACCAAGCTGGAAGCCCATCAGGAGCCGGTTGCTCCGGTCATGCAAGCTCCCATCGCCGTGGAGGCCAAGCCGACGGTGCAGGACACCAAGATCCGCATCCAGGATCTGCTCACCGAAGCGTTCAAGCCGGTTTATTTTCCCTATGACCAGGCGGAGCTTCCCGAGAAGTCCAAAGATCTGCTGGCCCGCGCAGGGGGCCTCCTTAAGCAAGCCCCTTCCGTAACGGTTCTGATCGAAGGCAACGCCGATGAGCGCGGCACCGAGGAATACAACATGGCCCTGGGAGAAAAGCGGGCCGCCTCGGTCATGCAGTATCTGATCCATTATGGCATCGAGGCCTCACGTCTTAAGATCATCAGCTACGGCGAGGAAAAGCCTTCTACCCTGGGCCATGGGGAAAGCGACTGGGCGCAGAACCGCCGCGACGAATTCAAGGTCAGCTTGAATGGGAACGAATAAAATTCGTGGGCAAACGGCGTTTTCGGCTGTTTGCATCCCTGTATTCGAGATTAATCCCGCTTTCCCTTTTCGCGCCCCTCCCCCCTCCCGCATAATGGACACAAAAG
>JANYDA010000046.1 GCA_025360005.1 Fibrobacteria bacterium
TAGGCATACGCCCTTCTTCGCAGGCTATCGTCCCCAGTTCTACTTCCGTACCACGGATGTGACGGGTGCGACGACGTTGCCCGAAGGCGTGGAGATGGTGATGCCTGGGGACAACGTGAGCATCACGGCGGAGCTGATAGCGCCCATCGCCATGGCCAAGGACTTGCGCTTCGCCATTCGCGAAGGCGGCAGGACCGTGGGCGCAGGCGTGGTCACCGAGATTCTGGTCTAAGCAAGGAGAAAGTTCTAGGTCAGTAGCTCAATTGGTAGAGTACCGGTCTCCAAAACCGTAGGTTGTGGGTTCAAGTCCCCCCTGGCCTGAAAGTTTCCGAAAGTAGCTGGAAGTATCTGAAATGAAGAGATTTCAAAATTACATCAGAGACGTAATAGCCGAGCTACGCAAGGTGACGTGGCCGACGCGCGAAGAGCTGAAGGGATCGACCATCACGGTAGTCATCTTCAGTTTGATGTGTTCATTCTATGTGTTTTTGGTCGACTATGTGCTTGGACAATTGGTGCATCTCATCCTCGGGTGAGGGATGCGGAACTTTCCTTGAAAACGATGAGCCTGATCGGCAACGAACGGATAGGAATAGCAGTGAAGAAGTGGTACGTGGTCCATACATATTCAGGGCAAGAGGGCAAGGTCAAGCAGCACCTTGAGGCGCTCATCGATAAGAACGGCCTGAAGGACTCGTTCGGTCAGATCCTGCTGCCTACCCGCGAAGTCACGACGGTCCAAAAGGGCAAGAAGACCACGCGCGACAAGAAGTTCTATCCCAGCTATTTGCTGGTCGAAATGGAAATGAATAAGGAAACCATGCATTACGTGACCGACATTCCGGGCGTGACGCATTTCGTGGGTGTGGGCAAACCGCAACCGCTCCGTAAGAGCGAAGTGGACCGCATCCTGGGCCAGACCACGGTGGAAACCCATGACACGGGCGTGGTGGAGATTCCTTTCACGAGCGGCGAAAAGGTCCGTATCAAGGACGGGCCTTTCAAGGATTTCGACGGCGTGGTCGAAGAGATCAACCCGGAAAAGGGCAAACTCAAGGTGATGGTCAGCGTCTTTGGGCGCTCCACCCCGGTGGAATTGGATTTCGTGCAGGTGGATTCGGTCTAGGCGAAAGCTTCTATAGCTGGGACCCATCGGAACCTGTCGGTTACTGAAACAGAAAAGAAGATTTAGGAGCGATTGTGGCTAAGAAAATCACGGGATACATCAAACTGCAGGTGCCGGCCGGCGCCGCCAACCCTTCCCCGCCCATCGGCCCCGCTTTGGGTCAAAAGGGTCTGAACATCATGGAGTTCTGCAAAGCCTTCAACGCGCAGACCCAGGACAAGAAGGGATATATCATCCCCGTCGTCATCACGGTGTATGCGGACCGCAGTTTCAGCTTCATCACCAAGACGCCGCCCACTCCGGATCTGCTGAAGAAGGCTTTGAATCTGGAAAAGGGATCGGGCGAGCCCAACCGCAAGAAAGTGGGCAAGGTGACCCAGAAGCAAATCGAGGATATCGCGAAGATGAAGATGCCCGACCTGAATACCTCCGACCTGGCGGCAGCGATGCGCATGGTCGCCGGTACGGCCAAGAGCATGGGACTCGAGATCGCGTAACGAGCGTCAGGCGCGATGGAGGGCTCCGGACACCCCGGAACGGAACCCCGGAGATTCACGACGGCTTTGCCGGCGGGAAGCTCCGATGACCCTCGCGCTGGAGACCCGGTAACATTAACCAAGGAAAGGTAGGAGCAATGAAAAAAAGCAAAAACTACCGCAGCCTGGCCGAGAAGATAGATCGGTCCAAGGAGTACCCAATCTCCGAGGCTGTGACGATTTTGAAGGGCGGAATCAAAACCAAGTTTGATTCGTCCCTCGAAGTCCACATGAATTTGGGCGTGGATCCGAAGTATTCGGAGCAGGTGGTGCGCGGCAACGTCGTGCTGCCCCACGGAACCGGAAAGAAAGTCCGCGTGCTTGCGTTCTGCAAGGGCGAACTGGAGAAGGCCGCCACTGCCGCCGGAGCCGACTATGTCGGTGCCGAAGAGCTGGTGACCAAAATCCAGGGCGGATGGATGGATTTCGACCAGGTGATCGCCACCCCGGACATGATGCCCCTGGTGGGCCGCATCGCCCGCGTTCTGGGCCCGCGCGGTCTCATGCCCAGTCCCAAGGCCGGGACGGTGACCATGAACGTGGCCCAGGTTATCAAGGAACTCAAGGCCGGTAAGATCGCGTTCCGCGTCGACAAGGGCGGTAACGTGCATGCCCCGGTCGGCAAGGTCTCCTTCTCGGCCGAGCAGCTCGTGGAAAACGCCACGACCCTGATCGAAGCCGTTGTCAAGGCCAAGCCTCCCACATCAAAAGGCGTCTATGTCCGCAGCATCACCATCGCCGGGACCATGTCCCCGGGTGTGCGCGTGGACAAGGCCGTAGCCAGGTAAGCGAGGCATAACATGACATCCAAGACACTAGAGAACAAAAGCAGCGTCATTTCCGAACTGGAAGCCAATTTCAAGGCGTATCCGGGCGTGTATATCGCGGATTTCAGCCGCGTGACGGTGCAGGTCGTGACCGGCCTGCGCTCCAGCCTTCGCAAGAAGGGCATGAAGATGAGGGTTGCCAAAAACACGCTCATCAAGCGTGCGCTGGATCAGGCCGGCATCAAGGGCCTTGAAAAGCACCTGGTCGGTCCGACTGCCGTGATCTTCTCCGACGATCAGGATCCGATGGCGCCGGCGAAGGCCTTGGTGGAATTCCACAAGGCCAACGAAGGCATGCTCCCGGTCAAGGTCGTTTCCATCGACGGTGCGGCCTATCCCGGCACTCAGCTCGCCGCCTTGGCCAAGATGCCGGGCAAGCGCGAACTGCAGGCCTCGGTGGTCTCCTTGGCGCTCGGCCCGGGACAGAAGATCGCAGGCATCATCAAGGGCCCCGGCGCCGCAATCGCCGGACAGATCAAGGCCCAAATCGAGAAGTTGGAGGGAGGCGCTCAATAATCCAGTATCAGCAGGTAACGGCGGCGCTACCCAATGGGGGCCCCGCCTCGAAGAAGAAACCAAACGAAATTTTAAACGATTTATCAATCAAGTAACGGAGGACATTTCCATGTCAGAAGCAAACTACTCGGCACCTGTTAAGGACATCGGCGACAAGATCGTCGCTCTCTCCCTGCTCCAGGCCAAAGAACTTTCGGACTATCTCAAGAACGTCTACGGCCTGGAAGCCGCCGCGGCTGCCGCCGTGATGGCCGCCCCTGCCGCCGGCGCTGGCGCCGGTGAAGCCGCCGCTGAGAAGACCGAATTCGACGTGGTGCTGGAAAGCGCCGGCGAAAAGAAAATCGGCGTCATCAAGGTCGTACGCGCGATCACAGGCTTGGGCCTGGCGGAAGCCAAAGCCCTGGTCGACGGCGCGCCCAAGACCGTCAAGGAAGGCGTCAACAAGGCCGATTCGGAAAAGTGGAAGAAGGAACTCGAGGAAGCCGGCGCCAAGGTAAGCCTGAAGTAATCTTGAGGACTTTTTCCTTCCACGCAAGGAAAAAATCGTACGCCCTGCCCGCGGTTGCGGGCAGGCGTTTTTCCGTTTTTAGGATGGCGTCGCCGGTAATGATTGACCGGCGCGGGAACTTTTAAGGGATCGGAGCATTTAAGTGGAAAGACGGACATATTCCTCAAGTCGGTTCAACATGGAATTGCCCTACCTGCTCGATGTGCAGGTGAATTCGTTCAACCGCTTCATCCAGGCGGGAACGCTGCCCAAGGAGCGCAAGAACGAGGGGTTGCAAAAGATTTTCGCGGAAGTCTTTCCCATCTCGGACATCAAAGAGATGTACTCACTCGAATTTGAAGGATACTCCCTGGGCGTGCCCAAGTATTCCATTGAGGAGTGCCAGAAGCGCGGCATGACTTTCGCAGCGCCGCTGAAGGCCACCTTGAGCCTGAACATCTTCGAAGGCGAAGGCGAAGAGCGCAAGTTCACGGAAAAGATCACCAACGATGTGTACATCGGCGATCTTCCCCTCATCACCCAGAACGGCACGTTCATCATCAACGGCGCCGAACGCGTGATCGTCTCGCAGCTGCACCGTTCGCCGGGCGTGAGCTTCGACGAAGAAACCCATCCCAACGGCAAGCGCCTGCTCAAGGCGCGCGTGATTCCGTATCGCGGTTCTTGGGTGGAGTTCCTCGTCGACGTGAACGAGGCGATGTACATCAACATCGATCGCCGCCGCAAGATTCCCGCTACAATCCTGCTCCGCGCCATCGGTTTCTCGCGCAACCAGGATCTGGTCAAGCTGTTCTACGAGTCCGAAGAGCTGGCCGTCACCAAGGAATACGCCAACCTCGAGGATAAGGTCCTCTTCGAGGATCTGGTCGACAAGGATACCGGCGAAATGATCGCCGAGGCCAACACCGTGATCACGCCCGTCATCGCCAAGAAGATCGGCGAGCTGGCGTTCAAGAAAATCAAGATCATCAAGGGCGTGGAGAGCAATCCCGTATTGCATAACACCCTTTCCGCGGATCCCACTTCCAACGAAGAAGAAGCGCTGTTCCGCATCTATTCCCTCATCCGCCCGGGCGATCCCCCCAATGTGGCCACCGCCAAGACTTTGCTCGAGCGCCTGTTCTTCGACGACAAGCGTTATGACCTGGGCGAAGTGGGTCGGTACCGCATGAACTCCCGTCTCAAGCTCAAGGTCCCCATGGAGACCATGACCATGACGAAGGACGACTTCATCGCCATCATGCGTTACCTGGTCTCCCTGTTCCTGCAAGAGGGCTACCTGGACGATATCGATCATCTGGGCAACCGCCGCGTCCGGTCGGTAGGCGAGCTGCTGGGCAACCAGTTCTCGTTGGGCCTGACCCGCATGGCGCGCACCATCCGCGAGAGGCTCTCCTTGCGCGACACGGAAGAAATCACGCCCCAGGATCTGGTCAACGCGCGTACGGTCTCGACGGTCATCTCGACCTTCTTCGGATCGTCCCAGCTGTCCCAGTTCATGGATCAGATGAATCCGCTGGCCGAGCTGACCCACAAGCGCCGCATGTCGGCCCTGGGGCCGGGCGGTTTGACGCGCGAACGCGCGGGCTTCGAGGTCCGCGACGTGCATCATTCCCATTACGGCCGCCTGTGCCCCATTGAAACGCCGGAAGGCCCGAACATCGGTTTGATTTCGTCCCTGGCCGCGTACGCCAAGGTAAACCAGTTCGGCTTTATCGAAACCCCGTACCGCAAGGTCAAGAACGGGATCGTCAGCGACGAGGTCATCTACCTCACCGCCGATCAGGAAGACGAGTACCACGTGGCGCCGGCTTCCACCATCATCAACGAGAAGAACCGCTTCGTCAACGACTACGTTATCGTGCGGAAGCAAGGCGAATTCCCCCTGGTGCCCCGCGACACCGTGCAATTGATGGATGTAAGCCCCAAGCAGCTGGTGTCCATCGCCGCCGGCCTCATCCCGTTCCTGGAACATGATGACGCCAACCGCGCCTTGATGGGATCCAACATGCAGCGCCAGGCCGTGCCCTTGCTGGTGCCGGACTCCCCTTACGTGGGAACCGGCCTGGAAGGCAAGGCCGCCTACGATTCCGGCGCCATGGTGGTCGCGCTCCACAACGGCGTAATCCACAGCGTGGACGCCAAGAGCGTGGTCATCAAGCGAGAAGAGGCCGGAAAGCTGGTCACGGACTTCCTGGACGTGCCCGAATACGATACCTACAACCTGCGCAAGTTCGAGCGCTCCAACCAGGATTCCTGCATCAACCAGCGCGCGCTGATCAAGGTGGGACAGGTCGTCAAGCGGGGCGACGTGCTCGCCGACGGCTCCAGCACCTCGCAAGGCGAGCTGGCGTTGGGCAAGAACATCCTCATCGGCTTCCTCCCCTGGAACGGCTACAACTACGAAGATGCCATCATCATCTCGGAAGAGCTGGCCAAGAAGGACACCTTCACCTCCATCCATATCGAAGAGTATGAGCTGGAAGTGCGGGACACCAAGCGCGGTCCGGAAGAATTGACGCGGGAAATCCCCAACGTCTCGGAAGAATCCCTACGCAACCTCGACGAAGCGGGCATCATCCGCGTAGGCGCGGAAGTGGAAGCGGGCGACATCCTGGTGGGCAAGGTGACCCCCAAGGGCGAAACCGAACTGTCCCCGGAAGAGCGCCTGTTGCGCGCCATCTTCGGCGAGAAGGCCGGCGACGTCCGCGACTCGTCCCTGAAGGCCCCTCCGGGCATGAAGGGCATTGTGGTGGAAACGCGCGTGTTCTCCCGCAAGGAACGCGATAAGAAGACCAAGAAGAGCGACAAGGATCGCATCGACGAATTGCGCGCCACCATGAGCGCGCGCATCCAGGAGATCACCACCGCCCGCGATAAGAAGCTGCTGGAGCTCCTGGACGGCAAGGACTCGCAGGAAATCCGCGACGGCTCGACCAATGAGCTTATCATCGGCAAGGGCAAGAAGTTCAACGACAAGACGCTGCAGAAGATCAACTTCTCGGACGTCAACGTTCCGGACGGCTTGACCACCGACGAGAAGGCCAACAAGACCGCGGCCAACGTGCTGCACAGCGCCAACGAGATGATCTTCCGCCTGGAAGACGAGCTGGACAAGGAGATCGACAAGATCATCCGCGGCGATGAGCTCAAGCCCGGCGTGCTCCAGTTGGTCAAGATCTACATCGCCAAGAAGCGCCGCATCGCGGTGGGCGATAAGATGGCGGGCCGCCATGGGAATAAGGGCGTTATCTCCAAGATCGTTCCGGTCGAGGATATGCCTTTCATGCCCAACGGTGAACCGGTCCAGATCCTGCTGAACCCCCTGGGCGTGCCTTCGCGCATGAACGTGGGACAGGTTCTGGAAACCCATCTGGGCTGGGCCGCACGCGCGCTCGGCATCAAGATAGCGACGCCCGTGTTCGACGGCGCCAGCTACGAGGACATCCTGGAAGCCCTGAAAGAGGCGAAGCTGCCGGTCACCGGCAAGACGGTCCTTTTCGACGGGCGTACCGGCGAGCGCCTTAACAATGAAGTGTGCGTGGGCATTATGTATATGCTTAAGCTCGGCCACTTGGTGGACGACAAGATCCATGCGCGCTCCATCGGGCCCTACTCCCTCGTCACGCAGCAACCCCTGGGCGGCAAGAGCCAGTTCGGCGGCCAGCGCTTCGGCGAAATGGAAGTGTGGGCGCTGGAAGCGTACGGGGCGGCCTATACGCTCCAGGAAATGCTCACGGTCAAATCCGATGACGTCATGGGTCGCTCCAAGATCTATGAATCCATCGTCAAGGGCGAGAACGCGCCGCGTCCCGGCGTGCCCGAGTCCTTCAACGTGTTGATCAAGGAAATGCAAGCCCTCTGCCTGGACGTCAAGTTCATGCAGGAGGAAGAGGAACTCGTTTGACGAGGTCTCCCGGGCAGGATTCGAGTTGCAAAATGCGAAATGCAAAGTGCAAAATTGAAGAAAGCCCGGTGCTGTGATTGAGTGGGGCGCGGTTGTGTGACCGGCCCCTTGATTCCGGAACCCGCAAAATCGGGGACGGGATCGGAAGAGTTTAAATGGCGAGCGGCAAAAAAGAGCGGAGATCATAATGAACGAATTTTTCGAGAACTCCACCGAAGTCCAGGACAAAGAAGCCATCAGCATTCAGCTGGCTTCCCCCGACGTTGTACGCGGCTGGTCCTATGGCGAGGTGACCAAGCCGGAAACCATCAATTACCGCTCCTTCAAACCCGAGAAGGACGGCCTGTTCTGCGAACGCATTTTCGGACCGGTGAAGAACTGGGAATGCTCTTGCGGCAAGTACAAGCGCATCCGCTATCGCGGTGTGGTGTGCGATCGCTGCGGCGTGGAAGTCACCCATTCCAAGGTGCGCCGCGAGCGCATGGGCCATATCGAATTGGCCGTGCCGGTGGTCCACATCTGGTTCTTCAAATCCCTGCCGTCTGTGATCGGCTCGCTGCTCGGCATGTCCGTCACCAATCTCGAGCGCGTGATCTACTATGAATCCTACATCGTCCTGGATCCGGGCGATACGGACCTGAAGCTGGGCCAGCTGATCTCGGAAGACGAGTACATCGATCTGGAAGACGAAGGCCGCCACTTCGACGCCAAGATGGGTGCTTCCGCCATCAAGCAACTGTTGGCCGAACTGAATCCGGAAACCCTTTCCGGCGACATGCGCAGGCGCATCAAGGACGAAACCTCCAGCCAGCGCAAGCAGGATCTGCTCAAGCGCCTCAAGGTGGTGGAAGCTTTCCGCAAGTCCCCCAATCGTCCCGAGTGGATGGTGCTGGACGTGCTGCCGGTGATTCCCCCGGACCTGCGTCCGCTGGTTCCCCTGGAAGGCGGCCGCTTCGCCACTTCCGATCTGAACGATCTCTACCGCCGCGTCATCAACCGCAACAACCGGTTGAAGAAGCTCATCGACATCAAGGCCCCGGAAGTCATCCTGCGCAACGAAAAGCGCATGCTCCAGGAAGCCGTGGACGTATTGTTCGATAACGGCCGCCGCACCTTCTCCGTCAAGGGCGAGAACCGCCGTCCCCTCAAGTCGCTGTCCGAATTGCTGAAAGGCAAGCAAGGCCGCTTCCGCCAGAACCTTTTGGGCAAGCGCGTCGATTATTCCGGCCGCTCCGTGATCGTGGTGGGCCCGGATCTCAAGATCCACCAATGCGGCCTGCCCAAGCCCATGGCCCTGGAGCTGTACAAGCCCTTCATCATCCAGAAGCTGGAAGAGAAGGGTTTCGTGCACACCGTCAAGTCCGCCAAGAAGTTCGTGGAAAAGGAACGCCCCGAGGTGTGGGACATCCTGGAAGAGATCATCGACGATCATCCCGTGCTTTTGAACCGCGCGCCTACCTTGCATCGCTTGGGCATCCAGGCTTTCTACCCCAAGCTGGTGGAAGGCAAGGCCATCCGTCTGCATCCTCTGGTGTGTACCGCCTTCAATGCCGACTTCGACGGCGATCAGATGGCCATCCATCTGCCGCTGTCCTTCGAGGCCCAGCTCGAGTGCCGCATCCTGATGATGTCTTCCAACAACATCCTGCATCCCGCTTCGGGCCAACCCATCGCGGTGCCTTCCCAGGATATCGTGCTCGGCTGCTATTACCTGACCGCTATGAAGGCCAAGGGCAAGGGCGCGGGCAAGATGTTCTCCGACGCGAATGAAGCCGTGGCCTGCCTGGAAGCGGGCGGCGTGGAATTGCATGTGCCCATCAAGATCCGCCTGGACGGCGTGATCATCGAAACGTCCGTGGGCCGCGTGATCCTGAACCAGATCATCCCCAAGGAACTGGGTTTCCTTAACAAGAGCTTCGATAAGAAGACCATCTCCGCCACCATCGATCGCTATTTCCGCATCGCCGGCAATGAACGCACTTGCGTGTTCCTGGATGCCATCAAGGACCTGGGGTTCAAGTGGGCGACCAAGGGCGGCATGACCGTGGCCATCAACGATATGATCATCCCGCCCGAGAAGTACGAGATGATCAAGGCTACCAAGGTGAAAGTGGACAAGGTCGCCGAGCTTTACGAGAACGGCGTCATCACGGACGGCGAGCGCTACAACCAGGTCATCGATTTGTGGTCGCATGCCACTAATGACGTGGCTACGCTGGTGTACGAGAAATTGGCGCAGGACCGGGACGGATTCAATCCCGTATACATGATGGCCGTGTCCGGCGCCCGCGGTTCCCGCGAGCAGATCAAGCAGCTCTCGGGCATGCGCGGCCTGATGGCCAAGCCCCAGAAGAAGATCACGGGCCACGAAATCATCGAGAACCCCATCCTTTCCTGCTTCCGCGAAGGCCTGAACGTGCTGGAGTACTTCATCTCCACCCACGGCGCCCGCAAGGGCTTGGCCGATACCGCTTTGAAGACGGCGGACGCCGGTTACCTCACCCGCCGCCTGGTGGATGTGGCCCAGGACGTGGTGGTCAACGAAGAGGATTGCGGCACCGTGCTGGGCCTGGACATGACGGACACGACCGAAGGCGACGACGTGGTGGTGCCCCTGTCCGACAAGATCCTGGGCCGCGTGGCCTGCGACGATATCTACCATCCGGTTTCCGACGAAGTCATCTGCCAGGCCGGCTCCCTGTTCGACGAAGTCATGGCCGAGAAGATCACCCAGGCCGGCATCGAAAGCGTCAAGGTGCGCTCCGTGCTCACCTGCGAAGCCTTGCGCGGCGTATGCGCCAAGTGCTACGGCCGGAACCTGGCCAACGGACGCATGATCGATATCGGCGAAGCGGTCGGCGTCATGGCCGCCCAGTCCATCGGCGAACCCGGCACGCAGCTGACGCTGCGCACGTTCCATATCGGCGGCGCGGCTTCGCGCATGACCGCGGAATCGGTGAAGAAGGCCAAATGGGATTCCAAGATAGTGCTCCGCGACGTGGAGACCGTCCAGAACCGCAAGGGCGAGGACGTGGTCGTGAGCCGCTCGGGCGAAATGTCCCTGCTCGACGAGCATGGGATCACCAAAGTCCGCTACGTGGTTCCTTATGGCGCCATCATCAAGGTCAAGGACGGCGCCCAGATCAAGGCCGGCTCCCTGATGTTTGAATGGGATCCGTACAACACCTTGATCATCACGCGCAGCGCGGGCGTGGTGGAGTTCGACGGCCTCAAGGACGGCGTCACTTACGTGACCGAATACGATGACACCACCGGCATGGAACGCCTCCGCGTCATCCGCGACAAGCGCGCCAAGCTGCATCCCCACGTGGTCATCATGGATCCGGACGGCAAGACCAAGCTCGGCCGCTATGCGGTTCCCGAGAACGCGTACCTGCAGTATAAGAACGGCGCCACCGTGTTCGCCGGCGAAGCCATCGTGAAAATCGCCCGCGCCGCCGGCAAAACCCGCGACATCACGGGCGGTCTGCCCCGCGTGGCCGAATTGTTCGAAGCCCGCCGGCCCAAGTCCCCGGCGGTCGTGACCGCCATCGACGGCATCGTGGCCTTCGGCGAAGTGGAACGCGGCCAGCAGCGCATCATGATCGAAGACGGCGACGTGAAGGAATCCTACCTGATTCCCCGCGGCAAGCACGTCACCGTGCATCCGGGCGATCGCGTACGTTCGGGCGACAAGCTTTGCGACGGTCCCATCGATCCGCACGACATCCTGCACATCGCCGGCGACGCCGCCGTGCAGCGTTACCTGGTGGAAGAAATCCAGGCCGTGTACCGCCTCCAGGGCGTGACCATTTCCGACAAGCACATCGAGAGCATCGTGCGCCAGATGTTGCGCAAGGTGGCGGTGGAGAACCCGGGCGATACCGAACTGCTGGAAGGGGAGGAGATCTCCAAGGCCCGCATCCGCGCGGAGAATCTGCGCGTGGTGAACCAGGGCTTGCGCGCCGCAAGTTTCCGTCCCATGCTGCTGGGCATTACCAAGGCATCTTTGGGAACCGACAGCTTCATCTCGGCGGCGTCTTTCCAGGAAACCACCAAGGTGCTCACCAATGCCGCCATCGCCGGCAAGATCGACACGTTGGAAGGCCTCAAGGAAAACGTTATCATGGGACGCCTCATTCCCTCGGGAACGGGCAACGCCATGGTCAATGCAATCCGCATCCGCGATTTGGACGCGGAGACGGAAGAGATCCATTCCATGGCCGAGATTGGCCAGGACCACAGCGTGGAAGCCGGCGCCGAAACCGTGGGCGCCACGGAAAGCGGTCCCGCGTGAGGCTTCGTGGACGATGCGGGGACTCCTTGGACTTCCCTCCGCGGGCTTCGTCGGGCGACCGGGCATTTGCCCTGGTCCTGACGGTGCCCTCGGCGTCGGGCGCAAATCAAAAAGGAAATGTGCGCATTTCCTGGATTTGCACCCGACGCCTGTCGCCAGACGCCAGACGAAACGTCTCAAAAAGCTATGCAATCAGGGCTAAAGCCTTGACGAATCAAGAGTTGTTTAACTAATCTTCACCCCTCACAGGAAAACGGAGAACTCGACACAGTGCCCACTATCAGCCAATTGATCCGCAAAGGGCGTCAAAAGCAAGTCGCCAAGAGCAAGGCTCCGGCCTTGATGGGCAGCCCGCAAAAGCGCGGCGTTTGCACCCGTGTATATACTACCACTCCCAAGAAGCCCAACTCGGCCTTAAGGAAGATCGCGCGCGTGCGCCTTTCCAACAAGATGGAAGTCACCTGCTACATTCCGGGTGAAGGCCATAACCTGCAAGAGCATTCCATCGTCCTCATCCGCGGCGGTCGCGTTAAGGACGTTCCCGGCGTGCGTTATCATATCATCCGCGGCACCCTGGATACGTCCGGCGTGGAAGGCCGCAAGCAAAGCCGTTCTTTGTACGGCGTCAAGAAGCCCAAGGCCGGAGCCGCAGCCGCTCCCGCCAAGGGAAAGAAATAATCGCGGATCGGAATTAGAGGAAAAAGATGTCCAGAAGAAAAAGAGCCGATAAGCGTAAAATCTATGGTGACCCCAAGTTCAACAGCACCTTGGTCACCCAGTTCATGAATGTCGTCGTCAGCCGCGGCAAGCGCAGCATTGCCGAAGACGTCGTATACTCCGCACTCGTTGAATTCAAGAAGAAGATCGGCGGCGAAGACGACGAGCTGACCCTATTCAAGAACGCCCTCAACAACATCAAGCCTTCCCTGGAAGTGAAGTCCCGCCGCGTGGGCGGTGCCAACTACCAAGTTCCGATCGAAGTCGCTCCCGCCCGTCGCACCGCTTTGGCGCTGCGCTGGCTCAAGGAAGCGGCCCAAGGCCGTAACGAGAAGGACATGTCCCGCCGCTTGTCCGCCGAGCTGATCCAGGCCCTCAACAATGAAGGCAACGCGGTCAAGAAGAAGCAGGACATCCACCGCATGGCGGAATCGAATAAGGCCTTCGCGCATTTCCGCTGGTAGGCAAACGCGAAGGCCCGCGTTCGCGCGCTTCGGATGGTAGGCCAAGGCGCGCATCCCCCTCCCTCGGTAACAAGGGGACATTTTGAATCCAAGAAAACCCCGGGTGACCGGGGTTTTTCGTTTTGGGCTGGGAAGCGGCGCGATGGTAGTGCTGCCATGGCTTGCGATCGCCCTCTGCGCGGCGCCTAAAATTTTTTGATACAAAGTTCCAGGCTGCCGCATCTAATTCCCGTCGGTGGACGAGAACGATAAATCCCAAGCCGACCCACACTACAAGGAGTTATTCATGCTCAAGACGCTCAATACCAAGCACCTATTGTTTGCCGTGTCCGCCATGGCCGGCATGTTGATGACGGCCTGCGATAACGGCACGGAATCCTCCCAGCAGGCGGCCGTACCGGCTTCCTCTGGAAACGCCGCGCAACCCTCGGGCTCTTCCGAAATACTCCAGAAACCCAGCATCCCCACCGCCGAGCAGATCAAAGCGATGGAAGCCATGGGCCAGAACCGGATTATCCCGGCCACCCCGGCGACCGCCACCGGCTCCGCGGCGCTGGCCAAGACCGCCGGCACGGACTACAATATCAACTTCAACGATTATGCCGCGCTCTCTTTGCCGCCGGATCACGATTATTTGACTTTCGCGCCCTTTTACATATCTCAGGTGCGATACGGCGTGTGGGCTTACGTGATGCCGATGGCCGGCGGGCATTTCCATATGTCATACGAGAATCCGAACGATTGCTTTATCGGCAACAACGGAACCGTGCCTTCCGGGAAGTACGGCATCCTGTCCGGCGGCAATTGCATCGTCCAAGGCGATGCTGCGACCCAGGCGCGTTACCTCTCCAGCCACGACGCCACCCAACAGATCCAGACCTATGTGTGGGACGGCAGCAAAAAATACGTGTTCGACCTGAAGTCGCTTCACCTGCAGCCCAACGGAGGCAATGCTGCCGTCAACCACATCCAGGTTTGGGTCCACAAGATCGACGTCGGTTGGATCTTCTGGTCCGATCTGGCCTCGGGAACCGGCGGATGGAACTACTACTTCCACCAAACCGGCACGAGCGGAGCCCAGGGTATCGACGAAGTGCGCGTCCTTTCTCCGAACACGAGCTACAATGTCAACTACGACAACATGGTCATCAACGTCCACTAAAGGGGGATGCCCTTGCGGGTGTTCCCAGCCCCCGAGATCGCACGGAGCGGCTCTTTACCGAGCCGCTCTTTTTTATGGTGCACTTCAGGTGCGGGGCATATCGCTTGCTCGGCCGTTTAGGCAAGTTGCCTGACCGGACTCCCTACTCGGCTTTCGGCCCCAGGCGAGAAGCCGGCGCCGCTCGGAGCCGGGCCCGGAACCGGGCCATGTTCTGTTGTACGCACTTCAGGAGCAGGCTCTCGTTCATGCGCCTCTGCATAGTGTCGTAAGCCGACGGCGAACCTGCCTTGACCCGATTCCTTTCATAAAGAGGCTTCTTCGGAACGATGGTTTTCTAGGCTCGACCTTTATGGCGGCGGTGCGGGTATACTTTCGTGCGGGCATCTTGGCATCGGCATGCCTGGATCCCCGCCGCAAAGGCATGCCCCAGGGCGCGGTCCCGTTCTCGAGAAATCAGAGACATTCCGCGCCGTTCCCGCGTCCAAGTGCTGTGAAATCCTCACACGCCCTAAGAAAGGGGAACGCACATTAGAAGACACATCCATTCATTCGCTCTCAAGGCCGCGCCGCTCGTGGCGCTGGTTCTGGGAGGCTGCCTCAGCGAGCCGGACCAGTCGCCCAGGCAGGAGGGCGGAAAGACGGTCAATGCCGCCTCCACCGCAGGGACCCTGCATCCCCTGGGGGCCAAACGCAAGTCCAAGGCTTTCCTCGATTCCAAACGCGTCAGCATGATCAAGCCCGGCGCCGCGGTCACGGCGTTTCCGGCCTCCCTGGACTATAGTTCGAAATTCCCCGCCCCCGGAAACCAGGGCTCTGAGGGATCCTGCGTGGGATGGGCCGCCGGATACGGCGTCAAATCCTTCTTGGAAACGACCGAGGAAGGTTGGAACACCTCTTCGGCCTTGCACCGTTTTTCCCCTTCCTGGATCTACAACCAGATCAACAATGGCGTGGATAACGGGAGCTATGTTGAAGACGCCTTTACCCTGATCGTCAACCGGGGGGCCGATGCCATCGCATTCTTCCCCTACGCGGACGGCCAGTACACGACCCAACCAGATTTCTATTCCATGAGCCGCACCGACCGCTACCACAGCGATTCCTGGGTGGTGCTGGCGAAAACGGTCGCGGACGTCAAGGCGGCCCTGAACGCCAAGCTGGGCGTAGTCATCACCTTCGCCGTCTACCCGGATTGGGACGGCCTCTCCTCCACCAACAGCATATACGACAATACGAGCGGCTTTTCGCGCGGCCTGCACGCCAATGCCGTCATCGGGTATGACGATGCGAAGCAGGCGTTCAAGACCCTCAACTCCTGGGGCACCGGCTGGGGCCTTTCCGGATACGGTTGGATCGCGTATAGCATGCTCAACGATCCCAACGCCAGCATCGAACTCTTCGCGCTCACCGACGCGCCCAACTTCAAGCGGTGGGACCCGGATTACCATCCACGGACCCTGGCGGACATCAATGGGGACGGTAAGAAGGACCTGGTCGGTTTCGGGATGGACGGCGTCTACGCCGCCCTGTCCACGGGCTCCGCCTTCGGCGCCCCCAAGCTTTGGCGCAACGAAGATTTCGGAACCGAGCAACAGTGGGATTTGAACACGCCGAGAAGCGTTAAGGACGTCAACGGCGACGGTAAAGCCGATGTGATCGGCTTCGGCATCAACGACGTGTGGGTTTCCCTCTCGAACGGAAGCTCTTTCGGTTCCCTCCAGAGATGGAGCACGAGCTTCCAGTTCAATTCCGGTTGGGACGCGGGCACCACACGCCTGGTCGCGGACATGAATGGCGACGGCAAGGGCGACATCGTCGGTTTCGGCCATGACGGCGTGTACGTGGCGCTGTCCAGCGGAAGCAAGTTCAACGCTCCGGTCCGGTGGAGCACCCAGTTCAACGACGCTTCCGGCGCCCATGCGGCCGGCAACCAGCTGACCGCCTACGACGTGAACGGCGACAAGAAGGCCGACGTCGTCTATTTCGGCCCCAAAGGGACCACCGTGGCCTTATCCACCGGCAGCGGCATCGGCACGGGCAAGATCTGGACCGCCGACTTCGACACGCCCCACTATGGAGCCCAGACCAACCGCATCCTCGGCGACGTGAACGGCGACGGCAAGGCCGACGTCATCGGCATCACCTTCGACAATACCTACGTGGCCCCTTTCCTCCGGATCCGCATTCAACGCCAAGGTCCTCTGGTCGGGCAACTACGGCCTGAACGACGGGTTCGATTACCTGTCCGTCAAGATGGCCGGCGATATCTCCGGAGACGGAAAAGCCGATCTCGTATGCACCAAATTGACCGACGTTCACGTGGGCAAGTCTTCCGGCACGGCCTTTGGGTCGGACGCCGTCTGGCTCAAGAAAAACTTCTCGGTCAACACCAACGAGTGGTACGCGCCCTGAGAACGGATTCCTGAAACGTCCGGCCCTCCCGGGGCCGGACCGGATTTCACTTCCCGCCCTCGGGAAGCGGCCACCGCTTCCCGACCGGATCATAAGCGGAAGGCGCGCCCTCGAAAGGCGCCCAGGTGGGAACGCCCCCTGCCCGGATCAGGAAACCGGCATATCGCTTCCGGGAAGCGGGCGAAGGCCCGGCCCGGATCCCGGCACCCTCGATCCAGGCATAGGGCCCCGGCCGGGTCGCCTCGGTTTCGGGCTTGGTCCGGTCGGCCCCCATATCCGCCTTGCCGACCGCATCCTGATCGACCATGCCATAGAAGACACCCTTGGAAGCCGTGACGTTGCGGATCTCGGCATCCCCCAGGATCTGTACCGTGCCCGACAGGACAGCCGGATCCCAGGTGAGGGCCTGCCCTCCCAGATGGGCGCTGCCGGAAATGCGGGTTCCCGCGACGACGATATTGGCGGCCCCGTCGATGCGGGCGTTTTCGGATACTACCCCGGCCCAAACGCCGGCATAGCCGGCCACCACGGCATTATCCATTACCTCGCCGCTTTCCCCGACCACGGCATGTCCCTCGATGCGGGCGGTGCCCGAGACCTTGGCCCGGCCCAGCACCCGGGCCTGGGACCCCACGAAGGCGGTGGCGGACACCGTGGCCGTGGCGGCGACGAATCCCCCTCCGTTCGCATGGCGCGCCCCGGCGACCCCGGCGGGGGAGGCATCGGCTCCGGATTGGGAGCCGTCCGGCCAGGCCCCATGCACCTCGCACATCCAGGGATAACGGTAGAGGGTGTAATACATCTGGTCCCACTTGATCAACTGGCGGTTGGCGGGCGTGGCGGCCACCACCAGGTAGATCTCGGATTCGGCGGGCTGCAGATCCAAGTAGACCTCCCCGGAAGCCATCAGGGGGCTATAGCGGAAGGCAGTCCTGACGGTGTCCACCGCTACGAGGCCGAAGCGCCAGCCCGACCCCGGTGCGGAAATGCTGTCCGGTTCCAGGCTGCGGACCTTGCGGTACCCGGGGATATTGTTCCGGTCCTGGACCACGCCCTGGAAGACCACCTGTACCCGGGACTGGCCGGCCTCGCGCCGTAGGCGGACGATATTGTACCCGTAGCGCTGGGGGGCGAAGACCTCCGGTACCACATAGCGCCGGCGGGCGGAATCCAGGGTTTCCATCGGAGTGCGGGTGAGGCGCATCTGCCAATCGGGGCGGCCATGCTCCCATTTGCTCCGGTAGACCGCGCCATTCGCGAAGTCGTAGCGCGCCATGCGCAGGGCGAAAGCCCCCCAGGCATCCCCGAGCTTGGCGAAATCCCAGCCCTTGAGGCGCATGAGGGCGCGGAAGAAATCCTCGTCCTTATAGGCCGGGGAGGAGGGGGCGGGCCAGCCCTCGGACCAAAGGCGGTTGACGAGGCCGATTCCTTCGGCATCCTTCAGGTATTCCAGGAATTGCCAATTGCAATAGCGGTTGCGGGTGCTCCCGTAGTACCAGGTGGCCGAGCGGGTATAGTGCTCGGCGCAATGGGGGTCGTCCGGATGGTATTGATGCGCCATCCAGTTGGCATGGCTTTCCCAGAACCAACCCGTGAAGTCATTGCCGGTGAAGCCTCCGGCGCCGAACTGGAGATCATGATCGTATTCATGGGCCAGGGCCCAGGGGTCCCGGAAGGCGTCCGGGTGCAGCCACATGGCGGGATGGCCCGCATCCACGCCCCCGAAGGCCCATCCCGTGGTGATGAGGTAGAGGTTGGTCTTGTATTTGATCGCGGCCGCGGCATAGGGATCGTGGAAGCCGAGCTTGCCCAGGTAGAAATCGCGTATCCCTTCCAATTGCGCCAGGCCGGAATCGGCTGCCCGATCGCTGAAGGGCAGGCCCAAGGTATCGGTCCAGAGCACGGCGAAATGTTCCGAGGCCCGGGAATGGGGGAAACCGGCCACCGGCCGGAGGACGTAAGCCCCCTGGGAAAGAGCCCGCCCCTGTAACATCAAGGTTACTGCAAGGAGCAAAACGGAAAATCTGGCCGGTACTCGCATCCGGATGCCTCCATCCCACCGCATCTGGATCCATGATAGGGCCGGAAGCGGAAAAAACCTCGGACTTTTCCGCCCCCGGACCCCTCGCCGGGAGGCTTTTGGAGCTTCCGGGCCGCCCGCCTGGCATCGCCGCGGCCGAGATTATATACTTTACTTCTGCAACGGGCGGCTTCAACTCCGAACAGGATTTCATCCAACCATGTCCTCCGCCCCCAAAGACACGCGCACCATCGCCATTCTGGCCCACGTAGACGCCGGCAAGACCACGGTTTCCGAGCGCCTGCTCTATTTCAGCGAAACCATTCCCGGCCTGGGCGAAGTGGACGAAGGCCTGGCCACGATGGATTACCTGGAGGAAGAGAAGAAACGCGGCATCACCATCGAAGCCGGCATCGCCTCCTACCAATGGAAGGGCACGCGCGTCACCTTCGTGGATACGCCCGGGCACGTGGATTTCGGCGTAGAGGTGGACTTCGCCTTGCAGGCCGTGGAAGGCGTCATTCTGGTCCTGTCCGGCGTGAGCGGCATCGAATCGCAAAGCCTTGAGGCTTGGCAGAAGATCAAGGCCAACCGCAACCGCGCCCTCATCTTCATCAACAAGCTGGACATGGTTGGAGCCGATTACCGCCGCGTGATGGAACAGATCCAAGTGATGTTCAACGTCAATCCCGTAGCGCTGACGTTACCTGTCCACGTTCAGGCCCAGGCCGGAGGCCCGTCCACCGGCCCCCACGGCGCATTGGACGGCGTCATCGACGTGCTCAACCAATTGGCCATCTACCGGTCCGTGGAGAATCCCCGCAAGCTCATCAAGGGCGAAGTGCCCGCCATCCTTGCGGACGATTATGCGCGCGCGCGCAAGGATCTGATCGATGTCGCTTCCCAGTACAATGACGTTTTGCTCAACGCCTGGCTGGCCGGAGAGGAAATCAAGAATGAGGATATCCTCATCGGGCTCAAGGCCGCCATGGAAAAGGGGCATGTCCCCGTCTACATGGGATCGGCGCTCAAGAACGTGGGCGTCCGGCAATTGATGAACGGCGTCAACCAATTGCTGCCCCCTCCCCGGTTTCAGGGGGGGGCGTCTTCGGGCATCCGCGGCGAACCGGACAGCCCGACGGGACGTTACGCGGACGTTACCGGGCGCTCGGGAGCGGCCGTTGGCGGCCTTGCCGCGGGCCCCCATGCCGTGGGGACCATGGGCTTCATCATCAAGATCCGCCATTACCATGACATCGGCAAGATTTTCCTCGCCAAGATCTACGATCCCGCAGGCCTGAACCTGCTCGAGTCCGCGCGCTTCTTCCGCGTCTTCGCGGAAAGCCTGGAGGAGATCAAGAACATCGCGGAGATACGCGCGGGCGACGTGGTGGCCATCCAATCCCCGCAACATTACCGCATGGGCCAGGTGCTGCTCTCGGATGGAAAGGCGGATACCGGGCCCGCGGCGGGCATTTTGACCCGTAAATACAGGCCTTTGCTGCAATCGCGCATCGAACTGGTGCATGCGGACGACTTCCCCTTCGTCGATCGCGTGCTCAAGCAACTGGCGGATTCGGAGCCTTCCATCGCCATCGCGCCCGATCCGGGCACGGGCGGCTGGCTCATCAGCACCGTCGGGGAATTGCAATTGGACGTTTTCTGCAAGCGGCTGAAAAAGGATCACAAGTGCGATGTAAAGGTGGGCGCACCCTCCGTGCGCTATCTGGAACGCCTGAAGGCCCCGCAGCGCGGGCTCTCCAACGTGAGCGTGGCCATGGGCGCGGAAGCGCGCATCCTGGTGGACGTGCTGGGCCATCCGGAAGATGAGAAGAATGAGATCGCCTACGCGCTCCCGGTTTCGTCCGAATATAAAGAGGTACTGGCCGCCACCTTCGAGCATTTTTGCGGCCAGGGCATGTGCGGGATCGGCAACATCGCCGGTCTGCATTGCCGCTTGTTGGAAATTTCCGGATCCAAAGAAACCTTGCCCTTACCTCTCTTGGCAAAATGCTTCGCCGACTGCCTCCAGTTGCACCTTTCCTGCGCCCAATTCGAGGTTTATGAACCCATCATGCGCCTGGAAATCATTGTTCCTGATGAATTTTGCGGGGTAGTGTTGGCTGATTTGGCTGCGAGAGGGGGGGTAGTGAGGAAATTGGACTCGGATGGATATAACTCGATAATCCTCCTGGAGATACCCTTGGCAAACACATTCGGCTATACTACATTACTCCGCTCCTTAACAAGAGGGTTAGGAGTTTACGTTCTCACCTACGAAAAACATGGTGTAAGAAGATAAAATCGGGCTTTTGAACTGGACCTAGTTCCCAGATACCCCTGAAAAAAAGGACAAACCGAGCCGAGGTTCCTCACGAGGATAACGCGGCCCCGGACCGGGACTCATTAGAGCAAGCGGAGTTGTATTATGGCTAAAGAAAAATTCAACCGGAATAAACCCCACGTCAACGTCGGCACCATCGGCCACGTCGATCATGGCAAGACCTCCCTGACCGCAGCCATCACAACGGTTCTGGCCAAGTCCGGCGGCGCCGTCGCCAAGTCCTACGGTGAAATC
>JANYDA010000048.1 GCA_025360005.1 Fibrobacteria bacterium
AAATGGCCTTAGCGGGGGTCGATCGCGAGCGGCCCCCGATAAGGCCATTTCCGCGGGAGAGCCAGCGAAAGTGGCGGAATTGGCAGACGCACCAGACTTAGGATCTGGCACTTCGGTGTGGGGGTTCGACTCCCCCCTTTCGCACCACTCCCACTGGGGATAACAGCAACGCCGGCCGCATCCGCAGAGGCCGGCAACATCGCGTCGAAGGCAGGGAACACCGCCTCCGGCGCGCAACGGAAAGCCGCCCGGACAGGGCGGGATGATTTTGGAAAGGAAGATGCAGTGAAAGCGACTATCAGCGAACCGACAACCACCGAGCGCGTGCTTGAAATCGAAGTGGAGCGCGAGCGCCTCGACAAGATTTTCGATCAGAAGGTTAAAAAATACAGCAAGGAAGTCCGCATCAATGGCTTCCGCCCCGGCAACGTGCCCAAGGACGTGATCGCCAAGCGCTTCAAGGATCCCATCAACGCGGAATCCATGGAAGCCTTGATCGAAGAGGTCATCAAGGAAGCCTGCAAGGAGCACAACATCGAGCCCATCGCTCCCGGCCGCATCGACAAACTGGAGAACGAAATCGGCAAACCCATCATGGTCAAGGCCATCATGGAAGTGGATCCTACCGTGGAGGTCAAGGACTACAAGCTCGATATCCCCGTGCACGGCGCGGACATCACCGAAGATGAAGTAAACGTCCAGGTGGATGGCTTGCGCAAGCGCCAGGCCGAAGAGACCAAGGTGGATCGCCCGGCCGTGTTGGGCGACGTGGTGGTGGCGCAATACCTGGGCATCAATATCGGCGGCGAAGCCAAGCCTCTGCCCCCGCGCCCGGAGTTCCGCATGGAGCTGGGCACCAGCAGCGTGCCGGCCATGGATCGCGCCCTCATCGGCGCCAAGGCCGGCGACGAGAAAACGGCCGCCTTCACCTTCCCCGCGGACTACGCGCAAGCGGATTTCGCCGGCAAGGATTCCGAATACCAGCTGAAAATCCTGGAAGTCAACGAAGTGAAGCTCCCCCCCCTCGACGACGAGCTGGCCAAGAAATTCAATTTCGACACCATGGACATCTTCCGCGCCCGTATCCGCGAGGACCTGGCCAAGCAGTCCATGCAGAAGGCCAAGGAAGAAGCCTACGAAGAGGCCATGCGCCGCCTGATGGAGATGAATCCCTTCGAGATTCCCAAGGCCCGCATCCAGAACTACGTGCGCTACAAGCTGGAACAACAAGGCCACGTGCATGACAACGACGACCACGGCCACGATCATTCCGATCTGGAACGGGAAGCCGTGTTCAACATCCGGCGCTATCGCCTCTTAGAGGAGATTGCCAAGAAGGAAAAGATCAAGCCCACGGGCGAGGAGGTGGACGCGCGCCTCAAGGAGATGGCCGAGCAATACGGCACCGATTTCGAATCGCTGAAGGCCTCGCTGCGTAAGAGCGGCAAGATCCTCGACGTCCGCGAAGAACTGAAATCGGAGAAGACTCTCGACTTCGTGATCGGATACAAACGCGAGTCTTAGGCCGATCCGCTTGATAGCATGCGGATTGGGCTTTGCCAATCTGCTCACGGCTCACTTTGTGAGCCGCGGTTACTGAGAGGAAACCCGTTGCGCCGGGCCGGGGCCCGGCCGATAAAGGGCTGGCTTCTTTCTTGTGCAACAGGTAAAATGGAGATATGTATATTACCGTAAACTCATTTTTCCCCCGGGGAGCATAGGTCGCATGTACATACCTACCGTTATCGAAACCACCGGCCGCTCCGAGCGCGTCTACGACATCTACTCGCGCCTGCTCAAGGAGCGCATCATCTTCATCGGGTACGAGATCAACGACGTGGTGGCCAACACCATCGTCGCGCAGATGCTCTTCCTGGAATACGAGGATCCGGACAAGGACATCCTCCTCTACATCAACAGCCCGGGCGGCGTGGTCACTTCCGGCCTCGCCATCTACGACGTGATCAAATACGTGAAGCCGGACGTGCAGACCATATGCGTCGGATCCTGCTACAGCATGGGGGCCTTGCTCCTGGCGGCGGGCACCAAAGGCAAGCGCTTCATCCTGCCCCACGGCAAGGTGATGCTGCATCAGCCCAGCGGCGGGGCCACGGGACAGTCCTCGGACATCCAAATCCACGCCAAGGAAATCATCAAGACCAAGAAAGAGCTGCTCGGCATCCTCGCGGAAGCCACCGGCAAGAGCCAGGAGCAGATCCAGAAGGATACGGAGCGGGATCTCTACATGAACGCGCAAGAGGCCGTGGCCTACGGCGTAGTCGATGAAATCTTCAACCCCCTCAACCGGAAGAAGAAAGCGGCGGCGTAAGACTATGGCGAGGACCGGCAATGGCTACGGATTGATCCGCTGTTCGTTCTGCGGCAAGAACGCGGAACAGGTGGAAAAGATCATCACGGGCCCCTCCGTGCACATCTGCAACGAATGCGTGGCGATGTGCAATGACATCCTGACCGAGGAGTCCAACAAGGACGCCCAGGTCTCCACCGGTCCCGCGACCGCTTCCAGCCCGCTCGACATCAAGCGGCACCTGGATGAACATATCATCGGCCAGGACGACGCCAAGGTCTCCTTGGCGGTGGCCGTCTACAACCATTACAAGCGCATCGCCGCCCGCATGGGCGCGGACGGCGTGGAGGTGGAGAAATCCAACATCCTCTTCCTGGGGCCCACGGGATCCGGCAAGACCCTGTTGGCGCAGACCATCGCCAAGTTCCTCAAGGTCCCCTTCACCATCGTGGACGCCACCATATTGACCGAGGCCGGTTATGTGGGCGAGGATGTGGAGAACATCATCGTGCGCCTGCTCCAGGCCGCCGACTACGACGTGGAGCTCACCGAACGCGGCATCGTCTACATCGACGAGATCGACAAGATCTCGCGCAAGAGCGCCAACCCGTCCATCACGCGCGACGTTTCCGGCGAAGGCGTGCAGCAGGGCCTGCTCAAGCTGCTGGAAGGCACCGTGGCCGCGGTCCCGCCCAAAGGCGGACGCAAGCATCCCGAGCAGAACCTGATCCAGATCAACACCAAGAACATCCTCTTCATCTGCGGCGGCGCCTTTGAATCGCTGGAGAAGATCATCGAACGGCGCACGCGCGAGACCAGCATCGGCTTCGGCGCCGCCTCCCAGTCCAAGAAGGACAAGAAGGTGGGCGCCATCCTGAAACTGGTGGAACCGGACGACTTGATCCAATTCGGCCTCATCCCGGAATTGGTGGGCCGCCTGCCCGTCATTACCGCCCTGGAGGAATTGCCCCGGGAAGCCCTGCTCGACATCCTCACCAAGCCGCGCAACGCCCTGGTGAAGCAATACACCAAGCTTTTTGAGATGGACGATATCCGCCTCAAGTTCCAGCCGGAAGCCCTGGAAGCCATCGTCGATCGCGCCATCCTGCGCAAGACGGGCGCGCGCGGCCTCCGCTCCGTGATGGAAAGCGCCCTGCTGCCCATCATGTTCGAGCTGCCCTCGCGCACGGACGTAGCCGAGTGCGTGGTCACGCGCGAAGTGGTGGAGCATAGGAAAGAGCCGATGCTGATCCTCAAGAAGAACAAAAAGAAACTGGCGTAGCGGATTCCCGCACCGGCGCGGCTTACCCGCGAACGAGGCCGCCGGGATCTTTATGCGCGGCTGCGGCCCAGATGGACGTCTGCGCGTGCAGCACGAAATACCATCCCTTGCTGTCCGGCAGGATGTCATGCTGCAAATCGGTTCCGAATCCCTGTCCCGCATTGAGCTGGGTCAAATGATCATGGGCCGCTTTTGCGATCAAAAGAAAATTCTTCCCGAGCGATTTCTGGGCCGTGAGGGCCCAGGCGAAGTCATCCCGGGTGTAGTCCTTGGTGGGATCCACGTTCAAGCCGCTGGCGGGATTGGACATGTGCCCATAATCCGGGATCGCCCCCAGGGCGCTCTGGGAGCTGACGTTGTACTAGCTGTTGATATAGGGATTCTTCCAGTATTCCACTTCCGCCGCAAGACATCCAGGAATTTATAAGTCGGGATATCGACGCCCAGCATCATGGGAACCCGGTTCATGGGTTTTTGGTAGAAGACGGGATAATTCTTGGTGCCCCCTATCGGCTCCCAGCAATGTCAGGAAGGGGATTATAACCAGGCCCAGGACGAAGGGCGATCTCTTTCGGGAGGATGAACTCTTTTTAACTTCGGGCATAGTTCCTCGTGATTGGGGTAAGGCCCGATATAGGCGCCCTGTTCCGGCCCCAATAAGGCCGGGAATGATTCCGTTGAGGGTTCCCTGTCAACATTTGGAAAACGGGAATAACCCGGCATTTAAGGTAAGAAGGCTTAAGAGCAAGAGTAGTCTTCCATTGACGAGGCATTTTCCGTGATTCTTGTATTCGCAAGCCAAGCCCGCAATGTTATTTCTCCGGCAAATTCCTGCATCGCTGCGTGAATGCCCGATATCACTTCCCCCTCCGGGGTAATTTTGCTTGATTTACTCCTCCTTCCGTTCAGGAGTAAACTTGGCCCATCCCAAATCCAAAGATCAGAGCGCGCCTGCCGAGTCCGCCGCTGGAACCGCCGCCGCGAACGCGGAAGCCCTGGAGAAATCCCGCGCCGCTTCCGCGGAGGAATGGGCCCAGCTGCTGGCCGCGGGGCTTCCGGTAATCCCCTTGCGGGACATCATCCTGTTTCCGGGAACCGTGACGCCTATCCTGTTGGGCCGGCCGCAGTCCCTGTCCGCCATGATGCGGGCCATGGAAAGCCCCTCGCAACTGGCTCTTTTCGCATTGCAGAAAACCGCTTCCGAGGACGATGTCTCCCCGGATACCCTCAAGCCCGTCGGGGTGGTGGGGCGCATCGCATCCTCTCTGCCCCTGCCCAACAATCTTTCCAAGATCCTGGTGGAAGCCCTGGGCGTGGCCCGCGCCACCCAATGGCAACCCCTGCCTTCTTTGATAGTGGCCAATCTGGAACCGGTGACGGCCGCGCCCCTCAAAGAGGAAACGGCGCGCCGCCGCATCGAGTCCACGCGCGTGATGTTCGCGGAGTACCTGTCCCAGAATCCCGATCTGCCGCGGGGCGTGGCCGACCTTATCGACGGGCTTTCCGGTCCGGAGGAAAAGGTCTACGGGATGGCCAGCCACCTCAAGATCCCGGTGGACCTGAAGCAACTGCTGGTGGAAGAGCCGACGCTGGAAACCAAGCTGGACATGATCCAGGAATTCCTGCGCAACGAGGTGGACACCACCATGATGGGCCGCCGCCTGGAGCATGAGGTCCGCGCCGGGATCGCCCAGAGCCAGCGGGAATATTTCCTGACCGAGCAATTGCGCAAGATCCAGTTCGAGCTGGGATCCTTTTCGCCTCCCGTGAACCATGAGATCAAGCAGTTGGAGGACGCCGTCAAGGCCAAAGCCATGCCGGAGAAGGTGCGGGCGCGCGTGAGCGCGGAGCTAAAGCGTTTGGAATACCTCAACCCCTCCTCACCGGAATATTCGGTGGTGCGCACCTACGTGGATTGGTTCCTAGGACTGCCTTGGAACCGTTACAACGCGGACAATCTCGATCTGCACAACGTGAAGAAGCAGCTCGATCGCGATCACCACGGCCTCAAGCAGGTGAAGGAGCGCATCCTCGAGCACGTCGCGGTGTACAAGCTCTCCAAGCACCACTCCACGCCCATCCTCTGCCTGGTGGGCCCTCCGGGCGTAGGCAAGACATCGCTCGGCAAATCCATCGCCCAGGCGCTGGGCCGCGAGTTCGTGCGCATCTCGTTGGGAGGCGTGCGCGATGAGGCCGAGATCCGCGGGCATCGGCGCACCTATATCGGTTCCATGCCCGGCCGCATAGTGCAAGCGCTGAAGAAATCCCAGTCCATGAATCCGGTCATCCTGTTGGACGAGATCGACAAGATGGGCAGCGATTTCCGCGGCGACCCGGCCTCGGCGCTGCTGGAGGTGCTGGATCCGGAGCAGAACCAGGAGTTCATCGATCATTTCATGGAGATAGGCATCGATCTCTCCAAGGTGTTCTTCGTGACCACCGCCAACGTGGAAGAGCAGATCCCGGCGGCCCTGCATGATCGCCTGGAGGTGATCCGCATTTCCGGATACTTCGACTCGGAAAAACTCGCTATCGCCAAAGGTTACCTGGTCCCCAAGATCAAGGCCTCGTCCGGATTGGAGAACGGGCAATTGGATTTGCAGGATGCGGTGCTCTCCACCTTGATCCGCCGTTATACCCGCGAGGCCGGCGTGCGCCAGTTGTCGCGGCAAATCGCCAAGATAGCGCGCAAGCGCGCCCGCGAAGTGGTGGACTTCCAGGACAGGAAACCCGTGAAGCCGGGGAAGGGCAAGGCAAAAGGCAAAGGCCCCGGCCCCATCACCCGGGAAACCCTCATCGATTATCTGGGCGTTCCCATCCGCCAGGAGCGCATGGTGCCGGATACATCCAACTCGGGCGTGGTGACGGGCCTGGCCTGGACGCCGGTAGGCGGGGAAATCCTGCGCGTGGAATGCACCTTGCTTTCCGGCAAGGGCCGCTTGCATCTGACCGGCCACCTGGGCGAGGTGATGAAAGAGTCCGCCCAGATTGCTCTGACCCTGGTGCGGGAACGCGCCCGTCGTTACGGGGTGGATCCGGATGTCTTCCACAAGACCGATATCCACCTGCACGTGCCGGAAGGCTCCATCCCCAAGGACGGGCCCTCCGCCGGCATCGCCATCACCCTGGCTTTGGTCTCCGCCATGACCAAGCAGAAGGTGGATCCCAAGATCGCGTTCACGGGAGAAGTGTCCCTGGTCGGCAAGATCCACGCCATCGGGGGATTGCCCGAGAAATCCCTGGCGGCGCTGCAAGCGGGCGTTACCCGGATAATGGTTCCGCAGGAGAACAATCCCGAGGTGCGCGAACTTCCGCCGGAAGCCAAGCAGGGCCTCAAGATCACCCAGGTGGATCATATCGATGACGTGCTCGCGGCCTTGTTCAAGCCCACGCCCAGGCAGCCGGGACCGGCCGCTTCCCGTAAGCAACCGCGGTGATACCGTTCCCTGCAGGTTACCCAGGATGACGCTAGAGGACAATTTCGCGGCCGTTTCCGGGCGCATCCGGGCCGCCTGCCTGCGCTCCGGCCGCGATCCTTCCCTGATCCGGTTGATCTGGGTGAGCAAAAACCATCCCCGTTCCTCGGCCCGGGAAGCCGCGGCCCTGGGGGCCCGGTATTTCGGCGAGAATCGCGTGCAGGAGGCCATGGGGAAATTCCCTTTGCCGGGCGACCCCCCCGTGCCGGCGCTTCCCGGGCCGGGCGGGTGGCAGGGTAACGGCAAGGATACCCTGGGCCATGAGCTGCATTTCATCGGGCGCATGCAGAAGAACAAGATCCGGAAAGTGCTGCCGTTGGCCACCACCATCCATTCCATCGACTCCCTGGATCTGCTGGAGGGGGTGGATCGCATCGCCGGGGAAATGGGGATCCGCAGGGACGTTTTCCTGCAGGTGAACACATCGCGCGAGCCGGCCAAGGGCGGGTTCGAGCCGGATGCCCTGTTGCCGGCTTTGGCCGCCCTGCCCTTACTGCCGCATGTCCGTATCGTGGGGCTGATGACCATGGGGCCGCGGGAGACCGCGACGGGAGAAACCGCCGGCCTGGAAAACGCGCGCGCCTGTTTCCGCGAACTGAAGGGACTGTTGCAGGCCGCGCGGGCGCAAGCGGAGTCCGGTTCCATCCCGCGCCGAAGCCCGGGCGGGCGTTTGCCGGATTTGGCCTGGCTGTCCATGGGCATGTCCGGCGATTTCGAGACGGCCATAGAGGAGGGGGCGGACTTCATACGGGTGGGTACGGCCCTTTTCGGCGCGCGCTAGTTTCAGGGGACAGGCCCGGCCGCGCGATTGTCGGGCGTTCGGATCGAACCCTTGCCCCCTTGGTAGATAGACTCGCGGCCAGGAGTTGTCGCATAAACGGACTCAAAGGGCAAAGTGACTACCTTTATCGGATACCCTGGTGCGGATTCATCGGGACGGAGAGCCAGCATGATTACACCGTTGGACATCAAGAAACACGAGTTCGGTACCCGGTTCAAGGGTTATGACAGGGATGAAGTCCGGGCCTTGCTGGAATCCATCGCCAAGGATTTCGAGGAGTTGACCCGCCAGAACATCCAGCTTTCCGAGCGGATTAAAATCGCCGAAGAGCGGCTGAACCATTACCGCCTCATCGAAAAGACCCTTCAGGATGCCGTCATCACCATCCAGAATACCCTGGAAGAGAAGCGGAAGGTGGCGCAGCAGGAGGCGGAGGCCATCATCACCGATGCGCGGCAGAAGGCTGTGGACGAGATGACCGGCTCCCGGGAGCATGTGGCCGGGCTGAGGTCGGAGATTTACGTTCTCGAGAACCAGAAGATGCAGTTCTTCGCCCGGTTCCGGAACCTGCTGCGGAGCCAGGCCCAGATCCTGGAGGCCATGATGGAGGCGGAAGAGAGGGAGATGCCGCCCCGTCCCGCCGATGCTCCGGCGCCTCAAAAATCCCCCGCCGCCGATTCCATCGACACCCGCTGGGCTCGCAAGGGCTGAGTCCTTTGCCGGAAGCTTCCGGCAATTCGTATCTTTCCCGTAGCCGGTTGCAATTCGATCGCTGAAGGAAGGTTGCTTTCATGTCTCAGTTAGTCGCGAATAAGGGATCCAAAATCATCAAGGCCCTGGGGCTCATAACCCTCATCGGCGTGATCATCGCCGTGGGGCGGATTGTCTTGAGGGTGTTCAACGAGAAGAAGAGCGAACCGGAAGACGGCCATAACGGGATCTGAAATCGATGCCGCTGCGCCCAAGCCGATGGAGCGTTTATGTCCCAGCCGACAATCCCATCCCTGTTATTCGCGTTCGCGACCGCAGCCTTGCTGCTCCCCATCCAGGCGCAAACCCACAAGCTGACCTTGCATCCCGGACAGAGGATCGCATCGCTGGAGATGTCCGCCGCGGAATATGCCGACTGGAAGTCCGCTGACGGATTCAGCGACGACGTAAAGCGCGAGGACATCGTAAAGGAACTCTACAACACCTTCACCGATGCTTTCGATTTCATCTTCCTGGTTCTCGATGAAACCAATACCCCTTCCGCCATCGATTATTCCGGCAAGCTGATCCCCGTTTCCAATGCCGCGACGGGGTTGGGTTTAAGCCCGTTCAACGCTGCCGGAGCGTACGGCTCGGGCGGGAAATTGAAGGCCGTGATGGCATTGACCAAAAGGACCCATATCCAAAATGGACCCGCCTTGCACGAACTCATGCACGCGTGGGGAAATTTCGGAATCCCCACCGCTGCTTTCGATCCCACGGGTCCCGGTTGTTGCGGAGGCGCGGTGGATGACTTTGAACCTCATTGGGGATTCACGGGAGGCAATACCAAGGGTCAGTTGGGGGGCTTCCGGCAAGGGAGTTTGCAAACCGCGGTAGGCGGCAACCCCAACCGGTATAAGGTGGAGTCCTTCGGGCAGATCGCCAACGGCGGCAATACGGTGCCCTACTCGGAAATGGAACTTTATCTGATGGGAATGATCCCCGTTGCCGAGGTGACCCCGTTCGATGTTTTTCGCGGCGTCAGCGCTTTCGATCCCAACACCTATGAGTTTACAGCCGCGACCCGGGTCCGTTATGATGCCGCCCGCATCGAATCCGAATTGGGCAAGCGCTCGCCCGCGAGTACCCTGTCCCAGAGGTCCTTCCGCCTTCTCATCGTGGTCATCAGCGGGGCCCCCTTGACCGAAGCGGAGGGAAGCGGACTGGACGCGGATGCGGAACGGTTCGGGCGTATAGGGGATGAAGGAACGGAGTTCTACAATTTCTGGGAGGCGACGGGAGGGAGGGGAACCCTGGAAACTGGCAACCTGAACGGAACCTTGAAGTCCGCGGCCATTATGCCTTACCGGGAACATCGCCTCTCCCGGGAACCGGTCCCCCTCGCGGAACGGGACTTCGACCTATGCGGGCGGCGCATGCGTCCCTGGGCCGCTTCCGCAAGCGGAACGGATCCCATATCCTTCCGGCTCCCGGCCGCGAATTAGGATTCGCCGAGCCGGCGCGCTTTCACTTGTCCAACGCCACCCGGATTTGCGACAGATGGTGATCGCCATGCCATCCGTACAAGGCGGCCGCCTCGAAAAGCGGGACGCTGCGGTTCTGCTGGGGATGGAAAAAGGTGCGGCGGAATTCCGGTTCGCCCATGGTTCTGAGCGTCTGCACCCATTTCGAATGGATGGCGCTGATGAGATCCACGGCCGGTCGCATATCCCCCGTGCGGGCGTCGGGAAGTTCCGACCAGCGATCCTCCAGGTAGGGCTTGATGGTGGGGTTGTCCTCGGTGAGGGCGAATTTGAAACGCGTATAATTGTTCACGTTGGCGTCCACGATATGATTGGCAACCTGGCGGATGGTCCAGGAGCCGGGTCGGTATTGCCGTTCCCAATCCGAGGGGGAAAGGTTGGACACAACGGCCAGCAGCTTGCGGGGCAGGCAATCAATCGAAGCGATGGCGAGTTTGACGGCGGAGGCCGAATAGCCATCCGGTCGGGAAAACCGGCCGATGGGATAGCGCTGGATTTCGGGCACGCTCGGTTCCATAAGTCCTCACAAAGTATTTTAAAAGCGCGTAAGGAAGATAAGAAAATGGCGACGGGAAATCCCGTCGCATCTGCAGCCGCTTATCCGGCCTGGGTTATATACCCATGTTTCCTAAGGGAAGCGTGCCGGGTCCTCCCAGGAGGATCCCGGCGTCGGGAGCTACCGCGAGATTCGGTCCACGATAACCCGGATGAAGGTCCCGGCTTTGCGGGTCTCGCTGCCGGCGAGTCCCAAGGATACTGTTCCCGCGTTGGGAGCGAAGCCCGTACGCGCCAAAACGCGGCCATGCGCGTCCACCGCTTGCACCGATCCGCTCTTGTGGCGATAAGCTTCCGGCAGGCTTACCAGGATGAGGTTGCCGGATTTCCGGATGCGGATGCCTCCCTGCCCGCGCGCCGGGTCCAGGGGGCGGACGCGATCCGTGATGGTGGGGTCCACGTATTTCCAGTTCTGGATGCTGACGTCATCGATCAGCAAACCGTTCACAAGATGGGCTGCATTCCCCCCTGCGCTTACGTTGAAGCCCAGACCCTTGGCATGCGTAAGTTCAAAAGGCTTGTGGGCGGAGTAAGAGGGCTGCTTGAAATCGACCGAGGGCTTGAGGGTGATGGAATAAAGTTTCCAGGTGGTATCGATAGTGAAAGCTTGGCCGTAATCGGATGCGTTGGTGGTGGTATCCACGGTGGCGAAGGATGTGTTCAACGCCAGGGGCGCGGTGTCGGCCTTGGCCCAGAACGAAATGCTGGTCGCCCCCGTCAGGTCAAGGGTATCCGCATTGGTCGTGAAGGTTACGCCGAAGCCGACATAAGGAGGGTAGGTGCAAATTCCGCCGCAGGAAAGCGAGCGGTTCCCCAGGGCATAGCCAAATCGCAGGCAATGGGTGCCGGAATCCCCGGTGTGTCCCCGCGGAAAGGTCCGGGCATCGGGATATCCCAAAGTATCCCTGAAGTAAGCGCCGGTTGAATCGAACGATGTCAGGGTGGAATTCCCATGGATGCTGTCGACCGCCGTCGACGAGTTTTGATCCGTGTAGTTGAACCAATACCCGTAAAGGGGTGTGTTTAAAGGTTCAGGAGATTCAAAATCCGTCACCATGTAACTTGTCGTGTCCGCCGGGGGAACCGCTTGTGCGTGCCCGTTTCCAACCGCCAGGGAGAAACCGACCAGCCCCCCCAAAATAATGCCGGAAAGCTTGCTGCCCATACCATGTCCTTGTGAATGTGAAGAGTGTGAATCCGACCGGAATGATGATCCGAAGTCGTTTTACATTGGTAGAAAAAAGACATGGCGAGGTTTTACCCGTCGCCACACCTTGATGCCTGGATGGATAAAATAATACCCCGATAGAAATTGCGTCTGAATCGGCTTGAATTCAGGTTCCCAGATTCACAGATGCTATCCGGATAGCGAAAGTATTCGCGGCTTTCAGTTCCAATCGTTCCGTACCGGGACCGATGCCGGGATCCGCTTCGTCCGAGGCGTACTGCCGCCAGCGATCCCGGGTTATAAGCTGCCAAGCCCCGGACGGGCCCATCGGGCGCCGTTTCCGTTCCCGGGCCGGCGCCGGCCCAGGATGCATCGCATCTTTCCCATGTAAGCCGGTAATGATATCCGCCGTCCGCATCCGGGGAAACCCACGCGTTACCCCGGGATGCGGACCCCTTAAGTTCACGGATCCCAGCCGCGATGGCCGGGTTTGGGATTTCCGCGCTTGCCGCCTCTTGTCCCGGTTTGCCCTTGAGCGGACCAGGTAACTCCCGCGCTTCCATCCAAACGGTCGATCCGGGCGCGTACAATTTGTAATTCCGGTTTTTTAGTCTTGCCCGGCCTGGAGCCCCTTCCGTGGCGCCGCGGAACGAGGCGCATCCTGCTTTGCTATCATCCGCAATTAATAATATGATCGGAGACGCTGATTCGGCGCTACCCCTTGGGTGCCAGGAGCCGGTAAGAGCGGAAGGCGGTAGGCATGGAAAAGTCATTGCGCATCCTCCATCTGGAGGACGATGTGGCCGATGCGAAGCTGGTGCGCGCCACCCTTTGGAAAGAGGGTATCGCTTGCGATATCGCTTGGCAACAATCCGGCAAGGCGTTCCGGGAAGCCTTGAGCGGGCAAAGCTACGATCTCATCTTCTCGGATTATTCCCTCCCGGATTTCGACGGGCCCGCGGCGCTCAAGCTGGCCAAGGAAAAATGCCCCGACACGCCTTTTATCTTCGTGTCCGGAACCATGGGCGAAGATACCGCCATCGAAAGCCTGCGCAGCGGGGCCACGGATTACGTGCTCAAGCAGAACCTGAAAAGGCTTTCCCCTTCCGTGCGGCGCGCCCTCCGTGAAGCCTCGGAGCGCGGCGAGCGCAGGCTCCTGGAGGAGAAATTCATCCGGGCCCAGAAGATGGAAGTGGTGGGGCAATTGGCCGGCGGCCTGGCGCATGATTTCAACAACCTGCTGACCGTGATCCTGGGCCATGTGCAACTGCTGTTGGAAAGCACCCCTTCCCCGGAACATCGGGGTTCCCTGAAGAACATTCATCATGCCGCGGAAGCGGCCGGGAATCTCACGCGGCAATTGCTCACTTTCAGCCGTCAGCAACCGTTCAAACCGGCGGCGTTGGATCTGAACCAGGTGATTCTGGACATGGCGGGCATGCTGGGCCGCGTGATCGGCGCCAACATCAACCTGCGGACTTTTTGCGCCCCCGATCTTCCCGGCGTGAACGCGGACCTGGGAATGCTGGAACAGGTGGTGATGAATCTGGCTGTCAACGCGCGCGACGCCATGCCCGGCGGCGGCATCCTGGCCATCCGATCCGGATACGAAAGCGTGCAATCGGATCGGGCCCATTTCCAGGTGGGCGCGCGCGCGGGCAATTTCGTTACCTTGGCCGTCTCGGATACGGGGACCGGCATTCCCCCGGAAATCCTGCCGCGCATATTCGAACCCTTCTTCAGCACCAAGGGCGAGAGCCGGGGAACCGGCTTGGGATTGACTGGCGCCTACGGGATTGTGCAGCGCCATATGGGTTGGATCGAGGTAGTCAGCGAATACGGTCACGGCGCCGAGTTCAAGATTTTCCTTCCCGAAAGCCAGGAGCGGATTTCCCCGCCCAAGCCGCAAAGCGGCGAAGCGGAGTCCCCGCGCGGGCGCGAGACCATCCTGGTGGTGGAGGACGAACCGCTGCTCAGGAAATTGATGCAAATCATCCTGGAGGACAGCGGATACAGCGTACTCGCATCCGATTCAGGCAGGCAAGGGCTGGAGCTTTGGGAACATTGCCGAGGAAAAATCGACTTGGTCTTGACCGATATGATCCTGGCCGACGGAATGACCGGGAAGGAGTTGGCGGGTCAGTTGAAAATCAAAAAACCGGACCTGAAGGTCATCTATACCAGCGGCTACGGCATTGAACAGATAAACGTGGCCGCGGCTATGGAAGGCGACACCTACTTTCTGCAAAAGCCCTTTCAGCGCCGGGAACTCACCACAATGATCCGGGATTGCCTGGATTGGAAACCCGCGTAACCTTGATCACGTACATTTTGTAAGCATTCGTGACGCCGGGTACGGTTTGAAAACTCCCGATTTGTTTCTCAATTTCCTTTCGGCAACCTCCTGTGCAACGAGCGGTGGGGATGGATAAGCGAGAGCCTTCCGATTTCAAAATCCTGTTTGAAAACCTTCCCGGGCTTTACCTTATCCTGCGCCCGGATTTGACGATTGCGGCCGCGACCCAAGCTTATGCCCAGGCTACCATGATCAGCGTAGAGAAAATCCTGGGACGCCACCTTTTTGAAGTATTTCCGGACAACCCCGAGGATCCGCATGCCACCGGGACCAGCAATTTAAGGGATTCGCTGCAGCGCGTGCTCACGGAAAAAACCGCCGACACCATGGCCATCCAGAAATACGATATCCGCCGTCCGGATTCCGAGGGCGGGGGCTTCCAGGAACGGCATTGGAGCCCCGTCAATTCGCCCATCCTGGGGCCGGATGGCAGCGTGGCCTATATCGTGCACCGCGTCGAGGACGTGACGGAGTTCATGCGGGTCAAAGAGCGCGGCAGCGAACAGGCAAGCCGGGCGGAGCGGATGGAAGTGGAAGTGATCAGCCGCGCCCGGGAGCTGCAAGACGCCAATAAAAAGCTCCAGCGCCTGGACGCGATGCGGACGCGTTTCTTCGCCAACGTCAGCCATGAGTTGCGCACGCCGCTCACCTTGATACTGGCGCCGGTCCGGAGGATCCTGGCGGAAGGGAAAACCGATTCCGGTATCGCGTCGGATTTGCAAGGCGTGGTCAATAACGCCCGCTTGCTGCTCAAGCATGTGGATGATCTCTTGGAAGTGGCCAAACTGGAAGCGGGCAGGATGGAGCTCCGCTATTCCGAATTCGATTTATCGGGCCTCATACGCATGATTGCATCCAACTTCGCCTCTTTCGCGCAGGACAAGGGGTACCGCTTCTCCGTTTCCGCGCCCGAAATTCTGTCCATCCAGGCGGATCCGGAAAAGGTCCAGAGGATCTTGATCAACCTGCTTTCCAACGCCTTCAAGTTCACTCCGGTAGGCGGATGGGTACACTGCGAACTGGCTGTGGGAGGCGAAGGGACGGCTAGTCCGGATGACGCCGCCGGAGTAGCCGCCGCCGTCATCATGGTCAAGGATTCGGGCCCGGGAATCCCGGCCCGCTTGCGCGAAACCATCTTCGATCGTTTTTACCGCGTAGAGCAGGGACCCACGCGCCGGAGCGGAGGCACCGGCCTGGGGCTTTCCATCGTCAAGGAGCTGATCGGCCTGCACCGGGGATCCGTATCGGTGGAGGGCGGCCCCGGCGAGGGGGCCACCTTCAGGATCACTCTGCCCTTGCGCGCTCCCCGGGGCGCGGAGGTTCAAGGCGAAGGAGGGGACGCCATCCAGACCGTGGACACCGGCCCGCTTTACCAGCTCGTGGCTCAGGACCCGGATCCGACCGCATTCCAGCCCCCGGCCGAGGAGGCGGCGGACCCGGCTCGCCCGCGCCTGTTGATCGTGGAGGACAATCCGGAAATGCGCGAGCTTCTGATCCGCACCCTGGTCGGGAAATTCCGCGTTGTCACCGCACGCAACGGAAGCGAGGGATTCCTGGCCGCGGAACGCTCTAACCCGGATTTGATCCTCAGCGATCTGATGATGCCGGAAACCAGCGGCGCGGATCTGCTGCGGATGATCCGGGCGCAGGCCCGGTTCGACGATACGCCTTTCATCCTGTTGACCGCCAAGGCCGACGAAGAATCCCGCGTTTCCCTGCTGGAGGCGGGCGCGCAGGATTATATCGAAAAGCCTTTCGTGGCGGAGGAAGTGCGGGCCCGCGTCGGGAACCTGGTGGCCATGAAAAAGGCCCGCGAGGCTTTACGCAAGGCCAAGGATGCGGCGGAAGCCGCCAACCAGGAGCTGGATGCCTTCGCACATTCCGTCTCCCATGATTTGCGCACGCCGCTGCGGCATGTCCAGGGCTTCTCGGAATTGCTCCGGCAACGCATCGCATCCGGTCCGGACGAAACCGCGCGCGGCCTTCTCGATGAGGTGCTCCAGGCCTGCCTAAAGATGTCCGCCCTCATCGATGACGTCCTTTCCTTTTCGCGCATGTCTCGCTCGGAGTTGCGGCAGGACCAAGTGGACATGCGGAGACTGGCGGAAGAATCCATCCGGGATTTGGCGCCGGAAACGGCCGGCCGCCCAATCCAATGGACGGTGGCGGAACTCCCGGACGCGACCGGGGATAGGGCCATGCTCAAACAGGTATTCCTCAACCTGCTGTCGAATGCGCTCAAGTTCACGCGGCCGCGCGATCCCGCCCTCATCGAAGTGGGCTTCCGCAAGGACGACGGGGGCATCGTCTATTGGGTGAAGGACAACGGCGCCGGCTTCGATATGGAATATGCGGACAAGCTCTTCGGGGTTTTCCAGCGGCTGCATAGCGGCTCGGAATTTGAAGGCACCGGAATCGGGCTTGCCAATGTGCGCCGCATCCTCAACCGCCACGGCGGCAAAACCTGGGGGGAAGGCGCGCCGGGTAAAGGCGCCGCCTTTTATTTCCGCTTGCCCATGGCGGAAGCATGAACGGCTTTCCCATCCCGCCTAATCGCAAGGGCGCAAGGCTCTATCCCAGTAACCTGATCTTGAACTTCCGGCCTTTGATCTTGTTCTCGCTCAAGCGGGCGAAAGCCCTCTGCGCCGATTTGCTTTCCACCGAAACGTAGGCCTCGTAGTCGATCACGTCGATTTTCCCGACCGACCCGGCAGCGAGCCCCTTTTCTCCCGTCAAGGCTCCCAGGATGTCCCCGGCCCGCAGCTTGTCTTTGCGGCCCGCAGCAATCCCCAGCGTCACCTGGTCCGCCACCAAGGCTTTCAGGGAACCCTTATCGGCCCATTCCATCGTCTCGCTGGGCACTTCGATCTTAAGGAATTCGCGCGCGGCCAGGATCTTGTGCTCTTCATGCGCCGAAGCCAGCGTAATGGCATAACCCGAATTCCCCGCCCGTCCCGTGCGGCCGATGCGATGCACGTAGGTTTCCATATCACGCGGCACCTCGAAGTTGATGACCGCGCTGAGATCTTCGATATCCAATCCCCGCGCCGCCACGTCGGTGGCCACCAGCACCCGGCAACTGCGATGCCGGAAGCGCATCAGGACCTGCTCCCGATCCCGCTGCTCCATGTCCCCATGCAGGGCGGCAACGCTGAATCCCAGGTCGAGCAAGTGCTGGAACACTTCCTTGGCCGCCACCTTGGTATTGCAGAATACGATGGCGCTGCGGGGCCGCAGGCGCGAGAGCAGGGAAGCCAGGCCGTCCAATCTGCCTTCCTTTTCGCAGAGGATGAATTTCTGATCGATACGGGAATCCGCGGGATCGGATTCGATGCGGACGTGGACGGGGCCGCGTTGAAAACGTTCGCTCAGCAATTTGATGTCTTCCGGAAAAGTGGCCGAAAAGAGCAGAGTCTGGCGCTCCGCCGGTATTCCGGCGATGATTTCCGTGATGTCCCCCAGGAAGCCCATGTCCAGCATCCGGTCCGCCTCGTCCAAAACCAAAGTCCGGACCGACTCCAGGGAAATGGTTTCCCTTCTGAGATGGTCCTGGATGCGGCCCGGGGTCCCCACCAGCACATGGGAGCCGTTGCGGAGCGCGGTCTTTTGCAGCCCCATATCCTGGCCGCCGTAAAGCGGCACCACCTTGACGTTCCCAAGGTAACGCGCCAGCTTCCGTAACTCTTGAGATACCTGAATGCACAATTCCCGCGTGGGACAGAGCGCCAGGGCCTGGGTTCCCGCCGCCCTGGGGTCCAGCCTTTGCAACAGGGGGATAACGAAGGCCGCGGTCTTGCCGCTGCCCGTTTCCGCCTGGGCGATGATGTCCTTGCCCTTTAGCGCCGTCGGCAGGGCCGCCGCCTGGATGGGCGTCATGGCCAGGTAGCCCAGCTTTTCCAGATTGGCGAGCTGGGCGGGGGGCAGATTGAGGCGGGAGAACGGGGGGGATTGCATGGGGGCAAATCTACTAAGACGGGGTACCCTCGTATTCAGCCTTGAGGGATGGAAAAATTTATGTACCATATTGATTGATCGCGCGCATGTTCGACACCCTCGGAAAATCCACAAAAGGTCGAAAATGGAGCCCCGTCTAGACATCGAGAGCGTCCAAAAGGGTTCTCGCCGGGATGAAGGGCGTTTCTTTGCGCTTTCCGATTTCAAATTGGAAGACTTCTTTTTTAAGTATGAGCATTCACCGGGGTTGATCAATCTCGCCTCCAGTGACGTGCAGCCTTGGTCTTGGCGTGAGCTGGCACGGAAATGCCCCAGGCTTTCCGGATGTCTGAAGCAGATGGACTTCAGGTACCCCGATATTGCCGGAGCCCTTCTTAAGCCAATGCAAAAAGCATTACGCCTTCCTCCTGGAAAAAAAGTCTTTCCAACCAACGGCGCCGAAGAATCCCTGTTCCTGGTTCTTGGGGCCTTACGCAACCGGTACAAATCCGGGCCCCTGATTTCTTTTCCGGAACTAGGGTTCGGATCTTATGCGGGCATTTCCCGATATCTAGGATTCAAAGTATCGACTATCAAATGCGATCCAACTAACGATTGGAGGATTTCTGAGGAGGCCCTTTTCAATGCTTGCGCTAAATCCAGGATAGTGGCTATTGCCAACCCCAATAATCCGACCGGGGCAATAATCCCGAAGGAAACCTTAAGGCAGGCGGCAAAAATCCTGGCGAAAAAAGATGGCGTGTTGTTGGTCGATGAAGTTTTCGCTATGCCTGGAGAATATGATTCTGTGGCTGCTCTCGGAGAAAATGTGGTTGTCGTAGGAAGCCTGTCCAAAGTTTACGGGCTTCCCGGGATACGGCTGGGCTGGACGTTAGCGGAACCTGGCTTGATTGCGACGATGCAAACCCTGCAGCAATATACCACTCTTTCCTTGAATTCCTTTTCCGTAGTCGCAGGAACCCATATCATGAATAATCTGAGAACATTCACAAGACAAGAAGACGTGGGCATTAACAGACGGTACCTAATCAATTGGTGCCATACCGTGAGCGCAATCAGGTTAATCGATCCGGAAGCCGGAACCACGGCCGTCCTGCAGATCGAATCCAAATTGTCAGAGGATCGCTTGTTTCGGAATTTCAAGAGTAAGGGCGTACTGCTGGTTCCCGGATCGAAATGCTTCGGCTTCTCTGGAAAAAAACCGTGGTTCCGCTTGGGCTATGGGGGCAATCACAGATCGCTTGCCAAAGGTCTGGAAATTCTCGGTAACATACTCTAAGCCATTTTCAGGTAGACGGGCTTTCGCGTCCAATCCACCGGAAGGGTCTCACATGAAAAAGAGAATTAGTCTTTCGGATTTTTCGGGAGAATACCCCAGGAGCTATCGAAAATTATCTCTTCCTCATATTGCCGGTTGTTGCCTGATCGATGCCCTGGAATTCCTCCGAACGGATCCACGCTGGCCTTCGCGATTCAGCTCTTTGACCATCGCGCACGCGGTAAGGCTGACTTGGACTTGTCTTGGAGACTTAAAAAACCGCAAGGTGGACGCTTGTTTCAAGGAACGCATAGGCCTCGCCGGCGCACTTCTGTTAGACAATAGCAACGAAATGATCCCGCATTTCGGATACGATTTTTGGGACTGGGCCTATATTCTGGAAGCGATCACGACCACCAGGGACGAGTTAAAATCCGAGCGAGCCCGTGACTTGGACTATGATCTCCGGCAATTTTACCGGGAGGTCCGGCAAAGATTGGACCTTCCCCAAGGCTTATCGCTTTCGCTTGGCACGTCAAAGGAGTGGTATGGTCCTGCAACCTATTCCGCAGCGTATCGATTGATCGAACAGGAGACCGCATCACTCCAGAGCGAAACGGATTTCCACGAGGTTTTGGGAAAGCTTAAAGAACGATCCCTACGACTTGTCGCGGATCAAAAATTAGCCGGGATGAAAACATACCCACATTTCCTGGAATGGCACTACGGCCAGGTTGTCGCCCAGTTTCCCCGAGATGCCGGAGCCCAAAATGACCTGATAAAGGTTTCGGCGAGCCTCACCGATCTGGAGGAGGAGCAGCAAGTTTATGCGCTTGCCAGAATTCTTCAGGGTTCCGCCGCAATGGGCGACGCAAGGAATTTCAATGAGGCTTTGATTCATCTTAATAAATGCAGAAACCTGGATAGGCCTTTCGGGACAGGCGTTTTCGGGGACGACGTAAAGGCGTCGCTCAACGTATTGGAGGGCATCTGGGCAAATATCAAAGAGCAGGAAAGAGGGATTATCAATGCGATGCTGGATGAGTATTTATCCACAATCAAACGAGCCAATCAGATTGGCGTTCTGGTGGCCATTGATACTGAATACGAAGCCTTTATCCAAAAATACACGAGTGAAGGGGCGAAAATCGCCAGGCAGAAGAATGGATTGGTAAAGATCGAGACGCGGGAGTACAGCATAGTCCTTGCAAAGGCCAAAGCCCTTTTGGGGGCAGTCGATGCGACCCGGGATTTGGTTCAAGAAAACGTTGGGGCGATTATCTTGGTGGGGGTTGCAGGGTCCCTTGCGAAAATAGAGGCTGCTGCGGACGGGAAGGAGACTATCCATGGACCCAAAAAGGGCGATGTGGTTGTCGGAGCCGCTTTTGTGGCTCATGACATCCGGAAAAAATTGCGTGACAACGCATTGAACGTGCCCGTGCCTTTCAAGGAGTTTGAATTCTCAATCTTGCCCAGTGATCCTTTCCTATTCATATCAGGCTGCGCGGCGGCCCGTGAAAAAGGAGATTTTGAAGTTCATTTCGGTACCATCGTCACCAAGAACGGAATCGTAGATATTGAAGAAGGAAAGCTGGAGGTGCTGAAGGATTTTCCGGCTGGACTCGCGGTGGCAGAAGAAGGATTCCCGATGGCTCTCTATGCCTTTTTCTGTAAAGTTCCCTGTTTGGAAATTCGGGGCATTTCCGATTATGCCCAGGGAGATAAACAGGAACAAAAGACCGACAAGAAAATGGAGAAGCGCGAGCAGCGCACTGCGGCTAAGAATGCGGCTTCCCTGGTTTATAAAATGCTCGAAAAAATCAGCAAGGACCTTTTTACCTTCGACCCCTGAAATCGAATCTCAATGAAAAGGAATCGGGATGAATTCCGGAGACAGTATTTTTGCGCGGATTAAACCGGCCGCAACGCCATGCGTTACCGAAAAGGAAAAATGGTTTACTTGGTCGCCCCGGTTTCGAAGAGCCATTACCCAGGCAAAAGAGGAAATTGGCCCGGTTGTTCCGGGCCTCAAAGCCATCACGGGCTTCTTGGAGTATAACAACACTTACGATCTTCATGGATCGAAAAAAGGAATACGAAGCGCTTTAGATGTTTTCAAGCCTTTTGCAATTGACTTATACAACCTTGAAGTAGATGATGGAATATTTCTTTTTGACAGATTGATAGACGAGAAAATATCGGGTTCCGATTTGGGGCTGACTTTGACCCTACTACGGAAATCCATAGTGAATACGATGGGGGGGCAAATGGAGGCCTTGTACACCCCTTTGACCGAGTCCACCAAGGGAGATTTTCCCTTGCATTGCGACTTGTATATACCAACGCGACTTTTCAATATCTATGAGGACGTGGCTCGAGATGGCTCGGGGGCCTCCATTTTCCTCCCCATGGACGTGTTTAACGAAAGAGTTCTCTCCCGCCTCGATACTATGCCCATCAGAATACGGCGGAAACTGTGTTCGTTACTTGGAGCACGCAGCGCCAAGGATCGGTATAGTATTTTTTTTGATTTGATAAATAGTCCGATGAATCCGTGGTTCAGGCAGTTAAAGCGATTGATGAACCCACTCGCTTTTAAACACAAGTTCGAGATAGGTCAAGGTTATTTGCTGCATGACCGGAGATGGCTGCATGGGCGGACAAAACCAAATGGGCATTTTACCATAAAAAGGGTTCATCGCCTGGTTTACAATTCAAAAGCTTAATACCCGAAGAGGAGTGATCTTCGCTATGTCTCCCCAGGGAGAGTCCTGAATGATGGTGCACCCTGAGGGATTCGAACCCCCAACCCTTGGCTTCGAAGGCCAGTACTCTATCCAGTTGAGCTAAGGGTGCCCGTTCTCGTCGATCAGCTCCAGCAGGAAGAATCCCACCTTGGCTTCCGGATCCCGGTTCTTCACCGGCGTCAGATCGTAGGTATAGCGGCCCGGAGCCAGGGGGGTCTCGCCCGTGAAGTCTATGGGTTGGCAAAAGTACTCTTTACCGCCGGACTTGGCCTGGATGAACGCGTAGCGGTAGGCGCTGTCCACGGCGAAGTAGGTTGAATAGCCGCCCGGGCGGATGAAGGCGAAATGCGCCGAATCATGGGGCAGGCGGACCGTCACCTCTTCCAGGGCCAGGGAATCGGAACGGTTATGGAGCCGGAGAAATACCTTGGTGTCCATGGGCGCGTGGTTTTGCGCGCTCGGGGATGGGGCGGACGAATCTCCGGCCGCCGCTGCGGGGGCTGCAGCCGGCGGAGGCAGAAAGGCTTTCCGCTCAAGATTGGAAGGGCCGCAGGCCAGCAAAGCCAGGCTCAGAGCCAGGGCGGAAAGCCGGAGCGATTTAGAGGCTAAGGGGAGCCCTTTGGGCCGCGCCCGCGATTCCGCCATCAAGGCGAGGCCTTGCCCGTATCCGACGGCTTCGCTTGGCCGGCGGGTACGGTCCTGCCCGCCGGGGCGCCGCCCTCAGGTACCGCATTTGTTACGGTACCCTTGGTGATACCCTGGGTATTGATCCTGCCGGCCAATCCCTTGGGGATCCTGCCCGTGGAGGGAAACCCATGCTCATAGGTCTGGGTCCGCTGCAGCTTGCCCTGCTCGTCGTAAAAAGAGCGTTCCCCGTGCAAGGCGCCGTCCAGGAAATGCGAAACCTCCTTGAGTGCGCCGTTCTCCCACCAGTCTTTCCACTCGCCCGCCCGGTGCCCGTTCTCGAACACGCCGTTCGCCATGGGTTTGCCGTTGGGATGCCACTTGAACATGCTCACCGGCTTGCCGTTGGCGTAGATCAATAAGGAGCGCTTGCCGCCTTGCGGCCAATAGGCCCAGCTCTCGCCGTCCGGTTGGCCCGCGAGGAAATGCCGGCTTTCGATCAAACGGCCCAGGCTGTCGTATGCCAGCCGCTCGCCCGTGCCGGAATCGAAATGCGCGCGTTCCCGAAGGCGGCCCGCCTCATCCCAGGCATAGGCGCTGTCCTGATCCATCCCTCCCGCGAAGCCTCTCACCGATGCCTTGGCGCCGCCGGAATAGAACGTCTCCCAGGTCCCGTCCTTGCGGCCTTGCGCGTCGAACGCCCCGCGTTCCACCACGGTTCCGTCGGGATCCTTTTTCGCGTAAGCGCCCATGGGGACGCCTCGTTCGCATCGGTAGTCTTCCTTGACGGTCTTGTTGGCATGATAGGAAAGGTAGCGGCCTTCCGCGTTGGCCTCGAAACAAGAGTTTTCGCTGACGGGCTCGCCCTTGGGCGTCCATTCCTTCCAGGTCCCGGTTTCCTTGCCGGCTGCGTATTCGCCCTGGGACTTGAGCGCGCCGTTCTCCCAGAAATTGTTCCACGGGCCCGCTTGTTGGCCGTTGGCGTAACGGCCTTTGGAAGCCAGCGTGAACTGGTTGAAGTAGACCTCCCAATCGCCTTCCTTCTTACCGTCCCGGTATTCGCCTTGGGATTTCTTCTGGCCGTTGTACCAGAAATCCTGGTAGCGGCCGTGGAGTTCGCCGTGGCGGTATTGGGCTTCCGACTCGGTATGCCCATTGAAATAGAACTTCTGTTCGCGGGTGAGATTTCCGGGATTGGCGCCCCCCCAAATGCCGTAGGTACGGATGACCTTGGGTTTTCCGTTGGGATACTTGGCTTCGATCCGTTCCTTACCGCAACCGCTGAAGCAACCCGCGCAGATGAACAAAACCACGCTGGGGATAAGCCGGATGGGCGCGCTGGGCATGGGGCGGCGGTGTTTCATGGCGGACAAAATATGCCTTTTTTGCGGCCGCGCGTTCCGGGGCGCCCTCAGAAACGCGAGTCCAGAAATAGGGAATCATTCCCGGCCTCAAAGTCGACGAATTTTCAAACGAGGTGGATCCATACTGTCGGGAAATTGCCTACTATCCAAGTCCTATGATGCAGTTGCAATCCCAATCGAAGCCCGGTGAAACCGATGTCCTTGAGAACGTCAAGGCCCCCAGCCTGGCCGGGGACGGCCTGCCCTTGGTCCACGGTGAAGCGTCTTTCGCGCTGGGAAACCGGGATGTGGAACTGTCCCTGACGCGCCGCGCCGGCCACCTGGGCCCCGTGCGGTTCCGCTTGGGAAAGCGTTGGGTACAGCCGTATGCCATGGCACCTTGGCTGCCGCAGGAATTGGGGAATGAATTTCCCCCCGTGCTCCGGGTTCTGCGCGGCGATTATTTCTGCCTGCCTTTCGGGGAAAGCAAAGGCATCAAGACCGTGCATGGCGAAACCGCCAACGCGATCTGGGATCTGATCGAGAACGGCACCGGCCGACTGTCGCTGGAAATGAAAGTCAAAGCGCCGGACTGCAAGGTGACCAAAACCCTCAGCATCAAGGAAGGCCAGCGCGCCGTCTACCAAGAACACCGGATCGAGGGGCTGCAGGGCCGATACAATTTCGGCCACCACGCCATCATCCAGTTCCCGGAAAAGGGCGGACCTTTCCATGTGAATACCAGCCCTTTCAGCTATGGCAGCGTGAAGCCGGACGCCTTCTCCAATCCTTTGGCCCGCGAGTACGGCGCGCTCAAGACGGGAGGGCGTTTCACCAATCTGGGCAAGGTGCCGCTCGCCAACGGCGGCTTCACCTCCCTGCAGGAATATCCCGCGCGCCAAGGCTTCGAGGATTTGATCATGGTGGCCAGCCGGGCCGGCGATTTCGCCTGGACGGCGGCCACCTTGGACGGCTATGTCTGGATTTCCCTCAAGGATCCGCGCACCCTGCCCAACACCCTGTTCTGGCATTCCAACGGCGGCCGCCATGGCGCGCCCTGGAACGGCCGCCATCTGCGCCGCTTGGGACTGGAAGAGGTGTGCGGGCATTTCTCCGATGGCCTGGAGATTTCCCGGAAGAACCTGCTCAAGGCGCAGGGAGTGACCACCACCTTGCCTTTCAAGGCCAAGGAAGCGAAATCCATCCGCGTCATCCATCTGGTGCATTCCGTAGGCGCCGGATTCGGCAGGGTTGAGAATATCGAGCGGGCCGGCAAGGGGACCCAAATCATCGTCACCGGGGCGCATGGCAAAATCGCGCGCGTGCCCGTGGATTGGGGCTTTCTGCACGGCTGAGGCATGGGCGCCTATCCGCTTGAGACCCGGGATTTTCCGCCTAATCCTCCGCATCCCACCGATCCCTGGGAACTACCGAAGGCGTCCAAGTCAACAATATGTGTGTGGCTCGGATAAAGGGATTTAAGCATGTTGGATACTCCCATAGGGTCCCCTTGCTGGGCGGCCTTCATCATTAGCGGAGAATCATAATGGCTGAATTAGTGGCGGTACCCAAGGTGAGTAAAAAGCCCAATGTGCGGGCGGCGATCGAAGCGGGGGAGGGCATCCTCCGGTTGGCTCCGGCCTGGGTGCCCCGATCCTTCATGATCCCGGGACGCCGGATCAAATTGCATCCGGACGACATTTATGCTTTGGGCGCGCATCGCGGCGGCATCTGCGAACGCTGGTTCGCCTCGACCACGGAAGCGGGCAATGAGAACCGCCAAATCGACGAAGGCCTCAGCTACGCGGTGAGCGAAGGCGAGCGCTTCACCCTGTTGGAGGCGGTGGCCGCGGAAGGCGTCACCCTCATTGGGAAGAAGATGTGGGACAAGTACAAGCGCTGGCCCGTGTATTCCAAATACTTCGACAACGCGGGTCCCATCGCCCATCATATGCATCAGAGCAAGGAACAGGCGGCCAAGGTGGGGCGCGAGGGGAAACCGGAAGGTTATTACTTCCCGGCCCAGCTGAACTCCATCGGCAACAATTTCCCGCATACCTATTTCGGACTGGAACCCGGCGTCACCAAGGAAGACGTGCGCCGCTGCCTGGAGAATTGGAACAAGGGCGATAACGGCATCATCGATCTGGCCAAGGCCTACCGCCTCAAGGCCGGCACCGGCTGGCACGTTCCCGATCGCATCCTGCATGCGCCCGGATCCTTCGTGACCTACGAACCGCAATGGGGCAGCGACGTGTTCGCCTATTACCAGAGCATGGTGGAAGGCCGCCGCATCGAATGGGAACTTTTGGCCAAGGATTTCCCCGCGGACAAAGCGCATGATCTGGACTTCCTGGTGGATCAGCTGGATTGGGAGGCCAACGTGGACACCCACTTCCGCGATCACCATTTCCTGGAACCGATCAACGTAGCGGATTCCTGGACGGAAGGTTACCAAGACAAGTGGGTGGTGTACGGCAACTTCCACGGCGAACAGTTGTTCACCTCCAAGGAATTGACGCTCGACCCGGGGGTCAAGGTCACCGTTAAGGACGGCGGCGCCTACGGTCTCATCACCGTGCAGGGCGTGGGCCGCGTGAACAAGACGCGTCTGCAAAGCCCGTCCATGATCCGCTTTGGCGAGATGACCGAGGACGAAGCGTTCGTTTCGCACGAAGCGGCCGTGCGCGGGGTGAGCTACGAAAACACCGGCAGCGAACCGCTGGTGGTGCTGCGCTATTTCGGTCCGGATTCCTGCCCGGACGCACCCGACGTCGGCGCTTTCAAAAACCTCCGCAAATGATGTAACTCGACCGGATCGGAATCCTGGAATCACAACGGTTAATCAAGTGATAAAATCGTATTGGGAGGGCGATCCTCCCAATACGGCGACGGATTAACTTTAGGGTCCGGCCGGAATCCGGAAATCCGGATTTACGGGTAGAATTCATCACGGAGCTTTCGATGCCTGAAGCAGTCGCGGTACCACAGACAGCCAAGAAACCCAATGTCAAGGCGGCCATCGAAGCCGGGGAGGGAATCCTCCGCTTGGCCCCGTGCTGGGTGCCCCGTTCCTTCCTGATGCCCGGCAAGCGCCTCAAGCTGCATCCGGATGATTATTACGCCCTGGGCGCGCATCGCGGCGGCATCGACGAACGCTGGTTCGCTTCCACTACGGAAGCCGGCAATGACAACCGCGCGGACGACGAAGGCCTCAGCTACGTGGTCAGCAACGGGGAGCGCTTTACCTTGCTGGAAGCGGTGATGGCTGAAGGCCCCACCCTCATCGGCAAGAAGATGTGGGACAAGTACAAACGCTGGCCCGTGTATTCCAAGTTCTTCGACAACATGGGGCCCATCCCCCATCACATGCATCATAACGAGGATCAGGCCGCCAAGGTGGGGCAGGAGGGGAAACCCGAATGTTACTACTTCCCGCCGCAACTGAACGCCATCGGCAACAACTTCCCGCACACCTATTTCGGACTCGAGCCCGGCGTCACCAAGGAAGACGTCCGCCGCTGCCTGGAGAATTGGAACAAGGGCGACAACGGCATCCTGGACTTGTCCAAGGCCTACCGCCTCAAGCCCGGCACCGGCTGGCACGTGCCCGCCTGCGTCTTGCATGCGCCCGGTTCCCTGCTTACCTACGAGCCCCAGTGGGGCAGCGACGTATTCGCCATGTACCAGAGCATGGTGGAAGGCCGCCGCGTGGAATGGGATCTGTTCGTCAAGGACACTCCCGACGAATACAAGCAGGACCTTGATTACCTGGTGAACCAGTTGGATTGGGAAGGCAATGTGGATCCCAACTTCCGCGACAACCATTTCCTGGCCCCGATCAACGTGGCCGAGACGTGGACGGAAGGCTACCAGGATCGCTGGGTAGTCTACGGCCGCTTCGGCGGGCCCAACACGGCTGCGGTCCGGGGCAATCGGGATCTGTTCACGGCCAAGGAATTGACCATCGACCCCGGCGTCAAGGTCACCATCAAGGACGGCGGCGCTTACGGTCTCATCACCATGCAAGGCGTGGGCAAGGTCAACAAGCATCGGTTGCAATCGCCCAGTATGATCCGCTACGGAGCCATGACGGAAGACGAAGTGTTCGTCTCCCATGATGCGGCCACGCGCGGCGTGACTTTCGAGAATACCGGCACGGAACCGCTGGTGACGCTGCGGTATTTCGGTCCGGACGCGAGCCCGGACTCGCCCCATACCGGCGCGTTCAAGAACATCCGGAAATAAAAGCGGGCCGGCTCGGGCGGCCGCGCCGTACTTTGGGCGTTAAAGTTGTAGATAAAGAGGGATACGCTGGGATTCGGATCGCGGACTGAAGGTATCTTAACCCAGCGGAACCAGGAAAAACCCGGAAGTCAACCTTACCCATAATCCGCACGGAGTCAATCATGGCAAATACATTCCCGAAATTACATAACGCGGCTTGGCCCGGACTTGTCGGCAAGGGCGGCAAAGAGCCTGGGGCCGAACCGGTCATTTCCCAGGACAGGATGCTGGAGTTGACGGCCAACGCTTCGGTGAACGGCGTCAAGTTCGACGGTATCGATCTATTCCTCTCCCTCCCCCACACGGATCTGGAATCCAGCGACGACGATCTCAAGAAGCTGGCCGACAAGGTCGCGGCCAAGAACCTGGTCATCGGATCCATCGTCGCGCCCATCTGGGGCGGCGGCGGCGCCTTCGGGACGGAAGAGGACCGGAAGAACTACCTGAACATGCTCAGGAAGTCCTGCGTCCTCGGCAAAAAGCTGAAGGACATCGGCATCCGCAAGTACGGCATCATCCGCATCGACACGGCCAACAGCCCCGCCAACTTCGCCAAGGACCCGATAGGGAACCAGAAGAAGAACATCGAGACCATCAAGGAAGCCGCCAAGATAGCGGAGAGCTACGGCGAACAGTTGGCCATCGAAGGCGAGATCTGCTGGGGCGGCATGCACGGCTGGAAATCCCTGCTGGAAATCCTCAACGGCGTCGACAACCCCAAGACCGTCGGCATCCAGGCGGACATGGCGCATACCCTGCTCTTCATGCTGGGTTACAATGCCGAGGAAGATGCTTTGGTGCCCAAGGGATTCAATTGGGAGAAGGACGCGTTCGACAAAGGCTATCAGGCCCTTACGGACAAGCTGCGGCCATGGGTCAAGGACTTCCACGTGGCGCAGAACGACGCGACCGCATTCGGCTCCGGTTCCCATGATAAGACCGGGCGCCATTGCCCCGTGGACGACAAGAACGGCAAACTGGATATCCCCTACCATGCCGGCTTTTGGCTGCGGGACAAAAATCACCAGCATATCGACATCAAGCATATGTGCTGGGACGGCTGCATGTTCCCGAACGCGCTCATGGAGCAGCAGGAAACCTGGAACAAGATCCTGGGCGCGATGGCGGCGGTCCGGGAGAAACACGGCTGGAACTGAAACAGCCCTGACTCGCGCCGACGATGGCGCGTTCAAGCACCTGAAGCCCTAAACGACTTCCACTCCATTACATCATATAGGGGACTACGGCATGGCCAAGAAAAAACTGAATGTAGGCATGGTGGGTTACGGCTTCATGGGCCGTACCCATTCCAACGCCTTCCGCAAGGTGAGCAACTTCTTCGACAACGAGCACGTGCCCGTTCTCAAGGCCATCGCCGGTCGCAACGAAACGAACGTGAAGGCCTTCGCCGAGCAATGGGGCTATGAGTCCATCGAGACCGACTGGCGCAAGCTGATCGATCGCAAGGACATCGACGTAATCGATATCTGCACGCCCAACGACAGCCACATGGAAATCGCCATCGCCGCGGCCCAGGCCGGCAAGATGGTCATGTGCGAAAAGCCTTTGGCACGCAATGCCGAAGAGGGCGAGAAAATGGTGGCCGCCGTGGAAGGCGCTAAGGTGCTGAACACCGTCTGGTACAATTACCGCCGCGTGCCGGCCGTGACCATGGCCAAGCAGCTTATCGACGAAGGCCGTCTCGGCCGCATCTTCCATTATCGCGCCAACTTCCTGCAGGACTGGACCATCTCCGCGGACCTGCCCCAAGGCGGTGCCGGGCTTTGGCGCCTGGACGCGGCCGCGGCCGGATCCGGCGTCACCGGGGATTTGCTGGCGCATTGCATCGATACGGCCATCTGGCTGAACGGTTCCATCAAAAACGTCACGGGCATGACGGAAACCTTCATCAAGGAGCGCAAGCATACCTTGACGGGCAAGGTGGAAAAGGTGGGCATCGAGGATGCTTGCTCTTTCCTGGCGCGTTTCCAGAACGGGTCGCTGGGGCTTTTCGAGTCCACCCGCTACGCCCGCGGCCACAAGGCACTGTACACCTTCGAGATCAACGGCGAGCATGCCTCCATCAAATGGGATCTCCACGATCTGCACCGGCTTGAATGGTTCGATCATCGCGACGAAAGCAAGCTGCGCGGATGGAAGTCCATCCACATCACCGACGGGGATCAGCCGTATATGAAGAACTGGTGGGTGCCGGGACTCCAGATCGGTTATGAGCATACCTTCGTCCACCAAGTGGCGGATTTCCTGGCCAACGTGGCCCAGGGCAAGTCCACCAGCCCCACCTTCCGCGAGGCTTTGGAAACCACCCGCATCTGCGACGCGGTGTTGGATTCCGCCAAAACCGGCAAGTGGATGGATGTGAAGAACCAGGGCTAACGGCTTCGGCTTTCAAGTGTAGAGCCTGGAACCCAGGCCTCCAGCGAGCGTGGCAAAAGCACCATTTTCCATGGTGCCCCTCGCCTTTTCGGTTCCCTAATTCCGGAATATCCCGTTCGCTCACATCCAGAGAGCGCTTCCTGAAGGCGCTACTGCCCAATCTCGCTTTGGCGGATCGTACATTATGCGCCGGATGCGAGGGACAATTCCCATGCGTCCATTCGTCTATACCCGTAGGAGGATTAATATGACCCAAAAATTTCGCGCCATAGGATTCGCACTCGCCGCTTTCGGCCTATTCGCTTGCAACCAGGATGAAAAGGTGGCGGCCCCATCCGGTTCCGAGGGAACGGGCAGCGCCCGTTTTGAACTGCCCGCCATCCCCGCTGGTTTCCTGGCCAAGACCAGCGCCGGTTCCAAAGCGGTTTTTTCGCTTACCATTTCCGGCCAGGGCATGACCCCGATCCAGAAATCCTGGACCCTGGGCAATGCCGGCGGCAATCAAGTCACCGTTACCGGCATACCCGCGGGATTCATCCGCACCTTTTACGGACGTTTGTCATCGTCCTCCCTCGACACCACCAAGAAGGATACCGGCGCCGTCTACGAAGGGTGGGACAGCGCCTTTGTCGATCGCGATCAGGTCGCGGAAGTGCATCTCTATCTGCGCAAGAAAGGCAAAGGCTCCGCGCATGTTTGCGTGGACGTGGAAGGATTGCCGCCGGATTCCTCTTGCATCCCGCGGACCCATATCACCAATTTCGCCGGTTGTTGGGCGGTGCAAATCACCAAGCTGGGCAAGACTCCCAAGACGGATACCGTCTTCAAGGGCAAGCTGAAAATCAACCAATGGGACACCAGCCTGAGTTCCACCATCACATGGCCTTCCGGCAAACGCGATTCTTCTTTCGGCTATGTCGGCCAAGGCGGTGATACGGCGTTCCTAGGGTATGGAGGCGGCAGCTTCCGGTTCAAGGGCGTTCTCGATTCCAGCGGACTCACCTTGCGGGGCGATTTTAATGACAGCCTGAGGCGTATCGCGGGAGCATTGGTGGGGACGTCCACGGCCTGCGATACCGTGGTGCCTCCCAACAACGCTTCCGCCTGTTTCGATGTGTCCCAGACGCTGGTGAAAGGCAAAAGCGGCACGGGCCGGTTGTCCCTTTCTTCGGTGGGAAATTTTTATGGCGGCGCCTTCCATTGGAACGGTTTCCCCACCATGAATGTTCGGGGCGAGTCGTCCTTGCAAGGATCCATCCTGGATTCCGCCGCCATCAGTCTGATGGGAGTGCTTCCCAAAGGCATGGCGGACAGTTCGGTGCAGCAGGACAGCATGTTCTACCGAATAAACCTGCCCGGCGCGGGAACCGGCAAGGGCAACATATTCCGCTTGTTGCCCACCACTTTGAGCCCGGCCGGAACCTGGACGGCAACGCGTTCCAAGTGCACGGCCAAGGATACCCTGCCCTGACTTTTCCGGATTGACCCGCCCGGGGACCCTTGGCCCGGGGAGCGCTCTCGTTATGTGAGCGCTTTCCGCCCGCCGAAGGCTCCGGATTCTTTTTTCCGCGTTTACATTGAAGTGAAGTTGAATCGCGCTCCGCAACAGTTCCGCAGCAATGAACCCAAGGGGATGGCATGAAACCCGATGGCTTCCATTATGTACTGGCTTTCGGGCTGCTGGCCCTTACCGCTTGCGATTCGGAGCGGCCTACTTCCGCCGCCGAAGAGAATGCGCCCGTGCCCGCCCACTTTGGATCCGCGCGCATCCAACTGCCCAACCTGCCGGCGGGCTATCCTGGGCCCGTCGCCATTCGCGACTCCTCCGTTCCATCCTCCGGCGGGGAAGCGCTTTTCCGCTTGACCATCAGCGGGCCCGGCATGGAGCCGCAGGTAAGAAGCTGGATTCTCCAGCCCGTCATGAAGGATCCCATCCTCATCTCCGGCATTCCGGAGGGGACGCGCAGAATCTTTTCCGGAAGCCTGGCGTGGCTGGATTCGAATACCCGGGATACCCTCATCACCCATGAAGGGGCGGACACGGTAGCCATCGCGCGGGGCCGGGTTGCGGGTTTGGTCCTGCGACTGCGCAAGGTGACCGGCGGATCCGCCAACATTTGCCTGGAAGTGGAAGGCTGGTCGGATTCCTCATGCGTTATCGTTCCGCCGGTTCCCGTGATCCCGCCCCCTCCGCCGGATAGCGCGGACACCCTGGGTAACATGGGTGATACGGTGATATCCTGCTGGAACGTAACCCAGCAACTGGTGAACGGCATGGGCGGCAAGGGCGAATTCTGGTTGCTGCAATTTCCGGGGCGAGGCTCGGCGCGCGGGTTCTTCCTGTGGGACGGCTATCCCGCCATGTGGGTGACCAATGAGGGCGCACCCGTGCTCAACTCGCCGCTTTACCTCTACGGGAATATGCCCGCGGGCATGGCCGGCGCTCCGGAAGACGCTCCGCATCACGCGCATTACAAAGCCAAGGTTGCCGAGGATGGGAGCCTGCAAGCCGGGACCATCTACCAAAGGCTGGGCGGCGGCGAATATACGACCGATGATGCCTGGGGCGCCTGGGGCGGCGCCCGGAAACCATGCTCCGATAGGGCGACGCGTTTTCTATTGCAGGGCGGTTTTCCCAAGGTCGCGGCCGGGGGTCGATAGGTTGCCAACACCTTATTAGGTCATAAGGCCAAGCTGGGTTCTTCTTCGGCGCCTTGCAGCCTTGGCTGCCGCAGATCCAAGCCCGTGGCCTTCCCAAGGCCCGCGATGAAATGCGCGCTCAGCTCCACGGTGCGATCCTTCGGATCGAGGTGCGTGTAGAAGTAGAGATCCCGTAAACCCTGGTCCATCCATTTCCGGATGCGTAGCGACCAGCCGTCCAGGCGCCGGAAGTCCACGGCATCCCCGGCGTGCCCGTTGAAGCGGATGAATGCGGAGGACGTGGTTAGCCTTTGATGCAGCGCATCCCTGCGCCCCGGCGTATCGTCGATGATGGAAGTGACGCCATGCGCTGCCAGCAAATCGAAGAAGCGATGCTTGGCGCCGTCCTGGAACCATCCGGCATGCCTCACTTCCAAGGCCAGGGGAATGGTTCCCGTCTGCGCGTCCAGGAAACGTTCCAACTCGGCGAAGCGGGACGGGCCGAATTGTTCGGGGAATTGCAGAAAGAAAAGCCCCAGCTTGTTCCCGAAGGCCAGCGCGCTTTCGCAATGGGCCGCGAACTTCCGCCATACGCCGTCCAGGTTGGGCACATGGGTGACATCCATGGGGACCTTGGGGCAGAAGCGGAAATCCTCCGGCACTTCCGCCGCCCATTGGGCGGCTTTGCCCGGGATCAGGCCATAGCCGGTAGAGTTGAGCTCCAGGGAATTGAATTGCCGCGCGTAGCAAGCCAGCCGCTTGGATTTAGGGGTGCGGGGCGGGCAGAGCTTCTTGGCCATGGCATCGTCCTGCCAGATGGGGCAACCCGCATGCACGCTCAGGCGCAACCGGCTTTTTCCTTCCGATTCGCTTTGGGCCAAGCGGGCCGCGGTGGCGGGGTGATCGGGCGGCAAGCTGAAATCGATGCCGCTGATATCTTCGACCTTCCCGAAATCCATGCGCCCTCCTATGAGCCGGGGAGTCCCCGATCGGAAAATGCCTTTTTCCTTGCCGCCGGGAAAGCGTTCCGGCGATCAGGGCTTGGATCCCAATCGATCCAATCCCATCGCTCCGATAATGATGGCCCCCACCACTATATTCTGGAGATAGTTGGGGATGCCCGCCATGTTGCAGCCGTTGCGGAGCACGGCCATCAGCAAGGCGCCCAGCAAGGAGCCGGCTGCGCGGCCCTGGCCTCCGCGCAGCGATCCTCCCCCGATGACAACCGCGGCGATGATATCCAATTCCATGCCTTCCGCGGCGGTGGGATCGCCCAAGGTGAGATTGGCGAATTGCAGAACGCCCGCCAGCCCGGCCAAGGCGCCCCCCAGCATATAAATGAGCAGGCGCCGGCGCACCACGGGAACGCCGCACAGCCTGGCGGTGGCTTCATTGGATCCCAGGGCATACACGTGGCGCCCGAAAACGGTATAACGCAGGATCACGGAGACGGCCGCGGCCAGGAGCAAAAGCACCCAGACTCCCGGGGCCAGCCACAACCAGGCCGGCGCGGGATCGACCTCCATCAATCCGTTCAGCCAAGTGGCGGGTGCGGTAACGGTTTGCTCATGGGCCAGCCATTTGGCGCCGCCCCGGAAAATCTGCATGGTACCCAGGGTCACGATAAAGGGTACGATGCGCAAACGCGCGGACAGGAATCCGTTGCAGAGACCGCCTAAGGCTCCCACCGCTACTGCGCCCGCGCCCGCGGCCCACGGCAGCCAAACCGGCACGGCCTCCCCGTACAAGTTGAGGATGCGGGCCATGGCTACGGTGGCAAAAGCGATAAGCGATCCCACGCTGAGATCGATCCCGCCGCTGATGATGACGAAAGTCATGCCCATCGCCCCCACGCCCACGATCACGGATTGGGTCAGGATGGTTTTCAGGTTATAGGCCCCATGGAAAGCGGCCGGACCGAGCGCGGTGAATAGCAGGAATGATCCCGCCAATCCCAGATAGGGAACCAATCCGCGCAGCTTCGCCCTCATGCTTTCCCGCCGCTCCCGGAAGTCGCCCATGCCATCACTTCGGATTCGCTCCATAAGCCTACCGGTTTAACCGGGCTCATGTTCCCCCTGTGCATCACCGCCAGGCTGTCGCACATGCCGAACAGCTCCGGCAGATGGGATCCCGCCCAGAGTACCGCCTTGCCTTCCGCCGCCGCACGCGAAACGAGCGCGTAGATCTCCGCCTTGGCCCCCACGTCCACGCCCCGCGTGGGTTCGTCCAGGAGCCACACCTCGCTATCGCCCAGCAATAATCGGCTCAAGGCCACTTTCTGCTGGTTGCCTCCGGAAAGCGCGCCCACGGGCTGATCCAGGTGCCGATAGCGCACGCGCAGTTTCGCGCACACCGCCCGCACGGCCTCCGCCTCCGCGCCCAGGCGAAGCAGGCCTGCCGGGCCGCGGAAGCGATTCAGATCGGCCAGGGCGGCATTCGCGCGCACGGACAGGTTCAAGGCCAAGCCTTCTTCCTTGCGATCCTCGCTGAGAAAACCGATGCGCTTTCCCGGCTCCGCGCGGGCCCGGCCTTGCGAATCCGCCATTGTCTCCGCTGTCTTGGCCCAAATCGCCTGCCCGGAGGAATGGGGGCGCAATCCGGCCAGGCTGCGCAATAGGGAACTTCGCCCCGATCCCACCAAACCGGCCAGCCCCAGGATCTGCCCGCGCCGCAAGCTGAAGGAAGCGGGAGCGGCGCCTGTCCCGCACACCCAAGCGCGCACGTCCAGCAGGGTATCGCCTATGTTACGGGGGGAGGAAGGGAAGATCTCCGCCACCGGACGGCCCACCATGGCCGCCAGGATATCCCGGACGGGAGTCTCCGCAGGCAAGCCCGCCGCCACGGTTTCCCCGTCCCGCAGCACCGTGATCCGATCCGCCACGCGCGCCACCTCTTCCAGGAAATGGCTGATGTACACCACCGACACCCCCCGCGCCTTGAGGCGGGCGATCATGGCGAAAAGACTTTCCGCATCCGCGGCCGGCAGGGAACTGGTGGGCTCGTCCATCAGGATCAAGCGGGCGTCATGGAACAAGGCGCGGGCGATTTCCACGATCTGGCGTTCCGCCACTCCCAGATCGCCTACCCGCGCTTTAGGATCCAGGCGGCCGTAGCCCAGCCAGGAAAGGACTTCCCGCACGCGCGCGGTTTGCGGCAGCACGAAACCCAACCGCGATTTTTCCCGACCCAGGCAGATGTTGGCCTCCACATCCAGGTCTGGCGCCAAAGCCAGTTCCTGGTGAACCAGGGAAACCCCCAGGTTACCCGCCTCGCGGGGATGGACGGGCCGAAAGGGCGCTCCCAGGAATTCCATTTCCCCGGAATCGGGGGAAAGGGACCCGCCCAGGATGGACATCAGGGTGCTCTTGCCCGCGCCGTTCTCGCCCACCAGGGCATGGACCTCCCCCGGTGCGATTTCCAAATCGGCCGCGCGCAGGGCCTGCGCGTTCCCGAACGCTTTCCGCACGCCCCGCAGCCGCAGCAGGGGCGCGCCGGATTTCAATTCCCCAACCATTTCGCCAAATCCGGATGGATCAATTCCATGATGACCGGGTCCGCCAATGAAGAAGCGGAAACATAGCGCGCGCCCGTATCCATGCGGGCATCCACCTTTTGCCCGCGCTTGGCAGCCAGCGCCGCCTTGACGCCAAGGTAACCCATGCGGAACGGGTCTTGCACCACCAGGCCTTGCACCTGGCCGGATTTCAACCCCGCTACCAGCGGATCGGTGGCATCGAACCCGATCAACTTCGCTTTGCCCGCGCGACCGGCAATCTGCAAGGCCCGCAGCATGCCGAAAGTGGTGGGCGCATTGGGCGTGAAGATGCCGTCCACATCGGCGAACTTGTTCAACAGGTTCTGCGCCGTCTTCAGGGCGGACTCCGCGGTGACTCCCGCGTACTGGTTGGAGGAAACCACTTCCGCCTTGGGGGCATACTCCTTAAGGCCGGCCAGGAACCCCTCTTCGCGGTTGCTGTTGCTGGCGGAGCCTTCTTGATAGCGCATCACCATTACCTTGCCTGCGGGCTCCGAAGCCCGTCCGGAGGCGGGCCCGCCGCGCGCCGTCAACGCCTCCGCCATGTTCTTGGCGGCCAGTTTGCCTGCCGCGAAATTGTCCGTGGCCACAAAGCTGGAGAAAGCCTTGGATTTGAGATCCGAATCGATGATGATCACGGGGATGCCGCGTTTGACAGCCGCTTCCACGGGCCGCGCCAAAGCCGTTTCATCCAAAGGGGCCAGCACTATCGCGTCCAGGCCGCGGCTGGTGAAATTCTGGACCACTTCTATCTGACCCTTGCGATCGTCCTCTTTGGCAGGGCCTTGCCAGATGATGTCCGCGCCTTCTTCGCGTCCCGCTTTGATGGCGCCCGCATGCACGGTTTTCCAGAACTCATGGGTGGTGCCTTTGGGGATCACGGCTATGACAGGTCGGCCGGCTGCGCCGGGAGCGGGAGCGGTTTTTCCGGATGGGGCGGAGAGCGGGGAGGCGGACGCTTCGGCTCCCCGCACCGGCGCGGTCCCGCAAACCAAGGCGATCCAGGCAGCTATCCAAAGACGCGAGCCTGCGAGATCGGAACCGGGTTCGGCGAATATTTGTGATTTCCGCATCATTAGCCCCTTGTTCAAAAGATGAAAATAAAGATAAGAAGAACCCCCGGGATTTCACCGGAATCGCTAGATTATATTTTCATATTGAAAGTATATCCGGGAGCCCGAATGCGCACGATCAAATTCAGAAACGAACGCCGCGAGAAAATCCTGGGGCTCCTGCTTTCCCGCCGCCGCATGTCCGTCATCGAACTCAGCAAACAGCTGCGCGTCACCGGGGCCACCATCCGGGCGGACCTGGAAGCCTTGACCCAGCAGAACAAGCTCATCCGCACCCACGGCGGCGCCGTGGTGCCTCAGGAAAAGGCCCCGCCGGAAATGCCCATGGACGTCCGCTTGCGCAATCAGGTCAATGAAAAACAGGCCATCGGCCGTTTGGCCGCTTCCCTCATCCAGGACGGCATGGTAGTGGCCTTGGACGCCAGCACCACCTCGCTGGCGGTGGCCGGGTTCCTGCGCAACCGCAAGGGTTTGACCGTGATCACCAACAGCTTGGCGGTGGCCATCCAATTGATCGATGCTCCCGGCGTCAACGTGCTGATGCCCGGCGGCACGCTGCGGCACGAGTCCTCCTCCATCGTGGGTCCGGAAGCGGTGACCTTCCTGTCGGGGCTGGAGGCGGAGATATGCCTGATGGGCGCGCATAGCGTGCACATCAGCCGGGGCCTGGGGGAGGTGAACCAATCGGAAACGGAAATCAAAAGGGCGCTGGCGACCATCAGCCGCAAGGTGGTGGCTTTGGCGGATTCGACCAAATGGAACAAAGTTTCCCTGTCCTATTTCTGGCCCTTGGAGAAAGTGGATTCCATCATAACCGAGGGCCGGATTTCCCGGGAAACCAAGGAATCCTTGCAAGCGCAGGGGGTCGGCTTGTTGCTCGCCCAATAAAAACCACAATGAGCCATCCGTGCGCGGTGATTTTCGTTTCAAAAATATAAAAAACGGAATACTTTCATTTTAAAAACATATTACCTTAAGGATAGGTCGGCCCCGGGGCCAGTCGCCCATGGTGGGCGGCGATGGTCCAGCAACACAGGATCCCCCGCCTTGCCGATCGAAGGAGAGACATGAAGCCCGTCCAATCCACCCACATTCCCGACAAGTGGGACGAGCAAGCCTGCCGCGGCTTTTCCGAGGAGCAATTGCTCCTCTATCGATCCAACCTGCTCGGATCCGATCTGCGCGTCACCAACTACGGCGGCGGCAACACTTCCGCCAAGGTGGCTATGAAGGATCCCCTTACCGGCAAGGAGGTGGAAGTCCTGTGGGTCAAGGGTTCCGGCGGGGACATCGGCAGCATGAAGCTGGACGGGTTCTCGACCCTGTATATGGACAAGCTCAACGCGCTCAAGAGCCTGTACCGCGGCCTGGCCAACGAGGATGAGATGGTCGGCTACCTGCCGCATTGCACTTACAACCTCAATACGCGCGCGGCCAGCATCGATACGCCCCTGCATGCCTACATCCCCTTCAAGCATGTCGATCACGTGCATCCGGATTCCGTTATCGCCATCGCCGCTTCCAAGAACGGCGAAGCCGTCACTCAGAAGGTGTTTGAAGGCGAGCTGGGCTGGATCCCGTGGCAACGCCCGGGTTACGACCTTGGCCTCAAGCTGGAAGCCATGTGCAAGGCCAAACCGAATCTCAAGGGAATCATGCTGGGCGGGCACGGATTCTTCACCTGGGGCAAGACCTCCAGGGAATGCTACCAGAACACGGTGCATGTGATCCAGAGGGCCCAGGACCATATCGACTCGTTGGACAAAGGCACCGCTTTCGGCGGATCCAAAGTGGCGGCGCTGGCCAAGGCCGATCGCGCCGAGTTCGCTTCCCGCCTGATGCCGGTGCTGCGCGGCAAGCTCAGCAAGGAGAACCGCAAGATAGGCCATTTCAACGACTCGGAGGAAGTGCTGGCCTTCGTATGCGCGCGGGAAGCCAAGGCGCTGGCCGCCATGGGCACATCCTGCCCGGATCATTTCCTGCGCACCAAGATTTTCCCCCTGTTCGTGGAGATCGATCCTTCCAAGGATGGGGTCGACAAGATCCTTGGCGATCTGGATGGCCTCCTGGAAGGTTACCGCAAGGAGTACGAGGCCTATTACGAGCGCTGCAAGCGCCCGGGCTCCCCGGCCATGCGCGATCCCTATCCCGTCATCATCCTGGTGCCGGGCGTAGGCATGTTCTCCTTCGCCAACGATAAGGCCACGGCCCGCATCGCCGGGGAGTTCTACGTCAACGCCATCAACGTTATCCGCGGCGCGGGCACCATCGATCAATACGTGGGCCTGCCGGAACAGGAAGCCTTCGACATCGAGTATTGGGCCTTGGAAGAAGCCAAGCTCCAGCGCATGCCCAAGCGCAAGCCCTTGGCTGCGCGGATCGCCCTTATAACCGGCGGCGCCGGCGGCATAGGCAAGGCCACCGCCCGCCGCCTGCTCGACGAAGGCGCCGTGGTCTGCCTCTCCGACATCGACGCGGCCACGCTCAAGGAAACGGAAGCGGAGCTGCAGGCCAAGTACGGCAAGGATGCCGTGCGCACCGCCGTCTGCAACGTGACCGACGAGGCTTCCGTGATCGAATCGCTCAAGGTCTGCGCGCGGGAATTCGGCGGCCTGGACATCCTGGTCAACAACGCCGGCATCGCTTCCGCCGCCGCCTACGAGGAGACCACGCTGGAGCTTTGGAACAAGAACATCAGCATCCTGGCCACGGGATATTTCCTGGTCTCGCGGGAAAGCTACAAGGTTCTGCTGGCGCAGGGCCTGGATGCATCCATGATCTTCATCTCCAGCAAGAACGGCCTGGCCGCTTCGCCGGGCGCGGCGGCGTATTGCACCGCCAAGGCCGCGGAGATCCACCTGGCCCGCTGCCTGGCGCTGGAAGGGGCCCCCAAGGGCATCCGCGTCAACGTGATCAACCCGGACGCGGTACTGCGGGGATCCAAGCTCTGGCAGCAGGGCAACTGGCGCAAGGAACGCGCGGAATCAAACAAGATCAGCGAAGATCAACTGGAAGAGCATTACCGCCAACGCAGCCTGCTCAAGCGCAACGTTTTTCCGGAGGACATCGCGGAAGCGGTGTATTTCTTCGCCGGTGACGCATCGTACAAATCCACCGGCAATATCCTGAACGTGGACGCCGGCAACACCCAATCCTTCCCGCGTTGAGCGGGGGGCCTGGCTAGGGAAAGGAAAAAGGTCATATCGTATGGAAAAGCATTATCTGGCCATAGATCTGGGCGCCGAAAGCGGCCGCGTGATGTTGGGCTCGCTGGCGGACGGGAAGCTGACCCTCGAAGAGATCCATCGCTTCGCCAACGTGCCGGTCAATATCCAGGGCACCTTGCGCTGGAATCTGTTGAACCTGTTCTCGGAAGCCAAGGAAGGCCTGCGCAAGGCGGCGGCCCGCGGCGTGCAGATCAGCGGCATCAGCACGGACGCTTGGGGCGTGGACTACGTGCTCTTCAAGGAGAAGGAGGCCATGGTCACCAACGCCTTCCATTATCGCGATTCCCGTACGGACGGCGCCATGGAGAAGGTATTCGCCAAGGTTCCGGCCGATCATATCTTCGCCGAGACCGGCATCCAATTCATGTCCATCAATACCCTTTACCAACTTTTCATGGACGTGCAGCAACGGCCGGACGTGCTGGAATGGGCGGATCGCTTCCTCAACATCGGCGATTATTTCAACTACCTGCTGGCGGGATCGCCCGTAGGGGAAGCTTCCCTGGCGAGCACGTCCCAGTTGTACAATCCCGTCAAGAAGGATTGGGCTTGGGATCTCATCTCCAAGCTGGGCATGCCCAGGAAGCTGTTTCCCAAGCTGGTGCCGTCCGGCAGCAAGCTGGGCCCGCTTCTGAACGAGGTGGCGCTTGAGACCAACCTCAAGGGCGTGCAGGTGATGGCCACTTGCTCGCACGATACCGCCGCCGCCGTGGCGGCCGTTCCGGGGCAAGGCCAGGATTGGGCTTTCCTCAGTTCCGGCACCTGGTCCTTGCTGGGCGCGGAGTTGGGCGCTCCCCTCATCGACGCCAACAGCCGCAAGTACAATTTCACCAATGAGGCCGGCTACGCGGGTACCACCATGTTCCGCAAGAACATCGTGGGCTTGTGGATTGTGCAGGAGTGCCGCCGCGCATGGGCGGAGATGGGCAATGAATACAATTACGACGAGTTGACCGCCATGGCGGAAGCCGCCGAACCCTTGCGCAGCCTCATCCGTCCCGAGGATGCGCGCTTCGGGAAGCCGGGCCGCATGCCCGGCAAGATCGTGGACTATTGCCGCGAGACCGGGCAGCCGGTGCCCACCGATCCCGGCAGCATGATCCGCTGCGTGCTGGAGAGCCTGGCTTTGCTATACGCCAAGACGCTGGGGGAATGCGCCGCCGCCACCGGCCGCAAGTTCCGCACCTTGCACGTGGTGGGCGGCGGCAGCCGCAACCGCTTGCTGAACCAGTTCACGGCGGACGCATTGCAATTGACCGTGCATGCGGGTCCCGTAGAGGCCACCGCCATCGGCAATCTGCTGATCCAAGCCAAGACCCTGGGCCACGAGACCGGGGATCTGCGCAGCGTGGTACGCAAATCCTTTCCGGTGGACACCTTCTCGCCCAGCGACGCGGGTGCATGGCACGGCGCGGCCAAACGTTTCGAGGGCCTGGCGATAACCTAGCGGCCGGAAGCCGGATTGTCGCCCGGGGTGCCTGGGCGGCGCATGGGCTTAGTCCCGCGAATGTTGTTGCGATTTGGATTGCGCTGATTACCTTCGGGAAACGGTTTCTGATGGGCGCACCCTGCGAATTGCGCCCCTCCGAATTAAAATGCTATAGTAACTTGAAGGGCCCGGGTGTTTCCGTAATTCCCGGGTGTGGGGACTCTCCTTTGCAACGAATCCATCCGGCCGTGCAAAAATCCTTGACCCATGTCCGGGATGAAATCAACGCCGCAGCATGGTCGCATGGCGATCGGCTGCCGCCCATCCGGGTTTTGGCCCGCCAGGCCCAGGTCTCGGCGGCGGCCATGTGCTCGGCCTTGGGCGTGCTCAAGAGCGAAGGCCTCATCAGCATCATCAAGAACCGAGGGGCCTATTTCGGCCAGCCCCCGGCGGACGGCAGAAACGGTTTCCACGTTTCTTCTCCCGGCGAATCCCAACGTTGGCAGCGCCTCAAGATCCAGATCGAGAAGGATATTTTCAACGGCTTCTTCGTGCCGGGGGAAGCCATGCCCTCGCTGCGTGATCTGCAGAAATCCTACGCCGTCTCCTACAAGACTTTGCGCAAGGCCATGGAAGCCATCGCCGCCGAAAGCGTGGTGGTGCCGCACAAGAAAACCTACCTGGTCCCGCACCTGCGCCGCGCGCACGGTACCCTGGTGTTCATCAGCGCGCCCGAGGCCGCCTCCAAGATCATCTGCGGCGGTTATCCCGTCACGGAATTCCTGTCCACCCTGCGCCGCGAAGGCGGCAAGAGCATGATCAACGTGGTGGTCATCCCATTCGATCCGGATCGCCGCAAGGCCGTGTTCGGCAACCAGCTGACCGCGCTGCAGGAAAAACATTCCGTGCTGGGCTATATCCTGTGGAGCTCCATGCTGCCGGAACGCAAATTGGATCAGGCCCTGCAGACGCTCCGGGAAGTGCAACGCCCGGAGGCCAAGCCCGGCAGTCTGGACAAACCCGTGGCCGTGGTGGATACCACTTGGGACATGGCCATCACCAACGCCCTGCATCATCAAGCCGATCTGGCCGGTTGGGCCTTCCGCATCTTCACGGTGGCCGGCCTGCTGGCGGGGCGCCAGGTGGGCCAATATCTGCTCAAGCTCGGCCATCGCAAGATCGCCTTTCTGTCCTATTGCCACAAGGAACTCTGGTCGCAATACCGTTTCCGGGGCCTGTTGCAATCCTTCCAGGGCGCCGGCTTCGGCGAAGGCGTCCGCAAGTTCGTGATCGAGGAAGTGGACGATCGTTTCCACGCCTTGCCCGGACCCAATGAGCTGGAAGAGTTCCGCAAGCAGGTGGACATCTTCCTGGCCGCTTCTTTGGAGGCGGGCCAAGGTTATTACGCGTCCTATGCGCAGGAACAGATGACGGGATCGGTATGGAACTTCATTCATCAGCTCAAGATGGCCGCCCGCATAGAACCTATCCTCACCGCCGCTTTGTTGGAGCCGGGGCTCACCGCGTGCGTGGGCGCCAATGATCGCATGGCTCTTTTGGCCCGCGATCACCTGATCAAGAAAGGCGTTCGCATCCCCCGCGATATGTCCGTGCTCGGGTTCGACGACAGCAAGGCCGCCACCGACAACGATATTTCCAGCTACAGCTTCACCTTCTCGGAAATCGCCCGCAAAATCCTGACGCATGTGCTGAGCCCCCGCCAGCGCGCGCATTCGCAGGAAGGCAACGCCGTGGAATGCGAGGGCCTGCTTATCGAGCGGGGATCGAGCGGCCAAGCCCGTTCTTGATAACGTTCCCGCTCCGGCAGCCGCCGTCATTGCCTGAGGCACGCTCCCTGGGATCGGATTCCAACGTAGGCGGTGCCGGTGCAAAAAGGCAAAAAAGGCGAGACCAAAAACGCCAAAAATAAATTGGGTGTTTAAGTCAATAATCCTTGCTGCAATTCCGAGACGTACATCAGGGTGTTTGGATACTTTTTTCCAGACGTGACGGCCGCGCACGCACGTGGCCCACAAGGGATGCAAGTGGGAGGAATCGGCGGGCGTATGAAAAAAACGGGCGGATAAAAATGACGGCTCCAAAAAAAATCCAGCTCTTCCATACCTGCATCATCAACGAAGTCTACCCGGAGGTAGGCATGTCGGTGGTGAACATCCTGGAACGCCTGGGGGTGGAAGTGGAAGTCCCCGTTTCCCAGACCTGTTGCGGTCAGCCCGCTTTCAACGCCGGTTTCCATGCGGATGCGCGCAAGGTCGCACGCCATACTTTGGATCTGCTTTCCGCCACCGAGGGTCCCATCGTGGTGCCTTCCGGATCGTGCGGGGACATGATCACGCATCAATACCACATGCTTTTCAAGGACGACGGCGAGGAGAAGGAGTACGCGGCCAAGGCCCACGCCATCTCGGAACGCTGCTATGAATTCTCGGTATTCCTGGTCGACGTTTTGGGAATCACGGATCTGGGCGCGCGCCTGGGGCTGAAAGCGGCCTATCATCCTTCCTGCCATCTGCTGCGCGGGCTGGGAGTCAAGACCCAGCCCCGCGCTTTGCTGGCCGAAGTCAGAGGCCTGGAATGCGTCGAAGTCAAGGACCAGGAGGAGTGCTGCGGATTCGGCGGCATGTTCTCCGTCAAGAACGCGGCCATCTCCACCGGTATGCTGGAAAACAAGCTGCGCAACCTGGAAGCCTCCGGCGCCAAAACCGTGGTGAGCTGCGACATGGGCTGCCTGATGCATATGCAAGGCGGTTTGCATCGGAAGGGTTCAAAAATGGAAGTGAAGCACATATCCCAGATTCTGGAAGCGGGTTTGCCATGAGCCGCTTCTTGGACCGCGTCGAAACCGCCCTCAAGGACGAGGAACTCAAAACCGCCCTGGGCCGCGCCACCGAGCGTTTGGGCTCGCGGCGTTCCGCTTCGCTCGCCTCGCTGGAAAACTCGGACATGATCCGGGACATGGCGCGCCGTGCCAAAATGGGACTGCTCCAAGACCTGGCGGGCAACCTGGAAACCTTCGAGAGGAACCTGATCAAGAACGGCGTCAAGGTGCATTGGGCCGAAGACGGCAAGGCCGCCAACAGGATCATGGTCGAAATCGCCAAGAGCCGGGATTGCAAGCGCGCGGTCAAGTCCAAGTCCATGGCCACGGAAGAGACGCATCTCAACCATGACTTGCTGGAAGCGGGCCTGGACGTTCTGGAAACCGATCTGGGCGAATACATCGTGCAGTTGGCGGATACCACGCCCTCGCATATCATCCTCCCCATCATCCACATGACCAAGGAGAAGATCGGCGAGATCATGCACCGGAAGATCAAGGTGCCGTACACCAACGACCCGGAGAAACTGGCCAAGATAGCGCGCGCCAAGTTGCGCGAAGCCTTCCTCTCCGCCGATCTGGGGATCACGGGCGCCAATTTCGGGGTCATCGATTCCGGCACCATAGTGCTGGTCAGCAACGAGGGCAACGCCCGCCTGGTCACCACCTTGCCGCGCGTGCACGTGGTGGTGATGGGCATCGAGAAGCTGGTGCCTTCCCTGGCCGACCTGGATCTGATGGTCAAGATCCTGGCGCGCTCCGCCACGGGACAGAAGATCACCACCTATACTTCCCTGGTCACGGGCCCGCGCCGCCCCGGCGAAACGGATGGCTGCGAAGAGATGCACGTGATCCTGCTCGATAACGGCCGTAGCAACATACTGGGCGGGCCCCTCGCCGAGATCCTGGGCTGCATCCGCTGCGGCGCCTGCCTCAACGCCTGTCCGGTTTACAAGAACATCGGCGGACACGCTTACGGCGACACATATCCCGGCCCCATCGGCGCCATAGTAACTCCTGGGTTACGGGGGGTCAAGGATTGGAAGGCTCTGCCGGACGCCAGCTCCCTGTGCGGCGCCTGCAAGGAAGTGTGCCCGGTGCGGTTGGACATCCCGCGCATGCTGCTGGAGCTGCGCAAACAAGCCGTGGAAGAAGCCAAGGTGCCCTGGACCCTGCGCGCCGGCCTCTGGGGCTTCGGCCTGGCGGCTTCGCGGCCGTGGCTATTCAAGCCCGGGGCGCGCCTAGGCGGCATCGCCGCCAGGCTGATGGCTCCGGGTGGTTGGATCAAGAAGCTTCCCGGTCTGGCGGGCGGTTGGACGCGTTCGCGGGACATGAAGGCTCCTGCGCCGAAAACATTCCAGCAGCTTTTCCGGGAACGGAAGACGAAAGGTCCGGCCGCCTCCGTCCCCATGGGCGCCGAAACGGCGGCCCCGGCGGTCAATGAGGGGAGCGGCCATGTCCGGTGATGCCCGGCTCAACATCCTGGCCCGCGTGCGGCGGGCGCAGGTGCAGGCATATATCCCGGAAGCCAAGGCCGGCTTACCGGAACAGCTGGCTTATCCAGCCATGGATGAGGATGCCCTGCTGGCACGGCTGATCGAAGAATTCAAGCTTTTGGGCGTGGAGGTTTTCCCGGAAACCTCGGAAGAAGAAGTGCGCCGGCGCGTGAGCGGATTCATTGCGGGGCAGACCGTGCTCAGTTGGGATGCCGTCCGGCTTCCCTACGGCGTAGGCGATTGCCTGCGCGGGGAAAAGGTCCGCTATGGCGGAGACGGCAAGGACGAACAGGGCCAGGCCGATATCGGGCTCACCGGTTGCGAGAATGCCATCGCCGAGACGGGAACCCTGGCCATGACTTCCGGGCCCGGCCGTCCGCGCGCGGCTTCGCTCATGCCGCTCACCCATGTGGTGGTGATCCGTAAGGCGGACATCCTTTTGGGCATGGGGCAATTCTTCCGGAAGTTCCAGGCTCAGGCGGACAAGGGCGGGGCCGGCCTTCCCTATGTAGTCTTCATCACCGGGCCCAGCCGCACGGCGGACATCGAACTTTCCCTCACGCTGGGCGTGCATGGTCCGGGGCGCGTGATAGCCGTCATCGGCCCCTGAAAATGCTATTTCTTTTCCATGCCGAACCGGGAATACCATCGTCCCCGCCGCCGCATTAGCGGGCTTCCGGCGCTGGCCTTTTCCATTATCGCCGGGGCATGCGTTATCGGCTGTTCCCTGCTGACGCCGGCGCCTTTGCCGGCGCTGGCGCCGGAATGGCGGCTGGTGCCGGAGGCCACCGTCCTGGGCGAGAACCGCCAGTTCTTTCTGTATGGCCGCAAGCTGGACGGCGTTATCGTCACGGCGCCACCCACCTTGCTCATGGAAAAGGGCGCGGTGGGATCGAAGGGGCGGGTGCTCTCCTTCCATTTCAAAGTGCAACCGCTGTCCAAGGATTCCCTGGCCGAAGGGGAAGAGGTGGGCGTACGCGCCGTGACCTTCAAGACCGTGGACACCACCGTGACTTTCAAGATCAAGGTGATCGACGAAGCGCATCCGCGCTGATCCGGATTGATAGGCGCTTCAGCCTCGCGCGATTTCCAGGCAGGCTTTGATCTTACCCAGGTCCTTTCGGCCCGGCGCAATCTCCACCTTGCTGTTCAAGTCCACCGCAAACGGATCGCAGGCCTGCAAGGCTTCCGCCAGATTATCGGGCCCCAATCCGCCCGCCAGGAAAAAGGGCAAAGGCAACGGACGCCCGGACAGCAGGCTCCAATCGAAGGCCTTGCCGCTGCCGCCGAAGCCCCCGCCGTCCTTATCCGTCGGGCCCGCTTGCGTGTCCACCAGGAAATAAGCCAACGGCGATGCGGCCTCGCCCTTGCCCAGGGCCGCCTCCAACGGAATCCTCAATCCGCCCAGGTCGGCCAGGCGGGTATGCGGGATGGCCTTGATGACGGGAACCGGCATGCGCCGGACATAGTCCCAATCCTCCCGGCCGTGCAATTGCGCGCAGCGTATTCCAGTTTGTTTCGTTACTTCGATCACAAAATCAGGATCCGCGTCCACGAATACGCCCACCGGGACGGCCGTGCGCAGGGAGCGGATGATGGGCGCGGCCGCTCCCGCCGTAATATGCCGCTTGCTTCCCGGATGGAAGTTGAAGCCGATCCATTCCACCCCCAAGGCGTCCAACGCAGCGGCCTCGGCGGGTTCGCGGACGCCGCAAACCTTGACCTGGATGCGTTTTATCGAGCGTGTATCCGCGTTCATCCTTATCATCGTCCTCTCGGTGAGCGCCGTCCGGGCTGGCCAGGCAAGCAAAATAGAGATTATTTTCCTAAATTTCGATGGGGGCTTCGACCGCGATGTATGGAAATCCGGGGGTTGGCGGGGTCCGAACAACTTTAGGGGTGTATGGATATGAGCGAAACGAAAAAAGTTGCGACCCTGGAAAGCGTTGTTTTCAACTACCCTGCGGGAAACAACGCGTTGGACAAGATCAGCATGGATCTGCTCCAAGGCGAAATCGTAGGCCTGGTCGGCGCCAACGGCGCGGGCAAGACCACGCTGATGAAAATCCTGGCCGGCTACATGGATAAGACCGACGGCAACATCCAGTACAACGGCCGCGGCATCGAGGAATTCTCCAACAAAAAGCTGAACGAGTTCGTGAACCTGGTGGAGCAGAATCCGGAAAGCCAGCTGGTAGGCCCCACCGTGGAGGACGAGCTGGCGCGCGCCTGCCGCCTCATGGGCTACGAAGGCCGCGTCATCCGGGAAAAAGTGGATTTTGTGCTCAAGCTGGTCCGCATGAAGCAGGCCAAGGAATGGTACCTGGACGAGATGTCCTGCGGCGAACGCCGCCGCATCGCCCTGGCCATGGCCCTGATCGCGGATCCTTCCATGTTGCTTTTGGACGAACCCCTTTCCGATCTCGATCAGGTGGGCGTGAGGGATACCATCTCCACTTTGAAAGAGTTGAAGAACCGGGGTCTCTGCATCATCGTCTCCTCCCATCGCCTGGAGGATATCCTGGAACTCACCGATCGGATCGCCGTTTTGGGCGAAGGCCGCCTGCTCATGATCGAAGAACCCCAGAAGGTCCTCTCCAATGAGGAAATCCTGAAATTAGCCTCCGTAAACCTGCCGGCCATCCCCCGTTTGTTCCTGCGCTTGCAAGCGGAAGGCGTGCTGGCCTCGTCCAAGCTGCCGCTCAGCATGGACCAGGCCGTGGATCGGATCAAAGAAGCCGTGGCGCTGAGCCTGGAGGCCACGCGGGCCCTGACCATCACCGTGGAGCCCGCCCTGGCCAAAAGCGCGGAAAAGGAAACCGAAAAGGCTCCGGTAAAGGAATCCGAGAAGGAAACCGATATCTCGCTCACCAAAATCGATCTGTAATTTCCGGATCGGCAGGCTCCGCGGCCCGCGGGCCGGACCGGCACTCATCCCCACGGAAACAGCATGGACTCCCTCTACCTTATCGACGTTTCGGCACTGGCCTACCGGTCCTTCTACGCTTTCATCAACAATCCCCTCAAGAATTCCAAGGGCCAGGAGACCTCGGCGATTTTCGGATTCGCTTCGCATACCTTGCGGCTGGTGCAGGAATGCAAGCCCACGCATATCGCCTTCGTGAAGGATCTGCCAAAAAAAACATTCCGTCACGAACTTTACAAGGAATACAAGGCCCACCGCAAACCGATGCCGGACGGCCTGGCGGCCCAGCTCCCCATCATCGATCAATTCGTCGGCATCACCGGGTTGCGCACCGTGGCCCTGGAAGGTTTCGAGGCGGATGACGTGATGGCCACCTTGGCCTGCCAGGCGCGCGATAAAGGCATGAAGGTCTATATCGTTACCCGCGACAAGGACATGATGCAATTGGTGGACGACAACGTCTTCCTGTTCGACCTGGGCAAAGCCAAGTCCGATTCGCTGGTTATCGGGGCCAGGGAAGTGAAGGAGAAGATGGGCGTGCTTCCGGAGCGCATCGTCGACTATCTCTCCCTGATCGGGGACGCATCGGACAATGTGCCCGGCGTGGCCAAGATCGGCCCCAAGACCGCGGTGGAGCTGATCGAGACCTACGGCACCCTGGAACGGATCTACGAGTTCGTGGAGAACATACCCAAGAAGGGGTTGCGCGAGAACCTGAAGAACGATCGCGATAACGCTTTCCTTTCGCAAAAGCTGGTGACCTTGAATTGCGATTTGGAGTTGCCCTTGGGGCTGGACGACTTGCGGTTTCCCGGCGTGGAGGCGGAGACCACCTCGGCCTTCCTGGTGGAATGGGAATTCAAGTCGCTGCTCAAGCTGGTGGCCGGATCGGGAACCACCGCAGTGGCGGCCGCCCGCACGGCGGAGAGCAAAGCCGCGGAAGCCGCCGCTGGGATGGACGCCGCCCGGGAAAATGCGGAGGGCAAGGATTCCGGGGCCGGAGCCGCGGCGGACGGCGAAGGGAATACCGTCCCGGCCGCGCCGGTGCGCACGGACAATCCCAGGTATGAATTGATCGATACCCCGGAATCGCTCGCAAGCCTGTACGATAGGCTGAAGTCCGCGCCCGTGATCGCCATGGATACGGAGACCACGGATTTGGACAACAAGGTGGCCAAGCTGGTGGGCCTATGCCTCTCCATCGCCGCCGACTCGGGGTTCTATCTGCCGATCGGCCATGCGGAAGGCCGCAACCTGGATCTGGAGGCCGTGCAGAAGGCCCTCAAGCCCATCTTCGACGATCCGTCCAAGCGCATGGTGTTCCATAACGCCAAATACGATCTTCCCATCCTGGCGCGGCACGGGTTGCTGCCCGCCGAAATCGATAGGCCGGGAAAGCTGGTGGACACCATGGTGGCGGCTTACTTGGTGAATCCGGGCGAACGCAATCTCTCGCTGGATGATCTGGCCCTGCGGCATTTCGGCCACGCCATGATTCCCATCGAAGCGTTGATAGGCAGGAACACGGCGGCCCGAGGGAAGACCCCGGCGGCCAAGCAGAAGAATTTCTCCCAGGTTCCCATCGCGGAAGCCTGCCAGTACGGCGCGGAAGACGCGGACATGACTTTGCGGCTGTGGGAATTGTACCGGGAGGAATTGCGGGACAAGAATCTGGACAATCTCTATTTCGAAATGGAGATGGCCCTGCTCCCCGTGCTGATGACCATGGAGGGCAAGGGCATCACCCTGGACGTGGAGGCGTTGAAGGCCCTGTCCGCGCGCTTGGCGGAGGAAATCATCCGCCTGGAGAAGAAAATCCACGAGCTGGCCGGCGGCGAATTCAACATCGGATCCCCCAAGCAGCTGCAGGAAATCCTCTTCGTGAAGCTGGGCCTGGACACGGGCAAAAAGACCAAGACGGGTTTTTCCACGGACGCGGACGTGCTCGCTAAGCTGGAGGGCCAGCATGAAATCATCGCCAACCTGCTCGATCACCGCGAATACACCAAGCTGCAGAACACCTATGTGGAAGCCCTGCCGACCATGGTGCATCCCGTTACGGGCCGGATCCATACCAACTATTCCCAGGTCATCGCCGCCACCGGCCGCCTCTCCAGCATCAACCCCAACCTGCAGAACATCCCCATCCGCACGGAGCTGGGCCGCGTCATCCGCAAATGCTTCACCGCCTCCTCGCCGGACAAGGTCCTGCTGTGCGCGGATTATTCCCAGATCGAACTGCGCCTCTTGGCGCATCTGAGCGGCGATCCCGCGTTGCGGGAAGCGTACCGGATGAATATCGATATCCACACGCGCACGGCGGCCAGCCTCTACAAGGTCCCGGAGGCGGAGGTTACCCCGGTCATGCGCCGCAGCGCCAAGGTGGTCAACTTCGGCGTGCTGTACGGCATGGGCGCGCAACGCCTGGCCTCCCAGCTGCGCATTCCGCGCGCGGAGGCGGCCAAGTTCATCGAAAATTATTTCTCCACCTTCGCGATGGTGGAAAACTACATGACGTCGACCGTGGATAAAGGGCGCCGCGACGGCTATGTGGAAACCCTGGCGGGCCGGCGCCGCTACCTTCCGGACTTGCTCTCCGACAACCGTTTGGCCAAGGAAAACGCTGAGCGCATCGCCGCCAATACTCCCATCCAGGGCAGCGCGGCCGACCTGATCAAAATCGCCATGATCCGCATCCACCATCTCCTGAAGGCGGGTCCATTGCGGTGCGACATGCTGTTGCAGGTCCATGATGAATTGGTTTTCGAAGTCGCCTTGGCGGACGTGGCGGCCGCGTCCCGCCTGATCAAAACGGAAATGGAAGGTGCCATGCAATTGGAAGTGCCGTTGGTGGTGGAAATCGGGACCGGGTTCACTTGGCTGGATGCGCATAGCTGATCGGCTCCGCGTGGCGCGGCCACGGCGCTAAATTCTATCTTGCTGAACGATCAACCGGATCCGGAAATCCCGGGTTCCGGTCCAGGAAGGAACCCGCTACATGCCCGCATGCAGGAGTCCGATGTGGCACGCTTGATCTTGGGCGTGACCGGGAACATCGCCAGCGGAAAATCCGAGACGGCCCGGTTGCTGCAGCAAAAAGGCTGCGCCCTGGTGGACGCGGATGCGGTGGGTCATGAGTTATACGGTTATGATCGCGCCCTGGTGCAGCAGTTGGGTGCGGAATTCGGCGGGGGAGTTATCCTGGACAATGGGACCCTCAACCGCAAAAAGCTCGGCAGCCTGGTATTCGGCCGCCCGGAAGCGATGGCGGCCCTCAACCGAATCGTGCATCCGGCCCTCATCAACGCCATCCGCGAGCGCATCCGTTCTTCGCAACGGGTCATGAACCGCCTGGTCCTGGACGCGGCTTTGATAGTGGAACTGGGCTTCGCCAAGGAAGTGGATCATCTGGTGTTCGTTTCCGCGTCCGTGCCGGTGCGCCTTGCGCGCTTGATGGAACGCAGCGGTCTGGGCGAAGAAGAGGCCATGCTCCGCATCGACAGCCAGATGCCCGAAGAAACCAAGCTGCAGCACGCGGACTTCATAATCAAGAACGAGACGACCCGCGAGTACTTGCGGGAGCAGGTCGATGCGCTGTGGGACGAGATCCTCGCGCGCGAAAGCCAAGCGGAGGAGCGGCGCGAGCTGCCTTAACCCCCGGAATCCCCGGGGATCGTTCCGCCGGCGGGACCCGCCTCGCTTCGGATTTTTTCCGGCAACCATTAGGAGGAATTCTTGGACAAGAAAATCATCATCCTGGCCATCCTGGCCGCGGTCGGCGGCGTGGCACTGGGCATTTTCCGCTCGCCCGAACGCAAAAACGCCCAAGGCCAGGATCTGTTCCCGCCGGAAAAACTGCTCGGCTATGTCGAGAACACCCGCATATCCGTCAAGGAGGACGGCAAAGGCGGCCGACCCGTGTTGGCGGTAGCGGTCACGCCCTTGGGCATCAAACCGGAACAGGTCTCGCCAACGGGATACGGGGCGCTAAAGGCGATCCATCGTTCCTTCCCGAAGGCGGATTGGGTTTCCGTTTTCATCGCGGAGGATTCCGCCATGGCGGAGGCTTCCAACTGGGTGGGCATGGCCGAGCTACGTAGTGGGAAGGTTACCGTAACCGGAGGGATACCCACGCAGGCGCAAATCGATTCCCTGGGGAAGCTCGGGCAGCCCTTCCGCCGCCCCACCGCCGAGGATCTCAAGGCCGTCTCCGCCGTCTTCGACAGCACCGGTACCCTGGCTCCGGAACGCTGGGACCTGTCGCAAAGCCTTTTGGGCGCGGGCTCGGGCCGGATCGACAAATCCCATTTCCTCAACCTGGACATGCAGACCAACGCCCTGCACGCGGCCGCCAAGGCCCTGGGCAAGGATCCCAAGCAGTTGCAGGCCCAAGTCCTGGGAGTGACCCGTTTCTATTGGTCCAAGGCCGGGGATCCTTTATAAAACCGGGCTATTCCGCTGCTGCCCGCGTCCGCTATCGCGGCGATCCGGATTTCGACAAGGTGCCAGTCTGGTCCGGCCCGGGGCGCCATGCGCCGCGATCCGGAAGGCCATCGCGCCGAATTCATCGACTTGGCGGAGACCGGCAATCCTTAGCGGCCGGGACCGGATAGGTTACCGCCGATACCCGGAGTAGCCCGCCCCAAAGCGGGGAATTTCCGGGTATCGCACCCGCGCGTTGAGATAAGACCAAGGCTGAGTTATATTTACTCGCCTTGGTCGTTTAGCTCAGCTGGTTAGAGTACATCGTTCACATCGATGGGGTCGAAGGTTCAAATCCTTCAACGACCACCAATTAATCCCCGCCTTGGACCTCCCGCCCCGATTCCGCATCTTCCCTCAAGGGCGCCGTTTCCGCGCGAACATGGCCCATAGCGATCCGGATCGCTCTTCCTTATAGCGCCATTTTTCCCGCCGCAGTGATGCCGATCACCACGATTGACGTCAGGTTCGTGACCGTCATCGCATTTCAAACCGCCGCGGCGACCTAGTTTCTCCTGGATACAAACCAGGAGTATCCCATGAACGCTTTGATTCCCGCTCCCAGCACCAGCTACAGCCGCGCGCCGCAATCCTTCCCCGGCCAGGACGCGCCATCCGTCCAGCATCCGCAGTCCGTCGGAAGGCGGATGGGCAATCCCGCCCCGCCATCGGCTTCCGCTTCCACCTGCGCGGCCGATCGCCGTTTGGAAACCCTGCGCCTGGTGGATATGTTCTCCGCGCTCGCGGAAACGGATCTGCGCCGGGTTTCCGATTCCCTGGTAGAACGCCATTACACTTCCGGATCCGCCATCGTGCATGCGGACGATCCCGCGGGCGGCCATTTCTTCATCGTGGCGGAAGGCGAAGTGGCCGTGGTCCTGGAAACGGCGGAAGGCAAGGAAACGGTGCTGGCGACTTTGCAGCCCGGGGATTTTTTCGGGGAGATGTCCTTGTTGGATGAAAGCCCGCGCGCGGCCACGGCGCGGGCCGTGCGCCCCACCCGCCTTGCGTTATTGCGCCGGGAGGATTTCCGCCGCCACCTGCGCGAATGCCCGCAAATGGCTTTCGCCCTGCTCATCGAGATGAACCGGCGCCTGCGCCAGAGCAATCGCAAGGTGATGGGGCTTTCCTATCGCTCCATGCATGCGCGCGTGGCCGGCGCCATCCTGGGGCTGATGGAAGACCGGGGCGTGCGCCTCCGGGAGGAGGGGGTAGTGCGCGTGCTGATCCGCAACCGCCCCACCCAGCAGTTCCTGGCGGAGATGGCAGGGACCACGCGAGAGTCGGTCTCGCGGACCTTGGCGGCCTGGGGACGGAAGGGATGGCTGAAGGCGAAGGGCCGCGACTTGTTCATCCTGGAGGAAGAACGGATCAAGGAGTTCGCGGCCTGAAGCTCACTCGCACCTGAACTTGGTGCTCCCCGCCGGGATTTCTTCCGGGTATTTTCCGTCGAAGCAGGCGGCGCAATAGTTCTCGGCCCCGCCCGGGGCCACGCCCAGGAGGCCCTTGATGCTCAGGTATTCCAGGGTGTCCGCCCCCAGTAACTTGCGCGTTTCCTCCTTGGTGAGGTTGCTTGCGATGAGCTCCGTCTTGGAGGGGAAGTCCATGCCGTAATAGCAGGGGTTCATCACCGGGGGCGAACTGATGCGGATATGCACTTCCTTGGCGCCGCCGTCGCGGAGCATCTTGGTCAGGAACTTGAGGGTGGTTCCGCGTACGATGGAATCGTCCACCAGGACCACGCGCTTGTTGCGGAGGACGCCGGCGATGGTGTTGAACTTGAGCTTGACCTTCTGCTCGCGCACGTTCTGGGACGGATCGATGAAAGTGCGCCCCACGTAATGGTTGCGCAACAGGCCGATATCGAAATTGATGCCCGCCTCCTGGGCGTACCCGAGCGCGGCGGTGTTGCTGGAATCCGGCACCGAGACCACCACGTCCGCCTGGGCGGGATACTCCTTGGCCAGCGCCTTGCCTATCTTGCGGCGGATCTTGTCGCAGCTTTCCTCGAAGATGCGGGAATCCGGGCGCGAGAAGTATACGAACTCGAATATGCAATGGGCCCGGTGCGGCTTGGTGGTGAAGGTGGTGGATTCCAACCCCATGTCGTTGATGCGGCAGATCTCGCCGGGCTTGATGTCCCGCACGTAACTGGCGCCGAGGAGATCGAGGGCGCAGGTCTCGGAGGCCACCACCCACGTCTTGTCCAGGCGGCCCATGCAGAGGGGACGGATGCCGTAGCCGTCCCGGGCCACGTAGATTTCCTTGTCGGTGAGGAATACCAGGCAGAAGGAACCGGTCAATTGCTTCAGGGTTTCCGTGATGGCTTCCATGAGGGAAGGCTTGCGTGAGCGCGCGATCAGGTGCAGGATGATTTCCGTATCGGACGTGCTCTGGAAGATGCTGCCTTCCTCTTCCATGCGCAGGCGGATTTCCGGGGCGTTGACGATGTTGCCGTTGTGCGCAACCGCGATTTGCCCGTGCCTGGTGGAAGCGAGCATGGGCTGGGCATTGTTGATATGCGAATGCCCGGTGGTGGAGTAGCGGACATGCCCGATGGAGGCGATGCCGGTCATCGACTCGATTTCCTTCTCTTCCTTGTTCAGCTCCGTCACCAATCCCATGCGCTTGAGCACATGGATGCTTTCGCCATTGCTGGTGGCCACGCCCACGCTTTCCTGGCCGCGATGCTGGAGCGAATAGAGGCCCATGACTACGCGGCGCGTGACTTCGGGTCCCCCGAAAACGCCCATCAGCCCGCATTCTTCTTTGATACGTTCCAACCCGACCGCCTTTTTGAAAGGACCTTTCCGGCGAAGGTCCGGGTGACCTTAGCTTAGGAAGGCCATCGAGCCCGGAAATATAGGACTTTGGGATGCCACCGAAGGTCAATAAACTAGAAAATGGACCGGGGCCGACGATAGCTGTGGTACCGGGCCGGGGCCTTTCCCTATACTCTCAGAGATATCCCCAAAAAGGTCCAAACCACGATGTCGCAAAGCGTTTTTTCCGAGGTCGGCCGGATTGTGGCTGTGGGCGATTTGCATGGGAACTACGCCGGCTTCAAGCGCATCCTCCAGGAAGCGGGTCTGGTGGACAAGCGGGGACACTGGAAAGCCGAGGATACGCATCTGGTCCAGCTCGGCGATATCCTGGGACGGGGCGGCGAACCCGGCAAGATCTTCAAGCTGCTGAAGCGCTTGGAAGCGGAAGCGCCGCGACATGGATCGCGCGTGCATGTGCTTTTGGGAAACCACGAGGCCATGTCCATGAGCGGGCTCCTCATCTACAACACCATGGAGGAGTTCCGGGATCTGGCCGGCCAGGATTTGCTCGAGGATGGAGCCGAGAGCCCGCCCCAGGAGCCGGGAGAGGGAAAGCGATCCGACCTGGACGCAAAGTTGCGCAAGCGCCTGGACATGCTGGGATGCCGCGAGTTCCGCGCTGCGCTTTCGCCCCGGGGTAAGGTGGGTGGGTGGCTGGCCGGGCATGATTCCGCCGTCTCCATCAACGGGTGCCTGTTCGTGCACGGCGGACTCAACCGCGATCACGGCTTCATACCCTTGCAGGACCTCAACGATCGCGTGCGCCGGGAGCTGTGCGACGATGGCGCGCCGCATGCGGGCAAGGACATCATGCTCCGCCGCGACGGACCGCAATGGAACCGCGAGTTCACCCTGAAGCCGAACGACGAAAAACGCCGGGAGCTGGACGAGGTGCTGGCCTACCACGCTTGCAGCCGCATGGTGGTCGGCCATACCCCCACATCCTGCATCCAGCCGGAAAAATCCGGATGCATCCTTCCCATGTACGATGAGCGGCTGTACTGCATCGATACCGGCATCGGCAAAACCTACGGCGGGAACCTGAGCGCCTTGAACATGGAACGGGGCCAGGCTTCCGCCTTGTATTTTTAAGAACCAGGGCGCGTTTCCGCGCCGGCCCCCCTTACTATATTTCCTCCGGGCTACCGTCGCCGCGGCCATCTCCGCTGCCGACGCGGCCTCCGGAGCCTCCCATGGTAACGCCCAACAGCGAATTCGAAGATCAGAACCAGCAGCACATCAACATCGAACTGTCGGAAGCGGCCGCGGAGGGGATCTATTCCAACCTGGTGCTGGTCTCCCATTCCCCGTCCGAATTCATCATCGACTTCGCGAGGTTGCTCCCGGGACCTCCCAAGGGCAAGGTGTATAGCCGCATCATCATGACGCCCATGCACGCCAAGTCCCTCATCGCGACCTTGCAGGAGAATCTGTCCCGTTATGAACGCAATTTCGGTATCATAGTGCCGCCCACCGGACCCGGCGGCCAGGGGCCTGGCGGACGCGGCCCGGCAGGCCAGGGACCGGCCGGCCAAGGGCCGGGCAGCGAGTTCGACCTCTAACGCGGAATATGCAATGAAAGTGGTTTGCTTGGACATGGAAGGGGTGCTGACCCCGGAGATTTGGCAGCATGTGGCGCGACGTACCCGAATCCAGGATCTGAATCTCACCACGCGTGATGTCAAAGATTATCGCGAGCTGATGGACAAGCGCTTGGACATCTGCGCCCAGCACGATGTGACACTGGAGAAGATCCAAGGCTACATTTCGGAGCTTTCCGTATTCGAGGGCGCGCGCGAATTCCTGGACTGGATCCGCGAGCGCTACCAGCTCATCATCCTATCGGACACCTTCAACGAGTTCGCGGATCATTTCATGAAGCTGTTGGGCCGCCCAACCCTGTTCTGCCACAATATTTCCTACAACCCGCGGACCAAGCGGCTGGAGTACCTCTTGCGCCAGGACAATGCCAAGGCCAAGGCGGTGCAAGCCCTGCGCGCGTTGGCCATCCGCACCTGCGCGGCGGGCGATTCCTACAACGATATCCACATGCTGAAGGAAGCGGATGCGGCCACCTTTTTCCGCGCGCCTGCCGGCATCAAGGATCAGTTCCCGCAATTCGGGAACCTGGAGGCTTACGCCGATCTCAAGGATTTCATCTCGCGATCCCTCTGATTGTCCGTTCGCGCGGGCAAGCAAGGCCGGATAGGATAGCCCCCGCGCCGCGCCCATGGGCGTCAGGCCGGGTCCGCCATCCGCACCATCAGCCAATTACGGATGTCCCGGAGCTCAGCCGGCAAAATGGTGTGATCCTTGTCGTAGGGCTTGAAGGTAAGGTTAATCCCCTGGGTTTTCAGGAATGCGTATTGGGCCTCGCTCGCGGCGAAGGGAAGCAGCGGATCCCGTAACCCATGCGTTACCAGGAATTCCTGCCGCGCCGCCGCCGGGGCTAAGGCGCCGGGGTATTCCTCCTGGAACGCCAGCCAGCCGGAAACGCCGCATACCCCGCCCAGCACTGCATCCGCGCGCAGTCCCGCATCCAAAGCCATCAGGCATCCCTGGCTGAAACCGAACAACAGGATATTCCCCGGCCGGATTCCCTGCGCCCGCAATTCCCCCAGCAAAGCTTGGATCAACTTGCGGCTGCGGAGGATGCCGGGACGGGCGTTTTCCATGAAGCGTCCGCCTCCGGAAAAATCGAACCAGCTGAACCCGCCATAATAATCGTCCGGGGCGTTGACCAGCAGATAGGAGAGCGAGTCCAGCCGCAACTCCTGCGGCATCCAGGTGAACCCGTTCAGCGAGTCCCCCAGGCCGTGGAATACCACCAGGACTTTTTCCTCCGGGCCGGGAATCCGGGCCGGAAAATATTTGTGTTGGAACAAATCGGTTTTGATCATGGGACTCCAGCCTGGGCTTTATCGCAAAGTAGCAATCGGAGCCGCCCGCCGGACGCGGGCGTCGGGCCTGGCAGGCGGGCTCAATCCCGGGCGTTCTGCAAGCGCGCGATGCGCTCTTCCAGGGGAGGATGGGTGGAGAGCAGCGCCAGCAAGCCGGAAGGTTTGCCGGAAATTTTCAAGGTGGCTATCGAACCGGTGCGCCGGTTGGGATCCGTATCCTTCCCGAATACGCGTTGCAAGGATTGCAGCGCGCCGATCATTTTCTCCTTGCCGGCGAAAGCGGCCCCTCCCGCATCCGCGCGGAATTCCCGGCGGCGCGAGAACCAGGCCACCACCACGTAGCCCAGCGGGCTGAGCAGGGTTTCCAGCAGCATCACCACCATCCAGTTGCCGCCATAGCCGAAGCCCCGGTCATCGTCACGCCCGCGCGCGCTGAGCGCCATGGCGATGACGCGCGCCAGGAACATTACGAACGCGTTGATGACGCCTTGCAGCAAGGACATGGTCACCATATCCCCGTTGGCGACGTGGGCTATCTCATGGCCCAGCACGCCCTCCAGTTCCTGCCTGTTCATGCGCTGCAGCAATCCCGTGGAGACGGCCACCAGCGCGCGGCTGCGGGTGGGACCGGTGGCGAAGGCATTGGCTTCCGGGCTTTCATAGACGCCCACTTGGGGCATGGCGGGCAGGCCGGCGCGTTGCGCCAAGGCGTGCACCGTTTCCACCAGCTCCGAAAATCGGCCGGGCTGCCGCGGATCGATCACGGAAACGCCCATGGCGGTCTTGGCCATGATGCGCGAGAGGCCCAGCGATATGAACGCGCCCGCAAAGCCCCAGACCAGGCAGCCCAGGAACAGGCCGGTATAGTTCGCGCCATAGCCGTTGAGGAAGCGGCCCACTCCCAGAACATTCAGGATAAGGGTGATGGTGAGAACCACCAGGATGTTGGTGGCGAACAGCAATAGAATTCGTTTACTCATGATTCATTCGGCTCCTGTTGGTGAGGAAAGTATTATTTTGGGGGCTCCCGGGCCATGCCGAACGCATTGTCCGGGCCTTCCGCAGGCAGAACGCGTCGGATTGGAACGCAACCCCGGAAAGTTCACGGCAAAACGGTCGGATAAGCAAAAGAGGAACCGTTATCATGATGCATGCGCTGACCGATCCGCAGACCTGGATCAGCTTGGTTACCCTTACGTTACTGGAAATAGTTCTCGGCATCGACAACATCGTTTTCATCACCATCCTATCCGGCAAGCTTCCCGTAACGCAGCAACCGAAGGCCCGCCGGACCGGGCTCGCAGCGGCCCTGGTGACCCGCTTGATGCTGCTCGCGTCCCTTGCCTGGATCGTGAAGCTCACCAAACCTTTTTTCGCGCTGTGGGGTCATGAGATCTCCGGACGCGATTTGGTATTGATCCTGGGAGGTCTGTTCCTGCTCTACAAGAGCACGGCGGAAATCCATGAGAAGGTGGCCGGAGACAAAAGCGAAGCGGACGGAACCGCAGGGAGGGGGAAGCAGGGAATCGGGTTCGGCGCCGTTATCGTGCAGATCATGTTCCTTGACATCATTTTCTCCCTGGACTCGGTGATCACCGCGGTGGGCATGGTGGATAATCTCTATGTGATGATGGCCGCGGTCGTGATTGCCGTGCTCATCATGCTGGCGGCGGTAAACCCCATCAGCGATCTGGTGAACAGATTCCCCACCATCAAGATGCTGGCGCTTTCCTTTCTGCTCCTGGTCGGCATGGCGTTGATAGGAGAGGGTTTCGGCGTGCATATCCCAAAGGGGTATATCTACTTCGCTATGTTTTTTTCCATGTCGGTGGAAGTCCTCAATATACGGGCCGCGAAGGGGAAGGGCTCCCGGCAAACATAAAAACGCGCTTTTGGGGCCGCAGAACGGAGAGCGGAGATGAAAAACGCTTTACCGATTCCCCGGGTAAGCTACTATTCACGTCCGTGGCGGGGGCGATTGGAAAAAGCGGCGACCGTTCCTTAAGTCCGGGTTTCCCTTCCTGCGGACGGGAATCCATAAGCGGGCCGATTCAATCGGGATTAATGTTCTTCCACGCCATGCCTACGCGGACGAAATGGAGTCGGTGGTGAATATCAGGTTTCTCCCGGGAACGGTTGCGCTCTTTTTCCTGGCCGCTTGCAAGCTCCCCGAGCAAAGACAGGCTTTTTACCCCAACGGGTTCCTTAAGGAACGTTATTGGGTTTACCGGGACAGCGGCCGTGAAGTGATGGACGGTTTGTATATCGGGTGGTTTCCCAACGGGGAACGCGAAGTGGAAATTCTCTATCAGGACGGCTCCGAGGTGGCCAAGACCTACTTCACCGATCGAGGTCATTTCATGGGCAGCGCGGATTTGGCGGCACTCCGGGATCCTTAACCCCCTTTCCGGATTGCCCGCTCTGCGGCCGGTCCGTCCGTCCCGTTCCCGTTTCCCTGTTACTACGCTTTGGCGCCGGGGGATCCCCACGGAACCGTTTCCCAACCTGGGCGGTCAAAACCCGCTGGCGCTCCCAACGCGATTCCCTGTCTACGGATCTCGGCAGAGCGGGGGTGAAGCGCAGCGAATGCAGTAAAGTTTTTTAACCGGCGGAAAATTTTCCATGCGCTTTTTGAGCTGTGATCTCCCGCACGTCTTTGATGAGGACGCCATAGCCGAACCGACTGGTAAAATCATGGTAAATTCTCCCCGCATACCCTGTTGCATCCGAAGGGGTTTTCGCTTACTTTCATCCGGCAACCCTGTATTTAAAGGCCCTTATCATAGGGGGTAGCCTGCGGGTTTCGGGACTCGGAGCGAAGATCCGGGGGCCGGAAACGACTTAGGCAGTTGTGTCCGTCCGGACAATGTGAACTTTAATGAAACCAGGAAAAAAAATTGAGTAGTAAATTTGATAATGCAAAGGGCGTTTCCCGCGTAGAGTTCGCCACCCGCTGGGATGAGCAATGGGTCCGTCAATATGGCCATCTGGTGCGCTACCGCGCCAAGAACAAATCCTGGCCTTCCACCCTGGAGGAATTCCCCAAAGGCAACCGCCTGGGCCAATGGGTCCATCGCCAGCGCGATCTGCAGGGCCGGAAGAAGCTGTCCGGCGATCGCGTAAAGCTGCTCAACAAGCTCGGCTTCGCGTGGGAGAAGACCGACGAACGCGAATCCCATTGGGAGCAGCAGTTCCGCTACCTCAGGGACTATCGCAAAACGCATCCCGGCGAGTGGCCGTTCGCCCGCGAAGAGTTCCCCAAGGGCAATCGCCTGGGCCTTTGGGTCTGGCGCCAACGCCAGAATTACGCCCGGAAGAGTTTGGAAAAGGATCGCCAGCAGGCCCTGATCAAGCTGGGATTTCCGTTGATCCTGCCCGATAGCTGGGAAGGGCATTTCCAGACCCTGAAGGAGTATCGCGCCAAGCATCCGCAACGCTGGCCCAAGGCGCGGGAGGAGTTCCCCGCCGGCAACCGCCTGGGCCTCTGGTGCCATCTCCAACGCTGCGCCTATAAAGCGGATAAGTTAAGCCCGGAGCGCGCGGCCAAGCTGAACCGCGCCGGTTTCCTGTGGAGCGTCAAAAACCTGGGTTGGATGCGCTATTACGAGCAGCTCAAGGAATACAAGAAGAAGAATCCCGGCAAGTGGCCGTCCCTGGAAGCCGCGGCCTTGCAAGACAAGAAGCTGATCTCCTGGTGCAGCGCCCAGCGCCATAAGAAGAAGCTGAAGAAGCTGGACAAGGAAAAAACCAATCTGCTCAACAAGCTGGCTTTCCGTTGGTAAAGGGCGGAAAAGCGCCGGGACGGGGCGTCCGAAGGGGCCTGGGTACTCGCCAGGTTACGTAGCCGGCGAGTTACCTTCTCAGAAACCGGCCTCCAGGCTGAATTGCTGGCCGGCGCCCAAGGCCGCGTCTTCCCCCAGCCCGAATTCATAAGCATAGTTGAGGGCCACCTTCACCTTCACCGCCTTGTCTCCCAGCCCCCGGGTATCCAACCCGAAGCCGACCGACATTTTGCGGACCGCCTCGCGGCCGAAAATCTCATGCAGGCCGCAACGGATGGCCAGGAAATCGAAAAGGACATCCTCGCCCCCCAGCCTCAGGTGATCGGCTTGATCCGCCCAGACGCCTTTCTGCCCGTCCATCAGCAGCAATAACGAGGGCGAGGCCCGATAAGCCGTGCCTACCCGGTATTCGGTGGGCAGGGCTTCCGCGTAGGATTGATCGGTCAGGGTGTTGCTGTGCCGCAGGAAGGCGGCCGCATCGCGGATGGCGAAGGCCGCCGAGATCCTTTCGTTGAGCCGGGCCTGGAGCCCCAAGTCCAAACCCATTCCGAAGGATCGCCCCGTGGACCGATCTTCCCCCACTCCGCCCTCTCCCACCTGGGCGAGGTAGATCTTGGGCTGGATGCCGACTTTGATGCCGAGCCAATCCTTGCCCAACCCGCCCAGATCATACCCCAGGGCCGCGTGCAGGGTGGTTTCATTCGCAAGCCGATCGCCTTCGAATTGCACGCCCACACCTTGGGACCAATGCTTTTGCAGGGGCCCGGCATAGGCCATGAACAGGGACGGCGTCCCGTCCGGCAGGCTACGCTTGGCCGCGACCACGTTCTCCTGATCGGTCTCCGCCACGCCCGCGGGATTCATCAGCAACGCGAATCCGTTGTTAACCTGCGCGATACCCGCCCCTCCCATGGCCGCATAACGAGCGCCCAGGGTAGGCGCGGCGAAGAATCCGCGCAGGAACGACTGCGACCCCGCGCCGGAAAGCACGTCCTTGGCCAGCGTTCCATGGTTCCTATCCGCTTGCGTCAGCTGGCCCTCCGCGTAAGCCAGCCCCAATCCCACGGTCAGGATCCCCGATCCCGCCCAGCCCCAGCTCCGCCGATTGTCCGTCGAATCATTGGGGTTGAGCCAAGGCACTTCCCGCCACGATCGGGTGGTGAAAAAGGATCCCTCGATCCCTGCCCTCTCGCCCGAAGCTTGCGCGCTCTCCGCTTCCGGCATGGCGAAACGGATGGCCGCCTCCCGCGCAAAGGGAATGGACCCGCCCTTTCCGGCACGGCCCCATATCTGCACGGCCCAATGGATTTTTCCGGTCGGCGCCTCCGCCATCACCAGTTTGAACCTTGTCACGCTATCGCGCTTGGAATATTGCGAAGCCACCACCAATCCGCTCGGCAACCTGCGCGCGGACATCTCCAGGCACCGCTCCGAAAAACACGCTTTAGGCAACCGCTCCCCGCCCCGGGAAAACCGCGTCGCTTCCTCTTCCGTCAATATCCGGAAGCGGCCGGCCTGGTTGAGGCCCATCCGCAAAGCCGCCTCCGCCCGCTCCAATTCCCCGTCCGACCCGGATACCCCCGCCCCCGCGGCCATGGGGAGCATCACCAGCAAGGTCTCCTTGACAGCCTGCCCCCGCGCGGCCAGCGGATCCCCGCCCCCGGCCGCTCCCGAATCCCCAACCGGCTTCCCCACCGCCGGCGAATCCGCTCCCGCGCTATCCGCAGCCCTACGCGCAGAGTCCCCCGGCGCACCCTGCGCCCCCGGCCCGACGGCCGCAGGCGGAGTAACAGGCACGTTACCGGGGACGGTCCGGGCCGAATCCGGTTCCGCCCCCGCCGGCTTGGGCGTTTGCTTGCGCGCAGCTTTGGCCCGCGCCGGTTTCTTCCCCACCGAATCCTTAGGCGCCACATACGCGGCCCCCTCGTTCAAATGCCCGAATGCCCCCGCCTCGCCCATGGTATCACCGGAGTTACCCTCGCCCCCAAAAGCCCCGCCCCACAACAACCCCACCCACAACCAAAGCAAAACCCGCCCAAAACCCCGCAACCCAGCCCCCGCTGGACCTCCCCTTCTTCTCCTTAGTCTTAGTCTCCCTCCCCCGCCCTTCCCCGGGGGCGGCAGAGACCGCACAGTCAACGTCTCAACTATTCCTTCTCCCCATCCCCTCCCCGGAGGCGGCAAAGACCACACAGTCAACGTCCCAACCACTATTCTTTCCCCGCGGCCCTTCCCCGGAGGCCGCATCGACCTCACCGTCATCATCGCAACTCCGTCGCCTCCCGCGCCCCCGCAGTCCGCCCCAACCCCATCGCTCCCGCATTCCTCCCCCCGCGGCCCACCTCCCCCTCTTCCCCCGGCGCAAAGCAGGCCTTGGCTTGGGGGGCGGACGCTAAAGAGGGGCTTCGGGGGCGTGCGCTCCTGCCCGGAGGCATGTCTGAGCGCGTGCCCGGCGAGCGACCGCGCAAGCAGGATACGCGCGAGTTCCGGAGCGCAGAAGCGCACGCCCCCGAACCCCATATCAATATCCGCCCCCCAACCCAAGCCGCCCCCCGTCATTGGAAGACCACCACGGACTTGACCGTTTGTTTCTGCCGGGTGGATCCTACCGTACCCACCGACACCTTCAGCAGGTAGCGCCCGTTGCGCGCCCAGCGCCCGCCGTCCGCCTTTCCGTCCCAATAGAAATCGATGGGCGCCTTCGCCACCGTCTTATGATCCACCAATACCCGCACCAATTCCCCGTCCAGGTTGTAGATCTTCACGGATACGGTAACTTCCGCGCTACGATCCGATTCCGGATGGATGCGGATGCGGGCGCCGTATTGCATATTGCCGTCGTGCGTGGCCATCACCAGCGGGCTGAAGGGATTGGGGATGATCTGCACCTCGCCCGCGGTGAGTTCCCGCGAGGCGGCGAGCAAACCGTAGTAGCTGCCGTCCATTTCCCGGATGTCCGCCGCCAAAGCGGGCCGGCCTTCCGGGTTGGTGGTTTCGGAAACGGAATCCGTCATGTCTTTCCATTCCAAACGGGAGGCGTCGAAACGCTTCATGCTGTTCGTACGGGCCAGGGACGCGCCCGGAATTCCCAGCGTCAGGCGCGGTTGTTTGGCGAAGGTGAGGCCGCCGGGATTGGATATCTCATAAAGATCGCCGGATACCGCATAGGCGATGCCGCTGGAAAAGGTTTTGGCCACGCTGCGCTTGTACATGCGGAGCAGGGCCTGGCCGGCGCCGGTGAAGGCCGTGTCCGGCACGAACATCTGAAAGCGGTCATCGTGGAACAGATGCCGGGTGGTGTCTCCCAGGGTCAGCGTCTGGCCCACGTTGAGCCCGCGCGTCAGGGAATCACGGTATGCGCCCAGCTCCGTGGCCGTTTCCGATCCGTCCGCGTTGACCTGTTTGGCCAGGATGCGCAGGGGGCCGATGAAATGCTTGTCCAGGCCCACTTGCATTTCCTGGATGCTGCCGGCCTTGGACGGGAACAGGGTGATGACGGGATTGGGCGCCACGGGCGTGGGCGGCGAGGTGGTGGTATCGAAACCGGAAACGAAGAGGCCGAAGGACATAGGATCGGGGATGTCCGCCACCTCGCCCAGGGTGGAGGAGAGGACCAGCTTGTTGACCACCGCAGAGACAATCGTGGTCGGCAGATCCAATGTCTGCTCGATGCCGTCAAGGCCAACGGTCACGGACAGCGTGCCCCAGCTTCCGGCCGTGGCGGCGCTCCGCTTTCCCAGCGTCTTGGAAGGCGCCGAGGTGCGGTAGGTCAGTGTCCGCTTGGAATGCTTGTCCAGCTTGACTCCCAGGGCGGGATCCACGCTCCAGGCGACGGTGCCCCGCTGATCCACGGCGGTATCCAGACGGCGCCCGGCGGCATCGTAGGTATGCAGGAAGATTTCGCCTTGCGTGTTGGCGGCCAAGCGCAGACTGTCCACCGCGGCAAGCTTCAGCAGCGCCAGATCGCGCGAAGCCGTCACCGGCGCATGGAATCGCCGCGCCGCTTCTTGATTGGAATAGAGGAAGGCCCCCGAACGGATGATGAAATAATAGGTGAGCAATCCGCCTTGCGGGCCGGGCCGGAAGCGCAGGGCGCGCGTTCCCGGCGGACCGGACAATTGCGAAGCCGGCACCTTGAAGGTATCGGTGGGAGAGCCGTACCCGTGGATGATCCACATGGAATCAACTTTGGCGCCGGCCTCCAACGTCAGCGTCGCCTCTCCGTTCTTGAAAGCGATGGGGGCGCTTTGATGCGAGAACGGAAAAGCGAGCGTTAGCGTGGTATCCGGCGATCCCGCGGCGGGGAGGAAAAAGGAGTACCGGATCAAGGGCAACAGCCCCGCGCTATCCGGCGTGGCGTTGAGCGTATAAGTCCCCGCGGCCGCCTGCGCCAGCTTCTGCCCCCCGGGAATCTCAAGCGCCTGCGGGGTAATGAGGCGGACGCTGCCCGGGGCAGGACTGCCTCCCGCGGTCATGACGAAGGTGATGGACTTGATGGCTTTCTTGAGCATCAGGTCCAATCCGGTTTTCCATAGCGCGTTCTTGATGGTGATTGCCGGTTCCGCATCCAGACCATAGCCGGGCAGGCCGCAGGTAAGCCGGTAATTTCCGTCGGGGATGCCGTCCAGGGAATAAGCCATGGCTCCCGCCGCCCCCGGTTCCGGCGCCCGCTGCGGCATGACGCTCGCGATCAGATCCGATCCGGCCGCGGATAATAGGCTCACGGATACCACGGAAGGATCCACGGTTGTATCCGGGGAGAGGCGCAATACGCCCAGTACGGAGGCGAAGCCTTGCAGGGACAGATCCTGGTTGACGGTAGAACGGGGATCGGCGATGCGTACCACGGCGGATTCCGGTTGGGCCTTGCCCGGGCGCGCCGCCTTGAGGAGATAGGCGCCCGTGTCCGCGGAGAAGGAGTATTCCCCGCGTAAATCGGATTCGGTTTTTTGCGAGGTGCCGCGCAATTTGTTAGCCAATTCCAATAAGGCTCCCGGCAAGGGAGCGGATTGCGCGGCCGCGCCCGTGGGCCAGGTCAAGATGGAGATCCTTCCCTTGATCAAGGATGCGCCCGAGGCCAGCGTGAAGGAGAGGTTGGCGGACTCGGTGAGTTGCACGGATTTTTGTTCCGTGCTGAAGCCCGCCCGCGCGGCGATCACCGTAAACGGTCCGGGCGCCACGAAGGCGGAGAAGACGCCTTTGTCGTCGGTGAGCAGGCTGCGCTCCACGGTGCCGGCAGCGGTCTTTACCGTGATCTGGCATCCCGCCAGGGGCGAGCCATTGTCATTGGCCACCGTGCCGGTCAAGGATCCTTGCGCCTTGATCAGCTTGAGCCGGCCCAGGTCCGCGGTCTTCCCGGCCGTCAGGCTCAACGTGGTATCCGCACGGGACTGGTAATCCGGTTTGGCGACGGATACCGCATAGGTTCCGGGTGAAACGCCCAGCAGGAAGAACCCCTGCGCGTCCGATACTCCCGTGACCGCCCTCCCGCCTCCGGAGGCGGTAACATTCACGTTAACCAGGTCCGATCCCGTCTGATCTACCAGATGGCCGACGATACGGCAGGCCGCCGCCGGCATGATTTGCGCAATCTTGATCGCCGTCCCCGTCCCCAGCGTAACGGTGCGGGTCTGGCTGGGATACCCATCCTTGGAGAAGGTCAGCGAATAGCTGCCCACCGCCAGCACCTTTTCCGCGTCCCCGGCGCTTGTGGTGAAGAGCGGCAATACGTCCGCGCTGCCGTCCAACGGCGTCACGGCTATCCGCACGTCGCCCAGAGGAAGGGTGTCGTTTTCCAGGCCCGCGGAACTCACCTTGATGGATAGGGTCTGGACATCGTTGCGGTACAGAAAAGAGGTGGTATCGCCCACCACGCTCGCGCCCGCCGCGTTCACGGCGAAAACCTTCCAGACATATCGCTTGCTGAGCAAGGTGCGCCTGGCGTCCAGCACCGCGAAGGTATCGGTGACTTCCGTATGCCAGATGGGAAAGAGCACGTCCACGCCGGCCTGCGATTCCAGCGAATAGATGAACACCTGATAGGTATTGGCCACGCCGTTACCGCTCGCCGCAACCGCCTTGCTCCATTTGAAGCCGATGACGCTGTCCGTGGCCACCGTCAGGATCTTGTTCTGCGCCGGCTCCAGGTTCTTGGCCGGCTTGAGGGCCGGTCCCGTCGCTTGGATGGTGAAGAGCTTGAGGCCTTGCGCCTTGGTGGAAGTGGACAAGGCGCTGCGCCCGTCGTAATTGTTCAGGATGACCAGGTTGTAAGGCACGTTGGGCGATAAAGGCGGCGCGGGCACCTTGGCGAAGGATCCGGAGGGATCCGGCGTGCCGTAAGGGATGCTGGACTGGGTGGTGATAACCTGCCAGATGACGCTGGCGCCGGCGACCGTGCCCTTCTCCGTATTGATGTCCAACGCCTGATCGGAAAGCAGCAGATGGTAGGCCGGCACGCCGGGCACGGGCGTCCAGGCGATGTTGGGGCTGGATGAGGTTTCCTGCGCCTTGGGCGCGGTGATGGTGACCGCCTGGCGCGAGACCACCCATAGCGGGATTTCCGGCGAGATGAACTTGCCGTCCTGGCAGGACGCGACCACATAGTGGAAGCCGAAACCCAGTTGCGGCCCCGATTTCCCGGAGTCGTTGTCCGCGGGCTTGAAATCGAACAGCAGCGCGGTGGCGTCCTTGGACGTGGAGCGCGCGGCCAGGATGCGCGTGGTATGGCCCGCCAGCTTGCTGCCCGCCGGCGTGGGGCTGCGGAACAGGGCGCAGGAATCGGGCAGCTTGGTCCCGGGCGGAAGGGGGGAAACCGAGAAGCGGACCAGCGAGTCGGAGAAGACTTCGCTTTGCGGCGCTTGGACGAAGAGGAGATTGGTTTGCGCCCGCGCCGCGCCAGTGCGCAAAGCGAATGCGAAAGTCAAAAGGCAAAGCGTAAAATGGAAGAGGGACCGGGAAGCTCCGGCTGCCGATTTTTTCTTTCCCGTCATTTTGCATTTTGCATTTCGCGCTTTGCCTTTTGACTTTTCTGGTTCAAAACGCATACGTCACTCCCGATCGCACCGCCGGTAACGGGGATACGAAGAAATCCGTATTGAACACCAGCGGGAAGCCCCATGTGAATCCGAAGTCGAGGATGGGCACGAACGGGTCCCCGTCCCATTCCAGCGGGGATAATCCGGAAAGCAAATGGCCTTTGCCGCCATAGCTGATGTTGAGGCTGTGCGCGCCCACATCCGCATGGAACCATGCGAACGTCCCGCTCAGGCAAATCACCTGATCCGGGAACAGATCGAGATCGACGAAACTCTCCGTATTGACTCCGCTGCTGTCCGTCCCTCCCGGAGCCGGAGCTACCGCGCCCGGGGTTACCGCGGATGGATTGGCGGCGCTTCCGGTGGCGGCCACGGCCGCGGGCCGGGCGGTTTCCGTGTGGATGGAAACGTGGCCGAATACCTTGCTGTAACTCAGCGCCAGCTTGCCCGGCCACAGATCCACGGTAACCGTATGGGATTGCGGCAAGGTGAGGATGAGCCGGTCCTTGATGTGGATATCCCGCTTGCCCGTCTCCCCGTCCAGCAGGCGGCGCAGGTTGTCCGCGGCCAGGAAGGAATCCGGTTCCGTGAAACGGGGTTGGAAATCGGCCGGGTCGATGAAGAAAGGCACCGCATAGGTAACATCCACGTGACCCTTGGCCGACATGCGCGCGCCCATGCGGGAGACCAGGCGCACTGGTCCCAGGCCCACGGCCATCTCCGGGCTCCATGCCGTCCCCTGGTAGTACCCGTCCGCGGTCCCGTAAACTTTATTGTCCGGGTATTCCACCAGGAAGGAGGTATTCCCGGCATCGCCGCCCACGGAAATGCGCCCGGAGAGATCCGGCCGGAGATCGCCGGATGTGCGCGCGCTGAACTCGTGCTTGTGAACCTGGAAGCCCAAGGTCACCCAAGGCGCGGGCCGGAAGGCGTACCCGAAGCTTAGGGATCGCCAGTGCATTTCAAACAGCAAGGGCATATGGATGCTGCCTTTGAGCAGGATCGACCCCACTCCGTCCAGGGTAGTGTCCAGGTTGAAGACGGCGTTGCCCAGGGCTCCCGCCACGCGCAGGCTGGCGTTCTCGCGCGCCGCGAAGAAAAGCACTCCGCCGAACATGGGCGCGGAGACGTCCACGTGCGCGTTCAGGTCCTGGGAGACGCGCGCGAAAAGTTCCGGCACCACCACGGCGGAATCGGCTATCGTTCCCAGGAACTTTTGCGCTTGGGCGGAGGCGTTAAAGGGAAGGTTCAGGCTGATCTGGGCGCGACCCTGATCGAAGGGGCGCGTGAGCGGCGATTGCAGGAAGTCATAGGAGAAGGCGCCGCTCAATTCCGCGTCCGCTTTTCCGATCAGCAGAATAGGCTGGGAATGGGATGCCTGGGACAGCAGGAGAAGGACGGCGAGGGCCTGCCGGAAAGGTCGGGATACCACGTCCCGAGTGTATCATTCCGGCGCGGGTCGAAAAAAGGGAGACTCTTTTCACGCGCCTGGTAAGAAGCGCAGGCTTGGGAGTTGAGCAAGTGGACAAGCGCCCGGGTCCACAAGGGAGCGCAGGCGCCTGGAGTTCATGAAAAAGGCCCCTTCAGGGAAGGAGCCTCCGGAACTTTATCTTTCGGACAGGGCCGCGCCGCTTTGGGTAGCCGACGCGTTGGCCAAGGATTGGGACAAGACCTCGGTCAGCTCCGGAACGTCCCGGATCTGGGTCTTCATGTCCGCGGAGAACCGGAACAGGGCCACCTTGCGACGCCCCAGGGGACAGATTTCCCCTGTGCGAGGGTTCCGGGCGGGCCGGGGCTTGCGGACCTTGGTATAAAAGGTACCGAATCCTCGGATCTCGATGGTCTTTTCCTGAGCCAAGTACTCGCCGACCAGCCGCATAAACTGCTCGGCGACTTCCTTGATTTCCAGCTGAGGATGACCGCTCGATTTGGCCGCTTCCTGAACTAGGTCCTGCTTGGTCACATTCTTCAAATTAACCTCCTCTACCCCTAGATATTGTGGTTAACAGTTTGAAGATAACAACGGCGTGTGGGGAGTTGCAAGCCAATTTTTGGAAATTTTATGGAAGGTTTTTCAAGCGCGGAAAGACGGGGATCCTCGCAGTAATGAGGATGGCAGGACAAACGATCCAATTCATCCATCAATGATGGAGGGAAGCCGAACCGAAGCGAAAGGGATCAGAGCGATTGCGTCTCGGCATTCATGGAAGCCATGCTTTGCGGCAGGCGATGATCGGGACCATAGGCGAGGATTTTAGAACACACGCCTTCGCAATCGGACCGGGTGCCGTAGAACACGATGGTCCTTCCCGTCATGTCCACTTCCACCGCGCAACGGAAAGCGTTTTCGCGTGACAGTTTGCACGCGGAGGTGAGCATCTCCACAACGTAGTCGTAGGTGTGTTCCTCATCGTTGAAGAGCACTACCTTCCAATTCAAGGCGGGTTTGGCGAGGGTTTCCGTACCGGTTTCGCCTTCTTCCTGGGGGGAAGTTTTGCCGGGCTCGTCGCTCATCGGGCCAGCGCCTCCGCATTCATCCCCGTCATTTTTCCATGACCTTTCCCCAGAAATATTCCCATGCCGGTTGCTGTTCCCCCGGACCGAAGCTGTGCTTGCCCTTAAAGGCGCCGTTCAGGTATTCATTGATGGTGTCGATGGTCTGGCGCAGGAAGAAGCCCTGCCGGCTCTGCACGAACGCGAGATCGTCGAAGGTGTGGACGGGAAGGTAGACTTCCAGCGGATTGAAGTTTTCGCCTTCCTGGACGCTGGATAGGACCACTTTCAGATAGCGCGTGAAGAAAGCGTCCACCAGGGCGCGATTCTCTTCCTCATGATCGCCCATCAGCTTTTCAAACAGGCGTTCGCCAGATTCCGAGCTCTTCAGCAACTGGACGAACAGGCCCAGGGCGGAGTCGTCCACCTTCTGCGACAGTTGCAGCAGCTCGTGCGAGCCCAGTCGGTTGAGATCCTCTATCTTGCGGAATCCCGGACCGTCCACGAGGCCGGACAGGTAGATCAGCATCATCTTTTCGTAGTCTTCGGAGAGCATAAGAGGCTGACGCTCCGGGCTTGAGTTTAAACGCCCTGCGCCGCGAGGAGGTGTCTTCGCACAATTTTTAATATAACTAATGGACCCTTCGCAAGCGGCGCACTTTCTTCGCCTCGCCGCATTCTTCCGGGCCCTGCACGCCCAATCGTCCCGGCCATTACAATCCCGCCACTATTTTTTTAAAGGCTTTCCCCCGTTCCTTGTAGTTTTCAAACATCCCGAAGGACGCGCAGGCGGGAGAAAGCGCGATGGCGCCGCGCGGGATCCGGGCCAGCAGAAACCCGATAGCCTCTTCCAGGCTGGAGCAGCGGCTTACCGAGCGGACGCCGGGAATGTCCAATACTCCCTTTGTCCCCAGCTCGCGTTCCAACCGTTCCGCGGTTTGGCCGATAAGGGCGATGGCGCCGACATGCGCGGCGCCGGCCAGGGCCGCGGCCAGTTCGGAGAAGTCCGCGTGCTTTTCCGATCCGCCCAGGATCAAGCCCATGGGCGCATCCTGCAAGGCGTTGACGGCTCCCAAGGTGGCCTCCGGCCGGGTGGCGTAGGAATCATTGTAGAAGGCCACGCCCGCGCGATCGCGCACGAACTCCAGGCGGTGCTCAAGGCCGGGGAAGGCGATGGCCGCAGCCATCACGTGGCGTGGTTCCGCGCCCAGCTCCAAGGCCAGGATGCCCGACGCCGCGATGTTCTCCAGGTTGAACCGTCCCTTGAGGCGCACGGCCGAGAACGGGATCTTGAATGCCGGTTTGCTCCATACCACGGCGTCATGGGTGATGCGCACTGCCGCGCCCGCGCCATAGGCTATCTTGCGGGCCTGGCTGCGGCCGGCTATCCAAACGCTGCCTTCCGCGTCGGCGCAATAGGCGAGTACGTCATCGGGGGATTGCCGGCCGGCCAGGTTCGCCTTGTGGAGCCAGTATTCGTCCCGGGTGGGATGCCAATCGAGATGCTCGGTGGTGGTGCGCAAGACGGCCGCATAGGCGGGGCTTTGCGAAAGCGTGGAGAGTTGGAAGCTGGAAAGTTCCAGGATCAATTTTTCTCCGGCGGGCAGGTCCGCGGCAAGATCCAGGGCCGGAACACCGATGTTACCCCCCAGCCGGGCGGGGATGCCCGCTTCTTGCAGCATGGCGTGCAGCAGGGAGCAGCAGGTCCCCTTGCCTACGGTTCCCGTGATGCCGATAACGCGCCCGCGTCCCGCCAACGCGAGGGCCAATCCGGTTTGCGAGGTCAGCGTGCCGCCGGCGCGCAAGAACGCGGCGACGGCGGGGAGATCCGGCCGGACGCCCGCGGATCGGAACAGCGTGCGCATGGAGGCGAGGCCGGAGAGGTAGTCGCCGGATGCGTCCATCCCGCCGCTGCCGGCGTAACGGACGCGCGCGTCCAGGTCCCGGGGCGTCTTGCGATCGAACACCGTGATGTCCGTGAAGCCGCGCTTCACCAGGTATTGGCAAGTGCTGGCGCCTTCCACGCCGTAGCCCAGGATGCCGATGGGCTCGATGATCCCGGGTTGCGCCTCTTCCTGGATCATGCCTTGCGCCGCTCCTTGCCGTCCGTGGACGCGCAGCGCGCCCGTCATGGTTGGAAAGCCGATGGAAACCGTTCCGCCGGGCAAAAATAGCAACCCCCGCGGGTTGGAGGCGCCTAACCCAAATTTTATATTCACACTCGTTTTTTCGGGTAAACCGAACCGGCGATGCCGGAGGATCTTGCGACCCACGGGAACACGGCGCGCTTCTCAAGGCGCGGGTGCGACCCGGCGGTCCGAGAAGGAGAGCCGATGAAAACCGATCTGATGCTGCTCACTCTGTTGTATGCGGTGGCCTTGACCGCCTTCATCGGCGCCATCAATTCACGGGGGCCCGCGCGCGTGGCCCTTTCCTACTTCCTGGCCATCCTCACCTTATGCGCCGCGGTCTTCCACACCAGCCAATTCCTGGCCGGCGGGGAATTGCACGGGGACGATGCGGTGGTGGTGGCGCCCCCGCCCCAACCGGTAAAACCCCCCGAGCCCGTGGTAGCGCCCCCGCCGCCGGATACGGCCGCCTTGGCCGCCTCCAAGAACCAAGTGGCTGTCTCGGAGGGCAAGAACGAGTTGAAAGGCATCCTGGAAGCGGCGCGCCGCACGGCCCGCAGCATGTCCTCATTGAGCCTTGGCGCCGTGGCGGACATTTCCGACGAAGAATACGAGTCCTTGCAGAACCGCGCCGTGGGTTACCTCGCCGAAGCGCGCCGCACCAAGGACCGGTTCGCCGCCGCGGCCGGCAAGGTGCCGCCGGACTTGAAGGACACGCAAGATCAATTGGGCAAAGGCCTGGAAGCACTGGTCGCGGCCGCCTATAACGCCGAACGTTTTTTCAAATCGGAAAACGATACCGAGGAGAAGCAGCACGCCGCCGCCTTCCGCAGCGGATTGCAGAACGCCAACGCCTCATTCAAGAAAGCCGGTCCAGGCCTGGGCTCGGAAGACGCCGGGGAATGATTTTTCCCGGCCGGCGCACTCACAGCCCGCTATGCGGGTATTTTAGGAGGACATGATGTCCCTTGTTCCGGATGGTTTGAAGTACACCAAGGACCACGAATGGGCGAAGATCGAAGGCGCCGTCGCCACTGTGGGCGTCACCGATCACGCCCAACGCGAACTGGGTGACATCGTATTCGTGGAACTGCCCAAAGTCGGCGCCAACGTTCTCTCCGGCCAGAGCTTCGGCACCATCGAGGCCGTCAAGACCGTGGCCGAACTCTATGCCCCCGTATCCGGCACCATCACGGAGGTCAACGCGGCCCTTGCCGCCGATGCGGGCGTGATCAACCAGGACCCCTATGGGACGGGTTGGATCCTCAAGGTGAAGCTGGATCACCCTTCCAATGAAGGCCTGATGGACGCGGCGGCCTATAAAGCCCTGATCTGACCGAAGCGCGCTCCGTCACCGGGGCGATAAAACGAATATCAGCCCCGATCGGAAAAGAACAGCGGAACCCTTCCGCTTGCTTCAGACGTAGGATTCCAGCGGCGGGCATGCGCACATGAGATTCTTGTCCCCGTAGGCGGCGTTGAGCCTGCCCACGGCGGGCCAGAACTTGTTCGCCTTGACCCAAGCCAACGGGTAGACAGCCTGCTCGCGCGTATAAGGATGGGGCCAGGCATCCGCCAAGGCATGCCCTGCGGTATGCGGCGCGTTCTTGAGCACATTGTCGGCTCGATCCGCTTTGCCGTTTTCCACCGCCGCTATTTCCTTGCGGATGGCGATGAGGGCGTCGCAGAAGCGATCCATCTCCGGCTGGGATTCGCTTTCGGTGGGTTCGATCATCAAGGTGCCGGCCACGGGAAAGGAAACCGTAGGCGCGTGGAAACCGTAGTCCATCAGGCGCTTGGCTATGTCTTCCACCTCCACGCCCGCGCTTTGCTTGAACTTGCGGCAATCCAGGATCATCTCATGCGCCACGGTACCGTTGCTGCCCACGTAGAGCACGGGGTAATGGCTTTCCAACCGCTTCATCATGTAGTTGGCGTTGAGGATGGCCACTTTGGTGGCGCGCGTCAGGTTCTTGCCGCCCATCATGCGGATATAGGCCCATGAGATGGTGAGGATGCTGGCGCTGCCCCAAGGGCCCGCGGAGATGGCGGGTATGGCCTTGTCGCCGCCTGTTTTGACCACGGCATGGCCGGGCAGGAAAGGGGCCAGATGCGCGGCCACGCAGATGGGGCCCATGCCGGGACCGCCGCCGCCGTGCGGGATGCAGAAGGTCTTATGGAGGTTGAGATGGCAGACATCCGCGCCGATGGTGCCGGGGCTGCACAGACCTACCTGGGCGTTCATGTTGGCCCCGTCCATGTAGACCTGGCCGCCGTTCTCATGCACTATCTTGCAGACGTCCTTGATGCCTTCTTCAAAAACCCCGTGGGTGGAAGGGTAGGTGGCCATGAGGCTGTTGAGCTTGGCCTTGTTGGCCTCCGCTTGTTTCCTGAGATCGGCGATGTCGATGTTGCCCTTGGCGTCGCATTGCACCAGCACCACCTTGAGGCCGGCCATCACCGCGCTGGCGGGATTGGTGCCGTGCGCGGAAACGGGGATGAGGCACACGTCGCGATGGCTTTCGCCGCGGCTCTTGTGGTAGGCGCGGATGACCATGAGGCCGGCGTATTCGCCTTGCGATCCGGCATTGGGCTGCAGGGAAACGCCCGGCAGGCCGGTGATGGCGGCCAGATCGCGTTCCAGATCCCAGAACATGCGGCGATACCCCTTGGTCTGATCCTCCGGCGCGAACGGGTGGATGTTGCCGAACTCCGGCCAGGTGAGCGGCACCATTTCCGCGGTGGCGTTCAGCTTCATGGTGCAGGAACCCAGCGCTATCATGGAGGTGTTGAGGGACAGGTCCTTGTTCTCAAGCGATTTGATGTAGCGCAGCATTTCCGTTTCGCTGCGATGGCTGTTGAACACGGGATGGGCCAGGATGGCGCTGTTGCGGATGAGCGGCGCGGGCCAATTGAGAGCGAGCCCGCGCGGCCATTCCTCCGCGGCTTTCGCGTCCGGCTTGGGTCTGTTCACGGCTCCCGCGAAGATGGCGACGATTTCCGCCACGTCCTTCTCGGTGGTGGTTTCGTCCAGGCTGATGCCCACGTTCCCGCCCTTGGCGTCTTCCAGATAGCGGAAGTTGCGGCCCGCGGCCACGGAATCCGCTTTGAGCTTGGGCAGCATGGCCGCATCCGGCAGGGAAATACGCAGCGTGTCGAAGAAGGCGGCGTTGGCCTGCTTGCAGCCGAGCGTAGCCAGGCCTTTCTCCAGGGAGCGCGCCAGCGCGTGCACGCGCGAGGCGATGGCCTTGAGCCCCTGCGGCCCGTGGTAGACCGCGTACATGCCGGCCATGACGGCCAACAGCACCTGCGAGGTGCAGATATTGCTGGTGGCCTTGTCCCGGCGGATATGCTGCTCGCGGGTTTGCAATGCCATGCGGTAGGCGCGCTGGCCATGCGCATCGATGGTAACGCCGATGATACGTCCGGGCATGTGGCGCTTGAAGGCTTCCCTGGTGGCGAAGAAGGCGGCATGCGGCCCGCCGAAACCCATAGGCACGCCAAAGCGTTGCGCGGATCCGATGGCGATGTCCGCCCCGAAGGATCCCGGCGAAGCGAGCAGTACCAAGGCCAACAAATCCGTGGCCACGGCCACCTTGATGCCGGCGGCATGGGCCCGGGTGACCAGGTCCGCGTAGTCCGCGACGTTGCCGAAGGTGTCCGGGTATTGGATCAGGGATCCGAATGCGCCCGCCACCTGGCCGTTGGCCAAGTCCGCCTCGTCCCCGATGCGGAGTTCTATACCCAGCGGTTCCGCGCGCGTGCGCAGCACATCCAGGGTTTGCGGATGGCAGCGCTTGGAGGCGAAAAAGCCCTTGGCGGATTCATCCTCGCGGATGGAGAAGAGCATGGCCATGGCCTCGGCGGCGGCGGTGCCTTCATCGAGCAGGGATGCGTTGGCGATTTCCATGCCCGTCAAATCCATCACCGTGGTCTGGAAATTGATCAAGGCTTCCAGGCGGCCTTGCGCGATTTCCGCCTGGTACGGGGTATAGGCCGTGTACCAGCCGGGATTCTCCAGGATGTTGCGCTGGATGACGCCGGGCAGAACCACATCGTAGTAGCCGGCGCCGATGTGGGATTTGAGGACTTTATTCTGGGAGGCGAGCGCGCGCGCTTCTTGCAGGAAGCGGCTTTCGTTTTCCCAGGCCGGGAGTTCCAGCGGGGCGGCCAGGCGGATGGAGTCGGGAACGGTTTTCCGCGCCAGATCCTCCAGGCTGTCCGCGTTTACCACCTTGAGCATGTCCCGGATTTGCCCCTCGTCGGGACCGATATGCCGGGAAACGAATGCACCTTTGTTCTGAACGCTCAATTCCATAAGCCTCGCCCGCGTGGAAAAACCCCGACCGGATGATAGGGGAACGGGCCCCATACGGCTGGGGGCACCAAGAACAATTTTACTAATTTTCGGCGGATACCTACAGCCATGGGGTGCATGGCTGCGGGCCGACGCCGCTAGGCGCAGCAGACGATTGCGGGAGCCGCGGAACCGATTGGGGTTTTCCGGATTCCCATGGGCAATGCCGCTTTCAAGGCACTTACAAGGGATGAGGTTATGGGAATCAAGGTCGCGATCATGGGAGCCACCGGCGCGGTGGGAACGGAACTCTTGGACATCCTCGCCGAGCGGAATTTCCCGATTTCCGAATTGCGACTGCTGGCTTCCGCCCGTTCCGCGGGAAAAACCCTGCAGTTTCAGGATGAGGATATCAAGGTCCAGGAGCTGAAACACGATTCCTTCCGGGGTATCGATCTGGTGCTCGCTTCCGCGGGCGGGAAAATCAGCAAGGAATACGCGCCTTCCGCCGTCAAGGCCGGGGCCGTGGTGGTCGATAATACTTCCCATTTCCGCATGGCCGAAGGCGTGCCGCTGGTGATCCCGGAGATCAATCCGGAAGACATCTTCAAGCACAAGGGCATTATCGCCAATCCCAACTGCTCCACCATCATCATGGCCCTGCCGTTGTGGCCCTTGCACAAGCGCTACAAGATCAAGCGTATCGTGGCCGCCACCTACCAGGCCGCCAGCGGCGCCGGCGCCGTGGCCATGGACGAATTGGTGAGCGAGACCGCCGCCTACCTCAAGGGCGAGGACTTCAACCGCACCGTGATCCCCCATCCCTATGCTTTCAACCTCTTTCCCCATAACTCCCCCATGACCGAGAGCGGCTATTGCGAAGAGGAGATCAAGATGGTGAAGGAAACCCGCAAGATCTTCCATGACGATGTGATCCGTGTAACGGCGACCTGCGTGCGCGTGCCCGTGCTGCGGGCCCACTCGGAAGCCCTCAACGTGGAGTTCGAGCAAGAACCGGACATCGAAGAGGTCTACGCCATCCTGCGCGCCGCCGAAGGCGTGGAAGTGATGGAGGACAGGGCCAAGAACCGCTGGCCCATGCCCCTGGACGCATCCGGCCGGGATCCGGTGCTGGTGGGCCGCGTCCGCAAGGACAACACCCAGCCCAAAACGCTGGACATCTGGGTGGTGGGCGATCAAATCCGCAAGGGCGCGGCGCTCAATGCGGTGCAGATAGCGGAAAAACTCTTCAATAAATAGCCGCCCCGGAATCACGCCTCGCGGAAACCGGCGAGGCGCCATTGAATGCCCCGCCGCGAGCCCCAGGCGCCCATTCCCTTCCCAATCTCCATTTTGCCTTTGCATTTCCGCTTCCCTCCCGCCCCTCCGTATGCCTATAATCCTTCCATGGCCATCATCCTCAGTCTGCTCATCTTCTGCCTGGGCCTGTATTTCCTGAGCCTTTTCTTCCAGGTGGCGCGTTTGGAGAAGACGATGACGGAAGGCGTGACCCTTTTGGAGACCTATATGATCGCCAAATACGCCTTGGACAAGAACGGGAAGAAAACCGACGATGCCGAGGCCGCTGCTGCGGAAAAGTCCGCAACCCCCGGCTGAACTGCTCCGGAAGGAGATACCGCGGCCGGAGTTTGCTAACTTTCCTCTCCGGAGGATCCCCCGCTCATGAAGAACCTGGTTACCCATATCGGCCCCTTGCCGGTGCAGCAGTTGGCGAAGGATTTCGGCACGCCGGCATTCATCTATGAAAAAGCCGTGATCGAAAAACGCATCGCCGAGCTGAAGGCGTTCGAGGTGATCCGCTTCGCTCAAAAGGCTTGCTCCAATCTGGCCATCCTGGCCTTGATGCGCAAACATGGGGTGCTGGTGGACGCGGTTTCGGCGGGGGAAATCCACCGCGCTCTCAAGGTGGGATATACGGGAGCAGGCCATCCTCCCGGCATCGTGTTCACGGCGGATCTGTTCGACGACGACGCGTTGCACTTGATCCGGGAGCATAGGATTCCCGTGAACGTGGGTTCGCCGGACATGATTTCCCAGCTCGGCAAGGTGCTGCCCGGAGCGGAAGTGACCTTGCGTATCAATCCCGGCTTCGGGCATGGGCATTCGCGCAAGGTGAATACCGGCGGCAGCTATTCCAAGCACGGCATCTGGCATACGGATCTGGAGGATTGCCTGCGTCTGGGAGTGGAGGCGGGCGTGGACATCCAGGGCCTGCACATGCATATCGGATCCGGCAGCGATTACCAGCATCTCTCCACGGTATGCGACGCCATGGTGAAGGCGGCCAAGCGGATGGGGCCGCAACTTAAGGTGATCAGCGCCGGCGGCGGCCTGCCCATCCCTTACCGCAAGGAGCAGGCGCGCATCGACATCGCCGCCTATTACGGTTTGTGGGATAAGGCCCGCAAGGCCATCGAGAAGGACGCGGGCCATCCCGTGGGGTTGGAAGTGGAACCGGGACGTTACCTGGTGGCCGAGTCCTGTTCGCTGCTGACCCGGATCCGCTCGGTGAAAAACTCCGGCGGCAACCGCTTCTACCTGGTGGACGCGGGCTTCGATACCTTGATCCGTCCCGCCATGTACGGCGCCTATCATGAGATCTCCATCTGCGCCGCCGACGGCCGCACCGTGGGTAACGCCTTCGATACCATCGTGGCGGGGCCTTTGTGCGAATCCGGCGATGTGTTCACGCAGGAAGAAGGCGGCGTGGTCACCACCCGCAAATTGCCGGAGGCGGTGGTGGGCGATTACCTGATCCTGCATGACGCAGGGGCGTATGGAGCCTCCATGTCCTCCAATTACAATACCCGCAAGCTGGCGACGGAAGTGATGATCCAGGAGGACGGCGCGGAGGTGATCCGGGAACGCCAGACTTTCGAGTCCATCCTCCAGTTTGAACGCGTCCCCAAAAACCTTTCCTGACTCCCGCAGAGGTTTCCAAATCAATGTAATGGCCGCGGTTTCCGGCACATTTTTTATGCTTGCGGGCATCCTCCCGCTCCGGCATCTCCCAGCGAAACGCGGGAAACCCAAAACCGGGCAACTATCCCTACTTGGGACGCGGAAGATGGGGTATATTCATCTGGCTCCATGAGTAAAACGATGCGCGCCTCCTTGGCACTTCTTTGTTTCCTTTGCCTATCCCGCGCCGGCATTCCCGACTCGGTCCATCCCGACTATGCGCTGGCGGAATTGCGCATGCCCGCGCTTTTCAAGACCATGGGGTTGGCTTTTCTCGACGATGGTACCATGGTGCTGGCCGTCATCGAGTTGACCGGCGGGGGCGAAGAGCCGGAATTGGACGTGAATGAAAAGATCTATTTGATCAAAGGCGCTTCCACGGATTCCCTTCCGGGCGAAATCAAGGAGGTTTCCAATTTCTGGCGGCAGCTTTCCGGCGTGGTGGTGGCGCAAGGCCGCCTTTACGTTTCCGATCGGGACGGCTTCTATGAAATCCCGGATCTGAAAGCCCCCCCGGATCTCCAGGCCAACCGGAAAGCCATAGTCAAATGGCCCAACGAAAACCATTGGAACTTCGGCCCTTATTGGCATCAATGGGTGTTCACCCCGCAATACCTGAACGGCTCCTTCTATGCGCCATATTCCGGATCCATCCGCACCGGCGGCTGGTCCAACGTGAACCCCACCTCTACGCTCAGCGGAGCGTTGCTGCAATGGGATTTGGCGGGGAATCTGCAAGCTTACGCCGGGGGATTGCGTTCGCCCAACGGCGCCAATCTCAATTCCGCCACCGGGGAGATGTTCGTTACGGATAACCAGGGCAGCTGGCTGCCCGCCTCCACCTTCATGCGCATCCGCAAGGGTCGCTTCTACGGCCATCGCCAGAGCTCTCCGGATCTGGATACCGCCGGGAACGTGTTGGGCACGCATGCGCCCAACTTCGCGGAAAGCCTTCCTTACGATCCTCCCGTGGCCTGGCTGCCGTACGGCACGGTGCGATCCTCTCCCAGCCAGCCCGTGCTTCTGCATAAGGGCACTTTCGCCGGAGATTGGCTGATAGGGGACGTGAACAATCCCGGCCTTGTCCGGGTTGGGCTCGACAAGGTGGGCGAGGAATACAACGGGGCCGTGTTCCACTTCTCGCTGGGGACCGCCAATGCCGCCATCAACCGGATGGCGGAAGATCCGGAAGGCGGGATAGTGATTGGCACCATCGCCAAAATCAGCGGCAATTGGCCCGCCGGCGACAAAAGCCCGCTGTACAGATTAACGGCCAAGAGCTGGGGATCGGCCTTCGATATCAGGTCCGTGCGCGCCTTGGACGATGGCTTGGAACTGGCCTTCACCCAGCCGGTGAATCCGGATTCCATCCGCCCGGAGCATTTCTCCGTGAAGTCTTCGCGCTATATCCGCCAGAAGGAATATGGCATGGGAAAGCAACCGGATGAGGATAGGGTGGTGCTGGAGGCGCAACCCTCTGCTGACCGCAAGCGCGTGCATCTCAAGCTCGATAGCATGCCCTTGGACAGGGTGCTGTACCTCAAGGTGGACGGGGTGACGTCATCGGGGGGCAAGGCTTTATGGAATTCGGAAGCCTGGTTCACCCTGAACTATGCCTCCGGGCGCCGGTGGACGGCGGACGTTTCCGGCCTGGCGGGCGCAAGCGTGGATTCCAACCCGTCCAGATTGAGCGCGCGCGCGTTACCGGCGGGGTTCGGTACCCTGGAGGTTACAGTCCGGTGCGGTCTATCCCCCGGTGGCTGCGGGGATGGCGCCGGGTTCCAGGCGAAGCTGCTCGCGCCCACGGGGAAAGTGTTGGCCACGCGCTCCGGTTCAGGCGCGGAAGCGGTCCGTTTCAGCCGGCCGGGCGATGGGCCCGGTGTCTATTTGCTGCAAGTGCTTTCCCCGCGCTCCGCCCCCAGTAACCTATCGGTTACGCAGCGCGTCGTTTTCTGATCCCAAGCAAGCTGCGCTTTCGATCCCTTTTCCCAAATCCCCAATAGGCATCCGCGTCCCGCGGCCGTCCCATAATACGTGGCGGACGGCGAAGCAAGCGCTTTCGGTTTTATTTGGATCATTCCGTTTCTGGGGAGCATAGCGCCTTTTTCCGGCGAATCCCGCCTGAAAGGCGCTACAACCGCGAACGGGTGGCGATTCCGGTGGACGCCGCGCCTTCAGGCTGCCGCAAAGGGGGAGGAAAGTTCCCGTTGAGTTTTGCTCCCGGTTCCTTATTATAAGTGCCATGCTTATCCTCTCCATCGCATTCGGTTCTCTCAGCCTGATCTTGGGCTTAAGCTTCTACCGCAAGTACCAGACGCGCTTGCGTTCCGGCTGGTTAGACACCCTGCGCTACAGCCGCATCGGGGACTATTACGGCAGGCCCATCCTGTTGGCTTTCGAGTACCGCCCCAACGAAACGACGGGCATTTCCACCGTGGAGGCGGACGTGGACGAGATCTACCATTATGGCCGCGACTATTATCTCAAGGGGCATTCTTATCTCAGGGGACATTCCCCGGATAGGAAACGCCGCCAGATATTCAAATGGAGCCGCATCTCCAATCCGCGCGTCCGTTACGATGGGCGCAATCTGGGATCCCTGGAAGCCTTGTTCCTGGCCGCCGAAGAAGGTGGATCTAGGATTGCGGCCTGATGAAACGGGTAAGGGAATTGGCCATGCCAAATCCACCCAAGTCGGGCTAAATATTGACAATGCCCCCCGCCGGCGCGCTATCGCTCTCTTTTCGCGCCGACTGGAGGCGCTCCGTTTGGGATCGGTCTTTGCTTGTATCTCTTGTTACGGTACTGACAAAAGGTATCTGAACCGGTGAACCGGTTGAGGAGAGTCCATGGAAAACGAAGACAAGGAGTTCTGGAAAGCTCTGCTGACCAACCGGAATCTCCGCTCCCGATTCATCCGGGACTTGGAAATCCAATCCATCGTGAGCCGTTCCGCAGAGGATTTGGCCATCCGTTACCATGAAGAAGAAATGCTTCCCCGTCATGCGGCAGCCGGCGTTCAAAGGGCCGCTGTCAGCCGCAGTTGATAGCCTAGGTCGTTTGCCAGGCCCTCCCGGGTCCATGGTATGCGCAGCGCCTGCTCGATTTGGAGCCGGTTTTCCAACTTCCATCCCTGTCGCACATCGCAGCGTAGGTAATTACCGGGACTCCGCATATCTCCCATCAAAAAAGCCGCGCTCCAGGCCATGGCGGCCATGCGCCGGCATTCAATGCTCAGAGGGGCGGGAAGCGATCCGGAATACCCTCCGCCTTTCCAGGTAAACGCCGTTTTGACGGCCCAATCCCCCCGCCGCCAAGCTAGGCTTTGTCCCCAGCCTCCTCGTCCCTGGGTTCCCCCGCCGGATCCGTTCGAGCTGCCCGGCCCGCGCGATCCGGCCCTTAGGAAGGCCGCCGTGGCTCCCGCCTCGTGGGTCCATTCGCCCAGGATTTGGATAACCGCCAGGTTACCCTCTCCAGCCACCAGGCCCTGATCCAAGCCCCAATCCGCACCGCCGCCGCCATCGATACGGGCCCGGTAGCCTCTCCAAGCGGCCAAGGGAAATCGCGTGCGGGCCGACAGGCCGCCCTCGCCGCGCCCGGGCAGGATCCAACGTCCGTCCAGGGTATCGCGCAGGTAACCCCGGGGGGATTGCAACGGGTTGGCCCAGCCCGCGTCCGCCTGCCGCAATTGCAACCGCCAACCGGCCGAGTCCGCATCTGGGGAGGCCAGGGCCGCTTCCAGATAGCCGCCCCAATCCGGTTGATCCGTCCCGTTCCCGGCTTTTCGCCCCGGACCCGCCGATGCACCGGAGGGCGGGGGCGCATCGGTATAGGAAGCGGCCAAGCCCAGGTTCCAGCGAATGAGATTTTGCGCGCGATTGGCCAACGACGCGCCGGCGATGGAAACCTCCGTGGCCGGGCCGGCATCGGGTTCAAACCGCTGCCTTGCGGCTTGCGCCCGGAAATCCCAACCGGCCTCCACCGCGCCCAAGCGTCCGGCGGCGCCCGCGGCGAGAAGGACGGCGTCATTGCGGGCCGGGGAAGCGATGGAAGCCGAGGAAGCCGAGATGGCGGCGCGGTGCAAACGGTTCCAAGTCGCGGCCGCCTCCAGGATCCATTTTCCCGCGCGCGCGCGCAATCCCAATCCGTCCAAGGCGGTTTCCGGGGAGCCAAGCGCGCCCTCGATGCCGGAGCTTCCGGACCAACCCGCATAAAACCGGCTGCCGACGACGAAGCCCAGGCGCGTTTCCGCTTGAGCCGCGTGCAGGTGTCCGGCAAGCAGGGAAAAGCGGGGGGCGCCCACGCGCAGGAAGCGCGTTTCCATCCGGTAATCCCGCAGGGAAAGGCGTCCCGCAAGCCCCGGAAGCGAGCCTTTCGCGCGCAGGAGGGAAGGTTGGCCTCCCGCGGCATCCGGATTTTGCCGCGGCCGGGCGGTTTGCGACAAAGCGAGAAGCGCCTTGGGTTCCCGATCCCGCAGGGATCCGTGCAGGGTATCTTCCATGTTACCCGGGGCCGTCTCGCCGCCGGCCACGGCGAGGTCCGGGCAAACCGCGGCCATCGCTTCCCCTATCTCACGCCAGCGCAGATCCCCATCCCCGGTTTCCGGGGTTTCCGCCCAGGCCTGGCAGCCGTCATCCGGCCGGTCCGCCAGGAAATCGAGGAAGGCATCGTAGGCCTCCTGCCCGGCCTGGCCTGCCGAAACCCTATCCCGCAAATGTTCCAGAGCGGACTCCGCATCCGGGGAATAGGCCGCCGTCCCCCCCGGGAGACAGGCCACGATGCTAAGGCTTAAAAGCCGGGCAATGGCGATTATTTGGGGATTATGGGAAGAATTCAAATCTTGCCGCTTTCGGTATCCAGCCTCTAAGATTGGGGAAACTTAAGCCCGGATATCCGCGCGAATTGGAATGGTCGTCACAGCGATGTCGAAGATTTTCCACAGCCTCCGCTTCCAGCTTCCCGCCGTGGTGCTGAGCGTGTTCGTGGGCATACTTTTCCTGCTGATGTTGTTCTTCCACGAAATGACCGGCATTTTGGTCAAGACCCGCCAATTGGCGGAATCGGCGGAGATCAACGACTACGTGGCCAGTTGGCTCACGAATCTCTCTTCCAGCGCCCGCGAGCGGACCAAGCTGATGTCCCTGGGGAACGAGAGCTACCTACGTACCTTCCAGGTTACCCTGAACGAAGTCAACGATCTATACCGGGAGATCGAGCGCATCGGGCCGGATACCGCGGCCGCTTCCACCCAGCAATTGCGCGCCCTGCACGACAAGCATCTGGAGTACATGGAGCTGCTGGACGGATTCGCCAAGGACCAGACCATCCGCATGCTTTCCAGCCGCGCGCAGGCCGCGGCCCTCCCCGCGCCTCCCCCGGAAATCCCCGCGCCCGTCCCCGTCCCCGTGCGTAAGGCCCGCGGCTTCGGCAAACGCGGGCGCATGGCCGCCAAGGCGCCTCCCGCGGGCGGAAAGGGCGCCGGATATCACGGCCGCACCGCCGCTAAAGCCGGTCCCCGCGGGCATAAGGCGTTCCCGCGCGAAGGGAGGATCGTCCTGCGCAAGTTCGAGCCTTTGCCTTCGTCGGCGGGGGTGGAGGCAAGCAAGCAGATCGAATTGGATTCGGCCACCAACGAGACCTTCAAGGCGTATGAGCAGACCCTCCGGGAAGGGCTCTACCTTTCGCAGGAAACCATGCGGGGCGAACGCAAGGAAAAGCTGAACGGCCTGCGGAATTCCGTCGGCCGCGCCAAAGATCGCCTCATCTATTCTCTCCTGCTGCTGCTGGCCATGGTGGGCTACGTGGCCGTTATATTGAAGTGGAAAATCCTCGATCCCATGAAGAGCCTTGAGCAAGGTGCCATGGAAATAGGGAAGGGATCCCTGGGGTACCAGGTGAACGTGGCTTCCCGCAACGAAATCGGGGAGTTGGCGGACGTGTTCAACCGCATGTCCGTGCAACTGGATGAGAAGCGGAACGCGGAGATGCGGCTGCGGCGCCTGGAAGCAATCGAGCAGATTGTGCGGAGCGTGAACCATGAGATCAACAATCCGCTCATGATCATCAGCGGCAACGCGGAATACCTGTTGGCCCTCATGGAAGGCGCGGACGAAGGGCTCAAGACCAAGTTGTACGCCATTGTGGCGGAGGTGCGCCGCATCTTCATGGTGACCCAGCGGCTCAAGGAAATCAAGGAGCCGGTGACTGAGGATTATATCGGCGCTCAGGATCAGATGATCGATTTGCTGCGCTCCAGCCAAATCCGCCCGAGGGAGTTCTGATGCGGTCCGGTTCCCAGCCCGGGCGGGCCGCCATAAGCGCCTGCCTGCCTGTGCTGGCCGCGGCGATGCTGATAGGCTGCGCGGCATCCAAAAAGGAACCCCCTTCCGTTGCCGAGGAAGCCCGGGCGCCGATGGACCGCCTGCTGGGACGCATGGTCTCCAAGGGCGAACTGGAGAAGGCGCAACGCACGGCGGACAGTCTGATGGCCTCCAAGGATCCCGCGGACCGCGAGATCGCCGCCTACTGGAAGGTGGTGACCTGGCTATGCCGCGACGAAACCGATTCCGCCCTGGCGTTGCTGGAGACGAACCAAGGCAAGTGGACCGGCGGACTTCGCAAGGTACATGCCGCCTTGTTCCTGAGCCTGGCCCGCGAGGCCAGCCAGAACCGCGCCGCCGGCCGCGCCCGCCAGAATGAGCCCGCCCGCCCGATCCCGCCGGACAAGGCCTTGCAGGAACGGATCGAATCGCTCCAGAAGGAAACCGGCGATCTGCGCGTCGAGAACTCCCGCCTGGAATCCGAAAAGGAAAAGTACCAGAAGCTTTTGAATGACCTTGAGACTATTCGGTAGGCCCATAGGGGTAAAAGGCGAAGTTCAAAATATTGCCCTTTGCATTTTGCCCTTTGCCTTTTGAATTCTCCTTCCGCGACTACTACATTCCCCCTCCGTGGACGACATACGCACCGATCTCTTCAAATCCCTGCACCGCTTGGTCATCAAGGTGGGCACCAAGATCCTGGTGGGCGAGGACAACGCGCCTTCCTGGGAACAGCTCAACCATCTGGTGGCCCAGCTTTCCCTGCTGCACGATGAAGGCTATGCCGTGGTGCTGGTGACTTCCGGCGCCGTGGGGGTGGGCATGAGCATTCTGGGTTTTGAAACGCGGCCCAAGGAGTTGCCGGAGAAGCAGGCCTGCGCCGCTATCGGGCAAATCCGCCTGATGCACATGTATTCGGAGTCCTTCGCCAAACGCGGCAAGACGGTGGCGCAAATCCTCCTTTCCGGGGACGATTTCCGCGATCGCACGCGCTACAACAACATCCGCAAGACGGTGGGCACGTTGTTGGAGAAACGCGTCATCCCCATCATCAACGAGAACGACACCATCACCACCGAAGAGATCAAGGTGGGCGACAACGACAAGCTCAGCGCGGACGTGGCCCATTTCCTGGAAGCCGATCTGCTGGTGATCCTTTCGGACGAGGACGGCCTGTTTACCAAGAACCCCAAGTCCAATCCGGATGCCAAGGCCATCTCCGTGGTCCCGCGCATCACGGCCGAGATCCTGAAGCTGGCGGAAGAGAAGCCCGGATCCAAGGTGAGCGTGGGCGGCATGAAGGCCAAGCTGCTGGCCATCCGCCAGGCGACGGAAGCGGGAACGCCCGCGGTTCTGACGCGCGGCCATGGCGCGCGCCTGCTGGATCTGGTGAAAGGGAAAGCGCTGGGAACCCTATTCCTGCCCAACCCGGACAAGATAGGCCGGGACAAGCGCTGGCTGGCTTTCGTGTCCAAGGCGCGTGGCCAATTATTCCTGGACGAAGGCGGCGTCAAGGCGATGCGCACGCGTAAATCGAGCCTTTTACCCGCCGGCATCAGGGACAGCAAGGGCACTTTCAAACCGGGCGATTTCGTGGAAGTGTGCGATCAGGCGGGCGACGTGATAGGCCGGGGACGTTCGGCGTATTCCTCGGCGGAAGTCCAATTGATCCGCGGCAGCAAGAGCAGCCGCATCGCGGAGCTATTGAACCGCAAGGGCCCGGACGAAGTGATCCACCGCGATCAACTGGTGATTTTTTAAGCAACGGTAAGCAAACCACCGACAAGGCAGGCGGCACATGCCCGGGCCCCTTGCGGACGCCGGGCGTATTCCTTCGAGAATCCAAAATCTTCCCTGCAATCTCCAATCCGCTTGCGCGTGCGTTCCTTATCCTAAGGGTTCACCAAGGAGAGAGCCTTGCCGCGTTCCGTCCCGCGCCCGCCCGCCATCGTGGGCCACTGCCTGTTCGCCATCGCCTGTGCCGCCTTGGCGAGGCCATGCGCGGCATCCACGGCTTCCGCTTCCATGGACGGGCCTTGGATCACCATGTTCAATGGTGTAAATCTGGAAGGCTGGAAAGGCGACATGTCGCATTGGCAGGTGGCGGACAGCGCCATCACGGCCAAGGGAAGCATCAGCTCCAATACCTTCCTGGTCTGGAAAACCCCCGAGAGCGATTTCGTGTTGGAAGCGGACGTGATGGTGCCGGGCGCGGGCGAAGCCAATACCGGCATCCAATTCCATTCGCAGGTGGTGGACTCTTCCAACACCGGTAAGACGCCCTGGAAAGTGTGCGGGCCCCAAGCGGATATCGGCCCGCAAAAGTTCGGGGCCCTATACGAAGAATGCACCGGACGCGTGGTGCCGCCGGATTCCTCCCATTGCCAGAAGGCAGGGACCCCCGACGGTTGGAACCATTATGAATTACGAGTGGATGGAAAGCACTGGAACCTGAAGATGAACGGCGTGGAGTGCTTCGATTTCCAGGACAGCGCCAAAAGCAAACATCCGGCCGCGGGCGCCGTGGCCCTGCAATACCATGTGCCCGGCTTTCCGCTGTGGTTCAAGCATATGCGCATGAAGCGCATCAACCTGGCTTCCACCGCCATTGGGCCCGCGCCGCTCCGTCGCAGAGCGCGCGCGTATACCGGCAAGGCCGCGCTATACCGCTGGGACGGCAGGCGCGCGGGCCGCTCCCGATCCTAAAAAGCCTTTCCCAAGGATACGGAAAGCAGAACACCGCTTCCGAACACGATGTTGAACGCTTTCACGGCTTTATCCCTGGCAACGCTGCCGGCCGAAATGGAATAGTTCCTGCCGCCAAGCAATTGGAATACCCGCCGCATCTAATAATTACCCTGGAAAGTCCGGTTTCCCCGCGTCAACTTTGCGCGCCCGGCATTCCTGTATACATTTAGACGGATCATGGACCACCTCACCGAATACGCCCGTCTCCTGGGCGAGAACGCCCGGGAAGCCTCCCGTCAATTGCGGACCCTCCCCCGAGCCAAACGCGACAGCGCGCTGAAAACGCTGGCGGCCTCCCTTATCGCCTCGCAAGCCGAGATCCTGGCCGAGAACTCCAAAGACCTGGAAGCCGGCAAGGCACGCGGCCTCTCCTCCGCCATGCTCGATCGCCTGCTCCTGACGCCGGCGCGCATCAAGGGCATCGTCGACAGCGTCAAGTCCATCGCCGCTTTCCCGGATCCGCTCGGCAAGGTTTTGGGCAAGCACAAGCGCAAGGACGGCCTCAAGATCTCCCGCGTCAGCGTGCCCATCGGCACCATCCTTTTCATTTTCGAATCGCGCCCCAACGTGACCATAGACGGGGGCGCGCTGTGCCTCAAGAGCGGCAATGCCGTGATCCTGCGGGGCGGCAAGGAGGCGGCGCATACCAATACCGTATTCGCGCGCCTGTTCCGGGCGGCTTTGAAGGCCAAGGGCATCGACGAACGCGCGGTGCAGCTGGTGGAAAAACCCGATCACGCCCTGGTCGATCTCCTGCTCACGGACGTGAAGCACGTGGATCTGGTGATCCCGCGCGGGGGCGAACGCTTGATCCAATCGGTGGTGGAGAAGGCGCGCATCCCGGTCATCAAGCATTACAAGGGCGTGTGCCATATCTATGTGGATAAAACCGCCGACATGCAGGCGGCCGAACGCATCGTGGTCAACGCCAAGGCCCAGCGCCCGGGCGTATGCAATGCCGTGGAAACCCTGCTCATCGACAAGCGCGTCAAGGCTCCGGCCGTCAAGCGCATCCTGGACGCCTTGGCGGAGCATAACGTGGAATTGCGCGGGGACGAGGCCATGCGGGCCCTGCATCCCGCGGTCATGCCCGCCTCGGAGTCCGACTGGGACGAGGAATACCTCGATCTCATCCTGGCCGTGAAGCAGGTGGACGGCGTGGAAGGCGCGATTGCGCATATCGATAAACACGGCACCGGCCACACGGACGCGGTGCTGGCCCAATCGGCCAAGGTGCAAAGGGCATTCCTGGCCGGCGTGGACAGCGCTTCCCTGATGGTCAACGCCTCCACCCGCTTCGCCGACGGATCCGAATACGGGTTGGGCGCGGAGGTGGGCATCAGCACCGATAAGCTGCACGCGCGCGGGCCCATGGGCCTGGAAAGCCTGACTACCTACCGGTGGTTGGTGGAGGGCAAGGGCCATGTCCGGAAATAAACCCGAGACCGAAGCGCTGCTGGCGCAGGTCAAGTTCGGCGCGGACGGCCTGGTCACGGCCGTGGCCATCGACGATGCGGACGGGCAGGTGCTGATGCTCGCGCATATGAACCGGGAGTCGCTGGCGCTCACCTTCGCCGACGGCTACATGACCTATTGGTCGCGCTCGCGGAAAAAGCTCTGGCTCAAGGGAGAAACCTCCGGCAACCGCCAGCGGGTGATGAGCGCCAGCCTGGATTGCGACGGCGACGCCCTGCTGTTCCGCGTGCGGCCGGAAGGCAATGGCGCCGCCTGCCACGAAGGCTATCGCACCTGCTTCTTCCGCCTCCGCAAGGACGGGGAGTGGGAGATCCAGGGGAAGCCGGTAGAGTGAGCGGAAAAATCCAAGATCTTTGCAAATTGAAAACCGCAAAACGGAAAACCGAAGAGCTTTTCGGCACTTTATAGCGAGAGAGGGCTTGCTCCCACCCTCAATTTTCAATTTTCAAAATCCCATGATAAGCAATACAGAACCGGCCCTGAACCTTTGGGGCCATTGCACCCAGGCTTTTCTTTCCTCCCAGGGCTGGCATCCCGGCGATGACCGTCTGCTGCTCGCCGTTTCCGGCGGCGCCGATTCCATCGCTTTGCTGCATTGGGCCCGGCGCGCGACAGCTTTGTCCGGAGGCAGCCTGGCGGTAGCCCATGTCCATCACGGACTCCGTCCCTCCGCTACCGGTGAGCAGGACTTTGTAGCCGCCTTATGCCGCGATATGGAGATCCCGTTTCTGTCCCGCTCCCTGAACCCGGCCTCCCGGCCGCCTCGCGAGTCCGTGGAGATGTGGGCGCGCCGCGAACGCTATGCTTTCTTCGCCGAGGCCGCCGCCGCAGCCGGCGCCCGCTGGATCCTGACCGGCCATCATCGCGACGACCTGGTCGAAACCGTGTTCCAGCGCTTGGGGCGGGGAACGGGCCCGCGCGGACTGAAAGGTATTCCGTTCCGGCGCGGCAACATCGTCCGGCCCTTTCTCAACCGCAGCCGCGCCCAGATCCTGGACTACCTGCGCCTGTGCGGCGCGTCCTGGCGCGAGGATGAATCCAACGCCGATATCCGCATCGACAGGAATGGGTATCGCCACCGTTACCTGCCCGCGCTGCGGTCGGCGGAACCGGACCTGGATGCGCGCATCCTGGCCATGGCCCTGCGCCTGCAATCGCTGGGGGACGGCATTGATCGATTGGAAGGGGAGGCCGGATGGTTGCAATACGATGGGGAGGCCAAGCCATTCCTTTCCCGCGCGCCCATCGCCGCCGCAGCGGCGGCAGACGATTGGGAATCCCTGGAGTTCTGGCTGCGGAAACTGCTGCGCGCCGCCATTCCCAACCCCGATGCCGCGGGCTCAGTATCTGCGGGTTCCATACCCATGGGACATGCCGCCGCGCCATCCCTGGCCGTTACCAAAGGGATACTTCAGGAGTTCCGCCGCCAATGGCGGACCGACCCCGTGAGACTGAGGGTTCCGCTCTCGGCAACGGCCGCATTGAAATGCGAAAATGGGGGGGTTTATTGCGTAAACCCGGTCGAGACAACCCTCAAGGGAGTGAGGCGGGCAAAAAAAGGCTGCTCGCCGCAAGTCCAAAGGGTTATACTGAATCAAGGCTGCGGCGAGGTTTCCTGGCAATGGGGAAACCGGACCTATACATTGGCGGCGCGGCGGTATTCCCGGCCCCGGGAACTGGAATTCCCCGAGCCATGGGCAGGAAGGGCGATCTTTGATGCGGCACTCTTTTCTTGTACATTGGAGATACGAACTCGCGAGGACGGCGATCGCTTTTCCCCGTTGGGACTTCAAAGCCGTTCGCGAAAATTGAAAACATTTTTCAACGAGGAGAAGGTTCCGATCGGCGTGAGGGAAATACTCCCTTTAGTCCTCGGCGGCCGGATGGTCGCCTGGGTCCCCGGTCATGGGATATCCGATTTCTTCAAGGTCAGCGGATCGACTTCTCACATCCTTGAGTTGGTGCTTAAATGCGAGAACCTCTAGAAGACAAAAAGAACAATCTGGTGGAAGACAAAAAGAACGCGCCGTTAAACCGGAAGCTGCCTGATTCCAAGCAGGCCATGCCTCCCGGCAACAAATGGAAAAGGAAGAACCTCTCCCTGGTCCTGGCGATGGTTCTCGTCTCCATTTTCCTGGTCCAGTTGCTGGATTCGCAGAACCCGGTCGAGGAGAAAACCTATTCGGAATTCCGCACCATCATCGCGGATACCAGCCTGTCCATCACCTCGGTTGAATTGCAACGCATCGGCGAAGGCTATATCCTGGTGGGCGAACGCAAGCTGACCCCGGACGAACAGGTCAAGCGCAAGGAAACCCACAGCGCCTTTTCCTCGCGCACGGTCAAGTTCAAGACCTTACTGCCCGATATCGACGGACCGATCCTGCAATTGCTCGACAATCTCACCGCCCGCGGCGTCAAGGTGGAGTTCGTCAAGGAAACCCGCTGGCTCAGTTATCTCAGCACCCTGTTTCCACTCTTCCTGCTGATCGGCTTTTTCTGGTTCATGATGGCGCGCCAAGGCGGCGGCATGGGCGGCACGCGCGGCATCTTCTCCTTCGGAAAAATAAAGGGCAAGCTGATGGACGAGAACCGTCCCAAAGTGACCTTCCGGGACGTGGCCGGCGCGGACGAAGCCAAACAGGAACTCGAAGAAATCATCGCTTTTTTGAAGGACCCCACTAAGTTCAGCAAGCTGGGCGGCCGCATCCCCAAGGGCGTGCTGCTGCTGGGCCCTCCGGGAACGGGCAAGACCTTGCTCGCCAAGGCCGTGGCCGGAGAGGCCGAGGTTCCCTTCTTCAGCATGTCCGGATCGGACTTCGTGGAAATGTTCGTGGGCGTAGGCGCTTCGCGGGTGCGCGACCTGTTCGAGCAGGGTAAGAAGAACGCGCCCTGCATCATCTTCATCGACGAAATCGACGCCGTGGGGCGCCACCGCGGAGCGGGCCTGGGCGGCGGGCACGACGAACGCGAACAGACCCTGAACCAGCTCCTGGTGGAGATGGACGGATTCAACAGCAACGAAGGCGTTATCCTCATCGCCGCCACCAACCGGGCGGACGTGCTCGATCCCGCCTTGCTGCGCCCCGGCCGTTTCGACCGCCAGGTGGTGGTCGACTTGCCGGATTCGCGCGGCCGCGAAGGCATCCTGCGCGTGCATCTGGAAAAGCGCAAGGTTCCCGTCCGCGAAGACGTGGACGTATCCAAGATAGCCAAAGGCACGCCCGGACTTTCCGGCGCGGACCTGGAAAACCTGGTCAATGAGGCCTGCCTGCTGGCCGCGCGCTTCGGCGGCAACCAGGTGGCCATGATCGATTTCGAAGAGGCCAAGGACAAGATCATGATCGGCTCGGAGCGCCTCTCCCGCATCCTGACCGATGAAGAGAAGAAGACCACCGCCTACCATGAGGCCGGGCATGCCGTGGTCTCGCTCCTGGTCAAGTACTCCGATCCGCTCCACAAGGTCACCATCATCCCGCGCGGCCGCGCGCTGGGCATCACCTTCCAGTTGCCGGAGAAGGACAATTACACCGTGGATTCCCGCTTCATCCTCGACAAGATCGCCATCCTCATGGGCGGCCGCGGCGCGGAATTGCTCCTCTTCGGGCAAAAGAACACGGGCGCTTCCAACGATATCGAACGGGCCACGGAGCTGGCCCGCAAGTACGTGTGCGAATGGGGGATGTCGGACCTGGGTCCCCTTTCCTACGGCAAGAAGCAGGAAGAGATTTTCCTGGGCCGCGAGATCAGCCAGCACCGCGACTACTCGGAAGCCACCGCCATCCAGATCGATCGGGAAGTGCGCAAGATAGTGGATGGGCAGATGGAGCGCGTGACCGGACTGCTTTCCGAAAACAAACAGAAACTCATCAACCTGGCGGAAGCCTTGTTGATCCATGAAGTGCTGGAGAAGGATGAAATCCTCCAGGCGATGACCGGCGAACTGCTGACCGATACGCGCAAGAGCCGCTCTTACCTCAAGGGCCGCACCGATCGCCGCGCGCTCGCGGAAGCCGCGGCCTTGCCGGAGTCCGGCGCCGACAAGCCCAAGGAAGAAGACAAGTCCGACGAGGGTGAAGGCGATAAGGGCGGTCGTTTCGACGCCACCGTCTAATCCTTTAATCCTTTTTCCCCAGGCGGATCGCCGGTACCATCATGAGTTTTCCGGACCCCGATCCCCCTCCCCCCTCTTCGACCGAACCGCAGCCGGCCCCTACAGGGGCCGGCTCGTTTTCCTTCCTGGCCCCCCCGGGGGCTTCCGTTTCCGAAGCGCCCCGCGCGGTTCCTCCCCACGGTTGGGATAAGCCCATCGCCCATGCCAAGCCGCGTCCCTGGTACGCGGGTGACCGCGTCCTGGGCGGGGACAGGCCGCTCATCATGGGTATCCTCAACGTTACCCCGGATTCCTTCCATGACGGCGGCCGCCATGCGGGCGCGGACCAAGCGGTGCGCCATGCCGCGGCCATGCTGGAGGCCGGCGCCGACATCATCGACATAGGCGGGGAATCCTCGCGGCCGGGCGCCGCATCCGTGCCGGAGGCCCAGGAACTGGCCCGCACGCTTCCCGCCGTGCGCGAAATTGTGAAGCGCTTCGGCTGCCCCGTCTCCATCGACACGGTCAAAGCCAACGTGGCCCGCGCCGCGCTGATGGAAGGCGCCTGCATCATCAACGATATCAGCGCCATGACGTTCGACCCGCTGATGCCGGAAGTGCCCAAGGCTTTCCGCGCGGGCGTGGTGCTGAACCATATCCGGGGCAGGCCCAGCGGCATGCAGGATGCTCCTTCCTACGGCAACGTGGTGGCGGACGTGGCGGCATTCCTGAAAGAACGCATCCAACTCCTGGCGGCCATGGGGTTGGCCAAGGATCGTATCGCCGTGGATCCGGGCATCGGTTTCGGCAAGCGCCTGCAGGACAATTACCGCCTCATCGCGGAATGCGAAACCTTGGATGCCTTGGGTTGCCCCATCCTGCTCGGCATGTCCCGCAAATCCTTCATCGGCAAGACGCCGGGGCTTCAGGATTCCGATCGCCTCTTTCCCAGCGTGGCCTTGGCCGTATTCGCCGCTCTCAAAGGCGTTTCCATCCTGCGTGTGCATGACGTACGGGAAACGCGCGAGGCCTTGGCCATGATCGCGGCGGTGCGCGGTCCGGGCTGAATTCCCTTGGCCGGGCACACCGCTCCTTCCCAGAAAAACCGCCCCCGGCCGCGGGGATTTCCAAGGCGGGGATTTTGAAGCACAGGGGAGTTTTCCGGATCGGGAACAGGAGTCGACCCGGAAGGATATTCAGGGAAAATGGTATACTCATAGGATGGCGCCGGCTGATGCATGGATCGCGGAATATTGGGAACGCGGATTCGCGCGCGTAGCGGGCGTGTTCCCCCCCGGGGAAATAGCCGCTCTCTCCGCCGGCTTTGATGATATCCTGGCGCTTGGCCGCGACCTGACGGAAACGACCAAGCAGGGCCTGGCGGAATTCCGGGTCGTGCCCATCGCAGGCAAACCCACCTTGAAGTTCGCCAAATGGGCTTCCTCCATCCACGCCGGCCTCGATCGCTTCCGCACATCGCCGCGCCTGCTGTCCCTGGTGATGCGGGTGCTGGGCCCGGACCTGCGCCAGATCACCAACCAGATGCATTATAAGAATCCCGGCGACGGCGTGAGCTTCCAGATGCACCAGGATTGCGCCTTCCGCAAACCGGACGCCGCTTATCGCGATCTCTACCATTGCTTCCTGCAAGCCGCCATCGCGGTCGATCCCGCCACGCTTGAAAATGGTTGTTTGCAATTGGTACCGGGATCGCACCACGAAGCCAAGGCCCTCCTGGCAGGCGGCTATGAAGGGTGGGACGCGAACGGGAGCAACCAAAAGGTCCTCGATCGTTTTCCTTCCGCGGTCGCGGCCTTGATGGATCCCGGCGACGTTTTGCTCTGGAATCCATTCACCATCCACGGCTCCCAGCCCAATCGCAGCCCTTTCAGCCGGCGCGTGTACATCAACGGGTTCGCGCGCACGCGCGATTGTGATCACGGCGTGCCCGTGACCGTGGACGGCCAAGCGGTTCCTCTTGCGTACGGACCGGAAACCCGGTGGGACGTGGTTGAAGAGCGCTGAGATTCCTTTCAAGTCCTTATTGTTCCCGTTGGTCCTGATGGCCCAATGCGCTGCCCAATGGTCGCAAACGGATCTTCCGGAAGCCGGCCGCGTTTACGGTATCGCGACGAGCGCGGAGCGGGTCTTTGCCGCTACCGATCATGGGGTATACCGCAGCGGCGATGAAGGCCTTACCTGGACGCCTGCGAGTGCAGGCCTACCTGATACTTCCGTCAGCGCACTGGCCGTTGTCGACACCACGCTAATAGCCGGGGTTGCCGGTTCAGGCGTGTTCAAATCTTCCGACCATGGCCGATCGTGGCAAGCCACCCGATACGGGACGGCGATTTCCGCTCCCACTGCTTTTGCGGTGGCGGGCGGCGTCCTGGTTTCGGGAAATTCCAGCGGCGGCTTTTTCCGTTCCCTGGATACCGGCATCACATGGACTCCCGCCCGGAATGCGGTTCCGGAATCCGAAGCCACATCATTCGCTGTCATCGGCGGAATCCTGTTCGTCGCCACCTTCGGTCAGGGGATATTCTCCTCCCCGGATACGGGCGCCACCTGGTCGCAGCTTGCCGATGTTCCCAACGGAATCGTGACGTCCCTGTCCGTCCAGGGAACGGATCTTTACGCCGGTTGCTCCGGACTCGGCGTATTCCGATCCCGGGATTCGGGGAAGGCGTGGAACCCGGTGACACAAGATTTGCCCGATGCCCAAGTCGGGGCCCTCCTTGCGGTGGGGGCATCCCTTTATGCGGGAACCTCGCACGGCGTCTTTGCCCTGAAGGAGAATGGTTCCGGTTGGATGCCGGTCCAGCAAGGATTGCCGGACGTTTTCGTAAGCGCCTTGTGCCCGGCAGGAGGCAATTTGCTGGCGGGTACCCGGGGCAAGGGCCTTTGGAGACGGCCGCTATCGGAATTGGCGGCCGCGATTCAATTCCGCCGGAAAGGGAAAGCGGAAGGGGAAAACGGATTCGGACCGGGGATTGCGATCACGGAGTGGACGGAAACGGAATTCAGGTTTTTCATCCCGCGGCAAATGCGCATCAATATCAGGATGCTTGACGGCAAGGGAAGATCGGCCGGAGCGCTGCTGAACTCGGTGGTCAATCCAGGGACCCACACGGTCGCATTCGACCGCGCCCGCTTGCCTGCGGGCCGTTATTTTTTGCGGATGGTGGGGATAACGGAGTGACAAACTTCACCCGCGGCCCGTGAGCCCCGCACTTGCAAGGGTTGCGGGCATTTAATCTATTTACGGAGCGCCCTGATTCCCGGGTTCGGGAAAAATCCAAGGTATCCAATATGACGCTCAAGTTCCTCCTTCCGTTTTACTTTTGCCTATCCGCATGCCTACCGGCCGCGGCCGCCCTGGGCATCAAGCCGGACGGCCATTTGGACATGCCCGTGCTGCGCAAGGCGTACATGGAAAGCGAATTCGAAAAGGTGCGCGCCTCCCTGGAAGGATTCCTCAAAAAGCATCCCAAGGACGTGACCCGGGACGAGAAGATTTTCACCCATATGTATCTGGGCGTCATTTGCGCGGCGGATTCCACCACGGAAATCCGGGCGGAAAGCCATTTCAACGCGCTATTGCAGCTCTCACCGCATATAGAACCCGTGGACATGTTCGTTCCCCCCAAGATCCAGGATCTGTTCGATCGCATCAAGCGCGACTATCTCAAAAGGCAGGAATACGAAAAACGCTACGATGCTTTCGGCAATCCCATTGCATCCGGCCCCGATTCCGCATATGCCTCCCCCAATGCCACGGCTCCTGGCGTCGGCGGCAACCCCAACGCACCGCAAGGGGAAACCCATCCCGCGCGCAAGGATGCGGCGGGCGATGCCCCGCGTACCGGCGCGCAGTCCGCCAAGCACCCAGCCATCTCCGCAAACGATCGCCATGCCTGGGTGTGGTGGACCGTGGGTTCAGCCGCCGTGGTGGCTGCCAGCGTGGGCGTCTACGTCTTGGTCGCATCCGATCCATCGCCATCACCGCATCGCACTACTGCGGATGGAACCTTGCGGGCGGGCCCTTGAGATGAAAACCCTGCATCCCAAACTCATCCCGTTCTTCCTTCTGCTCGCGCTTGCCGTTTGGCGCTGCAATTTCTCCAACCAACCCGCAGCAGAGAACCTGCTGACGGTCAAGCTTGACGACTCGCTCTCCACCTACGATTCCATCCGCATCGACATCCTCTATCCCAACGGCACCGTCTATAAGGATTCGATCTTTTACGGCAAATACGCTCCCGCCGCCGATCATCAACTCAAGGATCTCGATCTGGGCGCGAATCCTCCCGCCAATTACCAAATCCTGATCACCGGGATCCGCGCCGGCAATAAAGTCCTGGTATTCAGCATCCCGGTGACCCCGAAAGGCGCCGAGCCCCCGAAAATACTGGTGCGGGAGCCGCCCCGGGACACGGTCAAAACGCCCGTGGACACCGTCCCGCGCAGGGTCAATCTCATTACCCCATCCCCGCTCATCCTGGCGGCGACGGCCCAGGCAACCGCCCTCAAGGCGGAAGTCCAACCCAGGGCGGCCAATCAGGCCCTGCTATACTCCGGATTCGACACTGCGGTCGCCACCCTGGATGCCGCAGGCAACATCCGCCCCATCCGGGCCGGGGAAACCGATATCACCGTCCGCTCGCAAGGCGATACCTCCCTCACCGCCCTTCTCCATCTCAAGATCATCGAACCCGTGGACGTAAAAGGCGTCACCTTGACTCCGGACAAGCTCACCCTCTATCTGGGCGGCGATGCGTATAAATTGAACGCCCAGACCTCCCCGCCGGACGCCAAGGTGAGCGTGATCTTCCAGAGCGACAACGACACCGTCGCCAAGGTGGCCGCGGACGGTACCGTGCAGCCGGGAAAAGCGGGCCAGGCTTCCATCCGGGTCTTTCCCGCGGGTTTTCCCTCCCTGTTCCTCACCTGCCAGGTCACGGTGGAAATAGATCCCCCCGTACTGGATGCGGGATCCGATCGTGATGTGCGGCCCAAGGAGATAGTAACCTTCCCGTTAACGGTGACGCAGAAGAACGGCGGCGTGGCCGCCTTGAAATGGGACCTGGATGGGGATAATGTCTGGGACGATTCCGTAAAAATCCCTACCGCATCTCCGCAGCACGTCTATGACGGCAAGGACTCCCTGATCACGGTCCATTTCTACGTACGCGATACCGAAGGCAACTTCATCAACGTCTCCCGCAAAGTGCACGTGGGCCAAACGCTGGCGGCGCCTGTCTTCACCTCCGCCACCACGCCCTCGCCCACGCGACTGGCCAAACCCGCTTGGGCCTGGACAGGTAACCCGGGCGGTACTGGCGCCTTCCGCTACGTCTTCGATGGAAAGCCCGAAGCGGAAACCAGGGCCACCACCTTCATTCCCGATTCCCTACCCGACGGCGAACACACCCTGGTCGTGCGCGAGCTGGACGCCTCCGGCCGCCTTTCCGACTCCGCCACTCGCACCATCAAGGTGGTAACCCTGGGGCCCATCGTCACCATCACCTCCCCGAATGGCGGCTTTCTGACCAATGCCGCCGTGGTCGGCGTCGCCTGGACGGTCAAACAGGCGAGCGGCGCCATCCTCTCGAACAGCAATTCCGAAAAGCTGGCCGGCAAGCAAGGCGCCGTCAAAATCATCCGCGAAGAATCCGATATCTACGGCAACAGAGGCGCCGACACCGTGACAATCTTCCGCGACACCATCGCGCCTGAGCCGCCTTCCTTCACCGCGCAAACATCTCCGGTCAGCGTCAATGCAGCCAATACTTCGCCCGTGCAATGGGCCTGGACGCGCGCCGCGCCCAACGACTACTTCATGGTTTCCCTCAATGGCGCCCCTGCGGTCAAGCAGGCATCCACGGCCTATACGCTTCCCAACGCGGCCAATGGGACCTATATCCTCAACGTGCTGGAAAGCGATTCGGCAGGCAATCTCTCCACCGGGGCCAGCTACTCCATCTTCGTGGACCGTACTGCTCCGCCCACGCCTTCCGTCTCGGGGACCACCCCGACCGGCAATCCCACCTGGTCCTGGACCCCCGGCGCAGGTTCGGACGGCGCCAAGATTTACCGCTACAAGCTTTCCACCGCTGCGGCCTACTCAACGGAAACCAATTCCACTTCCTATAGTCCCAGCGGTCTTGCCACCGGGAGCTATACCCTGCAAGTGCAAGAGCGGGATGGGTCGGGCAATTGGTCGGGCGATGGGACGTGGAAAATTGATGTGGACAAGACGGGGCCGGTGGTGACGGTGGGGAAGCCGACGCCTTTTGGACGAGTGACCAGCGTAAACCCGGTCGTCTCCGGATCGGTGATGGATGAAAACGGTATCAGGAAGGTGGAATACAAAATCAATACGGGAACTTACGCCCCCGTGACTCCTACTGGGAGCAACTGGACTTTCTTGGACAACTATGATGCGGGTGTGAATACGATTTGGATCCGTGGCGAGGATCAATTCGGGAACAAGGATTCCGCGTCCATTAAAATTTACAAGTATCCGAATGTCGTGTTCGTACGGAAGAATGCGACGGGAACGGGAAAATCTTGGGAGGATGCTTATGGGGAAATGTATGATGCGCTGGATTCCACAAAGGTTTATCCGGTGGGAACAAATATCTGGGTCACAAAAGGAAGCTATGGAGGCTCACCTTCAAGACAGAATGATTTGCCGATATACCATTCCGATATCCATGTATTAGGCGGATTCTTCGATGATCACCCCTCGGTGGATTCCACGCAAAGGGATATCTCCCTAGGTGTATCAACGATTTCAAAAGTTTTATGGATTGGAGAACCGGGAACCCTTATCCATGATTTTATTCTCGATGGCTTCACGCTTTCCGATAGGCTCTGGATTGCCAATGCGGATCACTATCGGAATTCCTTTCGGAACCTGAAATTCAGCAAGATCACCTCAACGACTAATATTCTGTTAACGCGCGGTGGCAACATTTTCGAGAATTGCGAATTCTCCGATTTGCTTTCAACGGAAGACAGTCCCATTTACCTCAAGGGGACCAATGAATTCCGTAAATGCAGATTTGAAAACGTGAAGGCGGGTGCAGGAAATACCGCGATAAGTTTTTCAGGAATGATTATCGTGCGGGATTCCTATTTCTCGAATAACGGAGGCCCGGACGGGGGCTATCACTTCAATCTGAGTTCAAACGCGCAAACCTTGGACATCGATGGGAGCCAAATCCAATCTGGAAAAGCGGGGATTCTCGTGGATCCCTCCTTCCCCATCGGCCAATTCATATACGGAAATGGCAATACTGGCTTCTAAAGTGGCAAACCATCTGCGTGGGAATCAATAAACCAGGATTCTTTGAGAATACTTTTGCGCCTTCGTTTCCAGATTCACAATGTAGAATCCCGGATTCCGCAAGGAAGAAATTTCAAATGCCGATTTCCCTTCCCCATTTGCAGAATAGAGTTGAACGCCTTGCGGCGACCAGACCGTAATTTTATACGGCTCATCCAAAGTGACGTTCAGCTCGCTGCTCTCGGTAACGAAAGAGATGTTGTCTTTCGGAGTGACGGCAACATCTTTAATGGTAATTGTCGTCGGGTCCCCAGATACATATTCTAAAGCGCGCAGAATCAAGCTGCGGAAAAAGGGCGTATTCACGGCAACGGGTTCATGAAAGCAAATCGAATAAAAGTAACGTGTGCCGGCGGCATCTTCGCGATACCAAGCCGCGGGATGGGTCGGGTAAGGAGCGCGGTTGAGGGCCTTCGCATTCTGCAAAAAATATATCGGCTTGATTTGGGGGTAGGTGGTCCCCAAAGTGTCGAATTGATACCATTCGTCTTTGGCAGTATAGGATGCTGGCAGATCTTTTAAGATAGGGTTGGACAATACGGCAGGATCGGTCGTCTTTGTGATCGTCCCTTCCGGAATATCCGGATGGTCGACGATATACCTCATCGAGGTGACATTGTCCTGATACCAAGGCCATTCCGCTTTGCTCCACTCATTAGCGCCGGATGTGTGGTAGCCTACATACCCCTTGTGGGGCAGCTTCAGCCATCCGATGAAAGCGTTCTTGGCTGCATCTGGAAATTGATCGGGAAGCTCGGTATGGAAGAAGTAGTTGAAGACGATGATGTCGTATTTCGCGAGCATGGCCGCCGTCAATTTCGTCGCATCCCCTTTTTCCAGGGTAAAGCCGACGGCGGTTTGCATGGTTTGCAGATTCGTCCAGGCGGCCAGCTTGGAAGCCTCATGACCCGCAGCGGTACCTTCTAAAACCAGAACCTTTTTGCTTTTCAAAGGGCTCAAAGGGTTCGGAGCCACCATTTGCGCCTGGGCCGCGATCAACCCGATGGAAACCAGTATGAACTTCGCTCCATTCCCGATGCTTCGGACATAATTATGGCGGAGATGATTTCGTGTGTTCGGCATTGTGTTTCCTATCGTAAAGAAAATTCCAACCTCAAGAGGTAATACCAGTCTTTGCTTCGAGGGGTCAAAGGGATGCTGCTTGGGCTTAAGGATCCGTCCGTCAGGCGGAAATGATCGCTGGCCGCTTGTGCATACACCGAGACGTATTTGTTGACGGCTTTCTTGGCGTAGATTGACCACTTGAAATCATCGCTATGGACAGAATCGGTTTTGGTCGTGCTCCAGATCGGCAAGGATTCCTGAACAAAGGAATAGATATCGTTATAGGGGGATTTATAATATTCGCCTTGTAGGGAGAGTACATCGAGCATTTTGAAGGTGGGCACGTTGACGCCGAACATGACCGGAATCCTTTCCGATCTTTTGGCGTAGTACAAAGGCTGGTTCTCCACTCCCAATACGGCGGCTTCGGCGAAGATCCGCAAATCTTCGGGACCGCGGATCTCCTCGGGCAGAAGCGGTCCCAGGTTCAGAGCGACGCGTCCCATCAGCTTTATCCCCTTGAAGGTCCAATGATGCAAGACTACCGTATCCACCGGATTGACGATCAGGTGGTCGGTGAAAATATCGGAGAGTCGGCCAGTATAGGTAACCGTATCCGGCAAAGTGGGATCGGGTACATCCTTGACCGTGGCGTAAGTATTTGCCTGGTCCTTGGGAACCTCCTTGCTGGGTCGCAGCGGAAGGTAATGGTTGAATACGGCGCCGCCCCCGAAATCGATCCATTTACTGACGAAGGAAAAATCGTAGCCAGGAGAGAAATCCCCCACGGGATAATAAACCGTTTCCATGAAAAGAGAGGCGTTGTGCTTAAGATGCCCGCCCATTTGGGAAAGGGTAAACAACAATCCCTGGCTGTAGTTGCCGGCCCGGTTCATAAGTCCCCACCCATCGTTCGTCCAGATATAGCCTGGATAAGTGCCGGACCGATATAGATACTCTCCCAGGTTCTTCGCATCCGGGTTGTATTTGTAGTTGAACGTTCCCAACATGATGCTTTCCGAGGTCGTACCCGGATCGCCGAATTGCCAGCGGGCCCTGGCAACCGGCACCATCGGTTTCACCTGCATGATCTTCTGGCTCAGATCCGCATTCGCCCCCCCGCCATAGTAAGGCCACCAAACCAGGCCGGATAATCCGACGGAAACGTCGAATCTCCCTGCGGTCATGTCCTGAATTACGGAAACGCTGGTCCGGCTCAGGGGAAGATTGGTGATCGTGTTCTTTTTACTGGGGTCATTATAATCATAACCCTTGATCAGGTGGCCGTAGTCCATATAGGATTTCACGGTAAGCTTATGGCTATCGAGGCCTTCGAATTGGGCGGCGGATTCAACGGCGACTACCGACATGCATAACCCCAACAGCGCACGGAGCGGCGGCGCTTTGTATCGTGGGTTCATTTTTACTCCAATGGCCTTAATTTGATCAATCAAAGCGACATCTCCATGTTCACCAGGTAATACCAATTATTCGGTGACTGCGTTAAATCGTATTGGGATAGAGATGCGTCGAATGTCCTCAAGCGCAGATGGTCGTTGGCGACTTGGGCGTTCAATTTCAGCAACCGGTTCAGCTGTTTGCTCGCATAGGCCGACCACTTCCACTTGTTGACCTTGAGGGCATCCGCGTCGCGGGTCTGATAGTCTTGCACCGTCCAAATGGGAAGCGATGATTCGGTATAGGCCTTGATGCCGTTGAAAGGGGAAGAATAATATTCAACCTGAAGGGAAATCACATCGAGCAGTTGGAGCGTAGGCAAGTTGAAGCCGGCCATGACCGGCATACGTTCCGTGAGTTTTTCATAATAGTAGGGTTGGTCTTCAACCCCTAAAACACCCACCTCGCCGAACAAACGGAGATCCTCCGGGCCGCGAACTCTTTCCGGAATGAGGAAACCCAAATCTACGGCCGCCCGGGCCATCAATTTTATTCCTTGCAGTCCCCAAGTATGCAACACCTGGTATGGATCGGTGGTATCGCCTTGAATCGCAGCCGGGGCACCTGAATATGGCCCTTTGTAGTATGGCGTTCCCTTTGTAGGGTTGGCTTGGGCTTCGATGTAAGTGTTTTCCTTTTTCCGGGGACGCGTCTTGCTGGGGTTGAAAGAGATGCCTCGGTTGTATGCGGCGCCGATTCCAAACTTAAGCAGGGAGCCGTTCCAAGAAATCTCGTAGCCGGGGGTAATGTCGCCAATGGGATATGTCATCAATTCGGAAAAGAGATTGATGTCCTGCGAAAGCCTATCGCCAAAACTTGAATAATGGAAATGGAGCCCATAGGCTTCAAAATAAGCATTGTTGATCAAATGATACCCGTCCCCATTGGATATCACACCGGGATAAGTACCGGATCGGTAAAGGTATTCACCAAGATTGCGCGCATCAGGGTTGTATTTATAGGGGAAATAGCCGGCTTCAAGGTAATGGGATTCATCGCCCGGACCGAATAACTTTTTGATCTTCGCTATCGAAGGGCGAGGTTCGACTCGAATCGTGCGAGTCACCGGAACGGTTTGTTGAGGGCTAAAGGGCCACCACAAAATCCCTTTCAAACCAAGATTGAACTCCCAAGAATCACCGTACGTAGCGTTTTGTTCCAAGAAGACAATGTTTCGGTACATTCCAATGTCATTTAAAGGGAACGTTAGGCCCGCATTTCTGTTTTCGCCCTTTACTATCTGGCCAAACTCCAAATCTGCTCCCGCCCTGAACTCCTCGAACCGCACCCCCGTGCTGTCTTCCGCCCGGGCTCCCATCGCCAGGCCCATACCAAGCAAAAATACCCAATGTCTTTTAACGAGTATGCCCATGGGAATGCTACGCGAAAACCTTTTGCAAAGGGAAACCTCGACCCCGGGGTAAATCTAACCCCAGCCTGGAAGCATTTCAGGCCAAAAGTGGCTTCAGCCCGGTAATTGGGCGGGCATTCACGTTTATCGGCCAAAATGATGGCGCGCGAACATTAATTTCGCATTCTAACAAGTGCGTTCCCCTGGCCGTGGGCATTGGTTGGGGAGGGTTTTCATTCCCTACCCCGCGCCGGGGATGAATTTAGGGAAGCGGGTTTTGGAAAATGTGCCCAGGGGCGGGTCGAGCGGTAGGCGACGGCGGTAGGGAACAGGCGGCCTTGGAAGCAGATGGGGAGGGGGCGGATAGGTAACATTTGTGATACGGGGGGCGGGGATAGCCATTGGAAACGGGACCGGGGCTGTGGAGGCGGCATTCCTGCATGGAAACTGCCTCCCCGATCGCTCAGTAAGGGGGCCGTCGCGTGTTTCCGGCACGCATCGGTGCCTGCTTGCTACGGGCATCGCGTGAACGTATTTTACCCCTACCTCAAAGGAAAGGAAATAGCATGTACGTCATTACCGGAGCCACTGGGCATATCGGAGGCGGGATAGCGGAGAAGCTGCTCGCGGACGGGAAGAAGGTCAAGGTCATCGCCCGCGATCGATCCAAGCTGGCCGGCTTGGAGGCCAAGGGCGCTGAAGTAGCGGAGGGAAACCTGGAGGATACGGTGTTCCTGGCCAAAAACTTCGTGGGCGCGGAGGGCGTGTTCGTGCTTATCCCTCCCGATTTGCGCAGCGATGACGTAGCCGCCCACCAGGACCGCGTCGGCGCATCCATCGCCAAGGCCATTGCCGAATCCGGCGTGCGCTACGTGGTGAACCTGAGCAGCATGGGTTCGGACCTGCCCAAGGGCAACGGCCCCATCGCGGGCACGTACCGGCAGGAGCAGCGTTTGAACGCCTTGTCCGGGGTGAACGTGCTGCATTTGCGGCCGGGGTATTTCATGGAGAATCTGTACAATAGCATCGGCATGATCAAGAACATGGGCATCAACGGATCGCCCTTGAAGGGTGATCTGGCCATCGCCCAGATCGCCACCAAGGATATCGCCGCGCATGGGGCCAAGCGGCTGGTGAGCAAGGATTTCTCCGGCAAGTCGGTGCAAGAGCTGCTGGGAGCCAGGGATTTGTCCATGCAGGAGGCGACGCGCGTCATCGGCGCCGCCATCGGCAAACCGGACCTCCCGTACGTGCAATTTCCTTATGAGGATGCGCTCAAGGGGATGGTGGCCGCGGGCCTGTCCCAGAACATGGCGGAGGGCTTCGTGGAAATGAACAAGGGATTCAACGACGGCATCCTGGGCAAAGCGGCTAGAACCGCGTCGAATACCACTCCCACCACTATTGAGGAATTCGCCAAGGAATTCGCCCGCGCTTACCAATCGTAAAGCATTTCCGCACCCGGACGAACGGCCGCGACCGGGTGTTTTACGCTTGTATTGGCCGGGCCGCGGTGCTACAATCTCCCAGTCACGGCGATAGTAGGGACATCCCCACCTTCCCTGCTATCGTTTCGGCCCGGCGGTCCCTAGCCGCCGGGCCCTTTTATTTCCGGTCATCCAAGAGGTGTCTATTATCCTGTCGAAAACAGGCCGGCCGCAGGATTGTCCCAACTGCTTACCGGTAGGCGTTGCCGGAGTGGGTTTCCGCGGCGCCGCGTCCGGGTTTTCGTCCGGCATACCCGAATAATCCTCAAGTTCCCGGTACCGTCCCGGCTGGACCGGAGCGGTGGAATTCCGGATATTATGGGCATGGATGCAGGCGGTCTTTTCCAAAAGCGGAAACAGAAACTCTACGTAGGATACGATCATTACGCGGACGGGCTCTACTATGAAGGCTTGCGGCGGTTGTATTCCTCCTTGTACGAAATGGCGCGCGACAACTCGCTGGAGAGGGAGTTGGACGGAGACGATGCCGAAGGATTCGTCCGCCGCGCGCGCGAAGAGGCGCTCGACGGTTGCGCCGGCGTTATCGTTCTGTGCGGGGAGCGGACCCATCTCAGCAAATTCGTGGACTGGGAAATCAAGGCCGCCCTCGATCGCAGACTCAGCCTGATCGGCATCATCCTTCCCACCAATCCCTCACTCGATCAAAACAAGCCTTTGCTGCCGGAGCGCCTGGGGGTGAATTTCGACGGCGGCTTCGCGGTGATCTGCCGCTGGATGGAAATCGCTTCCGCCCAGGTGGATTTGGGGTCGCGCATCCGCTTCGCCATGGAGCAGTCGCCGGAGCGCATCGACAATAGCCTGCCGCTGCGCTCGTGACCGGCCGCTCATCCTTCCAACCTGAAATTGTAAGTGACCACGAAGCGGCTGGGAACCTTGGCGCCGTCCTTGATCAAGGGTTGGAACAGGCTGGCCCGGGCCGCGCGCAAGGCGCCCGCGTCGAAATCCTTCCCGGCGGCGCGCTTTACGGAAGCATCGATCACGCGCCCTTCCGCGTCGATGGTTACCCAAACCAGCACCACGGCCTGCACTCCCTGCTCCTGGGCCCACTCCGGATAATCGGCCATCGCCTGCTTGAGGAAGCCGGGCGCACGGTCCAATTCCACGGGGGCGGGAGGCAAAAGGGCCGGGGCTTTGCGCACGATGCTGTCCGCCGGGGTAGCCAGCGTGTTACCCGTGGCCACGGCCATGTCGCCTTGGTCCGAGGTCTCATCCTCCTGCAACCCGAAGACCGGCGGGGGCGGTTCCGCGTCAGCCGCCTTGGGAGCGGTGCGTTCTACGGGCGGCGGGGACACCTTGGGCGGTTCCTTGACTTCCACGGGCGGCGGCGGGATCTCTTCCACCCATTCCACCGTCTCTTCCCCAGGCGGAGTATGCGCCGGGAGTTTGCCCGCAAAATAGAAGGCCAATCCCGCCGCGAACAGCGCGGCTCCCGCCAAACCCAGGTCCATGCCGCCCGGTCCCTTGACCGGAGGCAGGTGCAGGAAGATCTTTCCTGCCGTCCCATCCTTTCCGAAATAGCCTTCCTGGGGCGGGCGCCGCTTGCGTTGCCGGGATGTTGCCGGAATCATGTTCCCGCCCTCGTCACCTTGAGCGCGTATTTGCTGACGCCGGTGCCGCGCACCAGGTCGATAACGCTTACCACCTCCCGGTAAGGCAAATCCTGATCGGCGGCGATGAGCACCTGATGCTCTACGTCCCGGCCGACCGCTACGCGCAACAGGGCGCAGACCTGGGCCGAGTCCTTAAGCTCCCCGTCCAGGAAAAGGCGGTGATCCTTGTCCAGCACCAGGCCGGAAGCCTTGGGCGCCTCCGAGCCCGCATGGGCCGCCTTGGGCAGGTTGACGGGGATCTGCCGCTGATCCACCACGGAGCTGGTGATCATGAAGATGATGAGCAGCACCAGGAAGATATCCACCAATGGCGTGATGTTGATCGCAGATATGATTTCGTCGTCGGAGGCGGTCATGGAGGCCATTATTCCGCCCTTCCGTTGGCATAGACGAGGTTGGCCTGCATGCTGCGGGCCACAATCAGGCCGCGGACTTCCCGCGCCCCCTCCAGGACGGTGCGCGAACGCTGCTTCAGGATGTTGAAGAACACCACCGCCGGGATGGCCACCACCAGGCCCACCGCCGTGGCTATCAAGGCCTGCGAGATGGCGACCATGACTTCCGTGCTGCCTTTGCCTCCGGACGCCGCGAAGCGCTCGAAGGCGACCAGGATGCCGATGACGGTGCCGGTCAGCCCCAGGAAGGGCGCGTTGGATCCCACCGTGCCCAGGAAGGAAAGCCCCTTCTCCAGTTCGCGCTTCTCGGCGGATTCCTGCACGTCGAAGACCTTTTCCAAAGCGTCCGAGGCGAGCCCTTGGTTGGCGAGTCCGGTGCGGACCACGCGGCCGGCCAGGGTAGCGTCGTCTTCCGGAGTGAGGATCATGGATGGGATGCGGGGGCTGGCCATCTCCTGGGCGAGGATGCGGATCCATTTCTGGGGCTTGCCTTGCGCTTTGGCGTAGCTGCGCCATCGCCAGCAGAAGATGGCCAGGGAGGCCGCGCCGAGCAGGGCGAGCAGGACCAAGAGGCTTTTCTCCAGGATGAGCAGGGCCGGGGCCAGGTGTTGGATGATGTCGTTCATGGGATGTCTCCTTTTATGTTATCGCGGCTGGGCCGCTTGGTGTTACCGTCTTACCTAAGTTACCCTGGTCAGGGACGCTTCCGGATTTTAATCCGGCGTAATGCCGTTTCCGGGCGATGAAATGCATTCACCGGCCTTTGGTGCGCATCCAGGCGTTCCGCAACGCGGAGACCGGAATGGTGTCGCGCACGGCTTGGATCTGGATCGCGAAACTGTCGGCTATGGCGGCGGAGAAATATCCGTCCCCGTTCGCGACATTGCTGTAGCGCAGCACGTTCTGGGCCCGGCTGCTGCCCCCGCCCAGGCCGGAACCCGTGCTGGTGCCGGACTGGATGAGGCCTTTGTAGTACTCGTAGTACAAAGGATCCACGCTGTAGGCGTGCAGGACATTGCGGCCGGTATAGCCCCAAACGCTGTTGGAAAGGCGCAGCGTGTCCGGATAGCCTTTGAGATCGGCGGCATAGGATCCGTTGACCTGGAGCGCGCGCGTCTGGCCGCGCTGATAGTAGTTGGCGCTGTCCAACTTTTGGTTGAACGCATCGTCAAGGATCTTTTGCAAGGGATCGTAAATACGCGCCCGGGTGGAATCGAAATGCTGGGACAGGATCACGCCCCCGAAATCCGCCTTGTCGATCACCTGGCCGAACAACCAGGGCAGGGAATAGCGGTGCTGGCTCGCGCCGGAATAGTCGATGGCGGTCGACGCGTCGAAGATATAGAACACGGTATCCTCGCGGCGCACCGGTCGGAACACGGTCTGTCCTTGCAGGTATTGCGAGAAGTCCGCCTCCGTGATCCCGCGGTCGGCCAGGGAACGGATGGCTTCCAGGCTGTCGTACAAGCTTTTACGATACGCCGTGTCCTGGCCGGCGCGGGCGTAAGATGCCGGCGGCAGTCCCCCGGAGAGGGTAGGATGCAGGGCCTCCATGGGCATCCAGGCGAGGGAGTCCAAGGAATACCGGGCCGGAACCTTGGTGGTGGCAGTGAGGATTTCCGACTGGTACGCCGAACCCGAGGGGAAATCCGACGCTGCGTTCCAACGGACCTGTGCCTTGAAGGCATATTCCGTGCCGCGTTTGATCCGGTAGGCGGTATCTTCGGACACCCAGGCCGAGGCTCTTCCCGGCACCGGCCGGAAGCGCAGAACGGTACCCGTGGGGGACTCGGAGACCTCGATGCGGCTTTGCGCCGTGTCCACGAATGCCAGGGAGGAGTCGGTCTTGCCGGCCAGGGGCAAGGGGCGCTCCAACCACAAGGTGTCCAGGGGCCGGTCCGCCACCAGCAGCAGGGAGACCCACAACTTGGCGGGTTGCGGACCGTCCACGGCCTGCATGTTCCACGGGCCGTTGCAGGCGGCGGCGCCCAGGCCGGCCAAGGCCGCCAGGGCCGCCAGCGCGGAAAATTTCGGGTAAGTCTTGGGCGTATTATTCATGGTAACCTCCGTGGTACATCCGTTTTCAGAATTGGTATTCATAGCCGACCAATATGGGGAGCAGGGGTATCTGGTAGGTTTCCTGCTTCTGGGGGGGATTCTTGCTGGTGTCGAAGTTGATCAGGAATACGTTCTGCCGGTCCGTAAGGTTGAGGATGGTCCAGTACAGCCGCCACTTGCCTTCCCGTCCCCAATCGAATACGGTAGCATCCAGGCGGAAATAGTCTTTGCGGACGGTTCCGTTATGGCGGCCCTGGCGCAGGTAGGTGTTGTCCTTGAGATAGGTGGCGGGGCCCGCGCCGTCGCCGCCGTCCGCGCCTTGGTCCGGTTCATGCACCGAGTAATAGTCCTCGAACTGGGTATAGGGCAGGCCGGTATGGTAATTGGCCTGCAAGGTAGTGCGCAGAAAAAGACCTCGTTTGCCCGAATTCCAGAAAGAATTTTCCGGCTTCCCGCGCCAGTTGAGATTGAGCTTGGCCTTCACCGTGTTGCGCTGATCCCAATCGGCGGCATAGGCTTCAAAGCTGTGGGTGCCGAGAGAGTTGGTGTAGTCCTTTTGCCGCAGCACGGCCTGGGAAACGCCCCAACTGGCTTCGCCGCTCAGCGCGCCTTCTTCCCGCGCAACCGTCAGTTCCGTCCCCGCGGCATAACCGTCCTGGGTGGTGAAATCATCGGAGATCTGGCTGCCGCTCGCCTGGATCTCGGCCTGGGTACGGTAGGGAAAGTATAACGGCAGATCCCGGATATCCTTGTAATAGCCCTCCAGGGAAACCTTCAGATGCAAGCTGGTAAGGTCGGACCGTTCCGCGCCCAGGGAAAGCAGGGTGGAGTGCGAAGGCTTGATGGATCCTTTCGCCGGATACCAGAATTCATTGAAGGTTTCCTGATCCGTCCAGCGGATGCTGGTCAGGTATTGGTGGTAGATGCCGGCATGCGCGTCCAGCCGCCAGTCCCGCGTGGGCCTCCAGGTATAGGTGGCGCGAGGATCCCAGGACATATCGTTGAGTTCCGGATACAGGTAGCCGCGCAATCCTACCGTCAGGCTGTGCTGGGGGGACAATACCCACCGATCCTGCAGGTAGCCCGCATAGAGATCGGTGGAGGTCTTGTCCTGGGTGTCGACGTTGGAGCTTTCCTGGCCGATGGCGGCGCGGAAATGGTTGTACTCGCCGCCCATGGTAAGCAGATGACCGGCCCCGGCGTTCAGGGACAATTCCTGGCGCGCGTTCCAATCCTCCATGGAGTTGCTCAGGCTCTGGATGTCCCCGAATTTCCATTTCTGCGAGAAGCGGGAATAGGCCATGGTACCTGAATATTCCCAGCGCTCCCCCAGGCGCAGCTTGAGGTTGACGGGAATGGCCGTGTTACCCCAGGTTATGTTGATGGGATCCAAGGTCAAATCGTCCTGCCCCTGATAGGCGGAGACGCGCAGGGTATCGCCGCCTTTGCCGTATGCCACGCTGCCCTGGGCGTCATAGAAGTAATAGGGCAGACTCAGACTGGTCACGCCTAGGGCCCGCCCGGCCGAGAGGGCCTCATCGATCCAAGTGCGCCGGCCGGCGCCTACCCAGGACCAGTTGCCTTTGCGGCCGTCGGTCTCCAGGGATCCGGAAAGCGTGGTAACGCGCGCGGTACCTTGGGCCCAGGTTTCCCGCGCGGCTCCGGTATCGGTGGCGCCGCCGTCCTTGCTGGTCACCGACAGCACCGAGCTCAGGCGATCGCCATAGCGGGAATCGAATCCGCCCTTGTAGAAGTCCATGCCGCCCACGGCGTCGGCCAGGAAGGTGCTGAAGATGCCGCCGAAATGCATGGGCGAATACACGATGGCGTTGTCGAAGAGGATCAGGTTCTGATCGCTTGCCGATCCGCGCACGTAAAGCTTGGTGGAAAAGTCCGAAGAGGCGACCACGCCCGGCAGCGCCTGCACGGCGCGGATGACGTCCGGTTCCGCGAGCCCGGGAAGCCGTTTGATCTCCTTGGCGCTGACATGGCTTTGGCCCGCGGCGCGCGCGGGGCGGCGGCGCGCCTTCACGTTCACGGTGCGGCCGGAATTCTCGCGCCCGCCGTCCACCACGGTGGCGGAGGCCGCCATCGCCGCAGCGGCCGTGGAAGCGCCGGCTCCCGGGGATGCCGGAACCGTATCGGTCCCGAAGGCCCCGGAAAAATACTCGGGACCCGCGGATGCGGCCGTGTCCGCGGTGAAGGCGAGAGGGGCCAGATCAAGGGTGTCGTAGGCGCCGGCGCTCACCGAGGTGCAGGCCCGCCGCGCGCCGTCCACGAGGCAAAGCTCCAACCGCGAGCTCCGGGCGGCGCTGTCGAGGGGGAGGGAGGCGGTCCAAGCGCCCGCGGAATCCACCGGGAACTCGGATCCTCCCAGGGAAATGCGCGAGCCCGCCGGAGCCGAACCGCGGAAGACCACGGTGCCGGGTGCGCTCTTTATCAGCGCGGCGCCCGCGCTATCCGGGGCCGCTGCGGTCCCTCCGTCCGGGGAGGGAGTCGCCAGGGCCGACGAGGCCGTCCACATCAACGCAACAATGAGCCGATTCATCCGATTTCCTTTCCGCGGCGGCAATCGCGCCGCGCATGCAAGGAAATATACGGGTTGCCGAAATGCGCGGGTTTTCCCGGTCGGCGTACTGTCGGATTGTGCCGTCGAACGGTCGAAAGCGGTTCCCGGAACGTCCCCTTGGGTAACTTGCAAGGTACTGCGGGGCCGGGAAGCCGCAGGCGATACGGAGGGCCGGGGCGCCGCCATCCGCCAAATGCAGGTTATGGGGGGTGAACGGCATCCTCGCCGCGGGCGGCGCGGGGACCTGGGAGCGATCCGGGATCCTGGATGTTCACGTCCGCCTGCCAGGAGTTGCCGGCCGCCGGAACCGCCCCCACGCTCAGGTTCCATCGTCCCGGAAAGGCTTCTTCCAAACGGGCCCGCACATATTTGAGGCCGGTCTCGTCGGACGCGCGCTGCCAGCGCGGCTTTAGGGGAGCCTGATGGGAAAGCCGCAGGCGCAGGCCCTTGCCGGGATGGGCCGCGAGCAGGAAGCGGATGGCCGGAGGGCCTTCCTCGGCTTCTTCCAATCCCATTTCCAACAGGGTGTGCAGAACCATGGGAGGAATGCGCTCCTCGCCGTCCACGCCTTGGGTCTCCAGCGAAAGGGCGCGGTGCCCCCGCAGTCCCATCACTTCAAGGTGGGAGCGGCACAGTTTGATCTCTTCGGCCAAGGGGATGATCCGCTCTGAGGACAGTTTGAGCACCATACGCAATTCCGAGGCCAGGGAATTGACCAGCCGGGCGGCCACTTTGGGTTCGCGCTCCAGCCAATCCGTGATCGAGCGCAGGGAGTTGAGCAGGAAGTGGGGCTGGATGTTTTTCTTGAGCAGCTCGATTTCCAGGCGCGCGCTGCGGAGATTGCTTTCTTGGAAAGCCATCCCCTGGCGGGTCAGGCGCCGCGCCAGTCCGCCGTTGAGGAATAGGATCAGGGCGGTAAGTCCCACCGCCCAGGCCCATTGCCATCGGGAAGCCTGCGTGAGGGCGACTCCGGCGAGCAGGCATAGCAGGCCCAGGCTGGCGGATCCGCTGCCCGGCTTCTTCTTCCATACGGCCCAAGCCGAAATCCCCAGCGAGAGCAAAATGGTGGCGAACCCCAGGATATCGTTGGCCCCGGACACGCCGCGGAACATCCCGGCCGGGAGCAGGTCCACGATGGCCAGTTCCAAGGGCAGCATTATCGAGGCCACGATGGTTCCCAGCAGCCAGTACCAGCGGCGCGCTGCTCTGGTGAATTCGCTCAGGAAGAACATGGGCAGGGATATCATCATGATTCCCCAGGCCAAGGTGGTGGCCGCATCCGCCCATATGAAGGTGGGCATTTTCACGTTCAGGTAGATGGCCGCGAACATGGGTATGCTCTGGAGCGTGCAGCCCATGCAGAATAGGCTGAAGAGGCCGTAGGTGGGCTGGATCCGGTTCATGAAGTTGGCGAAATGGAAAATGCTGGTGATGAAGAAGATGCCCATCAGGAATACCAACAGGGCGATCTGCCCGTGCATGGCGTTCTGCAAGGGTTTCAGGCCGCCCAGCTTGACGTAGCCCATGCCTCCCGTGAAGGTGCGGAAGTTGGATATCCTCAGGGCCAGCATGTGTTCTCCCGGCCCGCACAGTTTCCAGGGGATGGTGATGGACTGGAACATCCGCCCCGGTTTTTCCCCGGCCGCGTCGGCGGCTACCCGTCCGTTGCTGCCCACCTGCAACCCGTCCCAGAAAACTTCCTGAGCGTCCGGGTTATGGAAGGCGTTCAGATAAAGGGGCTCCAGGGAATCGATAGGATCCTGCAAACGAATACGGGCGCGATACCAAATGATTCCCTTGGGAGGCAGCCCATCCGCTATCCAGGTCCGCAGGGCTCCGGAGTTCAGCTTCCAATCTCCGTCGGGCCAAGCGGGAGCGGCCCAGGCGGTATCGTCTCCGGTATGGTATTTCCATTTCTCCAGGAAGACAACGTCCTGGGAGCTCGCGTTCCAGGTATAAGACGCGTCGCCTTCCGCCGGGATCGCGGCGTCCCTCCCAGGTAACGCCAAAGCTACTGCGGAAAGGAGCGAACCGCACGCCAAGGCGGCCAGGATGAAGGCAGTACCCCGCGAACCCATCAAGCTATCAGGTTCCGCGCCTTGACGTAACGCTCCAGGTGTCGCCGCAATTGTTCTTCATCCAAGGGCTTGGACAGGTATGCGAACACGCCCAAGGCGAAGGCCTCGTCGCAATAGCGGGAGTCGGCGCTGACGATGATGACCTTGTCCGCGGGCAGCTTGGATTGCCGCAGCCATTCCAGGGTATTGAAGCCGCCCAGGTTCAGGTCCAGGAAAATCAGGTCCGGGTTTTTCGCCACCTCGGCCATGGCGGCGTCCGGATCCCCGCTCCAATCGATCTCGGCGGGAATCCTGCCCCACTCGCCCAGATCTTCCAGTAAGCGATCCAGAAGCTTACGCAGGCGGCGCGCGGCCGGGGGTTCGTCCTCAATCAGGAGTATCTTCATGGGATTAAGCGCGCTCCTTCAATTCCCTGTACTTCACCCGGCTCACCGGAACCAGGCGGCCTTTGCCCAGCTCCATGGCATATTTGCCCGCGCCCTGCAACACTATCCCCTTCATGGCCCGCATGTCCACGATGTAGGACTTGTGGATGCGCTCGAAGTGCGGGGGCAAAAGCTCCCCCAGCGTTTCCAGGGTCTTGCCGTGCAATTCCATGCGCCCGTCCTCAAGGTGGATTTCCACGTAGTCCCCCGCGCCCTGCAGGTACAGCACCTTGTCCACGGGCAGCAGTTCCACCTTCCCGTGCTTGCGCACGGAAAGGTATTTGGCCGGCGGCCGGCCTTGCGATTTGGTGCCGACGCGCGCCAACGCCTTCTCCAGCCGTTCCAGGTCGAAGGGCTTGGGCACGAAATCCAGCACGCCGTATTGGAAGGCATCCACGGCCCTATCCGCGTTGGCGGAAACCACAATGGTCTGGAAGGATCCTGCGGCGGCCAGCCTTAGGAGATCGTATCCGTCCTCGCCGTGGAGGTTGAGATCCAAGAGCAGCAGGTCGATGGGTTTTTCAAAAAGGTATTCTTCCGCGTCCGCGAGCGATTCCTTGACGGCGATCGAGACCGCTTTTTCGCCCAGGATTTCCCCGACCATGCGCTCCAGGCGCCGGGCCGCCACGCTTTCGTCTTCCGCGATGAGGATGCGCATGTTACCCCCGTCCCTTCGGTTTCAATTTTTCACATCCACGATCACCTGCCAGCCGCCCGCCACGGCCCCGGAATTCAGGCTCCAGCGCCCGGGAAAGGCTTCCTCCAGCCGAGAGCGCACGTAGCGCAGCCCGGTTCCTTCGCCTTGCTTGGCCGGTTTTTCCTTGGGGGCGCCGTCGTTGAAAAGCGAGAAGCGGATGCCGCCGGGGATGTCCTCGCGCTTGAGCAGGAAAACGCCTTCGGTCTTGCCCACGTAGCCGTGCGTCAGGCCGTTCTCGACCAAGGTGTGCAGCACCAGCGGCGGGATCGGCTCTTCGCCGCGGATCCCCTGGGCCTCCATCCGATAGCTCTTGTCCTGGCGCAGTCCCATCAGCTGCAGATGGGTGCGGCACAGCCGGATTTCCTCGTCCATGGGAATGGTCTGTTCCGCCGAAACCTTGAGGAGGATTTCCAGCTCTTCCGCCAGGGCGTTCACCAGACGCACGGCCGTCTTGGGTTCCTCTTCCAGCCAGGCGATGATCGAGTTCAGGGAATTGAGCAGGAAGTGGGGTTGGATATTCTTCTTCAGGAGTTCGATCTCCAGACGCGCGGATCGGATTTCGGTCTCGCCGTGGATCCGCAACCGTTCCGACATCTGCAGGGACTGGGCGCGCGCCAGGAAGATGATATGGGCGGCCACGCCGGCGGCCCAAGCCCAATTGCTGTGGAACACGAAGGTGATGAAGACGCCCATCAATAGGCACAGGATCCCCCGCAACGCGGGGCGGCTGCCGGTTTGCTTGCGCCAAACCGCCCATGCGATGACCCAGATGGAAATGCCGATGGAGACATAGGTGAAAAACTGGTTCGCCGTCTGCACGACGTTTATGCGGTGGAAGGGCAGCCATCCGGTGAATACCAGTGTCATGGGCAAAGCGAAGAAGACTCCTGCGATGAGCTGGGCCTTGCCCACCCATCGGTATGGGAATGTCTCGGCGAAGATGAAGAAATCCGGGATCATGCTTACCATGAAATACCAGGCTACCCCCAGCGCCACCCGGCAGGCCATTTGCGTCCCTTCCGGCAGGGTCACCACCGCGCCCAGGTACTGCAGGATGATAAAAGCGGCGCAGGCGAAAACGAATATGGAGAAATAAAAACTGCCGCGGCCATAGCCGGAGGCGCGATAGTTGAGAAAGCGGTGCAAGGCGCCGAAGACGAAGATGCCGGCCAGGAAAAACATCACCAAGGCCTCGCGCATGTACCCGAGTTCCAAATCCGCCAGGTCCGCCACCGCTATCAAAGCCGGGACGGGAAAGACGATGCCGTGGTGGGCGGTCCTGCGGACCGCAAGACTGTGGCGTCCGGGAACGGTAAGGTAGGGCGGTATTTCCAAAAAGGCGCCTGTTCCCAGCCGTTCCTCGGCCAGGGTCGCTCCCAGCTTTCCGCTGCGGCCGATCAGCACGCCGTCCCAATAGAATTCCTGAGGGGTGGCGGGCATATGGCTGATGGCCAGGGTCTTTGCCGGCCCCGGGTTTTCCGGAAGCGTGAACGATTTGCGGAACCAGGCGTACTCATGGCGGGAAACGAGTTCGCGGCGACTGGCTTGCAGGAGGTCGGCGGAATCCCAATGGGTATCCACGTATGCGGGCTGGGACCATTGCGCGGAGTCGCCGGAATGGTATTTCCAGAGGCCCATTAGCGGCATGGGCCTTTCCCAAGCTTCCACGGGCGGCCGCATATCGGCCTCCGCGGCCGGCACGCCCGCCAAGACAATCAGCCACCCCGCCATGAGGAAAACCGGGCGTCCCGCCGCGAATGGGGCGGCGGATGGATGGCGGGAACCGGATCCGGTTGCAAGGTCATTTGGGGGCGTCCTGGCGGCCATATTGTTGCAATATAGTAGCGGGGCGCGTCGGTATGCCGCAAATTGTCGCCCAAGTGCATTTCCACGGGGCGAACGGAAGCGGGGGTGGGGACGGCCCGGCTGAATGCCGGTAGGGAGGCCCCGAAAAAAAACCTGGGGTAACCTCATTGCTACCCACTAAGAAGGAGTACGGGGTTTCCTTCCCGATCAATATGGAAAGAGTTTATACAACCCGGTTCCATGGGCGCCGGAAACGGTGATCAGCAACAGCCCCCGCTCCTTGGGAAGCAGATCCCGTAAGGCATAGGTTTTCGGCCCGTGACCTTCGACGCGGCGGAGTTCCCGGCCATGCACGTCCCGGATCACCAGGGTATAGGCGGCCTCGGAGACTTCCAGGCGGTTGCCCGTAAGCTTGGAGAAAGTATGCTCCGGGGACGAGGCTCCGGCAAGGGAAACCGTGGGGCTGCAATTTCCCGTGTACTCGATGCGGCCGATGCCGGTGCCATCCAACGATGTTCCCCGGTCTCCGTAGTTGGCGACGTACAGTCCCCCGTCCGGACCCTGCACAAAATCGAGCGGAAAGCTGAGCCATCCCTTGCCCGTGAATAGGGCCAGGGAATCCAAGACCTGGGTGCCCGCATCGTTAAGCTTGAAGACCCGGATCCCTTTGCTGTTCCCCTGTACGTAATCGGTTGTGAACCAGGCATTTTGGAAATGGGGCGGAAGCTTGTATGCCGCGCCTCCGGCAACGTATTGGTAGATTGGGCCGCCGATGCCGCCCGCGCCATTGTAGTGGGATGTGTTCAAATCATGCAGATAGGTGTGCAAGGCTGCGGTCACGGGAGGCAGTTGCTTGGGTCCGCCGTTCCATTTGGAATTGTTCACCGGCGCCAGCGGATCCTCCGTGTCTGATCCATGGGCCGTCTTCCAGACATTGTTTCCGTTCTGACCGAATCCGGTATTCGACCAAAGCGGGAACAAGGCATGGCCGGTCCCGCCTCCCGTGAAATACGGATAACCCGCAAAGCCGGGATGGGTGAAGAGATAATGGGTTTCCGTATAGCCCGCGGTGGTATTGACGTTGAACATGCCAACCGATGCCCACCTTTTGGTGGGATGGACGGAAAGAGAGTAGGGGTTGCGCATGCCCTTCACATAAACCTCCGCTTTCACTTTGGAAGTGTCGCGGTACTGGGCGGCAAGGTCCGGCTTGGAGGCCTGGAACTGATCGGCCCAGTAAGCGCCGTAGTTTCCGTCCGGAATCGAATAACCCCGGGCGGAATTGTCGGGATGGATGCGCAATACGCTCCCGCGCAAATCGGCGGTGTTGGACGAGGTGTTTTCCGAACTCATGGTCTGGTCGGTTTCACTGTAGGAGTTGACGTAGTCGGGCGCGTTCTTGCCGATGTTGATCCACAGATCGCCGTAGCTGTCGAACGCCATCCCCGATCCCGTGTGGTTCTTGCCCGCCACCGCCGCGATGGTTATGAGCCGCTTTTCCGTATCGGTGAAAGCGCCCTTGAACTGGGTATGGGCGTCATTCAAGGTGACGCGGGAGAGGTGGAATTCATAGGGGCCGCTCGCGGAATAATAAACGAAGATTTGATGGTTTTTATGGAAGTCCGGATCCAGGGCCAGGCTGGTGAACCCCATGTCGTTGGTAGTGACCGAAGGCAAGGTCCCCACGGTGATGTTGGTGTTGCTGGCCGTATTGTACTTCCGGAGCTTTCCGTTCCGCTGGACGATGTAGATATCGACGCTCTTGTCGGAGAGCGTATCGATGGCGATTTTCAAAGGTTCGCTCAGCGTTTGGTCTACCAGCTTGGGGCTTTTCGCGTTGGTGGGCGCGACCAATTGCGTGTATTTGAAATCCGCTTCCGTTACGTCCGCGCAGCCCGCATAGGGAAACGGACTTTGGGCCACGGCGGCGCTCATGAACATCGCCACCGCCAAACACGGAATCCATGCCGGCTCCAAGCCGGATTCTCCGCGTCCAAGACGGGAGGAGCCCTTTTCGTCAAGTTTCATATGGCCGTCCGTTTTCAATGGGAATAAATTTCTCAACAGCGCCTGCGCAAAAATAGACCTATTCCCCACGATTGCCGCCCAATACAGGGCCCTTCATGTCCACTTCCCTGTTTCCCGGTGGTTTCGTGTTTCCGCCCCTAGCCAGGGGGAGCGGAATTATCGTGCCCTGCCAATTAAAGTACCGTGGAAGGCTTCGACATTGCCCTAAATCGCATTTTCCGGGTTTTTCTTACGCCAACCAAACGAAATGTCGGAAGGGTAGGGCTATCGAGTTCGCAAATGAGAAATACCGGAGCGGTTCCGGGCCCTCTGTGGGCCTCATGTAACTCACAAGTTACGGGACATTCATGCTCCATCCCCTGATCACGGTTTGGCCGGTTTCCGCATGGTGGGTTCGTAGCATAGAACGGCATGATGGGCGCGTACTTCGCGTCCTTAAAGGACGGACATCAGACGGGTGTTAGGGGGCTGCAAGGAGTGGTACACCAGGCAGGAGTCGAACCTGCGACCTCTGCCTTCGGAGGGCAGCGCTCTATCCAGCTGAGCTACTGGTGCCTGAAAAACCGTCCGGCTGTTACGCTGCCGGCCCCGGCAGCACTACCTGGGGAAAGCGGAAATCTACAACTTAGGGAACCAGCCTGCAACCCGGCTTGGGCGCCGAATGGAGGCGATGACGGTGAGGCGCATTTCCGCTCAGTCATGCCACCAGTTGTTGTCCGGCCCCGAGTTCTTGGGAGTGGTTTCCACCGTATGCTTATGCTCCCCAACGGCGTTTCCCTCGGTGACTTGTTCGCGCGGCCGAGCGGGGACGTCCGCGGGTTTTTCCTGGTACCACCAGCTGTATTCCCTTTCCTTTTCGCGCGCGGGCTTGGCCTTGTCCTGGAACCACCAATTGCCTTGCTTGGATTTCCCGTCGGCGCGGGAGTTTTCCCCGCCAACGGGGGATTCGTCTCCGGATCGGGGCCCATCCTCTGAGTTAACGGACAAGTTACCTCGGCCCTCGTTTCCGCCCTTATCCGATCCCCCAACCGGTGAAAAGTTTTTTCCGGCCGATTGCGCGTGGTGGGAGGCGGTTTCCCCGTGGTGGGAAGAGGGCCAGAACGCCACCAGAAAAAGGGAGAGGCCCGCCACCGCGAGGGCGATCGGCAACAAGAGGCGGAGCTTGACCCGGTCCAGGCCTGGAGAGGGCGATCCCGGGGATTGTATTGATTGGGGGTCTCGGCCCGACATAGTACTCCTTAGGGAGAATGGGCCGGCACCCCGTTCCCTTTCTCGTTATGCTGTCAATCTAACCCGGAAAATGCGGGGTGTGCAACAAAGTGGGCCGCAAATCCGGGAATTGGGTAAGCGTGGGTAAGCGGGAACCCTGCTGCCGGCTCAATTGCCAAAAAAATAAGGGCAATAACCTCAAATCGTGAATGATGGTAGCTTATTGCTCACATTGGGAATATCTTCCCGATAGACTTCTCCGAGGTACAGATGGTTTCCGCTGAAATGAAAACGATCCTATTGGTTGACGATGAGGATTCCATCCGGAACCTGGCATCCATTGTCCTGGAAGCCCAAGGCTACCGGGTCCTCAAGGCGCAGCACAGCGATGAGGCATTGCTCCTGCTCGATGCCTGTAAGGATCAGGTGCATTTGCTGTTGACCGATGTGAAAATGGATCCTTTCCTGAGCGGTTGCGAATTGGCCAAATGCATCCGGCTCATGCGCCCGGACATCGGTGTGCTGTACATATCCGGATTTACCAACAACCCCATGGTGATGCAGGAAGTGGAAGAGACCCGCGCGGCGTTCCTGGCGAAGCCCTTTTCTCCCGCGGAACTTTTGGAAAAAGTCAGGGCGCTCCTGGTGGACTCGCGCCTCCCCGCCTGATTTTCCGTTACGGCGGAGGTTACAGCCGAATGAAACTGCATTAAAACGATACGAATATCACGAAAGCGGGCAACAGCCGGATTTAATTCTGTGATCCCCGCTGCGAATAAATTATATAGTACCCGCTATGGGGGGTGGAAAAGAAAAGGGTCGCGGCTGGCAGGGGGCAGGGAGAGATCTCCTAGCCGCTTTAGCCAAAACATTAGGCAGGGGCGCGCCGGTTGAACCAGGCTCCAAGTTCCCTCTACCGCCCCATCCCGGATCTTTCCGGCTGCTTTTCGCCAAGGCTCCGGAAGCCATGGCGCTCCTCAACGGAAACATGCTCCTGGAAACCAATCCCGCCTGGGATGAGCTTTTCCATTATCCCGGGACGCATTCCGCCGGCGCTGCCTTGGGGCGTTTCATCCCTGATGCATTCATCCTCCATGCGGGGACATTGCCGCTAACCGGATCGGAAGGGGTCAAAGGGGACGGCACGCGTTTTCCCCTGAAGGTTTACGCTTATCCCTTCCCCTGGCAGGGCCGGGATTTGCGCGTGGTCACCGCCTATGCGGTCCAGGAAGGGCCCGCCGCAACCGGAGGCTCGGCGGCAGGGCAAGACTGTTCCGAGGACGGTTCGGACGCGGGAATCGATCGGTTGCGCCGGGTGTTGGCCAATGCGCCCATCGTCCTGTTCGCCTTGGACGGTAAAGGGAGGGTCACTTTCTGCGAGGGACGGGGACTGGAGCCTTTGGGCATCAACTCACGCCAGGCAGTGGGCAAATCCGCATTTGAATTGTGCCGGCATACGCCGCAAGACAGCCTGAATCTGCGCCGCGCGCTTTCCGGCGAAGAGTTCACCGCCACCGCCGGGTTTGAAGGCATGTGGTTCGAGATCCATTTCAGCCCCTTGTTCAAGGGCTACGACGATGTGGCTGGAGTGGTGGGGGTGGGACTCAACATCACCGATCGCCACAAGGCCGCCGAAGCCTTGCGCCGCAGCGACGGAAAGCTGCGCCATGCTCGCAAGATGGACGCCATCGGCCGGGTGGCGGCCGGGGTCACCCGTGATTTCATCGACCTGCTGGCTCTGTTGAATGCCAGCGGCGAATCCCCGCTCCCGGAAATCGGCGGGGTGGAATCGCAAACCTGGAACCTGGCGGAATTCCGCAAGCTGGCGGAACGGGCTTCCCAACTCAAGGGGCGCCTGTCGGCCATCGGACGCAACCAGGCGCTTTCGCTGGGGCCTGTCAAGCTCAACCGCTTGACGGATGCGATTGATAAAGAACTGCGCCGCAGGCTTCCGGCGGAGATTGAGTTGGTGACGGCGCTGGAACCGGAACTGGGCGAGGTATGGGCCGACGCCGGGAAGTTGGAACAGGTGATATTTGATCTGATCGAGAATGCCCGCGATGCCATACCCGATGGCGGACAGATCACGCTGGAAACCGGGAACGTGGAATTGGACGGGAGCTATGCCCGCGGCGAACTCTTCGTGGTCCCGGGCCCTTATGTCATGTTATCCATAAGCGATACCGGTATCGGCATGGACGAAGAGGTCAAGTCGCATTTGTTTGAACCGTATTTTTCCACCAAGGCGGAAGGCAAGGGCCTGGGCTTGCCGGCAGTGTATGGGACCGTGAAGCAGAACGGCGGGACCCTTTCCGTGGAAAGCGAGATAGGCAAAGGGACCAGGGTCAGGATATACCTTCCCCGCCTGGACGGGAGCCGGGCGCCCGCGCGCTATGCGCCGCCGGCGCAGGTTTCCAAGTCCGCCCGATCCGGTTTTTCCCCGCATGGCCTGGAAACCATCCTGCTGGTGGAGGATGAAGAAGCGGTCCGGACTTTGATCCGGGAAATCCTGTGCATGCACGGCTACGAAGTGTTGGAAGCGCGCCAGGGCGGCGAAGCCATCCTCATCAGCCAGAGCCACAAAGGGTCCATCCAGCTTTTATTGACGGACATGGTGATGGCCAACATGAGCGGCCGGGAACTGGCCGGGCACTTGATGCCTTTGCGGCCGGAGATGCGTGTCCTGTTCATTTCCGGATACAACCCGCAGGCCGTATTCAGCGAGACGTGGGGAATGGGAGGATCCTTGCTCGGGGATTCCCCGGGGCGCGACGGCGCAGGCCCGAATACGGTCGCCTTTCTGGCCAAGCCCTTCACCCCCAAGACTTTGGCCGCCAGGGTCCGCGATTTGCTGGACGGGAAACCCTCCGGGCGCGGCGCCTTGATCGGGCATTTGCAGGAATAGCCCTGGCCTTGGCGGGCACCGGATCCTCAACGTAGGCGCGCTTCTCCCAGCCATTTGCCTACCGCGTTGCGGACCGGGCCTTCGCCGAAGCCGGCCGGGGAGAATCCCAGGCCCCCATGCGCGAAATCCAGGGTAACATTCCCGTTACGCAGGGAGCCGCTGCGGGCCGGCGCCCGGATGCCCACGAATGTCGTCAGGGATTGCTTGAGGCCGTCATACGCGGGCTTGGGTTTGTAGTTCTCGTCGAACGGCAGGGCCGCGCCGTATCCGCCGTAGAAACCCGGGACCCAGGAATGGGCGTCCGTGAAGCCCCAGGTGAGGAAGGCTTTGCAATTGTCGTTGGCGAGGCAGACGGCCAATAGCCTGGAATAGTTGTCCTTTTGCGTTGCCAAGCCCGCGGAATCGGCCGGCAGGGGAAGGCGGAAATCAACCTCGGTGAAGGAGACGCGCAGCCCCAGGGCTCCCAGCCGTTTGAGGTTGCGATCGATGTCCGCGGTGGAGAATAACGCTTGGGCGGCGAAATGGGATTGCAGGCCCACACCGTGGATGGGCACGCCCCTGTCCTTCATGCCTTTCACCAGATCGTAGATCTTGTCCGACTTGCCGCCCATGCCTTCGCCGGAATAATCGTTGTAGAAAAGCAAGGCCTTGGGATCCGCGCGGTGGGCCCAAGTGAAGGCGGAATCCAGGTAATCGCTCCCGATGCGTTGCTTCCAAAAGGATTCCCGCAACGCGCCCGCGCCGTCGTCGATGGCCTCGTTCACCACGTCCCACTCCAGGATTTTGCCCTGGAAATGTCCCACCACGGAATCGATATGGTTCTTAAGGACGGCCTGCATCTCGATGCGGCTGAGGCCGGCGGCCGCATTGGCGATCCAGCCGCTTTGCTGGTGCCATACCAGATTGTGCCCGCGCAAGGAGATGCCGTTCTGGGCGGCGAAGGCCGCCAGATCATCCCCCTGCTTCCAGGTGAAACGGTTTTTGCTGGGCTCCAATTGATCGAACTTCATGGCGTTCTCCGCCACGATGAGATTGAATTCCTTTTTAAGGGTGTCCTTGTAACGGGCGTCCCCGCCCCAGAACGCATCGCCCACCGCGGCCCCTACGAATACGCCGCGTTTCTTGGCCAGGCTGCCTAAGGTTTCCTGAGCTGGGACGGCCATGGCCGTTACCGATAAAAACAGCGCTAGGGCCGCAGTATTAATCCTCATCCCCCGACTCCATCCTCGGAATGATTATCCCGGATAGCTTTATAATATAGGCCCCCGGCTTCCAAGCGGCGGGCATTCCTCCCTATTTGTCGCAAGAAAGGGAACCAAGGTTGCCATCCTCCCCAAAAACCGTGGCGGTATTTCGCCGTAATCCCCGATTCCAAGGCGCCTGCTGGGGCGTTGGGTTGGGTTGCGTGACGGCAAAGAAAGAGTAAAGGTTTTGAAAACCACCCCCGATATAGCTTATGTAAACCCGGCCGCCGAGCTTTGTGCTCGCCGGCACCCAAGGAAAAGCAATGAAGACCCTGATGCTCCTGTGCAGCCTGATCCAAATCATTCCTGCCGCCGAAATCAAAGGCAAGGTGGTTGGGGTGAAGAGCGGGAACGAAATCGAGATCCTCAACGGCGGCAAGGTGTTCGCGCTCCGGTTGCAAGGCATCGACTGCCCCGCCAGGACCTTCGCTGCAGGCAAAGTGGCCCGCCGCTATATAGCGGACAACGCGTTCATGAATGACGTATCGATCGAATTGACCGGAACCGAATCCGACGGCACCTTCATCGGCAAAGTCTCCCTCCCGAATGGCATGAGTTTGGAAGCGGAGATGGTGAAGGGCGGATTCGCCTGGTGGGATAAGCAGGGCAGCCCCGACGACGCGGGTCTGGCCCGGCTTGAGCAGCAAGCCCGCGACGCCTACTTGGGCGTCTGGGCCGGCACTTCGGACGATGACGGCGAGGACTTCGGAAAGGAAGTGCTGGCCAAACGGGAAACCGCCGGAAAGGACAAGACCGCTATGCTGACCGCCGGCAACTGAAGCCGGAAGCATCCCACAACCCAATCCCCAGGCCCTCCCCGGGCCAGCGGCCCCATCCCCTGGGCCGCACTTTTTTTAGAACCAAATTATTTGGTCGATAGGGAAATGGGTCCGATCCGACGGGGATGGATCCGCATCCCCGCGCCGTGCGGCCGCGGCGGGCTTCAGCGGATCTTGAGGCAGCGGATCAGCACGCGGCGGCGATGCGGTTCCGTGCGATGCTCGCAGAGGAAAATCCCCTGCCAGGCGCCCAGGCTCAAGGACCCGTTGTCCACCGGGATGGATTCGCTGGTACCGGTGAGGAGGGCCCGCATATGGGAAGGGGAATCGTCCGGGCCTTCCAGGGTATGCCGGTGCCAGGGTTGGTTTTCCGGGGCCAAGCGGATGAGGAACTCCTCCAGATCCCGGCGCGCGGTGGGATCGTAATTCTCGCTGATCAGCAAGGACGCGCTGGTATGCTGCAGGTAGAGATGGCACATGCCTTCCTCCACCTTCCAGAGACGGATCTGATCGGCGATGCGATCGGTGAAGGCGTGCAGCCCGCGGCCCGGGGTGCGGATCTCGATTTCGGTCTTAAGCCATTCCATGCGGGGAAAGATAGCTGCGCGGGCGACCGCAGTGCAAGTTAGCGCTGCAGGCCTTGCGTGCGAGCGCGGGCGGGCGCCTCGTCTGCCGCGGACGAAGCATCCGCGGCAGACGAGGCGTCTGCTTCGCATTCCCTATCGTACAGCATACGTAACTTGCGGAATACCGGTCCCACCTTGCCGCCGCCGATTTTACGGCCGTCGATGCGGGTGATGGGGAGCGGTCCGCGTATGGAGGAGCACAGGAAGGCTTCTTCCATCATGTCCGTTTCCCCCGGGAAGAGCGCTACTTCCCCGCAAGGGATTTTCTCCCGGCGCAGGATGCGTAAAAGCACTTGGCGGGTTATGCCGGGCAGGATGCCGGTTTCGATGGGCGGCGTCAGCACTTTGTCCTTGACCACGCAGAAGAAGCTGGACGTGCTGAGCTCGGCGATTTCCCCCTGCGGCCCCAGCAATATGGCCTCGTAGGCGCCTTTGCGATCGGCCTCGGCCTTGGCGAAGATGTTGGCCAGGTAGTTGGTGGACTTGATGGCGGAATCCAATCCGGATGCGGCCGCCTTGTTGATGCTGGAGACGGCCACTTTCACGCCGCGCTGGTAAAGTTCCGGCGGAAGCCCCGATACGGGGGCTACGGTGATGATGAGGGTGGGCGGCAGGGAAGGATCGATGGCCAGTCCGCCCAGGTAACGTCCGCGCGTCAGGGTGATGCGCACCACCGCATCGGCCAAACCGCTCTTGGCGCAGAGCCGTTTGACAAGCTTCTCCAATGCCGCCGCATCCATATCCAAACGCAATCGCAAGCGCTTGGCGGACTTGGCCAGCCGCGCATAATGCAGGCCGAAGAATTGCGGGCGCCCGTTCCAGGCGCGCACGGTTTCGAACAGGCCGTCGCCGAGCACCAGGCCGCGATCGAAAACGGAAACCACGGCTTTGTCGGCCGGGGTGATTTTGCCGTTCACATAAGCGTAGAGGGTTTTAGCGCCGCGCAAAGGGGGAAACCGGATTCTGGGGGTTGCGCACCTTGCCGTTCGGACCGTTCCCCAACAGGCCGTTATACAAGCCGAAGGAAACGCCGAAGCTGATGCGGGTGGCGTAGGTATCGATTTCCGTGCCTCGTCCGCCCAGCTTGATCTTCACATCGTCCAATCGCACCAGGCCGCCATGGCCGTCCGGATAGCCGGAAAGCCCCGTGGCCGCCTCGAAGTAGGCCAGGAACGGGTAGTTGTTGTAAATGCGCGCGTTGAGCTTGAGTCCCCATCCTATGCTCTGGAACCAGCCGTCCGCATGGCCGGCGGGCTTCCAATAGTCCCCGTCCAAAAGACGCGAGTCGAAGGCGGAGCCGTTCCACGCGCGTCCGCTTTCCCAGAACACGTTGAGGTAGAGATCCTCCAGGAAGAGAATCCAATAGCCTTTGTAGATGTCCGGGATGATGGGCTGGTTCAGGTCCGCGCTGAACTTCAGCGTATTGCGGCCCTGGAAAGCCAGGTTCTCGATGTCCCGCAGGAAGGGGTAACCGCGGAGGTACATGCCCTTGGCGAAGAAGCTGTCCAGCGTGTCCGCGCCGGCCTCCGGTTTGTCGACATGCCAGTCGAGGACGCTGCCCGCGAAGCCGGAAAGGAGCAGGGCGCCGTTGTCCGACCAGGGCAGGCCGATTCCGTAGCTGGCGCCCAAGTCCAGGTCATGCAGGGTATAGTCGCGGAAGAGCGTGCGCACCTCGCCCGATGACGTCACCTCGAAGGTTTCCGCGAAGGAGCCTTTGCGTACGATGCCGGAGCGATCATAGGTATAGGCCGCCACCGCCGCCAGGCCCGTGGGGGCTATCTCTTCCTTGTCGTTGTAGGATGAGCTGTACAGGTTGACCACCGTGGACAGGTAGAGGTTCTTGTAATACTGGAAAGCGAACGGGAATTCATAGAAGTTGAAATCGTTCCAGGAATAGCCGCCCGCGACGCGCAGATAGGATGTCTTGGTGTCGTTCTCCACCGCGCCCGCGTCGAAGAGGTTGTAGGAGGCGGCCGCTTCCACGTTGCGGAAGATGACGGCGTAGTTCTGTTCCTCCACGCTTATTTCCGGCGCGCCCGGCTTGTCCCGCACCGTGACCGTATCGTGCGTGGTCAGATTCCCGCGCGAGAAGGATAGCTCCAGGGAGACGGGGAGCGCATGGTTGGCCCATCCCAGGTAGAATTGGGATTCCTTGTCGGCGGAGAGGATCTCGTCGTTGGCGCCGAAATAGTCCAGCCCCTTGCCCATTTCCAGGAGTAACGCGCCGGATACCTCGTTCTGGGTGACGGGGTCGTTGATGACCCCGTTGAAGCCGGCCAGCCATTTGGCCTCGCCGTAGCGGGCCGACCGCGTGGTCGCCGACATCTCTTCGCCGATGAGCAGCGGGTTCAGGATATAACGCGTGGGCACGCCCAGGTATTTCTCGCTCTTGCCCTCGAAGTCGATGGGCTCCACCTTTTCATTTTCAGGATGCAGGGTGCGCAGGGCCGTGGGCGGGGCCGCCACCGGTTTGATGTCCGCCAGGAGGTAAAGCGAGAAGCCGTCCTTATCGTAGTTGACGTAGGCCAGGCGCTTGCCGCCGGGATCGACCGCTGGGGCGAAGGCGCCGCCGGGGACCTGGGTGATGGCTTCCACCGGGCCTGCCGCGCCGTTCTCGAAGGGACAGCGGTAGATGTTGTAGATGGCGTTGCTGTCCGCGGAGAAGAAAAAAGATTTCCCGTCCGGACTCCATTCGGGATCGCGCTCGTCGTAGGGGCGATCCAGCACGGGATGGAAACCGGTGCCGTCGGCGTTGATGATGGCGATGTTGCGGGAGGCGCCGTCGAAGTAAGAGAAAAGAATGGCCTTGCCGTCCGGGGAGAAGCGGGGCGAATAGATGTTGAAGCCGAAATGCCCTTGCATGGCGCTGTCCGCGGGGAAAATGGTCTTCACTTCCTCCGGATCCAATTCGGTCCGGCCCGTTTTGGGATCGGCGTGATCCGGTATGGGAGCCACGCACAGATAGAAGTTGGTCAGCTGGTTGCGCACGAAAACCACGCGCTTGCCCTGCTTATCGTAGCTGGCCTGCACGGCGTTCAGGGACTTGGTGAAGCGCTTCTCGGTCTTGTCCGGCCCGAAGGCGAAAAAGGGAGTCTTGCGCAGGGGATTGCGTTGGAAGACGTCCAGCTTATGGATGCCGTTGCTGTCCTCTTCGCGCGCGGAGTGGTAGAGGATGGTGCTGTCGTCCGGCGCCACGTCGAAGGGGCTGCGGATGGGCGCGATCAGCTTCAGGCGATCGTCCTCCTTCTTGGCGGTGTCCGCGAGCTTATAGCGGTACAGGGAACCTTTGAAATCGTCGCGGCCGCGGTTGGAGATGAGGAAGATGTTCTCGCCTTTGGAATCCCAGCGCGGATAATAGTTGTAGAATCCCTTTTCCGTCAGCTTCCGCCCTTGCCGCAAAGGCCCCAGCGCCTTCACCTGATCCGCGTATTGGGCCGTGATGGAATTCTTCCAATCCGTCCATACCTGTTGCGCATCCTTGCCCAGGACGTGCTCCATCGATCCGGACAGCGTCTGCCGGTGGATCCTGGCGTTCTCGGCCCACAGCTTGATGACGGCGTTGTCCCCGTAACGGGCGGCGATGTATTTGACGAAGGCGAACCCTTGCGTGTAGGGTCCCAATTCGTATTGCAGGCTGGTGCCCGCGAAGGTGCCCATGCGATCGTAGCTGAGCAGCTTGTCGTTTAGGCAGGCGGTGCGCAAGAGCATGTCGCGGTGGGAGTCCCAGGCATCGTAGCCGGAGTATTCCGATTCGTACTGCGCCACGCCTTCCGCGAACCAGTTGGGCTGGCTGGTGAAAGGGACAATGGTGGCGGCGGAGGATTGCACCGCCTCGTTGTAGAAATCCTGGTATCCCAGCACCAGGCCTTGGATAGGGCTGGGAAGCTTGCTGGAGGATTGGATGGAAACCAGATGCGAGAACTCGTGCGTGACCACGTCCTTGAGCCAATTGTGCGTGCTGCGGATGGGAAAGTCCCAATCCGAGATCCACACCGTCATGGTATTCTGCAGGGAGTTGGCCCAGCCGTTGGAGAAGATATCTTCGCGGATGATGAACTCTACCTTGTTGGGCAGGCGGATCTGGTAGCGCTTCATCTTATCCTCCGCCACGCCTTCCGCGATGGCGGCGATGTAGCCGGCCACCGGCTCCAACTCGGCCGGATAATGGAAGCGGAAATGCTCCGTTTCCGAGGTGCGCCATTGGATATGCGCCTCATTGCGGTTGAGGGTGAAGGCATGCGCCGTCCCTGCGGACAGGCAAACGGCCAGCAGTCCCCACGCCACCCCCGTCTTTAAAAGGGCGCGCGCGCGGGATGCGATTTTTGGGTAGGAAAACCGGAACGGCATGAGCCCCCATAGTGTACAAAAATCGGGCCGCAGGTTACATTCCAAAAGGAGCAAAACCTTGGCCAGTTTCACTGAAAGATACCACGAACTCACCAAGTACAACCCGCATACCATCGATAAGCTGGGGCCGGTGCATTGGGATCGCCAACCTCCCGCCTTCAAGGCTATCAGCTCCAAAGTCAAAATAGACCTGCTCTCACGCCTGCAATCGGTGATGGATCACCTGGAAGAAGGTCCCCAGGTTTCCGCCAGTCCGGAAGCCGGCCTTGAAAACATCGCGCGGCTGCTGTTCTTCACCTTGGGCCTTACCGCGCGCCTGGGCGATCAAAGCGGCGGCGATTATTTCCTGCGCGCCGCGCCTTCCGCGGGCGGGCTTTATCCCACGGAAATCTATGTGGCCGCCCGCAACCAGAGCGGCTTGCCGGACGGGCTTTACCATTACCATTCGCTCAAGTCCGCGCTCATCCCCGTATGGCAGGGATCCTTCTGGGGGGATTTGAAGCATTATTTCCTGGGCCATCCCGGCGTGGAGGCTTCCGGCCTCATTTTCATTTTCACCGGCCTGTACGGCCGCAGCGCTTGGCGTTACAAGGAGCGCGCCTATCGGCGCATTCTGTTGGACACGGGTCATGCGGTGGGCAATCTGTTGGAAGCGTGCCGTTACGCGGACCTGGATCATTCCCTGATGGGCGGTTTCGTGGACGCGGGCCTGGAAGAGCTCCTGTTCCTGACGCCTAACGAGGAATTCCCCTTGCTGGGCGTGGCGGTGGGGCCGGCGGGAACCATCCCGTCGTTAAGCGGCCAATATCCGGGCGAACCGCCGGCCGAAGCCATCCGCCATCTCACGCAAGGCGATCCCATGCAGGTGCAGCAGAACGCCTCCGAGCGCATTCTTTCCGAGAAGCCCCGGCCCTTGGTGGAAGGGGCCTGCGGCGGTCCCGCCTTTGCCGCCCCCAAGGATTTCAATCCCCTCAAGACCATCCTGCGCCGCCGCAGCTGCCGTAAGTTTTCCGGCGCCTCCATCACGCGCGGACAAGCGGCGGAGATGCTCGCCTTCGCGTTCCGGGACTCCGGATCCGCCTGGTGCCTGGCTTCCGGCCATCTGGAATTCCACCTGGTGGCCCTCAACGTGGAGGGCCTGGAGGCGGGCGTTTACCGGCTGCGCAATGGCGCACTGGAACAGGATCCTAAGCGGACGGGGGATTTCCGCACCGAGACCTATACCATGTGCCTGGGCCAGGATCTGGCCGCCGAATGCGCTTTCGCCCTGGTCCACAGTTCCGATCTGGCGCGCTTGGCGGAAGCGTACGGCGATCGCGGCTATCGTTACGCATGCATGGATGCCGGGCTGGTGGGCGAGCGGCTCAATCTCTGGGCGGTCCATCGCAACCTGGGTTCCAGCGGCATCGGCGGCTATTACGACGATCAGGCCAACGAACTGCTGGAGATCCCGCTCACCCACGGTATCCTGTACATTACCCTGGTGGGCGTTCCGGAAGAGGAATGATCCGGATCGATCCGGAATGGAGCGCCGGCCCGTTCAGACAGGCTTGTGTTCGGGCAGATCCAGAAACGCCTGCCGCAGCGCATTGGGATTGAAAGGTTTGGCCAATACCAGGGACATTCCGCAAGCCAGGCAGCGCTCGCGCTCTTCTTCCGTCACCGCCGCCGTAAAAGCGTAGATGATAGGGCGCCTGTTCGGGGGCAGCATCTTGAGGATCTTTTCCGTGGCTTCAAATCCGTCCATCACCGGCATCTGGCAATCCATCAGAATCAAATCGTAATCCTTGCTTTCCAGCATGCGCAGCACTTCCACCCCGTTGGCCGCCAGATCGGCGCTGTAGCCCAGTTTCTTCACCGCGGCCAGGGCCACTATCTGGTTGACGCGGTTGTCCTCCGCGATGAGGATGGAAAGCGGTTTGATATCGGACAGCAGGCCCGCGGAGCCTTCCCCCGGCTTGGCCAGGAAGGAGGCCGGAGCCTCGCCCACTTCGTACTCCAGCAAGAAGGTGAAGGTCGATCCCTTGCCGGGTTCGCTTTCCAGGCCGATGGTCCCGCCCATGCCTTCCACCAGGCCTTTCACAATCGCCAATCCCAATCCGGTGCCGCCGTACTTGCGCGTGGTGGAAATGTCCACCTGGCTGAAGGAATGGAAAAGCCGATCCTGGGCATGCTTGGGGATGCCGATGCCTTCGTCGCGGACGGAGAAGGTGATCGCGATTTTACCGGCCGGCGCCGGACGCTTGGCGACGGTGAGGCAAATCTCGCCCGCCTCCGTGAACTTGATGGCATTGCCCAAAAGGTTCATCAGGATCTGCGAGAGCCGGGTCGAATCCCCTATCAGCCAATCCGGCTTGCCTCCCAGTCCCACCTTAAGGCGCAGTCCCTTGTTGTGGGCGATGGGTCCCAGGATTTCCAAAATGTTCCGCGTCAATTCATCCAGGCTGAAGGCATGGGTCTCGAACTGGATCTTGCCGGATTCGAGTTTGGAATAATCGAGGATATCGTTGAGCAACGTCAGCAGGATATCGCTGCAATTGCGGATGATGCGGAGATGATCGAGCGTTTCCCTGTCCCGGGTCTTGTCGATGAGGAGGTTGGTGATGCCCACTATCCCGTTCATGGGCGTGCGGATCTCATGGCTCATGGATGCCAGGAAGGTGGATTTGGCGTCCAGGGCCTTTTTCAGTTCCCGGTTGGCGCGGCGCAGGTTGAGATGGGCCACCACTTGGTGCGCCAGGCATTTCATGGCCTGCTTCTGCTTCTCGGTAAGGCGCCTGGGCTTCTTGTCGATCACGCATAGCGTGCCCACATTGACCCCTTCGCCCAGTTCCAACGGGAAGCCCGCGTAGAAGACCGCATGGGGGGCCTCTTGCACCAGGGGATTGTCCTGGAAGCGCGCGTCCTTGCGCGTGTCTTCCACCTCGAACAACCCGTCGCCCAGAATGGTGTGGGCGCAGAAGGCGAATTCCCTCGGGGTTTGCGTCACGTTCACGCCGTACCGGGATTTGAACCATTGCCGTTTGGAATCGATGAGGCTTATCAGGCAGATAGGAGCGTCGCAGATCTGCGCGGTCAATGCGGTGACATCGTCGTAAATGTCTTCCGGTTCCGTATCGAGGATGACCAAGCCGGCGAGAGCGCGGATGCGGGCGGATTCATTGATGGGAAGGGGAGCGGATTCCATCGCGGTTCCTGGTTCAGCCGGGATTATCTTACCACCGGATCCGGGAATGGTCGATACCGCATCCCCCGCGCGCGGGAATTTTCCTAAATTTTGTCCTTCCCATTTTAAACCGGTTGGCCCCATGATGCCTCAAATCAGCTTTTACAATACGGCATCCCGCAAGCAGGAACCGTTCACCACCTTGCATCCGCGCGTGGCCAACGTGTATTGCTGCGGGCCCACCGTTTACCATTACGCCCATATCGGAAATCTCCGTACCTACGTGTTCGAGGATTTGCTGCGGCGCGTGCTTGATTACGGAGGCTACGCCGTCAATCATATCGTCAACATCACGGACGTAGGGCATCTCACCTCGGATGCGGATACGGGCGAAGACAAGATGGAAAAAGGCGCCGCGCGGGAAGGCAAATCGGTGTGGGAAATCGCCGACTTCTACACGCAAGCGTTCATGAAGGATTGGGAGCGGCTCAACCTGGTGGCCCCTTCTCTCTGGACCAAGGCCACCGATCATATCCCCGAACAGATAGCCTTGGTCAAGGTGTTGGAAGAAAAGGGCTATGCGTACAGGGTGCCGGAAGACGGCGTCTATTTCGACACGGCCAAATTCCCGCGCTATGCGGACTTCGCCGGCCTGGACATCCGCGGCATGCAGGAAGGCGCGCGCATCGGCGTTACGGAAGGCAAGCGCAACCCGGCGGACTTCGCGCTTTGGAAGGTTTCCCCCAAGGACGTGCAACGCGCCATGGAATGGGATTCGCCTTGGGGACGCGGGTTCCCCGGCTGGCACGTGGAATGCTCGGCCATGGCCATGAAGCATCTGGGCCCCACCCTGGACATCCACTGCGGCGGCACCGATCATATCCGCGTGCACCACAGCAACGAGATAGCCCAATCGGAGGGTGCCACCGGCGTTACCTTCTCCCGCTTCTGGCTGCACGGCGGCTGGCTCTTGGAAGCGCCCACGGAGGAAGGCGGCGGCGGCAAGATGTCCAAGTCGGCGGGAGAATTCGTCACCCTGGATTTCCTGCTCAAGAAGAATTACGGCGCCATGGACTACCGTTACTTCTGCCTGGGCGCGCACTACCGCAGCTACCTCAACTTCAGCTGGGAAGGGTTGGACACGGCGCGAGACTCCCTGAAAAGCCTGCGCCGCAAAACCGATCCGCTCATCGGCCGCGCCACCGCCATCGCTTCCGAGAACGCCTTGGGCTGGCAGCGCCGGTTCCTCACGGCCGCATACGATGATCTGGGATTTCCCCAGGCGTTGGCCGTCCTGAACCAGATGCTGAAAGATCCGGATCTTTTGGAGGGCGAGAAGGCCGCGCTGGTGCGCGATTTCGATCGCTTGCTGGGATTGGGCCTGGCGGAGAAAGGCGAACGCGAGGATCGCAGCCTTCCCGGGCCCTTGGCGGCATTGCTGGACGAACGCAAGGACGCGCGCGCGCACAAGGATTGGAAGCGCAGCGACGAGATCCGCGATCTACTTAAGGCCAAAGGGTTCGGGGTCAAGGATAATCCGGACGGCACCACCAGTTGGTTTCCGTTGTGAAACCGTTCCTCGTTTTATCGCCGGGGATGCGCTGATCTTTGCGCTCCCCGCTCTGAAATTTCTATTTATGATCCTTGGATAGGATGATATAATTCCGGGACCCGAGGGCTCGCGAGAGCCGGACCCGGCCGGAAGAAACCTTCAACCACAGTCACGGCGGCAACATGATCAGGAACGAAGACAAGGAAAAAGAGAAGGATAAGGAAGAGCCTTCTTTTCTCGCCAAGGAAATCGCGGAGTCCTTCATCAAGGCCCGGAAGATTTTCCTGTGGACTCCCGTGGACGATGTCGCTGCCGAGAAGATCGTCAAGCAACTCATTTATCTGGACTCCCAGAACCATGATGACATCTACTTCTACATCAACAGCCCCGGCGGCGTGATCTCCTCCGGCCTGGCCATCCTGGACGCCATGGAAGCGGTCAAGTCGGACGTGGTCACCATCGTTTCCGGCCAGGCGGCTTCCATGGGCGCCGTGCTGCTGTGCGCGGGCAAGAAGGGCAAACGTTACGCGTGGAAGAATTCCCGCGTTATGATCCACCAACCCCTGATTTCCGGCCATATGTACGGGCCCGCCACGGATATCGAGATCCAGGCGGAAGAGATGCTCCGTATCCGCACCGCGCTCAACAAAATCCTCTCGGACGCCACCGGCAAATCCATGGATCAAATCGAACTGGATACGGATCGGGATCGCTTCATGACCGCCGAAGAGGCCAAGACCTACGGCATGATCGATATCATCGAAAACCGGCTCTAACCGCCCCGTCCGCGCCCTCTGTGGACGGATCGGTTCGTCCTTCGCGGGGCGGCTGGTCCGGGCTTTCCGGACGCCCGGTCCGGGCCGGACGACCCTAATGCTTCCGAGAGCCGTCAAAACACCAGGTTTGGCGGCTCTTTCGGTTTAACTCGCTTCCGGGGCATTTTGCCGTCGTTTTCCCCGATCGTCCATAGCCTTCGCCAAGCGGGGAGTTATCCCCTTTTTTTCCGCCGCGCACTCATGCTAGAATCAAACCAGCACCCCAAAAAAGATCAGGAACATGACTGAGGAGTCCAAGAAACGTTATCAGCGCATCATCCAGGACCTGGGACAGATCCCCACCATGCCCACCATCGCCGCCAAGGTGATGCAGATAGTCAACGATCCCCATTCCAGCGCGGAAGATGTCGCCAAATTCATTTCCCGGGACGTAGCCCTCACTTCCAAGGTGCTCCGCCTGGCAAACTCGGCCTTCTACGGAATCCCGCGTACTATCTCATCGGTCAATTCCGCCATCGTCATCCTGGGATTCAATACCATCCGCAGCCTGGTGCTCTCCGCATCCGTGCTCAAAGTATTCCCGGCCAAGCCCGGCCTGGTGCGCTTTGATCGGAAAGCCTTCTGGAAGCATTCCTTCATGGTGGGCATAGCCTCGCGCATGGTGGCGCAAATCTACCGCCGCAAGAAGCTGGTGGACATGGAAACGGCGTTCAGCGCCGGCCTGCTCCATGATATCGGCAAGATCATTCTGGAGCAGTTCTCCAACGAGGATTACCTGCCCGTCCTGAAGGCGGCCAAGGACCTGGCGCAGCCCCTGGTGGTGGTGGAGCGGAACATGCTTGGGATGAGCCATGCGGACGTGAGCGGCATGCTGGTGGATAAATGGCAGATGCCCAACGAGCTGAAAGACCCCATCGTTTACCATCATTCCCCGCTGGACGACAATGCGTCCAAGGAAATGGCGTGCATCGTGCATTACGCCAACCACCTTTGCCATCTCAAGGCCAGCGGTTGCATGGAGAACGAAACCTACGCTCCTTTCATGGTCCAGGTCGAAGCCGTGCTCAACCTCGGCATTTCCCAGGACGATTTGCTGGGGGAATTGGAAAAGCATATTCAGGAGGCGGAGCCGTTCTTCTCGCTCATTGAAGCCAACTGAGGCGGACTCGGACTCTCCCGGACCCGCAGAAACCATGGCCGAAAGCGACTTCGGAAATCCGGAAGCCTTTTTCGCCCGCCACGGCGGCGTGCCCAAGAATCCCGTCCTCATCCGCCAGACCCTTGCCGTGCTGCGGGATCCCACTTGTTCCGCGGGCGATCTGGTGCAGGTGCTGGAAAACGAACCGGCCATCTCCTCCAAAGTGCTCAAGGCCGCCAACTCGGTGTTCTTCGGCACGCCCAAATCCATCACCTCGCTCAAGGCCGCCATCGTGCGCTTAGGGAACCACAACATATCCCGCATCGCCTTGTCCGCATCGCTGGGCGCCACCGGCGGCAGCCATTGGCAGGCTTTCTGGCGCCATTCCATTTCCGTGGCCATGCTGTCCCGCCATATCGCCCGGTTTACGGGCGGGTATACCAAGCAGGAGGAAGAAGAGTTGTTCAGCATGGGCTTGCTGCACGATCTGGGCGTGATGGTGGAGATGGATTCCGGGGAATTCCAGCGCGTGGGCTCCACTTTGAAAACGGGCCCTATCGCGCTTTCGGACGCGGAAAACCTGGTGTTCGGATTCGACCACGGCCGTATCGGCCGCCTGGTGGCCGATCGCTGGAACTTTCCGGCAGATCTGGTGGATGCCATCGCTTGGCACCATCAACCGGAATCCAGCCGGGACTTCTACCGCAAGGTCATCGTCATCCACATGGCGGATTTGGTGAGTCATGGCTTCCAGATCACCAATGTCGCCGGCGAAGCCGCCCCTCCCACCAAGGAGGATTACCTGCAGGAATTCAATCTTCCCGTGGAGCAATTGGTCCTGTTCGGCCAATGGTTGATGGAGCAGAAGGAAGAGATCAGCTCCTTCGGCGATTTGATGGGCGCGTAGCGGGCGGGAGGCATTTATGGCAGGCCGGCTCCCTTAACAGGGTGTTGAAAAAGTCCGCGCGGGCGTCGGCCGGCTGCGCGGACCGGGGCCTGCGTCGGACTCAGTCGCGATATTGCTCCGAATATCGCTCCTTCGTCCTCCTTGGCCGCGGCCAACTCGCACGGCCTTTGGCCTCGCGGGGACTTTTTCAACGCCCTGTTAATTTATATTCGTCTAGTCTATCGACAGGATGTGTTATGGGATTCTTCAGTCGTATCGCCAAGGGGTTGACCAGAACGCGCGAGAGCGTGGTCAAAGAAGTGAAGGGCGCCTTCGGGAAAGGCAAACTTACCGAGCAGGTCATCGAGAACATAGAGGAAAAGCTGTTGGCCGCGGACATCAGCATGGAAGTGGCTTCTCATATCATGGATGAGGTCCGGGTCAAGGCCAAGGGCGAGGAAATCGATTCCATGCAATTGTTAGCCTGGATGGCCGAGTCCACGCGCAACCTGATGCCGGTGACGCCGGTATGGACTGCCAAAGGCAAACCGCATGTCATCCTGATGATCGGCGTCAACGGAGCGGGCAAGACCACCACCATCGGCAAACTGGCGCATCATTACAAGGCTAAGGGATTATCGGTGATGGTGGCGGCCGGGGACACTTTCCGGGCCGGCGCCATCGCGCAATTGGAAAAGTGGGCGCAGCGGGTGGAGGTGGATATCATCAAGCACCAAGAGGGCGCGGACGCGGCTTCGGTGGCGTTCGATGCGTATGCGGCCGCCAAGGCGCGCAATCTGGACATTCTCATCATCGACACCGCCGGGCGTTTGCACAATAAGGGTCATCTGATGGAAGAGCTGCGCAAGCTGGTGCGCGTGCTGCGCAAGCATGACGAGGTTTTGCCCCACGAGTGCCTGCTGGTAGTGGACGGGAACACGGGTCAGAACGCGATCCAACAGGGCCAAGGGTTCAACGCCATCGTGAAGCTGGACGGCCTGGTGGTGACCAAGCTGGACGGGACCGCCAAGGGCGGATCCATCATTCCGCTTTGCCGCGAATTCGGCATCCCGGTTTGCTGGGTGGGCGTAGGCGAGGATCTGGACGATTTGATCCGTTTCGACCGCGACGAGTACGTGCAGGGCCTGTTTCTGAAGGAGGAAGCGGCGCTGATTCCCGATGCCACCGCTTTGCCCGAGGGCAAGACCGCGGCCGATTATTATTTGGGTGTTTGAGTCTTTGCCGATAATGCACAAACGGGCCGGTATCGGTGCTGCACCGGGAGCGGCCCGCGGGACTCGGGCGCCCGCGAAACCGCCTTCCGGCTTGCATCACTCCCCGGTCGAACCCGCTGATATCCTTGCCCCATCTTGTTGGGGTAAAATCGGGCCATCGCTTGTCCCGCTCCTTGCGCCCTTTGTACCTTCCTCTTTATCGGTTGCCGGCGGCTGGGTCCCACCCGCCCCCGGAATGGGGAATTCGAATTGACACGCATAAGGACCGGCAGTACTATAAAAAAGGGAGCGCGCAGGCTTTTGCCATTGGTTCTATTGGCCCTGGCTGGATGCCGGAAGGGTGAATTCACCCCGGATGCCAAGTTTGTAGATTTGTACGTTGAATTGAAACTGGCTACCGTTGGCTATGCCAACGACTTGGAGAAGGTGAATGAGGCGAGAAGGGTCATCTTGGCGCAGCACCATATGACTTCCGCCGAATTCCATAAGGAGACCGAAAACCTGATGACGCATCCGGATTCCTGGAGAAAGTTCCAGGAAGATGTGGTCGCCAAAGTTGAAGCCGTCCAGGCCAGCCATAAAGCTGAGAAGAAATAGGAGATTAGCATGTCATCTGAATTCGTGATGGAACTGACCAGCGAGAACTTTGAAGCGGAAGTCGCAACGTACGCCGGCACCGTGCTCGTGGATTTCTGGGCCCCATGGTGCGGTCCCTGCCGCATGGTAGGTCCGGTAGTGGAAGAACTGGCCAAGGATTACCAGGGCAAAGCCAAGGTCGGCAAGTTGAATACGGACGAGGCCCCGGATATCGCCAGCAAGTTCGGCATCCGCAGCATCCCTACCTTGTTGTTCTTCAAGGACGGCGCGGTGGTCCAGCAATTGGTGGGCGCCTATCCCAAGAGCAAGATCAGCGAGAAGCTGGAAAGCGCGCTGAAATAGCATGATTCCGATGCGGCGCTTCCTTTCGGTTTCCACCTTGCTGTTGGGCGCGCATGCGTTCCTGGGAGCGTCCGCGTCCGCCGAGAACGCCGTCATCAAATGGAAGCCTTTTGAGAAGGGCCTCAAAGACGCCGCCACCGGCAAGAAGTACAGCTTCGTCGATGTTTATACCGATTGGTGCGGCTATTGCAAACAGTTGGAGGCGACCACCTTCAAGGCCAAGCCCGTGCTGGCCGAGCTGGAAAAGCATTTTGAAAGCATCAAATTCAACGCGGAAAGCGAAGACGTGGTGACCTGGAAAGGCAAGCAGATGACCATGCGGGATCTGAGCGCCAGTTGGGGCGTAGAAGGTTTCCCGACCATGCTGTTTCTCAATTCCAAAGGCGAGATCATCGGCAGCTTCGCGTCTTACGCGGAAGCGGCTCTCATGGTCAATCTGCTCAAGTACATATCGTCCGGCGCCCGCGAACGCAAAGTCTCATTCGAGGACTTCCTGAAAGCAGCCTCTTGATGGAAATCCTCTTCCTGGTCACGGCGGGCCTCCTGGTCCATACTTACCTGCTATACCCCGTTTCTCTGCCCCTCCTCAGCATGTTCTTCTCGCTGCGTCGCAAACAGGGCAATCCCGGGAAGCTGAAAGTCACCATGGTTATCGCCGCCCACAACGAGGAGCGCGTGATCGAGGAGAAGATCCGCAATTGCTTCGATCTGGAGTTCCCGCGCAAGAACCTGGAAATCCTGATCGGCTCGGACGCATCCACGGACAAGACAAATTCCATTATCGCCCGGTACGCCCCGGACGTGAAGCTTTTCGCCTTCAAGCAGCGCGGCGGCAAGGCCGCGGTGCTGAACCAATTGGTCCCGCGCGCCCATGGGGACATTCTGGTCTTCTGCGACGCCAACACCATGCTGCTCCGCAACGCCTTGCAGAAGCTGCTGGCCCACTTCGAGGATCCCAGCATAGGCTGCGTGTGCGGACGGCTCATTCTGCATGACGCTGGGAACTCGGCCTTAGGAATAGGCGAAAGCATTTACTGGAACCTGGAATCGGAAATCAAGAAGCTGGAAGGCAAACTGGGCATCGTCATCGGCGCCAACGGCGGCATCTACGCCATCAGGCGCGAGCTTTTCGAGCGTATTCCCGTCGAGAAGACGGTCATGGACGATTTCTTCGTCACCACCCGCGTGCTCAAGTCCGGCAAGGCCGCCATTTACGAGCCCCAGGCCATCGGCAGTGAAGAAACCTCCCTGGAAACCTACGGGGAATTCCACCGCAAGGTGCGCATTAGCCAGGCTAACTTCAATCTCCTTTCCAAGTACGTTCCGCTTCTCAATCCCCTGCGCGGGCTGGTGGCCTACGGCTTCTTCTCGCATAAGTTCCTGCGCTGGGTAGCGCCGGTCCTGATGATGGTTCTCATCGTGTCCAACGTCCTTCTGCTGACCCAAGGGGTGTTCTACGAGTTCACCTTTGCCGCCCAGGTTTTGCTCTACTCGGTGGCTGCCCTGGGTTATGCGCGCAATGGCCAGAACCGGAAATCCAAGCTGCTGCTTATCCCCTTCTATTTCGTGTCCATGAACGTGGCGCTGCTAATCGGCATGTTCCGGGCCATGTTCCAACGCAAAGCCGGCAAGGGCGGAATGTGGAGCCGTATCGAACGCAGCGATATCTTCCGCATCGAGGCTCCTGTGAAGAGCAAGCCCTCTGCGGTGCGCCTTAAGGTCAACGAACTTTCTTCCTAATATGTTACCTTTGGGCAGATGAGCCCGGTGCGGTTTCCCCGCCGCTTTCTCCTCCTCCTGATCCTCATCGTGCTGTTGCCTGCGGCAGGCCGGGCCGGAATGGTGCTTACCGGTACATTGGGCGCGGATTCCCGGGACCATTTCAAGGGCGCCCATTTCGGCTATTCCGCTACCCTGTACGCCAAAATAGATGATATGACCTTGGTGGGTGTCCAGTCCGGCCAAGGCGCTCTCAGCGGCAGCGAAGGCATCCCGGTGCTGGCCAGCGCGCTGGTCCGGCTGCCCATCGGCCGCATAGCGCTTCCAGTGGCCATCGGTGATGTCGGTTACGTCTTCGCGGATATCCATCCCGGCCTGCTTTGGCGAGGCGGCGGCGGTTTCGATATCCGCAATGGGCGGCATTCCAGCATTCTCGCCCTGGGAGCATACGAACGCCAGGGATCGCTTGCGGGATGGAACGCCCGCTTGGGCATCCTGCTGGAATTCTGACGCGGCGGCGGCTTCCGGCCGCCCTTCCAATCACGCCCGGGTTTACGGTACACTAACCGCATGCCCGGATTCCCCTCAGGCAAACGCCTAGTCAAGAGAAGCCTGGATGCCCTGGGCCTGGAATTGCGTCGGGTACGGCCCGCGGCGGCATCCGGCTCGCGCAGCTTTTCCAACTTCAACGAAGATCCCATCATCCGGGATCTGCTCGCCAAAATCCAGCTCCGCCACCGCTTCGCCGTAGACATCGGCGCCGGCGACGGAATGACCATGTCCAATTCCTACTCGCTTTTCCAAGCCGGCTGGAAGGGCATAGCCGCCGAATGGGACCCGGGCCGTTTCGCCAAACTCGCCTATCGCTACGCTTCCTTCCCCGATGCGCGCCTGGTCCGCGCCCGCATCACGCCGGATAATGTTCTCGACCTGCTGGCATCCTGCGAAACGCCCAAGGAGTTCGGCTTCCTCAATCTCGACATCGACAGCTACGATCATTACGTGCTGGAAAAACTCCTGACCGCCTACCGCCCGTCCCTGATCTGCGCCGAGATCAACGAGAAAATCCCGCCTCCCATCCGCTTCACCGTCAAATGGAATCCCGACCATGCCTGGGCCCAGGATCATTTCTTCGGCCAAAGCCTTTCCATCCTCGAAGACCTGGGGAAACGCCAAGGTTACGCCCTGGTGGGCCTGGAATACAACAATGCGTTCCTCATCCCGCGCGAACTCAATCCCGTGCCCATAATCTCCGCCGCGGAGGCCTACCGCGCGGGTTATGCCGACCGTCCCGATCGCCTGCAGCGCCTGCCCTGGAACAAGGACATGGAGCCCCTGCTGAAAATGCCTTCCGCCGACGCCATCCAGTTCATCCGCGACAAGTTCAAAGCTTACGAAGGACGGTATCTGTTGGAGTAGGCTGGGGGAAAAGGGGGGAAGGCAAAATTCAAAGTGCAAAATGAAAAATTAAGAGTGCTCGCCTTCAGTTTTACACCTACCCGAAGTTAACCCGCATGCGGCCCAGTCTTAGCCGCGCGTATTTCCGAGGCAACGTCCCACCCCAGCCGCGGCCCCGACCCACTCCCCCGATCAAGACCATAAAGCCCAACCGATTTCCGGAGAAATGGAAAGCAACCCCGACGACCCACCTGCGACGAGGGCGGGAAGTTTGTGGGCCTACGCTTTAAGCCCAGGCCCATGCGTTTAGTTGGCACGCGATGCGTTGGATCGGCCGCGCGGGGGTGCGGGGCTTCCCGCGAATTTGCAGCGGGCCGCCGCGGCGATGGGAAATGAAACGGAGCATAGCGGGACCGCGGTGTCCGCGCCAGCGCTGCGAGCGGCGTCGTTCCGCGGTCCTTCCCATCGCCGCGGCGGCCGGAGGCCTAGAGGAATCGATTCGCTGCAAGCCTGAGCGGGAAGCCCCGCACCCCCGCACGGCCTCTTCAAAACAGAGCAACTACTCCAACAACCGCGCCCGCGCCCAAGCCTCCGCGTCCCCAATCCCCGCAAGCTCGCCCTCTAACTGCAACTCAAAGCTTTCGGCGATGAGGCGGCCTACTTCTGGACCGGGTTTCATTCCCAGCGAAAGCAGGAACTTGCCCGTAAGATAGGGTTTAGGCTTGGCATCCAGCACGTTCAAAAGCCGGGATTGCTCCAGCAGCCATTCGCCCGCCGGGAACTCGCGCGCCAAGGCGTCCCGCGTGGTGCGCCCGAAATGATCCGCGCGCGCCACGCGCACCAGTTTTTCGATATCCACCCGCAAGGCCAGGCGTCGGATGGCGCTGGGCTTGAGTTCTGCGCGCGCCTTGTACAGGAGCGCGGGTTTCAGATGCTCGCGCACATAGGCGACCACCGTTTCCACCAGGGCTATCTCATGGGTGAGGCGGCCCAGAAAGGCGCGCGTCGGATTCTCGCCGCGTACATCATGGGCCGGGCTGCGCCAGCGGCCTTCGGTAAAGACCGTGCTCGCGGGTTTGCCGAAATCATGGCACAGCGCGCCCAGCATCATGGCCATGTTCTCGAACTCGCCGTATTCGTCCCGCCGAAGTTTGGCGGCCTCGTCGATCACCATGTTGTTGTGGATCCATACATCGCCTTCGGGATGCCATTCCGGTTCCTGCTCCACGCCTATCAGAGCGCCCAGTTCCGGGAAATATTTCAGCAGATCCAGCTTGCGCATCCATTCCAGGCCCAGCGAGGGCCGCTTGGCTTTGAGCAGCAGCTTTTTGAATTCGCCGTAGATGCGCTCCATGGGCAATTCGCCCAGCGGCAGCTCCCGGCACAGACGTTGCGTTTCCGGGGCGATGTCCAGCTCAAAGCGGGCGGCGAATTGCACGGCCCGCAGCACGCGCAGCGGATCCTCCGCGAAGGCGTTCGACACATGGCGTAATACCTTGGATTGCAAATCGCGATAGCCGTTGTGGCAATCGATCAATTCCATTTCCGGAATCTTGATGCCCATGCTGTTGATGGTGAAGTCCCGCCGGGAGGATGCGGCCTCGAAGCTGAGGAATGGATCGGGGATGACCGCGAAGCCCTTGTGCCCCGGTCCCGTTTTGTTCTCCGTGCGCGGAAAGGCGAAATCGAAATTGAGCCCGTCGATGCGCATGGTGATGATGCCGAAGGATTTCCCCACCAGGTTGGGCTTGGCATGCCGCACCAGGATGTTGAAAAGCTTCTCCATGTCCAGACCGTAGACCTCCAGATCGTAATCGTGCGAAGGCTCTTTAAGCAGCAGGTCCCGCACCCATCCGCCCACCACGTAGATGGAACCGCCGGCCCGATTGATCTCGGCGGCGATGTCCAGGAGCCTTTTGGGCAGGGAGTTTCCCGCCCGCTTAAGGGCATCCTTCATGGGGCCCCGGCCGGAGCTGCGACCGAATCCGCCGGCGTAAAGCGCTTTTCCGTCCCATCGATGAAAGTGGAGTCCTTCTCATCGGCCGCTTTCACCCGACCCCGGCAATCGTCCAGTTCCTGCTGCGCGAAACGGAGTTGATCGCCCGAAAGATCGCCATAGTCGATGCGCGCTTGCAATTCCTGGCACTCCATTTTGATGGGCGCGGCGCTGCATCCCCAGGCCGCCGCGAGGCAAGCGCCCGCCGCCGCCGCCAAGATTGTATTTTTCCCGGATTCCATGGGCAATAATCTACTTAGGTTCGTGCCCTTTCCCGGAGCAGGCCGACAACATGGACGCATCCCATTTCCGCGCCGTTTTCCTGGCCCTATTCGTCTGCGGAGGGGCGGTGGAGTTGATCCTCAATCGCCTCAACCGTCGTGAAGTCCTGCGCAACCCCGTTTTGCCGTTGCGTTTCACGGGCCCGGAGTTCGCGGGACATTTCGATGCCGATACTTTCGCCAAAAGCCGGGCTTATACCCTGGAGCGGCTTTCCTTCGCCACTTTCTCTTTTTGGCATTCCTCCGCTCTCACCCTGGGGCTGCTCTTCTCCGGCATTCTGCCTTGGTACGATCGTCTGCTCGGCCGCGCCTTCGCATTGGATCTCAATCGCAGCGCCTTATTCCTGGCCGGGGTGGTATCCCTGCAATCCCTGGTCCAGCTTCCCCTGGCCGCGTATGCCATCTTCCGCATAGAAGGCCGGTACGGATTCAACACCATGACCTGGGGCATGTTCTGGCGCGACAGGATCAAGGGGATCGCCTTGTCCGCCCTGCTGGGCCTGCCCCTGCTCTACGCCTTGCTGGCGTTGCTGCTAAGGCTCGGATCCGCGTGGTGGCTTTACGCCTTCGTACTGTTGCTCGCGTTCCAATTCATCCTGATGATCGTCTATCCCCTTTTCATCGCGCCGCTCTTCAACCGCTTTCAGCCTCTAGAGGACGGGGAATTGAAAAACGCATTGTCCGCCTTGTCCGCGCGCCTGCGCTTCCCGGCCGCCGGTATCTACGTGATGGACGGCAGCCGCCGCAGCCTGCACTCCAACGCCTATTTCACGGGCTTCGGCCGCTTCCGCCGCATCGTCCTGTTCGACACCTTGATCCGCCGGATGGATCGAACGGAACTGCTCGGCATCCTGGCCCATGAAATAGGCCATTACAAACGCAACCACATCTACAAGCTGATGGGGGGGCAAATCCTGATGCTCGGGGCGCTGTTATACCTAGCCGCGTTGGCCTTGCGTTGGCCCGTCCTCTACGCCGCCTTCGGATTTCCCCTCACCGCCCAGCCCGCTGCGGGTCCGGCCCCGGTCTTCGCAGGCAATCCCGCCGCCGGCCTGTTCCTGTTCATGACCTCGTTCTCCTCCCTGTTGCTGTTGCTCTCACCTTTGCAAAACTTTATCTCCCGCCGGCATGAATACCAGGCCGATGCTTATGCGGTAGCCGCCACACGGAATCCCGCCGCCATGCGCTCCGCCCTCATCAAATTGTCGAATGAGAACCTGTCCAACCTTACACCTCATCCCTGGTACAGCGCGTTTCACTACTCCCACCCTACCTTGTCGGAGCGGCTGGAAGCGATCCAAGGGAAGAAGGCAGGGATTAGGGGCTAGGGTTTCACTTCCCCTCCGCTTTTTCGTCCAAAAACTCCACATCTCCACTTCGCCCCACAATCTTTAGTCTTCCTCTGCGTTTCTCTTGATCGCCCGGCAACATTTTTGCTAAATTTCTCCCTCCCTTTTGAGGATCGGCGATTTCGGACTCGTTTGGGCAATGCCCGCACGAAGCCATGGATAGGGAAGGGACTTGGAGGCTGCAAGGCATCCTCACGGGCCAACGTAGCTCAGCTGGTAGAGCACCTGATTTGTAATCAGGCGGTCATGGGTTCAAATCCTATCGTTGGCTTTTTCAAAAGTCTCGATTGTCGCAGGAGCAAGGACGAAACGCAAGGAATAGGGGTCTTTTAAACGGGTGGGTGCCCGAGTGGTTAATGGGGGTGGACTGTAAATCCACTGGCTATGCCTACGGCGGTTCGAAACCGCCCCCACCCATTTAAAAGTTCACATTCTTAAAGATTGGAACGGTTCAGCAAGGCGAAGACGATAAGGAAATAAAGGAATTGCTTGGGTCCGATATGGCCGGAGCAGGGTCCAGCCGCCAAGCCGCCCGAGGAGGGTATGCTATTGCACCCCGACGAGGGCAACGCAGCGGATGGGCCCTGATACGGCCAGAGCGGGCCCAAGCAGGCGGGCTTAACTCAATTGGTAGAGTACCACCCTTCCAAGGTGGCTGTTGACGGTTCGAGTCCGTTAGCCCGCTCCACTTCCTACTTCCTTGATGTGGCCCAAATAGCTCAGGGGTAGAGCACTTCCTTGGTAAGGAAGAGGTCTCGGGTTCAATTCCCGATTTGGGCTCCATTAAGGTAGGCCGGACCATAAGTGAATGGCCCTGAATGAATTATGCCGGAGCGAGGGTGAAATTTCCCGGAAATTTTACTATCAATTACTGCTCCAAAAAAATTGCACCAAGATTTGCTCAGTTTTTGCTGAAGAATTTTGCCAGGGATGTTAAACAGGAGGTTATAGGGAAATGGCCAAGGAAAAATTCAACCGGAATAAACCCCACGTCAACGTCGGCACCATCGGCCACGTCGATCATGGCAAGACCTCCCTGACCGCAGCCATCACAACGGTTCTGGCCAAGTCCGGCGGCGCCGTCGCCAAGTCCTACGGTGAAATC
>JANYDA010000061.1 GCA_025360005.1 Fibrobacteria bacterium
CCAGAAAGCGGACAGCGTGGTGCTGGGATTGCATGCCATGCGGGTTTACCTGGGAATGCCGGCTTCGCCCATCGGGGCGCGCATGGTTCCCGCCTCCATCCCGGCCTTGCTCACATGGCGCAGCTCCAATCCGGAAGCGGCCGGCGTTTCCGCGGACGGCAAGGTGACGGGCGTTTCTGCGGGCCAGGCTTCGGTCTGGGCCCAGAGCAAAGGCAATGCGGGCATTGCGGATACCTGCAAGGTCACGGTCGTTTTCGATCCGCCCGTGCTGGACGTGGGCGGGGATATCCTCGTAGCGGTAGGGGCCACGGTAGACTTCCCTATCAAAGTGACGCAGGAGTTCGGCGGCATCGTGGAATTCAAGTGGACTTTGGAAGGGGACACGCTCACCTATTCCTCGGCCGCGTCCATCCCCACGGGGCTATCGCACAAATATGCGGTCGCGGGGGATTACTACGCCCGCTTCTCGGCCCAGGATCTGGAAGGCAACGTGGGTACGGCCAAGCGTCTGGTACGCGTGGGCAGCGCCGCGCCCCTGGTGGTCATCGAGTCCCCCAAGGACGGCGCGCTGCTCAACGCTACTCCCGCCACGGTAGTCTATAGGATCAACAACCTTTCCTTCACCCGCAGTGTGCCATTGCGGGAAGGTCCGGACACCATCACCGTCGATACCGTGATCGGAGGCGCCAAAGGCTCGGCCTCCATCATGGTCACCTTGGACAGCAAGCCTCCCCTGGTGGTCATCACTTCGCCGGCTCCGGGCGCCATCACCAATAAAACTTCCGTCGCCGTGGCGTGGACCGTGGACGGCAAGAACCAGATCACGGGGCTTTCCGATTCCCTGCCTTTGGAAGGGGAGAACATAATTACGCGCGAGGCCGTGGATTCGGCCGGCAACCGGGGCAGCGCTACCGTCAAGATCATCCGCGATAGCAAGGCGCCGTTGGTGGCTATCACCTCGCCGGCTCCGGGCGCCAACACCAACAAAACCTCCATCGCCGTGGCGTGGACCGTGGACGGCGTGGTCCAGACCGCCGGGACCACGGATTCGCTCCCGCTGGAAGGCGAGAACACCATCACCCGCAATTTCACCAACGCCGCCGGCAGCAAGGGCACGGCCTCGGTGAAGGTGATCCGCGATACCAAAGCGCCGGTGGTGGCCATCACCTCGCCGGCTGCGAACGCGAAGGTGACGGTCAATCCCGTGCCCGTGGCGTGGACCGTGGACGGCGTATCGCAAAGCGCCCAGACCGGCGAAACCATGACGGCCGGGGACGGGGAGAAGACCATCACGCGCTCCTTCACCGATTCGGCGGGCAACCCCGGCACCGTTTCCATCAAGGTGATCCTGGACAAGGATAAACCCTTGGCGCCCGTCATGAACGCGGGCGGGACCACGCCTTCGCCCACCAACGCGGCGGGAGTGACGTGGAAATGGGCCCCTGGAGGCAATGGGAACGGCAATTACCGCTATTGGCTGGACACGGCGGCCACGCCCGTCAATCCCACTCCCGTCTCGGCCACCTCCACCCTGGTAAACGGCCTGGCGGAGGGGAAGCACACCTTCTACATCCAGGAAGCTGATGACCAGGGAAATTGGTCGCCTACGGCGAGCCTGGCCATTGTGGTGGACCGGACGGGGCCCGCCATCGTTATCGATCAGGCGGCCCAGAGCGTGAACGCGGCGGCCTTCACCCTGAGCGCGGCCGTGAGCGATCCGAGCGGGGTGGCCTGCGCCGACGTGGCCGGCGCAGGCGGATCCAACGGCCCCATGGGAGTGGCCGGAGGCAAGTTCAGCCGCACGGTGTCGCTGGCGGCGGGCGCCAATACCCTAATCGTCACCGCCAAGGACATGCTCGGCAATGCCAAAACCGCTTCCGTGGTCATTACCTACCTGGCGTCCACCATCACCATCACCTGGCCGCCGGACGGATACGTCACCAGCTTGGCCCCCCTTACCGTCAAATACTCCGTGACCACGGGAACCACCGTGACGCCCAAGACCAAGGATGTCACGCTCACGGCGGAAGGATCGAATGCGGTCACCATCACCGAACCCAACGCGGCCCCCCGTTCCGTGCAGACCTTCTTCTATCCCAACGTGGTCTTTGTCCGCAAGAACCAGCCGGGTGGAAAAGGGGACGGCACCAGTTGGGACGATGCATACCCGGAAATGCTGGCCGCGCTCGTAAGCCCGCGCGGCGCGGCGAGCGGGAACAAGCTCTGGGTCAGCGCGGGAAGCTACCTGGGGGATCCCGGTGCCGAAGGCATTGTCCTGCCCCCCGGCGTTTCCGTCTATGGGGGATTTTCGGACGCGGGCCGCCCCAATTCCGAGAGCCTCCGCAACCTCGCTGTCGATTCCACCATCATCAAGGAATCCGTTTGGGAGGGAACCATGATGCGGATCGACTCGTCCGCCGCTCCGGTCACCGTGGACGGATTCGTCTTCTCCATGGGAAACCCGGGGAATGGTTTCGCGGGCGGGGATATGTTCAGGGCCTCCAATTTCACCGCCGTGACGGTGCGGAATTGCCTCTTCCTTTCGCCCACGGATACCTATACCACCTTGGCGTTCATAGGCGGAAGCCAGGCCACGGTTGAAAATTGCAAGATCCTGGATTTGAAAAAGTCGACGAGCATTCTCACCGCCTCCAATGCCAAGGTCACGCTCAAGAACACGCTGATAAGCGGCAATGTTTCCCGCGACTTCATCAACCTCAGCGGGGTCATTCTCACCGTCACCGGGTCCACTATCACGGGAAACAACAACGATCCTCCCCCGGCCGCGGCCAATGTGACGCTGGACGCCGTTTCCAGCATCATCAACTCCGGCAATACCTCGGACATGGCGGAGTTCAAATAACCGGATTTGCGATCGCGGCGGTTCCGTAAACGGAACCGGATCCGCCGGTCGGTTTCTACCGTACCCTAGGAGTTACCCCTCCAACCCTCTCCGGCCGCTTCAGGAGCTTGTGATTGTAGACAGTCAATGCCCCGATCAGGCGGAAATGACCTGGGATTTCGGCGATTCGCCGGGCCCGGGGCAGCATGCGGCGATACTATATGGGTCGGACGGTTTCCGGATCCGGGAGCATGGAGGGGTTTTGGGCAACGCGGCAAGGATAGTGGCATTTGTGATATTGGCGGTAGGCCTCCTCAACGCGGAAATCTCATTGTGCCGATTCAATTTCGGCCGGCCCTACTCGGCGAATCCGGGATCGGAAATCGATTTCGTCTCCCAATGGGCCGGGCAATCGGAAGCCTACAATCTGGGGAACATGATGCGCGCCTGCCGTCCGGGCGGTCCGCTGGCCGGCAAGACCCCGGTGGTCTACAGCTACATAATCGCCTTCACGCTGCGGAGGGATCATGGCCTCAAGGATTGCAATGTGGGGACGCCCAATCTTTGCCAATCCGGCGCCACCTACCTGCGCGATCCCAATGATCGGGGCCGCATCCTGGGCCAGGTCGCGAAATACGCCAAGGGCACCGCGGCCGATTTGGGTACGGTCACGCCGGTGGTTTGGTTCATGGAGCCGGACTTTTACCAATATGCACAGCCGGGCAGCCAGGGCGGAAAACCCCTGACTTTCCCGGAAGCCGCCGCGCTCATGCATGAAATGCTGGACAGCATCCAGAAGTATCTTCCCAACGCCCGCTTCTCCCTGGATATTTCACCCTGGACCGCCTATAACGCCGCCCTCAACAAAAGCTGGTACACGGGATTCGATCTCTCCCGCTTCACCTATCTCAACACCTCCGGTGGGCAATCCCTGGCCGAAGGCGCCGCCGGCGTAGGCAAGATCCGCACGGATCCCATGACGTGGAAAAGCATCCACGATCTGACCGGCAAACCCATTTTGGCCGATGCCGGTTATGGCGCCGGGGGAGCGTCGACGGGACATGACGCGGCCTGGGATGCGCAAGCCAACCTGGCCAACCGCATCTCCGATGGCGTGATCGGGGTTGGGCAAGCCAATCCCAAATCCGATTGGAACACGGTTATCGCCGCTCTGCGGCCCCGCCTGGCGACTTTGCCGTCATGCGCTACCGGGATTTTCGCCGGAGGCGCGCCCGAACCCATAACCGTCCCGGTTCCGAGCGGCGCGGTTCTGCTGTTCGACGCCCGCGGCCGGCAGGACGCGAAGGCTTCCGGACGCGTTTTCCCGAGTATTCATTTTACTACTGAATCCAAGTAGTCATTCAATGAGTAGCCAATCGGGGCGCCCGCCCAAATGCCGGGTGCGGGGCAGACACGGGGCCCGGCGCGCGCGTCGTTCTTGACGGGATCAGAGCAATCCGGAAAGCAGGCTTGTCACCGAGCCGGACGGGCGGGTGGAAATCTCCCCCGAGCTCAAATCGAGTTCCGACTTTCCCGAGCCTTTAATGGAGGTTCCATCCAGCAAATCGAATTTGACCGTACCGCTCAGGAAGTAGGGAATGGGATCGCCCTTGAGGATCAGCCGGACCACGTCCCTATCCATGATGGTCAGCGGGATATCGAGCGGGAATTCCAAGTCTCCGATTTTCCCGGCCGCCACGGAAAACGGCTCCACCGTGGTCGAAACCGGCGGGTTTCCTTTTCCGTTGATCCGGAAATTCAGCACCGGCTTCAAAGCTTCGGAACCGAACCCCGCATTGTAATTGTTCTGGGAATTGTCCGCCTTCACGTGGAAGACCATTTTGAAATGGAACTTATCGAGACTGGGAGCCTCGAGCAGGCTGCCGGAATAGGTGATGGTCTGGCCGTCCACGGCGGGCGCGCCTTCCGAGAACTTCACGTTGTAGACGTTGAAAAGTTCGTTGGCCGATCCCAGGATATCGCAGGACATCAAGCAGAAAGCGGCTATCAGCAGGGCCATGGACGAAACGATTTTGGGGCGCATAGAAAATAGAATACGTAAATCGGATCTGATTGACAAATGGACGACCTGGATGTCCGGGAGCGGGTCTTAAAAACATTACATTTCAAAGCCGGTGCGGCGTCTAAACCTGCTGAACGGGTGGAACGCTTTAGAACCGGGCCGGTAGGGTGGGGCCTCCAGGCATCGGGGCGGATCAGGGACGCGGCAACCGGGTTCCGGTCCGGCCGGAGCGGTGAATCCTTCCGATTAAATCGCGATCGTCCCAGACGGTGATGCCTAAGGTCCGGTTGGCCTTGGCGAGCGGGTCCGCCTTGCCGATCACGGCGTCCGATCCCTCATAGCTGAAAGCCCCCATATCCGGTCTGGGGCCGCCGGTATGGCTCGCATCCGTTTCCACGCCGCGACCGATCAAATCGCTCCCGCGCATGATTTTCATAAAGGCGATGTCGGGAAGGCCGCCATCCGCCTTGCGATGCGCGCCGACTCCCGCGGTATCCACGCTCCGGAAGTCTTCGTCCGTTACCGTGATGGAGGGCATGTCCCAGGTATTGTTGGCGTCGTCCGGCAGGTTCCCGAATTTGGCGTTGCCCAACGCGACGCCGGTATAGGCGATATTATTGCGGAGGATGCCCAGGCTCGCCTTCCCGCCTTTGTACCCGAGCAGGTTGAAATTGGAGGACTTGTTGTTGAACGCCGTGTTGTTGTAATAGAAATTGGCGATAGGATGATGGTTCTGGTAGAACCCGGCGGATCGGTTATCGAAGGCCAGGCAATAGCGGACCATATGCTGGGGGACCTGGTTGGGGGCGTTCTCCGCGTTCGATCCGAATCCGCCCACCTTGAAGCCGTTGCCGTTGCCGGCGATTTCCGGCGGGTTGCTGCCCGGCTTGTACCCGTTCCCCCATGACCAGCATTTCTCAACCGTGACGGAGGTGACGCAATTGATGAAGTCCCAGCCGTCATCGGCGTTCCACCACGCGCGGCAACCATAGAAGCGGTTTCCCTTGCTGGCAGCCAGGGTAACATGGACTCCGAAACCGTCCCCGTTCTCCCCGGGCGCGGGAACCTTGATATTGTTGGAGTCCGGGGCCCAGGAGTAGGCGTCGAAATTGTCGTGGGAATCGCAATTGAGGAAAAGGTTGTTGCCGCCTTCTTCGACAAAAATCCCCGGCCCCATATTGTCATGCACGTTCAGCGATTCAAAGACGTTGTTGCTCCCGCCCACCACCTTCAGGCACCAATCCTCTTTCGCCTTGAGGGAAGCGGTCTGGGGCACGTTCTTCATCTCGATCCCCTTGAGGTAGATCCAATCCGCCTCCACCACCACGCCCTTGATCCGCTTGGCGGCCGTCATGTTCTTGAAGTCGAAAACGGGAATCTCACCCTGATAGGCCAGGTAATGGATGGGTTTACCGGGCTGGCCGTTTTTGAAAAGCCGGAGTCCGATTTCCGCGGACGGGCTGTTGAAGTCATAGCTGCCCCCGCGCAGAAAAACCGTATCCCCGGCCTGGGCGGCGGCTTGTCCCCGTTCCAGGGTGGCGAAGGGTTGCTCCTTGCTGCCCGCATTGCCGTCGCTTCCGGTGGGGGATACGTAATAATCGGTTCCCTGCGCCTGGGTCGCCCGGCCCATCGCCAAGGTAAGGAGGAATAGCAGGAACAATGATTTTTTCGTTTCCAGGCGTATCATGAACACTCGCTCCTCCGCATAAAATCCGGGTCTAATCCCCGTGCCTGCTATAATAGCGCTTCGGGCCTTTTTCCGCCGATGGAGTCGATTCGAAACCCGCTCACCTTTCAACGCGAAAATTTCCGGAGCCGGTCCTTGATACATTTCTTGATACATTTCCACCATGGCCGTCCCAACTCTCTTCAGCCTGGTCGTAGCCGCGGACACGCGGCGCGGCATAGGCATGGCCGGCGCTTTGCCCTGGAAGCTTAAAGGCGACATGCGCTGGTTCAAGGAGCTGACCACCTGCCCGGATACGGACGAGGTGTTGGCCCGCTACCTCATGAATATCGGCCAACAGGATAAGCGCACGCACAGTTGGGAAAGCCTCACGGCCCGCATCGGCGGGGCCCGGCCCCTTCCGGAATGGGGCCCGGGCGCGCGCAACGCCGTGCTGATGGGACGCAAGACCTGGGATTCCCTGCCGCCGCGCTTCCGGCCGCTTGCAGGCCGGCTCAACGGCGTGCTCAGCCGCGGCCTTGCCCCCGGCGTGTTCCAGGGATCCCACCATATCTGGCCATCGTTGCAAGCGGCGCTGGACGAATTGGGCCGGGACCCCACCGTCAAGAATATCTTCGTGGCCGGCGGCGGGGAGATTTATGCGCAGGCCCTGCGCCATCCGGATTGCCGCCGCATCTTCCTCACGGACGTGGACGCGCAATTCCCTTGCGATACTTTCCTGCCGGATCCGGGACCCGCATTCCGGGAGATCGCGGTTTCGCCCCGGTTGGAAGAGGCCGGGACAATGTACCGCTTCCGCTTGTACCAAGCCGGCGGATAGCCGCCCTCGCGGGTCGCGCGGGTTTGCGAAGCTTGCATCGGCCGCGATAAGATTCCATTTCATTACCCTGCCAGGGGTGTTTTCCCGCCGGCCGATTAAGTAGTTTTCCTCGGCCGCGTACGGCCCTTTCGGCGGTCGCGGTTCGGACCATGGCATCCAGCAACCTGCAAACGCAACTCCTCTATCCGGACCTGGAAGCGGCCGTGGAATCCGGCGATCTGGAAGCCCTGCGGGAGCTGTGCGATACCTTGGCCGCCGAAGATCTGGCGGAAATGGTGGAGCGGCTGGAGGAGCCCAACCAGGCGCTTTTCTTCGAGGTGGTTCCGGAAGAACGGGTCACGGAAATTTTCCAGCTTCTGGAAGTGTCGCTGCAAAGGGCCATCCTCAACGCCGTCAGCAACCAGCGCGTGGTAGCCATCATCAATGAGATGGACCCCGATGATCGCACCGCCCTGCTGGAATCGCTCCCCCAGCACGCCACCCGCCAATTGCTGAGCTTCCTCAAACCGCGCGAACGCAAACTGGCCCAGCGCCTGCTGGATTTCCCCAAGGACAGCATCGGCCGTCTCATGACGCCGGACTTCCTGGCCATCAAGCAGGAATGGACCGTGGAGCGCGTGCTGGATTTCATCCGCCGCAACGGCGAGGACAAGGAAACCCTCAACGACATCTACGTGGTGGACGACAAGGGCCGGCTCATCGATGAGATCGGGATCCGGGAGTTCCTGCTCTCGCCGTTGGACCGGGAGACCCAGGATATCATGGACCGGCAATTCGTGGCCTTGCCGGCGGACAATCCGGAAGAAGAGGCCATCCAGGCTTTCAAGAAATATTCCAACCGCACCGCCCTGCCCGTGATCGATGAAGAGGGTTATCTGCTCGGCATCGTCACCATCGACGATATCCTCCACCTGGAGGAAAAGGAAGCCACCGAGGACATCCACAAGCTGGGCGGCGTGCAGGCCCTGGACGAGTCCTACCTGGATTCCAATCTGCTCAGCATGATCAAGAAGCGCGGCGGCTGGCTGACCATCCTGTTCGTGGGGGAAATGCTCACCGCCACCGCCATGAGTTTTTTCGAGCAGGAAATCTCCCATGCCGTGGTGCTGGCCCTGTTCATCCCGCTCATCATCTCCAGCGGCGGCAATGCCGGATCGCAGGCCGCCAGCCTGGTCCTGCGCGCCATCGCCCTGGGCGAGGTGCGCTTCCAGGACATCTGGACGGTCATGCGGCGCGAGATCTTCGTGGGGTTAATCCTGGGGTTCCTGCTGGGGCTCATCGGCTTTTTGCGCATCACCGTGTTTTCGGTATTCTTCCATACCTATGGGAACCAATGGTTCCTGGTAGCCTGCACCGTCTATATCGCCCTGATCGGGGTGGTGGCCTGGGGCACTCTCATCGGCGCGCTGTTCCCCATCGTGCTCAAGCGGGTCGGCGCGGATCCGGCGGCTTCCTCGGCCCCGTTCGTGGCCACCTTCATCGACGTCACCGGCATCGTCATCTACTTCAACATCGCCATGGTTCTGCTGCGGGGCAAGCTGCTCTAGGCCGGGCGCTCCCTGGCGTAATCCCGGGCCTTTGACGGCCGGTAGTCCGAGCCCTTTTTCGGGCATCGATTCACCCGAGGCGAAATCCCCCGGCATTTAGCCGGTAGCGGTGGCCTAAACCCGGCCTGGAAAACTACTTTACCTTTCACTGACCATGGAAAGCCCCGGCCATACCGATAACGATAAGGATCTCCAAGAGGCCCAGAAGCTGGCCCATGTAGGCAGTTGGGTATGGGACATCGAAACCAATCAGGTGACTTGGAGCCGGGAGCAATACCGGCTGTTCGGCCGGGAAGAGGGGATGTTCCAACCCACCTTCGAGGGCTTCCTATTGCATGTCCCCGAAGCGGGAAAGCCTGCGGTGCTGGCGGCCATCCAGGCTACCGTGGATGGCAAGGGCGATTATAGCATTGAGCATGAAATCCTCCGGGCGGACGGCTCCTCCCTCTTCGTTTCCGAAAAGGGACAATTGGTCAGCGACGCGCAGGGCAGGCCCGTCCGCATGTTCGGCATCACCCAGGACATCACCGATCGCAAGCGTTACGAGGCGGCGCTGGAAACCAAGCAGCGCGAGCTGGAAGTGCAGGCCGCGTTCCTCAATTCCATCGTGGAGAACATTCCCGTGGGCGTCTTCATCAAGGATATCCGCGACGCCTTCCGCGTGACCCTGTGGAACAAGGCCGCGGAGGAGATCTTCCAGGTGAAGAAGGAAGATATCATCGGAAAGACCGCGCATGATCTGTGGCCCAAAGAGCAGGCGGATTTGTACCTGGCCGCGGACTTGAGCGTGGCCCAGGAAAACAAGCGCGTGGACACGCCGGAGGAGCCCAGCCAGACCAAGGACCGCGGCACCATCTTCCTGCATACCATCAAGCTGCCCTTGAGCATCGCCGAAGGCGCCAAGCCGGAGTACCTGCTGGCCATCAGCAACGATGTCACCAAGGAAAAGCGCGGGACCGAGGAATTGCAGGCCGCCAAGATATCCGCCGAGAACGCCAACCGCGCCAAGAGCGAATTCCTGGCGATGATGAGCCACGAGATCCGCACTCCCATGAACGGCGTGATAGGCATGGCGCAATTGCTGATGGAAACGCCGCTCTCCAAGGCCCAGACCGAAATGGTGGAGACGCTGCGCTATTCGGGCGAGATCCTGCTGCACCTCATCGACGATATCCTGGACTATTCCAAGATCGAAGCCGGCCGCATGGAGCTGGAGATGCAACCCTTCGACTTGGAGAACGCGGTGCGGGAGATTGCCGGTACCATGCGTCCCCAGGCGGACAGGAAAGGCCTGGCCCTGACCGTTTCTTTTCCGGCGGGTCCCGCCCTGACGGCCATGGGGGATCCCGTCCGCTTGCGGCAAGTGCTCCTGAATCTCATCGGCAACGCCGTCAAGTTCACGGACGCGGGGAGCATCTTCGTGGAAGTCAGCGTGGAAGGCCCCGCGCTGCGCACGGAAATCTCCGATACCGGAGTGGGCATTCCCGAGGAATCGCGCCACCGCATCTTCGACAAATTCAGCCAGGCGGACGCCTCCACCACCCGCAAGTTCGGCGGCACCGGGCTGGGGTTGGCCATCTCCAAGCGGCTGATGGAATTGATGGGCGGCCAACTGGATTTCCGCAGCGTTTCCGGCAGGGGGTCCACCTTCTTCCTCACCTTGCCCATGGCCCCCGTGGGCGGCAGTCCGGCGCCCGCGCCCGCAGCTGCAGCCGCGCGCAAATCCCGGGAAAGCCGGCCGGAACCCATCCCTCCCGGCATGCATGTGTTGTTGGCGGAAGACAATATCATCAACCAGAAGGTGGGGGAGAAGATTCTCGCCAGTCTGGGCTTGACGGTGGACCTGGCCCGCAACGGGATGGAAGCGGTGGCGATGGCCAAGCGGAAAGCCTACGATTTCATCCTCATGGATATCCACATGCCGTTGATGGACGGCCTTACCGCCACGCGGGAAATCCGCTCCTGGGAATCCAATCGCCAGGCAACGGATGAGTCCAAGGGCGCAAAGTCGCGCATGACCATCATCGCCCTCACCGCCAGCGTGATGCAGAACGATCGCGATATTTCCAGCCATGCCGGCATGGACGATTTCCTCAGCAAGCCTATCCTGATCGACGCGCTCTCCCGCGTCCTGGCCGCCCACGCACGCAAGTGGCCGGTGGAAGGGTAACCTTCCCGGCTTCCGGGTTTCAGGGAATCCGGTCCCACACCGGCCTGCCGGCCGCATTCAACCGGGAGGATCAGCGCCGCAAGTAGCCGAAGCGCTTCAGGTATTCGGTCTTGGCGTTGCGGACGATGATGGATTCGCCCGCGGAGTTCTTGGTCACCAGATCGCCCATGGCGGTGATGTTCGCATGCATCAGGTAGGCTCCCGTGCCCAACTGCTGGCCGTCCCGGGACACCGGCACTATCTTGAACTGGAGGGAGGCGGAATCTCCGGACTTGGCCACCTTGGCCCAGTCTTCCGCCGTCATTTCCCCGTCCGACCGGTTCACGAATTGGCCCAGGTTGTCGTAAATGCTCATCGTGTACTTGATGGGGGATTTCACCGTGATTTTCCAGGTGGGAACCGCGTCGCTGGCATGGAACTCTTCCGTGCCGGCGCAATTGAGGATGCAATGATCCTTGGCGTCCGTCACCACCACCTTATCCTTGTCCTTCACTGCGGCGGGGTCGAAGGTTTCCCCGCGGGTCACAGGATCCTTGATGGTCAGATTCACGTTCCCGTCCAATACGGGAATCACGCGCCCAGGTAACACATAAGTTACGGTTTCGCGCGCGTCACGGGGGTGGCTCCATACGAAGGTGAGATCCCCCTTGCCGTCCACTTCCAATATCCCGTTGCCGGGACCGGGATTCGCCTTGGCGGGATTGTAGGAGAAGTCGCCCGTTTGGGTGGGATAGCCCAGGGAAAGATCGATCTTGGTGAGCAGAATGCCCTCCCGGTCCTGGTTCGCGGAGCTGCCGGCCACGGTCACGTCCCGCAAATCCGAAGGCGAGCGCGTGAGCTTTAGCTGATAGGCGTTGCCGTCCGGGCTATAGATCTCCGGGGGCTTGCCGGTCGCCTTGTCGATGGCGGTCAAGGTGGGCATGTCCCAGCAGGAATAGTTCCCGCTGCTGGAGCCGATTTCGTCCCCGGCCGCGTTCATGGTGAACGCATAAGTGACGCTGCTGTTGTCTTCCCGCGTCAGGCTGATCTCTATCCGGTTGGCGCCCTCCTGAAGCGCGACGATGCTGTCCAGTCTCATGCCCACACTGCCGTCCGGATTGGTGACCGCGCCCGTGCTCCTGCTGGTCTGGGGCGGGGACAGGGATTTGTTGGTGACCACCACCGCGTGAGGCAGCGTGTTCTTGGTGATGGTGGAGATAATGGATTTCAGCAGGGTTTCCATCGCGGTGGGATCGTTCGGGTTCACCCGGTTGAAGGTACCTCCGGTCGCGGCCGACAACTCGCTTAAGCGCGCCGTATCCGGAGTAGTGGATTTGGACAGATAAATGCTGTAGATGGGCGGCATCCGGGAGTCGATGAGATCCTGATAGCCGTCGGGATCGTTGGGCGCGCCGTCGGAGATGAAGATGATGGCCTGCTTGCCGGTCTTGATCAGGGAGGGGTCGTTGAGCCATTGCCTGGCCTTTTGCAGGGGGCGCCGGTAGATGGTGCCGCCGCTGGTGTCCAAATGGATGCTGCTCTTGATCAGGGCCACGTTGGCGGCATCGCCCACCAGCACGGGCTCTTGCAGGTATTTGATGTCCGAGTTGAAGGAGATGGCCCCGGCCGTGGAGGTGGGCGAGGTGGCGGCCATGAAATCGATGCCGGCTCGGATCACGGCCCCGCGGGCATTATAGGGATCGCCCGCCACGTTGTCTTCGCAACCGGATGTTCCGGAGAGCGCCAACGCGCCCCAGTTGCCGCCTTCCCGCGAAGGATAACCGATCGTCTGCAAGGGTCGGATCAGATTGCCCGCGCAGGTATTGCCCCGGTCATACACCAGGTAATGGAAGGCCGTATCCTTGGTAACGGGATTGATGTAAATGGCGTCCGCCGTCATGCTGCCGCTGTTGTCATAAACGAAAACGATGTCCGCGTTACCGGCGCCAGTGGCGGGCGTGGCGGTTTGGCAGAAGGAAATCCCGTCCGCGCTGATGCGGGTCACGTTCTTGGGCAGGTCCAAAATCTTGCCCTGCAAGGCCGCGAAATCCACGCACTTGGCATAAGGCTTCTCCCCGCCGGAAAGCGGCCCATGCCAATCGCAACGCTTGGGCGCGGCGGCGGCGATGTTTACCGCCAAAGAAACGGCTAAGAGTCCTTTGGTCGCGTGGCAAAAAAGCCGGTTGGCATGTGAAGGCATAGGGATGTTTTCCTTCCGCCGATACCGGGCGAGTCGACCCGCGGCGCTTGTGTCCGAATATACTCCCGGCGTTCTTTGAATGATAGACAAAAGAAATTTCCGGCCTTTTCGATCCTTCCGTCCCCGCCGCCGCATACGCGTAATTTTTTGCGGCCGGCCGGAAAAAAACGGGAGCAAAGTTCCCATTGTCCCAGGGGGTACACTTCCCAACTTGCTACATTGTTAACCTATCCCCGCGTCCCCGTGAAAACCTCAAACCACCCCAAGGACCGGCCCATGTCGGACGGATTCATCCTCTCATCCTCCATCCGTGATAGTGGTCGCGATTCTTCCTACAAATCCACCCTTCTCGTCTTCCAGGGCCGCCTCTCGGACGGTAAGCGCTTTCGCTGGACGGTGACGCGGCCGCGCCTCTGCTTCTTCGTGGAACGCGATGCCGCCGATCCCGGCGGGGTGATGCAACGCCGCCCCCTGGAGCTCAAGACCCTGCGCGGCCGCCCCGTCGACGCCCTTTACTTCCAATCCTCCTTCGACCTGGCCCGCGCGCGCCGCCAAGCGGAAAGCCTGGGCCTGCAAACCTATGAGTCCGACGTCTCCGCCCCGGCCCGCCATCTCATGGAGCGCGGCATCCAAGGCGGCGTCCGCTTCCTCGATCCGCCGGTCTCCGAACAGGACGGTCTGGTGGATTTCCGGGACGGCCGCGCCCAGGCATCGGATTTTACGCCCGCTTTGCGGCTGCTCTCGCTGGACGTGGAATGCACTCCCGGCGCGGGATTGTTTTCCATCTCCCTGTATGGCGATGCCGGTATTGCCTCCCTGTACTCCTCCCCGTACTCGCGCGTGTTCCTCATCGATCCATCCCGACCCCCGGGCCATCATCAGGACGGCTACGAAGCCCATCCTGACGAACGCAGCCTGCTCATCGCGTTCCTGCAGGCGGTGCGCGCGGCCGATCCGGATGTCCTCATCGGGTGGAACGTCATCAATTTCGATCTCCGCTACCTGGCCGAACGCTGCGCCCGCGCGGGCCTGCGCTTGGATCTGGGTATCGACGGCCCCGCCGATCTCATCGAGCCGGAGGGCGGTTCCGCCTATGGCCGCTTTGGATCGAATTGGCTGGCGCGCATTCCCGGCCGCGCGGTACTGGACGGCATCAACATGCTCAAGGCCGCCTTCGTGCCCGTGGAAGGCTACTCCCTGGGCGCCGTGGCCGCGGAAATCCTGGGCCGAAAAAAACTCATCGGGCTGGAAGGCGCGGAGAAGATGGCGGAAATCGAACGCCAATTCCGCCAGGACAAACCCGCCCTGGCCCGCTACAACCTCGTCGACTCCGTGCTCGTCTACGATATCTTCGCCAAGCTCTCGCTTTCGCAATTGGCCCTGCGCAAAACCCAATTGACCGGCCTGGCCCTGGATCGCATGGGCGGCAGCGTGGCGGCGCTGGATTTCCTCTACCTGCCCAAACTGCATCGCGCCGGCTATGTGGCGGATACCGGCAACCGCGCCGCCGCGGAAGAAGGCGTGCCCGGCGGCCTGGTCCTGGAAGGCCTCCCCGGCATCCACCGCAACGTGCTGGTATTGGATTTCAAAAGCCTGTACCCCAGCATCATCCGCACCTTCCTGGTGGATCCCCTGGCCGCGGCCGCCGGACAGCACGGCCTTGCGGATTCGAGTAACACACAGGTTACCTGGGTCCAAGGTCCCTCCGGACCGCGCTTCGCCAAGGAATGGGCCATCCTGCCCGGCCTAGTGGCGGACCTCATGGAAGCGCGCGAAAAGGCCAAGCGCACGGGCGACGCCTCCCTCTCCCAGGCCGTCAAGATCATCATGAATTCCTTCTACGGCGTGCTAGGCAACCCGGGCTGCCGCTTCTTCCATCCCGATTTGGCGGGCACCATCACGCGCACGGGCCAATGGATCCTGCTGGAATCGAAACGCTTCCTGGAAGCGCAAGGCTACCGCGTCATCTACGGGGACACGGACAGCCTGTTCGTCCACGCCCCCCAGGCGGAAAACCTGGCGGCCCTCCAGGAAATCGGCGCCGGCCTGGCCAAGGATCTCAATACGGACATGGCCCGCAACTTAAAGGAACGCTTCGGCGCGGAAAGCCATCTCACCATCCAATTCGAAAAAATCTTCCTGCGCTTCTTCATGCCCTCGCTCCGCAAGGAGGACCGCGGCTCCAAGAAACGTTACGCGGGCCTGCTCGCTTCCGGCGCGCTCCACTTCACCGGCCTTGAATCCGCGCGCAGCGATTGGACCCGGCTGGCCAAGGATTTCCAGGCCGATCTGCTTACCCTGGTATTCAAACAAACGGATCCGGAAGATCGCGGACCGCTGGAGGCCCTGGTGCGTGAATGGAACCGCCGCCTCGCCGCAGGCGAACTGGACGATTGCCTGATCTATGCCAAAGGCCTAAGCAAGGATCCGGACGACTACACCGCCAACGCCCCGCCCCACGTGCGCGCCGCCCGCGCCCTGCCCAAGCGCGAAGGCCGCGCGGGCCCAGGCGACCGGGCCGGTCGCAGCGACCGGATCATCCGCTACCTCATGACCACGGAAGGCCCCGAGCCCATCCAAAACCTCTCCGGCGCCAAGCCCGACTATAAGCATTACGCGGAAAAACAATTGGCCCCCATCGCGGACATGGTGCTCCGCTTCTACGGCACGGATTTCCAAACGCTGACCCAGGATTCGCGGCAGATGAATATTTTCTGATCGCGGAAAATTCCGAACCGCCGCTCCAGACCGCCTAAGGGAGCCATGCCAATCCGGTTCAGCGCCCCGTTTTTTTTTCAGCGTCCGGACTTCTTCATGGTCCGGAAAATAGGCGCCTTCCCCTTCAATTGGGATCGATCGAACCCGCCGAATCCCCGCTGCGCAGGATCGATGGACACTTTTTCCTTTTTCTTTTTTTGCCGCGCCCGGTCCGCGGCGTCCCGCGCCCCGTCCGTAGCCTCTTTCGCCCCGCCCTTGGGCTTGTCAGTGGATTTTTTCTCTACCATGTGCTTCCCCGATTCGGAATAGGGCCGATCCGGTAACGGAGCGGTTTCCCCAGGCAAGGAAACTTAGCAAACCTCGGGCGCACCCGATATAGGCAAGACGGGCCCGGCACGGCATGGAAAAAAGCAAAGCATAAAAACGCTATGGGGCCGCTGTCGCGGGAGCGGGGGCGCAGACTTAAAGGTGGGTCGCAAAAGTCTTCCCATGGCGGCGGTCCCCGTGGTCGCGAGCGTGATGATTCCGGCACGGGTTCCGTGATGGTTAAAACAGAAACCCTGCTTTCTCCTGCCTATGTTTGGAAGCATGCAACTTCGCCCATCCGACCAAGCCCAAGCACCTGCGCCATCAGTGCCATCGGCGTCATCGGCGCCATCAGCACCCAATTGGACGGAATACTGGTCGCAAAGACTCGAGCAAGCGCTCAAAGCCAGGAATTATTCCCCGGAAACCTTCAAGAACTACAACCTGGCATTGCGATCGTTTTTAGCCGCCTATCCCGGCCCACCCAAGTACTGGAAGCGGAGTAACGTACAAGAATTCCTGGCCAAGCAAAGAGCGGCCGGAAAATGCGCAGGCACGGTGAATCTTTATCTGGATGGCTTGGCCTTTTTCTGTAAGCAGGTGGTGGGGGTCGCCACCTGCCTGAAAGGCATCCCCCGCATGAAGGGGGAGCAATCCCTCCCAAAAATCCTCACGGCCGGAAAAATCGCGCTTGTGCTGCAAGGATTGAGCAACCCAAAACACAAGCTGTCTCTTTCGATGGCATTCGGTTGCGGCCTCAGAGTCGCGGAGTTATCCGCCCTGGAAATCCGGGACTTGGACTTTGAAGGTCGTATCATCCGGATTCGGAAAGGCAAGGGTGGAAAAGACAGGGTTGTCATGCTCCCCGCGTCCTTGGAAAAATCCCTCCGGGAGTACCTTAGCTGTTACCAGCCAAAGGTATTCCTCTTTGAATCGCACATCCAGGGCCATGCCTTGAGCAGGCGCTCCTTTCAGGCCATGTTCAAGCAGGCATGCCGGAAGGCGGGGATCACCGACGTGGGTGGAATCCACAGTTTGCGGCATTCCTTCGCCACCCATTTATTGGAAAACGGAACGGATATAAGATTCATCCAGTCCCTCCTGGGGCACACCAGTTGCAAAACCACGGAGCGGTACACCCACGTTGCGGCCCATAATGTACGCCAGATTGCCAGTCCGCTGGATCTCTTGCCAAAACCAGGTTTGCGAGACCCCAAGCCAAAGGACACCCTGTAAAAGAAGAAGGCCAAATGATCCAAATCACCATCTCCCTTACCGCCATCTCTCATACCACCCTTTGTACAACTTCGATTTCAAATTGAACTCGCCCCTTGGAATTGCTAAAGTTGAGGCTGAATGAAAAGCCTTGGCCAAAGGAATGAGCTTCGACAAGTTCATACATGATGAAAAAACCATTGATGCAGTCATCCGGAACTTTGAAATCGTAGGCGAAGCCTCAAACCGTCTACCGGACGAATTCAAAACCAGAAACAGCAATATTGATTGGGTAAGGATTAAAGGATTCCGCAATCGAATTGTTCACGATTACTTTGGAATCGATCACTCCATCGTCTGGAAAATCATCCAGGACTCTTACCCGACTTGCTCAAGGAGATCAATCTTGTGACCAAAAAGAAAACCTAAAGAACGCGCGCAAGGAACCCATATGGAAGGTGAGCAGACAGGATTTGGGAATCCTGAGCCCGAACCCCATTTGGAGCAGAAAAAATCCCCCCAAAAATCTCGTCTCTTTCCCACCCCTTCCCACCAAACCTTCACACTAGGCCCCCCAACTACCACTTGTGAAATCTTTCAGACACACAAGTGGTAGTTATACGCAATTTTACCTCGAAGTGTTGCCTACCGAGCCTTCCGGCTCGTCCGGCAATTTTTGAGAGAATAATTTCTTGGGGGGTAAGAGAATCAGAAATCGAAAGAAAAAACCGACTATATTTTTGACCGGATGACAAATCTTAATTCGGAAAAAGAGAAATCGAAAAGCTCTTCCAGTGACGCACAAAGCCATTGGTTCAAAGACAGAGAACACTGGCTTAAAATATTGTTATTCTTGATTGCCATTTTTCAGTTGTGGATTCTCTGGAAGCAGTTCAACATTTCGGCAGACCAGACCAATATTTCTGCTCACCAATCCGCACAAAGCGATTCTCTTTTTGCATACACCAAAAAGAGAGATTCAATTCATGACAGGAATGATTCTATCATGAAAGTAAAAGATTCTTCTTCCAACAATAGAAAGGACTCACTACTAGGGATTTCGCTTTCAAATAGCACACGGCAAATTGCTCTTTCTGAGAAATCCTTTGAACTTGAACGACCAGTTATTTCTTTTGTTTCGATGAAATTACTTGACTATGATCCGGGGAAACCGCTTAAAATAGGCGCCACATTTCGAAACACTGGGAAAGTTGACGCTGTCGATTTCAGCTCTTGCTGGAGTTTGATCACAGGACCCAAAAAATTTGTCAGGCAAGCGGAAATGCCAAAATGCGATGGGCCAGACAACTTATTTAATGTGGGTGTGGGCGAATCCGCTCACACCAGTATTTCTGGAGAGAAGATTTTCACTCAAGAAATGGCTCAAGAATTTGCCGAGCAAAAATTTTTAATTTCGGCCGATATTCGAGGATCTTACTACAGATCGGTAGATAGGAAGAAATATTTTTATGAATATTGTTTTTTCTATGACTTGAAAAATTCATCTTGGGACGCTTGTGATAATGTCAAAAACGGAAATTGAATGAAATTACTAGAGTTCGAATTGCATACAAATCCACCCCCCAAGAAAATTGTGAGGTAAAACAGCGTATAACACAGCCCAGGGTGCTCCGCACGGGTTTTCACCCGTGCTCCGGGGCTCCGCCCACATGGGTTTTGGAGTAGGCCCGGCCCGTCGGACTGGGTTTCGCCGGCGCTGACTTTCTTCGTGGTCTTCTACTGTAGGCTACGTCAGCTTGTCTCAACCCGTCCTTTGGGGCTGGCTGCGGGCGTTCACTCCGGGGGCTTGCGCCCCACTTCGCTCACGTCCTCGCCAACCGGGCCTACTCCAAAACCCACGTCACCCTCGGCAACGTTGTGTTCAATGGTGGTGCGGGAATACTAACCGCCGCACGTCGTGTGCGGCGGAGAATTACTTGAAGAAAAGACGCGCGCATAAGAGAAAGATGTTTCCATTGTAAAACCCAATAGCGCATGATTTCTTAGACGCACAATATTTGGAAAATCGAGTGGGCCGAAATAATCAACCGCTACTAGAAAATTCATTTTCTACTCTTTACCTAACTTCTAGGAGCCAAGATGGATCTTAAATCAAAATTCAAGAAAAACCGTGATTATATATTTATTTTCGCAATTATCTTTGGATGTATCAATTTGCTTTTAACTTGTGATGCATACCGCGGAACCGAAATTAACGCAGAAAATGCAGCAAAGTTCGGCGATTTTCTGAGTGGGTATTTTGGGACAGCAATAAATCTAATTTCGGTACTCCTTTTGATTATAACGCTAAAAAATCAGAGAGAAATAAGAAGTGAAGAAGGTTTTGAAAATAGATTTTTCGAACTACTGAAAATTCACCGAGAAAATGTTCAAGATATTGGAATTGATGAAAAATTCGGAAGGCGAATTTTTGTGACATTAGTAAGAGAGTTTCGCACTGTAAGAGAGATTGTTTCCAAAATAAACAGGGATCAGCAAGATAAACACTGCATTGAAGATGTAATGAATATATCATACCTAGCATTTTATTATGGAATCGGGACTAACTCGAATAGAATTTTAAAAGCTGTTGCTAAAGAGTTCGATCCAAACTTTATCGATTTGGTAATATCGGAAATGATAAAAAGAAAAGAGCGGAACATTTTACTTGGGAAAAAAGAGTTCACGTATAACGTTTTTGAAGGACATCAATCTAGACTTGGTCATTATTTCAGACACCTTTATCAATCTTTTAAATATGTCGATGAAGCGAAAATAGATATTGATAAATACGAATTTGCAAAAAAGTTAAGGGCACAGCTATCAACCCATGAACAAGCCCTTTTATTCTATAACTCATTATCTAAACTGGGGAAGCCTTGGAAAATAAGATTGATAAATGAGTATAAATTAATAAAAAATCTTCCCGAGGAATTTATTAATTCAGTTGATGAAATAGATCCAAAAAAAGTATATAAAGACATAGTTTTTGAGTGGGAAGAAAACATAAAAGCTGGATAAATGAACGCACAACGACGCATCGGAATGTGCCAGGGAGACATGAGACACAACCTGCACTAAATTTAGTGTAGAAAGTCGAGGTCTTACGTGGCAAAGGAAGCCCCTAAACAGTCGGAGCAAATCGAGGACAAGCCGGGCCGACGGCGCTTTGAACCCGAGTA
>JANYDA010000016.1 GCA_025360005.1 Fibrobacteria bacterium
CACGCATGCTGCGGTTGTTTTGAAGCGCATCTTGCCCACCGCGTTGCTCGACGTGCTGCTGACATTGAATCTGAGCGTTACAATTCTTCTGTTGCTGGTGACACTGGGTGTTGAACAGCCACTCGAATTGTCGGTCTTTCCATCGGCGCTTTTGCTGTTGACGCTCGGTCGCCTGTCATTAAACGTAGCCACAACGCGATTGATTCTGGGTCAGGCTGATGCCGGTCGGATCGTCGCGACGTTCGGAAACTACGTCGTCGGCGGGAATCTGGTCGTCGGATTAGTCGTCTTTCTGATTCTCGTCATCATCCAGTTCGTGGTCATCACCAAAGGCGCGGGCCGCATCGCGGAAGTGGCCGCCCGCTTCACCTTGGACGCCATGCCCGGCAAGCAGATGGCCGTGGACGCGGATATGAACGCGGGAATCATCACCGAGGCGGAGGCCAAGGAGCGCCGCAGGAACATCGGCCGGGAAGCCGATTTCTACGGAGCCATGGACGGCGCCAGCAAGTTCGTGCGCGGGGACGCCGTCGCGGGCATCATCATCACCGTGGTCAACATCATCGGCGGTTTCATAGTAGGCATGACCATCCAGGATCTCTCCTTCCAGGAATCCCTCAAGCGCTTCACCATCCTGACCATCGGCGACGGTCTGGTCACCCAAATGCCCGCGCTCATGATCTCCACCGCCTCCGGCATCATCGTGGCGCGCGCCGCCTCCAAGCAGAACCTGGGAGAAGAGGTGATGGGCCAATTGACCCAGAGCACCAAGGCCATGTACACGGGCGCCGGCTTCATGGGCGTCGCCGGCCTCATCCCCGGCATGCCCACGCTTCCCTTCCTGCTGCTGGCCGCCTTGGTAGGCGGGATGGCCTTCCTGGTGGGCCGCAAGAAAACCGCCGACAAAGCCGTAGCCGCCATCGAAAAGGAAAAGAAGGCGGAAGAGAAGGACTCGGCCGCCAATCCCGACAAAATCGAATCCTACCTGCAAGTGGATCAGATGGAGCTGGAAATCGGGTATGGGCTCATCTCGCTGGTGGACGTGAACCAAGGCGGAGATCTGCTGGAGCGCATTACCATGCTGCGCCGGCAATGCGCCACCGAGATCGGCGTGATAGTGCCGCCCATCCGCATCCGCGACAACATCCAGCTCAAAGCCAACCAATACGTGGTCAAGATCAAAGGCATCGAAGTGGGCCAAGGCGAATTGATGACGGGATGCTTCCTGGCCATGGATCCCGGCGGCACCAGCCAGAAGATCCAAGGCATCCCCACCGTGGAACCGGCCTTCGGCCTGCCCGCCATCTGGATCACCCACTCACAGAAGGAAGCGGCCGACATAGCGGGCTATACCGTGGTGGAATTGCCCGCCGTCATCGCCACCCATCTCACCGAGCTCATCCGCAACCATGCGGGCGAGATCCTGACGCGCCAGGACGTGAAGTCCCTGGTGGACAATACCAAAGCCACCAACGCCACCGTGGTGGAAGAACTCATCCCCGGCCTCATGGGCATCGGCGACGTGCAACGCGTGCTCATCAACCTGCTCAACGAAAAGGTCTCTATCCGCGATCTGGGCACGGTATTGGAAGCCCTGGCCAACGCATCCAAGGTATCCAAGTCGGAAGCCTATCTCACCGAGCAATGCCGCCAGGCGCTTTCGCGCCAGATCTGCAAGTCCTACAAAGATGCCAACGATTGCATCCACGTCATCAGCCTGGAACCCAAACTGGAACAGATGCTGGAGGCCTCGGTGCAGAACACGGATCGGGGCCCCCGCCTGGTGATCCGGCCGGAACTGGTGGGACGCATGGTGGGACGCCTTTCCGCGCTGGTGGAACGCATGGTGGCCCAGAACATGCAGCCTGTGCTCTTGTGCTCGCCGGGCATCCGGTTCCAGCTCCGCAAAATCATGGAAGGTTCCTTCCCCAATCTCGCCCTCATCTCCTACAGTGAAATCGCCAATGGCGTGAACGTGAAAGCCACGGGAACGGTGATTCTCAGCGACAATGAAAGCGGTGCTCCATGAAAATGAAATCCTACCAAGCCGATACCATGCAAGAAGCCCTTACCCTGGTGAAGGAAGAGATGGGCCCGGATGCCGTGATCCTCAAGTCGCGCCGCGCTACGCGCAAGGTCGCGGGCAAGACCCAGACCTGTTTCGAAGTGACGGCCGCTTTGGATGAAAGCCTGTTCGCCCGGCCGGGCGCGCCCGCCGCCGCGGAGCGGCAATCCGCGCGCGAGACCGCCTCCCGTCCCGCCGCCAGAACCCTGAGTCCGGCCGCCGCGCGATTGGCCGCCTTGCGGCCTACCGCGGCCGCCTCCACTTCCACCCGCTCATCCGTGGGTCCCGCCAATCCGGGCCAGTACGATTGGAAAGGATCCTTGCGCCGCGTCGACGAGCAAGGAAACGACAAAACCCTGATTTCCGACGAACGCCGTCTATCTGCCGCGGGACCGCGCGGTCCCGAGCGCCGCGACGCGCGGCCTGCCGCACCCGAAGAGTCCGCGGCCGACGCGGGAAAAAACGCCATCGAAATGCTGCGCAATGAGGTGAAGGAGATGAAAGCCCGCACGGAACAACCCTCGCGCGAATTGAAGGATCTCAAGGAAGAGATCAAAGCCATGATGGAATCCGCCGCCGCGCGCACGGCCGCGGCCACCGCTTCCGCCGCGCAATCCGGATCGCGCCAGATGGAAGCGAAGTCCTTTTCCCGCTCGGCCATGTCCCCGGCCACCGCCTGGATCCCGAACGTGGAGTTCCAGGGCCTGCAGGCAAGCCTGGTGGAAATGGATGTGGAACCGGCGCTGGCGGCCGAAGCCGTGGGCGCGGCCTATAGCGATTTCCGGACGGCATACAAACACGAAGGCCCTGCCGAAGCCATCGGCCATGAATCGGGAGAACGTGAAGCGTCGCTGCTGGCGCGCAACCTGGCCCAACGCATCCGCGTATCCGGCGGCATCCGCTTGCGCCCCGGACGGCCCACCACGGTGGCGTTGGTGGGCCCCACCGGCGTAGGCAAGACCACCACCCTGGCCAAGCTCGCCGCGCTCGCTAAAATCCAACAAGGGAAGAAGGTCGGCATCATCTCCGCGGACAGCTTCCGCATGGGGGCCAACGAGCAACTGGAGATCTTCGGCCGCACCGCCGGCATCCCCGTCAAACCCGTCTTCTCTCCCGCGGACGTGGCCCAGGCGCAACGCGAGTTCGCCGGCTTCGACCTGATCCTGGTGGACACGGCCGGCCGCAGCCATACGCATAAGGAAATGTGGCGCGAGCTCCAGGGCCTTCTGCATTGCCTGGCCCCGGACGAAATCCACCTGGTCCTATCCGCCCCCACGCGTATGCGCGAACTCTGGCACCTGTACGGGCTGTACCGGGATCTGGGGGCCGGCAGCGTCATCTTCACCAAGCTGGACGAATGCCTTTCGCTGGGCTGCCTTTACAATCTCTCCCGCCGGGCGGACGCCCCGCTCTCTTATCTCTGCAACGGCCAGGTGATCCCGGACCATATCATGCTGGCCCGCACCGATACGATTGCCGACGCAATCTCCGGCGCCGCGCGCGCCTCGCTGGCCTCCGCCGGCATTCCCGCGGGAACCGTACGCTCAGGACACTAAGCCACCATGAAAAAACTCAAATCATCCCGACGCAAGGCTTTTGCCCAAGATCCGGACGGCCCCGTCTCGCGCAAGCTACCGGCGGACCCGACCCCCTTCGTCAATTTGGGCGGGCTAACCCGCTCGGCATTTACCCCCTTGTCATATCAGGCCGGCGGGATTCATAATTAACGTATACGCGGAATTGGAGGAAGTTGCATGGACGCCCTGTCCGTAGCCAAAGCGATAACCCGAGCGGTCCTGATGACCCTGGTGCTCGCCGTCATCGGCTTTTCGCTCCTCTTCGCCCCGGAAATCAATGCTTCCCAAGTCGTTTTCGCGCTGGGCAAGGGCCTGCTGACCTTCCTGTTCGGCTGGATCTTCATCCTTATCCTCATGGACGCGCTGGTGCGTTCGATAGCCTCTTCCGCGCTGGAAGCCCGCGCCACCCGCAAGGACGGGGGCATGCTCTTCCATTTCCTCAAACCCGATCCGGGCGAGATAGTGGAAGGCCGGACGTCCGGCAAGAAAGCCCCGGAGCCCGCCCCATGAAGTTTGATTCGCCCGCCACATCCATCCCGATCCGCGCGGCCTGATGGCGGAACTCAGCGAACTGTGGACCGAATTCCGGGCCACGGGCAATAAGGCCTGCAAGGACAAGCTCCTGGTCGAATACGCCGGGCTGGTCAAATACATCGCCCAACGCGTTTCCATGAACCTGCCCGCTTCGGTGGAACTGGACGATCTGGTGGGAGCCGGCATCATGGGCCTGGTCAAGGCCGTGGAAATGTTCGAGCCGGAACGCGGCCTCAAGTTCGAGACCTTCGCCACCCATAAGATCCGCGGCGCCATCCTGGACGAGTTGCGCGCCTTGGATTGGGTGCCCCGCTCGGTGCGTCAGAAGAACAAGCTGCTCCAGAAGGCGTATGCCAAGCTGGAAAACCAACTGGGGCGTATGCCCTATGACGATGAAGTCGCCGCCCACCTGAACCTCACCCCTACGGAATTCGAGGAGATGCTCAGCGACGTGGCCCCGGCAACCATCCTCTCCTTGGAAGAAGCCCTTCCCGATCGCGGCGACGAAAACAAATCCCTGAGCCTCATCGACACCATCGAGGATCCCCAGGGCACCAATCCCCTCAAGGAATTAGGCTATCAAGAGGTCAAGAAAATCCTCAAGGAAACCATCGCCCAGTTGCCGGAAAAAGAAAAGCTGGTGGTGGCCTTGTACCATTACGAAGAGCTGACCTTGAAGGAAATCGGCGAAGTGCTCAATCTCACCGAATCCCGCGTCTCGCAAATCCACTCCAAGGCGATGCTCAAACTCAAGGCCAAACTGCTCCAGAAAATCAATGCCTGAAGCCGCTCTCCTCCGCGCTAAGGCCTAAGGTCCGTCAACCCGAGTAAGCACCATGCCCCTCGATCAAGCCAAGCGCGTCAAGCGGATCACCGACTCCCTGATTTCCCTGCCCACCTTGCCTACCGTCATCGCCAAGATGCTGGAGCTGGTGGACAATCCCAAGACGTCGGCAAGCTCCCTCTCCAACCTTATCATGCGCGATCAGGTGCTCACGGCCAAGATCCTGAAGATGGCCAACTCCTCCTTCTACGCCTTCCCGCGCCAAATCGCCACGGTCAAATTGGCGCTCGTGGTGCTAGGCTTCGAGAACGTCAAGGAGATGGCCCTGAGCCTTTCCGTGCTCAACTCCTTCAAGGGAGAGAACAACAAGCATTTCGATACCAGCATGTTCTGGCAGCATTCCGTTTCCGTAGGCGCCTGCACGCGCATGCTCGCGCGCGAGACCTGCTACCGGCTGGCCGGGGAAGCCTTCGTGGCCGGCCTTTTGCACGACATCGGCAAAGTGGTGTTGAACCAATACCTGCCCAAGGAATTCGCCGAGATCCAGACCTTGATTTACGAAGGCGGGAAACCCTGCGCGGAAGCCGAACAGGAAATCCTGGGCGTCACCCATGCGGAAGTGGGCGCCTGGCTGGCGGAACGGTGGAACCTGCCCGTGATACTGGTGGAGGCCATCCGCTACCATCAGCATCCGGAACAATGCCCGCGCAATGCCGAGCTCCCTCTGCTGGTATACCTGGGGGACTACCTCTCGGTCAAATGCAACCTGGGCAAAAGCGGATCCAAAGGCGTTGAAACGCTGCCGGAACCGATCCTGGAACTGGCCCGCAAAAGCCTTTCCCTGACCCCGGAGAGCCTGGAGTCATTCCGCGGCAACCTGTTCGCGGAATACGATAAAGCCAGCAGCTTCATGATGGAGGCCGCTTGAAGGATCTGGCCCGGGACATCGAGTTGCTTCGAACCGGATTGGCGGAAGGGCGCGCTGTCGACGAGATCGCGTTCGCTTCGGAAGAAGTCGCCGCACTGGCTCAGGACCTGGCCCGGCGCTATTCCAGGATCGACACGCAGGCCAAGCGCCGCATCCGCTCCGCCAGCGCCTCCCTGAACCGGGCGCAACTGGAAAAGGAACAGTACAAATCCTCCCTCAGCGAGCTACAGAAAATCCTGGACCTGTGCCGTGTCATCTCCAGCTCCCTGGATTTGAAGGACATTCTCCACCACCTGCTTTTCCTCTTGAGCGAAATCCTGCCCTCGCGCGGTTGCGCCGTATTCGTGGGCGGCAGCCGGAACGGGTCCTCGGAGCCGACTCCCGGCAACGCGCCGCTCCTGGCCAGCAATTTCACGCCCCAGCTGCAGCAGATCCTGGCGCAGCATTTCGAGGAAGGCATCATCCGGTGGATCCTCAACGAACGCCGGGTCTGCCTCATCCCCAGCTTCGAGGAACGGACGGGCGAAGAAGGCATCAACGGCGACTTCGCGGTGATTCCCCTCAACGACAACGACAGCAACTACGGTTTCATCTGGATCGCTTGCACCATCAAGCAGGAAGCGGTCACGCCGGAAACCACCAATCTCATCTGGGTGCTCTCCAGCCACGCATCAATCGCCATCATGAACTGCCTGCATCGGCAGCGCATGGAAGAGAAACTCAACGAGTTGAAACTGCTCACCTCCATTAACGCGCTCAAAGGCGAAATCCTGCGCCACGGTTCGCTTAATTCGCTTGAGCCGGCAGCCCCGGCTACAGGCGCGTCCGAAGCCAATGCAGGCGCATCCGATGAGGATGGCGTCGCGCCCGTGCTGCGCGGATCCGATTTCGCATTCGGGGGCGGAGGCAGCCTGCCCGCCTTCTTCCGCGAATTCCAACGGCTGGTCTCCCGGGAACTCAAGCTCGGCAAAGGCCATCTCATCTTCACCGCGGACGACGGTTCGCTTTCCCTGCATCCCGGATTGGATCCCATGGATTCAATCCCCTTTCTGGATCATCCCGAGACCCGCAAACTGATGCGGCTGGCGGACAAGGAACAAGTGCGCCTGGAAGCGGGCGATTTCTTCCTGTCCGCCTATCCGCACATGGCCAAGGCCCTGGTCTCCACGGGGCTGGCCTTGCTTTCGCTCTCACCGGCGGAAAACCGCGGCGCCTATCTCCTCTTGCCCCTCACCGCCGACGACATGCAACGCATCCCTTTGTTGCAGAACCTCCTGCTGGCGGTCGCCTCCCAGGCCCGCGTAGTGGCGGAGAACATCGACCTGTACGATTCCCTGCTTGCCGCCAACCGCAATCTCACCGCGCTCCAATGGCAATTGGTGCATTCCGGGAAGATGGCGGCCTTGGGCCAATTGGCCGGCGGCGTGGCCCATGAGATCAACAATCCGCTGCAGATCATGCTGGGGCGCATCCAGATGATCCAGATGATGACCGAAGAAAAGAAACCCGCGGGCAAGACCAAGCTCAAGGACGAACTCAACCTGGTCACGGAAGAGGTGCTCCGCATCCGCGATATCGTGCGCAATCTGCTGGACTTCTCGCGCCAGGGCAAACGGGAAACTTCCTTCTCGCCCATCTCCGTCAACGACACTGTGAAGGACGTGCTGGCTTTATTGCGGCATCAATTGATTTCCAACCAGGTGGAAGTGAAGCTTTTCCTGGAACCGGAGAACATCCGCGTTCTGGGAAACCGCAACCAACTGAAGCAAGTATTCATCAACCTGATGATGAACGCCATCCATGCCATGGAAAAGGAACCGCGCATCTTGGAGATCACCACTTTAGCGCGCGAGGGACAGGTGACGGCTTCGGTGCGGGATTCCGGCGTAGGCATTTCCCAGGAAAACATCTCCCGGATTTTCGAGCCCTTCTTCAGCACCAAGAGCATGGGAACCGGCTTGGGGCTTTCCATCAGTTACGGATTGATCAAAGAACACAAGGGTACCATCGAAGTGGAAAGTCAGGAAGCCCGGGGCACTTGCTTTACCATCCGCCTCCCGAAAATCTCCGAGGCCGCCCTGGGATACAATCTCTTGGTGGGGTAAAACCCCGCTTTAGGGCCGGAAAGGCCGATTTCGACTTTCAATTTGCCGGATACGCGGCGATTTTCCCCTGGCTTTCCCCGCCAAAGATAAGGTAAAATGGGTGCGCTTATGGGTATCCCTCAGACATTTGCTCTGTTCTCCGGAACGATGCAAAGCGTATTTTTGGCGGCTGCGCTGATCGGCGCCTTGATAGGAAGCCTTATCGGCGGATTGGCTGCCGTAGGAACCGCCTACCTCTTTTCCCGCCGCCTTTTCAAAAGCAAGGTGCTGGACAACGCCCGCAAGGACATCAAGGTCCCCATGTCCGCATATATTGAATGGCTGACCACCGTTTCCGGCGAGTTCGCGCTTTGGAAAACCGATCTCCTGCCCGCCTACATTCCCGACTCCTCCCAGGATCAATTCGAGTTGAACCGCATGCGCAAGCTCTTCGTGGATCAACGCAACCAGCTTTGGCTTTCCAAGCTGGAGGAATACGACACCTTGCTGGAAAAATTCAATCCCGCAATCAAGGCCATGTGGTTCCGCCAGATGGAACTGCAAGAGGCCTTCACGCAGGTTTTCAAATCCATGGAATCGGATCCTCCCGAGGCCGTCATCGCGGGCGGGAAAATCGAAGGCCTGGCTTTTGAACAGAGCCAGCTCGTCTCCGATTTCCTGTACCATTTGCAGTATGAATGCTTGCGTTCGGTGGCTACCGCCAAACCGCGCGCGCCCAAGGGCATCATCAAGCCCAGGATCGTGCGCACGGCGCTGGGCCGCATCAAAGTCGTGCTCCCCAAGGCGGATTCCGCCCCATTCTTATAGCCTTCCGCGCCTTTTTTCCATTGCCTGATCGGAAGCGAATGTCCTATGATGAGGCGTGCTTAAGCCGTTCAAAAAAGAGGGGAAATGGGGCTATTGCGACGAGCATAACCATGCCGTCATCCCGCCCCGCTTCGCCCTGGCCTCCCGCTTCTCGCAAGGCCTGGCCGCGGTAGCCGTATTGGGGCCGGCCAGCAAGGCCTGGGGTTATATCGGCGAGACGGGCGAGATGGCCATCGCGCCGCGCTTCCAGGAAGCGATGGATTTCCACGAGGACCTGGCCGCCGTGCGCACCGAACCCGCGGAAGCGAGCGCCCATGGGTCACGTTGGGGTTACATCGACAAATCCGGCTCGCTGGTGATCCAACCCCTGTTCGACAAAGTGGGCGAATTCTCGCAGGGCATGGCCGTGGTATGGAAGGACGGCAAGGCCGGCTACCTGGACACGGGCGGCCGCACCGTCATCGAACCGCAATACGCCCATGCGGATCCCTTCCGCGAAGGCCTGGCGCGCGTGCGCCTCACGGAAGGGGGCTGGACGCACATCGACAGGCGCGGACGTCAGAAGCAACCGCGAGGTTACCCGGAAGCGGAGTCCTTTTCGGAAGGGTTGGCGGCGGTGAAGCCTTCCCCGCAAGGCGGCTGGGGGTATATCGATCCGGAAGGCCGCACCGTCATCCCGGCCACCTTCGAGAAGGCGTTCCCGTTCATGGAAGGACGCGCCCGCGTGGTGGTGGGAGCCTATCCGCACGGCAAATTCGGGTTTATCGACAAACAGGGCAATACCATCGTCAAGCCGCGCTACCATGAGGCCGAGGATTTCCAGCAAGGCGTGGCGCGGGCGAAATTCCTGGGAGGCGACTGGCGCCATCTGGATTCATCCGGCAACATGCACATCCCCTCCAGCGATCGCGCCAGCCTGCTTTTTTCCGAGGGCCGCGCGCGCACCCTGGTGGACGAGAAGTGGGGGTTTGTGGATCGTACCTACGCCTTCTGCATCCCGCCCCGCTTCGATGAGGCCGGCCATTTCTATTCGGGACTGGCCTCCATCAAGGTGGACGCGGCCCATCCCAGCGATGCTCCCGATCCGGACATGCCTCGCTCGGAACCCATCCGCAAGCCGCGCTGGGGCTATATCGATCCGCAAGGCGCAGTAGCCATTCCCACCCGCTACCTGATGGCGGGATCCTTCGCGGAAGAACTGGCCGCCGTCCAGGTGCATGCCTGGTGGGGGCTCACCGCCAAATGGGGCTACATCGACAGGTCCGGCCGGGTGGTCATCAAGCCCGCTTTCGACTTCGCCTACCCTTTCGCGGAAAGCCTGGCCCGCGTCAACATGGGCGGCCGGCGCGGACCCACGGGCGGCGTGCAAGGAGGCCGCTGGGGCTTCATCGACAGGAACGGCAAATACGTCATGAAACCCCAATTCGAGTACGCTTCCTGGTTCGCGGAAAACCTGGCGGTGGTGCGCATGGGACCGCAATTCGGATACATCGACGGAAAAGGCGTTATGGCCATCGCCCCTCAATTCGACGAGGCCTACAATTTCTTCAAGGGATTGGCGCGCGTCCGCGTCGGGGAGCAATGGTTCTACGTGAACGTGAACGGAGAGAAAAAACCCCTCGATTAGCCTTCCCCCCAAAGAGTTCCTTGTAAGCGGATGGCCATCTAATTAGTTTATCGCCTCATGGAGCTCCAGTCCAAACGCGCCAAGACCGCAATCGTGGCTTATCGTCGTGCCTTGTACCAGGTTTCCCCTAACGGCCTCCGCGCCGTAATGGAATTGACGCGCGGCCAGGTCGACAGCGACACCGCCATCGGTTTCGTCCTCCGCCAGGAGGGCTATGACATAAGCCCGGAAGCGTTCTCCCCCGCCGACTAAGCGTCCTCCGGTCCCGTCATGGTGAGGACAAGCTTTCCGAATTGCCCCGCCAAATCCATCCGTCGCAACGCTTCCTCGGCCTGCTCAAAAGGATAAACCCCGTCGATCACGGGCAAGATTTTCTCCCGCTCCACGAATCCCAGCATGTCCGCGAAATCCTGGGGCGAACCCATGGTGGTCCCGATCAGGTTGAGCTGCCGCCAGAACACCTTGCGCAGCGGCAGGTCCGGGGGGTTCCCCAGGGTGGCGCCGAAGAAAACCAGCCGTCCGCCGGCGCGGCTGAGATCGCAGAGCTTGGGGAAATCCGGACCTCCGGCGGAATCGATGCTGCAATCGAACAGTCCCGCCTTCTCCTGCAAAAGCTCGGCCCATTTCCCGTCCCGGTAGTTCACGCCTCCCTCCGCGCCCAACTCCATGGCCTTGCGCAGCTTGTCGTCCGATCCGGATGTGACGAAAACCCTGGCCTTGGCCGCCACCGCAAAGCGCAGCAGGAAGAGGGCCACGCCTCCGCCGATGCCGGTGATGAGGAGTTTCTCGCCCGGCCGGATGCCGCCCCGCGTAAACAAGGCCCGGTAGGCGGTGGTTGCCGCCAGGGGTAACGCCGCCGCTTCCTCGAAGGAAAGATGGGGAGGCATGGCCGCCAAATTGGCGGCGGGCACGACCACGTATTCGGCGAAGGTGCCGGTTTCCGGAAGGCCCAGGATGCGGAAGTTATTGCCTTGCGCCTCCCGCGAAGGCCCCCAATCCAGGCTGGGATTGATCACCACCTTGCGGCCCAGCCAGTTTGGCTCGACGCCGGCGCCGATCTGTTCCACCAGGCCCGCGCCGTCCGATCCCGGCACCAGCGGGAATTTCAATCCTGCGTACTGGCCCTTTTGGATCCACAGATCGCGATGGTTCACTGCGGCGGCGCGCACGCGCACGGCCGCCATTCCGGCCTGCAAGGAAGGCAGGGAAATCCGCTTTATCTTAAAAGCCCCGCCCGCCTCCAGCACCAGGGCGCGATAGGATTTGGACATGGACGCTCCTTTCCCGACCGATCCAAATTAGCCGCTCCGTCACCGGCGGGCAAGCGCGTATATTGCTTTCAGGGCGGCAGGGAGCGTTGTATCATCAAGGCAGGCCGGCGTAGAACCGGCCCGGGAGCGAAAATGGAAATGACGGGCGGACACGGCGGTCAAAGCGACTCTCTCATCGGGGCATCGGTACCGCTTATGACGGTGACCCGCGGCGGGCAAATCGACATGCAGCATCTGGGCTTGGCCTGCTTGGTGGACGCGGCCGGGAACCGCCTCTGGTCCTTGGGCGATCCGCATGCGAATGCCTTGATCCGTTCTTCCGCCAAACCCCTGCAAGCACTGGCGATGATGGCCTCCGGCGCGGCGGAGGCGGCGGGCCTGGACGATGGGGACCTCGCCATCATCTGCGGCTCGCATCGGGGCGGGGAGCGGCAGGCCGCCCAGGTAAGCGCCTTGTTGGCCAAGAGCGGACTTAACCGTGATCAATTGGGGTGCGGACCCCGCGAAGGCGGGGAAGATGCGCTTGCCGATATGTGCTCGGGCAAGCATGCCGGTATGCTCACCGCCTGCAAGCATCTGCATCTGCCCCTGGAAAGTTACCTGGATCCGGATCATCCCTGGCAACGCCGGATCCTGGCCACCATTTGCGAGTATTGCGCCGCCGACCCCGCCAAAACCGCCCGCGCCATCGATGGCTGCTCCGCACCCACATTTGGTCTGCCGCTCTACAATATGGCTTTGGGCTTCGCGCGTCTGGGCCAGGAAGCCACCTCGCCGGGCCCCGCCGCGCGATTGCTGGCGGCCATGGCCCAAAATCCGGGCGGCCATACCGGAGAGCCGGACTTGCGCGGTTTCGCGCTGGAAGGCGCGTCAAGCGACCCCTTAAGAGCGGGCATGATGACCAAAGCCGGGGCCAATGGATTGCTTTGCGCCGCCCTGCCGGGATTGGCGTTGGGTTTCGCGTTGAAAGTCGCCGACGGATCCTCATTGCCTAATTGGCCCGTATTCACGCGCGCGCTCCAATTGGCGGGAGTCGTGTCGG
>JANYDA010000034.1 GCA_025360005.1 Fibrobacteria bacterium
AAGGGAACGGGGACTGCTGCGGTGATAAGCCTGCGTTGCTTGACGTATTCCACGGGCAGATGGAATCAATTCTGGGAAAAGGTGGACCAGTATGGATTGTCCATGGTAGCGTGAATGTTACATCAGATCGAGATCACACCCATTGGAACAATGACCACGAAAAAGAAATAAGTAAATTTAAATGGCTTTTCGATATTGGTGCCATTGACTTCAATGAATACAAAGCAAAAGAAAAAGAATCACTCTCGCGATAAGAGCCCGCCTTTTTTCGCAGTACAGTGTAACATCGCACAACAACTAAAATGGTGCCAACATTGAAGTGCAGTGCGCGCCGTATAACAAACGAGTCTAGCAGATAAAGTGTGGCCGTCATGGGTTTTGCTCGGTCGGTCGGAAGGCGGGTGGGTAGAGCAGGAGATACGGTAACGTTAAAATCCATCGCTGGATAGGAATGGATTTCCACCTAGCAGAGACAAAGCCCTGGTGAAAGCGTTTTCCAGGAGAGAACATCCGTTGCGTGTTTGGCGGCTACGGTGATGCCGACGTGGCATTTTTGCGGCCCCGAGTGCTGGATTGACAAAGCGAGCTATTGGAAATGGACTTTTAATTTCCTAAGCTGAATTTATCCATTTGGGGAAGGGGCATACCGTGTTGGAGTTTAAAGTGGGAAAAGGCTTGGTGCTGGGCGCCTTGTTGGTGGGAGGATTGGCTCAATTCGCCCAATCGCAGATTCCGGTCCCTTTAGCACGCGAAAGAATCGTGACAATCGGTGGCCAACCGAAAAGGCTGACCTCGAAGCTTACCAAATTAAGGAAGGTGTTGGTTCCCGAATTCTTTTTCGGATATAACCATAATATCGGCAGGCCGGAAGTCGATCGACTGCTCAATGTAATTGCGGTCACGGATAGCATCCAGTTCACCTTCGTGTCGGATGTGAATAATTTCGACGCGGCGACTTTCAGCCAATATTCCGCCATCGTATTCAATAATGTGAGTTCCATAAATGGCAGCGGATTGGGGTCTTCCAAGCAAAACGCTATCCAAAGCTATGTCGAGGGCGGCGGTGGCGTGATATTGCTGCATGCCACAGGGGACGGAAAGGGTAGCGGTTGGCCATGGTTCAACAGCACCTTGCATCCCACCCAATTTGCCGGTGAGTCGCAAACGGGCCAAACCACGCGGGTTTATCAGCCGGAATCGGATGCCAATTGGAATAAGGTATTGCCCGCGTCCTCCACCGTACATCCCATTATGGAGAGCATCCCGCACGATACCCTGATCGCTGAAGAGTTTCCGGGCTATGGAGGCAGCATTAAGGACAAGGTTCCTTCCGCGGAAGTCCTGTTCAACGTAGATGACAACTATGCCGGATTCAATTGCGGATCGGGTTGCGATAAATCGAATCCTTGGCCGCATTCTTTGGGTTGGACTTTCAAAATCAAAAAAGGGACCATGGTGTTCGCCGGATTCGGGCATGATGCGGGTGCGGCCACGACTTGGGGCAGGCCCAATCCCCTGGATCAAAGAGGCCCCTATTACGAACGTTTGTTAAGGCAGTCTTTGTATTGGGCGGCAGGGTATGACACCACAGCCGCCACCACCGGGTTGTTAAAGGGGAAAGCGGAGGATTACCGCTTCCGCCAATACGGCGTGGCCTTCGACGATAGGAAGATGAGCGTATTGTTCACTGAATCCGGGCCGCATAGCGTATCCTTGATCGATATGCGCGGCCACGTTTGGTTGACGGAGCATGCCTCTACCGCAAAGGAGCATATTCTGGATACCAGCAGGCTTCCCTTCGGCGTTTACATGTTACGTGCTTCCACCCGCAAAGGCGTGCAATCAAAACGCTTTGTAATCGGCGGCTGAAAGGTGACAATTCGGGTTTGGCCGTGAAATTAATCACGCTGGCACGGCTCCTCACGCTGCCGTTGCTGCTCGTTTGTCTGGGTACGGCGGCCGAAAACATCGTTCTCCACAGCTCGGCCTATAACGACGTGGGCCAAGTGATGAAGGGGGAAACCCTGGGCGGGGACACCGTTGAAAATCTTTACCTGTCGAGATTCGGGGTCAGTGTCGCCGCTGCCATTATGGTGGATGAGAAGCTGACTTTGAATATCGGCGCGGGAGGTTTGTTTTGGTACCCCTTTCCCGTTTCCCCGCTCTCCTGGTGGACAAGGCGTTACCAATTCGGCCCTGGAATATCCGAAGCCTCTTTGCATTACGCCTTTACCCCGGACTTGTCCTTTAAGGCCGGTTTTTTCGGCTATAAATACAATCCTGATGCGCGGAACCTGGGCGAATACCTGCTTCGGTCGGAAGCTTATCCCGGTTTGGTTTCCACCGGTGGCTGGTCCTTTTTAAACAGCGCCGTGTATCAGTCTTTGGGAATGCAATTGCAGTGGACGGTTTGGAACGGCTGGTTGACGAATGACCTGTTGCTTTTCAGCGAGATGAACAGGCCGCCTATTTTCGACGTCAGCCCCACTTATGTGGGAACGTTGCGATTGGGAAATGCATTCGAGGTCGGCGGCGGCGTGTCCTTGCACCGCCTTCTTCCCGTACATCCCAGTTCGGAATCGCCCCGGGTGGTATGGAAAACCATCGGTCAAGGCAACAGCTACTTGATCCCCAATCCGGATTATAATCCAAATGATCCAGCCGGAGCTTCCGCAGCAAATCCCATCTACTTGGAAGACACCACTCGCTTTTACTCCTTGCAGGGCGTAAAGGTGATGGCCAGGGCCTCCCTGGATTTCAAAGCCTTTTCCTCCGTGCTAGAGGACGCCTTAGGCCCCAAGGACATGCGGCTTTACTTTGAAGCGGCGCTCTTGGGAGTGAAAAATTATCCCTACTACTATGAGAAACCTCTTCAACGCATTCCCATGATGGCCGGGTTTAATTTCCCCACTTTCAAGATGTTGGACCTTTTATCGCTTGAAGTCGAATATTACGCCAACCCCTGGGCCGATAATCAGAAAAATTTTTATTCGAGCGGTCCGATTCTACCCGTTTGGGTCACCAATAGAACCGCCTTTCAAACAGGCCACGCTCCCGTCTTTCGCGATGATTGGAAATGGTCCATTGAAGCCGCGAGAACCCTTTTCCTTGGCCTAACCGTACAAGCCCAGATAGCCAATGATCATATGCGCTTGATCGGCTTGCAAGATGGCGATCCCATCCCTGCCAACTCACCGTTGACCCGGTATGGAAATCATTGGTATTACGTGGTTCGGCTGCAATGGGGCATTTGAACGCATGACCGCACTAAGGCCGGCATTTACGGATAGGCGATTGTGGATCCTGGATCCCGGGCGGGATATGCTGCTGTTCGTCCTGCCCATGGCATGGATTCTCCCTATTATCTGGCTGCTGGGAAACCATTTTGATCTGAATGCCTTTGGGGTGGTTTTATTGGCGGTTGGCAGCGCCGGCCACCATTTGCCGGGTTTTCTACGCGCTTATACGGATCCGAACCTGTTCCGGCGCTATCGATGGCGTTTTATCCTGGCCCCCCTGTTTTTCCTAAGCGTGTGTCTGGCCTTTGCCTGGTTCAATCTGCAAAGCCTGAAACTGATTCTGGTTTTATGGGGGATGTGGCATGGGGCCATGCAGGTCAACGGGTTCCTTCGCATTTACGATTCCAAGGCGGGATCAATCGCCGCCGCAACGGCGTGGTTGGATTGGGCCATGTGTTTGGCATGGTTCGGCGGCGGAATCCTCCACTCTTCCACCAGGCTGATGGGGCTATTCGCGTACTTCTACGGTTCCGGCGGATCGTTGATTCCACCGGACGGGTTCCTGGCTTTCCGTTCGGCTTGGGACATTTTCATCTTGGGCGTGACTTTTCTTTTCGCGGTGAATGCTTGGAGGCAATCCCGGCAAGGGCGGCTTTTTAATCCCATCAAGCCGGTGATCATGGTTTCCAGCTTTGCGTTTTGGTGGTTCGCCATGGTAAAAGTCGACAACTTGCTACTAGGCTTGGTCCTGTTCGAGATTTTCCATGATGTCCAGTACAACGCTATGGTCTGGGTTTACAACGGAAAAAGGGTGGCCGGCGGAAGTGCGTCGAGTCCGGTGGAATCCTTTCTTTTCCGGTCGACCCCGGCCCGCTTGGTCCTCTATATCGGAATTGTCCTGGCTTATGGTTGGCTGGGCGTGGTATTCGATTATGCGACTCCCCAAACCGCCATGACCCAAGCTTTCGGAAAAGGAGCCATGCCCATTTGGTCAAGCCTATTCATGGTATCCGGCTTTCTCCATTTCTATTTCGATGGGTTTCTTTGGCGGGTCCGCGATCCTCACTTCCGATCGGGTCTGGGGTTGGCTGGGTCTCCCATTCCTGCCGAGCAGGCCAAAAGGAACAAGCCCGCACGCGAATGGACCCTTTGGTTATTCCCTGGGTTGAAATGGTCCCTGTTGTTTGTATTGCCTGCGGCCGCGCTGGGATTTACCGAATACCGCGGAAAAATGGCCTCCGAATTGGACCAATACCGGAACATGGCCCTGATTATTCCCGAAAACTGGTACGTGAATTTCGCGCTTGGATCCATGGAGATGGCGAAGGGGGAGTCGGATCCGGCCATTCAGCACCTGGAACGGGTGGTAGCGGACAAACCGGATTTCGGCAGCGCGCAGGCAACCTTGGCGGCGCTGTATCTTAAGCAGGGAAATAAGGACTCGGCCGTTGCGCATTATTCCCGGGCCGCCCTGCTGGATCCAAACGATGAGCAGGTAGGCGGCCTATTGGGGAAATTATTGCTTTCCCAAGGCAAGGTAAATGAGGCTCTCCCCCATTTGCGTCAAACCGTGGAATGGGATCCGCAGAACAAATACGCCTTGAATAATCTGGGCATCGCCTTGCAAACGCAGGGAAAGATCGGGGAAGCCGCGGAATATTATCGCCGCGCGTTCGCGGTGGATCCCCAATTCAGCAGTGCCAAAACCAATTTGGATCAGGCGCAAAAAATCTTGGCCTCCGGGAGATGAAATGAAAAGCATGGTGTTTTTTCTGGCGGCCCTGTTTTCCCTATCCGCTGCCGAGGATGTCGTCACCCTTCCCCTCAAAGTGGATGCTTATGTCGATGCGGGTCAGGTGGTCAAAGGCTTGCGCGCCGATCCGGGCAATGATTCCAAGACCCTCCCCGTCGGGAATTATTTTTTATCCAATACCGGGATATCCATCCTTTCGCAAACGGTGGTGAAAGAAAAGCTGCATCTGAATATCGGCGTGGGCGGGTTGTTCTGGTATCCCTTTACCTTTCCATCCACGGTGAATTCACGCCAGATTAAATTCGGCCCGGGTATTTCCGAGGCGTCCTTCAGGTACGATTTCTCCGAAAACCTTTTCGTGAAATCCGGTTTTTTCGATTATAAGTACAATCCCGATGCGCGCAATCTCGGGGAATACCTGCTTCGTTCGCAGGCCTATCCCGGTTTCGTTAAAACGGGCGGATGGTCCATCATCAACAGCGCCGCATATCAATCCTTGGGAACGCAAATCCGCTGGAATACGTTCGGGGGCGCATGGACCCACGATCTGCTTTTGTTCAGCGAGTTCGAAGAGACGCCGCTTTTCGATATGAGCCCCGCCTACGTGTCCACGTTGCGCATGGGCACGGTGCTGGAATTGGGCGCAGGAGTTTCCTTCCACCGGCTGCTTGCCATCAAGCCCAGCGAGGATTCCCCCAATTACAGTACCAATACCTACGTGGAAGTCCCGAATATGGCGGCCCTGCCGGAAATAGACACGGTGATCGGCGGCCAGGTTTTCCGCCAACATGCCATTGCCGCCGGTTCCACCTATAAGGGCATGGAATCCACGCTTACCAAGTACCGGAACGATAGCGGGTCCGTAGTGAAGCTGGCCAATGACGCACAGGGCAATCGAATTTACGTGCTCGACCAAGATACCATGCGCGCCGGTACCAGGACGCGCTTGACTTATCGGGGAGTCAAATTGATGGGCAGGGCTTCCTTGGATTTCAAACCCTGGTTCGGCCTTGAGGATAAGCTGGAACCGGGGGATTTGAAACTCTACGGAGAAGTGGCCGTACTGGGGGTGCAAAATCAACCTTACTATTACGACAAGCTCGCCTATCGCATGCCCATCATGTTCGGATTCGGTTTCCCGACCTTCAAATGGCTGGATGCCCTTTCCATGGAGGCGGAATATTACCGGAACCCCTGGCCGGACAACCGGGAAAACGCTTTTCAAAACAGCTTGCCCTTGTGGTTCGTAGACAATGGATTAAGCCCGGGGGAATTCGATGCCGAGGTCGCGCGAAACCACAATTCGGACGATTGGAAATGGTCCATCTACGCATCCAAAACCCTGACCAAGGGAATACGGCTTTTAGCCCAGGTCGCCAATGATCACTTGCGCCTGAGGAACGAGTTCCTGCAGCCCACCTATATTCCGCTTACAAGCGGGGCAAATAATTGGTATTACCTGGTTCGCCTGCAATTCGGAATATGAATGGGCCCAAACAATTCAGAGAGGGGGATTTTATGAAAAATGTATTCGCTATCATGATTAGTACTTGCGGCATTGTTTCGGCGGTTGCGGCGCAAAGTTGGTTCTCGCAGATCACGGCTTCCCAAAAAGCCGTTATCCAGCAACAGTCCCTGCGCGGGATTTCCTTCGCCTCCCCGGATTCCGGCGTGGCCGTGGGAACCCAAGGCTTGATCCTGAGAACCGTGAATGGCGGAGCGGCATGGACTTACAGCTTCGACACCAGCTACACCACTTTAAATGGCGTGAACTGCCCGAGTTCATCCATCTGCTATGCGGTTGGATCCTATGGAAAAATCATCAAGACCACGGACGCCGGCCAAACCTGGACGCCGCAAACCAGCTTCATCAAAACCGTAGGGTTGTTTTCCGTTGATTGTCCCAGCACCACTACCTGTTATATCGGCTACGGTTCTCCCGGCCTATCATCCACCACCTTTTTGAAAACCACCAATGGCGGAACTACTTGGTCCACTCAAAACGCCCCCAGTTGGGGATATGAGCTCAATGCCATCAACTGCCCTACCGCCACCAATTGCTATGTCGGCGGGGAATCGCGTGCGGTCCGGAAAACTGCGGATGGTTCCATTTGGACCACGCCTACTTCGCCGCCTGCACCAGCCTCCGCCGCAAGCGCCAATTTACCGATACGCGGAATTTACTGCACGGATGCCTTAACTTGCTATGTGGTGGGAGGCGGAGGCATGCTCGCCAAAACCACGGACGGGATGGGTACTTGGACCAGCGAGAATAGCGGCACAAAACTGAGCTTGCGTTCCATTTATTTTGCGGATGCCTCCACGGGCTACGCTTCGGGAGACAGCGGCGTCATATTGAAAACCACCAATGGGGGATCGGCTTGGACCAAGGAAAACAGCGGAACCACAGCCGGCCTGTCGGGCATAGTATTTGCCAGCCCTACCACGGGGTATGCGGTTGGTGAAGGCGGAACCGTGTTAAAATGGGGTACGCCCACCACCTCCATTTTCCATGCGAACCAATCCCTTCCATCCCGGATCGGAAAGGCCCGGGAAAATACCAGGAATTTTGGTGCTAATGGAAGACTGGTGGCCCCTGCGGGGAAATTTGGCAAAGCGCGGACCGATGGGCTTATTAATGGGCCGGGTATCGAATTTGATGGACTCAACATGATCGGAAGCGCACCTTGGTGATTCCTTTTCCCTCAGGATCCGGAATGGTTTAAGGTTTCCAGCTTTTCACGGCAAGGTCGCGAATCGGGATATTCGCGCAGGCACTCCCCAGGGCTTTCGCCGCGTCCTCGCGCTTGGATTGTTTCGACAAACTATTGGCCCGATTGCCATAGGCCATGGCCGCGGCGGACCGGAAGCCAATTTGTCGCCGTAGGCGCGGAAGGCACCATCCTTACTTCGCCCGACGGCATCGACTGGAAATATCGAGAGAGGGGAGGAACTTCCGCTGCGCCGCTAACATCCGTCGTATGGACCGACAGCAAATTCGTGGCCGTAGGCGTGGGCGTAGGTATCCTCATTTCATCGGATGGCGTTAACTGGACCAGCCGAATCTCCAAAGAAACGAGCTGGCTTTCTTCCATCACCTGGACGGGCGACCAACTCGTAGGCATTGGTCATAATGACACCCTCCTCACCTCCCCCGATGGAATAACATGGACATCGCGAAGCTTAGGAACGGCGAACATTGTGAAATACCTTACCTGGGCCAATAGCAAGCTCATCGCCATTTGCGCCAATGCTTCCAGCCCTTCTAACGGGGTCATCTTTACCTCACCCGATGGGATAACTTGGAACCCTGGCGACTCCATAAAATCACCGGACTTGCCCAACTCGGTGACCTGGACAGGAAGTCAATTCGTCGCCATAGGAACCGGAACTCTTACTTCTGCGGATGGAATAACGTGGACTAAGGCAAGAGCAGGATCCCCGCTTCAACCTTCTTTAACTTCTGCGATTTGGACGGGCAGCCAATTCGTGGCCGTAAGCCATAGTATTTACACTTCCCCAGACGGCATCCAGTGGACGGCCCGGTACACCTATGGGTTAGGCGGCTCCATAAATGGCATTGCTTGGAGCGGTGACCAATTGGTTGGCGTAGGCGCCAGTGGCGTCATCGTCACCTCTTCCTTAATTAATTCCAACATCGTCTTTCCCCATTCCCCGTCGTACAATACCCTTTACCTTCACCTCTCTCGTTCCCATCTATTCGTTATTCTGCCAAGGTCTTTTCAAACCCAAAACACACAGGCGTCTATATACAGCCTAACCGGCTACAGGGTAGCTGAGATTCAATCCTCCGGACGCAATGAAATCACAATTCCCCTCAGCGGCCTGGGGCATGGAACATATTTGTTTGAAGCGAAGTGCGTTGGGGCGAAGGTAAACCGATCCTTCAGTATTATCGAGTAAACGGCCGGTCGGTCAAATAGTCGGAGCCTTCGCAAAGACAGTCTTTGAAAAAGGGCTGGGGAAATTATCGAATTCGCGAATCATCGGCCCTCGTCCTTATGCGTCGATCGCCCTATCCTCACTGCCAGGGTTTTTGGACCGCGATCGGAGACGGAGGAAAACGCTCCAAAGATGCTCCATCGAATTTTCTCAACCCAGTTGCCGGACTGCGGCCTTTAGCGCCGCGATGTCGATTTTTCGCATCTTCATCATGGCATCAGCTGCGCGCTTGGCCATCGCGCGATCCTTTTGCGACGTAAGTTGCAAGAGGATATTCGGCGTCACCTGCCACCACATGCCGAATTTGTCCTCAAGCCAGCCACACATGCTTTCTTTTCCGCCGCCCGCGAGCAGGGCATTCCAGTAATAATCGACCTCTTTTTGGGTTTCTACGCTGATCATGAAAGAGACGCCCCAGTCGAACTTGAAATCAGGTCCGCCATTGTAGGCAAAAAACCTTTGGCCGTTCAGGATGAAATCCGCTTGCATAGAGTTTGCGGTTAGGATTTTGCATTTCTTGAAAATCGATGCATAGAATTTCGCCGCTTCTCCGGGGTTCGCATTGAACATGAGGAAGGGTGTTATGCTGTGTGATGGAGCGCCCACGAAGGCGGCTTTCTTTCCGTCGGATTTCGTCTTCTTGGAACTGCTTTTCTTTTTTGCTTTTACCATATTATCCTCCCGAAGCAAAATGGCCCAGAAGATAGGATTAAATTCCTGACCATCAATTTGCAAGGTCAGTATGTGAGAACGTCTCCGTGTCAATACAGGCCGCGCCCACCGCTGGACGGACGGAAAGCAATGGAAGCGGGATGGATATGCGACGTCGATATCCCTTTGCCTCGCGGCTATACCGGAACACGCCCGCCCGCAAAGGTTCTCCGATTTCCATAGATCGCCGCATTTATTTATTTAATTGGACGGAACAACCGACTTGGCGATAGGAGCAAGCATGCGAATTTCAAAAAAAACCACCGCGCTTTTGGCTTTGATGGGAATGATGGCGGGTTGCGCGGGAATGAATGATGCCGGCAAGGGCGGGATTATGGGCGCCGGGGTAGGCGGCATGATGGGAGGGCTGATAGGCCATGCCAGCGGCAATACCGCGGCCGGAGCCATCATTGGAGCGGCGGTGGGAGGGGTTGCGGGCGCCTCCATCGGCCACTACATGGACAAGCAGGCCGCGGAACTGCAGCGCGATCTCAAGGACGCCAAGGTGGAGCGGGTGGGCGAGGGCATTAAAATCACCTTCAACTCCGGCATCCTCTTCGATGTCAATTCGGACAAGCTGCGGAGCCAGGCCAGGACCAATCTGGGTGAGCTTGCCAAGACCCTGAACAAGTACGGCGACACGCAGATCATGGTGCAGGGCAATACGGATTCGACCGGATCGGAAAAGCACAACCAGAAGCTTTCGGAAGAGCGCGCCGGTTCCGTAGGCCACTACCTCATGGAGGGAGGCGTTAAGAGCGGGCGCATTACCGAGTCCGGGATGGGCGAAAAGAATCCGGTGGCCGACAATGGGACTTCGGAAGGCCGCCAGGAGAACCGCCGCGTCGAGGTTGCGATCTGGGCGAATGAGAAACTGAAGGCCGCCGCAAAAAACGGCACGATCTAAAACCCCGCGGATTGCCATGGGATTTCTTTGTTGGGGTTTTTATCGATGGGCTTGCTTGACCCGTTTAAGCGCCCGCCCTTATGATGATGCGAGCCTGGGATCCCATCCCGGGCCGGGAACAAGGGCGCTTTATGATATTTCGGAATTTGGTTCGCAAGACCGGGGCCCGGCTGGCATGCGCGATTGGAGCGGCCGCGGCTGCCTGTCTCGCCGGTGAGGGAAACCGTTTAGCGGCGGGCGAAGATCACTTGATATTCCTGCGCGAAGATGGATCCCTATGGGGAGTGGGATCGGATCAGTTCGGGCAACTGGGGATGATCGGCCCTGCGCGGCCGCTGCCTGCCGCCATCGACCAGGAATCCTGGTCCCGCGTTTCCGCGGGCGCGCAGTATTCCATGGCCATTAAGGCTGACGGATCCCTTTGGGCTTTCGGAAAGAACGGTTCGGCGCAATTGGGCTTGGAAAAATGCGATTCCATCGCCGCTCCCAGGGCCGTGGAGGGCGATCGATGGTTGGATGTGGCCGCCGGTTCCGCCGTGACTTTAGGCATAAAGGCGGACGGAAGCCTGATCATGTGGGGTGAATGGAAAGCCCTGGTCACCACCGCGGGCCTCAAAGGCGGGCGCAAAGGCAGACCGCGGCAGGTGGGTCCCGGCGAATGGAGCGCGGTGGCGATGGGCGCGAACCACGCCTTGGCCTTACGTTCCGATGGAACGCTGTGGGGCATGGGGAGCAATTCCCTGGGCCAAACGGGTTGCTCGAGTTCCGTGCCTTCCAGGACCTTATGCGCGGTAGGGGATGCGAAGTGGAAAAGCATTACGGCAGGCGATGGGTTCAGCGTGGGGATCCGGCTGGATGGAACCCTGTGGAGCTGGGGCGACAATGCCTTGGGGGAACTCGGCAGAGGGGCGGCCAGCGAATGGGAATCCATGGGACAGGTGGGCGCCGATAAGTGGCGCGCCGTTTCCGCGGGAAGCCATCATGTGATCGCGCTGCGGGAAGACGGCAGCCTGTGGGCCTGGGGCGCCGGAGCGGAAGGCGCCTTGGGGATCGGTTCCCTGGAAAACCAACCCGGTCCGGTCATGGTGGGTTATGACAAATGGACCGAGATCGCGGCCGGAAAAGGTTATTCCGCGGCCGTGCGCGCCGACGGGGAAGCGTTGATCTGGGGCAACCTCGGCTTCATGCGGGCCCAAGCGGAAGGGAGGGATCCCATCGCGTCACGTCCGTGTTACCTGGAGCGCAAGCTGACCTTGAATCCGATCGGGCCCGTGATTTTCGGCGGCGGCGATCCCATCCTCGGCTACGTCGCCAACCATTGGGACAGCGTTTTCATATCCAGCGGGAATCCTTCCTTGCTGCAACCCGTGGCGGGCGGCATCCACGCATTGGCGGCGGGAAGGGGGAACGTAATGGTGCGGGCCATCCCTCCCCCAGGTAGCGGCCAGGATACCTTGTGCTTGATCCGGGCCGTGACGGTGGCGAAAGGCCGCCAGACCCTTGAGTTTCCGGAACCGGAGCCTTTGGCGCCGGGAACCGCCATGGAAGCGGGAGCCGTGTCCAGTATCGGGCTGCCGGTGACTTTGGTCAGCCTCGATCCGAAGGTGGTGCGCGTGGCGGGACAGCGTCTGGAAGCGGTGGGCCCGGGCATAGCCGAGATAAGGGCCGTCCAGCCGGGCGATGCCAATACCCTGCCCGCGCTTTCCGTCAGCCGCAAAATCACCGTGGTGCCCAAGGCGGGCGCGGAAATTTCTGCCCGGTAAAAGCCGGTTCCCGACCCGTTTCACCGTTGGCGTTTCCGCAGCGCTATTTTCATCCGGCCCTCAAATCGCGAACCGGAACCGCGGCGTGCCGCCTACTTTAGTCCCGGGGCAGGCTTCTCTTCCCGACGGGCATGGTGGGGACGCACATCTCGAAGGGAGTACGGACTATGCGGGTTTTATCCGGTTCAAAATGGACGCAGCGTTTCGCTATCCTGGTTTTGGGCTTGGGAGCGCATGCCTCCGCCCTGGACTATTGCATCGGCGCAGACCTTTCCTTTTTAAAGCAGCAGGAAGACGGCGGCACGCGATTTAAGGATGGGGGCGTGCAGGGGCCCGGCTTGCGGATCTTCCGATCGCACGGATATGGGTGGATCCGCTTGCGTATTTTCCATACTCCGAGCAATAATCCCGAAGGCCTGAATCGGCCGCTACCTAATGATCTGCCCTATACCATTGCGCTGGCCAAACAGGCCAAAGCCGCGGGTTTTAAAATCCTTTTGGATTTCCACTACTCCGACACATGGGCGGATCCGGGCAAGCAATACATCCCCAAGAATTGGGCGGGACGGACGCATGCGCAATTGCAGGATTCGGTATTCGCCTATACCCGCAGCACCATGCTCGCATTCAAGCAGGCGGGCGTTTATCCTGAGATGGTCCAAATCGGAAATGAGATTACCCATGGCATGCTTTGGCCGGACGGGAAGGCGCCGAATTGGGGAAACCTGGCCGATCTATTGAAGGCGGGAATCCGCGGCGTGGATTCCGCGACCGTGGATGCAACTACCGGAGGCGCAATGGCAGGCCCCTCCAATCGGCCATTGATTATGCTCCATTTGGACAGAGGCGGAGATAAAGCCGGGACTAAGACCTGGTTCGACAATATCCTGGCCCAGGGAGTGGTCTTCGATATCATCGGGCAATCCTATTATCCCCAATGGCATGGAACCCTGGCCGATCTGAAGGGCAATCTGGCCTTCACGGCCGATGCCTACGGGAAGGATATCATCGTGGTGGAGTTGGCTTATACGGCCTTGGCAAACGGGAGCTCGCCCTTTCCTCTGACCGACGCAGGACAAGCGGCCTTCCTCGACTCGGTAGACAGGATTGTCCAGGCTACTCCGAACAATCACGGCAAGGGAATCATGTGGTGGGAGCCCACCGCCAGCAGCGGTACCCGGAATCTCTTCGACGCGGGCGGGAACGCCAAGCCCGCCATGAAGGTTTTCGACAAATACCTTACTTCGGTGATACCCTTCCCACCGGCAAAACGGTTTTCCCATCGCCAGCCGGCTTTAGGGGGGGCCGGTTTGGAGAATGGAGGGGCCGGCTTCGGTCCGGACGGCAGGCAAGTGGCGCGACCGTTTTTCTTCCGGTGGTTTACCCGATAGCCTTCCGTTATTTCCGCGGTCATTCGCTCCCCGCCGTGCCCGCCGGAACCGCCAGCCAAGAAACCTGTACTACCTTTGTCCGAAGCCGGAAGCGGATGAAAAATTTTGCGGAGAATATCGGAGATGAATGCCAAAGCCCGCTGGAACCGGAGCCATTTTACCTGGCTCGCAGCATTGCTCCTTCTTGCCGGGTGCACCTCCGGATATCGCATTGACAAACGGATACCGATTTCGGAAAGCGTCGATCACGGCAGGTATGTGGTCGTCACCATCGACCATGAAAAGATACCCGGACGGAAGCTGGTCATCACGGCCGACAGCGTATTCATCGATCGCACCGCTTTGGACAAACGGGACGTGGTCCGCATATTGAAGCGGGTGTCCGAACCGACGAAAACGAAGCTGATGGTCTGGGGCTGCATACTCGGCGCCATCGCCGCCGTGAGCCTCCTCTTATGGGACATATCCCAGATTAACAAGTAGGCGGCACTAAAAAAATACGGCTGTGGCAAAGGACGCGGGGGGACATATCGCCGGATTCCCGAAGCCTACGCAGAAGCTTTTGGCCGCGCTCCGGCCGGCCATCCTGAAAGCGGTACCGGCGAGCTATGGCATATTCGGCACGGTGGTGTTATGCTTGGTGGTATTCGTAACAAGTTGGAATAGATTTCCCAAGCATCCGGAGCCCGCATGACAGCGCAAACCTACGCGACCCATCGTCGTTATCCCATCCGGCGGTTCTACCTGCCGGTAACGTCCGGGCTGGCTTTCCTGGCGGCCTTGATCAATCTGGCTTATCCGGACGCATGCGCGGGGATGTTGCCGCCGGTGATGTTCGTCTTGATAGGCGGGGCGTTGCTGCTGGCCTGGTTCAGCACCAGCGTCAAGGTTTTGAAGGTGCAGGACAGGGCTATCCGGGCCGAAGAGAACTTCCGCCATTACCTGCTTACCGGAAAACCGCTTCCGGAGGGTTTGGGCAAGGGCCAGATCGTGGCCTTGCGCTTCGCATCGGACGAGGAGCTTCCCGATTTGGCAAAGCGCTCGCTCGCCGAAAAACTAAAAGGGGAAGACATCAAAAAGTCCATCCGTACGTGGCGGCCCGACACCTTTCGCGCCTAACGCGATTGATCGGCATCGGGAACCATGGTAGGATCCCTTCCATGCGTTTCACCTCCCGTTTCCCATCCTTTTTGCCGCTGCTTTCGGCGTTGACGGTTTCCGTTGCGGCCGGCCCGGAAGCCGTCTGGACCGACCATTCCCCGGGAACGGATTTCGACTTGAACGGCGTGGCTTGGACCGGCAGCTTTTGGGTGGCGGTGGGCGGCAGTTTCAGTTCGGAAAACGTGGTGTATACTTCCCCGGACGGCGCGGCCTGGCAGAAGCGGACCGACTCCAGCCTGACGGGGGAGGGTTTGAACGCGGTATGCTGGACGGGCAGACAATTGGTCGCGGTGGGGCCCGGGGGCAATGTGGTAACGTCCCCGGACGGGATCACCTGGACGCAGCGCCCCAACGCCTGGCCGGAAGAATGGGTGGGCGTTGCCTGGACAGGTAACCTGCTGGTTGCGGTAACCGGCGTGGGAACCATCCTCACTTCCCCCGATGGATCGGATTGGACCCTCCGCGCGGGAGGCGATGGGGGGCCGCGCGCCCATTTCAACGGCGTGGCCTGGTCCGGAAGCCTGGCCGTGGCGGTGGGCGGCACCGGGGACGGCAAGGCGGACGGTGAGATTTTCACCTCTCCGGACGGGGTGGTATGGACTCAACGAAAGGCGGAAGGCGCTCCCGGCCTGCGGGCGGTGGCGTGGACGGGAAGCAAATGGGTGGCCGTGGGCGGCATCTTCGATGCCAATGGCGATAAAAAGCCTTCGCGGCTGAGCGCGGTTTCGATCGACGGAACGGTTTGGACCTCGGCCTTGGACAGCGCATCGGAAATCCTGCAATCCGTGGCTTGGACCGGAAGCGGTCTGGTGGCCGTGGGTTGGGACGGCGCGCGCATGGCCTCCGTGGACGGACTGGTCTGGACCCATCCTGCGGCGGATACCTTGCCGCGATTGCAGTCCGTCGCATTCGCGGGTAATCGTTTGGTGGCGGTGGGGTGGGGTAGCACCATTGTTACCTCGCCCGTGGACCCGGTAACCGGGACGGTCCTTGCGAGGGCTTTTTCCGAAGCCGTGGCCAAGGATCGGATGCGGGCATCCGGCCCGTTCGGGAGGGGACATGATTTGCTGGGTCGCAACCCGCCGAGATCCGGAATCCGATCATGGCCATGGGGATCCGGCCTGATCCGGAAGGCTACTCCGTGAGATCCACCCGGTAGACCTGGTACTTGGTATCCCCTCGCCAGGGAGCGGTGATGAATTTCTCGCGGTAGTGGAGCTTGGCCCGCTTGCCCGTCATCAGGGCGGTATCCAATCGGGCCAGCACCAGGACGTCCTTGCCATTCACGGAAAAGTCCCAGACATTGGAGACGGCGACGGAAGTGTTCTGATCGTGGATGCCCATCCCCAGGTTCAACTGGCCCTCGTAGGTTTTCATCACCAGGCCTTTGCGGCTCAGCTTGATCACGGTGCCGGCCCGATAGCCATCGCTATAGTTCCCGAACAGGTAGAAGGCGAAACCCGCGAGGGCGATGAGGACGATGGCGGCGGCGATCAGCTTGACGGTTTTCATGCGCATAAAGATACTATGCCCGGAGGCGGTTAACCTAATACGATTCGCGTGCAAATTCCGGCGAATTGGTTATTTTTCCAGGCAGCCACGCGAGTGGCCCAACTAGGCAACCGCCAAATCCCAGGAGAGAACATGGCCAAGGAAAGAAACACGAAGAAGGAAACCAAGAAGGCGCCCGTCAAGTCCGCCAAGGAAAAAAAGATGGAGAAGCGGGAGAAGAAGGCTAGCAAGCCCCGTTAACCCTTGTTTCGGGAGCGTGGGCCGTACCCGCCTCCCGTACCAGGCCGCGAAAGCGAATACCATGAGTAAGTTCTCCGCCTTTTCCGAGTGGCTGGCCAGGTCCCGGAGGCCTATTACCTGGATTTATTGCAGCGCGGTTTTATTCCCGCTGGCATTCGCCCTGGTGGCGGCCGTGATCATGACGGCCAGGCGCCATGCCGATTCCGGAACGGCTTTCAACGGCGGATTCGCTTCTTTCTACCTGATCCTGATGATTCTGCTGGCGGCGGTGCCGCGTTCGGTCCTGCCCGCGGTTTTGATCTGGCTGGTGCTGATCCGGTTCCGGCCGGCTTTGGATGCCAATCCCTGGAACCGGTATCCCGGCCTGGTGGCGATCTTGGCGGCGGCCTTATACTTGCATGCCAAGGTCTATGATCGTCCTTTCAACTTCATCTGGCTGGGCATAGCCGCGCTGGCGGTCATACTTCCCCGTCTGGCTTTGCCTTCCTTGCGGAACGGCCTGCACCGGATTTAGGGTCCGTTAAGCCTCCGGGGCCTGAATCGCACTTGGGTTTCGCGCTCCGGGGCCGCGCGCACGGGTACCGCAGGTGTTACCGGCGGCTTTATCCCCGCAACGCATCCGATAGGCGACGCGGGAAGCTTTGCGAAAAACGGCGCGAATAAGTACAATAAAGCCATGTTGTCGCAGCGGGATATGGATCGCTTCAACCGCCGCATGGCCGGAGTGGAAAAACGATTGCAGGCCGAGAAGCGCTTGGCGGTGGGGTACGTGGAGATACTGACCGCCTTGATGGAGACGCTGGCCGAGCGGAACCCCGAGACCATTTGCGCGAAGGATCTGACGGAAGCGGAATTGTTCGGCCTGTTGGAAGGTTTTCCCTTCCGGGCGCCCGTCATCCTGGGCGAGATCGAAGATGCCGCCATCGAGGTGCCGGGCGGCATCCGCCGCATCTATGCCGCGCTCAACAACGGGGCGGGTTCGGAATGGGAAATCCACCGCAACGATTCCGATCCCTTTCCCTCCAACCCTTATGCCCATAATGAGGTGGAGGATATCGCCATGGATTTGGCTACGGGCGGCCTGTACCATGATCGGCAATTCGTGCATCGCTTGCGCCGGGCCCAGTTGATCCGTTTCCGGGATAAAATCGCCTCGAAATACCCCGGCATCGGCCTTCCCCCTTTGGCGGAATGTCTCACGGGCTGAACTAGATTTGCATGGGCGCGGGAGCGCGCCGGTGGATGGGTTGCAACGGAGCGAGGCGGAGGCGGGAATCGATGGCATTGGCCGGCATGGCGGAACAAGTGGTTTGTGAAACGCGCAGTTTCAAATTGGCCTTCCGGAACGACGCGATGGTGAACATCGCCGAGATCAACGATGAAATCCTGGACTCGGTTTCCAAGTACGCCGGCAAGGCCGTATTGGGCTATACCAAGAAGGGCCGGGCCGTGACGCTCGATGAGCTGGCCCGTAACGGCATCACCGAAAGCCTGCCCGCGGACGGGAGCGAAGTGGTGAAAGTGCTGCTCTTCGATTTCAAGGAAGAGAAGTTCTTCGTCATGGATCGGCAATCCATCATCCCGCTGTCGCGCCTGAAGATGACGGTGGCGTACCGCCGGGACGGGAACCGGCAAGCGCCCGCGCCCGGGGAGGGCAAGCCGGTGGATCCGGAGGATGACGACTATACCGCGGACGTTTTTGTGAAGACCAGGTAAGGTTGATGCGGCGCCGGGGATTGGATTTATTCAAGCCGGCGACGGCGGGGTTGTGCATTGCATGTGTTTGCCTGCAAGCTTGCTGCGGACCCGCCACCTGCCCGCAAGCCAGATCCGGCCGCGCGCTGCTTGATAAGACGGTGGCTGAAGTGGAGCGGTACAAGGAGCGGAACGGACGTTACCCGGTGGTGCTGGACGATATCAGGCCGGGCTACCAACGCGACGTGGAGGGCCGCCTGAAATCGGATTGCCCGGACTGCAGCGAGTTCCTCTACAAGACGGATTCGTTCGGATACCAGATCGAATACGTTTATCCCCATCTCGGCCGCAACCGCTGCCTGCATAACAATGAGATGGATGCCTGGGAGTGCAAAGGCATCTATTGAAACGGCCCCGGCCGCTGCCCACCCTGGCGAGCAAGGATCTTTTCTCAGGGCTTCTTGCGATCGCGATGGACGGAGGCATTGCGGAGCTGGCCTTCCATGACTCCGTATTTTTCCACCACGCCCATGCGGCTGAATACCTCTTCCGGAGCGGATGCGCCGGCCGCCAACCCCGCATAGGCATGGACCTTGGCCCGCAAGGTTTCCGCATCCTCGTACAGCGCCTCCAGACGGAAGCGTCTGACGCCTTTGGCCAGCAGGGAAGGGACCAGCATGGCCGCGCTTTGGGGCTTGCCGTTGAACATGGTGTTGCGGCATTCCTGGTCGGCCTTGAGCGGATGCAGGGCGCCGGTATGATCGCGCAACTCCACGCGATGCTTTTCACAGGGCTTGCCGCAGTCCCGGAAGCTGGACCCGTTGCTCATGAAGGCCGCGAACACGCAATGCTCCATGTGGAAGCTGGGCAGATATTGATGCACGGTGATTTCCAGCCTGCAAAGCATATGCGATGAGGCGGGATCGGCCCCGTTCATCGCATCGATCAAATCGAACAATTGCCATTGGTTCAAATCGTAGGAAGGGCAGATGGAAGCCAGACCTTTGCCCGCCAGCCAGGCGGCCGTCAGGGAATTGCTGACGTTGAGGCTGAAGTCCCCTTCCAGCGAAAGGCCTTTACCCGCCAGGTAATGCAAGGCGCCCAGGTTGCGGACCAGGACCGCGTCCGGGGCCAACGCCTCGATGACCTTGAGATTGTGGTATTCGGAGGGCTTGAGGATACGGGTGGTGGCGATGCCGGCGCGGAAACCCAGGGCGCGCACCCGGGCCACGGCGCTTTTGTAATCCTTGCCGTGCTCGAAATCCAGGTATACGGTGTGCAAAGGCAGGCCCGCGATGGCTTCCAATGCGGAGGTCTCCCTTATCAGCAAATTCAGCCTGGCCGCGTCGCTGACCGATCCGGCAGGCGCGGCAGGATGCGCGCCCGGAACGGAAACCCGCAATCCTTGCAGGGCCTCGCCTTCCATCCACGCTTCCGCCTGTTGCGGCGAACGCAAGGGGGCCGGTTCCTTGCGGTCGAGCTTTTCCCGCAGGGCGGCCACGGCGGCCTGCCGCGCCTTGCGTACGTCCTTATCGGCCAGGAACAGGCCCGGAGCCAGAACGAACTCGAAATCCGCGAGGTGGTATCCCGATCCGGACAGTCCTCCGGCCTCCTTTTCCGCGCGTTCCCGGGTCAAAGCCGTAAGGGGATTCCGGGCCTTTAGCAACGGCGCCGGGGAAAACCCTTCGCCGCTGCGGCCGGCGGAATCCCATACGGTAACGCGCAAGTGACCCCCGGAAATCCCGTCCGCGCGCATGCGCAAGGGCAAAGTCTTCCAGCGGGACTTGTCGGAGAAGCTGCGCCGAAGGTCGCTTTCCAAGGCGGGGGAATCGTTCAGGTAAACCGCCGCCCCGATGGGGATTTCCTCCGCGCGGAAATCATTGGAGAAGGTGAGCTCCCACTCCGTCGCGAACTTCCGGTCCGCCGAAAAAATCCGGGCTCCCCAAGCGCGCTCCTCTTCGGCCCGTCCGCGCGCATCCATCCCGGCTTCGGGATAGGCCACGAATAGCAAGCCGTCCCCGGCCTGCAGCGCATGGCTGCTGATGACCCGCACGCCGCGGGGGCGATGGGCGGAAAGCGTTCCGATCTCCAGGCCGCGATGCGATCCGTAGCGCCCGTCCACCAGGCGCTGATGATCGACCCCGCCCAGCCAGCCGTTGAAGAAGCCGCGCGAGTAAGTAACTTGCAGGTTATCTATGTCCTCTCCATCCGGGGCCGCGGCTCCCTCCGCGCCGGAACCGCTTTCGATGGCCCGGCGGTAGGCCGATGCCGTGGAGGCCACGTATTGCGGGGTCTTGAGCCGCCCTTCTATCTTGAAGGAATCGATGCCCAGTTCCATCAGGCCCGGCACGTCGTCCAGGCCGCATAGATCCTTGGGCGAAACCAGGTAGCGGCGCGCGCCCAGGTCGCGCTTTTCCCCGTCGACGATGAGATCATATTCCATACGGCAGGATTGCGCGCATTGGCCGCGGTTGGCGGACCGGCCTCCGAAGCCTTCGCTGGTCAGGCATTGGCCGGAATAGGAAACGCACAGGGCTCCGTGCACGAACACCTCCAGCTCCTTGTCGGTATGGCTCCGGATCAAGGCCATCTCCCGGATAGAGACTTCGCGGCCGAGTACGTAACGCGCCAACCCCAAATCCTCCGTAAGGGCGATGGACTCGTGGTTGGTGACCGTCATCTGGGTGGAAGCGTGCAGGACCTGGGAAGGGGAGAGGAAGCGGATCAGGCGCGCCAGGCCCGGATCCTGGACGATGAAGGCGTCCACGCCGGCTCGCAAGGCGCGCGGCAAATGGGAAAGCAGCTGCCGCAGTTCATTCTCGAAAATGAGCACGTTGAGGGCCAGGAAAACCTTGACTCCGTGCTGATGGCAAAAGGCGATCATGGCGTCCAGATCTTCCCAGCTGTGATCCTTGGCGCGGCCGCGCGCATTGAAGCCCGGGAAACCTACGTAGACGGCGTCCGCGCCGTTGTGGACGGCGGCCATGCACATGTCCATGTCGCCCACGGGAGAAAGGATTTCCGGGCGCCGGGGCTTGCTAGGTCGGGTTTTCATGATCGGCCCAAATATAGGAAGTCGCGCCGTTATTTGCCGGAGGCCGGGCCTGATCCTCCGCCTGTAACGGCCCCGGTACCCCCCATTCCCAGATAGGCCTTTCGCTCCCCTGGTCCGCAGCCGAAAAAAGCGATAGAATTGCCCTGGGATCGAAAGGAGGCTTATGGGCATTACCATCCATTACCGCGGCCGGGTCAGTCCGAAAGTGAAGACCAAAGAGTTCCACATCTACGCCGGGCTCATCTGCAAAGAGAAGAAATGGAAGATCACGGATCTGAGCGAAACCGAGGGGGACGCGGTACTGGATCATCCGGACGGCGAAATCCCCTACCAAGGCAAGCTGAGCACCTTCGTCATCACTCCGCACGAACATTGCGATCCCGTGACTTTCCAAATCACCGGGGACGGTTATTTCAAGAACTGGTGCAAGACCCAATTCGCGCCCCTTGAGGTGCACGTGGGACTGGTGGATCTCTTCCGTCAGGTCAAGATCAAGCTCAGCGAACTGGTCATCCAGGATGAAGGCGGTTTCTGGGAATCCAACAATGCGGAAGCGTTGGAAGAGCGGATCATAAAATGCTTCATGGAGATCCAAAAATCCAAGGAAGACGATCCGGAATACTACGGCCCCGTAAAGTCCGAGAACGGGCGGATCACGGATTTGATGAAGGAAAGCTGAGGGCGCCCGGAGCGGGGCTCGGCCCTTCCTGAATATTTATCTATCTCTCCTGGTTGGAGAGTTTTACCGTGACGGACCTGCACGTTTACATCGGCAGCTACACCTCGAATGGGGGCGAAGGCATTTACCTGTTCGGTCTCGATGGGGAAACCGGGGCCTTGAAACCCATCCGCACCACGGTCGGCGTGGTGAACCCTTCCTTCCTCACGGTCCATCCGGACGGCCTGCACCTGTATACCGTCAACGAGGTGGACGCCTACTACGGAAAACCGGAGGGCGCCCTCAGCGCCTTCGCCATCGAGCCCGGCAGCGGCGAATTGCGCTTCCTCAACCAGCAACCTTCCCGCGGCGCGGCGCCTTGCCATCTTTCCCTGGATCAAACCGGCCGCCTGTTGTTCGTGGCCAATTGCGGCGGCGGCAGCGTGGCCGCCTTTCCCCTGCAACCGGACGGAAGCCTGGCGGCTTGTTCGGGGCAGGCGCGGCACCAGGGTTCCGGCCCCAATCCTTTCCGGCAAGAAGCGCCCCATGCGCATTGCGTGGCCCCGGATCCCTTCAACCGCTACCTACTGGCCGTGGATTTGGGGATCGATCGGATCCTCGCTTATCCCTTCGATGCGGAAACCGGGATCCTGCGCGCCTCTCTGCCCGGTTCCACGCCGACGGAAAGCGGATCCGGTCCCCGGCACCTGGCCTTCCATCCCAACGGGAAATGGGTTTACGTGGTGCATGAATTGGAATCCCGCGTATCCCGTTACGCGTACAACGGCATGATCGGCGCCTTGTCGGAACCGGAATCCGTTTCCTCCTTGCCTCCGGGATATGACGGTGAGAATTCCGGATCCGGGATCCAGGTCGATCCGTTGGGGAAGTTCCTGTACGTTTCCAATCGCGGCCAGGACGGAGTATCCCATTTCCGCATCGATCCCGGGGACGGATCGTTGGCTTATGCGGGGTGCGAATCCACGCGCGGAAAATTCCCGCGCCATTTCGCCATCGCTCCGGGCGGGCGCTTTCTGATCGCGGCGAACCAGCGATCGGATTCATTGTCGGTTTTCCGCATCCATGCGGCGACGGGGATTTTGGAATTCACCGGGTACGGCGCTGCCGTTCCCTCGCCCGCATGCGTAAGCATCCATGTCCCGCTTCCCGGGCCGGCGTGCCTTTAGCGTTACCTTCGGCCATCTTCAGCGGTAACCTTCCGGCACGCGCCGAGCATCCCCGCCCGTGCGCATATAGTCCCCGAAATGGCGGCGCGCCTCCGCGAGGGTGCCTGCCCGCGCCGACAAGGTTCCCAGGTAAAAATACGGCGCCGATTCTTCCGGACAACGGTCCCGCGCCTGTTGGCTGAGATCCTTCGCTTGCCGGTCATGGCCCGCGCGTAAGTGCGCTTTGGCCGCCACCACCAGGAAGTCGCACGCCTCCGGATGGCGATCCAATCCGGCCTGGGCCAAGGCGACGGCATCCGCCTCCTGATGCTTGGCAAGCAGCGCGTCCACGGCCGCCATCAGGCCCATCGGTTCATCCGGATCCAGTTTGCGGGCCTTGGCCGCCCATATCGCGGCCTCATCCGCTTGGTTCATGCGCAGGTAGGCCAGCGCCAAATGCGCGGCCGCTTCCGCCGTGGCCGCGGCCTGGAAGGATCGCCTCAGGTTCTCCGCCGCCGCTTCCGGTTTTTCCTCCTTGGCGAACGCCTGGCCCTGGCCCAACCACCCCTTGGCCTGCCAGGAGGGTTTGTCTGAGTCCGTCAGGTCCTGGAAATAATGGTGCGATTCCCCGCTGCGCCCAAGTTTTAGGAGGCACAACCCCTGCCGATACTCGGCCTCGGGGTAATCTTCCTGGTACTGTAACGCCGAAGTGAACTGCTTGGACGCATCCGGATATTCGCGCAGGGCGTAGGCGGCCCGGCCCAGCAGAAAATGCAGTTCGGCGTCGTTCTCCTTGGAGGCTTCCAGGGTTTGCAGCAATTGCTTGGCCTGATCGGCGGATCCCTGATCGATCTCAGCCGCGGCCAAGACTTTGCGCACGTCGAAATCGTTGCTGAAGGAAGATGCCTGGATCACCGTGACCGCGCGTTTGCCTTCCCCGCAGGCGGAAAGCGCGCGCGCCCATTGCACCAGGTTCTGCGGGGAAGGATGCGCCGCCTGCAAGCGCGCGAATTCCTCCACGGCTTCTTTGGCCTTGCCCTGGCGCAGCAGGCATTGGCCGTAGATGGACAAGCCTTCCCCAGAAAGCTTGGCGCGCAGGGGCCTCAGGGTTTTCAAGGCGGCATCCCATTCCTCGCGCGCGAAATAGGTTCCCGCCAAGGCCGCGGCGAAATCCGGGCGCTGGGGAGCCAAAGCAGAGGCGCGTTGGAAATGCTCCAAGGCCACGCCGTCTTGTTGGCGTTTCAAGGCCATGCGTCCCAGCCAGAAATGGCCTTCCGCCTCGCGCGGGTGCGTCTTGATGAGCGTATCCAACAAGGCTTCCACCGGATTCCACGTGTCCCGCGTCAAGGTGATTTCGGCCAATAGAAACAGGGCCCGGCGGGCTTCCGGGGATTGCGGGTCCAGGCCTTGCGAACGCCACAGCGCCCCTTCCGCCTTTTCCCCGTTGCCGGAAAGCCAGCGGATTCCGGCCAGGCCGCGGAAACCACGCGCCTGCCATGCGGGCGATTCCGACCGCGATAGGGAATCGAACATGCGCTCAGCCTGGACCGTGTCGGCCAAAGCCAGGCGGCAGCGCGCCATGGCGAGAATGGCCTGGGGATAATCCGGGCGCAGGCTTGCCAAACGCTCCAGGCCGGCCAAAGCTTCCCGCGGTTGGCCTTGCTCGAATTTGCCCAGGGCCAGGTGGTAAACCGCCAAGGGATTGGGATCCCGGCCCCCGGCCAACTCCACTATGGCCTTGCGGATGGCTTCGCCATCGGGTTGGGGCGCCTCCGCGGGCGCGTTCTTGGGGACGGCGGCCTTCCTTTTGGGCGCCTCATTGAGGGCATACAGGCGGCGTGCGGCCTCGGGTCCGATCAGGTTCTTTACCTTGGCCAGGAAAGCTTTCCGCTTGGCCTTGGGAACGGCCTTGGACGCCGCTTGCGCTTCGATGATCTGCGCTACCATGGCCCTGGGAACCTGTTTTTTGGCCAGCGCCTCGGCCGTCATCTTCTTGGAAGGCGCCAGCAGCATGGCCCGCACGGCCAGGGATAGGGATTCCATGGAATCGGCAGGCACCTTGAGATAAGGCCGAAGGGCGGCGGGGGGCTCGATATCCGCGGCCCGCAAGACCGAGTCGAAAGCATGCGCCAGGTAGACGTCGGCTTCCAGCGGGCGTTTCTGCGCCGCCGCATCCGCCCACAGTAGGGTAGCCCACAGGTTACGGTAGGCGCGGGTGGTATCCTCCGCGTCGAAGAACCGGCTCAAAGTGAGGCGGTTGGCGACGGCTTCGCGGTGGAGTTCCGGTTTGCCCATGGCTGTGAGCATGCCCGCGGCCAGCCGCGGATAATATTCCGGCGAGGCAGACTCCCCTGCGGCCCCGCGTTTTTTCGCGGGCAGGCGTTTGCGCGCAACGCCGATGCGGCGGATGGGAATGCCGCCTTGCATGGGAATCCTGTCCAGGCTGAAGTCCCGCGCCAGCGTATCATCGAGGCCCAGCGTGACGGCGCGCAAGAGGGGAGAGGGCAGGAAATCCTTTCGATCGATGGCGAGTACGTATTCGCCCGGGGCCAACTTAGCGAACGCATAGGTTCCCGACTTGGCGGAGATTTTTACGGCCACCTTTTTCCCGGCGGCATCGTAGAGGGTAAGGCGCGCCCCCGCCACGCCTTTGCCGGAGCCGGCGGAATCCAGGGAAGCGCAATCCAGCAAGCGGCCGCGCAGGGATTCCCCGGCGGCCCAGACGGCCGTCGCGGCCAGGAAAATCGGAATGGATATGGAAACCGGACGCATGCGAACCCCCTGCAACGGATGGGCTGGCCCTTGGGCCGGCCGCCGTGCGCGGCCAAGTCGTCTCCAAGGTAAGGCGGACGGGCCGGTAAGGCTGGGGGAAAAGTCGGCGGGATTAGGGGGGCCGGAACCCCGTTCCGGGAACATGGCCCCGGGAGGGTTTAGTTTTCCTTGAGTTCGGCGATGATCTTTTCCGCGTCCGGGTCCTTTTGATCGGCGGCCTTGAGGAACCATTTGAAAGCGGTGGTCTCGTTGCGCTCCACGCCTTTTCCGCTGCGGTACAATTGGCCGAGCTTGAATTGCGCCTTGGCATTGCCCTGCTCGGCCGCGGCCTGGAACCAATGGGCGGCCTGGTAGGAACTCTTGGCCGTACCTTTCCCGATACGGTACATGAGGGCTACCTTGTACTGCGCATCCGGAAAGCCTTTTTCGGCCGAGCGTTTGTACCACTTCAACGCGAGAGAATCGTTGCGCGGAACGTCCCTGCCTTGTTCGTACATCTGCCCTACCTGGAATTGATCCTCGCGGGATCCATCCAATGCCTTGCGGAGGAACACCTTGGTCGAGTCCTGATCATCCGTCACCGCTACCGATCCGCTCGCCTTGCGCGGGGCCGCCGGCAGGACGGCTTTCGGCCGGGGCGATTCGGCCTGGGCCGGATCGGCGCCGGACGCGTTTTCCGTGCCCGCTTCCGGCGCGGCATTCGCCTGGGAACCGGCGCGCGCTTCCGCGGCCGCTTGCCGGGAAATCTTGTGGAAAGGCAGCGCTTTCATTTTCGCCAATGCCAGTCCGATCAGGGCGACGGCGACCAATCCCACCGTAAAGCTTTTGGCGAGCGGGACGCGGGCGGCGCGCCGGCGCCGGAAAGGTGTGGAGAGCGCCTTCTGCAGCATCGGGATGGTGCGCGTTTGCATGTCTTCCGGCAACAGTTGCATGGGCGGCGAACCGGCGAGCACAGGTAACTTGCGGGTTTCCCATGCGCGGGCCCTGAACTTGGTGGTCTTGGGCCCGGTTTTGGTTCTCATCCCGGATTCCTGCGCCACCCGGTAGAGATCCTGGGTGACCAGGCCGACCAGGGAGGGAATGTCCTCGAAGATCTTGGCGTCATGGCGGGCTTCCAGCTTTTCCCGGAAGGCCTTCAGTTGGGCCGCGCGCGCGGGATCGCGTTCGAAATGCGACGGGTACATCCCGGATTTGGAATCGCGCAGATAGACGAGCACGCGCTTACCTTGCGCCTGGCCCTCCAGGTATTCCGCTTCTCCGTGCGGGATGTCCTGGCCGGGGGCGATGACTCCTTGCAGGTTTCCCAGGATCAGCACCAGCACATCGCTGCGGCCGATTTCTTCTTTGGCGGCGTCCAAAGGTTGTATCGAGCGAGGGCAATAGAAGGTAAGCGATGAGAATTGATCGGACAGGCCATCTAGGCCGTCCGATACCGCGTTCCTTTCGCTGACCAGGTCGCGATAGGTGCTGCAAACAAATACATGGAGGGATTTATCCATGGGATCCCCTGATTGTTTCGTGAATGGTCCCGCCGGCGGGCGGGAGCCTGAGAAGAGGGAAGCCAACGCAGGCCCGCTGCACCCCGGAAGCCGGGATAAGGGGGATAAAGCTGATCCCTACCTGAACTCTCGAAATCTACTTCTTGCCCGGTAAGGGGTCAATCGGGAGAATTTCTCCCATTCACCGGCAAAGGGCAAAGTATGAAAAAAGCCGGAGCGGGCCCATCGCTCGGATCGGATTTCAGTCCCGCCTCAAACTCCCAAAGGGATTGGCGCTGGCGGAGTCGCGCCGTCGGCAACCCGTCTTCAATAGGTTTCGCTTACTTGCCCAGTACCGCCAGGTTTATCAAGGCAGGTTGGGAAAGGGAATCGCCTTTCAAGGCGGCCAGGAATTTCTCCCTGGCTTGGGCTTTTTCGCCTTCCCACAATAGGCAAGCGCCCAGACTGCCAAGGGCTTCGGGGAATCCCGGCACGGCGTTTTCCGCAAGGCCGAATTCCGCTTTGGCCGCGGCCAAATCCCCGGCGGCGCGATGCGCGTTGCCCAGGTTGAAAACCAGGGCGGCCAGGGCCTGTTCCGGCCGGGCATCCGCCAAGGAGTACCAGGGACGTTTCCGTAACGCGAAGGTTTCCCTGTAGAAGGAGTCGCTGCGCGCGATGCCGCCGCGCAGGGTTTCGATGTTGCGCGGAGATCCCCGCGGGGAGAGATAACGCACGAAGACATGCCCGGGCAGGAATACCGGGACCATGGGCAGATCCAGGCTTCGGCCCAGCGCCAGGTACATCAGGGTCAATCCCACGCAGGCGCCCCGCCGCCGTTGCAGTATCAAGGTAGGGATGGACGCGGCCAGGTCATCGCCCACCGTGTCGGGAACGATGGCGAGGGTGTCGAAGAGGAAGGCGTTGAGGAGCGCGATACGAGAGGAATCGGCGGTCAGGGAAGCCAGGGCCGGGCGCAAGCGTTGAGAGTAACGGTACAGGCTTTCCGCCAAAACGGAGCGATCCGGAAACGCGACTCCCGCGGCGGCATCCTTGCCGGCGGCGGAATCCGACCGCAGGAATTTCATTTCCCGCAAAGCCAGGGCGTCCAGGGATGCCAACTGATCGGGAAAATCGGAAGGATGCTTGTTCAGGATTGCGGCCGCTTGCGAGGCGGGATCGGGCCGCTCCAGGCGGCAGCCGGTGAGCAAGGCCGCCGCCGCCAGGGCGGCGATCAAGGCCAACCTCACTTGGCCGCCCAGCCCCCGGGATAGACGAACAGATCCCGCGCGGACATCATCCACACCACCAGGCGCTTGTTGCCCAGGTAATCGTCGCCGCGCTTTTTGAGTTTGCCCGGCGCTTCCGGACCGCCGCCCCATCCCATGATGAGATCCACCGGTCCGCCCAGGTCCCTGGCGATGTGCGCGGTAACACCCGCGTGACGGCAGCCCACCGTCTGGTAGACGCCGGTATAGCTGTCGCCCAGGATCAGAACCGCGGAGGAATCGCTGTCCTCGTACAGCCGGCCCTGGTTGTCCGTCACCTGGCGGCCGAGCAGGGATTCCGGGGCCACCTGCGCCTTTTTCGCATCCGGGAGCCGCGCCTGGATATCGCCCAACTGCTCGAAGGTGGTATCCTTCACGCGATAGTCGTGCCGGTCGCGGAATACCGAATCGTACCAGGAATAATTCTTTACGCGCTCGGAGACCAACTGCGCGGCGGCCTCCAGGCCCACCGTGGTCCAATGCGTATCCTGGCGTTGGTACAGGGAGCGCTTTCCGTCCTCGCTGGCCGCCTTGATTTTCAGGAACGGTTCCCATAGGTCGAGGGTTTCCACGCGCGCATCGGCCAGGTCGCGGACGAGTTTGCGTTCCCAAGGCTGGGCGATGTGCCCGGGCAGGGTGTCCGCTTTGTCGGACAGGTATTCCGGATAGATGTCCAGCTTGGTGGGTATGGGTACGAAAAGGAAGTCGATGCCTTGCGCGGCCAGGTAATCCTTGAAGGCGGCGATGGCGGGAATGGGGTTCTGGGGGGCGCCGGGCGCGCTCCCATCGGGCGCCAGTAGGTATTCCACTTCCCTCCGGAAGACCAGGAACTTGTCTTGAGCCATAAGGCCCAGCACGGCTTCCGGTTCCTGGGCGGCGAACTTCTTCAGGTCCTGTTGGAAGGGGCCCAGCTTGGCGATCCATTTCTTCCAATCGCCGGCGCCGTAGCTTTTCTTCTCCGCATCCATCCGGGCGGTGATGGCTTCCAGCCGCACGGTCAGGCCCTTGTCCAGGCCGCGCGCGATGGGCTTGCCTTCCTTGCGTTTCTGGATTTCCGATTTGGCCGAACCCATGCCTTCCACTTCGAATACGTTGTAGAGGGTGTCCGCGAAGGGATGGCCTTGCAGGATGAAAAGGGGATTGGCCACCCAGGCGCCGGACATTTCCTTCTTGGAGTCTGCGGGCGTTTCTTCGTAAGGCCAGGCGGATCCGCCCTTGGGGGTAAGCAAGTCCGTGTTGTAAGAGGGATACCAGCGCGAGGCCAGGTTGCGCGCCCAATCGATGACCTGGGGTTCGCTCAGGATCCGGGTGGAATATTCCCCTGTGATCTCCGCCGCCATCTCCGCGGTGAATACGCGCGGATCCAGGCGACCCACCACTTCCGCGTATCCGTCATGATCCTGATCCTGGAAGCCTTCCAGGAAGGAGTTGAGCCATGGCTTGAATTCCAATTCCACCCAGACCTCTTTCACATTGCCTTTGTTGTGGATATACACGGAGGCGAATTCCTGGAAGGGCTGCGCGATGTCGCCGGTATCGCCCCATTTTTCCGTGGTCACGGCGGAGTAGGCGTTGGCCAGCCCGGAGGCTTTCTCGAAATTCCATTTCAGCAAATGCTCCAGCAGCGGCGTCCAGGCCAGGGGATGCGCTTTTTCCGGCTCGCTCAGAGGCGTGAAGTCGAGGATGGGTTTCACTTCCTGCAGCAGGCCGCCGAATCCAAGGGCGGCCAGACGGATCTTGACGGCGGGATGGACGGCTTTCCAATCCGGTTCCGCCAGCATAACGTTCTTGGAATACGCGGCGAAGTCGAGATTGGCTTCGCTGGGGGCCTTGATATGGCGCACCAACACGTGCGAGTGGAGCCGATTGTAGTTCGCATTCACGGTAATGACCGCGGGTTCGGCGGATTTCTTGTCCTCCACCTGGCAGGCCGAAAGGAACATTCCCGCCATCAGCATGGCCGCGGGAATCCGTCGCGCTCTGAGAAAGCGATTGGCGCCGAGAACGGATTGGGGAAGAGGCATGCGGACTCCCTGGCTGGTTAGTGACTGGACGCGAGTGCCGGCCGACCCCGGATCCGCGCGGCAAAAATATAGGAATAAGCCATCAAGGGCCATGGACCCGGAAGGCATAGGCCAAAGTCCGCGCGAGGATTTCCGGCAAGCGCTGCTTCGGCTCCCATTCCAGCAATCGCAACGCCTTGTCGATGCGCGGCATGCGCCGATCGGAATCGGCGTAGCCTTCACCGTAGAAGGTTTCCGAGCTTACCTCCGCCAAGGGCAAGGCCAGGTAGGATGCGTCTCCGGTCAAGTCCGCGGCGCAGGCGAGCATCAACTCCGCCAAGCCGCGGATGGTGACTTCATTGTCGGGATTGCCAAGGTTGAAGATCCGGTTGCGCGCCATTCCCGGCCGCTCCAGCATGCGCCGCAGCGCGTCGATGGCCTCCTCCACGGCCAGGAAGGTGCGGCGGGCTTTCCCGCCGTCCACCAGAGGCAAGGGCTTCCGGTCCAGCAAAGACGAGGTGAAACAGGCGAGCACGCGCGGTAGGCCGTCGCCGTCTCGGCCGGGCAGGAAATCCATGCGCGGTCCCAGGAAATTGAAGGGCCGCACCAGGGTGAAGTCCAGGCCCCTTTCCTTATGCAATGCATATACATACCGCTCCAGCAATTGCTTGGCGCAGGCATAACTCCAGCGCTGGCTGGCGACGGGGCCCAGTAACAGCGGGGTTTCCTCTTCGTCCATCTCGTAGAGGGCCGGATTCGCGTACCCGGCTCCGGTCCAATGGGACAGCGTTTGCCCGTAGACTTCGCTGGTGGAGAATTGGATCAGCCATTTGCCGGTCCGGGCGCAAAGGTCGGCGATCTTGCGGGCCTGGATGAAATTGCTGTCGATGACGTCCAGGGCCTTGGTGTTGTATTGGGAAGGATTGCAGATGGCAGCCAGCGAAATCACCACGTCGCATTGGGCCAGGCGCGTTTCCAGATCCGGCTGGGAATAGATATCCCCGGCATGGAAGCGGAAATGGGGATGGCCGAGGTGGGGGAGGATCTTGGCGGGAGTCCAATCCCAGCCTTCTATGCGGACGTCCGGATCGGGGAGGAAGGCGTCCAGGAAATGGCTGCCGATGAATCCTCCGCAGCCGAGCAAGGCAATCCTGTTCATGCGGGGAAAGTTAGTAAAGGGGTGGTCCGGTTCCGCCGGAGCGCAGGCCGGCCTTTGCCGGGCGGGCGGCAAGGTTGTATGTAGATTTGCCGGGTGGCAGGAAAGCATATTCCGCGCTCCCTCGCGGCAAAGAAAATCCGCGCTATGGAACGGCTTCCGGCCGCGCTCCTGACCGCGGCGGGATTGGCCTGGGTGGTGGCCTGCCTGTGGTTTCCCCTCACCGATACGGACATCTGGTGGCACCTGGCTTCGGCCAAGCTGATGTGGGCGCGCAAAGCATTCCTGCGCGCGGATCCTTTTTCCGCGGTTTCCTTGGGCGCGCCTTGGACCGATCTCCATTGGGGCTTCCAATGCCTGGCGTATGCGGCCTGGAAGCTGGGAGGCCCGGCCGCATTGGTGGCGGGCAAATGCCTGGCCGTGGCCGGGGCGTTGGGTTTGGCGCTCAGACCGCATCTGGACCGGCGCACGGCTGCCTGGTTGGTTCCCTTGGCCGCTTTCGGCATTTACCAAGTGCGCTTCTTCATCGACGTTCGCCCCTTGGCGCTCACCCTGTTGGGGCTGGGCATCCAATACGCGACGGTCATCCGGCATTTGCGCGGAGGCCTGCGGCGCCCCTGGTGGATCCTCATCCCGGTGCAAATCGCCTTGGTGAACATCCAGGGCCTGTATCCCTTGGGTGACGTGCTGGTTACCTGCCTGATCGCGGGGGAATGGATCGATCGCAAACGCGGGATAGGGATGGAATTCCGGCCCGCCACGTCTTTTGCGACCGGCATTGCCGCGCCGGTCATGCCGCTGCGCGGATTGGTCCTTACCTGCGCGGCCATGTGGGCGGCCGGTTTGGCCAGCCCCTTCGGGTGGTCGGGAGTGCGGTTGCCTTTGGCCTTGTTGGAGCGGATAACGCCGGTTGCGGAGAACATCTTCTCCACGGAAATAGCGGAAAACCTTCCGCTAACGGATTTGCTGCGCCGGCATCCGGGGCAAGCCCTGCCGTTCCTGTTGCTGGGCTTGGCGGTGGCGTATACCTTCGATAAGGCGCGCGCCCGCTTCGGCACCGGCCACGCCCTCCTATTCCTCGCCTTCGCCGGCCTGGGCTGCATGGCGCAACGCAACCTTCCCCTGGCCTTTTTGGCGGGATTGATGGCGGCCGGACGTAACTTGCAGGTTTACCTGGGAGGAAATGCCCCATCCTCCGGATCCGAGGGAGGCGGAACCGGTCCCCTGCGGAGGCTGCGGCCCTTTGCGGGGTGGGGCGCTTTGGCTGCCGTTATCCTTCTTTACGGCCCCAAGTTGCGCGCGGCCTGGGAGTACGAGTTGCCCGGAAGCATGGAGACGCCTTTCCGGTTCCCTGCGCCCGCCGCGGACTACCTGGAGCGGCATCCCCTGCCCGGGAACATCTTCAACGAGCTTCGTTACGGGGGATACCTGGAGTTCCGCCTCTACCCGGGGAAGATCGTCTTCGTGGACGGACGCATGATCCTGCGCTCCCCGGAATTCTACCGGGATTTCCTCGCCGCCGTGGACCGGCCTGAAGGCTTCCCCCAGTATCGCGCCCGTTACGGTATCACGCATGCGCTGCTCCCCATTTCCGAGGATCTGCGCTACCTGCCGCTGGCGGCCCATTTGCTGGGAAGGGAAGGATGGACTTTGCTCTATTGCGACGGGGCCTCGGCCTTGCTCGCAGACTCAGCCGCCACCGTGGGCGTTCCCATCGTCCCGGTGCCGGGGGCCATCCGGGCCCGCTTCGGCGCCAATCCCCGCCTGCAAGCCGTCGCCGCCGCCAATGCGGATCGGTTCCTGCGCGCGGCAAGCGCGGATAGGGAAAATTCCGCCAACCTCCCTTGACAATCGTTTGCGAATGCATATAATTGGAACATGTCGCGCCCGGTTTCCCGCTCCCTCCGCTTTGATCTGCCGCAAGTGAAAGCTTGGCATGTCAAACACATTATGGTAGCGGGCGGGCGAGACTGATTCGAATCTAAACAATCCGGATCCAAGCAAAGCCCGCTCCCCAAGAGCGGGCTTTTTTCGTTTGGTCCGGGCAAAGGAGCCCATCCATGGCGTCGGAAGCCGATAGTCGCAAGGTCAGATTGGGGTTGGCGGCGGTGGTCACCGCATCCATCCTGTTCTCGGCCAAGTCCGTATTCTACAAGATCTGTTTCCGCTACGGTACAACGCCCGTAGCCCTACAGACCCTGCGCGGACTGTTTTCCCTGCCGTTCTACCTGTGGCCTTTCTTGGCGCTGCGTTTCCGCGCGCCCGACAAACGGCCCGCTCCCATGCGCGGCAAGGACATGCTCATCATCGCCTGGTTGGGGTTTTCCGGCTACTACCTGGCCAGCATCTTCGATATGGTGGGCTTGCAGTACGTCTCGGCCGGCATGGAACGGCTCATCCTCTATGTCTATCCCACCTTGGTGGTGCTGTTTTCCGCTTGGATTTTCCGGAAGAAGATCCCGCGCGCGCTGCTTGCGCCGCTGTTGTTGACTTATGCCGGCATCGCCCTTTCCTTCGGGGGTGAAACGGGCGGCGTAGCGGCCGGAAGCCGGCCCTATTATGGCGGAGGCCTGGTATTCCTGAGCGCGTTGTTCTACGCGTTGTTCCTGGTATGGCAGGGGCGGATGGTCCATCGTTACGGGCCGCAGCGCCTGGCGGCCGGTTGCATGATGGTTTCCTCGGCCTGCGTATTCGCGCAGTTCCTGGCGTGTTACCCCCTGCATGCCTTGCTCCAGCCGAAGCCCGTGATGTGGATGGCTTTCCTCACCTCCGTGTTCTGCAACGTGGTGCCCGTCTACCTCTATGGCTACGGCGTGCAATGGGTGGGGGCGGGCAGGGCCGCCGTGGTGAGCGGGGTGGGACCGGTCTCGACCATGGTGCTGGCCGGTTTACTGCTGGGCGAACGTCCCGGCATCCCGCAATTGGCCGGATTGGCCCTGGTGGTGTTCGGGACGTTGCGGCTGGGAATGGTGAAGGGCGTCGCGAAGGAAACCGCGAAGGAAAAAGCGAAGCCCGATGCGGATCAGGGCGCGGGCGCCGGTTCCCCGTCTCCGGATGCCTCCGGTTCCCGCATTCCCGACCCAGTACCTTCCATGTTACCTGTCCCCGCCGCGGCAGATCGGGAAGGGCGCGGTTTCACGTAGGCGCGTAAGGACCAGCCCGCCATCGCGGCCAGCCCCCCCATACCGCCGCCGATCAAGCCGGTGGCCGCCAGGAGGAAAACGCCCGCGGGAAAATGGAATATCCCCGCGACTCGATGGGACAGCAGATGGTGGTTACGCCAGTCCAGGAATCCGGCCAGCGCCGCCCAGGCCAAGCCCGCGCCCGCGAATCCGGAGAGGAAGGCGGACCCGGCCCGCCGCGGCAGTAACGCGCCTACTAGGTAGGCCGCCGCCGCCGGCCACCACCAGGGAAAGAAGAATCCGCCCAGCAGGGAAGCCGCGAACAGGATCAGGATGGCCATATCATTTCCCCCTCAGTTGCAGGCGATAGGCGGTCTCGCCGTTTTGCGAGCCGGGCGTGGTGAGGAAGGTCAGGGGATAATACCTGCCCGCGGCCCAATCCGCGATGAACTCCGCATAGTGGGCGGAGCCGGGGTTTCCCGATTGCCCGCCCGGATAAATGCCGAAGCCGCGGGGTTCCTTTTCCATGGCGACCACCATGCGCCAGGAGGGACCGTGGGCCGTCTTCAAGGCGTTCACGCAATCGGCGCAGCCGCCCGCCCTCACGTCCAGACTGCTGAATGCATCGATACGGGCCAGGTGGCGGATTTGCACAGGCCGGTAATGGGACCAATCCGGCGTGTGCCGCAAGGCCGCGCAGGCTTCTCGGAAGGATCGCGCGGCCAGGAAGGCCAGGTTTTCCCGGGACGGGGTGGAAATGTCGTCGAACCATTCCGCGTTCGGCTCCTCCAGGATCATTTTTTTGGTGCGCTCTTTATCGGGCCATTGGTAATGCACGCTGTCCCCGCCGAACTCATCCGCCCAGATGGAGCGGTAGAGAAGGCTCCACCATTTGTCGAACAGGGCCGGCGCGCGGTTGCCGGCGGCATGCCGGAAATCCCAGGCCGCCAACTTCGCGCGGGCGGAGGAGTCTTCCGCGGAAAAACGGGCCTGGGCGGTTTTCGCCAGCAATGCGGGCAGCAGATCCGCGGCTTGCGTATCAAAGTCGTCCAGCATGATGGCGAAGGCTCCCTCCGGCGTCAGGGAATCGCTTTCGGAAACCAGTTGCCCAAGCCGCTTGGCCCTGGGGCCATTGAGGTATTGGGCGCCCAGGTAAAAGGGATAGGTGGTGTCCGCGGGGGATTGGTTGGCCGAGAACAGCCAACCCTGGACGGGATTCCTGGCAGCCGGATCTGCCGTGCGGGGCAGCCAACCGGACCAATCGTTGCCGGGTTGCGAACCGTCCAGGATGAAGCGGCCCTGGCCCTTCCACTTGCGGGGGAAAAGCCCGTGATGGAAAAGCGCGATATCGCCGGACACGGAAGCGAAGGCGAAATTCTGCGACGGGCAATGGAACGGTTCCAGGGACGCGGCGAATTCATCGTACCCGCCCGCTTTCATGATGCGCAGGTAGGCCAGCAATTCATCGGAAGGATCCAAGGCCAGCCAGCGCAGCGCGTGCAGGCATGGGACGTTGCGCGACCATGGCTTCTCCTGGCTCTTCAGCACCAAGGGACCCTGATGGGTATAGATCACCGTGTCCAACAAGGTGGCGCCGCCGCGGACCTTGATGGCTTCGATCACCCGCGTGGTGGGCTTCCATTGTCCCCCGAACAGATACTCGGACAGGGTGCTGTCCTTGAAGGTAATGCGATACCAATCGAAGACGTCGTCGCCGCCGTTGGTGGAACCCCAAGCTATCTTGCGGTTGAAACCGATGAGTACGGCCGGGGCGCCGGGCAGGGAGACCCCGTAAACGCTGAGCCCGGGGGCGGACAATTGGATTTCGTACCAGATGGAAGGCAGACCCAGATCCAGATGGGGGTCATTGGCCAGGATGGGGTAACCGCCGCGTGTCCGGCTCCCGGCCACCACGAAATTGTTGCTGCCGTTCCCGGGATCGGGACGGTTGGCCGGCACAGGAACAGGAACATGGGGCGGCGCGGGCGGAACCGCCGAGCGCGGAGCGGAGACCGAATCCGGGATCTGCAGCAAGCGGGTTCCCGCCCGAATCGCTGCGGCGGAATCGCCGGTTCGCGCGGCGGGCGGCAGTGAAGCCGGCGCGGCCGTGGCGGTATCCCAGGGCGTCCCGGCAGGTATCACGGGAGTTACCTCGGGATCGCGCAGAGGAAAATAACGGCCCACGAAGTCCCGGCCCAGCTTGGCCAGGGTATTGCTCAAGGGCAAATCGTCCCCGCCGCCGGAGAGGGTCCATTGCAGGTTCTTGACCATCAGGAGGGTGTTCACCGGGGACCAGCGCCGGGGGGCATAGTCCAACAGTTTGTATTCGATGGGATATTCGCCCGGCCGCAAATCCCCTATCCAGGCATTGACCCCGTCCGCGTAGGCTTGGGAAGCCTCCCAGGATTCCCCGTCCTTCTTGGCCAGGTCCACGGCCTTTTCAGCGGCCTGCAGCAGGCCCAGCCGGCGCTGGAATTTATCATACTCCGCCAGATCCGGCCCCAGGATTTCCGCCAGCCGGCCGGCGGCCGCCAGGCTCTGGATCTCCATTTGCCACAACCTGTCCCGCGCCGTGACGTAGCCTTGCGCGAAATAGAGATCGTGGGGGTTCTGCGCGAAGATATGCGGGACCCGGCGCCTGTCGAAGACCACGGTAACGGTTTCATAAAGCCCCGGCACCCGCAATTGGCCGTCCGGCGTCCCGTCCGCTTCCGCGTTGCGCCAGAAGCCGGAGAAGGGATTGCAGAAGCGGCCGAGCGGCGGCAGCGGCCCCAGGCGGGTGCCGAGCGCGCTCAGGACGAGCAGGAGCAGGGCGCCCATCGCAACGGGTCCGATCCAACCCGGGGTAGGCTTTTGTTTCATGCAGGTTTAATTTAGGTATTGCGCTTACTTCTTGCGCAATTTCGCGAGCTCATCCGTCCGCTTTTCCATGAAGCGGCAACGCTTGTCGTCGGCTTCGCCGGTGCAATCGGAGAAGCGGCCGAACTTTTCCCAGGCCGCGACGGCCGCATCCAGCAGTTCCGGCTTCTGTTCGATGTAGGTGTATTGCCCGTCCAGCGCGTTGGCATAAGCGTAAAGCGCGTCCCGCTGGAAATCGTGCGGGTTGAAGAAAGCGGAATTTCGCAGCACCGTAGCCTTGGCGGAATTGAAATAGGCTTCCAGGCGTTCCTTCGACTCCAGGTACAGCGCCTGGGCGAAGTATAGCTGGCCCAGATAGGCGTCGATGGCGGGATCATCATAGTCGCGGCGCAGGGATTCCAGAATGGAACGGGCCCTGGTAAGCTGATCCTTGTGCCGGAAATAAAGGGATGCGCTGCGCAGTTGCGCTTCCAGGTAGGCCTGGCGATCGCCGCCTTTATCCGGCGCGGGGATCAATTCATAGGTGGAGAGGGCGGCGTTATAATCCTTGGCCGTTTCCGCCTCCACGCCCTTGCCCACCAGGGTGGAAAAGTAGGAATGCAGTTGCGGCGAGGCCGCGAAGCCGTTCATGAAGCGCCAACTGCGCCAGAAATTGTAGCCGGAAAGGCACAGCGCCGCCAGGGACGCGGCCAGGGCGATGGTGGGGAAGGCGCGGCGGAAGGAATAGGGAATGCGCGCGGTGCCGCCGCTGCCCCAGACCCGGAAAGCCCGCAAGCTCACCTGCAGGGATTCCTGGATCTCCGTGGCCGTGCGGGGGCGGAAATCCGGATTCTTGGCCAGCAGCTTTTCGATCAATTCTTCCGTGAGCGGGGAAATGGCTTCGCGCAGCTTGCGCACGCGCTCGAACTTGCAATCGTCGATCTTCCAGAGCAGCGAGGCCAGATTGTCCGCCTCGAACGGCCGGCGCCCGGTGCACAATTCGTAAAGCAGCACGCCCAGCGAGAAGAAATCGCTGCGGGCGTCAAGAGCGTCCCCGTTGATCTGCTCGGGCGACATGTAATGCGGGGTTCCCACTACCGTACCTTGCATGGTACGGGTGTTCACGCTCATGGGCTTGGCCGCGCCGAAATCCATCAGCTTCACCGTGCCGTTCCCGGTGATCATGATGTTTTCCGGCTTGATGTCCCGGTGCAGGATGCCCTGGATGAGATCGCCGTTGGCATTCTTGATCTGCACGTTATGGGCGTATTCCAACGCTCCCGTGATCTGGGAGGCCAGCCCCAGGATGTCCGCCTCGCGCACCCGGATATGCGAAGTCAGGTAGGTCCGCAGGGATTGCCCTTCCACGTATTCCATCTCGATAAAGAACTGCTTGCCGATCTCGCCGGTATCGAACACGCGCAGGATGTTGGGATGATCCAGGCGGGCGGTGAGCTGCGCCTCCTGCTTGAAACGCTCGAAATTGTCCTCATCCTCCGCCAGCGCCGGTTTCAGGATCTTGATGACCCTGTCCAGGTTGAAGGTGAGGTTGTGGGCGCGGTAGATGAGGGCGCTCCCGCCTTCGTTGATCTTTTCCAGGATGCGGCAATGGCCCACCATCTGGCCCAGGAAGGGATCGCCGGAAAAGGGATCCATGGGGATGCCGCCCGCGAACATGGAGGCGTCCGCCACGTTCATCCGCCCGGTGGCCGGTTCGGGGTCCGCTCCCGTGCCGGCGAAGGATCCGGTTCCGGAATCGAGGGAAAGGTTGGCGGCGGCGTTGGCGGAAGGAAAGACATGCGTTCCCATGGGGACATTCCGATGCGGGTAGGCGGGCTCGATGGGCGGTAGCGGCGGATTCGGCGTTCCCTTCCCCAAGGCGCGGGTTTTCATGGTGGTGATGTCCTGATCCTGATCCATAGCCGCTCGCTTAATCCGCTTAACCTGAATAGGACCGCCATGCCGACGGCCGGTGACAATGGGAAAACTAGTATACAACTGGGGCGAAAGGAAAACCCGGCGGCATTGCCGGGGGGAATTTCCTTCCCGTTTTTTCAAGGATTTGCGCCGCGCCTGGAGCGGGAAATGTCTTCACAACGGCCTATCCGGCACGCGGGATTTATTTATGGATTGGGAAGGAAGCGTTTCCCCCGGGTACTTATCTTGATGGGGATGGCCGGCATCCGGAAACTTCCGGAAACTTTCGCAATGAAGGCGGTTTTCCGGTGAAGAGGGCGGCGATTTGATTTTGGTGACGGGCGGAGCCGGCAACATGGGACGTAGGCTGGCGGCGGCCCTGGCCGCGCTTGGGCTGGAGGTCCGCATTCTTTGCCTGCCTCATGAACAACCGACCATGGAGGCGTTCTTCGCCGGAAGCGGGCCGGGACCGCAGGGTGCCAGCAAGGCCGGAAAAGTCTCCATCGTCATCGGGGACATTACCCGGAAAGAATCCCTTGCCCCGGGACTGCAAGGTGTGGAGACGGTATTCCACCTGGCCGCCGTTCTCTTGGCCCCGGGCCGGCCGGAGATATTTCAAAGCGTCAATGCGGACGGGACGCGCAACCTGATGGAAGCGTCGCAGGCCGCGGGAGCGGGGCATTTCATTTATGTGTCATCCATTTCCGTGGAGTATCCGCGTTCCAACGCCTATTCCCGGTCCAAGGCGCAAGGCGAAACCTGGGTCAAGGCCTCCCGCATCCCTTATACCATAGTGCGGCCTTGCCTGGCTTATGCGGACGGGGGGGCGCTGGAGTTCATGGGATTCGTGGATCATTTGCGGCGCGGCCCCATCGTCCTATTGCCCGCCGGCGGACGGGCGCTGAAAAGCCCCGTGCACATCGACGATCTGGTGGCGGGCCTGTCGGCTTTGCCCGGCAACCCCAAGGCTTTCGGGAAGACCTATGCCTTTTCGGGCGGGGAGATATTGAGCCTAAGGCGAATGGCGTCCCTGGTGACGGCGCATATGGGGCGGCCCAAACCCATCGTGGGCGTGCCGGCCTGGATTTGTCTTCTGGGCCTGGGCGCGCTTTGGCTGCTGGAGAAAGCCACGGGAAGGAAAAGCGCCTTCACCTTCCAGACCTACACCGGATTGATCCAGGATGCCGCGCCTTCCCATCTCGCTGCGGCCCAGGACCTGGGCTATCGCCCGCGCGGCTTCCGGGAAGGCTTGGCCGGGCTGGTTTCCTTGCGCGGCGTGCTGGGGAAATGCCCCCGGTGAACGCCGCCGCCCTCAGCATTTTCATCCCCGCTTATAATGCGGCCGCCACCTTGCCGGACGTGCTCAAACGCATTCCCGGAGATCTGTGGCGGGATATCGGCTCGGTCACCGTCATCGACGACGGTAGCGCGGATGATACCTCCGGAACCGTTACGCGGCTGATGGGGGAATATCCCAAGCTCGCCTTGCACCGCTTGGGGAGCAACCGCGGGTACGGGCAGGCGGTGCGCCGCGGGCTGGCCTTCTGCCGGGAGAACGGCAGCGAATTCGGCGTCTGCCTGCATGCGGACGGCCAGTATCCTCCGGAAAAGCTGGCGCAATTCCTGGAGCATATGCGCCGCCATCGCCTGGACATATTGCAGGGATCCCGTCACTTGCAGGGTACGGCGCGGGCGGGCGGCATGCCGGTCTACAAGATCATCGCGGGCCGGATGCTGACCTGGATGGAAAACCTCTGTTTCGGTCTGGACTTGAGCGATTACCATTCCGGCTTCCTCATGTACAGCCAAAAGGCGCTGCGCGGAATCCCTTTCGATGGGCTCAGCGGGTATTTCGATTTCGATTTGGAGGTCATCGCCTGCGCGCGCGCGCGCGGCATGCGCATCGCGGAGCTGGGCATTCCCACCCGCTACGCGGGGGAGAAATCCCACCTGAATCCGGTCAAATACGGGTTGCGGGTCCTGCGGGTGATGCTCCGGTACCGGCTGGGGCGCTACGCGGCGCCTTGACGGCCGCGCGGCGGGCAATGCCATAATGGGGACATGAGCGCGAACTCCCGTATTCCCGCGGCCCTGTGCGGCAACGAAGCCTGGCAATTGGATCGCGTTTACGGAAAAGGGCGGCGGGAAAGGCTGGCCGCCGCAGCCGATCTCTTCCCGGAAACCGTGAGCGCGGCCGGCTTCGCCCGGCAATCCGCATCGTTGCGGAATATCGAAGTCCTTTTTTCCACCTGGGGAATGGATGAGGCGCTGGCGCATCTGGCGGCGGAGCTTCCCAAGTTGCAGGCATTCTTCTACGCGGCGGGAAGCGTGCGCCATTTCGCCGCGCCCTTGCTCGAAAGGGGGATTATCGTGGTCAGCGCTTGGGCCGCCAACGCCGTGCCCGTGGCCCAATTCACAGTCTCGCAAATCCAATTGGCCCTGAAGGGTTATTTCCGCAACGTCAGGGAAGCGCGCCTCCCGTCCAACCGCGGCCGCGTCTTGGCCGCGGGTGCCCCCGGCATCTGGGAAGAAACCGTGGCCTTGCTGGGCTGCGGCATGGCGGGCCGCGCCGTAGCGGAGCGGTTACGTCCGCTGGGATTGGACCTGCTGGCATTCGATCCTTACCTGTCCGACGCGGATGCCGCGGGCCTGGGCGTACGCAAGGTTTCCCTCGCGGACGCCTTTTCCACGGCCTATGTGGTCAGCAACCATTTGGCGGATTTGCCGCCCACGCGCGGGCTGCTGACGCGCCGGCATTTCGAGTCCATGCGCCCGGGCGCGGCTTTCATCAACACCGGGCGGGGAGCCACCGTGGCGGAAGCGGATCTGGCCGCGGTGCTGGCGATCCGCCCGGACCTGACCGCGCTGCTGGACGTGACCTATCCGGAACCGCCGCCCGCGGATTCGCCCTGGTATCGGCTGGAAAACGTCCAGTTGAGCACCCATATCGCGGGATCGAGCGGCAATGAGGTGGTGCGGATGGCGGATTGCTGCCTGGACGAGTTCGCGGCCTGGCGGAGCGGCGCCCCGTTGACCTACCAGGTCACGCGCGCGATGCTGGAGAAGATGGCATGAGGCCGGCAAGCTTCCAACCCGGAGGGCTTACGCCATGGGCCTGAAAACCTGCTTCGGTTGCTTGGCAGCATGCTTGATCATATGGCTGGCCGCCTGCGCCACCGGTAACGACGAGGATACCCTGCGTTCGGTTCCCTTGGCGGAGACCGCCCTGATCGGCGGCTATGATCTGGTCGATTACCTTTTCGAGTACGGGGATGGCGCGCGCTTGGATCCGTTCGTCCTCAAGATCACCGGCACCTTGTCCATCGGCGCCGACAGCGCCTATCTGGAAAGCATCCGGGTAGGGAACGATTCCACGCCCACCAAAGGGAAGATCACGCAAGTGAAGCTGAACGGAAACAGGGATGGGGGCGAACTCCGCTTGACCCTGGATGGTTCCGATTCCGCCGCGGGTACCAGCGTTTTCTCTTTCCGGCACGATACCTTGATGCTGGTGACCGAGGTTTCCAAGCAACGCGATGTTGCCAAGAAAGGCTTCCGCGAAACGGCCTACTATTTGCCTCGGCCCGCGCCGCCGGGGGGCTGACCCGGTCGCGTCCGAATTCCGGATCCCGCTTACTGTACCACCGCCACATAGTCCGGATGCACGATGTTCCACTCCGGCGCGTAAACATGCACGCGGTTGGTTTCGCTCCAATCGCCCTTGGCGTCCTTGACCAGGAATTTTCCGCCCACGAAGGTCCAGCCCAGCACGCCGCCTTCCAGGTTCCGGGCAGGGATGTTCTGCCTGGCCAATTCCAGCGCGTACTTGCCGCTGCGGTAGCCGATGGTGCAATAGACCACCAGGCGTTTTTCCTTGGGGATGCCGTGCCGGAATTTCCCCGCGAATTCGGCCGTGGTCAGGGCATGCGGCAGCATGGAAACTTCCTGTTCCCGCGGCTGGCGCACGTCGATGAGGATCAGATCAGTATCGTCGATGATCTTTTTCAGCTCCGCGGCCTTGATCACGGGTACTTCCAGATCCTTGGTGGCCTTGACGATGGCGACGCGCAGCTTGCTTTCCAGCTTTTCCGTCTTGGACAGGCCCAGGGAGACGGCGGGAGCCGGGGGAGAGGGCGGGCCTGCGGCAAGCGACAGGAGGGCCGCGAAGAAGAGGCCCGCGGCGGCTAACAGGATTCCGGTCCGAAAAGGCCGGCGTGCCTGGATGCGGATAGGGTTGGCCATCCCAAAAAGATACAATCCTCGGCGCGGCAGCCCCGGCATCGCGGTTCCGGCCCCCGGCCATGAAAAGCTAATTTGGAGGGGATGAAGCGCAAGGAGGATCTCTTCGCGGAGTCCGAAACGTCCGCCTCCGCCGGCAAGGATGCGCCGCTTGCCGCGCGTATGCGCCCGCGCACCTTGGACGAGTTCATCGGCCAGGAGCATATCATCGGCCCGGGCCGGCTGCTGCGCCGGGCCATCCAGGCGGATCAACTCAGTTCCATCATCCTCTACGGACCGCCGGGCACGGGCAAAACCACCTTGGCGCAGATCATCGCCAATACCACCCGCGCGCGCTTCCTGGCCATCAATGCGGTGCTGGCCGGCGTCAAGGATATCCGCGACGCCATCGAAACCGCGCGGGAAGAGCGCAAGCTGAATGACCAGAAGACCATCCTGTTCGTGGACGAAGTCCATCGCTTCAGCAAATCCCAGCAGGACGCGCTGCTCCCGCACGTAGAGAACGGCACCCTTACCCTGATCGGCGCCACTACGGAAAACCCCTATTTCGAAGTCAACAAGGCCCTGGTCTCCCGCTCCCGCATCTTCCAGCTGAAGCCGCTGGGGGAGGAGCATGTGCGCGCGGTGATCCTGGCCGCGCTGGCCGAACCGGAGCGCGGTTTCGGCCGCAGGCGCGTGGAGATGGAGCCGGAAGCGCTGGATCATATCGTCAGGGTGGCTTCCGGGGACGCCCGCAGCGCGCTGAACGCCCTGGAATTGGCGGTGGAAACCACCCCGGCCGGTGCCGACGGTATCGCGCGGGTTACCCTGGAGGTGGCCGAAGAAAGCATCCAGCGCCGCGCGGTTTTGTATGACAAAGACGGGGATTCCCATTACGATACCATCTCCGCTTTCATCAAATCGCTGCGCGGATCGGATGCGGACGCCTCCCTCTATTGGCTGGCCAAGATGGTCTATGCGGGCGAGGATCCCCGCTTCATCTTCCGGCGCATGCTCATCCTGGCTTCCGAGGACGTGGGCCTGGCCGATCCCCAGGCCTTGGGCGTGGTGTCCGCGGCGGCTGCGGCCTTCGATTATGTCGGGCTGCCGGAAGGCCAGTTCCACCTGACGCAGGCCTGCCTGTACCTGGCTTCCGCTCCCAAGAGCAATACCGCCATGGCCTATTTCGACGCCCTGGAATCCGTGCGCGGCGAACAGAAGGACGAAGTGCCCGATCATCTCAAGGATGCCAGCCGGGACGGCGAGGATATGGGGCATGGCAAGGGCTATCTGTATCCCCATGCCTACCGGGATCATTGGGTGGCCCAGCAATACCTGCCGGGGTCCCTGCAAGGCAAGGTCTTCTACCAGCCTACCGATTCCGGCTACGAGGCCACCATCCGTGAACGGGTGGCCCGCAACCGCGAGGCGCAGCTGGAAGCGGCCGAACAGGACAGGCGCGAATCCGGCGGGGGATGGGGGGGAACATCCAAGCCACGTGGCGGCAAGGTTACCTCGGCCTGGATCGATCGCGCGGCCAGCCAAAGCGGCGAGATCCTCAGGCAGGTGCGGGATATGATTTTCGCGCAGGCGCGGACGCGCCGCGACAGCCTGGTATTGGACCTCAGCGGAGGCACCGGCTTCCTAACCTGGGAAGCTTGCCGCAGATGCCCGGCCGGCGGAGTATGGGCGCGTTGCGAGGATGCGGACCGGCTCACGGCGATGGAGGAATGGGCCCGTCACCTGGAAATCCTGGCGCGGCCGGAAATGGTGACGGCGACTTTGGCCGCTTTGCCATCCGCGCTTGGCGCCAGGGCGGAAGCGCCCAGGTTCGATGCGCTGCTGGGCCTGGATTTGCTGCGCCGATTGGATAAGCCCGCGAAGTTGGTGTCGGCGCTGCGCCCGTTCGCGGCGGACGGGGCCTTGCTGATTTGGGCGGAAGCCAATCCGGCGCGTTCCCAGGGCTTCCTGGAATTGCTGACGCCGGGAAGGCTGGGCGAGGCCGTGCTCGCGAAAGTAGCGGGGTTGGAGAAGGACTGGCGCGCGGGATTGTCCGCCTCGCCGTTGGACCCGTTGCGGGAAGAGCTCGAGTCTTTGGGTTTGCCGGCCACCTGTATGCCGGGCGACTTCACCGTCCGCAAGCATTTCGCGCCCGCGCAGCTCCGCAAATGGTTTTCCCCGGAGGCGGCGGACCGGCCGGACTCCTTATTGGCGAAGTTGGCCGGGGAATTGTCGGCGCGGGAAAAGGCCGCGGTGGAAGGAACTTTGCTGGAGACCTTGGGCGGACCCGGGGTGGAATGGCGGCAAAGCTACGATTTCCTCAGGATCCAATTGGCCTGATGAGGAGGTTTTTGCCGCCGCCGCGTCGGCCATCGCTTCTCCCTTTCGCGGCCTTCGCGGCCCTCCCCAGCATATCATGAAGGCCGCCAACGCGCGCAGCCACGGGGACCCATGCAGCCGCGTGCGCCCTTACGCTTACCGGCAACTGTTCCCCCTCCGTCTGGAACGGAGAGGCGGGCAGTCCCTCCGCATTGAATAGATCCGCCGCGGGATTGCCTGCGTAGGCGTACCGCACCTGGGTCGGCTTGGCGACCTTGGAGCTGGAAACGCTGACCGTATCGCCATGGATGACGGCATCGGCCCAAACGAAAACGTTGTCGCTGCCGGCGATGGCGAAGCCTTTGGGATTGCCGCCGCCCTTGACCCTAAGGCCTCCGCCGACGTGGTGGAAAAGCAAATGGATGAGATTGCCTTCGATGGTCTTGGAGGCGAACATGGGTCCTGAATAAACCAAATCCTTTTGCCCATACAGCAGGGCCTTGGCTGGGAGCGCCAAGCGCAGGCCTACGTCCCGTTTGTCGGGAAAATGCAAATCGATCGCCGAACCGATATCGATGGCCACTGCCATGGCGGTATTGGGCAGGCCTAAGGCCAGGCGTTGCGCCTCGCGGATCACGGCGGAAGAGGCCTGCTCATTGGGGTCGGTCTGCAAGGTTCCATAATTCGCCAACTGCACGAAATAGAAAGGGAAATCGCCTTGGCCCCATACCTTGCGCCATCCCTTGATCAAGGCTTGGAAACGGTCGCGGTAATAGACGGGCAAGCCTGCGCTGCGATCCTGTTCGCCTTGGAGCCACACCGTTCCCCTCAGGGTGTACCCGGCCACGGTGCTCACCCATTGCCGGTACATGTTCCCATTGGCGGTATCATGATTGGTAGCCAGTACGGGATCGGAAGCCAGAGTGGCCGGATCCATCCACTGCGAGATGAAGGTGCCCCCCACGGCCGTGACCACCAGGCCCACGGCGACTCCCTGTGATCGCTGTATCTCGCGACCGAAAAAGAAACCCGTGGCGGAGAGTTTCCCGGCCGTGGCCGGGGAGCAGATCTGCCATTTGGTGACTTCGCCGGGTTGGCGCAAGGTGTAATAGCGCAGCAGGGGAAGGTCGGCGGCCTTGATGGTATCCGCATAGCCCGGGTAAAAGCTGAGGCGGGTATCCATGTTCGATTGTCCCGCGCATTGCCATACCTCGCCTACCATCACGTCCTGGATGGCAATGGTATTGTCTCCTTTGAGCGTGAGGGTGTAAGGGCCCCCCGCAGCCATGGGATCCAGCTTTACGGACCAGTTGCCATCCGCGCCGGCCACCGCGTTTTGGGATTGGCTCCCCAGGCTCACGCGGATCGATTCCCCGTTCCGGGCCTTGCCCTGGACGGCCACGGCCGCGTCGCGTTGCACCACCATGTGATCGGTGAAGGCATTGGTGACGGTGACGTTGGCATGGGCCAGGGCGGAAAAGAGGAGCGGAGCGGTGAAAGCGGTGCGAAAGAGTGTGAAGTCCATGCGGGTAATATATAGCGCCTCCTTTCACGATACAGGCCGATGAAATGGGGGACGCTTTCCTTGAGAACTGGAAACGGACCGGATCCGTCGAATCGACGGGTTTTCGGGCCCCGAAGCCGAGGACCGATCCGGATGGGAATGCGGAAGTGGGAAAGTGGGAAAGCCGGGGTGGGATGGCCGCCCGGGGATCAGCGGGATGTGGTCGGTTCTCCCGAAAGCAGCGGCCGTCCCCGGCCGGACCAACGTAACGCATCGGTTACGTGCCATTGGTAATAGCGTTTCCGTGTGGGGTTCATGGGAGAATTGTCGATCAGTTCCAGGGTGGAGTCCCTCATTTCCTTCAAAGCGGAGACAGCGGACTTGGGCGGCTTCTCGTCGCTGCCCAAAGTGTCCTCCGTGGCGCGCTTAAAGCGCAGAGCCTCGATGAAGACGGGATAGAATTCATAGTCCCGGAATTCAAAGCTGGTGTCCGGGGCATAGCGTTTTTCCGGGTTCGGGTCCAGCAAGGCGTATTGGTAACGCACCAGATTTGCGTAGCGGCGGCTGGAAAAATCGTGCGCGGTGAAGCCGGAGATGCGCGCGGCCAAGGCGGTGCGGGAGGCGTGCGAATAGAAACTGTCCGGATAGAAGCATAAGGCTTCATCGGTCTTGAGGAATGTGTAGTAGGGATTACGGGGATAGGATTTTTCCAGGGAACGGAAGATCTCCCGCTTCTCCCGCACCAGCTCCCTGTCGAAAGGGGGCAGGAATTGGATCAGGAACAATTGGCTGGAAACGGAAGTGTATTGCCCTTGATAGGCGCTGACGCGCAAAGCCTCCAGGCCCGCTTTCATGGTCACGGAGCGGCCGATGATCTTCAAGGTGGCGCGTACGAACAGGGGGGCATTGGCGGCCGTGCAATTGAAAATGCCCGTGCCCATATAACTGTCCTTGATGCGCGCGTCCCGGCCGCGCGATCGCTCCAGCAGTTTCAAAGCCTGGAACCCGTCGCTCATGGCCTGGCTGGGGTTGCCGTTGATCTTCAAGGTCGCGGAGAAACCGCGGATGCCGCCCAGGATCAACAGGTAGGTAGCATGGTCCGGTTCCTTATCGAGGGCATGTTTGCAGAGGTAACTTCCCTGTTCCGAGGCGTCGTCGATGGACTTGAGCAGCGCCTTTTCCTCTTCCTCATCCTCATAGTCGCCGTTCTGGTAGCGCATCACATCGATGGCCACCGAAAGCAGATAACTCAAGGGGGGCAGGCGCTTGGCGTTTTCCATCTCCCGCAGCGCTGCCACGGTTTTGCGGGCATGCCTGATATTGGCGGAGTAGGCCTGGTTCAGGGCCAGATGGGCCAGATCGCTTTGCTCCTGGGTCACGTCCCGGTAGAGATGGTATCCTTCCTCCAAAGCGCCCTCGCCATCGGGGACGCCGGACTCGGCGGAATAGGATTTTTCCGGAGCGGCGCCCTTTTCATCCCAAGTGGATTCGGCCCGGAGCATTCCGGCCAGGCCCAGAACCAGGACGGCTAGAAACCTAGGGAAGGGATGGGAGTGGCGCATTTTGACTATTTTCATCGCTGGAAGCCTGGAAGGGATCCTGGCCGTTTCCGACCCGTTTGGGAAAGCTTTTGACCAAAAAAGATAGCAAACATCGAATCTTCCCGGTTTCCGGAGGCCGGCTCAACGGGTTGCTGAAAGCCCTGTCCGGCAAGGGATTGGCGGCCTTGTCCAGCCTGAACCGCGTGGGCATGGAAAAGGACATCCGTTGGACCCGGAAGTTCGCCGCGCGCGTGGCCCGGGTGCTGGTGCTGGCGGGGATGAGCTTTCCCGTGAACCAGATCCCGGTGCGCGCCAGCGCCCTCACCTACACCTCCATTCTGTCCTTCGTGCCCTTCGCGGTCATCCTTTCCTCCGTGGCCGGCCGTTTCGGCTATCTGGATCTTCTCTCCCGCCTGATCATCTATCTAGCGGACTCCATGAACCTGGACGTGAACCTGGATCCCATCCTCGGGGTCATCGAGTACGCGCAGAAGGTGGATTTCCAGAAGCTCGGGCTGGTGGGGAGCCTGGGACTCCTCTTCGCGTTCTTCCTTTCCATGAGCAATATCGAGCTCGCCTTCGATCATATCTGGGACATCCGCAAGGATCGGAACTGGTGGCGCCGCATCAAGGAATACACTCCCTTCCTGCTCCTGCTCATCCTGTTGGTGGTGGCGGCGGGAAACGTCCTCTTCAAATACCGGGTTTTTCTGGAGAGCAGGTTTTCCGGGGCCCAGGTGCCGGGCCTGGTCCATGAAACCGTGATCCTGCTCAGCACCATAGCCGTGGTCGGTTTCCTATGGATGGCGTTGGGGCTGCTCTTTTACATCATCCCAAATACGCGGGTGCGGCCTTTCCCCGCGGTGCTGGCAGCCAGCATTTCCACCGGCCTCATCTACCTTCTGACCCGGGTGCTGGTGATCTTTCCCAGCCTCATCCTATCCCGCAACAACTTCATCTACGGCTCGCTGGCAATCTTTCCCGCCTTGCTATTGATGATCTATCTCTTCTGGATGATTGTGCTCTATGGCGCGGCGGTGGCGTTCATGTACCAGCGCCTCTATCTTTCGCGCGGGATGACCTCGGCTGCGGCGGGCGATTCCGAGGCCTTCCGCAACATGGAAAAGGATGTCATCGATGTTCTGAAAGCCGTGCACGGGATTTCCGGATCCAAAGCCGTGGAGGGGAGGCGCGCGGTCCCGCTTTCCCTGTTGGCAGGCGAGCTTTGGGACGATACCCAGTCGGTGGAACGCTTAGCGGGACCGCTCGTCGAATTGGGTTTGCTCTCCAAGCGGCGGATCCATTCCGGCCCCCTGTATGCGCCTCGCAAACCGCTGGGGGAAGTGGATCTCTCCGGCATCCATTATCTCCTCTTGCGCCTGGATCCCAAAGGGACCGGCAAGCTGCGCTCCCTGAATTCATGGGACGAAATCAAGCATACCCTGGGCGTCCTGTATTCCTCCGGAAAGAACCATCCGCCCCTGTACCTGGGGAGCGTGATTTCCGAATCCGATCCGGACAAGGGCTGAGCGCATGGGGATGTGGGTATATCCGGCCCTGTTCCTGGTGGGCGTCGCGGTCTCTTTCATCAACTCCGTCTCCGGAGGCGGTTCCATCCTGAGCCTGTCCCTGCTCATCTTCATGGGCCTGCCTGCGGCCACCGCCAACGGAACCAATCGCCTGGGGATACTGCTGGGCTCGCTGGCTTCCTTGCTGGCCTTCCGATCGCAAGGCATCTTCCTGCCCAGGCTGGCCATGCAGGTAGGCTGGCCCGCAGCCATCGGCTCCCTGGCGGGATCGCTGCTGGCCGTCCGCATCTCCGATCGGTTGTTCAATCCCATCCTGGCCGCCGTGATCCTGTTGGTGGTATTCTCCACCTTGCGGGGAGCGGGCCGGGGCCATGCCGATGGGGAAACACCCAGGTTACGCAAGGATTGGATCGCCCTGATCCTGTTCGCCGCCATCGGCTTCTACGGCGGATTCATCCAGGCCGGTTCCGGTCTCATCATGATGGCTGCGTTCAGCCGCCTGGGCAACCTCGACGTGTTCCGGATCAACGCCCTCAAGGTTTCCAACACCCTGATCTTCATTGCCGTATCCCTGGCCACTTTCGCCGCGGCGGGCCGCATCGATTGGCCCTTGGCGGCCGTGCTGGCGGCCGGCAATCTCACCGGCGGTTGGGCCGGCAGCCTATGGCAGATCCGCAAAGGGGAGGTGTGGGTGAACCGTTTCCTGTTATGGTCCGGGCTGGCGATGGCCGGTAAGCTGCTCTGGAGCACTTGGGCCGCATGGAGCCGCGGCTAGCCATCAATACCTGAGGATCAATTCCCCGGACAGGATGGGGGAGGCGAGGCTTACTCCGGCCCGGCTTTTCCAGTTTTCCACTTCCAGGAATCCCAGGTCGCCGCGGAACTCCACGAACCGCCGCCATCGCCATGCGCCTCCCAGTTGCAGCGCGTTGCGAGTCTCCACCGTCCCGCCCAGGAAAACCTTCCGCGTCCCCTCGATCGGGGTTTCATGCACGTCGAATATGGAGCTGCCCCGGGACGTCGCATTCCTTTGCATGAACGCGTATTCCAGCCTCAGATCCAGATCCGCGCGGATCGGCTGCTCCCAGGCGGCCCTGAAAGCATGGGAATCGGGGGGCAGGGAGCTTCCCAGCAGGGCGCCGTAATGCTGCATCTGATCATCCCGCACCTGGTGGGTGAACACCCAGGGCTCCACGTGCGCGTATTCGATTTGCACGCGCGCCGATGGGAAGGGGAGATCCACCGCTTCCGCGCCGACGGCATAGGCGTATTTGGCGCCCCAGAAATCCGGATCCCAACCGCTGAAGTCATCCACCAGCAGTTCCCCGAAAAACCTCCCGTGCCCGGCCCATAGGACTTCCGCGTCCATCCCCACCGCGGCATTGTCGCGATCCCCAAGTTCATGTTCGGTGTATTTCAGCGGGACCAAGGGGATGGCGTAGGTCCAATCCAACGGCCTGCCCGCCGTCATCACCATCTCCTGCATGCCCAGGCCCAGGAATCTCCAGGGCCGATATTCCAGGCGGTGGGCTATCAGGTGCGCCAGGGAATCCTGCCATAGCCCGGTCCGCTCCGCCACCACCTTGGTGTAGGTGAACTTGCCGGCCCGGAAGCCCATGCGCAATTGGGTCATGGGCGCAGTCTCCCCGGGGTAACGGTAACCCCGGCGATACCTACCGGGATCGGGCGTGCCCCTGAAGCCCGCGGAATCGCTCGCCGGCAGGGAATCCTGGACCCAGAACCATGGGCGCTGGGAAAGGAAGGCGTGCTGCCAGATACCGGGGCCCCATTGGTTCCAATCGCTTCCGAACTCAAGGCGGAATCCCTCCTCCTCATAGCCCACCACGGTCCGGAAAGCGTCGAAGGTTCCCGCCGTGCGCGGAATGCCGGCCTTGCCGGTGCGGTCCGTGTTGTAAGGAAGGCCGCGGGCGGGATCATAATTCTCGGTGAAGCGTTCATGCAGGGAGCGTTCCTGGCCGCTACCCGCGGTGGAGGTGAATTGCAGCTTTTCCCGATAGGAGCCTTGGATGGTCCCGGTGAGCGATCCGAAACCGTGGGTCATGGCGCGCGGGAGCGAATCGCGGATATAGCCTTCATTGTAGGATTCGGCGTGGATCCCCACCCGGAATGAGGAATCCCGGTAGCCGAGCGGATGGTATCGGCCGTCGCTGCTTTCCCGCAATCCGAACTCTTCGGCGAAGGCGTCCAGGCGCTTCGATTCCCATTCCGGCATGCCCGCGGCGCGGATCCCGGCCTCCCGTAACAATGCGGTTACCTCGGACCCGGGGAGCGGAAGTGTTCCCAGGCGGCCGGGCGCGATCCGGCCTTCCAGTTCCAGCCGGCGCAGGAACGGGTAGACGGAATTGGCGATGTCCACCGGGGCGGAAAAGGCGGCCGTAACGGCGGCCATCAATAGGGAGAGGACTGGAAGCCGGAAGCGGAGAGCGGCGGACGTCCGTTTGGGTGATGGGAAAGGCATTCCCGTAAATATACTCCGGCAGGGGGAAAAACCTGGGTCCAGCCCGGGAATCCAAGTATGTTTTACGCTTCTTTCGGAGCCGGGGGAAGGAAAAATCCCGTGTCTGCCGTGGGTCGGAAAGGTACGCATGGGGAACATGATAGTGGCAGGTTGGTTGCGCTGGTCCGCGGCTATCGGCACGGGAACCTTGATCATTCTTTCCCTGCAACCGCTGGGGTCGTGCACTTACGAAACCGCTTTCACGCAACCGGATTCCAGCGCCGTAAAGCCGGGGGCCGGGCCGGTCGCCGCCGGCGACAGCGCGGGTTCCGGACATGTCCTGGCCTATACGGTAGACAGCGAGTCCGGGCGGGGCTGCCGGATAACGATCGATATCGGCGCCTGGCCGTCCGATGAACCCAAGATTTTCCAGGCGCCCGTATTCTATGCCGACAATCCGGTGATGCCCGCGCCCGGTTATAAGGCTGCGGATCTGACGGTACGGGACAAAGACGGGAACACGTTGCAGGCCCGGGACACCGTGCTCGCCGGCATCAACCTGGACGGCCGTTTCATGGTGCTGCCCGCCGCCGCGCGCACCCTATCCTACGCCGTGGATCTGGCGCCCCGCGATACTTCCCGTTTCGGCTTGCCCATCCCCAAGACCGCCCCCGGCGTCGATCTCATCGACGGCGCGTATTATTTCATCCTGCCTTTGCTGGGCCGGGATTACGCCACCCAATGGCGCACCTCCGCGAAGTTATCCCTGGAGTTCGCCGCCATGCCCGGCCGCACCTTGGTGGGCACGGATGCCAAAATGAATTTCACCACCAATTACGAGCTGATGTTCGTGCGCGCCGCCTACGATCCTATCAAAACCAGAACCTTCACCATGGCCAACCATGAGGTCACCGTTTACGCCACTTCCTCAGACACCCTGGATCTGGATAAGTTCGGCGGCCTTTTGGAAAGGTGCATCCGCCTCGTCGAGGACTCCCTTTTGCCGCTTCCCACGCATCGGTATTTCGTGGGGGAGAACGCGCAGTTCTGGGGCATTGAAGGCGTGCAAGGCTATTGGTTCAAGGCCGAAGCCGCCGCGCTTCCGGAAGTGCATGTCCATGAGCTCACCCACACCTTTGTCGGCATCTACCATTCCGATTATGACGACCCCTGGTGGAAGGAAGGCGTTACCGATTATCTGGGCCTGCTGCTATCCGTCCAGACCGGATTGATCGGGGACACCGCTTTTGCCGCCAACATGCTTACCCTGCGGGATACCCTGCCCGCGGTGAGGCAATACGCCCTGGCCAACCATTATGTCCGCAACCACCTGTTCCAGACCATGGACTCCGCCTTCGTAGAGCCGGCCGACGCATTGGGTTTCATCGGTCTGGTCTACGGCAAGGGGAGCCAGGCCGCCATGATCCTGGATCGTTACCTGCTGGAACATTCCGGGGGCAAAAAGTCCATCTACGATCTCATCCGCGACATAGTGTCTTCTTACGGGACGGCCTTCCATCGCTCCCAGTTGGAAGCCTCCGTGGATCGCTTGGCCGGCGGCAGCTCCTCCGTTTTCCTTGGAAATCTCCTGGATCAGGCCGCTCCGCTCGGAGCCGACAGCCTCGCGCATACCTATGCGGCGTTAAGGACCTTGGGGCGCTTCGGTCCCATCGGGGGCAAGGCCAAAATCGCCGGAGTCGATCCGGCCCCGGCAGGCGCCGCGAAGGCCTCCGCCGCTCCCGTAACGCGCCTGTTACCCGGAGTCCCGGCCGGTTCCAAGTTGTGAAAGGACCGGATGAAGCGCCGAGTCAATCCTCGTAGCATTTCATGATGCCTTCTTCGATCCACTTGTATTCGCCGGCCATCATGGACTTGGCGATCTTGTTGGCCTGGCGATCATCATTGTCGTTGATGCCGGCGAACAGGGCGTCCACGCGGCGGCGGGACTCCTTGCAGAAGTAGCTGGCCAGATGGACGAAGTGGGGATTGGCCGGATCCTTTTCATGGCGCAGCTTGGCCAAGGCGCATACGGAGGCCATGGCGAACAGCTCCGTGCCGATGTCGACGAAGCGGCTCAGCAGTACCTGCTTGCGTTCCAGCGTGTTCTGGTACATGCCCATGGCGTGGAAGATGCTGCGCGCCAATTGGTGCGAGGTGCGTTCCACGAAGTTCATGTGCCGGGAAAGCTTGGGCCCGAATTCCGAATAGCCCGGGAACATGGAGGTATTGATCCATTGGGTGGGATACCACTTGCTGTAGAAGTTGGCCATCTTGAGGCCGGCCTTGAGCTTGCGGCCGAGGGGTACCCTCAGCATTATTTCCGCCGCCACCTGCATGTGCGGATCCATGGCCTCGCGCGCCAGGAACAGATGCATGATTTCCGTGGTGCCTTCGATGATGCGGTTGATGCGGCAATCGCGCATCATGCGTTCCACCGGCACGGCCTTTTCGCCGCGGCCCTTGAGGGATTCCGCCGTTTCATAACCGCGGCCGCCGCGGATCTGCATGGTCTCGTCGATCATCTTCCACGCGGCTTCCGAGCAGAACATCTTGGCCATGGCGGCTTCGATGCGGATATCGTTGCCGCCTTTGTCTGCCATCGCCGAGGTCAGCCAGGTAGTGGCCTCCATGGCGAACAGGGTGGAGGACATGTAGGCGATCTTGTTGGCCACCGCCTCGTGCTTGCCGATGGGCAGTCCCCATTGCACGCGTTCGTTGGCCCAGTTGCGCACGATGTTCATGCATTGCTTGCCCATGCCCACGCAGGCGGCGGGTAGGGTCAGGCGGCCCACGTTCAAGGTGCTGAGCGCCAGCTTGAGTCCCTTGCCCAACCCCAGGATGATGTTCTCGGCCGGGACCTTCACATCCTTGAAGCTGATGAGGCCGTTCTGGATGGCGCGGATGCCCATGAAATCGCAGCGCCATTCGGTCTTCATGCCGGGCGTGCCCTTTTCCACGATGAAGGCGGTGATCTGGGTGATTTCCTTGCCGTTCTTGATCTTGGGAGGCGTGCGGGCCATGACCACCAGGATGTCGGCCGCGGGGCCGTTGGTGCACCAGAGCTTCATGCCGTTGATGATGTAATGTTTGCCGTCCGGCGTGGGCGTGGCCGTGGTGGACATCTTGGCCGGATCGGAGCCCACATTGGGTTCGGTCAGGGCGAAGGCGGAGATGGCGCCCTCGCGGAAACGCGGCAGGTATTTCTTCTTCTGTTCCGGGGTGCCGAAAAGCTTGAGCGGCTGGGGCACGCCGATGGACTGATGGGCGGAAAGCCATACCGCCGTGGATCCGCAATAGGACGCGACCATGGAAACCACGCGATTGTAATTGACTTGGGTGAGCCCCAAGCCTCCGTATTCCTTGGGGATCTTCATCGCCCACAGGCCCATCTTGGTGAACTGGTCCAGCACCTTCTTGGGCACCTCGCGGGTGCGATCCACTTCGTCTGGGTCCAGGTTGGCGCGTAGATACTCGGCCACTTCTTTGCACAGCTTATCCCCGATGATCTTGTCTTCCGGCGTCTGTTCCGGGAAAGGCACGATCAGTTCCGGCTGGAACTTGCCCATGAACAGGCCCCCGGCGAAGCTGGGACTTTCCCATTTATCTTCGCGCGAGGATTCGGCCACCATCATGGCCTCGGCCTTCTCCTTGGACATCTTGGACGTATCAATCTTGATTTCGAATTCCGCTTCTTTTCCGTCCTTGGTTTCCGCGCTCATGCTTATTTTCCTCCGCTGGTCTGACGATACTGGCTTGCCATTATCTTACACTATTGGAATTGCCATGACCACGAAAACACGTTGGCTGATCGGCAATTACCGGCAAACCGGGCGCTGGCGAATCTGGAATACCGTCACCACCTGCAGGAGCCGGAAAATCGCTTGGCCCGGAATGAGCCCGGGACGGTAAAGCATCAATGAATTACCCTATCTGTGGCAGTTGGGAACCCAGATGGAGGCGATGCTCAGGACCAGGGCCAACGCCACGGAACCGATGCCGATGGCGAACATTTTCTTCTGCCCTTTTTCCAATCCCTGGGTGAAGATGAGCAATCCCTTCAGCGATTGTCCGAGCAGGATCCCGCCGAAGCAACTGAAGACGCAAACCAAGCTGAGCATGAGCAACATATTTCGGGCTCCTAGTGGAAGTCCCAACATTATACGTTCTAAAAATACCGGGAACAACGATTCCGTGGGTGGAGTTGGAGGGGAAAGAGTCCGGTGAGGCGATGCCGACATCGTCTCGGCGTCGGTCGTAAAGAGTGGGACCGGCCACCACTCTTTACGCCTTTATAAAGGGGTGCACTTGCCTAATGGGCTAAAAAAAAAGCGGCCGGGAAACCCGAACCGCCATGAGGATGCCCAATATGGCATTCCCTTCCTATGCATTCTCATGTCGCCGGAGATTTCGCCTTTTTGATTTTGACGTACTCTTCCAGGCTATATGAACGGTTTTCCAGGTCGAGGTCGGTCTCTTTGGCTTCCTTGGATTCCTTCGCGACGGGTTCGGACCGGTAGCTGGCCCCGCCGTTAACCGCTTCGCGGGAAAGCACGCTGGTATCGCTGAGACCCGGGGCCGGCGACCGCGGATCCGGTCCATTGGAAAATAGATCCATCTCGTCCAGGGAGGAAATGTCCAGGGTCGGCAGAATCTGGGCCAGCTTCTGGGTCAGGTTCTTACCTTCGGAGGACGCTTCCACCAGCATTTCCTGGAGCCTGACCGGGATGGTCAAGCGGCCCAGCATGGTGCTGATCCTGATGGTGGTGGAATTGGGCACTTCGTACAAGCCGAAATAGCAGGTAGCGCCGTTGGTTAGGGATTTGAATTCCTCTCCCAGCAGGTTCAGGAAACGGCTCGAGGTTTTTTGCAGGATAGCGGCGGGGGCATAGATGCTGATGGCGCCGCTGGCCGCGGTGGCGAAGTTGAAACCTTCCGCCATCAGGCCGCTGGTTTGCCAGATCTCCTTCAGACGGGGAAGGATATCGTCCAGGGTGTTGATCTGGGAGGCCGCCAACTCGGTTTCGCCGAAGATGAGAATGCCCTTGGACAGCAGCACCTTGCGGAAGTCTTCGTTATCGAAGCTGATCAGGCTCTTGGCGGAAAATTCCGTGGTGAGGGAGTTGAAATTGGAGAAGGTCTTGACCACGTAGTCGTTGGCCTCCGGATAGAACGCGGAGAGGCTGCTGTTGGGGAATTGGTTCAGGATCTTGTTGTTGTCGACGATGATGCAAGAGTCGAAGTTCTCGCCCACGATGCGGTTGATGGCGCGCAAGGCGTTCACCTTTGAAAGCGCCGATTCGTCGTTGGTAGGGATGGTTACCAGGGATACGATGGGCAGGTTGAAGCGCTTCATCATATTTCCGAGCAGGGCGACATTGCTGCCGGTGCCTCCGCCCAGGCCTGCGGTGATGAGGATGGCGTCCGCGCCGGATACGAATTGCTGGATTCCGGCCAGGATGTTGGGGAGATGGGAGAAGATGGCTTTTTCACCGATGCGGGGATCCTTGCCGGCTCCGTCCGTATCATTGAGGGGCGTATGGATTTTCCGATTCTCGGGGATGTTGGCCAAGTCCTTGAGATCCAGGATGGAGGTATTCACCGCCATGCTGGGATATCCGTATTTGGCGAATGAGTTCGCCAGATTGCCGCCGCACTGTCCCAATCCGATAACCGCGAATTTCAGTCTAGTCGTCATAGCGCTCCCATGGAATTGATAAGGTGGCCCAGCGTCGGCTGCCCTTGTTATAGGGGGTAAAGCTATTAAATGCAATGATTTCCCGCCACCGGAAACGATTGCGGTTATGGGGTTTCCGGTTCCCATTCCCTTTTTTGAGACCTAATTGGACTCTTGGATGGCGAGGCGCGTTACCCTTCCGTGGTGGCGGATGGCTTTTTCTCCAGCGCGCCCATCAGGGCATGCCAGGCCAGGGACGCGCACTTGATGCGGGACGAATATTCCTTCACCCCTTCGAACAGGGTCAGCTTTCCCAGATGGTTCTCCCGGGACCTGGGATCGAACTCGCCCCGCACCATGTCATGGAACTCGGTGAAGATCTCCCGGACCTGCGCCAGGGTCTTGCCTTTGAGATAAGCCGTCATCATGGAAGCGCTGGCCTTGGAGATGGCGCAGCCATTGCCCTGGAAGCTCAGGTCCGCGAGAGTACCGTTCGCGTCCACGTTCGCGTAAACGGTGATGTGGTCCCCGCAAAGCGGGTTATGGCCTTCGCAGACCAGCGCCGCATCCGGGATGGTCCGGTAGTTGCGCGGATTCTTATTATGGTCCAGGATGACCTGTTGGTAAAGCTCGTTGCTTCTGGACATCAGCGGAACATTTCCCCGATACGCCTGAGCCCCTTGGCCAAGGCGTCCAGATCGGACGCATCGTTGTATGGCCCCAGCGAGGCGCGCGCCGTGGCGGGAACGCCGAAGCGATCCATGGTGGGCTGGGCGCAATGGTGGCCCGCGCGGATGGCGATGCCGTCCTCGTCCAGCAAGGTGCCGATATCATGGGGATGTACCCCGTCCAGGGTGAAGGATAGGATGGATCCCTTGTGGGCGGCGGTGCCGATCAGGCGCAGGCCCGGGACTTCCTTGAGCACGGCGGTGCCGTATTCCAACAACGCATGTTCATGCGCGGCGATGCGATCCAACCCCACTTTATTCAGATAGTCCACTGCGGCTCCCAAGCCCAGGACTTCCACGATGGGAGGCGTACCGGCTTCAAAGCGGTGGGGGGACGCCTGGTAGGTGGTCTTCTCGAAAGTCACCTTCATGATCATGTCGCCGCCGCCCTGGTAAGGAGGCATGCTCTCCAGCAAAGCCAGCTTACCGTACAGGATGCCTACGCCGGTGGGGCCGAACATCTTGTGCCCGGAGAAGGCGTAGAAATCAGCGTCGAGATCGCGCACGTCCACGGCCATATGCGCGATGGATTGGGCGCCATCGATCAACACCACGGCTCCGCGGCCGCCGGGACCGGACAGATGCGCCAGGCGGATAATCTCCTTCACGGGATTGATGGTGCCGAGCGCGTTGGAAATATGGTTCACGGCCACGATACGGGTGCGTTCGCCCAGGAGTTTCTTGTATTCCTCCAGCATCAGCGTACCGGTATCGTCCACGGGGATGACCTTGATCACGGCGCCCGTCATCTCCCCGATGATCTGCCAGGGAACGATATTGGCATGGTGTTCGATTTGCGAAAGGATGATTTCATCGCCGGGCTTCAGGAACTTGCGGCCATAGCTGTAGGCCACCAGGTTGATGCTCTGGGTGGTGCCGCTGGTATAGATGATCTCCCTTTCGGAAGCGGCATTGATCAGGGCGGCGACTTTCCTGCGCGTGCCTTCATAGGCGGCGGTGGCTTTTTCGCTGAGTCGATAGACGCCGCGGCGCACCGTGCCGTAGCTCTCCATGTAGAAGGTGTTCATGGCTACTATGACGGATAAGGGTTTCTGGGTAGTGGCCGCGCTGTCCAGGTAGCGGAGCGGCTGTCCGCCAAACTCGCGGTTCAGCACCGGGAAATCCCTTTTGATGTCCAACCCGGGATGGAACGCGGGAATGGATGCTGCGCGGTCGGCCGGCGCGATGCCGGGACTGGAGGCGTCGCTGGGATTAGCCATGGGAAACTCCTTTCGCGGCCGCGGGCAGGCGGTTCTTCAAGGTATCCAGCAATGCGCGGTCGAGCACGGCGCGGAAACCTTTTTTATCGGCCTTGCCCAGCACTTCCGCGATGAACGCGATGGTCAACAAAGCGCGCGCCTGGGCGGGCGGCAGCCCGCGCGATTCCAGGTAGAACTGTTGCGCGGGATCCAGCTTGCCGGAAGTGGATCCATGAGAACACTTCACGTCGTCGGCGTGGATCAGCAATTGCGGTTTACTGTCCGCGCGCGCCTCATCCGAAAGCATCAGGTTGTTGATGAGCTGATAGGCATTGGTCTGCTGGGCGTGCTTGGCCACGTAGATGGTGCCGTCCACGCTGGAACGCGATTGATCGGCCGCCACGGATTTGAACAGCTGGCGGCTCACGCAATGCGGAACCAGATGGCGGATGCGGATGAAGTTGTGGGATTGGCGGTTTCCGGTCAATACCGTCGCGCCGTTGATTTCGGCCTCGGCGCCTTCGCCCGCCAGGTCCACGGAAAAGCTGTTGCGCGTGAGCCTGGATCCGGTATGGGCCGATACCGCCAACAGCCTGCTATTGCGCTCCAACCTGGCTGCGAGTTTGCGAAAATGGATATCGCGGATCAAGGTGCTTTCCCCGGATCCGGAGGCGCCCGCCTCCAGGAATTTCAGGGAAGCGCCTTCGTCCAGGAGCGCGACGGTCTGCACATTCTCCATCGATCCGGTGGCGACGGCGTTGGCCGAGGTGGCCGAGTCCGCCAGAGTCGAGTGCCGCACCAGCAAGACGGCTTCCGAGAGCTTGGCTCCATGGTAGATGATCAACGAATCGCTGCGGACGCCCGAGCCGGTATGGAAATGCAGCAGCAGCAGGGGGCTCCCGGGAACCGATCCGGCTTCCACCTGGATCACCAGGGGATCACGGGAAAAAATCATCGCTAAAGATGCGACCGCGTCGGTTTCCTGGGAGGCGATGAGCGCGAGCGCCGCACGCGCTTCTGCAGCCAGCTCGGCCCGGGAAAGCGTCGAGATGCGGAAACCGGATCCGGGCCGGGAAAGCTCCGGGTGATAGGTTCCGTCGATCAGCACCAGATAAGCCTCGGCCGCTTCCGCCACCAATTGCGATTCGATTTCGGCAGCCGCAGGCGAGCGGTCGCCGCTCCGTTCCGGCGCGCTTTCCGCGGGAGGTCCCAGGTGGGGCAGGAATTCGCCCACGCGGATGAAGGTGAAGTCCTCCGATCCGGAATGCGGCAACCCGGTTTTACGCAATGCGTTGAACGCGGCCGCGCGGATATCGGCCAATGCTGCGGGCCCTTCCGCTATCCAAAGGGGGATTGCGGCTTCCTGCGCCGGCGTGATGGCCGGGCGCGGTTCTTCCCGCATAAAGCGGGGCTTATTGAGGATGGCGGTCTCTGTCATTTCCGGCTCACTTCACCAGCCAATCGTAACCCTTTTTCTCCACCTCCAGGGCCAGCTCTTTGTCGCCCGTCTGGACGATTTTACCGCCGCTCAATACGTGCACCACGTCCGGCTGCACATAGTCCAGCAACCTCTGGTAATGGGTGATGAGCACGATGGCCTTGCCTGGCCCGCGCAAGCGGTTGATGCCGCCCGCTACGATTTTCAAAGCATCCACGTCCAGGCCGGAATCGGTTTCATCCAGGATGGCAAGAGCCGGATCCAGGATGGCCATTTGCAGGATCTCGTTGCGCTTTTTTTCGCCGCCGGAAAATCCCTCGTTGATGGCGCGTTCCTTATAGCGGTCGTCCATGTCCAGGATCTTCATCCTGGCGTCCAGGATTTCCTCGAAGTCCAGCGGATCGGCTTCTTCCTTGCCTTCGGCCTTACGCTTTTGGTTGTAGGCCATGCGCAGGAATTCCGCGTTGTTGACGCCGGGGATCTCCACCGGATACTGGAAGCCAAGGAAAATCCCCTTGCGGGAACGCTCGTCCGCCTCCAGTTCCAGGATGTTCTCGCCGTTCAAAAGGACTACGCCCTTGGAAACGGTATAATCGGGATGTCCCGCAATCACCTTCGACAACGTGCTCTTGCCGGACCCGTTCGGCCCCATGATGGCATGGACTTCACCGGCTTTGACCGAGAGATTGATGCCTTTGAGGATCTGCGTGATCGCGCTTTCTTCGCCGATGGTGGCGTGGAGGTCCTTGACTTCTAACATGTAATCCGCTGTGGCCATATCTTCCTTAAAACCATTTTGCAAATTGCAAATTGCATCTTGCAATCTCTCTTCTCTTCCTCACCCAACGCTATTCTCCAACTTAAGCGCGAGCAGCTTCTGCGCCTCTACCGCGAACTCCATCGGCAACTGGTTGAACACGTCCTTGCAGAACCCGTTAACGATCATGCTGATGGCTTCCTCGCGCGGCACGCCGCGGGATTGGAAATAGAACAGTTGATCCTCGCTGATCTTGGACGTGGATGCTTCATGCTCCACCTGTGAGGCCGCATTCCCCGTTTCAATGTAGGGGAAGGTATGCGCGCTGGATTCGCCGCCCACCAGCATGCTGTCGCATTGCGAAAAGTTGCGGGAGCCGGTGGCGTTCTTGCCTATGCGCACCAGGCCCCGGTAGGCATTGCTGCTATGATCGGAGGCGATGCCTTTGGAAATGATGCTGGACTTGGTGTTCTTGCCCAGGTGGATCATCTTGGTGCCCGTGTCCGCCTGCATATAGCCGTTGGTGAGGGCCACGCTGTAGAACTCGCCCACCGATTCCTCGCCCACCAGAATGCAACTGGGATATTTCCAGGTGATGGCGGAGCCGGTTTCCACTTGGGTCCAGGAAATCTTGGACTTGCGCCCCAGGCATTTGCCGCGCTTGGTAACGAAATTGTAGATGCCGCCCTTGCCGGTCTTGGGATCGCCGGAATACCAGTTCTGCACCGTGCTGTACTTGATTTCCGCATTGTCCAAGGTCACCAGTTCCACCACCGCCGCATGCAATTGGTTGGTATCGAACTTGGGCGCCGTGCAGCCTTCCAGGTAGGAGACGTAGCTGTTCTCCGCGCATACGATCAAGGTGCGCTCGAACTGGCCGGACTCTTCGGTATTGATGCGGAAGTAGGTGGACAACTCCATCGGGCACTTGGTGTCCGGCGGTATGTACACGAAAGAGCCGTCCGTGAACACGGCCGAGTTGAGGGCCGCGTAGAAGTTGTCCGCCACCGGCACCACGGAGCCGAGGTATTCCTCGATCAATTCCGGATATTCGTGTACGGCTTCGCTGATGGAGCAGAAGATGACCCCGTGTTCCATCAGCTTCTTCTTATGGGTGGTGGCCACGCTCACGCTGTCGAATACGGCGTCCACGGCCACATTGGACAGGCGCTTCTGCTCGTCCAGCGGGATGCCCAGCTTCTCGAAGGTCTTGAGGATTTCCGGATCCACTTCGTCCAGCCCGGTAAGGGTGGGCTTTTGCTTAGGCTGCGCGAAATAGACGATGTCCTGGTAATCGATGGCCGGGTATTTCACATGGGCCCAATTGGGCTCCTTCATGGTCAGCCATTTCTTGTAGGCCTTGAGGCGGAAGTCCAGCAGGAAAGCGGGCTCATTCTTCTTCTTGGAAATGGCGCGGATCACGTCCTCGTTCAATCCCTTGCCGAACTTCTCCATCTCCACGTCGGTGGTGAACCCGAATTTGTAATCGTCGCCGTTGGCGACGGTGGGGGCCCCGACCGAAGCATTGGTGGGGACCGCGGAGGCGGGGGCTTTGTTTGCTGCGTTGTCCATGCTGTTTATCCCGGTTGCCCGCGCTTAGTCTTCCACCGGAATGACCTGCATCCCGCCGAAAACCTGCCGCCGCAGGGAGTCTTCGATATAGGACAAGGTCGCGCCCGTCGAGGAAGCGCATCCGCCGCAGGCGCCCTGCCACTTGATCAGCAGGCGTTGGCCCTCTTCCAAATCGCGGATATGCAAATCCCCGCCGTCCATGTTGAGGCCGGGGCGGATGTCTTTGTCCATGATGGTTTCAATCGTTTTGATCTGATCTTCTTTGGGCATGGCCATCCAGGATTTATCCGCCTCGGTCAGCGCCTCGAAGCTGGAGCGCCGGGGTTGCCCGCTCTGGCTTGCCTTCAAGGTGAGCGTGGCCAAGGCCAGGGCTTTGGCCGAGACATAGACTTCCTGCGCGCTGGCGAGCAGGGGAGGCAGGGAAGAGAAGGCTTCTTCCGCGGGGGCGGCGGTGGCCGGCACTCCCGGTTCATCTCGGAGCAAGGCTTCGATCTGCGGGACGGTGATGGCTACCGCCGATTCCAGCTTCATGCCCTTGACCAAGGTACAGAGCATTTCCCCGAGTGCAACCGAAGCAGGTCCGCCGTACGAGAAGAACTTGGCGTCATAGATCAAATCGGTTTGCGGATCCACCAACCAATAGACCTTGATGTCCTTGTATTTGGCCGTGGCCAGGGCCAGATCCTTGCTGGATGCGTCTTCGGTGAAAAAGGCGCCCCGATGTTTGGGATTGGCCGCCAGGGTTTCTATTTTTTTTGAAAATTTGGACGGCGGTCTTTCGGTCGGACCTGCCGGGGAACCCATTTCCAAAGATGCGTTACTCACTGGAATCGCCTTGGTTATCTATCGTGAGACTGTCTCAGGAAGATAACAAATTATCTACTCTTTTAATAGACAATTCACCCCCTAGCCGTATTCCTCCTTTCCAAGGCCCCTATATTCGGGCCTCCTTGTGAGAACCGTAAACATCTCAAATTGCTTTATGGAATATTCACTAAGACCTTATTCATGAATGGGTTAAGTAATCAAAACAAGGATGTTACCATGTCCGATTCCGCCCTCAAGCGTAAAGTCCGTGAAGTCCTTGTCAGCCCCAAGCTGGGGGACACTGTCCATATTCAAGGGTGGGTCCGGACCAAACGGGAGTCCAAAGCCGGACTGACATTTTTGGAGGTCAATGATGGTTCCTATTTCCAGAACCTCCAGGTTGTAGTCCCGGCTGATTTGCCGAACTACGCTACGGAAATCCCCAAGCTCTACCCCGGATCTTCCGTAGCCGTGATCGGCAAGGAGGTGCAATCCCAAGGGGGAAAGCAGGCCGTGGAAGTCCAAGCCCGGCAAGTGATTCTGATAGGCGCTTGCGACCCGGCGCTCTATCCCATCGGAAAGCAAAAGATGAGCTATGAGTACTTGCGCGATTTCACGCATCTCCGCTCGCGCACCAATACTTTTTCCGCCATCGCCCGTGTCCGCAATGTCCTTTCGATGGCCATCCACGGATTCTTCCAGGAGCGGGGCTTCCTTTGGTTGCATACGCCTATCATTACCGCCAACGATGCCGAGGGCGCAGGACAGATGTTCCGGGTCTCCACCCTGGATATGGACAAGCCGCCGCGGAATGAAGGCGGCGAAGTGGATTTCAGCAAAGATTTTTTCGGAGCCGGGGTCAACCTTACCGTGAGCGGACAATTGGAGGCAGAGGCGTACGCTTGCAGCATGGGCAATGTCTACACCTTCGGGCCCACCTTTCGAGCGGAGAACTCGCATACCTCCCGGCATCTGGCGGAGTTCTGGATGGTGGAACCGGAAATGGCTTTCGCGGAACTGGAAGACGATGCCCGCCTGGCCGAGGATTTCCTCAAGCATCTTTTGCGCACGGTTCTGGAGAAGTGCCCATTGGAGATGGAATTCTTTAAGCAACGCGTGGAACCCACCATTTTGGAAACACTTAGCGCGGTCTTGAACAATCCATTCAAACGGCTGACCTATACGGAGGCGGTGGAAGTGTTGAAGCGCAGCGGCGAGACCTTCAAGTATGCGGTGGAATGGGGCATCGATCTGCAATCGGAACATGAACGTTACCTTACCGAAAAAGTCTTTAAAGCCCCGGTGATCCTGACGGATTATCCCAAGGCGATCAAGGCCTTTTATATGAAGGTCAATCCCGACGGAAAGACCGTACGCGCTATGGATGTTTTAGTGCCCGGCATCGGCGAGATTATCGGAGGGGCGCAACGCGAGGATAAGGAAGAGATATTGGCGGCCCGCATCAAAGAGATGGGGATGCAGGAAGCGCCGCTCTGGTGGTATCAGGATTTACGGCGCTTTGGAAGCGTACCTCATGCGGGATTTGGATTGGGCTTTGAGCGTCTGGTGCAATTCGTCACCGGCATGGGAAACATTCGGGACGTAATCCCGTTTCCACGCACTCCCGGGCACATCCACATCTGAAATCAGGAAGCCCATCTGCTCTTAAAAAGGAAAATTCCGCCAACTTTTCCTCCCAATCGGTACAAATAAAACACCGTTTGCCGATTTTATACCTATGGTTGAACGATTTCTACAAACTTAAAACCGGTCGGGTTCCTATACTTCACGCATGACATTTCTCGGCATCGATTTAGGCACTTCCGCAGTCAAAGCCATCCTGGTGGATGAAAACCAGAATCTTATCGATCAGGCTTCCGCTTCCCTGAACGTTTCCCGCCCCCAGCCGCTCTGGTCCGAACAGAATCCTGAAGAGTGGTGGACGGCGGCCAATCAGGCTGTGCTCGCTCTCAAGGCCGCGCGCCCCAAGGAGTTCGCCGCGGTGAAATCCGTAGGCCTATCGGGCCAGATGCATGGGGCCACTTTGCTGGGCCGCCAGGATCGTGTCCTGCGCCCGGCTATCCTTTGGAACGATGGCCGCAGCGGCGCCGAGTGCGCCGAGTTGGAACGCCGCGTGCCCACCAGCCGCAAAATCACCGGCAACCTGGCCATGCCCGGGTTCACCGCGCCCAAATTGATGTGGGTGGCCAAACACGAGCCGGATACCTTCAGCCGCGTGGAAAAAGTTCTCCTCCCCAAGGATTATCTGCGCCTGCGTTTGTGCGGAAACTATGCTTCGGATATGTCCGACTCCTCCGGCACTTTATGGCTGGACGTGGGCAAGCGCGCCTGGTCCGATGAATTGCTGGCGGCCACCGGCCTTAAGCGGGCCAACATGCCGGAGCTATGCGAAGGCACCCAGGCTACCGGCAAGCTGAGCGCGGACGTGGCTTCCAATTGGGGCCTTTCCACGGATGTGATCGTAGCCGCGGGAGCGGGCGACAATGCCGCCGGCGCTGCAGGAATGGGTGTGGTCCGTCCCGGCGATGCTTTCCTTTCCCTGGGCACCTCCGGCGTGTACTTCACGGCGGCGGGATCCTATTCCGCCAATCCCGAAAGCGCCGTGCATACCTTCTGCCATTGCCTGCCGAATGCCTGGCATCAAATGTCCGTGATCCTGAGCGCGGCCGCATCCCTGACCTGGGTGACCCGTCTCACCGGCGCCGCCAACGAAGCGTCGCTGCTGGCCGAGGTGGAAGCCTCCATGGCCGATTCAAAAAGCGCGGCCGAGTCCGATGCCGCCACCCCCATTTTCCTTCCCTACCTTTCCGGCGAGCGCACTCCGCACAACAATCCCTTCGCCCAGGGCGTCTTTTTCGGATTGACGCATGAGACCAACCGGGCCGCATTGGGGCGCGCGGTGTTGGAAGGCGTGGTTTTCGCATTCGCGGACGGACAACGCGCATTGATGGATGCCAAAGCCGACATCCGCGAGATCAGCGTGATCGGCGGGGGCGCCCGCAGCCGTTTATGGGGCCGCATCTTGGCATCTGTATTGAAGCGCCCGTTGTCCTACCGCAAGGGCGGCGAAGCCGGACCCGCTTATGGCGCAGCCCGCCTGGCACGGCTTGCCCTGACGGGCGAGAAGCCGGAAGCCGTGTGCACTGCGCCGGCCGTGGACCACATCATTCCGCCCGAGGCCGCTTGGTCCGAGCGTTACGACAAAAAGCTTTCCCTGTACAGGAACCTGTACCAGGACGTGAAGGCGCGGTTTTCTTCCGGGGCTTAAGCGAATTTTCCGAATGTTTTGAAAGGATCCTGATATGGCCGAATCGTATTTCCACAACATCCCTTCCATCCGTTTCGAGGGGCCCGAGAGCGATAACCCGCTCGCTTTCCGCTATTACGATAAGAACCGCATGGTGCTGGGCAAGCGCATGGAAGACCAGTTGCGTTGCGCGGCTTGCTATTGGCATACCTTCGCATGGAACGGGGCGGACGTGTTCGGCGCCGGCACTTTCGATCGTCCCTGGCACAAGGATCCCACCTCGGTGGAAGCCGCTAAGATCAAGCTCACCGCCGCTTTTGAATTCTTCTCCAAGCTCGGCGTGCCCTATTACACCTTCCACGATCGCGATATGGCCCCGGAGGGCGCCAGCCTCAAGGAAAGCAACAACATCCTGGACATCCTGGCCGGCGAAGCGGAGAAGGAAATGGCCCGCACCGGCGTCAAACTCCTATGGGGCACAGCCAACCTGTTCAGCAATCCCCGCTTCATGAGCGGCGCGGCCACCAATCCGGATCCGGAAGTGTTCGCGTTCGCGGCGGCGCAGGTGCGCAAGGCCATGGACGTGACCCTGCGCCTCAAAGGCGAGAATTACGTCCTGTGGGGCGGCCGCGAAGGCTATGAAACCCTGTTGAATACGGACTTGAAACGCGAGGGCGACCAGTTCGGCCGCTTCCTTTCCATGGTCGCGGATTATAAGCACAAAATCGGCTTCAAGGGCCTGCTCCTCATCGAGCCCAAGCCCAAGGAACCGACCAAGCACCAGTACGATTTCGACACCGCCACCGTGTACGCTTTCCTGCAGCGCCACGGCCTGGAGAAGGAATTCAAGGTCAACATCGAGGCCAACCACGCCATCCTTTCGGGCCATACCTTCCAGCATGAAGTGGGGTATGCCATCGCCAACGGCGTGTTCGGCAGCTTGGATATCAATCGCGGCGACGAACAGTTGGGCTGGGATACGGATCAATTCCCTAACGATGTGCCCGCCACGGCTTTGATGCTGTACACCTTGTTCCAAGGCGGCGGCTTCACCACCGGCGGCATGAACTTCGACGCCAAGCTGCGCCGCCAGAGCATCGATGCAGAGGATCTGTTCCACGCCCATATCGGCGGCATGGACGTGCTGGCCCGCGGCCTCATAATCGCCGAGAAGATGATCAAGGACGGCGCTCTCCAGAAAAAAGTCGAAGAGCGCTATGCCGGCTGGCACGGGGAACTGGGCCGCAGCATCCTCTCCGGCAAGAAGAGCCTGGGCGAATTGGCGGATCTGGCCTTGGCCCAGGATCTGAATCCCAAGCATCGCTCCGGCCGCCAGGAGGCGCTGGAAAACCTGGTCAACCGGTATCTCTAAAAGCGGCTGAAGCGCGGAAACGCGCGGTTGCAGGGAAAGGGAGGATCGCCAGGTCCTCCTTTTTTTATGTCTTTGCCTCAATAGCCCGCGGACCGCAGCCAGCCGGACGTAGCGCGCATGAGACTGTCCGTTTCGCCATGGAGATCAAGCGGGGATTCCCTTCCGATCAATTCCGCCAAGGCATGATCGGCATAATAGCGCACCAATGGATAAGGGTCGGCCAATTCCGCCGCCACTAACGGGATAAGTTCCTTTTTATCGACTCCCGGCGGGAGCGGCAAGGCGGCCAGCCCCAGCGCCACTGCCTTCTCATGCGGCTTGCCGTTCCGCAAGGTGGCGAGGATGGATCCCTGCCGCAAGTCCCCGTACAAATCGGTTAATTTGCCCCGGTCATAGTGCTTGCCCCACCAGCTTTCCAGGGTGTCAACCAATTCGCCAATGGGTTTCCCGCCATGGCACAGGGCGCATTCCAAGGGTCGATCGCCTTCCACCTTGATGCGATCCGTGGGCGAGGCGATACGGTGGTAACGGCCCAGGCGGGTGTCCAAGGTCATGTTTTTCCGCGGCATATGGCAGTTGAGGCATAGGCCTCCCGCGCCTACGGGATCATGATGGGAATGATCCTTGACGGCCGCAGGCGAAGCCAGCGCGCCATGGCAGGAGGTGCAGGCGAGATTGCCTTCCGGGCCATCCAGTTTGCCCATGCGGGTATCGTTGTCGGGGGCGTGGGGGTTATGGCAATCGGTGCAGGTGATGCGGCAATCGCTGAGCAATAGATCCCGGCCTTCGCCGGAGTTGATATGCGCGCCGCCCGGCAGGGAATCGCCGCGGGCGGCGCCTTCCCAGGTCCATGGATATCCCGTGAACAACACCTGATGGCACCGCGCGCAGGCGCGCGTGATCTGTTGCCTGCGTTCGGCGGCTTTGGGCGGCTCGGGATCCGAGACGCTCAGGTAAGGACTGCGCGGAGTCAGGCTGGTGCGGATGCGAGGGTCGGCCGCATGTTCGCGGCTGCCGCCGTGGCAGGATTCGCAGCCGATGCCGATCTCCACCAGATGGTTCCCGTTGAATAGGCTCCAGGTGGCATTCAACGCTTTGCGCGCCGTCTTTCCCAGGGAACCGGTCCGGATCAGCGAACCGGAGCGCGATCCGCGATCGACTCCACTCCCTCCCGCGCGCCGCAGGAAATCGATTTCGGCGGCGAGGGCATTCCGCAAGCCGAGGGAGTCCGCGACCTTGAGGCTTTCCCGGCGATTGGCGGGCAGGCTGCGATCCACGTCGCTGCCTTGGAAGGGGGGCGCCTCCGGTCCCGCCAATTCCCGGAGGATGGTGGATAGGTATGGAACGGTGTTATGGCAGAAGAGGCAGGTCTGGTTCCAAACCGCGCCCGCCTTCAATGCGGGCCGCTCCGGATCCATCACCGAGTATCCTTTGTAACGGAATGTTTTATTTTCGGGGAAAAAGGAAACCGGCAGGATGCGCTCCGTCAGGGTATCCCGGGAACCGGCTTCCACGCCCGCGAAATCCTCGCGGTGATGGCCGCCGATCACCTTGGTCACCCGGAAGAGATGATCGCCGAAGCGACGTGAGCCGATGCGCATGCAGGGCCTGCCCTCGCGCTCTTCCAGGATCACGCTGTCTTGCTTGAACCGGAAGATCCGGCCGGCGAAGATCCCGCGCAAATCCGTCCGCGCGGGAAGCCGCGTCATGTTGTGCATGGGCGAGGCCATGAAGGCATCGAAGTAAGCGCGGTGGCAGGATGCGCAGGCTTGCGATCCGGCATAGTCCGCGCGTTCGATATTGCTCCGGACCACCGCCGGCCGCTCCGGAAGTGAGGGACCTTTGGGGGCGGGAACGCAGGCGGCGACGAAGATCATGGCCATCGCCAACCGGCCTGGGCGCAACGGCCCGCGGCCGGCGGAGCCGAGCGAAGCCGTGGTAGAAGGAATGATGGGATGGCGTTCCACGACGTTCCTGCCAATCAGTGTTTCGTTTTCATCCTTACCAAGCATACTCCTTTGGATGACCCCGGGGGCCTTAGGCAGAGGCTGTCCCGAAGCAAGGTGAAATGGGATGCCCCCCGGAATCCGAAATCCCGGCACAACCGCAAGGTGTCCCGCGAGAAGACCGGGTCGGTGAAATCCCCTTTGAACGTCAAAGTATCCCCGCTCAGGAAATAGCGGCCGGCGGCATGGATTTCGTGATCGGCCTGGGAGCACGGCATGAATAATCCGGGTTTCACGGGATCGAAGAACCGCTGCGCAAGGAAAAAGGAGTCGGCTGAAAACCGGAAATCGATTTTCTGGAACTCGAAAAGGCTGGCGTCGGTCCAGCCCCACCTTCCCCTTATCGCCGCCGCGTTCCGGTTGCCGCGGCCCAGAGCATGCCAGGCCCAGACGCCCAACACGATCGTGATGGCCAGGCACAGGCCGGCGGGGACCAGGCCCCGTCGGCCCCAAAGCCATGCGACCTTCACAAGACGTTGAAATATTTCAGGGTGATGCACAGGATGATTATAAGTATGAATCCCACTGCGCCGAACAATGCATTTTTAAAATCCGCGTTCATGCTTCCGTCCTTGGATAAATGTTGACTGAATTGCCGTTAAGGCGGTTCCGGTACCGGAACCGCCGTGGGAGGGATAGCGGAAGATCAGGCCGGAAGCGGCGGAGGCAGGTCCGAAATCAGGAACACGGGCCAGGCATGCGGAAAGGGAAGGCGAGGTCCCGCATCCGGATGCGCAAGGGATTCCCATGATGAGGCGGGCCGCCAGGCCAAGGCGAAAAGCGGATTGAAGCCCAGAGGACAGGTGGCGGCGGCCGCGACGGACTTGCGTACCAGGGATTCGGATCCCACCAAAGCGAAAGGAGCCGCCTCGTCGGATTGGCGGTTGGCGGGGGAGGAATGGCAGGCGTCCACATCGTCGTCGGTCCAGACTTCCCCGGCGAGCCCGATGTTCCCGGCCAGGCCGGATTCGGACTGCCCCGCCCGCATTCCGGCGGACGTGCCGCCCGCCTTGCCGGGATTCGCTTCCGGGAAAGGGGAGGCCGCCAGCGCGAAAAAGGCGTATAGGATTACCAGCGGCAGGGAAATGAGGGGAGCCGCCCGGCCGCCACCGCGTCGCCGCGTCATTTCGCCGCCTGCATCGGGCCGGGGACGGGCTCCGGTTCCGGCTGCACGTTAGCGCGCTCTTCCAGGTAACCGATAATGAGCGGCATGATGAGCAACGGCGCCAGCAGGCTCATGCTCAGGCCGATAAGCGCGGTTTGCCCCAGCGAGGCCAGGCCGCGATGTTCCGAGAAGGCCAGCCCCGCGAACCCGGCCATGCCCACCAAGGTCGCCACCGCCGTGGTCTCGCCCGTGCGCCGCAGCACGAACCAGAGCGAACCGCGGCCCTCTTCGATATAGCGGTGGTAAAGGTGTACGCCGTTGTTGATTCCGAACGCCAACATGGCCGGGAACGCGACCAGATTGTACCAACTGAGCTTGATGCCTACCACCTTCATGATCCCCAAGGTCCAGAGCAGGCTGAACAACAACGGGAGGATCAGGACTACGGTTCCGCGCAGCGATTTCACGTCCATGAGCACCAGCAGAGCGATGGTGAAGAAGGCCAGGATGAAAGCGCGCCGGCTGTCCGGGATGATGAGGCCCAGCAAATCCGCCTGCACAACGGGCGTGCCCGAAGCATGGTAGGTGCGGCCCGCCGCCGTGCGGATATTGCGCACGTCTTCAGCGAAGGCGATGTTGTTCCATCCCTCGCGGAGGTTGACGGAAGGGAAGATGAAGGTGAATTGGCCGGAGAGGGAGTCCTTGCCCAGGAATTTCTTCTTGTAATTGGCGGGCAGATCCGCCGGCGTAAGCTTGCGCGATTCCCACGCGTCCCGCAGCTTTGCCAGGTTATCCCCCAAGGGGCCGGGCGCGCTGGCGATCAAGGCCGGCGTTACCGCCTTCTTGAGCTTGGCGATGATGGCCAGCTTCTCGTCCTGATCGGCGGGCAGCAAATCCGTCATGGTGGTCACGGACTGGATGGTGGGGGAGAGGGTGTCTTCCCGCATCGATCGGCGCACGGCCTCCGCCACGGCCTGGGCTTCCAGGTAGTTCTGCGTGAGCACTACCGCGGGCGGGACGATGGCCTCCCCGGCCGCCTGGACCAAGCTGTCCGCCTGCAGGTTGCTGTTGGGGAAGGTGAGCTTGTCGAAGTTGAATTGGAATTTGAGTTGCACGCCGCGATGGACCGCGAACAAGGTGAAGGCGATCAGGGCCGCCAAATGCCAGCGCCATTTCCTGTAAGGGCGGCTGCGGAACAGGTTGAAGTTGAAAATGCGGCTGCCCATGGGCGGCAGCACGCCGTAGGATTCCACGATGATGAGAATGCAGGGGAACACGCCCAGCACGGCAACCAAAGTGCACATCATGCCGATGCCGGCCATGAGGCCGAATTGCGCGAAGCCGCGGAAGTCCGTTATCATCAGGGTGAGGAAGGCCGCCGCGCTCACCAGCACGCCGGTGGTGATGGCCGGACCGGTTTCCAGGATGATGGTCTCGAATGCCACCGCGGCGCTGAAATTCTTGCGCCGTTCCTCGCGCCAACGCGCCAACAGCTGGATGGCCGATTCCAGGCCGATGCCCACCAGCAAAAGGCTCAAGGGGCCCGTCACCAGGCTGAGATAACCCACCAGGCGGGACGTTATGGCCAAGGTCCATACCGTGGCCATGGCCAAGGGGATCAAGGCAAGGATTGCGCCCGCGGGGATGCGGATGAAATAAAGGAGCAACAGGAGTGCGGTGAGGCACAGCGAGCTCTTGGCCGAATCGATGATTTCCGAATAGAGGCGGCCCTCGTTCTGGATGTTCCTCATCATGTCGCCCGTGAAAAGCATTTCCGGCGGCTTGGGGGTAATCTCCCGGAAATGCGCCGCCACCGTTTCCACGTCGTGGTAGAAGGCCCGGCAGCGAGCGATATCGCCGATATCGAAATTGGGGTAGACCCGCAGCACCAGGGTCTTGCCGTCGGGGGTGCCCAGGTAGCCTTGCAGCCGCGCGAAATACTTCTTCTGCAAATCGTCCAGGCTGGTGGCCTCGAAAGAGCTCTCCTTCTCGTCCTCGTCCAACAGATCCAGGATGAGGGGATTGCGTTTTTTCCGGCTCAGCCAGAAGCCCGTTTCCACCCGCTTGTCCACTTCTTGCAAATCTTTCAAAGTGATATAAAGCAATTTATGGGACTTGTAGAATTCCGCTTCCGTGCGGCACTCCAGGAAATTGACGTCCGGATGGCTGCGGAGATGATCGGCCAGGAAATCGATGGCGGCCGCGTTGGCGGCCGAATCCTCCGAGTGTACCACGATGGCCAAATGGCCGAGGCCGCCGAACTTCTGGCCGATCTGGCGCCAGGTCTTGACGCTGGGGAACTCGGCCGGCAGCAGATCGGTGAAACTCATGCGGGTTTCCAGGCGCTTCAGGGGGAACAAGGCGGCCAAGGTGAGCAGCAGCGCCACGGACAAAACGGTACGCGGCCGCGAGTGCAGATGGTGGAACAATTTGCAGAGGTAGGTGAACATGGTTGGACGTTACCCGGCCGAAAGCGCCGCCTCGCTAATTTAGCATTAATCCCCGCGGGCCCTTTACTTTGGTAAATTGATCCCGCATGGAAGGCCAACGCAAAAGCATCCATCTTTTCGACTTGGACGATACTTTGATCCGCACGGAAGCCCGCGTGCTGGTGCGCGGGGGCGAGGGTTCGGTCCTGCGCGCTTTATCTCCGGCCCAGTTCACCGCCTATCAGGCCGCTCCGGGCGAGACCTTGGACTTCCACGAATTTTCCGATCTGGGAATCCTCTCGCGCGGGATCCTTGTGAAGTACACCAAATCCATCATCGATACCATCCTGAAATACGGAACCCATAGCGAGTTCGGCATCCTCACGGCCCGGGCGGATAAAAAGCTTCACGCGCCCTTCCTCATCCGGCTCTTCAAATCCATCTTCGGGGTGCGCCTTTCCAATGAACTCATTTTCGCGGTCTCGGATACGCGGTTTTCCGGATACAAGGATCGGGGCGCCTTGGCGGGCAATGCGCCGTTCGCCTCCCTCTCCGTTTCCCAGCGCAAAGCTCTGGTCATCGCGCAGGACCTGGTGGGCCGCGGCTTCAACGACATTTCCTTCTACGACGACAGCCGCGAAAACCTGGACAGCTTCAAGGTGATGCGCCAGGCTTTTCCCCACGTAGCCTACAAACCCCACTTCATCGATCCAACCTGGAAAGCCAGGCTGGGGGAATTCCGGGACTCGCGCGCCGACAGCAAACTCCTGATCAAGGGAGCCAGTTCCGTGCGCATCATCCTGGAGCATCATTCCCCTTACGGCGCGGATCAACAGGAGGCGATGCGGATGCTGGAAGCCGGCCTACCCATTCGTCTGGATCCGGAGCCGGTGGCGATTGTGCAGGAAGACGGGCGCTTCTATTTGCGCCGCTCGCCGCCGGAAGCCCGCCCGGATCAAGCCGGGTAAGGTTTTGCCGCCCGCATGGGACGCTGGCTATTTTCCCCGGAAGCGCAAACCCGCGATCAATCCCCCCGCCATCCGCGCTAGAGCCTTCGCTACCGCCAGGGGCGCATGGGAGCGGCTCCCCGGAACGCGCGTGTGAAATTCTATGAACCCTTTCAGCCTTAGGAAGAACAACGGAAAGCGCAGGAGATTGCCATGCCTGGCGAAGAACAGGCTTTGGTTGAACACGTGATCGAAGAAGAAACGCCGCCGGAACCGCGGCGATCTGCATCCGCCTTCCACCACCTTGAGATGGAAGATGCGGATGGACGGATCGGCGAAGATGCGGACGCCGCGCGCGCGGACGCGCAGGGAGAAATCGATCTCCTCTCCTTGCGAGGCGCCTTTGAACGCGGGACAGAAGTATGGCGCGGGAGGCAAGCAGGATTTGGGGATCAGGGACAGGCCGCCGGGGAAGAAGGGGATTTCGCCCGCATGCGGACGGCTGAAGTTGGTGCGGATCTCTCCGCTGTCCAGGTCCACCCAGCCCGGAGCGGGCACGTCTTCGGCCACATCGTCCTGCTCCACCAACCCCGTCAGGATCCGGTCCGGGTTTGCCAGGGTAACCTGCCTGAGACGGTCCAGGAGATTTTCGCCCGGGATGATGTCATCGTCGAGGAAGACCACGCGATCGTGCCGGGCCAGTTCGATGCCCAGGTTGCGCGCCCTTGTCAGGGAAGGGGTTTCCAACCGGCAATGCCGCAGCCAAGGCCCTTCCAGGCCGGCGGGGATGAGCAAAGGCGGGTCGTTCTGATCGACGATGAGGAGTTCATCCCCTTCCCGGAACTGCCCGCGCAAAGAGGCGACGCTGTCCCAGAGCACGCGCTCCCGCATATAGGTGGGAATGATCACGGACAAGGGGACCGGGTTGGGCGTGGCCTCATTCACGGCAGGGACCATAAAGGGGACGCGAAGTTACCCGTGGTTTTCCTTTTCAGCCGGAATATCCCTTCCAGATCCAAGGTCGAGTCCGTGAAGGCGGAATCGGCGCTGCGGATGACGCATCCGCCTTGCACCAGTCCCTGGGCCATGAGCGGATCCGCGGAGCCCGTAAGGCGGATAACCATATCGATGGCCGGGGAGGATTTGCAGGTGAACCTTCCCAAGCGCGGATTCCTGCCCTGAAGGGCGAAGAGGAAACCCGGCTGGCTGCTCTGTAAGGTTTCCTGGGCCTTGTTTACGATCAGGGATACCCAATCCGCCGCGCCCGAATCTTGCGAAGCGATTTCAAAACGATCGCCATTGCTATTGGCATGGAAGAAATAATCGCCGGTATCCCCGGAAACCACGGCCTGGAAATAACTCTGCGATTGGAACCGTTCCAGGGGTTTGTCCCGGAACAGGGACGCATCCACCTTGGTCTGGTGGAACGCGGATTTCTCCCCGAAGATCTGCCCGGAGTCCGCGGTCAAGGTCACCGCGTGCCCGGAGGTATCCAGGCGGAAACGGGCGGCACCGGCTCCGGGCGCCTGCAAGAAAACGAACCCGGAATCCAGGGACCAGGTTTGGAAAAGCGGGACGCCGGTCATATTCGTTTCCACCGACACCCTGTGATCCTCGCCGAAGGTCCAATCGTAGTACCGGCCGTAATGGTATTCCAGCGTCCCGTCCCGCGTGACGAGGCTGTCGGATCGCATATGGCCGAGCAAAGGGCGGACATCCACGTCAAAGCCATGCAACCTACCGGTGCGTACGTAAAGCCGATAGCCGGAATCCGGCCGGCCTTGAGCCAACGGCCACATCCTCAGGGAATCCTCCCCCACCAGATCGGCGATGAAGCTTCGCGTGCCGCCCGCGGCCTTCCAGGTCCAGTTGGATCCGATCTTTTCCAGGCGCCCGGAATCCGCGCCGGGAATCCCGTTCACGCGCGTATCCGACCGCATGGAATCCCCGCTGAATCGCAGATAGGAAAAATTGCGGACCTGCGGCTCGGCCTGGAAGATGCCGGGATCCACGCGCCGGCCTTCCAATCTCCATAGGCTGTCTTTGAGCATCACTTGTTGGGTTGCCGAGTCCGGAGGCTTGATTTTGTGGAAGAATAGGAAGCGCTGATCGGCCGGATGATCCAGCTCCAGGTAATTCCCAAGAAACCGCAGCTTGACCATGAAGGTATCGGGCTGGGCGGCGGCGGGGAATACGATCAAGGTATCCGCGGAGAGATGATAAACGCCGTCCGATCTCCCCTTGAACGCCAGGCCGGAACTGTCCCTTTGGGAGTAAGTCGTATCCGCGAACACCTCCATCAGGATATCCTGGTTTCCCAGTCCGGTAGCGCGGGTATCGTCTACGGAAAAGGTGGAGTCGGCTTTCCAGCGGCCAACCAGCGCGGCCATGGTGGTGGGGATTACCTTTGCTAGTTTTCTCCTGGCATCCAATTCGGGATTCTCGATGCTCAGCGAGCATCGGCAAAGCAGAAAGCACTGCAAAGAGCACTGCAAAAAGCAAAGCAGAAACCCGCGGATACGGGAAATCGGAAACGGGCGCATGCAATCCCATTTTATCATAGCCGGAATGCGATTTCCCCTGGTTGCGAGGCCCATCACTTTGGGGGGTGCCACCTTGAATTTGGCCACCGTGCCATATTCGCCCGCCGAATTGGACAAGATCGTGGAACTGGTGGGTCTGAAGGAGCGCGCTTGGCCCTACTGGCTGGAAGATTGGCCCGCCACTTATGCCTTGGCGGAAATCCTGGCGGGCGAGCAATGGGACGCTTGGCCCGGCGCCATTCTGGATCTGGGATGCGGCTCGGGAGTACTGGCGGCGTACCTGAGGTCGCGTTTTGGGGTTGAGCCCTTCAGTTGCGATTTCAACAGCGATGCCTGCCGTTTGGCTGCCGTGAATGCGGCGGTGAATGCGGCGGGGAACGGCACCCGCGCCGACGGATTGGCCGTCCGTACCAGGGGAAGGATCTTCTGCGCGGACTTCCGCCATTTTCCGGGCAAGGCCGCCTTCGGCCTGGTACTGGGCGGGGAAATGCTGTACGCCCGGGAGAACCAAGCGCCCATCCTCGCCTTCCTGCAAGGTCATCTCGCCCCCGGCGGTACCGCCCTGTTCGCCGATCCGGGGCGGTCGGCCGCGGAAGGTTTTCCGCAGGCGGCGGAGGCGGCCGGATTCTCTGTAGAAACGCGCCGGGTACGGATACTCAGCGGTGACCGAAACATCCAGGTTTACAAGCTGGCCCGCCTTTGAATAGGTCCCATCGGCTTCCCGCCCGGTACGGTTGCGCGGCTTGGCCGTTCCGGTGCGTTCCATCCGGTCGCATTGCGGTTCCGGAAACCTTCCGGCCCGGCGCCGGCGCGGCCGGAATTTTTTAATATTCACCCTTCCGCCGCAGAGCGGGCGCCATTCCCTTGCCGGTTACCGATCTTGTGGAGGAGACCGTTTCAAACCTTCGGGACGACAACATGGATTTTCGCGATTCGTCCGCCGTCATCGTTCCCGCCTACAATGCGGAGGCTTTCCTGGGCGCTACCCTGGAAGGGATTTTACGCCACGTGGACGCGGCGCGGGTTGCCGTGGTCGATGACGGATCCGGGGACGGCACCGGGGAACGGGCCCGGCAAGCAGGGGTCACGTGCCTGCGCCATGAAGCCAACCAGGGAAAGGGATCCGCCCTGATGACCGGCCTCCTGTGGGCCAAAGAGCGGGGCTGGCAATGGGCCGTGACCATGGACGCGGACGGGCAGCATGCGCCCGCGGATCTGGAGACTTTCTGGCGGGCGGCCGTGGCCGAGGAAACCGCTGTCCTGGTGGGTCGGCGCGGCATCCGGGGAACGCCCATGCCCTGGCATCGCCGCTTCAGCAACCTGCTCACCACCCGCATGATTTCCGGATTGGCCGGCAAGCCCGTGTTCGACGCGCAGTGCGGCTTCCGCATGTACCGCTTGGACCTGTTGGCGCAAGCAGGTTTTCCCAGGCAGGGCCGTTTCGAGTGGGAGTCGCAGGCGCTGGTGCTGGCCTGCCGGAAAGGATTCTCGGTCCAGCCCGTGGACATCGCGACGGTGTATACCGATAATGGTTCGCATATGCGTCTCCTCATCGATTCGTTCCGGTTCCTGAAAATGTATTGGGGGCTGGCTTGGACGCGATGACCACGGCGCGGCAGCATATGGTGGACGGCGTCTGGAAGCGGCTGGGCTTGGACGATGATGAGCTCAAGGCCGTCATGGCAGCCATCCCTCGCCACCTGTTCCTGGATTCCGCGCTCGGGTCAAAGGCCTATTCGGACATATCCCTGCCCATCGGAGCGGAGCAGACCATCTCCCAGCCGTCCATGGTGGCCATGATGTCCAACGCCTTGCGGCCCCGCAAGGGCGACAAGATCCTCGAGATCGGCACCGGGTCCGGTTACCAAACCGCCATCCTGGCCCATTACACGCCCAGGTTGTACACGGTGGAACGCATCCCCGCCTTGTCCAAACGCGCCCAGTCCCTGCTGGATCAGTTGGGCTTCCGCAACATCATTTATAAGACCGGGGACGGCAGCCTGGGGTGGGAAAGCTGGGCGCCCTATGACCGCATCATCGTTACGGCGGGCGCGCCCGTGGTTTCCGGCAAGCTGAAGCTGCAACTCACCGACGGCGGCCGCATGCTCATACCCACCGGCGGCCGCGAATCCCAGAAACTGCTTTGCGTGGATCGGATAGGCAACGGGTTCCGGGAAACCGATCTGGGTGATTGCAGGTTCGTTCCGTTACTGGGGAAAGAGGGATGGGAGAAGTGATCTATTCTCCGTGGTCTTCTTTGCCTCCGCCTACCCCTTAAACATTTCTCCGAACCTGTTCCCCAACAACCTGTTCGCCGCTCCTATCGCTCCGGCCAAGATCGCCATTCCCACCACGGCCAGCGCCGCCGCCAGATTATTCCCGTCCCCGGCCCGCGTGGTCAGGAAGTACATCGCCTTGGTGATGGGGTAATAAAATTCTCTCATGGCCAGGATAAGAGAGTCGCTCACCTCCAACATGGAGAAAGCGAATACCAACAAGCCCGAGGCCAGGAAATACGGAGTGAGCAAGGGCAGGTGGATATTCCAGACCCGCCCCCAGAATCCCTGACCCAGGGTTTGCGCGGCCTCGTCGATTTGCGCGGGCAGGCTGCGATAGCCCGTTAGGATGCTGCGGAAAGCGAAGGGCAGCCGGCGCATGGAGTAGGCCATCACCAGCAGGAAAAGGGGATTGCCGGCCGGATCCAGCGGCGTGCCCGCGAACAAGGCCACATAGCCGAAAGCCAGGATGATCCCGGGCAAGGCCAAGGGCGCCATGGCCAGGCTTTCCCAAAGGCGGGCCCAGAACCCGCGTCCGCTGAGCACAAGACGCGCCAGCCACCAACCCAGCGCTAGATCCAGGATTACGGCCAGGCTGGAAAGGAACAAGCTGGTCTGGATGCTGCCGCGCGTGATGCGATGATGAAACAAGGATGTGAAATATTCCGTGGTATAGGCCGAGGGCGCCACCGATAGGAACCAATCGCGGGAGAAAGCCATGACCACCATGGCCGCTACTGGCAGGAAGGCGAAGACCAGCAAACCGCCCAGCAACAAGGCCGCCGGGTAACCTCTCAGCTTACCGGGATTTTTTTCCTGGGCGATCCGGATGCCTTTTCCCTGATGGCGTGACTGGCCTTTCGCCAAGGCCTGGCTTATCCAACAGCCCCCCATGCCTACCGCGCCCATCACCGCGGCCAAAGCATAGCCCATGGGATTGCGGTTGAGATCCGTGATCAGGCTGAACGCCTGATAGGGAATCACCTGCCGGTATTCCATCAATAAAGGGGTGCCCAGATCGGTGAAGGACCAGACGAATACGAGCGCCATGCCGGACATGAGGCCCGGGCTGATTTCCGGCAGCAGGATTTTACGGTAGTACGCCAGGGTTTTGCCGCCGAAGCAAAGCGCCGCTTCCTCGCTATCCCCGTTCAAGGCGGAGAAGTGGTTGAAGAGGGAGAAATAGAGGATGGGGAAGAGGTGCAGCCCTTCCAACAGGATCACGCCCGGCATGCCGCCGCCCAGCCAGTCAACCGGGCCGTGGATCCAGCCGAGATGCTGCAACAGGATATTGATGGATCCGTAGCGCCCCAGCAATTGGCGCAGGGCGATGGTGCCGGCGAATGGCGGCAACAGCAGCGGGATCACCACGCCCTGCTTGAGCCAAAACCGTCCCGGCAGGCGATAGCGTCCCAGCAGGGCCGCGAAAGGCAAAGCCAGACAGGTGGAGAGAAGGGTTGCGCCCAACGCTATCAAAAGGCTGTTCCATAAGGACCCCCGCAGCACCGGATTCGCGGCCATGGCGCGGAACAATCCCAAGCCGAAGGACCCGCCGGGGAAAAACGCCTCCGTCAGCAGGAGCAGGGCGGGCGCAACCAGGAAGGTTCCCAACAGGCCGCCCAGAAAAATCCGCTGCAGCCAGCGCGACGTAACTTCCCAGTTACTATGGCCCGCTTTCAATACCATAACCGATGTTCCGGGGGAAATTCCAAGGCGAGGGGGGATCCGGCCGGTAAAGCCTCCGCCTCCTTGATCCCGGCGCGCGCCAGCATGCGGCCGGCAGGGGTTTCCAGCCCCAAGGTGACATGGGTTCCCAGGAATTCCTTGAAGGCTAGGGTGCCGGCCAGGAATCCGGTCGCCGGATCGAGGTCGGCCGAGCCGGCGCGCACGCGCACATTTTCCGGGCGGATGCATAATGTTTCCGCGGGGCCGGAGCTGCCGCGCAAGGCGGCCGGAATCGCATCGCCCCGCATGGCGTTCATGTCTCCCAGGAACAACGCGGTTTCCAGGTTGCGCGGGCGGGCATACAGATCGGCGGGTTTGCCCAGTTCCAGGATGCGGCCCGCCATCATCACGGCGATGCGATCGGAAAGGGCCAGGGCCTCTTCCTGATCATGCGTCACGTACAATATGGTGTTGCCCGCGCGGCGGTGGAATTCCATCAGTTCCCGCCGCATGGACTTGCGCAGGGCCGCGTCCAGGTTGGAAAGCGGCTCATCCATCAGTACCGCATGCGGCGCGATGGCCATGGCGCGGGCCAACGCCACGCGTTGCTGTTGCCCGCCGGAAAGCTCATGCGGATAGCGGGCTTCCAGACCCCGTAGTTGGTAGGTCTGCAGGGATTGGCCCAGGACGGCGCCGATCTCCGCCTTGGCGCGCCGCTGCGCTTCCAATCCGTAAGCGATGTTTTCCGTTACCGTCAAGTGGGGCCACAGCGCATAGTTCTGGAATACCAAAGCGCACCCGCGCTTATGCGGCTCCGCGTCGGTCACGTCCTTGCCGCCCACCATCACCCGGCCCGCATCCGGTTTTTCCAGGCCGGCCACCACGCGCAGCAAGGTGGTTTTGCCGCAGCCGGAAGGGCCCAGCAGGCAGAAGAACTCGCCTTCCGCTATCGCCAGATCAATCTCGCGCAGCACCGGAACCGCCGCCGCTCCCTTTCCGAAGGTCTTGCCAATGCCTTTGACTTCAATCATTCAGCTCCCTTGCCCACTTGGCCATGGTCCCGTTGCGGAAGGACTCGTCTTTCCATTTTCCCGGATAGCTTTGCATTTGCTCCCAAGCGGCCGGGGGCCGGAAGAACCTGCTGGCCCTAAGCGCGGATTGCCAAGCCGCCGCATCCTTGGCCTTGGGTGTGCGCCCGTTCAGGGCCTGCCAAGCCTTATGCGCCGCCTGATGATCGTCCACCATCCACAGCCCCAAAGCGTCGTTCACCAAAGCCCAACGCGATTCCGTCAGCGAGTCCGAATAGATCCAGTCCATGCGCCCGGCCTCCGGGAACGGATTCCCCTGCACAAAACTGTTGGCCATGCCCATTTGCGCCGCCACCTTGGGCAGTACGCTCATGCGGTTGAGGGAAAGATGCAGCGGCCCTTTGGGCACACCCGCTTTTAGGCCCCAGAGCAATTGGCAACGCTCGGAGAGCAGGAACTCCAGGAAGCGCGCGGCGATCAGCGCGTGGGGCGCCCCTTTCAGGATGGCGACCGGATCCGGGGTGGTCACGGTTTCCCCCCCGGGCAGCACGAAGCCCACGCGATCACTGCCGAGTTTTTCGATCAGGGACCAGGCATATTGATCGATGGCGATGGTATAGGCGGCCTCGCCCGTGGAAACCAAAGGCAACACGGCGGAGGCCCCCTTGGTAAAATGATTGGAGTTGGCGGCGATGCGCATCAGGATTTCCCAGCCCCGCTCCCAACCGAATTTCTGGAGGATGATTTCGTAGATGACATGAGCGGATCCGCTGCCGCGCGGATCCACGCTGGCCACCCATTGATCGGCCTGCGGGTCCGCCAGGTCCAACCAGGAGGCGGGCAGGGGCAGGCCCTTGCCGGCGAGCAGAGCGCGGTTGTACAGGATGCCGAATCCGGAAAGGGCCACCCCGTACCAGCCTTCGGAATCCGAATAGACCCGGCTGCCGCCCAGATAAACCGGGACATCGGCCAGGACGCTTGCGGCCACCGCATGCGTGTGCAGCAATCCGGCCGCCCCTAAGGTGCGGAAGGGAGGCGTGCCCCCGCCGAAAAAAAGATCGATGCCGATGGAGACCGGCGTTTTGGCGAAGCGGGATTGCACATAGCGCAGGTCCTCGGACGTCCCGCCCTGGTCGATCCAGTTCAACTCCGGGGCCTGGCCATAACGGGTCAGGTACCAGGATTGGAAGGCGCCGCCGATTTCCTGGCGGATATTATCCCCGTGGGGGGAGAGAATGGACAATGCGGGCGCCGTGCCGGCGGCCTCGGTGAGGAAGTGCCAGGCCCCCAATCCGCAGGTCACGGCCATGCCGGCCAGAAAAATCATCAGGGTACGATTGCGAGCCAGACCGGGGTTCCTTCCGTTGGGGAAAACCTTCCGATGGCAAAAATTTATTGAACATATTAGTTATCAAGGGCTGATTTTATATCTTTTCAAGGCTAATCGGGGGGCTATCGGCGGTCAAAAGCCAGACTTTGACCGGGTCCGAAGTGACTTGTCGATTGACATGAGAGGGAATTGGCTTATCTTGAGGATAGGGCTTGCTCCGGAAAGGTCGATTGTGCGCATAGGTTTTCCCGTTTACTTGCTCGTTTCGCTTTCCTGCATTCTCCCCGTCTCGGCCCAATACGAAGACTTGGTGGATTTCCCCGACGCTCCCACCCGCACCAAGGAAGAAGAAGGCGTCATTTGCACCATTGAAGGCGTGCAGTTCACCAAAAAGCCGGGCCCCAGCGAAGGCTCCAAGGAATTGAGCATCGTCTTCCTGCTCACGGAGAAACCTTCCGCCTATTTCAACTATTACGACGCGGTGAAAAAAGCCGTCGTGTTCGACTTCTACGATACCCATATCGGCGAGAGCATCATGGAGCCTATCCATGAGCATCCCATCACCAACAGCACCGTTGAGTTGTTCAAGCTGGATTTGAACAAGGACGTCGCCGGGCTTCGTCCGGACGTGCGCGATGTGGTGCGCGTCAGTTTGTTCACCGCCTACGACCTGGAGTACGATATCCAGGAGGATTACGGCGTCATCACCATGAATTTCAAATGGAACAAAAAGACGGAAAACGCCTTTAAGCGCAAGAACAACGCCATCTATTGGGAATTCCCCCTGGCCTTGGCCGTTCTGGGCGGAGGCACCTACGCGGGGTACAAGTATTTCTACAAGCCTCCCGTCGAGTCGGTGGATTTCCTTCCTGGCTTTCCCGCCCATCAAGACCAGAAATAGGCCTTAGGCCCCTTACCACGCCATCCCGCCATGCTTTCCATGGCCGCATTGCAAAAAGATCGGCCCCGCCCCGATTTTTTTACCTTTTACCTTTTCACCTTTTGGCCTCTGACCGCTCCACAGCGCCCCCACACCTGAAGAAGGATCAACGATGCCTTTCAAAATCAAAACCCTGAACAATATCTCGCCCCTGGGCCTCAAACTCTTCGGAGACAACTATGCGGTGGCCGGTGAAACGGTCTCTCCGGATGCGGTGTTGGTGCGTTCCGCCATAGTGGATACGGACGAGATCCCCGGCATGCTGGCCATCGCCCGCGCGGGTGCGGGGACCAACAACATCACCATCGACAAAGCCACGGAAAAAGGCGTCTGCGTTTTCAACACGCCCGGCGCCAATGCCAATGCGGTTGCGGAGCTGGTCTTCATCATGCTCGGCATCCATGCGCGCAAGATCCACAAGAGCCTGGAGTTCTCCAACGGCCTGGCGGCGGAAGCGGACGATAAGGCCATTTCCGAAAAGGTGGAAAAGGGAAAGGCCGGATTCTCCGGATTCGAATTGCAAGGCAAGACCCTGGGCGTCATCGGCCTGGGCAAAATAGGCGTGCTTGTCTCCAATGCGGGCCTGCAGCACGGCATGAAGGTAATCGGATACGATCCTTTCCCCACCGTTGCCAACGTGCACCTCCTCAATCCCCGCGTGGACATCGCCCATAAGCTGGAAGACGTGGTTTCCCAGGCGGACGTGATCTCCGTGCACGTCCCGCTTTCCGACAAGACCCGCAATCTCATCGGCGAAGCCCAACTGAAGAAGGCCAAGGCAGGCGTCATCCTGATGAACTACGCTCGCAAGGGGATCTACGACGATGCGGCCGTGATCGCGGCGCTGGATTCCGGCAAGGTGGGCGGCTATATCAACGATTTCCCTTCCAAGGCCCTGCTGGGGCGGCCCAATGTGATCTGCACCCCGCATCTGGGGGCCAGCACGGCGGAATCGGAAGAGAACTGCGCCGTGATGGCTGTGAACCAATTGCGCAATTACCTGGAGTACGGCGTCATCGCCAATTCCGTGAACTTCCCCGGCATCGAACTGTATCCGGAGGCCTCCACGCGCACGCGCCTGGTGGTCATCAACAAGGATGTGCCGAATATGATCGCGCAGATCACCCAGGTCATCGGCAAGGCTGGCCTGAACATCGTTTCCTTCACCAACGCCAGCAACGGCAAGGTGGGCTACAACATCATCGATCTGGAAAAGGAACTGTCCGATGCCTTGGTGGAATCCATCAAGACCATTGCCAACGTGGTCCGGGTCCGGGTGCTCCGGTTCCCGCAAAAGTAGCCCTGAAGACTTGCGTCCGCCCGGACGCCTGGTGTCCGCTCGGGCAACCTCTTGTCCGCCGGGTCCAGGGTGCGAAATCGCCCTGGGGCCCGGTGGATTCCTTTGCCGGCTTTGCTTTCGGTCCCACTCATTGCATATAATGACGCGAATGGCATCCTTCCCCGATTTCCCTGGCCGCAATATCCTGCTTGCCCTTGGCTTGTGCCTTTCCCTGGCGCAGGCCCGGCCCAAGGAGCTGAACGTGCGCCTTGAAGTGGCCCGCCAATGGGCGGAGAAGGGCGAGTACGAAAAGGCCGTCCAGGAGTTGAAAATTTACCTGGGCGAGCATCCCGATTCCCCGGAAATCTACGCCCGCATCGGCGGGATGCGTATGAAGCAGGGTAATTTCAAGCTGGCGGGCCAGAACTACAAGATAGCCCTGGCCAAGGATCCCGACCTGGCCGAAGCGCGCGAGGGCCTGGCCGAAGCCTATGAAAAAGCGGGCGACAAGGCCAAGGCGGAAGGGGAACGCAGGAAGCTGCCTCCCGCCAAGGAAGCGGCGGGCAAACCCGGTAACGCCAAAGTGACCCCCGCGGAAAAACCCGCCCCGGCGGCGCATGCGCCCGCAAGGGACGCGGCCGCGGCCGATGTGGTGTTTTCCCCGGCCATGGACTCGGCGTCCGCCAAGGCCGCGGAGGGCATTTATGCCCAGAAGGATTTCCAGGACGCCTTGAACTTCTACCGAGAAAACAAGCCCGACGCCATGGCCGCGCCGCTGCGGCGCTGCCTCGCCAAGCATCCCGGCCATCCCGGCGCTTACTACCTGGGCGGAGTGATGCGGTACGAAAAGGGCGAATATGGCAAGGCCCTTTACAATTTCAAACGCGCCACCGATTACCCCGATCGCGGTTTCAACGCCTACTTCTATATGGGCCGCATCTACCAACGCCAGGAGCGTTTTCCGGAGGCCATAGCCGCATTCGAGAAATATCTCTCGCTTACCAAGTCCCAACCCGGCCGCAAGCAGGCGGAAGCCTATCTGGCGCAGATGCGCGGGAACGCGCCCGCCGCGAAAAGCGGGGAAAAGGATCAAAAAGATCCGCATGCCGCGGATGCAAAGTCCGCCGATACCGCCGACACCGCCAAGCCGGCCGAAGCCGTGGGCAAACCGGAACGCAAAGCCGAGAGCGCTCACGGCGACGCGCGCGCGGATGGGGACGCCCGCGATGCCCATCCGCCACAGGCCGCCAAGACTCCCGCGGAAGAAGCCAAAGCCCTGGTGCTGGGCCGGGACGGATCCTTCTTCTATCTCATCCCGGACAACGCTTCCCCTTCCGGCAAGAAGCTCCAGGAAGCCTACGACCTCTGCAAGCAGGAGAAGTTCGAGAAGGCGGTGAACACGCTCAAGGAGGCGGTGCTCAATTATGGCGGGTCCGATAATGCCGCCGCCGCCAGCCTGGATCTGGCTTCCGTCTATTTGCGTTTGGGTTTATGGGAGAACGCTCGCGATCGTCTCGCCGATTACCTGGGGACCTCCCCGAGCGATTCGCTCAAGTATTACGATGCGGCGCAATACCTTTCCGCCTTGGCGTACCTGGGGCTGAAGGACGGTGAGAAGGCGGAGAAGGCGCTCCTGAAAACCAATCCCGGAACCGGTACCGGGGTTGCGACGGCCGCGCAGACCAAAGGCGCCTCCCCGCAGGCGAAAAGCGCTTCCGTGGGGCCCACCCAGGAGGAAATCGATTTCCGCCTGGCCCAAGCGGGCAGCATAATGCAAGACAGCAAGAAGCAATCCGGTTACCTGGAAAAGGCCTACGCCAGCGCGCAGGATCCGGCGCGCAAGGCGGGCCTGGCCCAGCAACTGGGATTCCTGTATTCCAAGTATGCGAACACGGAGCGGTCCACGGAGTATTTCAAGAAATCCATGGCCGGCTGCAAGGATTCCTCGCTCGCGGAGATTTGCGCCGAATCCCAGCTCAGGTTGGCGGACATGGCTTTCAAGAAAAAGGATTGGAAGGGCGCAATGGCCCAATATCGGGCCTTCGCCGCCAAATATCCGGACCATAAGGAATCGGCTTGGGTGCATTACCAGATGGCCAACATCTACAAGTTGACGAACAACTTCGAGTCGGCCTTGAATGAGTACAAGAGGGTAATTGATAATTATCCGGACAGCTATTGGTCTTCCCAAGCCAAATGGAAACGCGAAGACACCATCTGGCAAAAGGAATACGAGGAGGTGCTGGATTAGCGATCAATTCCCCCTGGAGACTTTCACCGAATTGCTGGGCAAGCACCTGGAAACCTTCCGGGAGCTGGAGCGCTTGCAGGTAAAGGCCTTGGAGGGTATGAAAAGCCAAGGGTTGGAAGGGCTTTCGGCGATGTTGGTGCGGCAACAGGAGGTGATGGCGGGCATCGCGAAGGAAAAGGATCAGTTGCGTCCCTATCTGGATCAATGGGAAGGTTTGCGGGCGGATACCCGGGCGCAGTTGCGGGCGGGTCGCGCAGGGGAAATAATGGCAGCCCTGGAAACCGTGGCGGAGGGCATCCAGGCCCGGCATGCGGAAATGTTCGGCGCCGATGAATCCGCGGTGGCGAGAGGAGGAAGCGGGGGTCAAGCCGGCGCCCCCAATGGGCCGGCCGGTGCTAAACCACCCGGCGGCGATGGCGCAAAACCCGATCCGCAAGCTCCGGATCTGTCCCAGATGATCAATATCTACCGCGCGATGCAGTAAGCCATGGTGAGCGCAGCCATGCAGAACTTGCCCAATGAAATGCCGTCCGACGGCTCCGCTTCCGAGGGAAGCGAGGTTCCCGCCGAAACCCGGGCCCACCTGGATCAGGTTTTCCAATGGTTCAACGACAACGTGGCCAAGCTGGAAGGGGCGTATAAGGATCTGGGCGCCAAGTTCGACAATATCAGCCAGGAGCTGGAAGAGAAGAACCAGAAACTGGAGGCGTCTTTCCGGGAGACGGAACGGGTGGAAAACCAACTGCGTTCCGTATTGGAGAGCCTGGATTCCAGCGTGGTCATGATCGATACGGAAGAACGGATAACTTTGTTCAACCGCTCCGCCGAGCGCATCTACGAATTGAAGCAGGATCAGGCGCTGGGCAAATCCTACGCGGAAGTGTTCCGGCCCCAGGCCGATTCGCATTTCCCCCTCATCGAGACCTTGCGCCACAACCACAATCTGCTCGGCCATGAGAAATATTGGAAGATAGGCGGCGGAGGGAAGCCCATCGGCTATACCACCAGCGTGGTCAAGAACCGCGACGGCCGGGTTCTGGGGGCGGTGGAGATCTCCACCGATCTCACCAATATCAAGCAGATGCAGAACCAGATGCAGCACGCCAAGACCCTGGCGGCGCTGGGCGAGATGGCCGCGACGGTGGCCCACGAAATCCGCAATCCCCTGGCCGGCATCGGCGGCTTCGCGGGCCTGCTGGAGCGCGATCTGGAAGGCGACGATCCGCGCCGCGCGCTGGTCAAGAAAATCGTCCAAGGCGTTTCCAGCCTCAACAAAATCGTATCCAACCTGCTGGTCTACACCCGGCACATGGAGCTGAACCTGCAGCGCGTGGACTTCATCGAATGGATGGAAGAGATCCTGAACTATGCCGAGATCGAGATCGCCAAGGAGAACAAGGACATCGCCATCTTGCGCGACTACAAGTTCGAGCGCATGGAAGCGCGCATCGATCCGGAGAAATTCCAGCAGGTGTACCTCAACCTGATCTTCAACGCCATCCAATCCATCGAAGGCAAAGGCAATATCATCATCCGCGCCGACCTCGACGAGAGGGATTTCCTGCGGGTAGCCATAGTGGACGACGGTAAGGGCATCCCCAAGGACATCATGGACAAGATCTTCAATCCCTTCTTCACCACCAAGGAGCAAGGGACGGGACTGGGGCTGGCCATCGTGCAGCGCATCGTGGCCCTGCACGGCGGGACCATAACCGTGGCCAGCCGGCCCGGCAAGTCCACCCAATTCGAAATACGCATCGATACGCGGGGTAGCGTGCATGGCTGAAATCCTGGTAGTCGACGACGAATCCCTGATCCGCGATCTCATCACCACCAGTCTGGGGCGCCTGGGCCATAAGCTGAAGGCCTGCAAGAGCGGTCCGGAAGCGCTGGAGGCTTACGAGAATGGCCGCTTCGATCTGGTGATTTCCGATTTCAAGATGCCGGGCATGACCGGGTTGGAGATGGCCGAGAAACTCATCGCTTCCGATCCGTCCGCCCTGATCATCCTGATGACCGCCTACGGGACCATCGAGACGGCCGTGAAGGCCATGAAGGTGGGCGTGCAGGACTTCATCGAGAAGGACGTGGAAAAGGGTTTCCGCGTCGAGATGCTGGAGCATACGGTTTCCCAGGTCCTGCAAATCGGCAGCCTCAAAAGCGAGAACCGCCGGCTGCGCGAGACGTTGGGCGAGCGTTACAAGTTCGTCGGCTCCAGTTCCGTGGTGGACGGTCTCATGAAAACCATCGAAGAAGTGGCCAGCTCCAATTCCACCGTGATGATTTCCGGCGAGTCGGGCACCGGCAAGGAACTCTTGGCGCAGGCCATCCATGCCAAGAGCCGTCGCAGCAATCTTCCCTTTGTGAAGATCAATTGCGCCGCCATCCCGGAAAGCTTGATCGAAAGCGAATTGTTCGGCCATGAGAAAGGCGCCTACACCGGGGCCATCAAGACCCGCATCGGCAAGTTTGAATTGGCCAACGGCGGGACGCTGCTGCTTGACGAGATAGGGGAGATGCCGCTCTACGCGCAATCCAAGCTCCTGCGCGTGCTCCAGGAGCGCGAGATCACCAAGATCGGCGGCAGCGACGAGATCGCCATCGACGTGCGCATCGTCTGCAGCACCAACCGCAATCTGCAGGAAGAGGTGAAGAAGGGCACGTTTCGCGAGGATTTGTACTATCGTCTGAATGTCATCCCCCTGGAAGTGCCGCCCTTGCGTGAGCGGATGGCCGATATCGAGATGCTGGCGCAGCATTTCATCGGCAAATACAACAAGGAAAACGGTTTCACCGTCACCGGGATCAAACCGGAAGCCTTAACTCGCCTCAAGTCCCATGCCTGGCCCGGCAATGTGCGCGAATTGGAGAACGTGGTCCAGCGCGCGGTGGTTTTCGCCAAGGCGGGCGAGATATCCGTGGAGCACCTCCGCTTGGACGGCGGGCAGAAGGCGCCGCCGGGAGAGGCCGCTGCGGGGCTGATGCCGGGCATGAGCGTGGCGGAGGCGGAGCGTATCCTCATCATCAAGACGCTGGAGGCCTGCGGCGATAACCGCACCAAGGCCGCGGAGTTGCTGAATATCAGTATCAGGACCCTGCGAAATAAACTGCACGAATATAAATTACAGGATCCCTAAGTATGGCTGAGGGTGGCTCGGCGCTATATAGTTTGCTTACGCAAACTATCCGCGCCTCGCTTTTAAGGGGGCGTGGCTCGGTGCTATATAGTTTGCTTGCGCAAACTATCCGCGCCTCGCTTATATGGGGGCGTGGCTCGGCGCTATACGGTTTGCAAGGCAAACGGTCCGGCCCTCGTTCTTGAAGAAGATGCAAATTGAAGTCAGGGTTTTGAGGAGGATTCCCGATTGAGCAACAGCGCCGCTGTGCCCCCCAAAATATTGATCGTCACGCGTGATCCCCAATGGGAAGCCCGTTATCGCAAAGCGTTGGACGCCTTCCCCTTCGCGGACGTCGACACCGCCCCCGGCGCCGACTCCAGCCAGGTATGCCTGGTGGACGTGCGCATCGCCCGGGAATTCCCAGCCATGCTGGACAAGGACGCGGACGCCCTTTACGTGCTCGCCAATTCGGTCGCCGTATCCCCGGAAGCGATGTCCGTCGAGGACAAAGTTTCCCTTTTCGAGATGGGCTATTCCCTGGTCTCCGAAGGTCCGGACTCCCTGCCGTCCTTGCGGGTGCGGCTCCAGGCCCTGCTGGCGTTGAAGTCTAAGCTGCTGGCGCAGCAAATCGTCAATCGACGCCTCCGAACCCGCATCGAGTCCCAGGGTAACAATATCAGGCACCAGAGCGATTTCCTGCACATGGCCGTGCATGATCTGCGCTCCCCGCTGGCGGCCATGATCTGTTACGCCGAACTCCTGATGGAAGGCGTGCTGGGGAACCTGCAGGCCTCGCAATTGGAGCCCATCCGCACCATCCACCGCAATTGCCAGTTCCTCATCGATATGGTTACCGACCTGTTGGACTCCGCCAAGATAGGCGCGGGTAAGCTCCATCTCAAGCTCGAGAAGGTGGACTTCAACAAGGAAGTGGATCTGGCGGTGCAATCCCTCAAGGGGCTGGCCAATGCCAAGAGCATCCAAATAGATGTGTCCCTGGAACCGGTGCAGGACATGTACCTGGACGTGCAGAAGGTGAGCCGGGTCCTTTCCAATATCCTCGGCAATGCCATCAAGTTCACCAAGGCGAGCGGAAAGATAGTGGTGCGTTCCAAGCAGCAGGACAATGTGCTCGCCCTTTCCATCCAGGATACGGGTCCCGGCATAGCTCCCGCCGACCTGGAAACCATCTTCGAGAAATTCCATACCGGCGCGGCCAGCAACCTGGCGGGCAAGGGACACGGCCTGGGGCTGGCGATCAGCAAATCGTTCGTGGAACTGCACGGAGGGCGCCTGTTCGTGGAGTCCACCCGGCATAAGGGTTCGGTATTCATAGTCCATCTGCCCGTGGAAAAGCGCCGGGCTTCCGCCATGCGCCAGATGCAACGCCGCCTGCTCATCCTGGATCTCGGGCGCGATATGCCCGGTCTCAAGGAGGCCGCCGGCGAAGCCGAGCTGGGCAATTTCCAGGTGGACTACGTGGCCGCGCCCCTGCGCGATTGGAACAAAACGCCCTTGCCCCGTTTCGACTTCCTGCTCATCAACGAGGCTCCCGGCCTGGAAGAATTCGGCCGCGACTATTATCTGCTGGGCTTGTCCGGTTTGAGCGCCGACGCCCGCTGCGCCCTCCTGATAAATTCCGCCATGACGGAAGAGGACAGGGAGGTCCGCAAATACCTGGGCTTCACGCTCCTAGAAAAGCCTTGCACCCCCAAGGAGTTATTCGATAAACTTCAGGGAATCGTCGGATTCGACCGGCGGCAAAGGAATAACTGAGGTTTCAGTGCTGGGAATCCGAAGGAACTCGCTGTCGTACAAGACGGCGATCCTGTACATAGTCCTCACCATCGTCATCACTTCCATCTTCAATTTCATCATCTGGGAGAACCAGAGCGATCTCATCACGCGCAACCAGCAGCTGATCTCCGAGAACCAATCGGTCAAACTCAAGAACCTCTTCGCCAAACAACGCGACCTCATCAGCGACAAAACCAATCCCGACGCCTACAAGCGCATCGCCGAAGCGGCTTCCCAGGACGGGTTCAAGGAACTCACCGTCTTCACCGAAAAGGGCGACGTACTCTATTACCGCGGCGCGGGAAAGAACGTGAAGGCGGAAGCGGAAGAAAAGATCGTCATCAACCGCGCCATCGCGAAGTCGGAGCTGGAGGACAAGGAATTCTACCATGACATCCACATCAAGGAACGGTTGATCAATCTCTATATCCCGCTCTCGCTCAAGTCCGGCGAAGTGATCGTGGGGAAATTCCCCATCAAGGTCAAGAGCCTGGAGGAAGAGAAGAACGTCCTTTTGCGCCTATGCCTTTTGGTCACCGTCATCGTCATTTTCCTGCAATTCATTTTCGCCTTGTTCCTGCGCAAGATTGTGATCATCCCGATTTCCAAGCTGGAAAAGATCACGCACGAGGTGTCCAAGGGCGATTTCAACCAGTCCATCGACATCAAGCAGGACGATGAGATTGGCCTGCTCGCCAACGCCTTCAAGGAAATGATGCTGAGCCTGGTGCGCATCCGCGAAGAGGCCAAAGGCGCCAACCCCCTCACGGGGCTGCCCGGCAACAACGTGATCGTGAAGAAGATCGAGGACATGATCCACCAGAAGATCGAGTTCGCGGTCATCTACGGGGACTTGGACAACTTCAAAGCCTACAATGACAGGTACGGATTCTCCAAGGGAGACGATGCCATCCTGTATTGCCGGGATTGCTTCCTGGACGCGGCCAAACGCTTCGGGGACGCGCTCACCTTCGTAGGCCATGAAGGTGGGGACGACTTCGTGATCGTGACTGGCTACAACAATTGGGAAGAGATCTGCAAAGGCATCGTCACCGCTTTCGACAGCGACGTGAAGCAGTTTTACAACGACACGGACGCCAAGTCCGGTTTCATCGAATCCCTGGATCGCCAAGGCCGGCGCATGCGCTTTCCCCTCATGTCCATCTCCCTTGCCGTGGCCAGCAACCATTACCGGCCCGTCACCGATCACCGCGCCATTGTCTCCATCGCCGCGGAAATGAAGAAATACGTCAAGAAAATCGAAGGCAGCAATTATGCCATCGATAAGCGGATCAATTGACCGAGCACCGCTGCGGCCGAGCAGGGTTGAGGGAATTTTGAAAATTGCAAATTGAAAATTGAAAATCACAAATTGGAAGAAAAGATCAAAATCATTTGGCATCATCGCCAATTCGAAAGGGTGAATAGCCTGGCTCTGGGCATTCTCCCCGGTTTTTCAATTTTCAATTTGCAATTTTCAATTTGCAAAAGAGCAGGGAATCGATCCCGATGAATTCCCCCTCCGGCAAATCCCAATTCGGCTTCCTCAGCGAACTCTGGCACTCCTACCGCCCCATACTCCTCATCGTTGCCCTGATCCTTTTCTCCCTTTACACCAACGAAGCCGTTATCCAGTACCGCATGGACGAATACAACCGGGCCATGGAAACGCTTTCGCAAACCTCCAACTCCAGCCATGCCCTCAACATGCTGGCGCGATTCGAACTGATCAAGCAGCGCCAGAACCAGCCGGAAGAGGACGAGACCGCGCTGGAAGTGAAAATGCAATCGCTGGCCTCCGGCCAGCTCCTGGTCACGGAAACGCATGAAACCAGCATCAAGTCCAAGGTGATCGGCGCCGCCATCGGCGTGGTGGGCTTCATCCTGGGTAAGAAGCGCGCCAAGATGGACGTGCCCAACCGCGTGCAACAGGATCTGGAGGCGGCCTATTTCTTCGAGCGCTCCCGCAAGTACGACAAGGCCATGGAGATCTATACCAAGGGATTGGGCCCCAGCCTGTCTCCGGAAGTCTCGGCCACCTTGATCCTGCACCGCGGATTCTGCGGCAGCCTCACGGGCGAATACCACAAGGCGATCGCCGATTTCGACAAGGTGATTGCCCTGGTCCCGGAAACGGAAGAAGCGCACGTGGCCGTAAAACTGCGCGAGCTCACCATGGGTTTGCAGGAACAGGTGCGCCTGGCCAAGGACGCAAACCAGTCGCCGTTCGCCGCCGGCCGCCAGCTTTTCCTGCTGGCCAATTATACCGAGGCCGCCAAGAGCCTGCAAAAGGTGATCGGCAGTTCCACCTCCGATTCCACGGAAAAGATCCAGAGCCGCTACCTCTATGCCCGGTCCCAGGAGGAAATGGGCCAGGACAGCGATGCCGTGCTTACCTATCGCACCGTGATCCAATCCGCGCCCAATTCCGAAGAAGCCAAGAAGGCGAACCGTCGCTTGTACGTGCTGGGCAAGTTCTACAGCAACGACGAAGACCTGGCCAAGTCCGCCTTGAAAAAGATGGAGAAGTATCAGGACTTCAAGTTCATCAACAGCCTGAAGTCCATGGATGTGCCCAAGCCCAAAGAGACGCGCGCAGCCGTGGTGGCGCCTACCGGCGGGGTGGACACGGCGGTCGCCAAGCTCGAAAAGTTGGAGAAGCTGGACGTAGGGGATTTGAACGGATTGGACAAGGATAAAGGCAAGAAGGAAAAAACCGAGAAGGCGGATGCGGAGAAGATCACGGCTACATTGAAGAGGGACGTCAAGGCTAAGCAAGCCGTAGCCAAAATCATCGCCGACCCGCTAAGGCAGGAAGCCATTTTCAGCACCATCGAGAACAACCAAGGGGAGCTGGAGTTCCTCTATCAGAAATTCATGCGTAAAGGGGTGGTCTTTGAGGGAAATCTGACCATACGCATCCTCATCGATCCGGCCGGTATGGTCAAGGATGCCCGCATCGTTAACGAGAAGAGCACCATAGACAACTCCGCGTTCAACACGGAAGTGTTGCAAAACGTCCGGAAATGGCGGTTCCGGGAAGATCCCAATGCCAACGGGGACGTCCCCGTTTCCTTCCCGATGCGCTTCGTCAATAAACAGTAGGCGCGGAGGCCCGCTCCGCGGCCATACCATGCGGGTCGCTGAGGCGAAGGCCCGGCGGTCAAATCCCGGTTGGTGTTGTTTTCGGGGTTTGCATTTTTTTACTTTAGCCCCGATCCCATTTCCAGGTCCCACCAATCCAATGCAAAGAAAGGCTTGACCGCGTCCGATAAATAGCTTGACAATCCTGGAACCCAAGATATATTTGCAAAAATTATGATAAAATTGTAGGAGGCCAGTATGAAACTGGAAGATGCCGAGCGATGGGATTGTGGGAGACGTCCGAAGCACGACGACTTCGACGACTTGGAGCCTTTCGAAAACGAAGAGGACGAGGTCGACGAGGATGACGAGGAAGAGGACGAAAACGAAGAAGTCGATTTCGATAATCCCAAGTTCAAGAAGACCGACATGTGGAATGATTACGCCGAGGATTTGGATTTCGAGGAGTAGCAAGGACCCGTCCCCCGGGTCCTTACGCCTGCTTTGCCGGGCTTCCGCCTTCCCGTCGCTTTCCCTGACACATTCGCAGCCCACCCAAGACGTGAGGCGATTTTGAAAAAACCGATCTATCTGTTACCCGCGCTGGCCATTTTATGGGCCTGCTCGGGAACCAAAACGCCCTCCGCGAAGGCCGGGTCGCTTAAGGCCGATTCCACCGCCGCCATCGCGAGCGCGCCCGCCTTGTCTCCGGAAGAGCAGATGCTTTTTTCCGAGGTCACCGAGTTCGTCGATCTGGGGCAGGAGAGCATCCAGGATTCCTTGTGGTTCCAGGCCGGCGAGGATTTCGACAGCGCCCTGGTCCGGCTTTCCGCCCTGGAGGCCACGGACTCGCTGAGCCCGCTGGTATACTCCCATGCCCACAATTACCGGGATAGCGTCCAGAAGCTTTTAATCTACACCGTGGCGATGACCAGCCAGATGTCGCAACCGGTTCCCTGGACCGCGCAGTTCAATGAAGAGATGGAAGAGGTCCCGGACTCGTCCGTCAAAGCCATGGACTCGATCACGCATCAGGTCGATCCGCGCAATTATGAATTGCCCCTGCCCACGCCGCTCGATCAGCGCGTCTTGCAGGCCATGGCCGTGTTCATGGGGCCGGGCCGCGGCTATTTCACCAAATGGCTCACCCGCAAATCCCGTTACGAGGGCTTGGTCCTTAAGAAGCTGGAAGAGCGCGATATGCCCAAGGATCTGCTGTACTTGGCCATGGTGGAGAGCGGGTTCAATCCCAAGGCCTGGTCCAAGGCCTCCGCCAGCGGCATGTGGCAATTCATCAGCGCCACCGGCAGGCGCTACGGATTGATGGACGATTGGTGGTACGATCCGCGCCGCGATCCCATGCTGGCCACGGATGCGGCTTTGGAATACCTGGATGATCTGCACGATGAGTTCCAGGATTGGCATCTGGCGATGGCGGCCTACAATTGCGGGGAAGGCAAGATCAGGAAGTTCCTGGCCCAGGATTCCACGCGCGGCTATTGGAAGATGCCCTTGCCTCAGGAGACGCGTTTCTACGTTCCCAAGATCCTGGCCGCCATGATCATCGGCCACAACCCGGAGCGGTACGGTTTCAGGATCGAGAACCCCGAGTCGCCGCTCGCCTTCGATACCGTCACCGTTACCAATTGCCTCACCATCGCCACCATCGCCAAGTCCGCCGGCGTCAGCGAGGATACCGTCCTGGCCTTGAATCCGTCCCTGCGCCGCTGGTGCACGCCTCCCAATCGCGTGGCGCATATCCTGTATCTGCCCGCCGGTTCGCGCGGGGCCTTTTGCAAAAGCTACGAGTCGTTGGACAAGACCCAGCTTGTCACCTGGCGCCATCATATCGTGGCCAAGGGCGAAAACATCTCCGGCATAGCCGCCAAATACCGGGTCTCCGTGGCCGCCATCAAGGCTACCAACAAGATCAAGGGCACGCGTTTGCGGAAAGGCCAAAGCCTGTTGATCCCCCTGGCGCCGGAAGACGCAGGCAAATATCTGGAACAGGACGTGGCGGAAGCCCCCTCGCGGGTATCCAAATTCAAGGGGGGCACCTATCGGGTGCGGGCCGGCGACAACCTTTTCGACATCGCGCGCCGTTTCGGCACTACCGTCTCTTCGCTGCTGGCGGCCAACAACATGTCGCGCGGGGCCCGCATCAAACCCGGCCAGCGCCTGCGCCTCACGGGCAGGTCCAGGGCCGCGAGCTACGGGGATGAGCCGGAGACCCATCGCGAACCCATGGTAGCCGCCACCGCCATCGAACCGGAAGAGAAGGCTCCCCGCGGCCGGAAGCAGCGGGCCGCCGCGCGCGCGGGCGATGAGAAGGATCAGGAAACCTCGCGGACCGCGGATGCCACGCGCAAGCCGGAAGCGGATCGCACCGTTTCGCCGGCGGCCGGGAAATTCGCCATCCATACCGTGCAGACGGGGGAGACCCTCTTTTCCCTGACGCGCAGCCTGGAGGTGGAGGAAGACGATCTCAAGCAATGGAACAACCTCAAGGGCAACCTCATCCAGGTGGGCCAGAAGCTGAAGTACCTGGCGGCCAAAGGCAGGCCCGATGCGGAAAAAGCCTCCGCCAAGGCATCGCCGTCCGCGTCCGCGTCGGATCCTTCCGACGAGGATGCGGTGGATGCCGGCAATGAAAAGGTGGCCGAGACTGCATTGGCGGGATCGGCCGCGCTGCGGGGCAAAGAGGACCGGCAATATTACGTGGTGAAGGACGGAGACAGCTTGTGGGACATTTCCGTGAAGTACCGCAGCACCGTCCAGAAGATCAAAGATCTGAACGGCAGACTGCCCTCGATCCTAAGGCCCGGAACCCGCATCCGGGTTAAATAGACTATCCCCCGGAGGGTTTCGCCCATGAACCGATTCGCCAAGATCATGTCCGTGCTCGCAGTCATCCTGCTTATTTCCGTGATCCTCTTTTTAGGGTCGCTCGTGAACCTGTTCGGGCACTTGGGAGAGACGGTCGCGGGCGGCAAGGAGAAGCGCGATCATATCACCGAGCTCAGGATTGAAGGCCCCATCATGGGTTCGCAAACCTATTTGGAAAGCATTCAACGCATTTCCGAAGACAAATCCTGCAAAGGCGTACTGCTCCGCATCGATTCGCCCGGCGGCGCGGTGGGGTCCTCTCAGGAAATCTGCTCCGCCTTGAAGGGCCTCAAGGCCAAAGGCCTGCCGATAGTGGTGAGCCAAGGCAATCTCGCCGCTTCCGGCGGCTATTATGTTTCCCTGGCCGGCGATCGCATCTTTTCCAATCCCGGCACCCTTACGGGCAGCATAGGCGTGATCCTGCAATTCCCGGAAGCGGCCAAGCTGATGGAGAAGCTGGGGGTCCGCATGAACACGGTGAAGAGCGGTGCTCTCAAGGATGTCGGCAATTACGCGCGCGCGCCCACGCCGGAGGAATTGCGCTACCTGCAATCCGTCATCGATAACACCTACGGGCAATTCCTGGACGATATCCTGGCGAGCAGGAAGATAACCCGGAGCGAGCTTCTCAAGATCGCGGATGGCCGCGTGATGACGGGCAAGCAGGCCAAGCAGTACGGGCTGGTGGACACCTTGGGCGGTTATCAGGAGGCGAAGCATTACCTGGCCGGCTTGGTGAAATTGGACGGCGATCCGGTCATGGTCAAGGAACCGCCCGCAAGGAACTGGATGGAAAACATCGTGGACTCAAAAAGCGCCTCCGCGCTGGGTCCGTTGGCGGAAGCCGCCAAGGAGTGGCTGCCCTCCGTGCGTCAAGGGACTTTTTTCCTCTGGAAATAGTCCGGCGGGCCTGTCCGCCCGTCCCGCCCTTCCTTGAGAACCCTCAATCCGGCTTTTCCCAAGCAATGGGACTTTGTAAGTATATTGGACGCATTTTCGCCCCTTAGCGGTAGTCCAGGAACACCGGCGGAGACACATGGCAGGCATCGGTAAGCGGATCGGATCATGGGTAATCCTGTGCTTGGCGTCGGCCCTTCCCGCCCTGGCGAAATCCCCCCTGGTGAAAGTCCTGGAAGACGTTCCCGGCCGGTTGGTGCTGGAGTTCAATGTTCCCGCCCCGGTTCTTCGTTCCGTTGGCGTCACTCCGGGCCTGAAGGCCTCCTGTCCGGGTTGCCACCTGCCCGGCCGTCCCGGCGCCCCGGACCTTCCCGTATACCGCTTCGACGTGCTGAGCGGGCCCAATCCGCCCAGCGTCTCCTTCCGCCTGCTGGAATCGGAAACCCGATCCGTCCCGGAAGGCATCGCCCCCGTTCCCTTCAATCCCACGCCCGACGTTTTCCGCTTCAATCCGGATGTGGGCCTGTACCGCCAGTCCGCCGGCCTGGCCGCGCGCTCCTTCCCCCTCCGTTACCTGCGTGGTACCCCCGTGCGCGGGATGGAAGTGCCCCTGGCCTTATGGTCGGAAGGCGCCAGGACCCTGACCGTGATCAAGCGCATGCAGGTGGAAGTGGATTTCAGCGGTATGGCGGCGCGCCCGTCGCCGCTGCAGTTGCAGGGCGGTTACCGCAAAGAGGTGCTCAACCCGGTGGGCGGCGCCTATTTGTACTCCGCCCCGTCCGCTTTGCGCAGCCGCGCCCTGGCGAAAGCCTCTGCGGCAAAGGCGGACCTGGGGAATAACTTCATCAAGATCAAGATCGGCGACAAGAGCGTGGAGGGATTCAAAGAGGATCGCGTTTACTCGATCTCCTTCAACGACCTGGCGAAATCCCTTCCGGGCGTGAATCTGAATGGGGTGAAGATTGGGAGCCTGCGGCTTTTCACCGGCAGCAACGATACCTTGAAACGGCACATGGATACTCTGGCCGCGGGGGAGACGCCGCTTTCCGGCACCTTGCGCGAGATTCCCATGGAGGTGGTGGATCAAAGAGGGATCGGGGTTTTCGACGACGGCGATTCAATCCGGTTTTTCGCTCATGGCACCAGCATCTGGAAGCGGCTGGCCGCACCCGCCGCGCAAATCCAGTATGAGTTTTCGGCCGATCCTTACTCCTTTGAAAACTACTACTACCTGGACTATTCCGGTACGAACAACGAGGCGGGGATGCGCCTGGATACCGCCGCAGCCAGGCCAGTGAGCGGAACGCCCCTCGCCAATTCATACGCCTATGTGCGGGCGGAAAAGGATTTGGCCACCGCCGCTTGCGATCCATCCAACCATAAGGATGAAGAAACCGGGTATGATTTCTTCTGGTATTGGAAGGGCCGTTGCGAAACCTATGCGGATACCACCGTCACCCTCTCCGCCGCGAATCTCCGCAGCGACGAGACCGACACCTTGACGGACCTGGTCCGGAACGGGAGCAACGATTCCCTGTTCCTGGGCTTCTATACCTATGCCTCGCGCTCGGACAGCGTTTTCACCGCGTACTATGGCGGCCAAGGCGATACCCTGGAGCTTTACCGGGCCACCGGATCGCCCGGGACCTGGTTCGTTTGGACCGGGCACGATAAGCCCGCGTCCCCGGCGCTGGGATTGGATCGGTTGGATTGGAGCGGACGGGAAATGCGCTTCGAGGGGTATTCCGTATGTTACCGTCGCAACCACGTCTTCACTGGCGATCCGCTCTGGATCTTCCCGGCCGAGTACGGCAAGGCCGTCTCCTACAAGGTGCAGGGCGGCGCCGCGGCTACCTGCCTACGGATAGAGGACGGTGTTGCCAAGCGCGCCATTCCCGTGGACGCGCAAGGCGTATTCACGGACAGCCTGGCCCCGGGCGCGGACGCGAAATACTATCTGTACCGGACCGCCGCCCCATTGCCCGCTGCGGCCATGGAGATGGACGGACTCCCTGCCTCCGGAGCGGCGCTGCGCGACCTGGTCACGGGCGACGGCAAGAAACCCGAATACCTCATCATCACCGCACGCCCGCTCCTTGAGCAGGCACTGGCCTTGCGCGACTATCGCCGCGACGCCAAACGCGTCATTCCCCTGGCCACGGAAGTGGTGTTGGCGGAGGATATCTATCGCCAGTTCTCCAGCGGCAGGATGTCGGTGACCGCCATCCGGGACTTCATCCGTTATGCCTACAATGGCTGGGATGGCAAACGGGCCCTGGGAACCCTGAAGTACGTACTCTTTTTCGGCGACGGCAATTACGATTATCGCAACATCAAATCCAGTTCTCCGCCCCCCAACCCTATCCCTCCTTACGAGTTCATCGTGGAAGGCGCGCGCGAAGAGGCGGCCTCGGACGATTTCTACGGAATGCTGGAGCCTGGCGATTTCGGATACACGGGGGGCATGCTGGACGTGGCGCTGGGCCGGGTCCCGGTCCAGACCGCGCAGGAGGCTTCCGACTACCTCAAGAAGGTGGCCGCCTACGAGAATCCGGCCTTGGCCGGAGAATGGCGCGGCCGGGTTGTCATGGCGGCGGACGACAATATCCAGCGTGGCGCGCCGGGCGATATCGATCCCATTTCCCGCGGGCATACCACGGATTCCGATGAGATGGGGAAACGCATGTCGGAAAATGAAAAGGGGCTGACGGTCGATAAAGTCTACCTGCTGGACTACCCCATGAATTCGGCCTACCATAAGCCCGAGGCCGCCCAGGATCTCCTGAGCCTCATCAATCGCGGCACCCTGCTGGTCAATTACGTGGGACACGGCGCGTCCAACCAGTGGGCGGATGAAGTGCTGCTGCAGACCAACGATGCCTTGTCCCGCATGCACAACGAAGGCCGCACCCCTATGGTGAACGCCTTCTCCTGTACGGTGGGCCGCTTCGAGACCGTCACCTCCGAAGGGATGAGCGAGCAGTTCGTGAAGCAGAAGGGGGTAGGGGCAATCGCCGCCATCTCCGCGTCCCGGGAATCCTTTCCTGCGCCCAATATCGCCCTGGCCAACGCCTTCTACGGGTTGGCTCTGCCTTCCGATACCGCGGACCAGACCATCACGGTGGGGGAAGCCTTGCGCCAGGCCAAGAACAGCTCGGAAACCAACATCGACAACCTCAACGATTTGAAATACAACCTGCTGGGTGAACCGGTGCTGCTGCTGCGCAAGCCCCGATTGGGTGTCGCCTTCACCCAGGTGATGGATACCATCAAGGCCCTCGACTGCAATACCATCAAGGGGCGGATCACCGGCGGCGGGGGTAACGGCAAGGTTAACATCAAGATAGTGGCCGGATCCGTACACATCAGCTACAAGGCGGAAGGCACCAGCCAGCAGGAAGTAGACAAGCACGGCAACATCCTTTTCGAGCGGACCTTCCCCTACCGGAACGGCGAATTCTCTACCCAGTATTTCATCCCCAAGCAGATCTCCTTCGGGGATTCCACCGCCCAGGTCCAGGTATTCGCCTGGGACGACAGCCTGGAAATGGAAGGCACCACCGCCCGGCAGAACCTGCGTATCCTAGGCACCGCCCAAAGCTCCTGCGCCAGCGACACCGATCATAAGGGACCCGGCATCCGCATCACCGGCTGCCAGGCCAAGGAAACCGCCGGTCTGGACTTCCCCGATCATGTCCGGCTTTCCCTGCCTTATTGCATGCAGATCTACGTGCAGGACTCGCTGGGCGGCGTGCTCTCGGCCGCAGGTCCGGACGAAGGCACCACGCTGGAGATCCCGGGGGTAATGGATCCGTTCCACCCGCTTCCCGGTATCGATGAACTTTACCTCAAGTCCTACCAGTTCTCGTTGGACAAGAAGACCATCCCGCCGGGCCAGCATGTGCTGAAGGTCTCCGCCCGGGACGGCTACGGGAATATCAGCCAGCGGCAATTGCAAATGGACCTGACTTTGGACAGCTCCATCACCGCGGTGACGGCCTACAACTTCCCCAATCCCATGAAGCGGAACGGCACCACCTTCCACTTCGCGACGGTGCTTCCCGCCAGCGATCTGGAATTCGGGGATCCGGACGCCGGCAAGGATAGGTTGGAATATCAGGTCAAGGTATACAACCAGAGCGGCAACCTGGTCCAGGTATTCCAAAGGGCGGTTTCCGGGCAAACCAATTGGGACGGCCACGACAGGTGGGGTAACCTGCTTGCTAACGGAGTCTATTTTTATACCGTCACGGCCAGGCAGATTCTTACGGACCTCAACGCCAAGCCGGACTACCGTACCGTCAGCTCCAAGCGCAACATCTTGGTCATCTCCCGCTAAGCGGCTTTTTCCTACCCCTAAGGATTCGCCGTCCGTGATGCGTAGGCTGCGGGGCGCGGACATAAAAAAAGCGGCCTGGTTTTCTCAGGCCGCAGAAGGATTTCCTCTCGTTGGGAACGCCGCCGTTATTGGGTTATTGGCGGCGCTACCGGGTTTGCCCGGCCAGGTCCCGGAGCTTCAGGGCAGATACTTGCGCGTGGTCCCGGAGGTGCTCTTGAATTCAAGATAGGCGGGAACGGTCCCGGCCGGATGGGAGAACGTCAACCCGCCCGTTTTGGATTCCTCGCCCTTGGGGATGATATCCTTGGCTGTCTTGGCGAAGCCGCCGATCTTGGCCGTGGGTTTGAATGCCTTGCCGTCCTTGTCGATCAACGTGAAGTTGTCGCCCTCGAAACGCAAAGGTCCGGACGAACCGTTCCAGGCTTTGACCTGGATCTTGGTCGCCGTGGCTCCGGGTTCGTATTTCACGATGCCAAGCAGCACGCCGTATTTGTTGATCCGCGCATCGGGACGTTCGCCCAGATCCACATCGTCATTATCGTACATCAGGTAAGTGTTCAGGTTGAGTTTGCGGATCCGTGACCACAGGTCTTTCATTTCCGGAGTCTCGCCGCCCACCATCAAGGCCAGCTTGTTCAGCTTATAATCGGCGACGATGCCGGCGGTGGGGGCGGTGGCAGCTTCGCGGAAATCGTTCTCGATCTCCTTGAGCTTGGCGGCGACCACTTGTTTCTGCGCGATTGCGGCCGCGCCCGTGGCGCCCCCTACCTTTTCCGCGGTTTGCAGGAAGCGCATGCCGCCTTCCACCGCTTCCGCGGAACCGATTTTGATCCTCTGCGCGGCGATGGTTTGCAATGTGGAGACGAAGAGAGCCTGGTTGGCCGGATCCGGATGCTGGCTCAACAGACTGGCCACGGTATCCTTGAGAATGTCCAGGAACTCCGCGGTGGGATCCTCCTTGGCGCGCACGCCCATGGCCTGGATGTTGATCTGGGTATAGTTCTTGTAGAACTCCTTGGACAGTTTGCCGCGCTTGAGGGCCTCCTCATATTGCATCAGGGCGTGGATGGGGTCTCCCATCTTCCGGTATTTATCCCCCGCGGCTTCCTGGCGAGTGCGGCAGCTGGTCAGAAGAAAGGCCAGGCTGAGACCGGCGCAAAGCGTCACCATAGGTCTGTTCATCGTTCGTCCTTTGCTTGCATCATGAGTGGAAACTGGAGCCCCGGGGTCCTCGCATTCGCGATGGATCTCCGCAGCGGGCAAAAACCATGATGCCAAAAAATAACGTAAGATGGCCGTGTTTTGTGCTTATATTTCAGCCTTTTTTATAACTTTCCAGTTTCAGGGCCCATAGCTCAGTTGGTTAGAGCACGCGACTCATAATCGCTTGGTCCTCCGTTCAAGCCGGAGTGGGCCCACTTAAACCCCCGGACGGCTGGCGTGAAGAAAATCATCTTTTGGGGCGATGGAATCCTGGCCGGCCCCGGCGGCTTCGGCGAGTTGCTCTCCAATCATCTTTTCCTGCACCATCCTCGCGCGGACGTGGCCACCTCGTTTTATGGTGGGGACGCGTCTACATGGCAGGAGGCGGCGGCGCAAACGCCCATCGTCATCGGCAAAGCGCCGGATCTGGTGGTTTTGGGATTAGGCTACGCGGATGTAGCCGCGGGACGCTCCCCGGAAGAGGCCGCCCATTCCGCATCCGGCATGCTCAACTTGATGCTACAGAAAACCCATTCCAGGATTTGTCTGCTTTCCGTGGTATCCAGTTTTTTCAGCGAGGATGCCGACCGGGAGCGTTGCCATGCCCTCAACCGCCGGCTGCGCGATCTGGCCGTCCCGCGCATTCATACCATCGACCTGGAAGGCCGCGTGGAATGGTTCTTCGGGGAACATAAGCAAGGTCCCGGGGAAAAACATTCCCTGCACCTGGACAGCAACCGTTTGACGCCTTTGGGTCGTCTCTTCCTGGCCCATCATGCCTTTCACCTGATAGCCTGGCCGGACGTGGAGCCAGTGCCGTTCTGAGCGCGCCTGCCGCTCCGGCACGGCCTTGCAGCGCATCCGCCTGCGTGTCTCCGTTAGCCAGTCAACCCGAAATTTCCTATATCAAGCTCGGCTTGAAACCACAGCCCCGTACCGGTAACCAGGAGGAATAATGGCCGAAGAAGACAATCATGCTCGCTTCCTCCGGAAAAACCAGGCCCTCAGCAAGGCCTACGAAATATCCAGGAAGGATAAGTTCAAGGACAAGCTGGTAAAAGGGGAAATCAAACCCGAACTGGTGGCCTGCTACCGCTGCAAGAAAATCCGTCCCTGCATGAAATTCTCCATCATGGAAACCGGCCGCGCGGAAGGCGCCGTTTCCGTGTCCAACGAGTACGTTCCCCTTTGCGAGGAATGCGCTCCCAAAAAGAAAAAAGATCCTAACGAGCTGAACGCCAAACAGATCAGCTCACTGCTCAAGGGCGCTCGCAAGGGCCGGATTTAAAAAGCGGATTTTGGTAGGGAATAAGAGAGGAATCGAGGGTGTTACCGGTTCCGGCGGATGCCGCGGAGCTCAGGTATAGTTCTGTTGCATGACGCTGATCTCGGACAGGAATTCCTTGATCTCTTTGAACTTGCGGTAGACGGAAGCGAAGCGGATATAAGCCACTTCGTCCACCGGGAACAAGGCCTTCATGGCCAACTCGCCGATTACCTTGGAATTGATTTCGCTCTCCGGCATGGCCTGGATGGCGTTCTCGATCTGATCCACCATCTGGTCGATGGTTTCCGTAGAGACCGGGCGCTTCTTGCAAGCGGTATAGAAGCCGCCCAGAATCTTCTGCCGGTCATAAGGTTCCCGGCGCCCATCGGCCTTTACGATTGTAAGGGGAATGGTTTCCACGTATTCGTAAGTGGTAAAACGCTGTCCGCAGCTTAGACACTCGCGACGGCGGCGGATGGCCTTGCCTTCCCGGCTGGAGCGGGAGTCCACCACCTTATCTTCCTCGCATGTACAGAATGGGCATTTCATAGCGGAATCGGTTCTTAATATATCCAACTCCCAACAGTTAATCAACAGGCATGTTCAAAAATGTTTAAAAAGAAAGATGGACGCCGGCTGCTGTAAGCTTAGGCAAGGACAAAGGTTAAGAAAAAGGTGAGGAGTGCGCAAGGATGGAATGGGGGGCTGGCCCCCCCCGATGTCTTACCCCTGTTCCAACTCCAACGTCTGGGTAATCGCGTCGCTAACCTCGGAAGGACCGAAGTATTGGATGGGGCCGGGATAGATGAACGCGTCTTCGATTTCCCATCGGGAGCGGCCGGCTGCCAGGGCCTTGAAGGCGGGACCTTCCAATTCAACCAGGGCTTTTTGGATAACCGGCTTCCTATGGCCGTGGCGCTGTTCCATGTTGAACATCATGGAGATGGGAATGCCGCCTGCGGCCCATTGGTCCACGCCTTTGGAGACATTCCGGATGGATGCCATGTAGCCGGTGCGGCCGCTTTTCACCAGCACCGCGGCTACGCAGCCCAGGCTATAACAATAATCGGCGTCGAAGTTGGACGGGGCGGCGGCGCGGCCTTCATACCCGAAGAAGTGCCGTTGGGAAGAGAACTTGCCCTTGTAGGCGGGCGAGGCCTTGAGTTTGCGGCCGACGAGTTCGGCCAGGAGGGCGTCCGTGTCGATCAGGGAAACCTGCACGTTACCGTGCGGATCCCGGTCCAGCAGCAATTGCAGTTGGATGGTTTTGGGAAGGGAGGCGAAGGTCTTGCCCAATGCCGCAGACAAGGCTTCCGCTTCCAGCCAGCCGGACATGGCGGCGATTTTCACATCCGCGGTTTCCAGCTTGGCGAAGGCGGCTTCGTTCTTGGCCAGCAAATCGTTGAGGCGGCCGATCAGGGTCTTGAAGGAAGGGATGAATTCGATCAGGCCTTCCGGGATCAAGACCACGCCGTAGTTCTTGCCGGCATCCGCGCGCGCGGAGATGACGCGGGCGATGTCGTCGACGATCTGCTCCAGGCTCAGGTTGCGCTTCTCAACTTCCTCGGAAATCAGTGTTACGTTGGCGTGCGTTTGCAGGCCCGCTTCCAGCGCGATATGGCTGGCGGAACGCCCCATCAGCTTGATGAAGTGCCAATATTTCTTGGCCGATCCCGCGTCGCGGGCGATGTTGCCGATCAGTTCCGCGTAAGTCTTGACGGCGGTGTCGAAGCCGAAAGAGACGGGGATATGCATGTTCTTCAGGTCGCCGTCGATGGTCTTGGGCACGCCGATGACGGAGGTGGTCAGCCCCTTGGCCTTGAGGTATTCCGCCAGGATGGCGGCGTTGGTGTTGGAATCGTCCCCGCCGATGATGACGATCGCCTGCAAAGCCAGGCTATTTATGACTTCGATGCAACGATCGAATTGCTCCGGGGTTTCCAGTTTGGTGCGCCCGGAGCCGATGATATCGAACCCGCCGGTATTGCGATAGGCATCCATCCTCTCCGCGGTGATGGTTTCATATTTGCCTTTTTCCAGGCCGCCGGGTCCGCCCAGAAAGCCGAAGATCTGGCTTTGCGGATGGATGGATTTGACGCTGTCGAAGAGGCCGGCGATAACATTGTGCCCGCCCGGGGCCTGCCCGCCGGATAGCACGACGCCGATGCGGAGTGGCGTGGTTTCGCCCGCATCCACACCGGCCTGGAAGGAAAGCAGAGGCTTTCCATAGGTGTTGGGAAAGCTTTTCCTGATGGTCTCCCTGTCCTTGGCGGGTTCGGCCGCAGCGCCTTCCACCACCTTTACCTTGGCGATGCCTTGGCGCAGGGAGGGAGGGACCTTGGGCTGGTATTGCTTGCGATGCTTTTCGAGGATGGAGACTTGGCTCACGGTAATTCCTTTGCGGTGGGGAAGAGCGGCGGCGCTGAGGCCGCCCGGGGCGGACCCGGATGAAGCGTATAGGGAGCGAAAAATAATTTTCCGCCGCCGGAATTACGAGAGGCAAACGCCCGGAGGCCAATGTATAGGCGCATCGCAGGACCGGCACCGATTTATTGACGAAAACAGACCCTATTTGGTACATTATCCCAGCCATTGGAAAAACGCCTCCGGCGTTTTTCTTCGGGATGTGGCTCAGTCTGGTAGAGTACCTGAATGGGGTTCAGGTGGTCGTGGGTTCGAATCCCGCCATCCCGACCATCTCGCAGAAACCCCCTCTAATGAGGGGGTTTCTTGCGGGGACGGAAACCCTTCCGTCTTCATAAGTGCCATGGAATCAAAGGGTTTCCGATATTCGGCACTGACCTTTCCGTCTCTCAAATAAAAGTTCGAACCCACTATATTGAGGACATCCCTGCGTCCGAACTGATCCTGCGAATCATACAGTAAATACGCACTTTCCACGAGTTCTAACACCAAAAATGCCTCTTCGTGGAATGTCTCGTCTGCGCTCTCGTTCGCGTTCAAAAGCCCTTCCAGGCGGAAGATTTCCTTTTCCCATTCTTGGGACTTCCGGATCCAAAGGGCCTCGGAGAGCTTCCCATCCAATTTATCCTCATAGGCCCTCTCTAATCGAGCTTGCAGGGTTTCAAGCTGCTCCTTGAACGTGGCCTTAGAGTGCCCGCGTATGCTCTCGGCCTCCTTGATAACCCCGGTTATGGCCTCCCGCAGCTTTTGAACCAGTTCCGTATCCAAGGTGCGAATTCCGGCCAAAAGATCCATCATTCCGGTCATTGGATCCAGATCGGAGCGAAGCGACGCTGGCCGTCTGTTAAAAGTAGTACGGGTGGATCCAATGCTCAACTTTTGTGGGGAGCGGCTTTCCGCCGGGATT
>JANYDA010000004.1 GCA_025360005.1 Fibrobacteria bacterium
CCCGAGCGGCATAACCCCTACTCCATCGCGACGCTGCGCATCCTCCTGGCGCGCTCCCTGGTGCAAACTCTGAAGTTCTGTCCGGCTTGCTGCTCCGCCAATCTCCCTCCTCGTACTTTTTATATGACACAGTAGAATTAAGCGTGTCGCCTTTCAGAAAATTCAAAGGCACGTACGCTGAAAAAATCGTGATGTTCGATCCGGCCATACGGCGGATGATGGATACGCAATGCCTTCCGTCATCAAAATTCGCCCATAATAATTATCGGCATCGACCAAGCGCACGAACAGGTGCAATTGTCCGTTGTATATATTCGCGGCGTTGACGCCCCACACGCCTTCGCTATATTGGGCGGCACCGGGAGCGATGTCGTTCCGGCGGATGATGCCGAGGCTGCTCTTTTCAACCAACATCCCATTGAAACGCGTGAGTCCCGCGCGGATTGTGGTCCAAGCCCCGGATACGGGGCCGGTTCCCGTGAAATCGTCACGGGCGACAGCTCCCGGGCCTTGAGGGAATTGGCCGAGGGGCGCTTGTCCGGAAACGGGCGCCGCAGTGGAGAAGAGGGAAACGGCCAGAATACCGGCCAGGATATACAAACGCTTTTTCATATCAATATTCCTTCGATGCGGGCTTCGGCCCGTCGTTTCAAGTCGTTTTTTTCCAACAAGGGTTCGGTTTTATCCCCGCCAGGGACCCCCCGGGCGATAGCGCGGATGGGATCCCCGCTGCCTCCAAGAAGTCCCGCAATGTCTGAGTCGACGGCCCGCCGGGGATCTCATTACCCATACCGACCGGAGATGCGCGTATCCTCGGCTTGAGCGGAAATGGGTTAGAAAAGATCGAGGGTAGGCGGCCTCAGCCTATTGGTAAGGGATAAAATCGCACCCGCAATCATTATCCAATATGATCGGAATCTCGGCGGTTTTATGTCTGTAAATTCGTGGTTCGATCAACGTAAATTAGCGGTATGATATTTGTAATTTTTCATACCATAATTTCGATTCCGGCCTTTTTCGGTCCATGGAACGATTTTTTCCTGTTAAACAAACCTGGAGACTGCCACAGCGCCGCCGTCCAAAGCAGAAGATGTCCCGCCAAGGTAAATCGGGCCTGTGCCAATCCGTAAACGCATGCGATCAAGAGCGCGACCGTCCATTGCCCCCCCGGGACCCCGGCGCGACGGGTCCAAAGGAGAAATATGGCGGGAAGGGCCATGACTCCGTAATGGAACAAAGCTCCCGGATAGATAATCAAAGCCATAAGCAGAGTCAGGCATAACGCCCAATCCGAGTCCTCCCGCGGGCAACGGTATACCGCCCACATGGTAAGTCCGGCCAGAATCGCCGAGCCCAATAGGTTAGGCAAAGTGAAAACGGGAGAAATGCCGAGCGGCTGCGCGCCTACTCGCAGAAAGAAAGCGGAGAGGGATTGGTTCACATCTTCGCTGAAAACGGAAAAGGGAAGTTTGGATGTGGGCTTTTCCGTCACGTAACTGAGAAACACTTTCCCTCCGAATACAAGCAGGGCGATCAGGAACAAACAAGAGGAGACGGTAAAAAATCCGATACCGGCGCGCAGCTGTCGTTTCATCACGGGGAATAGCAACAGCACGGCAAAATACGGTTTGACCGCCAAGCCCAACGCTAGGGCGGCTCCGCCTTTGAAGGAGTTCCGATGGGCCCAATATCCGAGAAAGGCGCAGAGAGTGGGGAGATTGGTCTGGGCATACTGGAAAGTCGAAAGCAGGGGGGGAAACAACAATACGAGCGCTGCGGTAAACGCCAAGCCCTGGATTCCCGAGCCTCGGAGGAAGATGCGCCAAAGCAAACCTATGGCGATCGCCAAGCAAAGAAAGTGGATCCCATACCATAAAAAATAGCCGTGGGAAAGCGCCATCCAGCCCATTGGCAAGAGTAGGAGCATGGTAGGGGGCGGATAGGGGAAACCCACATTCAGTACTTCCCTGATGAAATCCTGGGACGGTGATATCGGTAACGCGATATGGGTAAAGTTCGCCGCCTTATAGAAATCCTGTCCGGACGCGCCCGCTTGCGCATAAGTCCAAAAGGCGAGGAAGTCCCATTCGGTGGGGCCTACCCAATGCCAATAAAGAATTCTGACTATGTATAAAAGGCTGATCAGGGCCGGGATCACGCAAGCAATCACAATCGCATGGGGGGAGCGGCCGAATCTCGTACGGTAATGGTAAGCAAGCGACAAAAGCGCCGGAGCCAAAATCGACCAGAGCAACCAATGGTTCATCGGCGACGATCCCTTCTTAACCGTCGCGCGATCCGCAATAGTTCAAAAGCTGTTCGGGCCATTTGCCATGATCCGAGTTTGGATCCCGGTTTGTCTACCCAGATGCGGAGCGGTTCTTCCATGATTTGCGAGGAAGGCATCGCTGTATGGGTCCGGCTGCCGGTGAGAAGCCGGCCGAGCAATTCCACATCGAAGGCCCATCGGGAAATAAAAGGTTGCTCAATCGCCGATTTCAGCAGCGGTGTGCTTAGGAACAGCTTAGCCCCGCATTGGGTATCGTAAACGCGCAATTGAAGCGCCCAGGATGCCGCGGAAGCGAAAATACGGCCGAGGTAATGCCGATGCGTATTGCGCCTTACATCGCGACCAAGCAAGGCGACTCGCGCCCCTATCAGGACCTCCATCCGGCTTGCCTTAAAGACGCCAAGCAGGCGTTGAATCTCGCCTACCGGCGTCGACAAATCCGCATCCACGTATCCCACTGCATCCGAGGCGCCGGAAACGGCCTCCAGCAGGCCTCTCCGCACCGCCTCCGCCTTGCCCCGGTTTCGATCGAGAGCCAGCATGGAAATCCGTTCCGGACGAAGGGCGCATAACCCCTGCAACCGATCCCGCGTTCGGTCAGAAGAACCATCGTCCACGAACAGCAGATTCATCCGGTATTCTTGCGAATCGGTCAGAGTAAGAAAAGCGTCGTCGTCCAGGCGGGACGCCTCATTGAAGCAAGGCACTACAAGAGTCGTCAGACCCAAAGGGGTGGTGAGAATCAAGACTTCCTTCCCAATGCCCAAACGCTCAGGCCGGGCAAGGAAAGCCCCCCCGCGGCAAAAATACGGGAGAAACCATTGTCGATCTTCAACGCGAGCTCTACGATGCCGGTCACCCATGGTTTGCCCGACCAGCGTCCGACTTCCGTTTCCGCTTGCACGGCCGCGGACTCGGGTCGGGGCGTAGCCCGAAAACCTTGCAGCCTTTCCTTCGTCTTCGCCAGCAAGCGCGGCAAAATCAGGCTATGGAATACGCCGCCGCGGGCTTCAAGGCGCAATCCGCATCCGGTCATAACATCGCAAAGCTGGGAGAGACGATAGCGTCGATAATGGCCTAACGCCAGGTCATGGGCGGTAAACAAGGACATGAAAGCGGGAACGCTGATGAGCGCTCTCCCACCGGCGTTCAACGCGGCGCCGACCCATTCGGCGAGAGTTGCCCGATCATCGGGAACATGCTCAATCACGTCGAGAAGAAGCAGCAGGTCGAAATTCCCTTGCGGCCGATCCGCAGTGAACGTGATGCATAAAGGCGCGTCTGCGCTTAGCTGCCGTAAATGGGACGGGGAATAATTGGGATCGAAGCAGACGATTTGGCTACCAGCCGGCAAACGGCCCGCAAGCCGGGCGGCGAAGTAACCGTCGCCCGCGCCAATGTCCAAGACTCTACAAGGCGATGGAAAGGCCTGGCGGGCGGCGAGAAGCTCTGCGAAGAAGCGAGCCCGTGCTCTTTCCCAAGGGTGCCGCTGTTCCAAGTCCTTCCTGGATTCGCGAAGATCCATAATAGCCTCAGTTCGTTTGCCGGAATTGGATCTGGTTTTAAACGCTCGGCGGGAAAAATGATACAATAATAAGGGCTTGCTGAACAGCGAGGGTGAAAAAAAACATTTTCAGGTCCGGGTCGCCCCGGACCCCCTTTACCCTGCCCATGCGTTCATTCTCGGGGGCGCGGTGGTGTAGCCAAGTAACCTAAACGTTACCCTAGCCATGCTCCATAGTCCTTCAAAAATGCCCAACAAAAGATCCCGGAGGATCTTGTAGAGATTCATGACCAGGAAGACTATGGTAATCGCACTCTCCGACGTCTCCTTCAAGCGCCTCATGATGCGTGACAAGCCGTAGCGGCGCTTGGCCACGCCGAAGCGCCCTTCCACCGGAATCCGTTCCACTTCATCCTGCCGCTGTTGCCTGCGGTTCTCTTTCCGCGTCTCTTCATCCGCCACCGGCCGTCCCAACATGGGACCTGACAGCCGTATGCCGCGCGCCTTGCACCACGCAATGTTCTCGCGCGTCAGGTAAATCTTATCCGCGTGAATCGATGCAGGCCAATACCCCATGCGCCGATGATAGGCCGCGGCTTGGCCGATCAGGTCGCCGCACTCGTTGTAGGCGTCGAAGGATAAACGATCCACAAAACTCATCCCATCAATCACCGAGAGGGATAGCTTTGCGCCAAACTCCACGGGACATCCGGCTTTGCCGCGTACAATAGGCCGCACATGAGGCTTCCACACACTGACGATCCGATCGGGTACGCTTCGCCGCTCCCCTTCCTTCAGCGAGAAAAGAATGCGTTGCTGCCGCTCCAGTTCCGCCACCACCAACAGCGCACGGTAGAGCCGCTTCCCAATCGATTCCAATGGGATGTCCTGATGCAAACGCGCGATGGACTTTTGGTTCCGGCGGATGCAGCGCAGTTGATACCGTAACGCCCGGCGCAGCTTCTGGGATGAGAGCTTGCGGGAACGGATGGCACTGAGAAAGGCCACACGTCCCTTCTTGCGGTAGGTCCGCGGTTTAACGGCCTTCCGCAACGAAGTGGGGCGTACGACCCACAGGGCATCGACAACCGCCTCCGTCACTTCGCGGGCTTCGTTCAATAGACTCAGGTCATTGGGGAAGCGGATGTCTTCGGGGGCGCAGGTGGCATCCATGAGAAGCTTGCCTTGTGGCGGCATCGATTCTTCTTGAACAGTCGCAGGGCCTGCGTCGGGACCCGGGCTCGCATCGGGAGCGGACGACAAAGGCGACGATGAGGTTGACGAGGGCGGCTCGGTTTCCTTTTGTGGTTTATTGTCGGACCTCGCCAAGCCTTGCAGCGCGATGCGCTCGTTGATGGCCTTGAGCATTTCGGCGGATAGGCGTTTCCGGAAATGGACCAAGGTGGAGGCGTCGAAGGGCGCGTCCAGCGCGAACCGGGGCCTGCGTCGGACTCAGTCGCGATATTGCTCCGAATATTGCTCCTTCGTCCTCCTTGGCCGCGGCCCGCTCGCACGGCCTTTGGCCTCGCGGGGACTTTTTCAACACCCTGTTAAGATTGCTCGTGAACCGCATCCACGAAAGCGCGCGCATGATCGGGCGGAATATCCGGAAGGATACCGTGGCCGAGATTATAGATATGCGCCCGGCCGCCTACTTCCGCTTTCAGGGCTTTCACCCGGGCGGCAATCTGTTGCGGCGAAGCGTAGAGGGCGCAGGGATCCAGGTTGCCCTGGAAAATCTGTTCGGGATAGGCGCGCAAGGCGTCCCCCAAATCGATGCGCCAGTCCAGTCCCAGCACGTCCGCACCCAACTGCGCAAAATGCGGCAACAGGTGGGGTGCGCCGTTGGCGTAATGGACCACGGGCACTTGCGGGAATTCCGCCTTGATGTCCGCGATGATCTTCCGCGTATGCGGGAACACCAGGGAGCGGTATTCGTGGGGGCCCAGATAACCGGCCCAGGAATCCATGATGGTGATGACGTCCGCGCCTTGGCGCACCTGTTCGCGTAGATAACAGGAGGTGACCGAGGCGAGTTTTCCGATGAGGGTGGTGAACACTTCCGGCCGCGAGAACAGCAAGGATTTCAGGCGCGCCAGTTCTTTGGAGGAACCGCCTTCCACCATGTAGGACGCCACCGTGAAAGGGCCGCCGGCGAATCCGATCAGCGGGACCCGGTTTCCCAGCGCTTTTTTGGAGAGGCGGATGCCTTCGAAAACGTATCCCAGTTCGGAATTGAGATCCCCGTCCGGCAAGGCGGCGATGACGGCATCGTCCCGCAAGGGGTTGGCCACCACGGGTCCGCGCTTTTCCTGGAACTCCACCTGCAGGCCCATGGGCGGGAGCAATACCAAAATGTCCGAGAACAGGATGGCCGCGTCCACGCCGATTTGATCGACGGGTTGGATGGTGACCTCGGCGACATGCTCGGGCGAACGGCAGAAGTCCAGGAAGTTGGGGAACAAGGCGCGCACGCGACGGTAATCCGCGAGGTACCTGCCCGCCTGGCGCATGATCCACACGGGCGCCCGCGCCGGCATGCGTCCCTGGGCCGCGTCCAGCAAGGAGGCGTTCAGGAATTTCCGGGGAGATTCGGCGGGGGCGGGCGTAGGCTTGGCTTCTGGCATGGGGGGTAATTTAGCACAATACGCCGGGAACGTCCGGTGCGGTTCCGGTCCGGAGCCTACTGCTCCAGCGCGGCTGCGAAGCCCCACCAGCCGTCCATTTCGGTTTCATGCACGATGCGGAACGGAGCGGTTTCCCGCCAAACCAGGAAATGGGGTTTGTCCTCCAAGCGTTGTCCGGAGACTACGAAGAGTCCCTTGCGGCCGGCCGTGCCCGCCGGGCCGCCCAAGGAAAGCAGGCCGCGCAGTTGTTCACGAAAGGGCCACAGCTCGGTGCGGATCATATTGCAGATGACCACGTCGAAGCGGGCGTCCGCGGCGAGCGCGTCGATTTCCCCGATCAAGGTGCGGAAGCGGCAGCCGGCCGGCGGCGGATTCAGGATCAGGTTTTCATTCAGGCAGGGGCCTACCACGGGATCGATATCCAGAGCGAGCACGGATGCGGCGCCCAGTTGGGCCGCGTAGATGGCCAGGATGCCGGTACCGGTGCCTATGTCCAGCACGCTGCCGCCGGCCACGGCGATGCGTTCCAGCAGAGCCGCGGCGATGCGTGTGGATTCATGCGAGCCGGTTCCGAAAGCCATCTTGGCCTCCAGGCGGATGACGTGGCGGCTGTCCTCGGGAGCTTGCACCCAGGGCGGCATCACCACCAGGGAGTCCGTAACGGAGACGGGAGTCTGCCGATCGCGCCAGCTGCGATCCCAATCCTCGATCTTCTCTTCGCCCTGGCTCAGATCCTGGCGGCCATTAAACCAAGCGCGCGCGGCCGCCAAAGCAGGCGCGGTCGCGAAAAACGCTTTCACCAATACTTCGCGGGCGGACGGCAGGCCGTTGTCCGCGGAAGGCGCGCCATCGGCGGAGTCCGGTTCCTCAACCTCCTCAATCCCGGTCGCTTCCAATTCAAAAAGCCGGTCTTGATCGAGTTCCAGGGATGCTTGCGGGGTGCGGAAACAAAGCCACCAATAGGAATCCAAGTAGAGCCTCCGTATTCTTGCGATACCGCGCAGAACGGCGCAGAGGGGCAAATATAGGCACATTTCCTTTCATCTTCTGACCGGATTTCTATATTAACCGGTCTAGCCAAGCCTCCATGCCGGCTTTGGCCCAAGCAAGGAAAAAGGAGTCCCGTGAGCGATTTTCTGACCGCGGTCGTTTCCTATGAGCAGGTGCTCAAGGATGCCCGTGATTGCGTCGCCGCCGGCTTGGACGAAGTTCATAAGGCCATGCTGGAAGTGGCCGAGAAGGCGCCTGGGAAATTGTCCGGGCAATTGAACTCCCTCATCGTCCGCAAAGGCAAGCGCATCCGATCGACCTTCCTGTTCCTGCTCGCATCCACGGGCCGCAACTGGAATTCAGAGCGCGCCGTGCGCGTGGCAGCCGCCATCGAGCTCATCCATCTCGCCTCATTGGTGCACGATGACATCATCGACGACAGCGATCTCCGCCGCAACGAGAAGACGGCGCACAAGCGCTGGGGAAACCGCATGGCGGTCCTGCTGGGCGATTATACCTTGGCCAAATCCATGGAGATGGTCTGGAGCGATCGCGATCACCGCATTCCCTTGAGCCTCAGCAAGGCTTCCAGCCGCCTCATCATGGCGGAGGTGATGGAAGTGGAAGGCGCCGGCAATGCGGACCTCTCCCAGGCGCAATATTTCGACGTGATCGAAGGCAAGACCGCGGCGCTGCTGATGGCCTGCGGCGAATGCGGATCCATCCTGGCCGGGTTCGATGAGGTTATGGTCAAGGCAGGGAACGAGCTGGGCCGCAACTTCGGCATGGCCTTCCAGATCATCGACGATTTGCTGGACTTCGGCTATGGCGCCGAGAACCTCGACAAACGCACCTTTTCAGATCTCAAAAACGGCTACTTCACCTTGCCTTTGATCCTTTTCTTCGAGACCTGCTCTCCGGCCGAGCGCGTGGAGATGCTGGCTCTGCTGACTACGGCCGGACTGGAAAGCAGCCAAATCAAGATCAAGCGGCTGTTGGAATCGCGCATGGCTTTCCAACGGGCGCGGGAAATCGCCGTGGCCAAGATCAACGCATGCATGCCTTTCCTGGAAAGCCTTCCCGAATCCCCCGCCGCGCAGCATCTCAAGAAGCTGTGCCGGCTCATGACCGATCGCTCCATCTAGGCGATCGCCGCTATGGCCGGGAGCGCGTCTCCCCGCTTTTCCGTTCTGATTATCCGGCTTTGGAATGCGCCGGCGCCTTGCGGGGGGCCGCGGGCCGCTTCGCCGGGGAGTGCGGGAGCGCTTGACGCGCCTTAGGCCTATCGATGCCCCGCTTGACGCGGTTGGCAGCGGCCACGTCCTTGAAGCGCAGGTGGTTGGAGTTGTCCACCGAGAAGAAATGCTCTCGCGAGCCATCGTCCTTGGCCACGAAATACATCTTATCGGTAGGCATGGGATTGAGGGCCGCCAGCAAGGCGCCGCGGCCGGGATTGCAAATAGGCCCGGGCGGCAGGCCCGTGAACTTGCGGGTGTTGTAGGGGGAATCGGAATTCAGATCGGAAACGAATAGCGGGCCGGTAGGCTTATGCACGGCGAAGCGGACGGTGGGATCCGCGCCCAGGCTCCAGCCTTGCAGCAGCCGGTTGTAGAATACGCCGGCGATAAGGTTCTGCTCGGCCGGAACGGCCGCTTCCTTCTCCACGATGGACGCCAGGGTGAGCCAGCCCAGTTGCCCGTATTTCCGGTACATGGGGGATTGCTTATCCAAGTAAGCGGTGACTTCCTGGAAGCGCCGCGTCATTACCTTGATCACATCGCGTTCGGTCACCTTCCAGGGCAGCACGTAGGTGTCCGGAAAAAGGAAGCCTTCCAGCGAGGGGGCGTTGACGTTGCAGGCCTTGGCGAAATCCGCGGAGTGGACCAGGGAATCGAAGCGCAGGCTGTCCAAGGGGAAACGGGCCTTGAGGATGGTGAAGGTTTCCCAGGAAGCCTTGCCTTCCGGAATGGTCACCATCTGGGTGGCCATCTTGCCCAGGGTCAATTTCCCCATCATGCCCAGGGCGGAATTGGAAGGGCGCACGTAGAAATAGCCCGCGCGGATTTTCCTGTCCTGGCGGGAAAAGCGGAGCAACAGCCGGAATACCGTGGCGTTAGGGATCAGTCCCTTGCCCTGGAGATCCTGCGCCAGGCTGGCCAGCGATACCTTGGGGGGTACCTCGTATAATACGTCCCCGCTGACCGGGTCCGCCTCCAGCCCGGTTTCCGCCGCGGGCTTGGGCGCCGACTTCACGGTCAATAGCCGGCCCACGGCCGAACCGGCCGCGATGACGACGGCCATCAGGGCCAAGCCGCCCCAAAAAGAAGATCTTTTTTTCCCCCGTTTAACCATCGATGTTGCGCCGCGCTGAGGTTTGCCTTGTCCTGAACCAATTATGGAAAATTATCCGCCGGATTCCAATTCAAAGATTCCACGGATCCGTTCCGCCACCAGCTTCGCCTCCAGCTTGCGCAAGCAGGAGAAATGCCCGCATGGGGGCATGGACCCCAGGTAATAACAGGGCCGGCACGGTAGCGATTCCAGGAACACGGGCGTGGACGTGAGCGGGTTCCACTTGCCGGGATCGGTGGGTCCGAACAGCGTCACCGTGGGCACGTCGCAGGCGGCGGCCAGATGCATGGTCCCGGTATCATTGCCCACCAGCAAATCGCATGCGGCCACCTGGCGCTGGAGGCCCTGGAAATCCAGGCTTCCCGTGGTGTCCGTGATTCTGCCCCGGGCTTTGCCCGCGATGCGCGCGGCTTCTTCCCGTTCTTCGCCTGCGCCCAACAGGATGAATTCATGTCCGTCATCGGCCAGCAAGGTAATCAGCTCCGCGTACTTCTCCCACGGCCATTTTTTCTGCGGCCAATTGAAGGAGGAGCCGAAGACGATGCCGATGCGGCGTCGGCCGCGCCTTTCCGGCCCGGCCGGGCCGCTTGCCTCCCCGGCGGATGCGGGGTACAAGGCCTCCGGCTTGCCGTCCGGGATTTCCATGCCCAGCACGCGGTAGAAGCATTGCCACTCCGGCATATGCCTGGGCAACGGCACCTCGAAGTCATGGTATTTGGGAAGGGCTCCTTCCACCTGGAAGCCGCGGGAATAGGGAATTCCGATCAGCCTTTTCAGGATGGGGCCGGTCCCGCGGTACAATTCCAGATCGATGAATTGGGAATAGCGGTTCCGGCGCAGGCGGGCCAGCAGGGAGAAGAAGCGGATCCAGAGTTTGGGATGGAGCAATTCCAAAAGCAGGCGTTTTCCGGTCAGGGGAAGCACGTGCACGCCGCGGATTCCGGGGACGCGGAGGTATACTTCCGCGATGCGCGCGGAGACCAGCATATCGATCACGATGTCGGGATGTCTGTGTTTGAACTCGCGGATGGCATAGAGGGAAACGATGGCGTCCCCCATGCAGCACCATTTGCAGACCAGGACGCGTTGCCGGCCCGTCGGCTCCGCCGGCCTCGGCATGCCGCGTTCGCGGCTGCGGATCAGGGCCAGCGCCACCCTCATGGCCGAATGCTCCAGGCTGCGGATCAAGGCGTTGCTGCGCGTCATCGCGATCCGTCCCCGCCCCGGTCTGCCGGCGCGAGCGTTTCCGCAAAAGCCGACTGCATGCGTCTGGCCGCGGCCGCGGCGCCGTAATGGGCTTGGGCGGCTTCCCGGTCCTCCGCCAACAGCGCTTCGCCGGGAAACGCGGCGAACACTCCCGCCACTCCTTCCGCCAACCGGGCCGGCGTGTCCAGATCTAGAGCCGTCATGGTGGGGAACTGGCGGGCCAACTCGGACAGGTTGCCGGTGCGGCTGGCGAGCACGGGTAACCCCAAGGATACCCCTTCGATGGCCGCCTTCCCGAACTGTTCGGCCTGGCGCGGATTCTCGCCGGTGGGCATCACCAATAAGGAAGCCCCTTGCAGGGCCGATTCCAGCCGGGAGTTCTCGATATGCCCCAGGAACTGTACGCGGGAAGCCAGTCCCAGGGATTTTGCCAAGGCGGCCAGGCGCGCCCGTTCCGGACCGTCGCCGACTATGCGCAGCCGGTGACCCGGCAATAGGGCCAGGCTTTCCACCAAAAGGTCCACGCGCTTAAGCGGGATCAGGCGCCCGACATAGGCCAGGCAGCGCGCGCCTGCGTCCGCCCGCAATGTCCCGCGGGGCCGGATCCACAGCGGGATGACGAATACCTTCCCCGGGAATCCCGTGGCGGTTATCCTATCCTTGATTTCACGCGTGGGAACGATGCACGCCCGGTAGCGCGCGAACGCGAGCTTCTGCAAAAGCGGGAAGGGCCATGGCAGGCGTTTGGGACGGTTCTCGGCGCTGTAGCAGAGCAGGGGTATCCCCATGCCGGCAGCCATGCGGCCCACCTGCCAGGTGGCAAGGCACCAGGGTTCCTCCCAGCAATAGATGGCGGCCGGTCGCAGGCGGCGCAATAGGCGGTCTAGGCCCAGCCAGAGGAACAGGGAATTGCGGCCCGTGCCCAACGTGGCGAGGGGATGGACGGACGCCTCCCCGTAACCGCCGCGATACGGGGAGGGGCGCCCATAGGCATGACCCAGGGAACGCGCTTTCCAGAAAGAGGGGACGATCAAATCCACCCGGTAATCGGTCCAGCCTTGGAACGCCAGGCGGTTCTCGTCCGCCGCCAGGGGATGCCCGATCACCGCTATCCGGCGCGACGACGCTTCAGGCATGGGCGCCTCCGGGCCATTGCAAGGAGCGTCCGGGCGGGCTGGCGGGTTTGTCCTTGGCCATCCGCGAGGTAGCGGCGGTCTGGCCGGCAGCCGTCTCCAAAGCCTCCTGTGCCCGCCATTGGCGGTAGAACCTGGAGATGCATCCCATCGTGAACCAGAAGAAGATGTCCCCGGGCGGAGTGTGGAGGTGCGTTCCCGTAAGGTTCAGGACGCTGAGCATGAAGATGATCGTGCATAGCAATCGCATCAGCTCCACGGCCTCCTTATCCTTGGAATGGGCGATGAACTTCATGGCCCGGTAGAAGCCGATGAATACGATGGTCAGGAAACAGACGAACCCGGGATAGCCTATCTCGCCGAGCACCAGGAAATAATAGCTGTGCGCGTAGCCGGTGGTGCCTTGGCCCTTGCCGAATGGGAAATAGAACGATGTATAGATGATCCCGGCCCAGGTTTCCATCCGCTTCTGCACGCTGTATTCCTGCAGGGGATTGGCCAGCGCGGCGGTGCGGTTTGTGATCATCGTCTCGGTCAAATTGGGGTTTTTCCTGTTCAGCTTGGCTGAGATGACGGCATTCTGGGCCATGCCGCCGCCGCTCCCGCCTCCGCCCTTGAGGGTGTTGGCGGCGACCCCGGCGGCCATCAGAACGATCAGGGCCCATTGGAGCCATGCCTTTTTCAAACGCAGGAAGACCCCGTAGAACAGGAGGCCGGCCACTACCGCCAACCAATTGGTGCGCACGGTGGCGATCATGATGGGCGGTATGGACGCGATGGTCATCAGGATTCCGAAGAAGAGCAGGTAGCGTCCCTTGGCGAACATCCAGAATATGCCCAGCATGAACAGGATGGTCATCCCGTCCGACATGGCGGCGGGCGAGACGTAGGTGGAAAAAGGCCTCACCACGCCGTCGATGCGCAAGGTGGTGAAGGTTATCGAGTCCAGCCACTTCTGCTCGAAATTCGTGAAGCCGAAAAGGATTTGGTTGATGCCGTACAAGGCGGTGAAGAAAAGCAGCCAAGATCCGTATCCCAAGAGGGCACGGGTTTCCTTGTAGCCGGTGAGGACATAGCTGCCCGCGAAAAAGAAAAAGACGTACAGCCCGTTGAACTTGAATCCGTACAGGCCTTCCTGGATGCCCAATTGCGAGCCCACGAACACTTTGGCGAAGAGGAGCAGGGTATAAGCCACGATAAGGATTGAAAACACGTCCTTGGACCGCTCTTTGTTCATGATCCAAAGCAGGAGCAGGGCCATGATGAGGCCGGCCATGACGCCGTCGGAGATGAGCATCAGGTAATCCAGGGCCGGGCGTTCGCTGACCAGATAATACATGCGGCGGAACAAGGGCGTGAACAGGGGAAGGCAGAACAGGTAATACACGCCCACCTTCGGGAATTTCAGGGTGGGGATGAGGAAGAAGGCTATGCAGAAGATCGCCGTCTCCATGCGGCTGGGTATATGCATCAAACGGTATACGAAGCCGAAGCCCAGCAGCAGCAGGATGGGAAAAGTGAGATACTTTAAAAGCGCGGATTTGATCATGCCGACCCCGCGGTCCTGGCTTGCGCCATGCGGTACAAGTCCGCGTAGGCGGCGGCTACGACGGCAGGTGAAAAGCGCCGGGAGAATTCCCTGGCTTTGTTCGCGATCTCGTTGCGGGACTTCTCATCCCTCATGATCCGGCCGAGCATGGCCGCGATCCCTTCCAGCGGCCGCACGATGCCGGTATCGCCGTCCCGCACCAGGTATTCGCTGCCGGGATGGGGCGAGGTCACTACCACGCAGGAGCACGCCATGGCTTCGATGATGCCCACCCCGAAACCTTCGTAGCTCGATAGGCAAAGGTAAATCCAGCTTTCCCGGTACAGGGCCGTCAGCGTTTCCTGGGGAATGCGCGCATGAAACCTCACGCCCTCGAATCCGGATCGGGCCTTGAGGCTTTCCACCTCCTGCTCCGGTCCCACATAGTTGAGGCGCAGTTCCGGAAAGGATTCCCGCAGCCCCCGGAAGATTTCCAAGGCCGCCTCGCCGCGTTTGCGGGATCGGTGGGAACCCAAGTAGATGAGGCTGGGATAAGGGGTCTTTGCCCAGGCCACGGGATCCGGCTGGCCGGGCAGCATGCAAGGTATCACCCGATCGACGCCGGGAAGATGCGCGGCCACGTGGGGGGAGATGCCCACTGTCAGCCTGCAGCGGCGGGCTTCCCGCCTTTCCATCCAATAGGAAAGGCTTTGCGCCAGCTTCCCTTTCAACGTGCGCGCATGTCGGAATTCCAGGGCGGCGGTACCATAGAAGGTACGTACGAAATTCCCGCGGTAGCGGATGAAGCCGCCGTCCCCGTGGATGTGCACGGCATCGTAGCCCTCCATCGCCAGGCCCCGGTACCAGAGCGGATACCAGAGGCGCTTGAGGAAAGGGGCCAGCCGCAAGGCGGCGCGCAAGCAGGGGAGATCGATGGGAAGCACGCGATAGCGCGCGTTCACGGGCCGCAAGGTATGGGTATGGACGGAAACGTCATGCCCCAGATCGATCAGCGCATTGGCGAGCCGATGGACCTGGGTAGCCACGCCGGTGAAGGTATCGGGAGGGAGATCGCGATGCAGGAAGAGGATTTTCATCCGCCCTCCCCGCGCAGGAATTCCCAGGTCTCCCGGGCCGTGACTTCCGCCGTGAAGCGTTCGCGCACGTTGCGGTTCTGGGCCCCGCGCACGGACGATTGGTTGGCGAGCGGCAGGTTCGCCAGCATGACGGCCAGGGATTCCGCATCCCCCTGGCGGAAGGTGGTTTCCGGGAACAGGGTGAGTTCCGGGATATGCCCGGAGTCGCTTCCCAGCGCCACGCAACCGCACAGGATGCCTTCGATCAGGGATCGGCCGATCTGTTCTTTCCAATCCGGCCGCGTCAGGGAAGGCAGGATCACGTAGTCCCCGGCCTGGTAAAAGCGGCGCAGGCCTTCGCCATCCAACGCGCCCAGGTGGATCCATTGCCTTCCCGGCGCCGCTCGCAGGGTATCTTCCAACGGCCCGTTCCCGGCGCTGGCTACCCGCAGCCGCGGGAAGCGCGGCAGCAAACGCTTCAGCAGCAATAGCCCCTTCGCTTCCACCAGGCTGCCCGCGTACAGGAGCAATATGTCCCTATCCGCGAGGGACAGGCTCCGTCGGAACTCGCGGATGGACTCGGCTTCGCCCGGGAAGAAAAAATCCTCCGATCCCCACAAGGGCACCACCTTGACGGGCTTGGCGTAGCCGTTGGCCTTCAGCACTTGCTCGGCCTCCCGGGAAGCGGCTATGCTGCGCCATACCAGCTTTCCGTTGATCCGCGCGGCCAAGCCATGGTACCAACGATGGTAGGCGGGCTTGGCCAGGTTCTGCAAGGCGTAATTGATCACGCGCGCGCGCGGCCAGGCCAACCGCGCCAGCAAGGCGTGCCAGGCCAGGCTTGGCCTGTCCATTTCATCCATTATGTACAGGTAACTTGGGCGATACGTCCACAGGTGGAATAACAGGGATGGGATCCAATAACGGGAACTCCGTTCCGGAATATAGGCGGCGGAAACGATCTCGCAATCCCCCGCGCGGAAGGTTTCCGCCCGGAAAGATCTCGATCCGTGCGTCCAGGCGCGCGGAGCCAGTACGCGGACAGGCGCATTCCCGGCCAGCTCCAGGAAGAACTGCCGATAGGCCGGTACCAGGGCCCCGGACCATATGATCAGGATCTTCATGGGGATTTCAAGCCGATTATCTTGCCCAGTTGCGATGCGCAGATGGCGCCGATGCAGAGCTGTTCCAGCAAGGCCACGATCATGGCTTCGCCGGCCGGGAGCAGGCCGCGCAAACGCTGCGTTCCGGAAAGGCCGGGAGTGGCGAACAGGTAACGCAGGCATTCCTTGAGGTAAAGCGCGGAGTATTTCCGGCACCATGCCAGCAGGGTCCCGCGAGCGTCCGGATAATGGCGCACGCGCGCATAGCTTCCCGGATGCTTCTGGTACAGGCGGATTTCCGCGCGCACCACGCGGTCCTGGGAGGTATAGGCGCCGCGCAGGGCGGGGAAGAAGCTGCGCGGGATATGCGGGTGTTCCACCACCAGATCCGGGCAGAAGGGAATGGGGCCGCGGCGATCGATGATGGTGAGCGCCAGATCGGTGTCCTCGCGGAAATTGACGGTAAAGCCTTCGTCGAATCCGCCCAGGGCCAGCACCTGGGCCACGTTGAAGACCATGTTGGCGGTGGCATAGGTGCCGCCGTCCGGGTTATGCAGAGAATGGGTGAACGGGGGCTTGGGTCCGGGAGCGGGGCGCACCGCGCCTTCCACCGCCACCGCCTGGGGAAACCGCGCGGGTACCCCGGCGAGCGTGGCGAAGTAACCGGCGTCGAGCAGGCAATCGGTATCCGAGAAAGCGATCCAGGGCGTGGCGCAGACGCGCAGCGCATGGTTGCGCGCGTGTGCGGCGGAGACATGGGCCAGCCGGTGGATGGCGATCCCGACTCGGGCGGCCGTGGATGCGAGCAATTCCCAGGTACCGTCGGTGGATCCGTCATCGACAACGATAAGGGGGATGCGGCCGGAACCGTGGCGGAGATAATTATCCAGGAAGCCTCGCAGCAGCGGGGCCTGGTTGTAGGTTGCAATCGCGAGGGTGATCAGCGGCATGCGTTCACACTGCGCCCCGGCCCAGGAATACGGTGGGGAAGGTGGCCAACAGGATTTTGAAATCGATCAGCAGGGATGCGTTCAGCGCATAGTGGACATCCAGATCCACCATGTCGTCGAACTTGAGGTTGGACCGCCCGCGCACCTGCCAAAGGCCGGTCATTCCCTGCGGCACCGTCATGCGGACCTTCTGGATTTCGTTATACTGGCTTACCTCGCGCAACAAGGGCGGGCGCGGGCCCACCAGCGACATGTCCCCGCGCAGCACATTCCAGAACTGGGGCATTTCGTCCAGGCTGGCGCGGCGGAGGACGCGGCCCACGCGTGTGATGCGGGGATCGTTGTGCAGCTTGAAGGTGATGCCGCCGGACTCGTTCAGGTTGTCCAGCTCCCATTGCCGCAGGTGCGCGCCCACTTTCATGGTGCGGAACTTGATGAACTTGAAGCGGTGCCCGTATTGGCCCACGCGCGTCTGGACGAAGAAGATAGGTCCGCCGGAATCCAGTTTGATGAGCGGGACCAGCAAGATGAAGGCGGAGAACAGGGCCATCAGTCCCAGCAGCGCGCCGACGATGTCGACGGCGCGTTTTACGCTGCGGTAAACGCTATCCCCGATCCCCTGCCGAATGCTTTGTCCCATAGGTTTCCAACAAGCGCATTGCGCATGCTTCCGGAGCGAACTCCGCCTGGATGGCGGATGAAACGTCCCGCATGCTCTCCGGGATTTCCCGGTCCCTCAGCTTACATTCTCTTATTTTTCCGGCCAGCATGGCGCTGTTTTCCGCGGGAAACAGCATTCCCCGCGCGGGCCTGTCGATGATTTCCGGAATGCCGCCCACTTGGCTGCCCAGCAGGAAACAGCCGCGGGACAACCCCTCCAAAGCCGCGTAAGGATAGTTCTCCATCAGGGACGGCAAAACTAGCACTCCGGCCCAGTCATAATGCCGGTGCATCAGGGCGTGCTCACAAGGGCCGGCGTATTCCAGCGTATATCCCGTCGCGTCCGCAAGCCCTTTTTCCGCACGATGCCGCTCCAGGTCGCGGATGCATTCCGCATCCAGATCCCGGGTGGGACGATGCATATGGCCCACCACGCGCAGGTGGAGGCCCCGTCCTTCCTCACCCAGGGAGTCCAAGGCCCGCAGCAACACCTGCAGGCCCTTGCGGTGCTCTACGCGTCCCACATAGAGGAGATGGGAGGCCCGTTTCGAGCCCCAGTCGATGGGCTGTTCCCAGAGGCGCAACGGGTTCCGGCTCACCACCGCTTCCCTGCCCACCCGCAAGGTTTTGCGCAGGTAATCCCCGGCCATGTAGTGGCTGGGGGAGACCAGCAAGTCCGCACGCAGGCAGGCCTTGCGTTGCAGATTGAGCAGCAGGCGCCGCTCCAGGAAGTTGTCCGCGTAGGCGTCCATCCAACCCGTATGCACCCGACAGACAAGGCGGGGATGCCTGCCGTCCGGGCGCCCGCCGCAGGAGGGCGGGAAAAAGGCGCCTTCCCCCGACGTTTCCGGGAACTCCCAGGCGTCGAAACCGGAAAGTCCCGGAAGCGCGGCCAGGTACGCGGAAGCCGTGCGGGCCCAGGTCAAGGCCTCCAGGTAATGCGGCAGATGCCTGCGGTACCATGCGCGATACGGGTAGAAAATCCGCCCCGGCGGAAAAGGGTGTTTCCCCATGGGCACGCGATGGACGGTGATGCGGTCTTGGGAGAGGATTTCCGCTTTCGGCCCGTTGCAGACCACATGGATCTCATGCCCGTTGCGGGCGAGCAACCCGGCCGCCGCCGCCGAGTAGGTGGCGATGCCGCCCACATGCGTGAGCGGAGGATACTCGCGCGAGAGGATGCCGATTTTCACGCCGGTACCGCCGCCCGCATCCACGCGTCCAGCAATAGCGGGGGAATGCTTTTGCCACGCTCGCGCAAATAGGCGGCCTGGGCCGTCAGCGCCTTACCGTCCGCGCCTGAGCAATGCGCGCGCAGCGCGTCCAGCCAGGAATCCTCATCCCCCGGGCGCGGGGACAATGCGCCCGTGATCGCGGCCACGGCTTTCATTTCTCCCGTCGCCGAGCCGATGCAGGCAAGCCCGGCGGCCATGCCCTCGAAATAGACGTAAGGGCTATTCTCCCAAAGCGAAGGCGCCACCAAGACGCTGAAACGGCGGAACAGGGCCGCGCGCGCTTCCGCAGGGCAGGGGGGTTCCCAACGGATCCTGAAGTGCAGGGGCGCGGGTAGCGATTCGATCAGGTTCCGTACCGATTCGGAATAAGCGCCGGGCGAAGCCGAACCCACCAGTGTCAGGGTCGCATAGGGTTGCTCTTGCGCAAGGCGGATGAAGGCGCGCACCAGCACGGACACGCCTTTCCTTTCCTCGATCCTGCCCAGGTACAGGAAGCGATGCGGCCGGATGCGGGTGGGCCGCGGGGCATTGCGCTCCGCAATCTCGGCGGGATCGGGATCCGCGGCCTTCCAATCCGAATCATCCTGGGGCAACCGGGAAGGATGGGCCGGAGGAGGGTTCTCCGTTACCCGTATCAGCGCAGTTACCTCGGCCAGGGAGTCGTGGCAATCGCCAGGCAGGGGGTTGGGAATATGCTCCCAGCCGGTAAGCCAGGGAAGCTTTTCCCGCATGAACTCCGCGGACGGCGCCGTGATCCGGCGCGCCCGGCGCAGCGCATCCCGTTCCCGCCAACTGCCAAGCTTGGCGGCCAAGCGATCGATGGCCTTGGCAGGCGGGCCGGAGCGCACCAGGAAATCGGGGGTGTGGATGCGCACCAGGATCCTTTCCCGCAACGGCCGGTTCCGCAAAGCGAAAAAACCATAACCCAGGAAATCGGCGAACTCATATACCCTGTCGGGGCGATCCCCGGATCGCAATTCCCCGCTCAGCCAATAGGCCTGTTCCCACAGGACATTCTCCCGGTACAGCCAGCGATAGGCCAAGCCCCGGAAAGGCCGCCGCAGCCAGGGTTTGCGACCGATGGGGAAGGCCGATCCGTGCGGATAGGCTTGCGGATTGTGGGTGTATACGCGCGCGCCGTGCCCGGCTTCCAGGCAGATGCCTATCGCCAGGATGAGGTAGGTCCGGATGCCGCCGCCCGCCGCGTCCGGAGGTTCCGGGTCGATGAAGACCACTTCCACGTCAGCGCCTCTCCGCTCCCCGGGGCCCAGTCAAGGGGCTCCTCGACCGGCGGAAAGCTTGCGCGCCAGCACCCAACTCAAGGGGCGCGGGAGGAAGCGGTGCACCGCCGCCAGGATGCGGCGGTCGTCATCCTGGGGATTGAAGAGAGCCAAGGTAAATCCCAGGTAGAAGATTCCCGATACCAGGAAGGAGAATATCAGCCGGATGCCGCGGCTTCCCAGCAGGATTTCAAAGTCGTGCCCGGTGTATTCCATCAGGATCATCTGCGTGGGCTGGAAAAGCGAGAAGGCAGAGCTTTCCACGCGCAGTATCATCCACATCACGAATACCATCAGACCGGTGGCGGCGGCGCATTTGCCCCAGGCCCCCCACGGGATGCTCAAATCCATTTTGCGCGAGGTATAGATGAACCCGCCGATCACGCCCAGGGAAGTGGTGGAGGAATAGCAGAAGGCCGCCCCGCGCGCGCCGTATTTGGGCACCAGCCAAAAGCAAAGGACGATGTTCAGCACGGCCAGCACGGCTCCGTACTTGAGAATGAAGTTCTGGCGGTTGCTGGCGTAGATGACGGCGGATCCCGGCTGGGCCAGCGAAGAAAGCAAGGCGCCGGCGCACAGGATCTGGAAACAGTCCTTGGCCTCCGAATAGGCATGACCGTAGAAAATGACGATGAGCTCATAGGAGGCCATGAAGCAGACCGCCACGGTGGGGAAGACGAAGAATGCCGAATAGCGCAATGCGTGGCGGTAGGTTTTCTTCATCTTCTCGAATTCCATGCGGCCATGATGCTCGGAGGAAAGCGGCAGCAGAATGCGCCACATCAGGTTCGGGAGAGTCCCGGTGAGTTTGACTATCAGGTTCTGGGCCAGGTTGTAGTAGGCGATTTGGGGGGCATTGCAATACCTGCCCAAAAAGTAATTCTCGGAACGCGACCACACCACCAGGTCCACGAAATGGATGCCGATGCCGGAACGGTTGTAGGCGAGGATTTCCTTTTTCCACCTGCCGTCATTGGGTTGGAAGCGGAACCAGCCTTGCAGCAGGCCCTCGCGCCGCGCCGCGAAATAATAGAAGGCCAGGTTGACCACGGCGAAGACGAGGTTGATGCAGAATAGGGAAACCAGGCCGTAGCCGTGCATCATCACGTAGACCTTGAGCAATAGGGCTGCGGGCGTGACCGTCAGGGAATGCACGGTCTGGTAGCGGAAGATCTGCGCGCCTTCCAAGGTGGCCGAGAAGATGGCCGTCTGGATGCCGGGCGTGATGGCCATGAAGGCCAGCATGAAGATCCAGGTCTGCTTGGTGGTGAAGTAATGATCGGCGATGGAGGAGGCCATGAGCATCAGGCCGATGCTGGTCGCCAAGGCGATGGCGAACTCGATATAGAAGATGAATCTGACCGCCGAGAGTACGTCCGCATCGCGGCCCTCCGCCCGGAACTGCGCGGTGAATTTTGTGATCGATGTAATGAATCCTAGTGATATTACCACGGAAACCGTGCCCGCGAACCATTGCACCTGGTGGAAAATCCCAAGATCATTGGGGCCCAGGTTGCGCGCCATCACCACGGATGCCGCCATGCCCAATATGAAAGACACCGCGTTGGAGCACAAAAAGTGGACGATGTTCCGGGTTACCTTGCGGAGGGTGACCGACATATATGTCTAGGGGAAAGGGTTTAAGAGAATTTTGCAAATTGCAAATCGCAAATCGCAAACTGAAAGATGGGAATGGGATTGCATTCCAAACATCAATCCTTCTTCGCCAGATAATTGTGGTAGTAATGCTTATAGTACCCGTACGAACTATAGCCCTTGGTGATGTCCACGTCGTTGAGAATGCAGCCGAGCACGCGGGCGTTTACGTTCCGCAAGGTCTGCAAGGTCCGCGAGCTCACGCCCAAGGTGGTCTTGTTGGCCCGGATCACCAGCACCACGCCATCCAGCTTGGTGGCCAGGATGGCCGCATCGGTGACGGCGATGACGGGCGGGGTATCGAAGAGGATGTAGCGGTAGCGCTTCTTGAGCTCCTCCAGGAAAGCATCCATCTTCTTGGAGCCGAGCAACTCCGCGGGATTGGGCATGTAGGCCCCGGCCGTCATCACCTTGAGGTTGGTTCCGGGGATCTCGCGGCAGACTTCGTCGATGGTGTTGGTGCCGGCGAACAACTCTCCGAAGCCGGGACCGCGATCGAATCCGAACAGGTGGTGGTTCACCGGGCGGCGTAAATCGGTATCGATGACCAGGGTTGGCTCGCCTTGCTGAGCGAAGGACAGCGCGGTGTTGGCCATGGTCAGGGACTTGCCTTCGCCCGGCCCGCTGCTGGTGATCAGCAGGGTCTGGATAACCTTGTCCGGGCTGGAGAATACGATATTGGTTCGCAGCGATCGGTAGGCTTCCGCCACCACGCTTTCTTCGTTCTGCGGACCTATCATCAGGCCCGGATACTTGTTGCGGATCTGCTGCTTCTTGCCCTTGGTGAATGTGCGCTTTACTTCCAGATCAGATTTCTTGGCGACGATGTGGGGGATGGTTCCCAACAAGGTGAGCGCCAGTTGCTTCTCCACGTCGTCCGGGGACTTCACGGTATCGTCCATGAACTCGCGCAAGATGCTGAGCCCGATGCCGATGGCCAGGCCTACCACCAGGGAGACCGCGTAGAAAACGAAATCGCGGCGCGGCACCGGCTCGGTGGGAACCTGGGCCGCGTCCACCAGCTTGAGGCCACCGGATTTCGATTCCATCTGGATCACGGCGTCCTCCAACCGTTCGGACAGACGCTGATGGGTGGCGATATAGCGCGCCAGCAGGTTGTCCAACTGGGTGAGCTCGAACTCCTCCTGGCCCAACTTTGGGTGGCCTTCCCGGTAGTTCACGATGGCGCGCTTGAAGGCGTCCAGGCGGGCGCGCTTCATGTTCATTTCCGATTCGGAAGAGTTCAACTCTTTGCGGATGGCCTGCCATTGGTTGAGCATGCCTATGTCCTGTTTGCTTTCGTTTCCCCGGCTGAGCCGGACGATGCCGCTTTCCGCGGAGGCCAGGTCCTTCGTAAGCTTGCTGTCCGGGGTCAAGGTGATCCCCAGCCGCACCATCTTTTCCTTCTCTTTCTCCAGCACTTTCATCTGGGCGCGCAGGGAGTCCAACTCCTTCTCGCTTCCGCTGGCTGCGGGCTTGTTTATCACGTTGTCCAGCGACTTGAAATAACTGCGCTTGGCTTCCAGGTTGGCCTTATCCAGTTCAAATTTCACCAGCTCATCCTGGTAATTCTTCTCCAGTGCGGTCAGTCCCGCCGCATCGCCTATGCTTTGCAGGCTGGAGATATCCGACTTGCGGTTCCGCTCCATCTGGATGTCGTCGCGCTTCTTGATGCAGACGTCTATTTGCTCTTTGATGGCCTGGATGGCTTTGTCGGCCTCTTCGTTCTCCACCTTCCGGCAGAATACGATCAGGCTGTCGGTGGCGGTTTTCACCAAGGCGTAGCTGAGCGCGGGGGAATTGGTCTTACTGGTCAAGGTGATGAACGTTTCCACGCTGCCTTCGCCCACAGCCAGGTTCTGGGTGATGTATTCCTTCTGCTTGGTAGTGATCCCCGCCTTGGCCAACTGTGCCGCGGTACCCTGGACCATGCGGTCCAGGAAGGCCTGGCTCTGGAAAATGGCGCGGTAGAATCCGATGTTCTTGGTGTTGGAGCTATTGTCCATCAGCACCGAGGCCGCGTTCACGGGCTTTTCGTCCATTACCAATTGGCTGGAAGTGATGTAGGAATCCGGCAGACGCTTGATGAACCACCAGGTGGGCCCCAGGAACGCCGAGATCGAGAACAGCAGGATGTACCTGCTCTTGACCAGCAGCCGGAAATAATCCCCGAATGCCAGTTCGCGTTGTCCTTTGACCGGTTCGCTCATTTCTTCAGCACCGATGAGATGACGAACCAGGCCGTGAGCAGGGCGACGATATCGCGGGCCATCTCCAGGGTCTTGGTCCAGGTTATCGTCTTGCCGTAAACGATCATCATATCGCCTTCGGAAAGCAGGGGCAGATCCTCCGTCTTGCCGTTGTCGATGAACTTCTGCATGTCCAAAAGGAAATCCGCCTTCTGTCCGCCCGGGCTGCTGATGATGCGCACCTTGGACATGTTGGCGTCCGGAGCCGGCCCGCCCGCCAGGTAAAGCATATCGAATACGGAAGAGGCCTCGCCGATGGGATAGAAGCCGGGCTTGTTCACCGAACCCAGGATCTTCACGTACTTGGATTTCTTGGAGGAAAGCAGGATGATGCGATCGCCGTCCAACAGGCCCGGCAGCAAAGTAAGATCTCCCGACGCCAGGAATTTCTGGAGATCGTAGTAGCTGGCGTTCTCATCGCCCTGGTTCTTGTGGACTATCTTCACGCGGTTGAGATCCGCCGTCTCCATGTTCCCTCCCGCCGCCATTAGGACTTCCTGCAGGCTGGACTTGGGCGGGACCATCACCAGTCCCGGCTTCTTCACCTGGCCCAGTATGTAAAGGGTGATGGGGTTTTCAGTCAAGACGCTTACCAGCACCATGGGCGACTCCACCAGCTTGGCCAGCTTGTAGGCCAGCAGATCCTGCAATTCGCTGGTGGTCTTGTCCACCACCGAAGCATCCTGGTACAGCGGATAGTCGATGGTGCCGTTGTCGTTGACGCGGACTATCTGGGTGAGATCCTTGTCGCCCTTCACCACGATGCTCAGCATCATGCCGGCTTTGATGACGGTAGCCTGTGCGGGAGAAGTCAAAATGCAAAAGGCAAAAGGCAGAAGGAAAAATTTAATGAAGGAAAGAATTCCGCCTCTTACATTTTGCACTTTGAATTTCGGCTTTTTCATTTTGCATTCTACCTGGTTGACCACACCGATTATACTTCCTGGATCGCTCCCGCCTAGGCCGGCTTGAATACGAATGGCGATTTCATTTCCACGGGGCCGCCGCCGGAGGGAGGGAATATCCAACGTTTGATGCGACGGAGCAGGTCCGCGGTGAAGTCCGGATCGTCCAAAGTGGTTTCCGATTTCAATATGGATACGTTGGAGACGGTTCCGTCTTCCTCGATAACCATAATTACGGTCACCTTGCCCTCCAAAGCGGGATTGGATTTCAACCTTTCTTCATAGAGCATGCTCACCATGGATTGCTTCTTGTTGATGAAGGTGGCCACTTCCGTGGGGCTGCGGTTGCCCGTGAATTTCGCGGAACGATCCATCTGTTCCGGTTTTTCCGCCTCCGCCACCCCGATTTTGCTCAGCGTGCCGCTCTTGGCGTTCTCGAAGCCCTTCACCAGCTTGTCGATGCCGGAGGTGGCGGCTACGGCATCGCCTTTGGAGCGGGGTGGAGGATCGCCATCCCGGTTGAAGTCCCCTTTCTTACCATCGATCTTGGTCAATCCCTCCAGGTTGCCCAGGCGCGCGTCCAGGTCCCCGAACCCGGCGAAGCCGTCGCTCTTGGCGCGTCCTTGCCGGCCCACGGCCTTGCCGGCGGTAGCGGGTCCCTTGCCCGAGAGGATGGAAAGCACCGCCGCCTTGGTGATACGCTCCTGAACCTTCACAATCTGTTCGCTCACGGTGTGGCGGGAGCGTTCGATTCGCGCCGAAGCCGATGCGCTGCCTTTGACTATCGGGTTGGCGCGCTTGGCCGGGCCGGCTTTGGCCTCTTGCGGTTTCGGGATCGCCTTGCCGGGCGGCTTCAACGGCATGATGATCTTGGAAACCCTATCGGAGAGATCTTCCAGGGAAGGCTTGTTCAACGCGCTATAGTCCACCGAGCGGACGCCCACCAGCAACAGGATGAAAAGGAGAAGGCAGGCGATGAAACTGGTGATGGAAGGGACGTCGATATGATCGAAGAGGCCCCCCTTGTACCCGGCGCGGGGATCTTCCGGCGGTTTCCCCTTCGGCTTTTCCTGCAGGTTCTCAGTCGACATCTTTTTTGCTCACCGCCAGGGAGAAACTGCTGTAGCCGTTGTCGCCGCATGTCGCCAGTACCTTTTGCAAAAGCCAATAAGGGATCAGCTTGTCCCCTTGGATGGTCAGCTTCCCGCTGAAGGAAACGTTCTTATCGTACTCGGCTATCGCCTCCGTCTGCTTGCGCTTGTCTTCCAGGAAGGTGGCCAGCCCGGGGATGACGTTCTCCCCGCGTTCCTGCTCTTCGCTAACCAGGGCCACGGGATTGCCGTCCGCCAGGATATGCTTGGCGCTGATGGAGATGTTCAGCATCTGCTCCGGCCGGGTCTTGGCGCTGCTTTCGGGCAGCTCCAGGTTCTTGGTCTGCGTCACGATGTCGCCCTCGGTGGAAAAGTTCTTCAGGAGGAAGAACACGAGCACGGTGAGCACGTCCACCAGGGAGGTCATTTGCGGCTTCGCGAATTCCCCTCCGCCCTTGCGGCGCTTGCGTCCCAGCTTCATGGCCTAAAGTCCCTCATGGCTGCTGCGGTTCATTGGTACACCCCGCCGGAGAGCAGGATGTTCGGGAATTTGCTTTCGCGCATCACGTCCATGGCGGTGATGATGTCCTGGTACACGATGTTGGAATCGATCAGGAGCACCACGTTCTCAGAAGTCGGGTATTCCTCTTTCAGCTTTTTCATGAAGCCGCCCAGGGTGGGATAGTCGTAACCTTTTGCGCTCTTAGGGATGGGATCGAGTTTGCGCCCTTCGCCGATCACCTGGAATCCGCTTTCGCTCACCACCACGGTGATGTCCACGTCCGGGCCCTTGTCTTTGCTGGAGTCGGCCGCGGCCTGGGTTTCCCCGCCGCCGCCTTGGGCCGGAGGCAGATTGAATTTGATCACGGCGATTTGGGTAAAGACCACCATGGTCACCAGGAAGGAGATGAGGATGATAAGCATGTTCATCATCGGCGTCATGTCCAGATCGATGGGCGTTCCCTCGGTTAACCCTCCTCTGGAAGTGATCCCTCCCCGGGACTTGCCCCCCGAAGACGGTCCGGAAACGGATCCGCTCATCCCTGTTGGCCCGCCGCGCCGGGGGCCTGCCTGCGGTCCGGATTGGTTTTGCGCTGGGCGTTCAGGAAATTCACCAGGCGCAGCACGGTCTCATCGATCTGCTCCAGCAACTGATTGGATTTGGATCCCAGCCAGGTGAAGGCCACCATGCAGATCATGGCCGACATCAGTCCCAAGGCGGTGGCGTTCAAGGCCAAGGTGATTCCGCGCGCCAGCAGCTTGCTTTTCTGGGACGGGTCCGCGGATTCCAGAGCGGAGAAGGCTTCCTGCAATCCGAAGATGGTTCCCAACAGGCCCACCAGGGTGCAGAGGTTGGCAAGCAAGCCCAGGTAATGGGTCCTTTTTTGGAGCCGGGGCACCTCCCGCAGCGCCACTTCTTCCAGGGCGTCCTTGATTTCCTCCGCCGTGGAGGATTGCTCGTACTTCCAGATGCCGGCCTCAAGGATCAGTCCTAGCGGGGTCCCGGTGGCATTGCAAAGCTTCCTGGCATCGGCGATTTTTTCCTTTCGGATCAAGGCCGTGGTGTCTGCCAGGAGTTTCTTTGCGTTAACGCGGCATTTGATAAAGAAAAACCAGATCCGCTCGAAAATGACCGATAAACCCAATCCCAGCAAGCCCAGGATCAAGTATTCAACAGCCCCCCCTTCGTCCACGAATTTGGCAATTTTCATCAGGATTTCCATAAAACCTCTGGCTTTCCAAACAACGGCGTGATGCTGCGATTATCCCATTCCGGGAATTTTGCATGCAATGGAACCCGGGGAAGAAGAGGTAATAAGGGGGTAAACTCGGTCCGGCTTGCAAAGACGCTGTGGGGGCTCAGGCAACCTTTCGATGGGAAAGATGGGATTCAGGGGAGGTGGGTTTAGGCCCTGATTTCCCCTCTAATCCAACAAAAAACGCGCATTTTCTTGCCCCGGTCCCTTGTGCATTCTCCGGATCCGCTATATATTGCTAAGCATCGGACACGGTTCCCCACCGTTTTTAAGGAAGGACTTATGAAGAAGATTATCGCTTTCCTCCTGCTCGGCTTGGCCACGTTTGCCATGGCGGGATCCAAGACTGAAACCTCCACGGTCACCCGGATCAAATCCGGCGGCGCCGCCATCTATAAATCGGAGGCATCGGATGAAGGCGATAAGATCGCCGATCTTGGGACCGGCGATGAAGTGACAATCTTGAAGCAGAGCAAAGCGCGTTCGATGATCAAGACCTCCGGTAATATCAAGGGTTGGGTGGAAAACAGCACCATCGAAAAAGTGAAGATCACCAGCGGTGGTTCCCACAACCTGAAAGACGTCGAAGTCGTGGGCTGGCTGGACAATCCTTCCGCCGTTTATATCTTGGATAATTCCAATCCCGATATGAACGCACTTCCCCTGGATCGCAATTTCAGCAGCGAAATCGTCGAGAAAAAGGACCGCGAAGAAGTAGAGCGCGCCTACGACGAGAACTAGGTATATTGGAAATATGTAAGCGGCTGGGCTGGACCTGGACCGTTGAAGGGAAGGGCCTCTGAGGAGGTCCTTTTTTATTTCTGAGCCTTGTGGGCTGCTGAGGTCTTAACGAAGCTCACCATCCCTCTTGCCGAATCCCCTTTTCACCTATAAGGGCGCGGATTTCGCCTTTGAGATCGGGGAGGCCGGCGCCGGTGATGGCGGAGGTCTTCACGATCTGGCAGCCTTCCTTCTTGAAGCGCTTGTCCAATTTGAAATCGCCCAGATCCGCTTTGTTGAGCACGATAAGCTTGGGCTTGGTCAGGAGCAAGGGATGGAACTTTTCCATTTCCTTGCGCAGGATCTGGTATTGGCCAAAGGGATCCTTTTCGCTGCTGTCCAGAACATAGGCCAGGCAGAAACTCCGTTCCACGTGCCGCAAGAATTGATGGCCAAGGCCTTTGCCTTCTGCGGCGCCTTCGATAAGGCCGGGAATGTCCACCAGCACGAAACTTTTGCCCGGGGCCACTTCCACTATTCCCAGCACGGGTTTCAGAGTGGTGAATGGATAATCCGCCACCTTGGGCGTGGCCGAGGAGAGCTTGCGGATGATGGAGCTTTTACCCGCGTTTGGGAATCCCACCAGGCCGCAATCCGCCACCAGTTTCAATTCCAGCAGGAGCTTGCGGGAAATGCCCTCCGTACCGGGGCCGCATTTGCGCGGGGCCCGATTGGTGCTGCTCTTGAAGGCCGTGTTCCCCAAACCTCCTTTGCCTCCCTCCGCAGCGACGAAAGTTTGGCCGTCATCTTTGAGATCGGAGAGCAGCTCGCCGGTCACCAGATCCTTGACTAAGGTACCCATCGGTACCGTGATCACAATATCTTTTCCGCTGCGGCCCGTGCACATGGAGGTGCCGCCGCCTTCGCCGCGTTCCGCCCGGAAGATGCGTTTGTTGCCGATGTCGTAGAGAGTGTGCACGCCCGAGGTTGCTTGCAAAATGATATGCCCGCCGCGGCCGCCGTTACCGCCGCTGGGACCTCCGAGCGGGACGAATTTCTCCCGCCGGAAACTGATCATGCCTTTACCGCCATGGCCAGCATGGACTTCCAATTTCGATTCATCAATGAACATGCCGGTAAATTTAGTAAACAAGCGCTCGCGGAGCGCTCGCCATGCACGCAAAGCGTGTGCCATTCGGTTGACGCTTCCGGAGGCCGCACTCGTTGGGCGAAACGCTGTTGCTTTTTTGGGGCTTCTCCGGCAGGGGACACCGCTTACGAGCGCTTACCCGTCATCTCGGATGCCCTCCAGCCCTTATGGGTGGCGGGCTGGAGATGTATTCACACTTCCCGCCAATCGTATCCTTTCCATCCCGTGATGCCGGCATGGCCAGGCATCCGGTCCTTTTGCCAGGTGTGACAATTGCGATCACAAAGCAAGATGATGGGCGTACGTTCCGTACGTAGCATTTTTCTCCAGGAACTTGAGAGGTTTGATACCCGTTGTTAACTTGATCGAATTCATGGTGCCCGGATCGCATCCGGCGTTTAGACCACCAGTATAGGGAGTTGCCATCGATGTCAAAGAAAAGATTCGTGACGACCGGCGAGATCGCCAAGATATGCGAAGTCAGCCCCAAGACCGTCATCGCCTGGATCGAGCGCAAACAATTGCGGTCCTTCCGGATCGGACGGGGTCCCCGCAAGGTTACCCTTGCGGATTTGTATGATTTCCTGGGATCGAGGAATTTCCCGATCGGATCGCTTGAGGAGCTCACGAAGATGCTCGAGGATCAGGCGACGCGGGAAGTATTGGTCCCCGTAGTCTAGGCCATTCCGGCTGCCAAAGTCCGCTCCCGGATGCCCGTCCGATGGGGACGATTCAGCCGGTCCGGGCCAAGCCCGCACCGCCTTTTCCTTCCGCGCTATTACCGGCTTGCCGCAACTCCTTGCTGTTGATCCCCAGTTTCTTCATTTTGTTATGGAGAGCGGTTCTGGTTATCTCCATCACCTTGGCGGCATCGGACACGCTCCATCCGCTGCTCTTGAGCTTCGCAAGCACGAAGTCGCGTTCGATTTTCCGCAAATGGTTTTTCAAGGTAGGGTAGGTCTGCTTATCCAGGGCCACGACCAGCGGCTGCGCAGTCTGGGTTGATCCCGTTTTCAGATAGGCTTCTACTTCCTGTTTGGAGATGTGGCCGGACTTGGCGAAAGAGATGGCGCGCTGGATGATGTTCTCCAATTCGCGGATGTTGCCCGGATAGGCGTAATGGGTCAGCAGTTCCAGGGCATCATCGGTGACGCCCACCTTCACGGCATTCCGCTTCTGGTGCTTGGCCAGGAAATGGCGCACCAGTAGGGGGACATCCACGATACGGGAGCGCAGCGGCGGAAGCTGGATGGGGATCACGTTAAGGCGGTAGTACAGATCCTCGCGGAAATGCCCTTGCTTGATGGCCTCTTCCAGGTTGCGATTGGTGGCTGCGATGACGCGCACGTTGACATGGCGGACCTTGTTCTCGCCCACGCGGCGGAACTCCCCTTCCTGCAGGATCCGCAACAGCTTAGTCTGGCTGCGGAGGGGGATGTCCCCGATTTCGTCGAGGAAGATGGTTCCGTTGTCCGCCATTTCGAAAAGACCTTCCCGATCCGCCACGGCTCCGGAGAAAGCGCCCTTGGTATGGCCGAACAGCTCGCTTTCGATCAAGCCTTCCGAGATGGCGCAGCAATTGACGATAACGAAACCGGTGGCGGCCGCGGAAAGCTCTGCGCTGTAGATGGCGCGGGCCACCAATTCCTTGCCGGTACCGCTCTCCCCGCGGATAAGGACATGGCCGCGCGAATGCCGCGCTTTGTCGATGACGCGGAACACTTCGGCCATTTGTTCGGATCCGCCGATGATGTTCTGGGAGGCGTATCCGCTTTCGCCCAACTTCGCCAGCGGGCCCGCCTTGCTGCGCGTGCCTTTCTCGAAAGTCTTGGCCAGGGCAGCATGCAACTGGTCCGGATTGATGGGCTTGAGCAGATAATCATCGGCGCCGATGGTCTGGGCCTTGCGAGCCACATCATAGGATCCGTGGGCGGTGAGGATAAAAACGGGCAATTCCGGCCGCAGCTGTTTCACCTTGCGCACCAAGGCGAAGCCGTCGATGCCGGGCATCACCAAGTCGGTAATGATCAGGTTGAATTTGCGCGCGCCCAGCAGTTCCAACGCCTCTTCGCCGTTCTGGGCCAGATGCACGTCGTAGTTCGCCGCGGTCAGGATATCCTTCAGGTAAAAGGCGGTTATCTTCTCGTCGTCGACGATGAGGATGGAGAGGTTAGCCATGGGAAAGCGGGGAGGGTGGGGGGAGGCAAGAAAGGATTCTTGCAAATTGAAAATCGCAAATTGAAAATCGCAAATTGAGGCGGGTCCTCAATTTGGGGCGAGGGAATGCGAATGCATTGCGCGCTACGAGACCGTGCCCGAACACGATTCTTACAATTTTGAATTTGCGATTTTCAATTTGCATATTGCAATCCATCCCGGCTGACAATATAGCCAACACCACGCCGGACCGTACCCGATCCCGGCCTATCCGGCAGCTTGCCAGCTCTTGACCAGTTCCGCGTAGATTTTCGGGTAGGTATTGGCGGTATCCTTCTCGAAAGTGGCCAGGCCGCAGCGGGGCTTGATGGACAGCCGCGTGCCGTTGGGAAGGGCGACTTGGCGGTTGAAGTTTTCCTGGAACTTCTTCACGATGGTAGGCGCCGCGTCCAGCCTGGTCATGGGCAGCACCACCAGGAAACGGTTGAATGTGAGATAGCCAACGAAGTCCGATTCGCGCAGGTATTTGCGCATGTCCCCGATGAGGACGTTCTGGAGCCCGCGCAGCGCATCCCCATGCTGTTCATGGCCGGCTTTATCCTCGGGCAATCCCTGGAAGGAGATGAGCAGGGCGCTGAAAGGGAGATTGTAGCGGACGGCGCGGCTGATCTCGGACTTGAAGAAGAAGTCCAAGACGGCTTTGACATAGACGCCGGCGGGCAGCTCCTTGGACATGTGCTTCTCGCGGCGGGCGGCCATCTCCGCGCGCGCTTTCTGCATCACCTGTTGGCCAACGTCCCGCGCCACCGTCTCCGGATCCAGGGATTCCTTCACCTGGCCCATCACCTCTTCCATCTCTTTTTCGTCGGCGAACATCTCCAGCAGGAAATGCACCTTTTCCGCTTCCGTGGATTTGGAATCCCGCAATTGCGCCAGGGCCGCTTTGCCTTTCAGATCCACGATGGAACGTTGCATGCGCAGGCGCAGCTTCTGCTGACCCATGGCCCGCAACTCTTCCGGCATGCCCTTCTGGAGCAGTTCCTTGTTGACCTCCGCCTCCATCTGATGGAGCATGGAGCTGAGCTTGGTCGCTTCCTTGGGATTGGTCTCCATGCGGCCGCCCGCGGCTTCCCCCGCTTTTTCCACGAAGTCGGCCAGGGACTGGATCAGGTCCTCGGCGGAGTTCTCCCTGCTTACCTTGCGCGCTTCGCTGGCCAAAACAATCAACTGCGCGGCCTGCTGTGGATTCTCCTGCAGCTCGCGCAGAAGTTCATCATGGCTGATGCCCAGGCTGTTGCCGGCCTTCAGGAATTCCTGATAGCTCTGGTCCGCGCCCAGGATGGTATTGAGCTCGGACAGCAAGTTGAAGAATTCGATCAGGGGCACGCCCTGTTTGACCAGATCCACGCGGAAGAGAGTGAGAACCTTCTGCAGATGATGGCGATCCGGGACGATGCGTTGCACCACCTGGGCCATGCGTTTGGGGTTGCCTTTGCACTTCTGGTATTCGGCCATCACCAGCTGCGCGGCCGTTTGCACGAAGATTTCGTCGGCGGCATCGGTGAGGCGGTTGGCTTCGGCGAACTTTCCCGGCTCCATGGCCTTTGCGGAACCGGGCATGGCAAGGTCGCCGGGCCTGCCCACGGTTCCCGGTGAACCCGAAAAGTGCTGGGCCAGGCCCTGTTGCGCCTTCACCGCTTTGAGCAGTTCCGAACGCATATTGTACATGCCCGCCAGCAGATCCTCGATGGGAACATTGCCCTGCCCGGCCTCCGTGCGGAACGCGCCCACTACGTTCATCAGGCTTTGCTTGAGCGCATGCGCCTCGTTGCCGGGGTTCCCCGCGGAAGCTTTCAGGATGGCATCGGGGAAGGCGGAAGGGGATTCCAGGACCTTCAACAAGCTGAGATTCGCATTCATTTCCTGGGCGGTCAAATGCCCAAGGACCACGCGCATGGCTGCATCGTCGAAAGCGCTGCGCTCGCGGTGGGATTCGCCGGCGGGGATGGTGTGGGAGCCGCCGTCGCCGCCATGCCCGCCCACGCGGCCGGAACCGTTGCTGGTGACCGACTCGCCTTCCTTGACCGTTTGCAAGGAGACATTGTTGACGTTAAAACTGCGGATTCCCTGGTTGGTCAGATAAGCCAGGAAGCGGGCCGCATCCGCATGGGTGAGCGTGCAGGCGTCCAGGAAACGGGAAAAGTCTCGCAGCGAGAGGGGGGTGGAAACGCTGACGGATTCGATCCCGAAGCGGCGCAGATGATCGGCGATTTTCCGGTTGTTGGGCTGGTAGACCAGATCGACGTGCCCGATGTAGTAACCGAATTCCTGGAAGAGCAGGGACAGCGATTTGTCATTGCCCAGGCATTTGCGAAGGGCTGCGAACACGCGCGGAATCATCTCCTGCGCCGCGGGATGATCGAAGGCGTAGGCTACGGTTCGCTGATAAAACAGGTTCCAGAGGCGCACCAGGTTTTCGGCATCGGTACGACTAAAACCTTTGGTATCTTGGCTCATTAGACCCCGTTATTTTAGCCCTTTCCCGGCTGGACCGCCATATAATCCGGGTCAACTCCCAAGTTTCGCTATAGGTTTTGGGATATCGGTTAATGCTATCATTGTCCGGAATGAACCAGCCGCGCGCTTTACCGGATTTGACCGGACAGAACCTGGGCACGGTCACTCTCCTGCATAAAATCGGCGAGGGCAGCATGGGCGTGGTCTACCGGGGATTCCAGAATACCCTGAGCCGGCCGGTAGCGGTGAAGGTGGTCTTCCGGCAAAAATTGAACAAGCTCTTCACGTCCGACCGGTTCCGCCAGGAAGCGGAAGTGGTGGCGAACCTGCTCCACCAGAACATCATCACCATCTTTGAATACGGCGAGCAGGCGGAGTTCATGTATTTCGTGATGCAGTTGGTGGACGGCATCAGCCTATCCCAATGGCTCAAGCAGAAAAAGAAACATCCGTTGCCTAAAAAACGCCTGCCCTCCCTGGACGATCAAATCCGCGTGTCGGAACAGGTGCTGGAGGTGCTCGGCTTTGCCCACCATGAAGGAGTGGTCCATAGGGATATCAAGCCGGAAAACCTGCTGTGGATCGAAAAATCCCGCAAGGTCATGGTCGCCGATTTCGGATTGGCGGCGGTATACCACACCATCTACGATGAAGAAAAAGCCTTCATATTGGGATCGCCCCTGTACGTGTCGCCGGAACAGGCGCGCGGAGACATCGTGGATGGCCGGGCCGATCTTTTTTCCTTCGGTTGCGTTCTGCTGGAGCTGACCCTGGGATTCCTGCCGGTCAAGGTAGAGCGTCCGGAACGGATTTTCCAGACCCGGGCCAAGGAAAGCCCCGATATGTTCACGGGCATGGCCCACGACCATAGCCCAGCCGTGCCTCGCATCTGGAGCGATTTCATCGCCCGTTCCCTGCAACCCAACCGGGACAAGCGGTTCGCGAGCGCGGACCACATGCTCGCGGAATTGCGCGCCATAGCCCCCGCCCTACGGACCCAAGAAGCGGCGGGCACCCCCGATGCGGCCGCTCCATTCCCGCTTCCCTACCGCGGTTCCGGCCAGGGACCGGACGGTCAAAGACCAGACGGCCAAAGACCAGACGGCCAAAGACCGGCTGAGGGCGGATAATCATTCTACATCCATCATGGGGATTGACAAATCCCCGCGTCACCCTATTTTTACTGCGGGAGACAGGAAACATCGGTGGTTCCGGATCCCGAGAAAGAAGGACTTAATCATCATGGCGCAAGAGGGAGCGGGAATCAGCAAGGACGATCTGCTGGAGTCGCTGTTAAAAGGGCTCCGGGAAGACAGCATCGGCGTGCTGGATGAGTTCACCGATTACCAGAAATCCGGTGCGCAGTTCTTCGAGAAGGTGGAAGTGGCCCACGAGTTCCTCGATTTGCTGACCTTCAAGATCAAGGAATCCAAATCCAAAATGAATAAGGAGCAACTCGCCCAGTTCTCCCTGATCTTCCTGCGTCAGACCATCCGTACCTACGGCTATAATCCGAAGTTCGTGGCCATGCAGGCTAAGGCGCTCATCACCTATTACCAGAACCAGAAAAACCTGGACAAGGCGATTGAAGTCTGCGAGTTCCTGATCCTGCAGGGGATCACCGATGACGATGCCAAGGGATTCCACGTCCGTCTCGACGAGCTCTTCCGCCTAAAGCGCAAGATTGAAGAGAAGGGCGGGGACGTGAGCGGCATTTCCTTCCCCACCATCGACGATGATGAGGATGACGATTCGGGCGATTAGCCGGAGAGGCGGGCTACCAGAATTTGGTCATGACTTCGGGACCGTTCCGCGTCATGGCCACGGTATGCTCGAACTGGGCTGAAAGCTTCCCGTCCCGCGTGAAAACGGTCCATCCGTCATCGGCCACGAAAACGTCCGGACTGCCTTCGTTGATCATGGGCTCGATGGTGAAGACCATGCCTTCCGTGATCTTGTGGCCACGGCTGCCGGTGCGGTAATGCAGCACCATCGGGTCCTCATGGAAACCGCGGCCGATGCCGTGGCCGCAGAACTCCCGCACCACGCCATAACCGTATTCATCCGCCAAATCCTGGATGGCCGCGCCGATGTCGCCGAAATGGTTGCCCGCGTATGCGACGGCGATGCCTTCTTCCAGGCAGCGATAGGTGACGTCCACCAGCTTCTGGACCTGGGGGGAAACCCTGCCTACCAACACCGTCTTGGAGGTATCGCCATGGTAGCCGTTCAGGGTACAGGTAACATCCACGTTAACGATGTCGCCTTCCTTGAGCACGTGCTTGCCGGGGATGCCGTGGCACACCACGTTGTTGATGGATGTGCAAACGGATTTGGGGAAGCCATGGTAGTTCAAGGGCGAGGGATAAGCGCCTTTCTTCACCGTATAGTCGTGCACGAAGCGATCGATCTCATCGGTGGTGATGCCCGGCTTGACGATTTCGGAAGCGCGGGCGAGGATCTCGGCGGCCAGGACGCATGATTCCCGCATCAGCCCCATTTCCTTATCCGTCTTGATCTTGATTGCCATATGCACCCTGAATTTACAAAATTATCCCCGCCGGCTCGATGGGATTGCGGCAGGTTGGCGGTAGCCGGACGCAAGCTGGCGGCAGGGAATTAATCCATGGGACGGTGAAGGTCGGCAAGTCCGCCTTTCACCGCCGGATTTTCCTTCAGCGGGAGCCGGGGACGGCTCCTTCGGAAGCGTCTTCATCGTCGCGGGCCAGAGGCTCGGAAAGCCCCGTGAAACGCGTCCAGTAGAACTTGTGCAGCATCATGCCCAGCACCTGCTTCTCGTCTTCCGAACTGATCAGCGAATCCAACAATGGGACCATGCGGGCGGCGCCGGCCAGGTCGTTCTGCTTCAGGAGCCGGAACTCCTGTTCCAGGTAGACCGTGGTGCGTTCGCGTACGATGTCCGCCAATGCCTTCTCGCCTTTCAGGGTTTTCTTGACGAAGGGGATGTCGAATTTGGACGCCGTGTTCTTAAGCGCAATTTCCTCGACCAATCCCACCACGGAGATGGCCTGGCCGGATGCGCCCGCCCGCGCCGTGCGGCCGGCGCGATGCACGTAGACCTCCGGGTCATCGGGATGATCGTACATGAACACATGCGAGAGGCCCTGGATATCGATGCCGCGGGCGGCTACGTCCGTGGCCACCAGGAAGCGGATCTCGTTGTTCTTCAGATCCTTCATCACCTTCTGGCGCTGCTTCTGGTTCACTTCGCCGGAGATGAGGCCTACCTTGAGGCCGCGCGCCCGCAGGTACTCATGCACATAGCTGGTGTCCCGGCGCGTATTGCAGAAGATGATGGCGGATTCCGGATTGGTCTCCTCGATCAAGCGGAGCAGGGTCTTGTCCTTTTCCGTAGGCTCGCATACGTAATAGATATGCTCCATGTTGGATACGGATATGTCCGTGGGGCAGAGGCTGAGGAACTTGGGGCTCCGCATGAACTCCTGCGCCAGGCGCTTGACGTTGACGGGCATGGTCGCGGAGAACAGGTAGGTGCAGCGATCGCGCGGGAGCATGCCGTGGATGCGCTTCATGTCCGGGTAGAATCCCATGGAGAGCAATTCGTCCGCTTCGTCCAGCACCAGATCGCGGATGGAATTGAGCTTGAGATTGCCGTTGATGATATGGTCCAGCAAGCGGCCGGGGGTACCCACCACGATTTGCACGCCGCGCTTGAACGCGTCCAACTGCGGGCCGTAGGCCACGCCGCCGTATACGGCCACGGAGCTGATGCCCATGGGATCGCCGAACTTCACCACTTCTTCGTACACCTGCAAAGCCAGCTCGCGCGTGGGCGTCATGATGAGCACTTGCGGCGCCTTGTGGGTCTTCTCGATCACTTCCAGCAAGGGGAGTACGAAGGCTCCCGTCTTTCCGGATCCGGTCTTGGATTGGACGATGATGTCCTGGGCGTTGAGGATGTAGGGGGATGCCTTCTTCTGCACCAACATCAAATCGCTCCAGCCGTTCCCGCGGATCACGGCCTGCAAGGGCGCGGAGAGTTTGTCCATGGACAAATCCGGCAGGGGCTTGTCGGGCTCGATGATGCGGACGGGGGCTTGGAAGTAAGGGGACGCTTGGTCCTGGGTGGGGGATTCCGGAGCGGTAGGCTGCGGAGAAGAAGAACCCGCTTCGGGCTCCCGTGATAGGTCGCTGCTCATCCTATTGAACCATTTCTGTTAAAACCATAATTCGACGAAATCGCTATGAATTTAGAAACATACGGGGGTTTCCCAAATGGGGGTGCCACCCTAATAGGCCTGAAAAGGCTGGTCGGGAGCCTGTCGGCCGTCATTCTGGCGTTACGGGGCCGCAATTGCGGCCTCATCGAACGGCGGTTCCGTCCGCCGCCTGGGCGCGAATGGGTCCCCGGGGGGATTGCAAGGGGCGATCGCGGTAACACACCAGACCGGATTTCACCGTCAGAGGGCTTTTCTCGAACTCCTTCAGGGTCAGGTCCGCTTTGGGCGCGAAGGGCGTATCGGTGGCCTTGACATCGTCCCCGGAGGCGGCGCCTTCCGGCGATACCGGCAGCACCTTGCCGCCTTCGCTTTCCGCGGCCAGGATCATGCCCCTGCTTTCCACGCCGCGCAGGTTGGCGGGCTTCAAGTTATAGACCATGACCACGTCCTGGCCCAGCAAGGCTTCCTTGCCCACGTGCTTTTTGAGGCCGGCGCATACGGTGCGAGCCTCCTCGCCGATCCTGAGTTGCAATACGTACAGCGAGTCCGCGTTGGGATGGTCTTCCACGTTCTCGATGCGGGCCACCTTGAGATGGACAAGGGAAAAAGGATCCACCGGGGCGGACGGCGCAGCGCCGTCCGTCAAAGTGCCTCCCGCTTTGCTCTTTCCTGCCGCGTGCCCGGAAATGTTCTCGACGCGTGGGAACAGGTTCACGCCTTGGCCCAAAGGCCGGGAAAATCCGAACTTGCCCCATTGGAGCGACGTGATACTGGGCTCGGCTCCCAGCACGCCGCTGTATTCAACACCTAAGGCCGCCAAGGCTTCGCCCATTTTAGAGGGCATCACCGGATGTAGCAGGGAGAAACCAATACGCAGGGCCTCGGCGGCGTGATAGAGAACGGTGTTCAGCTTACCCTTGCCGGCTTCGCCTTCTTTAGCCAGCTTCCATGGGGCCTTGACTTCCAGGTAGCGGTTCACGGCGCGGATCAATTGCAGGGTATCCTCGATGGCGAAAGACAACTTGAGCGCCTTGACCTTTTCCAGCGCGCCCGCGACGGCTTCACCGGCGGCCTTTCGCAAGGCCGCTGCTTCTTCGCCCACGGATGCCACCGGGGTCAAACGACTTTCCAGGCCGGTGGCGGCCAGCTTGAGGATTCGGCTCAAACCGTTGCCCACATCGTTCGCCAGATCGGAATTCATGCGCTGGACCAGGGCCTCTTCGCTGAAGGAGGCGTCTTGCCCCACCACCATCTCGCGGATCAGAAAATAGCGGAACACGTCCACGCCGTACTTTTCCTTCATGGACATGGGGTTCACCACGTTGCCCGTGGTCTTGCTCATGCGGGCGTTGTCGAACATCCACCAGCCGTGCGCCAGGATATGCTTGGGCTGCGGCATGTCCAGGGCCTTGAGCATGGTGGTCCAATACACCGCATGGGTTGTGAGGATGTCTTTGCCGAGCAGATGGTAATCCGCCGGCCACACGGGGGCGCCGCCGGAGAAAACCTTTCCGTCCACGGCGGAGCGGTAATTGAAGAGCGCGTCCACCCACACGTAGGCCACATAGTCCGTGGCGAAGGGCAGGGTGATGCCCCAGGCCAGGCGCGATTTGGGGCGGCTGACGCAGAGATCGTTCAGCGGCTGGCGCAGGAAGCCCAGGACCTCGTTGCGGCGGAAATCCGGCAGGATGAAATCCGGTTTCTCTTCGATGTATTTGAGGAGCCAATCCTGGTAGGCGGACATCTTGAAGAAATAATTCTTCTCGCGCACCTTCTCCACCGGCCTGCCGCTGATGGGATCCATGCCGTTCACCAGTTCCTTTTCGGTGAAGAAGCGCTCTTCGCCCACGGAATACCAGCCTTCGTATTCCTTTTCGTAGATCTGGCCCCTGTCCCAAAGCTGCTGGAATATCCCCTGCACGTAGGCGATATGCTCCGGGTCCGTGGTGCGGATGAATTTATCGAACCCTATGTTCAAGTCCCTCCAGGCGTCCTGGAAACGCTTGGCATAGACGTCGCAATGCTCCTTGGGGGAGACGCCGGCCTTGTCCGCGGCCTGCTGCACCTTCTGCCCGTGTTCGTCCGTGCCGGTGAGGAAAAAAGTATCCTCCCCGGCCAGCTTGTGGAAGCGGGTAAGCACGTCCGCAAGAATGGTAGTGTACGAATGCCCGATATGCGGCGCATCGTTCACATAGTAGATGGGGGTGGTGATGTAAAACGTCTTTTGAGTATCGCTCATGCTGCCAATCCGCCCTTGCGGGCAATTCTGGAACTTCTCTCCGCGGCCAAGGCCACCACGGCTCCGATCACGATAAGGGTGGGCGAATCGAATCCCAGCCTGGCCGTTTCCGATCGAATAGCCGCCAAGGTGGAAACGCATACGCGTTGATCCGGCATGGTCGCGCTCTGGATGGCCGCAGCCGGGGTTTCCGCGCTCCAGCCCTGCGCCAGGAAGGCGGGGATGATTTCTTCCAACCGATGCAACCCCATCACCAATACGATGGTATCCGCCTTGGGGATCTCCGTGTTGGTTTGCGAATAGGCCATGCCGGACATGACCGCGAAGGAGCGGGCCAAGCCGCGATGGGTGAGGGGGATGCCGGCCCACCCGGGTCCCGCCGTGGCGGAGCTGACTCCGGGAATGGCGGTCCAGGGGATGCCTTGCTCTTCCAGCGCCAGCACTTCCTCCCATCCTCTTCCGAACACGAAAGGGTCGCCGCCTTTGAGCCGTACCACGCGCCTGCCCATGCGGGCTTGCTCGACCAGCTTGGCCTCGATCTGCTCTTGGCGGGCGGATTCGAAATGCCCGCGTTTGCCCGCCGCGATCAATACGCAATCGGGCGCGGCCAAATGCAGGATCTCTTCCGGTATCAAGCGATCGTGGATGATGACTTCGGCTTTGCGCAAGGCTTCCGCGGCCGCCAGCGTCAATAGGCCGGGATGCCCCGGACCCGCGCCTACCAAGGCGATCGGATGCAGGACGGCCTCGGCGGGTTGGGCGGACCGCGCGGCCGCGCCCAGCGTGTCCCTGATATCGGCAAGGAATTTTTCCACTACGGGCGCGCCGGAGGCCCGGATATCTTCCAGCAGCTTGCGATAGGGCAGGGCTTCCATGACTGCGGAGGCCCGGTCGGCATCGGGACCGTTCCGCAATCCGGCGCGGAAGCGTCCCAGCAAGGCCGCCAGCTCCGCGGTCCCTTCGCCCAGGGTCTCCGCGAGCAGGCGCTTGAGGTAGCGGGTGAGGCCGGGAGCGTTCCCTCCCGTGCTGACCGTCAGGGTAACATCCCCTTTACGTACCACGCCGGGTACGTGGAAAGAACCTTCCGGAAAAGCATCGGCCACGTTGCATAGGATATTGGCGCGCCGGCATAGGCCGGCGACTTCCCGGTTCACCGCGCCGTCGTCCGTGCAGGCGAAAACCAGGTAACGGCCCCGTTCGTCCCCGTTCCGGAAAGGCCTTTGGATCAAGCGCAGGGCCGTAGCCAGGCGTTCCACGGCGGGAACCGGATCGGGGGCGATCAGGGTGATGTCCGCCCCGCAACGGAGCAATTCGGTCAGCTTACGCGCGGCCACGTTCCCGCCGCCGACTACCAGCACGGGTTTCCCGCTTAAATCGACGGCTAGCGGATACAGGGTCCTGGGCATGGGCTGGAATTTAGAAAACCGGGGAAGAATGCGACGAAGGAGAGGAACGGCCGGAGCGGGGACGGAGCCGGTTTGAGGCTTGGATGCCAATAGCCATATTTCGTCCGGCGTCGGGCGATGGGCGTAAGAAAAGAAAAGCATGCGGAGCATGCTCCATCAGACTCTCTGGTGGCTCCTTCTTTTCTTAACGCCCGGCACCCGACGTCAAGGGGCGTAGCTTTGGATCCAGGGCGTAGCCCGCACGCCCGACTAAACGCTGCTAGGAAGCCCTCAGCCTCAAGGTCCGCCGCTCTTTTTCATAACCCTCTTACTCTTCATCCATTCCCGCGCCACGATATAAAGAATCTTCTTCCCCGCCTTCCAGCTTCCCATCACGGTGCCGGAAATCTTCGAGACGCCGATGCGCTTGCGGTAGGAGACCGGCCTTTCCGAGACGCGGAGGCCTTGATTAACGGCCTTCACCTGCATCTCGACAGTCCAGCCGAAGTCCGGGTCCGCCATGCCCAACTCTTTGAGCGAGGCGTAACGGATGGCCCGGAACGGTCCCAGATCGGTATATGCGAATCCCCAACCCAGGCGCACCAGCCGAGTAGTGAGCCAATTGCCGAAGATGGCCACGGGCAGCAAGGCCCCTTTTTCCCTGCGGCCCAGCGCGCGCGAACCGATCACCAGGTCCGCATTCCCGCTCTTGATCGGATCGGTCAGCCTGCCCATTTCCTCCGGATGATCGCTGAAGTCCCCGTCGAGGAAAACCACGATGGCCGTATCCGGAGGCAAAGCCGCCATGCCGCGCAGGCAGGCGGCCCCGTAGCCGCGCCGCGGTTCGCAAACCACGGTAGCACCCAGGGAACGGGCCGTTTCCGCCGTCGCGTCCGTGCTGCCGTTGTCCACCACAATCACTTCGGCCGTATCGGCTGGGATGGCGCGCAATACCTTGGCGATGGCCTGCTCTTCATTGAGGGCCGGTATGATCACGCGGATGGGGCCCGTCTCGGGCGCCGTTTCCGGAATCATGCGGGCGCGGCCCTCCTTTTCCCGGGGCGGGAAAAAGCGCAGGTAAAGATAGAGGCACAGCGGCGGCAGGAATTCCGGCCAGCGTAGCCAGGGGTTTTCCCGCCATTGCCCGGTAACGTGCATGCGACCATATACCTCGTAGCTGATGAGGATGGTTCCGCTGAGCAATAGCCAGGGCCGAGAACGGGCCAACGCCGCGAAAGGCAACACCCACAGCAAGTACCACGGATGCAAAGTGGGGGCGAACAGCAGCAGCAAGCCCATATACCATAAGGCTTGGCGCTCAGGGAGGGCTTTGCGCAGGCAATACGGGCAGACGACCATTGCGGTAGCGAAGAGGCCCAGGGTGATGCCTCCGCGGGCGGCGTGGGAAAGGAACGGGAAAAAGGCGTCTACCAGGGACGGCAAGGCGGAGTTGAAACCGAAGGTCGTGGCGAACTTGGCGAGCATGGCGAACGCTCCCACTGCCCACAAGGTCCCGCCCAGGGAGAGGGCGATCGCCAATCCCCAGGCCAAAGCGCGTTTCCATCCCAAGCGGGGCAACAGCAGCGGCGCGAGCGCCAGGGAGGAAATCTTGGTCATGGCGCCCAAGCCAAGCAGAACCGGAGCCCAGGCTTTCCGTGCCGTCAGCGCAGCGAAAAAAGCGAGATTGAAAAAAACCGGCAGGCTTTCAAAATGCCCGTGTCCGGCGATCTCGAAAATCAGCAACGGATTCATGAAGTAGATAGCCAGCACATGGGCGCCTCTGCTGCCGATTTCCCCGGATGCATCCTGATCCGGCCCGGACCCCCGCAGCACTATCGATCGCAGGACAAAGAACCCCAGCAGATCGAATCCCAGGAATCCGATTTTGAATACCGGTACCGATTGCCCCAGCTTGGCCAGCAGGTAGAAGACGGTTTGGGCCAGCGGCGGATAAATCGTCGCCATATCCGGGTGGTTGATGCCCGCCCAATTGGCGTCCCTGAGAAAGGCCAGGGAGGCATGGATGGGGGATAGCAGGTACGGATTGAAACCCCGCGCCAGGATTTCCCCCTCCCAGATGAACCGGTGGATATCGTCCGAGGGCGGCAAGGGGAGCAAGCATAGGCGTGCCAGCAGACCCAGCGCCAAGGTATGCGAAGCCGTGAGGCGGAAAAGGTTTTCCTGGCAACCGAACCAGTAAACGGCAAAGGCCGGGATTAGGCACGCCAGGGTTCCGGGAACATCGGCCTCGGTGGCGCCCACGCAGGCTAGGGCCATGTAGGGGAGTAACAGGAAGGTTACGATGGCCGCGGGATGGATCCGGCGGCCCGTCCCGGATGGCGGGAAAGGGGCTATCAGGCCTCTTGCAGCGCGGCCACGGCCGCGAACTTGACCAGGTAGAACTTCTTGACGTAATGGGAAAGGGACATGCACCCCACTACCAGGAAGCCCACCGCGTAGAGGCCCAGGAAGGGACCCACCAGGTATTTCTCGGCGGCGATGTAATGGAGGAAACCCATGAAGCAATAAGCGGCCAGTCCCAGCTCCAGCACGGAGGCGAACGGGAACTTGGACTTGTAGATATGCACCATCTTATCGCCGGCCTTGGGGGTGCGGATGAACGCGCCTTTACGTCCGGAAAGCGCGGAAAGCACGGCGCGGGTATTGTTCAGGGCCACGCCTACGCCCAATGCCATCAAAGTGGGCAGGGAAAGGATCCGGCTCTTCCAGTTCTTGCGGGAAACGCGTTGGGCCACCAGATACAGTATGGAAGGCGCCAGCGAGGAAATAAGTATCAGGACGCACAGGCCCGAGAAAGCGGCGGTGCCGACCTTGAACGGGAACCAATAGAGCAAGGGTAGAGCCAGTAGCGCCGTGATCAACATCAGCGGATGGATGGCATAATGCGTGGTGTGCAGCACGCTCTGGATTTTGACCTTGAGCGGCTGCTTGGATCCCATCACTTGCGGCAACAGCTTCATGGCGGTCTGGATGGAGCCCTTGGCCCAACGGAACTGCTGCGACTTGAATGCGTTGATATCGGAAGGCAATTCCGCCGGCACTACCACGTCGTATAGGAACTTCATGCGCCAACCATTCAGCTGGGCGCGATAGGAGAGATCCATGTCTTCGGTGAGGGTGTCTCCCTGCCAGCCGCCGGAATTCTCGATGGCGGTCTTGCGCCAGATGCCTGCGGTACCGTTGAAGTTCATGAACAAGCGGCCCCAGGAGCGCGCGGATTGCTCGATCACGAAATGGCCGTCGATGCCGATGCTCTGCGCCAGCGTGAGCGAGGACTCCTGGGAATTCAGATGGCCCCAACGGGCCTGCACCAGCCCGATGTCCTTGTCCATGGTGAGAAAGGGAACGCAGCGGGTGAGATAATCGACCGGCGGGACGAAGTCAGCGTCGAAGATGGCTATGAACTCGCCTTTGCAAACCTGCATGCCTTCATTGAGCGCACCGGCCTTATAGTCATGGCGGTCGGTGCGGTGGATAAGCACGATGTCATGGCCCTTAGCGCGCATTTCCGCCACCAAAGAGGCCGATAGTTTCTCGGATCCGTCGGTGGAATCGTCCAACACTTGGATCTCATGGCGATCCTTGGGATACTCCATGGCGCAGACGGAACGAATGAGGCGCTCGATCACGTTGGTTTCGTTGTAAACCGGTAACTGGGTGGTAACGATTGGAAGCTTATCCATTCCGCCTTCCGCGTAGAAGCGGCGGAGCTTGCGCTTGTCGTGCACCACCTCCTTCCGCTTGTTCTTAAGGAAGAGGGTTAAAAGCCAGTAGCAATTGATGCCATAAGTGAATAGCCCGATTGAAGCTATGGCATACAGTCCAAACATGGCATAGATGATTGGTGAAGGCATCTTATCGTATTCCCAAATTTTTGAGTGGTTCCAGATGTTTCACCCGATCGAAGTCTTCCAGGGTATCCACATCGGAAAAGGCGTTATGCACAAAGTAACTTAAAGTTTGAAATTTTAGAATATTTAAGGTTTTCTCGAATACTTTTTCGGTACTCCAAGGGATATCCCGGAAAAGCGAGGGGTTACCCTCTTTCAAGCCGAGCAAATAGTAACCTCCATCGTCCGTGGGTCCAAGGACCACATCGTACCGGTTTAACGCATCGAAAGAGGAAGTTACGGATTCTTTTGAAATTTGCGGGCAATCGCAACCGAGCAAGAGGATCTTTTGCGCGCCTCTGGAAAGTCCGGACTCCACCGCCGCCCACATTCTCGCTCCCAAGTCGCCGCCGCTTTGCGGCAGATAGGCGTCCATTCCTGGCGCCCATTCAAACGCATCATGAACATGCCCGGGAGGATCCACCATCAACACCTTGCGAAAAGGAGTGGTACGCACTATAGAGAGGGTATGCGCCAAGAGCGCGCGGTAGATACGCAGGGCGTTCTCTTCGCCCACGCCCCTGGCCAAACGCGTCTTGCAGCGGCCTCGTTCGGGATACTTGGCGAAGATAAGGATTTCGCATTCCGGATCGGTTGAGGGCGTCACACGGCGAAAATAAATATTCCCGCCCTCGGGCGAAACCCCTAAGATGCGTTAGGACGAAATGAGTTGGAGGATGTTGGGAAAAAGGGTAAACGAAAAAGCGAAGCCTTGAGGGCTCCGCTTCCGGACGGACGCGAACGTCGGCTTCAATAGCCGCGCCCGGCTTGCGGTTTCAATGCACGGATCCGCGCGGCTTCTTGGTGGGGAATGGGATTACATGGGGCTGGCTCAAGGCGTATTCCTCGAACTGCATTTCATAGTCGCTCCACTTTTCAAACGACTGCGCTTGTCCGTCGGCGGGTTTGCGGCCCGTCGAGATCATCCGTTGGAAGTGGCGCCGCTTGTATTCGGTGCGGTGCAGTTCGCAATACATGGGATAGATATTATGGTCGGGATAGATGGTGAAGGTGTACTCGCGTTTGCATTCGGGGAGCGAGCAGCACATGGTCTTCTGGATCGGCTGTATCTCATCCGGCTCGATGACCAGATTGCTGTCTTCGGGCTTGGGAGCTTCCTTGGGAACGAACCGTTCGGCGCGGCTCTTACGGGTGCGGTGGTCGGTGCAATACAAAGACGTGGGCGAGCCCTCGAATTTCTTATTGCATCCCGGATGCTTGCAGGAGCGGATTTCCTTGCGGACGCGGCTCCCGTTGTTCATCCCTTGGTTGAAGGTCCTGCCTTCGAGAACATGCGCTTGCTTTTCCATTGTTTGGTTCGCTCCCTACCTTGATTATCGGAGGCGGCGGGCAAAAGCTTTAGCGGTGAAGTGATACTTAAAGCATTGAAAACACCTTGGTTTACAAAGAAACCCAATGGGTTTTTTGGGATCACCGTCTGCGAAGGGTAAGTTCCCGTTCCCGGGCCCGGGAACATTTATCAAAGAGGTAAAATTCCTATATTCCCGCCATGGCTTCCGAGACCGGCTCCGGCACCGAGTTCAATGCGCAGGAACACATGGCAAGGCTGAAGCCCGGCGTGGTTCTGTTGGCGCGCGACATGGCGGATCCCAACTTCAACGCCACTGCCGTGCTCGTCTGCCAGCATGGATCGGAAGGCTCTTACGGCCTGGTGCTGAATCGGCCGTCGCATATGCCGCTCTCTGAAGTCTTCGACAAACCGCCGGCATGGGCCGGCGACGCCGCGCGCAAGCAACGCATCTATATCGGCGGACCGGTGCAACCGGAAGAGTTGCAGATCCTGCAAGTGACCACCGCGCCCGTTCCGGGCTCCTACATAGTGGCGCCGGAAGTATACCTTGGCGGATACTGGGGCGATCTTAAGGACATCCTGGATTTGGATCCCCAAACCATCCGCCTGTTCCTGGGCTATTCTGGTTGGGGGGCGGAACAATTGGCCAGGGAAGTGCTTGCCCAGGCCTGGGAAGTATGGACTGTGGATATCAAGAAACTCCTCCTGGGCCCCGAATCCACTTGGCTCGGCGGGATCGGACAGTTCAAGGATTACCTCGCCTCGCTTTGAGTTCAACGGCTGTTCCTTTTCCCATCCGCCCCCGGAAATCCGCTTTGTCAAATGGCTTGCAAATCCGGGCAATCCATGACACATGCGTAAAATCGGCGCTGCCGCGCGTTCCCCGCCGCTCCGAAGCCGCATCGGTTCCCAGGGGATCTCACGCGTCGCTTCCCGCGGGGAAAAAAAGAGTGACTATTTCCGAATTCTTCTTATTTTTCCCGATCGATGGCTGACTCTTCCAAAACCCTGATTCCAAGCCTCCTGCGGGCCGGAATCCGTTCACGCTCTAAACGCGTGGACATTGTCGCAGCGCTCAGGTAAGGCAAATCGGGGAACGTTTTCCCATGGCCTCCCTGAGCGGGGAGATGCAATCAGGCATGTGCTTGGCGCAAGCTTTCGGCTTGCCCAGGACTTCAGTATCAATCGGTCAAGCTAGGAACAGAACCATGAAGGCTCACGGATATCCGGAACAGGAAGGCTTGTACGACAGCGCGTACGAGCATGATGCTTGCGGCGTAGGATTTGTCGTCCACATCAAGGGCAAGAAATCACATGATATCGTGGCCAAGGGCATGCAGCTGCTGGATAACCTGGAGCATCGCGGGGCCTCCGGCGCCGAAAAGAATTCCGGCGACGGCGCGGGCATCATCACCCAGCTTCCGCATGCCTTCTTCCTGAAGAAATGCAACGAACTGGGCATAGCCTTGCCGCAACCCGGCGAATACGGCGTGGGACAGCTTTTTCTGCCCAAGGTGGAAGATCAGCGCAAGGAAATCCAGAAACTCTTTACGCGCTGCGTTGAGGAATCCGGACAACAGATCCTGGGCTGGCGCGTGGTGGACACCAACAACTCCCAACTGGGGGAATCGGTCAAACGCACGGAGCCGGCCCATTACCAGGTATTCGTCAAGCGCGGTAAGAACGCCAAGGATGCGGAAGCCTTCGAGCGCAAGCTGTACGTGATCCGCAAGTATGCGGAACGGATGATCCGCGACAGCAAGGAGCCGGGCAGCGACATGTTCTATGTCGGTTCGCTCTCGCACAAAACCATCGTGTATAAGGGCCTGTTCCTGTCGCCGCAGGTGATGACCTATTTCCCCGATCTGGCCGATGAAAGCTATGAGTCCGCGCTGGCGCTGGTGCACAGCCGCTTTTCCACCAACACTTTCCCCACCTGGCCCTTGGCGCATCCTTTCCGATACCTGGCCCATAACGGGGAAATCAATACCCTGCGCGGCAATGAGAACTGGATGAAGTCGCGCGAGTCCCTGCTCAAGTCCAAGCTGTTCAGCCCGGACGAGATCAAGAAACTGCTGCCCATCATCGACGAGCGGGGATCGGATTCCGCCAAGCTGGACAACGTGGTTGAACTTTTGGTCATGTCCGGCCGCAGCCTGCCGCACGTGATGATGATGATGATCCCGGAAGCCTGGGAAAAGGATCCGGAGATGAGCCCGGAGAAAAAGGCCTTCTACGAATACCACGGCACTTTGATGGAACCTTGGGACGGCCCCGCCTCGGTGGCTTTCACGGACGGCCATATCATCGGCGCCACCCTGGATCGCAACGGCCTACGCCCCTCGCGCTATCAGCTTTCGGACGACGACATCCTGGTGATGGCTTCGGAAGCGGGCGTTATCGAAGTCGCGCCCGAAAAGATAAAGCTGAAGGGCCGCCTGCAGCCCGGCCGCATGTTCGTGGTCTCGCTGGAAGAAGGCCGCATCATCCCGGACGAAGAGATCAAGCACAAGGTCGCCACGCGCAAGCCCTACGCCAAGTGGCTGGCCAAGAACAAGATCGAGATCGTCAATCTCAAGCCGCCCCGGGAAATCCGCCAACCGGATCCGGACACGGTACTCAAGCGCCAGAAGACCTTCGGCTACAGCCTGGAAGACCTGCGCATCCTGATGGCTCCCATGGTCAACGGCGGGGAAGAGGCGCTGGGCTCCATGGGCAACGACGCGCCCCTGGCCGTGCTGTCCGACAAATCGCGCAACCTGTTCGATTATTTCCACCAGTTGTTCGCGCAGGTGACCAATCCCCCTATCGATAAGGACCGGGAGGAGATGGTCATGTCCCTGACCTCCTTCGTGGGCAAGGAAGACAACCTGCTGGACGAGACCGACAAGCATTGCCGCGTCATCGAATTGCCGCAGCCGGTTTTGACCAACGACGATCTGGAACGCCTGCGCTGGGTGGACAAGAACCATTTCCAGGCCCGCACCATCCCCATCGTGTTCAAGGCCTCGCTGGGCGAGAACCGCATGGCCAATGCCCTGGAGCGCATCCGCCGCCAGGCTTCCGAGGCCGTCCAGGAAGGCTATAACGTCATCGTCCTTTCGGACAAGCCCATCGACTCCGATCATGCGGCCATTCCCTCTCTGCTGGCGGTCGCGGCCGTGCACCATCATCTCATCCGCGAAGGCACGCGCTCGCAATGCGGCATCATCATCGAAACGGGCGAGGCCCGCGAGGTGCATCACTTCGCTTTGCTGCTGGGCTATGGCGCCAGCGCCATCAATCCCTACCTGGCTTTCGAGACCATCGAGGACATGCGCCGCCGGCGCATGCTCAAGGAAGGCCTCACTTCCGAGAAGGCGCAATCGCTGCTGATCAAATCGGTCAACAAGGGGCTGCTCAAGGTCATTTCCAAGATGGGCATCTCTACCATCCAATCCTATATCGGCGCGCAGATTTTCGAAGCCGTGGGACTGCATACGGACTTGGTGGACGAATATTTCACCGGCACCGTCTCGCGCATCGGCGGCATCGACCTGGCCACCTTGGAGGAGGAGACCCTGCTCCGCCACCGCTTCGCCTATCCGGAAATGCCGGAAGAGGACGGCGCGGAACTGGAACTGGAAGTGGGCGGGCAATACCAATGGCGCCAGCGCGGCGAACGTCATCTCTTCAATCCGGACACCATCCATAAGCTGCAGCATTGCGCGCGCGCCAACAATTACGCGGCCTATAAGGACTTCGCCAAGTCCGTGGACGATCAGGCCAAGAACCTGTACACCATCCGCGGGCTGTTGGAGTTCGCGGGACTTACCCCCATTCCCCTGGAATACGTGGAATCGGAAGAGGCCATCCTCAAGCGGTTCGCGTCGGGAGCCATGTCCTTCGGGTCCATCAGCTGGGAAGCCCATACCACCTTGGCCATCGCTATGAACCGCATCGGCGGCAAGAGCAATACCGGCGAGGGCGGGGAAGACGCTTCCCGCTATAAGCCCCTTCCCAACGGCGATAGCATGCGCTCCGCCATCAAGCAGGTGGCTTCCGGCCGCTTTGGCGTGACCTCCAATTACCTGGTCAATGCGGACGAACTGCAGATCAAGATGGCGCAGGGCGCCAAGCCCGGCGAGGGCGGGCAATTACCCGGCTGGAAGGTGGACAAGTTCATCGCCAGGACGCGGCATTCGACCGCGGGCGTGGGCCTCATCTCGCCGCCGCCGCATCATGATATCTATTCCATCGAGGATCTGGCGCAGCTGATCTACGATCTCAAGAACAGCAATGATAAGGCCCGCATCAGCGTGAAGCTGGTGGCGGAAGTGGGCGTAGGCACGGTGGCGGCCGGCGTAGCCAAGGCGCATGCGGACGTGATCCTCATCTCCGGCTACGATGGCGGCACGGGCGCATCCCCGCTCACCTCTATCAAGCATGCGGGCATGCCGTGGGAACTCGGCCTTTCCGAAGCCCACCAGGTGTTGATGAAGAACGGGCTGCGCAGCCGCGTGGTATTGCAAACCGATGGCCAGCTCCGCACCGGCCGCGATATCATGATTGCCGCGCTGCTGGGCGCGGAAGAATGGGGCGTCGCCACCGCCGGCCTGGTGGTGCTGGGCTGCATCATGATGCGCAAGTGCCATCTGAACACCTGCCCGGTGGGCGTGGCCACGCAGGATCCGGACCTGCGCAAGCTGTTCAGCGGCGAAGCCGATCACGTGGTCAATTATTACCGCTTCCTGGCGCGGGATCTGCGCGAGCATATGGCTATGCTCGGCTTCCGCACCGTCAACGAGATGGTGGGCCGCGTGGACAAGCTGGCTCCCAAGCGGGACGTGAAGCATTGGAAGGCCAAGCAGCTGGATCTGAACAAGCTCCTGTACAATATGGGCGATGCCCATAAGGGCATGGGGACTTTCTGCTGCGAACGCCAGGATCATGGCCTGGACAAAGCGTTGGACTGGAAGCTGATGGAAGCCGCCAAACCCGCCCTTGAAAAGGGCGAGCCGGTCAAGGGCGACTTCACCATCCGCAACGTCAACCGCACGGTGGGGACCATCCTGTCCTCCAACATCTCGCGCCGCTATGGCGAGGACGCGCTGCTGGAAGACACCATCCACTTCAAGTTCAAGGGATCCGCGGGCCAGAGCTTCGGCGCCTTCGGCGCCAAGGGCGTGACCTTCGAGTTGGAAGGCGAGGCCAACGATTATTTCGGCAAGGGGCTATCGGGCGCCAAGCTCATCCTGTACCCGCCGCGCAAGTCCAAGTTCGTGCCCAAGGATAACGTCATTATCGGCAACGTGTCCTTCTACGGGGCCACGGGCGGCGAGGCCTACGTGCTGGGCATGGCGGGCGAACGCTTCTGCGTGCGCAACTCCGGCGCCAAGGTGGTGGTGGAATCCTGCGGCGACCACGGCGCGGAATACATGACCGGCGGCACCGCAGTGGTGCTGGGCGAGATCGGCAAGAACTTCGCGGCCGGCATGAGCGGCGGCGTGGGCTATATCTGGGATCCCCAGGCCAAGTCCGCCGCGCGCATCAATAAGGAAATGGTGGATCTGGAGGAAGTCACGGAGGCCGAAGAGGCCATCGCCCTCAAGACCCTCATCGAGAGGCATTGCGAATACACCGGCAGTTCCACCGCTAAGGACATCTTGGCGGACTGGAAGAACAGCCTGGGCAAATTCATCAAGGTGATGCCGCGCGATTACAAGCGCGCCATGAAGGATATGGCGATGGAAACCTCGGCGGGGCAGTCGGCCCCGTCCGTTGGGGTGGGGGCTCCCGGAGCCTCCGGGGCGGTTGCCGAGGATTTGGCCGCGCCCGTGATTGCGCCGAAAGCGAAGGGGTAGGAAGAACTAAGATGGGAAAGATTACCGGTTTCAAGGAATTCGAGAGAAAGACCCCTAAATATCTGGCGGTCGACGAACGCACCAAGAACTATCAGGAGTTCACGGTGCAATTGTCCAAGGAGGAAGTGGAAACGCAGGGAGCCCGCTGCATGGATTGCGGCGTGCCCTTCTGCCATACCGGTTGCCCGCTCGGCAACATCATCCCGGATTTCAACGATCAGGTCTATAACGCCAAGTGGCAGGCCGCCCTCAAGACGCTGCTGTCCACCAACAATTTCCCCGAGTTCACCGGGCGCATCTGCCCCGCGCCTTGCGAGTCCGCTTGCGTGCTGGGCATCAACAAGCCCCCGGTCACCATCAAGAACATCGAAGTCTCTATCATCGACTACGCGTACGCGCAAGGCTGGATGGTGCCGCAACCCCCTTCCGTCCGCACCGAGAAGCGCGTGGCGGTGGTGGGATCGGGTCCCGCCGGCTTGGCCGCGGCGGATCAGCTCAACAAAGCCGGCCATTCCGTGACCGTGTACGAGCGAGCCGATCGCATCGGCGGGCTGCTACGCTACGGCATCCCAGACTTCAAGCTGGATAAGAAACACGTGGCGCGCCGCGTGGAAATCATGGAGAAGGAAGGCGTCAAGTTCGTGACCAACGCCAACGTGGGCGCGAACGTCCCGGTTTCGGACCTGAAGCAGAACTTCGACGCCATCGTATTGGCGGGCGGCTCCACCATCGCGCGCGATTTGCCCATCGGAGGCCGCGAAGCCAACGGCGTGCATTACGCCATGCATTTCCTGACCCAGAACAACAAGCGCGTGCAGGGCGATAAGATTCCGGAAGACGTGGCGCTTATGGCCACCGGCAAGCATGTCGTCGTCATCGGCGGCGGCGATACGGGTTCCGATTGCGTGGGCACCTCCATCCGCCACGGCGCGGCTTCCGTAACGCAGATCGAGCTTTTGCCAAAGCCGCCGGAAACGCGCACCGCGGAGACGCCCTGGCCCACGCATCCCGGGCCGCGCATGCTCAGCACCTCTTCCTCGCAAGCGGAAGGCTGCAAGCGCGATTGGTCCGTACAGTCCAAGGAATTCGTTAAGGATGAGCGGGGGGACTTGAAGGGCATCAACTGCGTGCGCCTGGAATGGAAGGGCGGCAAGCCCTCCGAGATCCCGGGTTCCGAATTCTTTATGCAGGCGGATTTGGTCCTGTTGGCCATGGGCTTCCTTTTCCCGGACTCGCAGAGCTTCGTGGATCAACTGGGCGTTGAAAAGGATGAACGCGGCAACATCAAGGCGGACGGCAAGTACCGGACCAACGTGGAAGGCGTCTACGCCGCGGGGGATATGCGCCGTGGCCAATCCCTGGTGGTGTGGGCCATCTCCGAAGGCCGCGAGTGCGCGCGTTCGGTGGATGAGTTCCTACAGGGCCATTCGTCCATGCTTTTGGCCAAGAGCCGTTCCCTCACCGAGATAGCAGCCTAGTCCCGCGTTGGGACCGCTTCCGGTTTCCAGTGTGCGGCATGCCCGGCAGCGGCGCTAGTCGATCCAAAAGAAAACCCCCGGATTTCCACCCGGGGGTTTTTTCTTTCGCGTAATGTCCCGATAGGGATCGGAATCCGGCGGCGCAAACCGGTTCCTTTTCAGGGCGTCAGGAATCCGATCGACTTTAGAGCCTTGATGAACTTGGCCCGAATGCTCCTGCCAAGGGGATCGCGGACCTGGGAGGAATTCGCCACGCCGGCGGAAACGGCTCCGTCCCTGCGCGCGCCAGGCCGGACGGCGGAAGAAGAGACGATGGCGTTGTCTCCGTGGCTGGAGTCCGCCATCACCCATGCATCCGCACCGACCACCTTGACGCGCAACTTGGTGGTGGTTTCCGCGGGAACCGTCCAGGCATAGCTGCCCGTATTATTGATGTTGTCCGCAGCCTTCACCCAACCGGCGCCCCCGCCCAGGTTATAGAACACGCTGACTTTTTTCACATCGCCCAAGGTCTTCCAGGTGACATTGGCGGTGGAACCGCTGGTGAGTTGCGCTCCCGTACTGGGATTGGTGACGAATAGCTTGGTCTGGAAATCCGGTCCCGTATCCGGCAGCTCCATGATTTCCCAGCGCCGGTAATGGACAATCGCCTTTTCCGCTTCCAGGCCCACGGCTCCGCTGGGCCAGGCCTTTTGCATGACGCCGGTGTTGTCTGTGATGCGGATGTTCCACAGCTTGAAAACCTTCAGGCCGTTCATGATGTGAGTGGCGGTATCGGCGCCCCTTACGATGACTTCCTGATCGTTCCATCGGGGTCCCGGATAGTCGGCTTTATCCGGCGTAGCGCCGAAGTTACGGCCGTCGCAACCGAACTGGCATACCTTGATGGCTTTTCCGTTCGGATCCCATCTCCCGTTGGTGACCCGGGTATCGAAAGTGACCTGTTGGATGGAAAAAGCGTCGCCGCCGTCCCCTTGCAGCATCTGGCATTCTATGCTTCGCGGCCAATTCCCTTTCGCCGTGGTCCCGTCCCCGCCCATGCGCGGATAGGTCTCATCGATGGCATACAGGAAGCCGGCGTTCAGATTTCCCGCGGCGTCGAACCGATACTGCACGCGCATGCGGTAATGGGAATACGTGGTCCGCTGGGTTCCGATTTCACCGCCGATATTCCCGATGGCGATTTCCACCGAGTCCGTGCCGGCGTTCGCGATTTTGAAACCCGGATCGATGGTGGTGGTAACGGGCATGTTGTAGAGCCGGGAGTAGAGGCCGTCGAAGTTCTTGCCGTTGAAAAGCGGCACCCAACCCGAGTCCGCCTTGGAGAAGGTTTCTCCCCAGGCGGATCCGCCCGTGACCAGGGCAGCCAAGGCCAGCAGGCCCAGGCGTTTTCCTATGGCGGCCATCCTCATCGAATTACCGGCTTGCAAGTTTCCCACGCGTATTTCTCCTTTGATCCGAAGCCGGCCCAGTTTGGACCGGATTAATTTGAGGCTGCATTCGGAAGCCGTCTTATGCGGCTTCTTTGGGGAGACTCTGATTCCGTTTCACCGAAGAGAGGTACGGCTGGAGCTCTCTGTTTTGCAGCTAACCGGTAAACAAAATAACGAGAGTGGCGCAAACGTTCTGAACCCGGAATATTCCGCAATTAGCGTTATCATGGTCCCCCCCGGGACACAATCTAATCCCTGACAGGGAAAAATAATTTGCCTTTTTACGTTTACCCTGGTAAACGTGGAACCTTGCCACGGGCTACCCAGCGGCGGAAAAGCGCCATTTCCCGGTTAAATGTCCAGGTTCACTAATTTTCTGTTTACCGGGGACGCCCGCCCTAAACCTGATTCATGCGATCCTCACCAATCACGGCATTTCCCACGACGGCGGTTCCTTTCCATCCGGTCCTACGGGCTGAACCACATTCCGGCGAGCCGGGTAAGCGTAAGTAAGCGATATGGGATGCCGGAGGTAACCTGCATGTAACCCTGGCGCGGGGCCCGGGCGGGCTCGCGACCAATGGGGAGGGGGCCGCCAGGCCACGGGGGAAAGGAGACGGCGGGTAAATGCGCAAGTGCGCCTCGTTCGCTCCAGGGGTTAAAAATCCAAAATGGATACCGCCGGGCAGCCATGAAAATCCCCAAGTAGGACATTTTGTCCAAATCGGGCCTGCCTTTGGCGGGCCTTTGGGGTGGGCGTACCGGTCTGCCACTCCTAGAATTGACTCACAGTGCCTATGGATGGAATCGCTCCCTTGCCGGGCCCGGCCGAAGAAATCAGCACCTTCTGCCCGGTCCGCCTTTACCTGGCCAATCGTCGCTTCGACGGTTTGCTGGATACCCTGGACCCCAAGGGCGGCACCTTCTATGTACTCACTGATAACGAGCTCCCGCACCCGGGAACGTTGCAACGCGCGGCCATGCGGAATGAAACCAGGGTGGAGCTGGCCATCGGATCCTCCGAGCATGAGTTGCGGATATCCTGCCGCGTGCGCGGCATGCGCATCGACGAAGACGGCCTCTTCGTCTATCTGGGACTGGACTTCCTCTTCGGCGGGGATTCGGAAAAGCGCCGCCTGGACGATTTCATCGCTTCCCTCTGGTAGCACCCGCGCTTTTCCCTGAAAACCGAGCCCGCTTCCGGTTCCGCCCGCTGTCGGCTGACCATGGGTATATATTCTCCAGCGGGCTCGTCGGTATTCAAGATGAGAGCCGGAGGGAAAGGCATGCAGACCGGGAAGCGGGGCATTCCGCGGTGGCGGCAAGCGATGATAGGCGCGCTGGCGATGGCGGCGATCCGGACCATGCCGGCATGGGGGCAATTGCCTTCGACAACCACCGTGCAAAAAGCGGATGCATGGACCCGCGTGTTCGACGGGCGCTCCGGTTGGACCGGCGCGGATGGCATCTTCGCCATCCCGCTTTCCGGCTACGAAGGTCCGGATCATTCGGCCGGCGCCAAAACGCTTTTCGTTTTCAGCGATACCTTCATCGGTGAGGTGGATCCGGTCACCCATGCGCGCAAGAATGCCCGCATGATCAACAATTCGCTCGCCGTCTTGGATGGATCGCTGCCGGATACCTCCAAGATCCATTTCCTTTGGGGCCGGGACGATAAGGGCGGGGCGGTCTCCGCCTTCATTCCCGCTACGCCCTCCACGGCGGGCAAAGCCGATACCTGGTACTGGCTGCAGGACGGTTTTGCCCATAAGGGCGTGGTCTATGACCTGCCGCTCATCATCACCCGCAATCCTTCCGGGGATCCCGGATTCCAATTCCAGGAAACCGGCATCGGTTTGATCCGCATTCCCCTTGGCGCGGACGGGGAGCCGGATCTTTCCCGGGCCACCCAGAAGGATACTCCGCTTTTTTACAAAGGCGCTAAGACCTTTTACTTCGGGTGCGGTATCTTTGCCAATACCGCGGAAGCAGGCGCGCCCGATCCGGACGATTCGGTGTACGTCTACGGGCGCAATTCCCTGTATGTGGCTCGCGTGCAAGTGGATGAATTCGAGGATTTCTCCAAATGGCGTTACTGGACCGGCAATGCCTGGGATGCGGACATTTCCAAATCCGCCTCCATGGGCGTGGGCGGCGCCGAGATGAGCGTCATCGCCATCGCCCAGGGCGCTCTCAAGGGAAAGTACTTGCTGACCTCGATGGCGGTGGGGCCGGATTTGTATGTACGCGTGGGGGAGAGCCCGGTGGGCCCGTTCGGCAATCCCATCAACATCTACCATGCCCCGGAAGGGGATGCTTCGGCTTCCATCTACACCTATAACGCCAAGGTGCATCCCAATCTCTCCGCCAATGGGGATTGGCTGGTGACCTACAACGTCAACACTTCCGACTGGGCCCAAAACCTGGCGGACGCGGACATCTACCGGCCGCGCTTCCTGCGGCTGCGTTTCGATCCTTCCGCCACCATCCGGACCGGGATGCCGCGTTGGGATTCGCCCGGATCGATCCTGGCGGCGGGCCGGTACGGCCCGGGCTACGGGTTGGATGGACGATGGTGGAACGGGCAAGCGCCCCTGGCCGCTGCGATGCGCATCCCGGCCAAGTAGTCCCGCCGGGGAAAGGTTTTCGGCCGGGCGACGCCGCGCTCAAGGTGCGGTTGGGCTAGGCGACTTTGATGTCCAGGCACAGGATGAAAGGCGAGCCGTTCCGATCCCGGAACCGGCAGGAAAGCGTGCGGCAGAGCTTACCAGAAGCCAACGAGAGGTAAGCTTCCGTGGAATAGAGCTTGGGGCCGCCTTCCGCCAGCGCGTAGAAATATTCCTTGGAGGAATGGTCCGCGCCCTTGATGGCGGGGTAGAACAAGCGCGACCACAGTTTGGCATCCATGGAGGGCGCCGTTATCGTAGGCGTTACCTGCAATCCCTGGTTGTCCAGGACGTACAGGCACTCGATGTCCGCCGATCGCACGGCTTGCTTCTTCATTACGGCGGGAAAATCCGGAAAGGCTGCGGGGACCATCTCCGCGACCGTGGCTTCCATGAGGTTCAGGCGCACTCCCATTTCCATGCGCCTGCGGACCAAGCGCTCTGCCGAACGCCGGCGTTGGTTCTCCGCCGCTTCGATCAGATGGGCATCCACGAATTCCAGCGACAGGCGATCCGGGGAAGCGGGCCGGCCGAAATAATATCCCTGCACCAGATCCGCGCCCAAATCCACGCAGGTGGAAACCTCCGCCTCCGTTTCCACGCCTTCGGCCAGGATCAGGGAACCGACGCGGCGGCCCAGGCCCACCAAGGATTTGAAAACCTCCTGCTTGTGGAAGTCGTTTTCGATGCCTTCCACCAGGGATCGATCCAGCTTCAGTATCTCGGGCTTGAGGGGGCCGATGCGCGCCAGGTTGGAGAATCCCGCGCCCAGATCGTCCAGCGCGAACAGGAAACCCTGCGCGCGATGCGTCTCCACGAAGCGCTGCAAGGCTTCCAAGTCCAGCACTTTGCTTTCATTGATTTCGATCACGATTTCAGTAGGCGATAGCCCGGCCTCGCGCACGGCGCTTGTCAGCACGCCGGATCCCTGCACGCCCAAGTCCAGGATGGACGATTCGAAGTTCAGGAACAGGAGGGGATGCTGGGGCGTGTCCGCGATGGGGGTGAAGGCGCTCAACGCTTTGCGCCTGCACAGACGATCCAGGTCCACGGTCTTTCCGTTGCGGGCCGCCCAAGCGAAGAGTTCCAACGGAGTTACCGCCCTCCCGGTTTCCCCTTCCTTGGGGCGCGCCAGCGCTTCCACGCCTACGATGGTTTTTTTCTTGAGGGAGACGATGGGCTGGAAATGCACGTCCAGGGTTTCATGGCTGAGGATATCGCTCCACCCCGTTTCCTCCCGGCCGGGCAACCAGTCCGCGGTCCTTTCGGCGGCTGAGACCAGGGAAAGCCCGGCAACGGTTTTCAGGCTTACGGACGGCTCGGCGGCACGGCCTCTTTGTCCTGATTTGCTTCTTCGTTGCGACATTTTTACCTCTGTTACTGCGGAAATTGTAGGCGTTGGAAGCAGGTATCGGCCATGCAAAACGGGACTGGACAGGGGGACGAGGGGGAGTTTCAGGGAAGCGCGGATTGTCAGGAAAAGCCGGAAAAACCGGAACCTGCCGGCAAGAAATTGTCAGCCTGATGCAAATAACCAAACAAGCATTGGTTAAAGGAATGCATCCAAGCCAAGCCATGCACCGGTTGCGCCTGCTTCGATTGCATCTGGAGCGGAAACCATCCTGGCAGGAAAGCGGCGGCGCTTGGCGAATCAGGCCTTCAACGGTTTCATCGCCGGATCATCCGCGGCCGCGGTCTCTTCGGATTTATGCGCGGTCAGCGGGGATAGAGGATCCATGCGCATCCATGCGAAGACGGCAAGCACGGACAACGCCGCGCAGGTATAGAAGAAGGGGACATTGCTCTGGGTCCACTCCTTCAGGTATGGGAAAGCGATGATGGTGATGAATGCGCCCAGGTTCCCGGCCATGTTCATCATTCCCGAAACCACGCCGGAATTCTCGCGGCCGATATCGATGCAGAAAGCCCAGGACGGGCTCAATGTCATGTCCGCCCCGAACACGGCCAAGGACATGAATGCGATGGCCCAACCTACCGAGTCGGTCTGGGTCACCAGGATTATTCCCAGGGCCGAGAGCAGGAATCCAAGCATGGCCGGGACCTTGCGGGATCGGCTGCGCCGTCCGGCTTTGAAGAACCAATCGACCAGGATCCCGGAAGCCACGTTCCCCAAGGCTCCCGCCAGCAAGGGAATGGAGCTGTATAATCCGGCGCTGACGCCGTCCAGCGCGAAGCGTTCTTTGATGTACGGGAACATCCAGGTCAGGGTGAAGTAGAAAGTGAAATTGCTGCAGACATATTGGAACATGGCAAGCCATACATTGGGGGATGAAAGCACTCTCCCGGCGGAGAGTTTGCTCCGGACCGCTGCGGGTTTTTGCCGGTTCTCCAGGATCAGCTTCAACTCATCGGCTCCCACCAGGGATGATTCTTCCGGTTTGTTGCGGAACAGCGCATACCAGATTATCGCGAACCCGATCCCGGAAAAACCCAATATCGCGAAAGTCATGCGCCAACCCGAATGGGCGATGAGGGCCGCCACCAAAGGCAATGCGAAAGCCGCGCCCACGCGCGAACCGGAAAAATTGATTCCCTGTACGATTCCCCGCTCCTTGATGGGGAACCAATTGAATGCGACTTTGGAGAGGGCGGGAAACGCCCCCGCTTCTCCGGCCCCGAATAGGAACCGGATTATCAGGATGGAGACGAATCCGAGGGAGGCGCCCGTGACCGCCGTGAGCAGCGACCAAATGGAGACGATGCCGGTGATGACCTTACGGGGTCCGAAGCGATCCGCCAGCCAGCCCGATGGCGTCTGGAACAAAGCATAGCCCAAGGTGAACACCGCCAAAACCCAACCGAACTCGGTTTTGCTCAATCCGAAATCCTTGCTGATGCCGTCCTTGGCGGCGGAGATGCAAGCCCGGTCGACGTACAGGAGAACGGTGAGCAGGAAGGATGCGAGGGACAGGATTATGCGGAAAGGCATGGGAACTCCCGCGGTTCAGGTGACATCGACTGGCACGCGCGTTTCGGCGGAACGGTAGATCGCTTCCTGGACGTCCAGGTTTCTCAGATAGGCCGGACCGTCGGTTTCGGAGGGAACGCCGGCGAGGATGGATTGGATGAAATGCTTTTGGGCGGCATGGGCGCAATCGCCGGCGAAACCGTTTCGGCTGGGATGATAGGCATGCTCCTGCTCGGTTCCACCCAACTTCTGGACCGTCATCCTCCCATCCCCGTAAAGGCGGATGCAACCCTTGCGGCCTTCCACCAGAAAGTCCCCGAAGGTATAGCGCGGCTCCTTGCAATTGGATTCGTTGTAGCGGTTCGCATCGTAGTACCCAACCGGACCGCCCTTGAATTCAAAAGCGACGAAACCGCAATCCTCGCCCCGGATATCCCGGTTGAGCTTGCGCAGTTGGGCATACACGCGCGATACGTCCCCGGCAAGGTACCTGAAGGTATCGATGAAATGGACCCCGGTCTCGAAGATGAGCAATTGCGGCATGGTCCGGAAATACGGTTGCCGTTCCAGGTAGGCGTCGGGCTGCCATCCGTCCCCCATGCGCATGCGGAAATTGAAGGTGTGCAACTCTCCGATGGCGTCCGCATCCAGGAGCCTCTTGATTTCCCGATGCCATGGCTGGAAACGGAAATTCTCATGCACGCTCACCCTCACTCCGGCCTTTTCCACATAGGCCACCAACTCCCGCGCCTCGGTTTTGGTGGGGGCCAGCGCCTTTTGGCAGATGATTTCCACCTTCCTGTCCGCCGCGATCCTGCAATACTCTAAGTGGGTTTCGGGCGGAGTGATGATATCGACGAAATCCGGTTTCTCCCGATCCAGCATCTCGGCGAAATCGGCATAGACGCGTTTGATTCCCCACTCGCTCGCGACGGAACGGCCTTTTTCAAGGGACCGATTGCATACCGCGGCGATTTCCACCTCCGGGATGCGCGACCATCCATCATAATGGAATTTGCTGAAGTAACCCGTGCCCACGGTAACGCCCCGCAACTTGGCCATATTCATCTGCTCCTTGTAAGGATCCGGTAGGCTTCCAAAAGCGCGCTTTCGCTTCCGACGTTCCCGGGGAAAATGCAATAAGGCATACCTGGAAACCTGGCTTCCGTTCCCAAGCTCCAAACCGGCACTCCGGGCAGCAATTGGCCCAGGACCATTGCCCGCTTGACTCCCAGCGACTTGGTGGCGATGTCGCTGGAAGTGATTCCGCCTTTGGCGATCAGGAACCTGGGCTTGACGCGAATGGCGGAAACGATGTCCACCAGGAGACGGGACACTGCATTTCCGTATTCCAGATTTTCAGCCGCCCCCGCCTTCCGCACCTGATTGCGGCTGGTATACACGATAACGTCGAGGCCTTTGCCGAGCGCGCTCTCGGCGGCGCCGGTAATGCGGCGGACCTGCAATTCGGCCGGTTCGGCTTGCTCGCCCGGCGCCACATCCAATTCCAGCGCGGGAATGCCGGCCCGTTCCCGCAGGTAGGCGAGTTGCAGCGTGGATTTAGGCACGTATGAGCCGACCACAATCAACCCACCGTTGGCGGACGCGTCCCGCGATTCCGCCGGACTCCAGTCGCCGCGGGCCTTTATTCCCGCATAGCTTCTCACAAAGGACGCTCCCGTGCGGTACAGGAAAGCCTTTCCCGAACGCTCCGCATGCCGGAATGCACGCGAAACGATTTCCAGATCAGAATAGGCAAAGGCATCTACGATTACGATTGATTGTCCCCGGATGGCGGATAGTGCCGCGAATACTCCTGCGACTCCGCCGCGCCGGATCATGGAAAGGGGGATCGATAGGATGTCCGAATCCCCTTTTTGGCCCTTGGATTTTTCCCGGACCCATTCGGACAAGCGCGAATGCTTGAATCCGAAGGAGGCATCCAGGGCGAAAGGCGTGTCCGCCACCGGGATCAGTTCGTCCTTCTCGCGGACATAATGGATCCCGTCGACGGTGACGCGGCCGCCTTCGATGAAAGCCGGAATCAGGACCTGGATGGCGCCGGTTCCGTACAGGCTCGCTTCCAATAGATCCACCTCATGCGGGTAATGCCCGCGCAAGGTGCTGTCGCTTCTGCTCATCAGGCGAAAGCCCCGGCCGCATCGGGCCGCCGCCTCCCGGATGTTCGCGCCAATCAGGGTAGCCAGCTTTCCCGCCGTCCCCTCATCCAGGCTGCGGGAATTGGTGAGGATGAAGAAAACGGGACTCTGGGCGCGGAGTTCCCCGGAAATGGCTTCCACGCTCCATTCCGTGATCACGGGCACGCTATGAACGGTCTGGGTTCCGGTGGGATCGTCATCGAGGACGATGATGGAGATATCGGGGTCCTGTCCCTCGCCGGATCCGGGAGGCAATGCCGATTCGGTTTCCGCCGGCAGGGATTTGCGCACCTCCTCGTACAACAGGTTCCCGGGCATCCTTATTCCTCGATGGCAAAGGCGCGGCACGGCGCCCCATCGCCTTGGTGGATTTTCAAAGGCAAGGAGAAGAAGGTGACCTTCTCCTTGGCGATCCGATCCAGGTGGGCCAGCCCTTCCACGATGCGGATGTTGCTCTTCAATAAGGTCCGGTGCACCGCCTGCAATTCGGAACGATTGTTCACATCCGCGATGGACGGCGGCTCCACCCCGATCATCTTGACTTTCTTCGCCACGCACCACTCCGCCAATTCCAGGCTGATGCGGGGAAGCGCGTCGCGATACATGGCCGCGTCCGCGACGAAACGGCTCCATCCCGTGCGGAACAGGAGGATTTCATCCGGAAGGATCCTTTCCCGAATGCTCCCCAGGGTTTCCACGGTGATGAGGAATGCGGGAGGGCAATCCGGGATATCCACTATCCAGGCCGGCCCCGATAATTCTTCGATGGTATATTCGTCGATGGTGGGGCCATCCACGGCGAAGTGGCACGGCGCGTCCATATGCGTTCCGGCGTGCGAATAGAGGTTCAGGGTGCGGGCGTTCCAACCGTCCCTCTCGATTTCCTTGGCGCAATCATAGGATACCCCGCGCATCCCTTCACGCAAGGTCAGGGTCAGGTCAATGTACCGCGGCATGGGCTTTGGCCATGTTCTCCACGATGGCCTCTCCCACATCCTTGGTGCGGGCGCTTCCCCCCAAATCCACGGTCTTGATGCCGGAGGCGGTGGTGGCCTCGATGGCGCGCATGATATCCTTCGCCGCTGCCTTTTCCCCCAGGTGTTCCAGCATCAGGGCCGCCGACCATACGGTTCCGATGGGATTGGCGATTCCCTTTCCGGCGATATCCGGCGCCGATCCGTGGATGGGCTCGAACATGGAAGGGAATTCCTTCTCCGGATTGATGTTTCCGCTGCCGCCCAGGCCAAGGCTTCCCATGATCGCCCCGCCCAGATCGCTGAGGATGTCCCCGAAAAGATTGGTGGTGAGGATCACGTCATGGACCTCCGGTCTCAGTACGAAACTCGCGACCGCATTGTCGATGTACATCTTGTTCAGCTCGACATCGGGATATTGTTCGCCTACCTCGCGGATGACCCTGTCCCAATAGGCCAGGCTGCTGATCAAGGTGTTGGACTTGGTGACGTTGGTGACCTTGCGCCTTCGCGTGCGCGCCAGGCGGAAGGCGAAATGGGCCACGCGCTCGATACCGGCGCGGGTGAAAATGCTGGTTTCCGTGGCCAGCCCGTACGGCCTTTCCGGATACAGGATTTTCCCGTTCTGGACGAACTCGCCTTCGTTGTTCTCCCGGATCACCACGAAGTCTATGTCCTTTTGCCCCTTCTTGCGGAGGGGGCTTTCGATGCCGGGAAACAGGCGGGCGGGCCGGTAGTTGACGTATTGCTGAAAGGCGGTCCGCACCTTGAAGGTGTATAACATGGCGGGGAGAGTATCGTCGACGTCCGTCAGGCCCACCGCGCCGAACAGGATGGCGGAATGTTCCTTGAGTTTGTCCAAGCCGTCGGGTGGCATAAAGTCCCCGTGGCGCTTGTAGTAAGCGGCACCGTAGGGAAAGTCGGTGAATGCCAGGGAAAAGCCGTGCTTCTCCGCCGCGCATTCCAGGACCTTTACGGCAGCCGGCACTATCTCATGTCCGATTCCATCGCCGTTGACAACCGCAATTTTATACGAATTCATATTTCTTCCTTGGGAAATGGATTCACTTCTTGCCGGTCAGGTCGAAGCCATACTCCGCCCGCAAAGTGATGACATGGACGGTCCGGGGATCGTTGTCCGGCTTATCCGGAAACCAGGTTATATGGTCGGATAATCCGAGCGTCAATCCCTTCATGGGTTCGCTTTTTACTCCGTAGGATGTGGTAGCCATGTACCGCAAGTCCTTGTGATCGCTGCCTTCATAATCCACATAGGGGGATATTTTCAGCGCCGTAAGCGAAGGTCCGGCGATGCGGATCTGGGGACGCCATACCCAAAAAGTAAAGTAGGAGGGCTTGGTGATGAGGCGTCTTTCAAACAGGTTGTTGAACTCAACCGCGAATCCGCCCGCGACGGGAACGCGGATATTGATCCCGGTACGGGGCAGGTATTCCCGGAATGAGAGCGGCGTCACCACGCTGTCCGTGAGAGTGCTGTCCGTGATTCCCCGATTATATATGGCGATTTCACCCGTGCCCGTGATGACGGCCTTGCCGAACGTTCCCAGGTAAAGCGTTCCGGTTAAAGCGTATTCGGTTCCGGACAATCCCGTTGAGTCGAATTCACTCTGAATTTGATCGATTTGCTCCCTGTGGTTGCCCCAATAGCCCCCGCCCCGGATCCCCAGGGTGATTTCATCCGAAACCTTGGCCGTCAATGCCAGATCGACCTTTTGACCGATCCCGGTTTTTCCCGCCTGAGAGGCGGATATCAGCAGCAATAACAACGGAAGAGTTGCTTGCATCTTACTCATTTTTTCCATGTGCTCCATTTTTTTCCGTTCGCTTGATAGGAACGGGTATTGATCGCCGATTTCAATTTTTGAATATCGACAGGCCCGACAAATCCAGGGTATAGAAGGCATTCAGACATAGCATGTGGTTTTTGACGATATCGTCGGCCCGGTACTTCAATTGGAAATTGTCGGCCAGGCTCACGCTTATCCCTTTGAAGGGCTCGAAGTTCACCCCGAGTTCCGTTTCGGAATAGAAATCGATTTGCTCGCGCTCGTTGAAGGACTCGGAATAGATATAGGGACTGATCTTGTACCCGGTATATTTGGGCGCGCTCAGTTTCAGGGCGGACCGGTACCGGTATACGCTCCGTTTTTGCGTCAGCTCCTTGACGCGGGTTGAATCGCCGTTCGCATCCGTGCGGTAGGGAAATTGGTACCATTCCTGCATGGTCCTTTCGAATCTGGAGGTCCACTGGATGGAGCCGCCGAAAGAAAGGGGTTTGGTGAGGGCAACGTTCCAACGGGGGCGGTATTCGAACATCTCCTCTTCCCCTTTTTGGAATATCCGCGTCAAAAGGTAAAGGTCCCCCCCCATGGATAATTTGATCCCATTGAATAGTTCTCCCATCTCCAGGGAAAACCCCGGCACGATATCCCAGCCATTGTAGCTGTAGGGATCGGTGCGGGAGGCAACCTTGTATTGCGGTCCATCCCCCAGGTAAACCGCGCCGAACGTGCTCAAGGTGAAATCCTTGTCGAGCTTGACTTTCAGGCCTCCCAACAGGCGGTGGGAACGGAACACCGATTGTGTCTTTTCCTCCCCCGAGGAACCGGTCTGCGCAACGCAGAAGGAGGCGAGAAGCAAGAGAAGAATTGCGGGAAACCCTGTTATCTTAAACATCGTTCCTTTAAGCGGGTGTAGTGGTTGACGCGAACAATGGACCGTTTCCGGTCCCTCCGTCATCCGCGGGTGCCTGCGCGGCAAATCAGGAGCGCGCGGACCGGGCGGGCGTTATTTCAAGATATTCACTTTTCCCGCGGCATGGGAAACGCCATTCGGGCCGTTCACGGAAACGAAGTATTCGCCGTTGGCGAGGGCAATCCCGGGGATATCGATCCAGCCCGTCCTTCCTTGCGGAATTGCCGAGGTGATGCGATGGCCGGAAAGATCCGACACCGTGATGCCCTGGAAGATTCCCGCGAAAGGAAGATTGACTTGCAGGGAGTTCCCCGTGCCGGCGACTTTCAAGGAGCCCTCGAAGTTTCTGGAAACCAGATTGGTGGTACCCGGTGTCCAAGGCGTGATGTCCTTGAATTTAGTGATGAAGTCGCTGGGACCTCCGTTTTGTGCGCCCGTCATGGCGTACCAGGTCATGCCGGCGTCGGATACGTCTCCGGGCTTCCCCTGCTGGCGGGTGAACAACCATTGAAAAGCCGCGTCCATGGGTCCACCGATGGTTTTAAGGCCTCCCCAATTGGCGCTGGTTCCCAACTTCGCGTTCTGATCGGAGATATGGATGAACTTGGCGCCGCCGGGAAGGGACTGAAGGGAAGACCAGGTATGGGTAAGTTGCGGCCCATCGGTGTGATTGTCGTTCCAGCCCGAATGGGAAACGAAGGTGACGAATTGGCGTTTGGCGGGATCCATAGCGTTCAAGCACCGCCACGGCACTTCCATGGGACCGGCAACGATAAAGAGCAGCCTGTCCGTGGCGGTGGACTTGTCCCCTTCCGCCTTGAAGTTCGCGACTGCCCCGGCCACGTTTTTCATGTCATCGAAGAGTACCTTGGGATCCCCGCCGAAATTTTTCGGGCCGCCGGTGGAACTGGTGACCATTTCCGCTTCCCAACCGCCGTTGGTTAACCCCACATGGTCATTGTAGTCGAAATGGACCAAGGCGTCCTGCCTCTTGAAAGCGGCCAGGATAGCGAAGTCAAACGCGCTCGCTCCCCAATCATCTTTATCGTGGAGGTTTCCGTCATGGCTTATGGCTATCCGGTAGGTGAGGCCGAGTTGGGCGTTTGCCGCGGAAGCGGAGAGCATTCCCAATGCCAACCCCGCAATCATTGATCGTTTCATGATTCCCCCAGTGATGTTAAAAAGACAACCGATGCCTGCTTCAGGATTCCGCGGCACCCCCCGTCCCCTGACGGGCACACTTCCTTTCGGATTCTCTGAAGGCAATCTAACCCCGCGGGGAATCGCTAATGTCACTAAAGAGAGCACCTTGAAAATTGTGGACTCTCAAGAGACCACCGGCAGGAAAGATTTGAGGTATCGCACGCATCCCACCCCTGCCGAGGCCGATTGAGCGGGGTGGAGAGGGATTTGACGGCCGCTTGTTCACTTTTTTAAGGAAGCGGAGGTAGCCTTGCCGTTACCTTGGCTCCCGTTTCCAGCCTGGGTTTTCGCTCCTAGAGGATTTCCATGCCGGACTCCGGTTGCCAGCTGGTCCTTGCGAATTGCCGGTCCGGGAAAAGAAGGGGATGGGGTTACAAAATAAAATGCAGCCGGGAGATCATGCGGCTGGTCCCAAGCGTTCCGGAGATAGGGGCCCTTTACCAGGCCCGGGTTTGGAGCCCCATCCGAGTTGCAAGCCTACCGCAGCGATCGACATGAAGGCCAGTTCGCTGCCGCAATAGACGAACAGCTTGGTGGCCGCGCCCTGGGTGAAGCCGTAGGAATGCAGCCCCACATTCAGCAGGTTCACGCCGAACCAGGCCAGACTGACCACGATGGCGCCGAACACGGATCCCAAGGCCATGCCGCGGTTGCGCACGTAACCCCAATGTTTCGCGTGCAGCATGATCACGCACCAGATGACGATCAGCAAGGCGCCGTTCTCCTTGGGATCCCAGCCCCAGAAGCGGCCCCAGCTCTGGTCGGCCCAGATGCCGCCCAGGACGGTGCCGATGAAGGAAAACAGAAGCCCGAAGCATAGCGTGCCGTAGACCATCTTGGCGATTTCCTTGAGGCGTTCCGGTTTGCTTTCGTCGCCCGGGACCAGGGCGCGGATGAGCCAGACATGCCCGATGGCGCCGGCCAGTAGGCAGGCGGAGTAACCGATGGTGACGCAGACCACGTGGGTGGAAAGCCAGAAGTTGCTGTTGAGCACGGCCACCAGCATTTTCATGGTATCGCCCTCGGCGGCATAGCGGTTGGCGATGGAAAGCAGGATCACGCCCAGCAAAGAAGCCGAAAGCAGGCCGATGGCCTTCCTATTGAAACGTTCGATGAAAAGGGCGGCCAGGATGGATACGGCGGCCACGAAGGGGAAGGTCTCGTAAAGGGAGGTGACCGGCGGGCGCTTCATGATGATGATGCGGGAGATGATGCCCACCAGGTGGATGGCATAGCCGCTCAGGAACAGTCCCAGGGAAGCGTTGTAAAGCCAGCGCTTGCGGGTGAGGAAGAACGAGAAGCAGCCGAGCAGGGCGAACCAGTACAGAACCAGCGCCCAGAAATACGGTTCGCCCTTCTGGTACAATACTTCCAGGGGGAAATGGGTTTCCGAGAGTTGTTCGTAGGCCCGGTTTTCCATGGCCCCCAGGTATTCCGCCACGTTCTTGTCGAACTCTTCCTGCTTGCCGGAGCGATAGGCCGCCGCCGCTCCGCTCCATGCGTTCAATTCTTTATGGTAGGCCTGCAGTTGTTCCGGCACCGCCACCATTTCCGCCGGGCTCACCCAACCCGGCTGACCCGTGGCCGCGGCGGCCGCAGGCGAAATGGGGAAGATGCGGAAAGGGGAGGGGTGCAGGGATTGCGAATTGAGATACATGGCCTGCGACAGGGAAATGATCTCCCGTTCCATGGGCGTGCGTTCCGCCTCGCCGCGGTTGCCGATGCCTTCCAGGATCTTGGCGATGGCCTGCGCACTCGACATCAGGTCCCAAAAGGAATAGCGAGTCACGTCCGGCTGCAGTTCCAATTGCTGCCGCGTCTCCGGCAGCTTCACGGTATAGATGGGGTTGGGAAGCGCGTAGCTGAAGGTGCGCGTGATGTTCACGAACTCGACCAGGTTTCCGAATACGCGCAGGACTTCCTTCTGCACCAAATCCCTTTTCTCGTCTGCCACCGCATTGGCCTTCTCGGCCAGCTCTTGGAGCTTGGGCAGGGCCTTCTCCAGCATCTTGAAGGAATAGCGGCGGCTTTTTTCAGGCACCACGCCCAAGGCCTCGGCAACTTCCGGATTGTTTATCAGGAAGATGCGGTAGTCCCCGGTCAGCTCCGGCGTGAACAGGAGCTTGGCCATCACCTGGATGGCGGAAAGCTTTTCATAGCTGGTGCGACCGGAGAATTGCAGCAGCATATGGCGCGCGTAGGTGATCATGGGCTTGAGCCTGCCCTCGTGCAGTACGGGGACGGTTTCCAACGCGCCCACCTTGGCCAAGGAACCGGCAGGCACGGGACCGATATCCGGCAGCAGGGACGGCATGGAGCCGTGGCCATGCGGGCCCATGCCCATACCGGCGTGCGGATCGCCGGAAACGTCCGGATGGCCGGACGGCATGGCATCCCCGGAAACTTCCTCCACCGGAGTGCCCGCAGCGGCCCCGGCGGCGGGCTTTTGGGAGGCCTCGAAGAGAGAGTCGAATTTCCTGTCCATGTCCGGACCGGGATTGGCGCTTTTTTCCCGGGCCGGAGCCAGGGATGCGGCCAGGACCAACAGTAACACAGCAGTTACGGGGGAGGGGGTTTTCATTTGGCGGACTCCCTGCGGATGAAGGGAACCAGGCGGATGAGGAAATGCAGCAGCAAGCCGCCGAATACCACCAGGCTGGAAATGTAAGGCATCACGCGGCCGGGATTGGTCACCACCGCAAAGGTGGATTTGTTGGCCATCCCCTGCGCCTGCGCATAAGAGGCCTGAAAGAAGGTATAGCCCGCGTGCCGCAGGGGATTGTTCATCCATACCTTGACGGGGCGCGTGCTGCCGCCTTCGCCCAGATCCGCGTAGCTCTCGAAGCTGCTGGGGATGTCCGTTCCGGGATGGACGTTCTTGATGAAGCTGGTGAGGTGGAGGGAGAAGTCCAGCGGGTAATGCTTAAGACGCAATTGGGCGGAAACCTTTTTCCCATCCAAGGTGAGCATCAGCGTTTGCAGCTCCTGCCCGTAGAGGAGGATTTCCTTATCGGCCTTGCCGTTTTCCTGCAGGGTGAAAATCACGCCGGGGGCGTTCTGGGTGACTTCCTTCTCCGGCTTGCGCTGCTCCAGCATACCGATGCCGGAAGCGTTGATGTACTTGGGCCCGTTGGTGGCGCGCGTGGTGAAGGCGTCGCTGTTCATATAATAGGCGTGCACCTTGATGCGCGCATGGTACGGCTCCAGATCCAATTCCCGATCCGGCTTAAGCATGGATTCATCGAAGGCATATACGCGGTTGGTATCGCCCTGGGTTTCCCAGAAGGCCAGTTCATGCTCATGGTAGGCGGTGGTGAAATGCCCGGTTTCCCCTTCCGCCAAGGTCAACTGCGACTCCACCGCAAGCATCTGGGTGATGAACCCGCCCATCAGCAACGCCATGATGCCCAAGTGAACGATCCACAAGCCGATGCGGTTCAATTTCCACGGCAGGTGGAATGCCATCATGATAGCCAGTTGGATGGAGAGCACCCAGATGACCAGGCTGGCCGCCGGCAGCGGAAAAAAACCGCCGATGAGAACGAAGCCGTATCCGAAGAATTTTTTCTGGGCTTCGAACAACCCGTGATCGGCCTGGTACAGGGTGCCGAAGAATATCAGGGCGAACAGGATCAGCAGGCAGAGCAAGGTGATGGCGGGATGCAGCAAGGCCTTAGTGAGGGAGGAACGGGCGGCTTTTTGGCGCCAGGACAGGCCGCGGGAAGTAGCCGCCCGCGAGGTCTCGGTATCATAGGAAGACAGGGCTTCGCCCATCCCCGAATTGGCCCCGTCCTTGGCTGGATTGGCTTGGCTCATGGTTTGGGACCTTCGATTCTCAGGGATTGGCAGAAGGCCATGATCCGTTTTTTCTGCGCTATCACCTTGGCGGTTTCCCCCATGCCCTTCACGAACACGGTGTATTCATGCGTCTGGACTACCGCTCCGAAGATGGTTTTCGATTGCGTCATGTCCCCGGAAAGCTTTTCCGTCAGGTCCACGTACATGCCATCCTGACCGGTCCCGGTTTTGAAATGGCTGGCGGTCTTGATCAATCCGTCCATCTCTTCCGCCGTGGCCTTGATGCCCACTTGCCCCATCCAACGGGCGATATTGGCTTTCAGCCCGCCCGCATCCCCCGCCAATTGCACTACCGATACGTCCACGGCATTGGGATCCGCCTCGCCGGTGTTGGCCAGGGAAGGATCCGAGGCCGCGAAGCTCCCGATGCGCATGGCATTGGCGGAATCCTTCACCTGCCAGGACTCCGGTAACACCCAGGTTACCTTGATATCCACCGGGCTGGCGTTCATGCCCGGCATGGCCCCGCCCCCCATCCCCCCGGCCATACCCATGGGTGCAGCCAGAGGTTTGAAGGCCACCTCCGAATAGCTCCGGGCCTTGGTTTCCTCGCAACCTATAAGACCTAAGCCTGCCAGGAAAGCGGAAAGCAGGAGAAAAAGTGGCGATTTTAAGTCAAAAATGCGTGATCGACCTTGAAAAAGCGGTGAATTCATCCGCATCAAAGTAGCAAATACCCCGGAGCGGCATATTTGTGACCCTGCCGGCTGAGAAACCCTTCCTCATGTCAGAAATGCCCCATGCTTGGCATTGGGGGTTTCCCCCCCCGGATAAAGGGCCTGTTTATAGTTTAGGGGGAAAAATTTATTTTCCGCTCCCTTTCGGAGATCGAATTCACACAACCCGCAAACCGTTCTCCTTTCTTTATATGTGGATACTGTTGAAAAGATTTTTGATAGTCGCTGTCCGCATTATGGCTATGCTTTTCTTCACGCAAAGCGTCTTTTTAGACCCCACCGGGACCCCTTTCTGCTAAGTCCTTGTTTTTCCTAGCTATAGCCTCCATTACACTATATATTGTGGTTAGGCCGAAAAAATACCCTGGATCTAGTTGCTAATGGATTTTAAATACACTACACTTCCCACATCGATAAGTTGCCAAAGTTCGACACCAACCCAATTCCTCCGCGCCCCGGGTCAGGGGTAAGGTTCAGAGTCGGATCGGGCGGCCTGGGACACGGGACTAACGGGAAAATCAGCAGGACAAGGAGAAGGGTTCAATGAGCATGACAATGGTGGAGAAGGAGTCGTCGGTACGCAAGGTAGAGGCGGGAGGCATGGTAGTGGCGGGTCTTGACGCCACCAAATACCAGATCGAACGCCGCAACGGTACCGTGGTGAGCTTCAAAGGCGAGAAAATCGTCAAGGCCATCACAAAGGCATTCCTGGCCCAAGAGGGACTGGAGGCGCCCACCGCCCGCATCATGGAAGAGGTGCAGCGCATCGCCGAACTCGTCTTCGCCGCCCTGGCCAAGCGTCGTCCCAACGGCGGCACCTGGCATATAGAGGATATCCAGGATCAGGTGGAGTTGGCCCTGATGCGCGTGGGCCGTCCGGAAGTGGCCAAACGTTACGTTCTGTACCGCGAAGAGCGCGCCCGCGCCCGCGAGGCCACCAAGAACGGAACCCTGTCCGCGCCCGTCGCACCCGCCATCGAATACACCGTGACCGACGCCCAGGGCCGCATCAAGCCGCTGAACCGCGCCCGCCTGGAAGAAGTCATCAAGGAAGCCTGCCTCGGCTATACGGACGTGGTCCCGGAAGAACGTATCCTCAAGGAAGCCCTGGCCAACTTGTTTCCGGGTATCCCGGAAAAGGACGTCAGCAAGGCCATGGTCATGGTCGCATGCGCCCATATCGAAGAAGATCCGGCCTGGAGTTTCGTCACCGCCCGCATCCTCATGGACGACATCCGCGACGAAGTGCTGGGCGAACGCCTGACCCAGGCGCAAATGACCAAGCGCTACGCCGGCTATTTCGGCGAATACATCCAAGAAGCCGTGGACGCCCAATTGCTGGACGCGCGCATGCTGGAATTCGATCTGGATAGGCTGGGCAAGGCCCTCAAGCCGGAGCGCGATCTGGGCATCACCTACCTGGGCCTCAAGACCCTGGTCGATCGCTACTTTGTGCATACCCCGGAAGGCCGCACCATCGAATTGCTACAGGCCTTCTGGATGCGCGTCTCCATGGGACTGTCCCTCAACGAAGTGGAGCGGGAAAAGCGCGCCATCGAGTTCTACGAAGTGCTCTCCGCCTTCCGCTTCACCAGCTCCACGCCCACCTTGTTCAACTCCGGAACTTTGCATTCGCAGATGTCATCCTGCTATCTCACCACCGTCCCGGACGATCTGGGCGGTATCTTCGGCGCCATCAAGGACGATGCGCTGCTTTCCAAGTTCGCGGGCGGATTGGGCAATGATTGGTCCAACGTGCGCGGCCTGGGCGCCCATATCAAGGGCACCAACGGCAAGAGCCAGGGCGTCATCCCCTTCCTCAAGGTGGCCAACGACACCGCCGTGGCGGTGAATCAGGGCGGACGCCGCAAGGGCGCCATGTGCGCTTACCTGGAAACCTGGCACATGGACATCGAGGAGTTCCTGGAACTCCGCAAGAACACGGGCGACGATCGCCGCCGCACCCATGACATGAACACGGCCAACTGGATCCCGGATCTGTTCATGAAGCGCGTGATGGCGGAAGGGGAATGGACCCTGTTCAGCCCCAACGAGGTCTCGGATCTCCACGACCTGTACGGTAAGGCATTCGAGACCCGTTACAAGCATTACGAAGAAGAGACCCGCCAAGGCCGCATCAAGACCTTCAAGAAGATGCCCGCCCTCACCCTGTGGCGCAAGATGCTCACCATGGTCTTTGAAACCGGCCATCCCTGGATGACCTTCAAGGATCCATCCAACGTCCGTTCGCCCCAACGCCATGCCGGCGTTGTCCACAGCTCCAACCTGTGCACGGAAATCCTGCTGAACACCAGCGAAGCGGAGATCGCCGTTTGCAACCTGGGCTCCATCAACATGCTGAACCATATCAAGGACGGCAAGCTGGACGAGCAGCTGATGGGGGAGACGGTGGGTATCGCCATGCGCATGCTGGACAATGTCATCGACCTGAACTACTACCCGGTGGTGCAGGCCCGCAATTCCAATCTGCGCCATCGTCCCGTGGGCCTGGGGCTCATGGGCTTCCAGGATGCGCTCTATGAATTGGGCATCGCCTATTCTTCGGACAAGGCGGTGGAGTTCGCGGACAAATCCATGGAAGTGATTTCCTACCACGCCATCCTATCCAGCTCCAAGCTGGCCAAGGAACGCGGCAGCTATCCTTCCTACCAGGGTTCATCCTGGTCCAAAGGCCTGCTCCCCATCGACACCGTGGAGATCATGGCGGCGGAACGCGGGGAGCCCACGCTCATGGACAACAAGAGCAGCCTGGACTGGGCGCCCGTGCGCGAGCATATCAGGTTGTGGGGCATGCGCAATTCCAACACCATGGCCATCGCGCCTACGGCCACCATCTCCAACATCATCGGCGTGTCCCAATCCATCGAACCCACCTACAAGAACCTCTACGTCAAGAGCAACCTGTCCGGCGAGTTCACGGTCATCAACAACTACCTGGTGGAAAAGCTGAAGAAGCTGGGCCTGTGGGACAAAGCCATGGTGGACGATCTGAAATACTTCGACGGCGAACTGGCGGAGATCAAGCGCATCCCCGAGGATGTGAAGAAGATCTTCCTCACCTCTTTCGACATTGAGCCCAAATGGCTGATAGCCTGCGCCATGAAGCGCCAGAAGTGGATAGACATGGGCCAATCCCTGAACCTGTACATGGCCCAGCCTTCCGGCAAGAAGCTGGACACCATGTACAAGCTGGCCTGGCAGGCCGGCCTCAAGACCACGTATTATCTGCGTTCCTTGGGCGCCACCAATGCGGAGAAGTCCACCTTGGACAAGACCCGCGGAACCAATGCGGTTTCGCCCGTGGACGTATTGGCGGGTCCCATCGGCGGGGCGCCGAACGGCAAGTCCAAGGAAGAGTACGTGGCCGGCGTAGCCATCAAGCCCAGCATCGTTAAAGATCAGCTGGACAAAATCCAAGCGGAAAAGTTTTCGAAAACGGCCTCATCGGCCGCCATGGAGGCCGCCGCGGCCTCGGCCCGCGTCTTGGCCGAGCTTGAGGCCGCGCAGGATGCGGCATCGGCCAAAGCGGCCTGTTCGATTATCAATGGTGAGGAGTGCGAAGCATGTCAATAAGCTGGGATGATGAAGCAGAAACCGGTCCCAAATCCACCGCGAACGCGCCCGGCGCGTTCAGCGGAACCACGCTGATGAACCAGGCCGCGGTGGATGCCGCCGCGCCCGTAGCCTCGCGGGCTCCGTCGCCGGTCACGGCCTCCTCGATCGCAACCGCTCCGGCTTCGCGCATCCAGGTTGTCCAGTCCATGCCGGCAGCGCCCGTATCGACCTATATGTCGGCCACGGAATCTTCCGCGGAAGTGGCCCTGCGGGCCGCCGCCGCGTCCCTGAACGGCACGGCCAAGTTGGATTCCCTGCTGGGCGAATCCACCGCCCGCGTGCGCGTGGACGAGAAGCGCATCATCAATTGCCGCGCCGATCTCAACCAGTTGGTGCCCATCAAATACCAATGGGCCTGGCAGAAGTACCTGGACGCTTGCGCCAACCATTGGATGCCGCAGGAAATAAACATGTCCCGCGACATCGAACTGTGGAAGAGCAATGAGCTCAGCGAAGACGAGCGCCGCATCGTCAAGCGCAACATGGGGTTCTTTTCCACCGCGGATTCCCTGGTGGCCAATAACATCGTGCTGGCGGCCTATAAGCATATCACCAACCCCGAGTGCCGCCAGTACATGCTGCGCCAATCCTTTGAGGAAGCGCTGCATACCCATGCCTACCAGTACATCATCGAGTCTTTGGGCCTGGACGAGGCCGAGATCTTCAATATGTATCACGAGGTCAATTCCATCCACGGCAAGGATGCTTTCGAAATTTCGCTCACCCGCGAGATGCTCCGCCCCGACTTCGAGACGGAAACCTTTAAGGGCGCGCAGACCTTCCTGGAAAACCTCATCGGCTACTACGTGATCATGGAAGGCATCTTCTTCTACTCCGGCTTCGTGATGATGCTATCCTTCCAACGCCAGAACCGCCTGCCCGGCTCCGGCGAGCAATTCCAATACATCCTGCGCGATGAAACCATGCACATGAATTTCGGCATCGACGTGATCAACCAGATCAAGATCGAGAACCCCGACCTGTGGACCCCGGCCGTCAAGGAGAAGTCCACGGAACTGGTGCGCAAGGCGGTGGAGCTGGAAATCGCCTATGCCAAGGACACGATGCCTCGCGGCATCCTTGGCTTGAACGCTTCTATGTTCGAGGACTACGTGCAATACGTGGCGGATCGCCGGCTGGAGAAGATAGGATTGGCCAAGGTCTACAATGCGAGCAACCCTTTCCCGTGGATGTCCGAGATCCTGGATCTGAAGAAAGAGAAGAACTTCTTCGAGACCCGGGTGACGGAATACCAGACGGGCGGAGCGTTGAGCTGGGAATAGTCCCGGATCGGTAGAGTAGTGGAATACGGGAGCCCTGCGAAAGCGGGGCTTTTTTTTGCCCGGGGAGTTATGAGGTGGTCAAGTTTTGCGTGGGTGGAGTAGTGGAATCGGGATCTTGGGATTGAGACGGGCGGTTGAAGGTATGGGATTCGGGTTAATCCTGCGTTATACGGACAGAGGAAAATTAAATGGAAAAGAAAAGGTCATTTGGAGAGTCACTTCCAATCTATCGACAAGCTCTGTCATGGATAGAAGATCAGGGCTTTAACGTAAAAATCACTCGTCTAGCAGAATATGAAAAAGAAGTTACCGAAGTATTAGAAAAAGGCATTGATCTTGCTCTACCCGAATATGAGCAGACATATGAGAGCTTTATCTCCAGTCTTTTTTCTGCAAATCTATTTATCCAAATATTTGAAGATTTTCCAAGAGAACATATGGGGCATCTTCGTCTTAAATTAGAGGATATTTTGGGGGGACCAAAGTTGTCCGACAAAGAAAGCAAGAAAAATTCGCATCCACGAAACACACAGTACGAAATTCTATTAGCATGCATGTTCGCAAGACACGAGTTCCAAATCGATTTTGTAAAAAAAGCAGGGGAAGAAAAAGAAGATGTAAGAGTGGAATTTGGAAACATTCCCTTATTGATTGAGTGTAAAAGGCCACTTTCTATGAATGGAATCGACACTAATTTGAGGCGCGGAATCCAACAGCTTCACGATAGATTAATTGAGAATAGCGATGCCGCAAGAGGTATTTTGTGCATTTCTTTCGATAAATTTCCAGGCCAAAATAATCTTGTCCTCCGATTTAAAGATGAGGAAACGGCTTCTAAAACATTTGATAAGCACCTAGTCTCTTTTCTCACGCCATACAAAAAAAGGTTATCCAAACCAAAGCACCCAAATATCCTAGGTCTTATTGGTTCATTAAACCTCCCTATTCGGTACGAAACCTCCCCCAACGATATACACTTGCTTAATTATAATGCCTTTATTCCATTCGAAATAGACGATGGAACAAATAAAAGGATAATGAAAAGCATAAATTCGGAAATTATAGAAAGAGGAAAAAGGATATCAAAATTGTAAAACCAAATAAGACCATCTTTAATGGTCTACCGTATAACAATCGATTCAACTTGAACCGCTTGCCCTTGTCCCGTTCACCCTGTCGAATCCAGGCGCGAAGCGATTCTGGCGTACAGCCTATTTTTGTGGCGATTGAAACGATCGCCGCCCACTCAGACTCATACTGGGATCGGTGTTCCCCGACCATCCGAACTGCCCGCTCTTTGACCTCTGATGAATATCGTTTTGTCGGCATCATTACCTCGTCCTCTCAAGATAAAATGCCTCCAGGATTTCCGGTGCGGCTCAGATCCACCGTTCCGGGGAAAAGCCCCAAACTGGATCCAATGCGAGCGAATCCTGGATCCAATCCCCCTGGAAGGGTGGATCCAATGAACCGGAATTCGCAGGCGTCACAAATCTTCACTAAATCAAATTACAATTTGTAAATTACTAGTGGCTTTTTTGCCAAACGTAAAATAAATAAATACACAGGAGTGCCCATGCGTTATAAATCCAGTCTGAAATTATTTGCACTTTCAGTTACAATGCTCATCTCAATTACTTCAGCTGACAATTGGTCGACGGGGACCAGCGGCAAAATCACATCTGCGTCTTCAACAAAAGTTGGAATTGGAACTTCCACTCCTACAAATCCCTTGGAAGTTAATGGAAACCTGAAAGCTAGTAGTTTTCAGGGGGATGGGAAAAAAATTTCAAATGTGACTCCTGTGGGGGAGTATTCGGTAACCAAATATGGTGCAATTCCAAACGATACTGGAACTGATTATACTAGTCAATTTCAAACAGCTTTAGATTCGGCTAGTAAGTTTCGCGGGGGCATTGTAATTGTTCCTCCTGGCAAATACCGAATTAATGGTACTTTAATTATTCCAGCTGGTGTAACTCTCAAAGGATCCTGGGATGCACCTCACGATGCCGTTTTAGATAGCGGTTCAACTTTATATGCCTATTCTGGCAGAGACAACGCATCCGGTACTCCATTTATACTTCTGAGATCAAACGCAGCGGTAGTAGGAATTACGATTTATTATCCTAGCCAATTGCCTGATGCAATTCATGCCTATCCATGGACAATCGCAGGAGGATTTGACGGTGATATAATCAATGTAACTCTGGCTAATAGTTACCAAGGAATTTGGTTTGGAGGTAATCATAACAGCCATTTTATAAAAAATGTAAATATAGCTGCTACTAATTATGGGGTATTGGTAAATGACTGCCGCGATATCGGGCGACTGGAAAACGTTCACATTCACAATAAGTTTTGGTGGACGGCTGGTAATTTCTTAGGGTGAAGTCTCCATTCCACGTATCACGCTGCCATCCTGATGGCTTGGTATTCTGCCCAGCATGCGTCCCATCGATTTGATTTGATGACGGTGCGGAGGGATAGGATGGTCTGCCCGCCCTCTCGGCTCCATCGCATTCCGCTTTGGCACATCCTGGCTTTCACGACGCTTTTGCAGGCGGCTTCCACTACTCCGCTGCCCACAGGCAGGTTGCGACAGTAGAAATAGGCGTAATTCATCCGCTTCAAGTTGTTCCGAAAAAACCGCCTGGCCGACAGAAGATCGGTCCTTCTTTTTCCCCGAAGGCCCCGGCTTTTCAGCAAGTATTCCATCGCTCGTATGGCCCTCTTCGCGCCGCCCTTTTCCTTCAGAAGCGCTTCCTTCCACTTCCGGAACCACCCTTGACCGTCGTAGGTCTCCTCCCCGTATGCCGCCTCCGCTGCCTTCGCCAAGTACTCGGTCGCATGCCAAAAGTCCACCACCTTCATGCATCGGTTGTAAAGCGGGTTTGCATTCACATGGTTCCAAAGTGCCCGGCTTCCATCCACGATCACCATTTTGCGGCAACGGGCAGGAAGTTTCAAAAAGGTCGCCGTTACTTCCATATCCAACGCGGCCTTGAAATCCGGAAATTCCTCCTGGGGCATCCGCGCAACATAGCGGCTGAAAATCCGCTGCGGTCCCTCCTCATCCTTTTCCGGGCGACGATACGCACTCACGCTGCCCACCATGGCGTTTTGATACGAGGTCGAGGTCTCCTCCGAAGGATTCTCCATGGGTCGACGGCGCTTCCGCCCCCGCTTCTTCCCCTTCTCGTTCATGAGGACGTTTACTCCGTCCAGACTCACCACCACGGCATGGGTCTTTGGGGGGACGGCCTCCTTCTTCCGGACCTTCGCCAATATCGCTTCCCCATGTTGCTTCCACACGGTGCCGAATCCCTCGTTGGCGTGCAGCATGGCCGTGCGCGAGGGATTGAACAGGGCACACTTGGACAACAACGCTTCCACAACCTGAGGCGTATTGTGCCCGCTGACAAAATGGACCGCCTCGCGCACCACGGGCGTCAGGGTTTCATCGCGCATGTCCCACTTCTCATCGAGAGGCACGATGCTGATATCCCCGGCATCGGTCTGGTACAGTCGCCGCCGCACAGGGACCCACCCAAATGGAGTAAGGAACTCCTTGTCGCTCTTCATTTTGAAACGGGCCTTGCCGAAGGAGCAGGCCAGAACATCTCCCTTCTCATCGCACGATTCAAGGTAGGCCTTGAGGGCCGCCGTACCGCAGGCGGAGAAGGATTCTTTGAAAATCTGGACCACGTGGGCAAAGGAATCCACAGTCAAATCGGGCAGGGGGCCTTCAGGACAAATTTCCAGAAACTTTTGTTTGAAGGCGGTCATGGCATGGTTCAAAAGGGTTTCTACTTTCACCTGTCGGGCTCCTTGGTAATTATGTGCAAGTCCGTGTGGTACGGTAACTTGAACGTAACCCAAGC
>JANYDA010000027.1 GCA_025360005.1 Fibrobacteria bacterium
CCGGCGTGCTGTTGACGAACACGTTGACAATGGGGAACTTGGGCGTCATCCACATGAAGATGGTGCCGGCGTAGGGCTCCGGCGTGGGGATGGGCGCGGGCGCGGGCGGGATGATCTGGGCGTGGATGTCCAGGCCTACGATGCCGGAGCCCATGGAGACGGCGGGGAAGAGGGGCATGTCAGCTTCCCGTCCTTCCCAGGTATTGGGTCACTTGCAGGTTACCGGAGACCCTGCGCTTCTTGTATTTCACCTTGACCAGCGTGCCCGCCGGGATCGCTTTGAACTCCTCCGCGTCCACGCTGGCTTGGGCTTGCGCGCCTTCCAGGTCCAAGGTCAGGAGCCAGGTTTCCGGCACGGCGATCTTGACGGTCTGGTTGATGCCGCCCACGTTCTGCATGCGGTATTGCTCGGAGAAGGGTACGTATTCCTTGCCCACCACTTTGCCGGCGGCTTCCCGCTCGCTCAGGAAGGCGCCGTCCGCCAGGCGGTAGGCGTAATAGGCCAGGCCGGCGAGCAGCATCAGGCCGGCGAAGACGAAGATGAACCGGTTTTGCTGGAACGGGAAGGCGTTCATGGGTTGCTCATTCCACCGTCAGATCCAGCTTGGTCATTTGCGGTAGCCAGTCGGGGCCGGGATAGGGAACGCAGGCGCGCCATACCAGATCGATTTGGCGATCCTCGCCGCGGATTTGCACCGTGTGCAGGACGGCCTGCGGGTCTTGCGGGCCCAGGCCCATATCGATATGCACCTTGGGCGTTTGTCCCGGGAGCTTGAATTCCCACACGCCTTCCGGCGTCAGGTTTTCCAGGCGGATGGTTTCCGTGCCCGATAGGTAAGGCACCGAGAGGGCCGCGCCGTTGAAGTAGCGGAAGTCCATGCGCGGGAGGGGATTGGCCAGGTACAGGTCGCGGTTCTTCTTATCCAGCAAGGCGGCGTTGGCTTCCCGCAATTCCTTTTCCAGCGCGGCGTCCCCGGGCATTATGCCGGCCAGGCTGCTGCGGGGCGGGGCGATTTTTGAGACCCAGCCGAGTCCGGCAGGCAGGGGTTGCTTCTGCCAATGTTTCATCTCCTGGATGCACAGGCGTTCGGCCGTAATGCGATCCTTGGGATCCTCAAGATTAGGTAACGGCAGGTTGTACAGGGATTTGGGGGTGGGCTTGACCACAAAGCCCTTGCCCAGGTGGTTGCGCGGGTAGGCATAAGGCATCTTGGGATCGCTCCATACGTCCACGCCGCCGTAGGCGTTTTCATGGCGCAGTTCCATGACCGCGAAGGGCGCGGGCGCGGTGGCGGCGATGCATCCGCCCTCCGTCCAGCGGCAGATGCGGTCGCCCACTACCAGGATCTCTTTCCGGTATTTGCCTACGGCGATGGCGCAGGTGAGGCTTTGCACGGGGACGCCGCCGGGGGAATAGGCCTTGCCGTCGAAGGCGATATCGGTTTGCAATTTGTAAGGGATATGATCGGATTCGAAGCGCACGGAGGAGTTCATGGGATCGCCGAAATGCTTATCGGCGGGGTGGAGCTTCTTGTCTTGCTGGGCGCGCGTGCAGGGGCCGCCGGGCGCAATGTCATAGGTGCGCTTGGTGAGGAGGCTATAGATGGGTTCGCCCGTGGGCGATTGCCCGGGCAGGAAGATTTTCTGCACGGCCGCGGTCATTCCACCTCCGCCGCCAAGGTAGTCATCTCGGCCAGGTATTCGATGCCGGGATAAGGCAGGGAGCCGCGCCAGACCAGGTCCAGCTGGCGTTCTTCGCCGCGGATTTGCACCGTATGCAGCACGGGATCCAGTCGCTGCATGCCGCCGCCGATGTCCAGACGTAACATGGGTGTTTCCCCCGGCAGGGCGAACTTGAGCATGCCTCCCGGCGTGAGGCCGCGTAATTTGATCGTCTCATCTCCTTTGAGCGGGGGGAAGGAAAGGCCTTGGGAGGCGCCTTGCAGGAAGCGGACATGGAAGCCCGGCAATTTGCTTTTGCGCGCCAGCACGATATGGTCCTTCCAGATGAGGCCCAGGAATTCCTCCTTGGTCATGGTGCCGGTTTCCACATAGGGCGGAATGGAACCCGCGTAGAAGGCGCGGGGATACCAGGTGCGTTGGTACCAGCCCAGGCCCTGGGGCATGGGCCCGCGCGGCCAGGCTTCCGGTACGTTGAGGACCATGCCTTCCGGCGTGAGGAGATCGGCGGGATCCTCGATGGTGGGCAACTCCATCCCGTCCACGAATTCCTTCTGGTACTTGAGGATAAGGCCTTTGCCCATATCGTTGCGGGGATAATGGAAGGGGCCTTCCGGCAGGCTTTGCTTATCCTTGCCGCCGTAGGCGTTGTCGTAGCGGATTTCCATTTCCGTGAAGGGCTCGGGAGGGGTGAACACGGGCGGCCTGCCGGCCTGGAACACGCAGCGCCTTTGCCCGATGACGCGGACGATCTTGGCGCCCACGCCTTCCACTTGCAGGCCCACGTCCATGGCGGTCACGGGCTTGCCGCCCATGGCCATGGCCTTGCCGATGAAGACCACATCGGTCAGGGACTTGAAAGGGGCCAGGTCCGCTTCGTATTTGACGGTGGAGGTTTGGGCGTCGCCCATGTCGTAATATTCGTCGATGGGGGTTAGCGGCAAATCCTCTTCCGCCCGCACCGCGGGGCCGTTGGGGACTATGTCGTAAGTGCGTTTGACGAGCACGGAGAAGATGGGATTGCCGGCCTCATCCTGTCCCGGCTGGACGGCATAGCCCGCTTTTTTCTTTTCCTTTGCGCCCGCGACTGTGACTGGCAAAGCTATCCTCCGGCCCGGGATTGAGGTTTACGGATTGAGCATGACGGCCGCGCCGCCCTTGACGGTGTTGACCGCGGAGGCGTCCGACATGATGGCGGCGCCCTTGATGGTGTTGAGGGTATCCGCCTTGGAGGTTACCGTGCCGCCGGCTATGTTCACGGAGCCGGTGCCTTTGACATTGGTATCGGTCGCGGTCAAGGTGGCTTTGGGGCCCCCGTCCGCCATGATGCTGGCGGTGCCCTTGATGGTCACGTCCTTGCCGCTCAGCTCGATGGTGCCGTCCATTTTCATGGTGAGACTGCTGGCGCCCACGATGAGCTTGATCTCCTGGCTGGCTTTAAGTTCCACCTTGCCGGCATCCCCGTTCATGGTGAGCGAGATGTTCCCGCTGCCGTCTTTCAAGGTGACCACGTGGCCGCCGTCCTTCATCTCCAAAGTGTTCTTGCCTGTGGTCACCAGGGTGATGGTGGTGCCCTGATCGTCCAGCTTCAGCTCCATGCCGCCGGTGGTCTTGATGTCGATGTTCTTGTTCTTGTCGTCCGCGGCGATGGCGTTCCCGCCGGAGGTCTTGACGGAATAGCCCTTGCTGTCCGCGCTATCGTCCAGGCTGATGCCGTGGCCGCCGGAGGTGGCGATGTGGATGCCGGTCTTGCCTTCCTTATCGTCCAGCGTCACGGAGTGTCCGGAATGGGACTTGATCATGTTCTGGGATTTGTTGTCCGCCTTTACGGGCGTGCCCTTGCCGGGATTGGGCACCGCGCCCAGGCCGATGGGGCGATCCAGATCCCCGTCCACAAAGCCCACTACGATTTCCGTATCCGTGTGCAGGGGGAAATGCATGCCGTAGCCGGCGCCCGCATAAGGCTGGGCCAGGCGGATGGCCTTGCTGGCCTTGCCGTCCTTGTCCTCGCTGCGATCGAAGAACAGCTTCATGCGGTAGCGGCCTTCTTCGTCCAGGTAGGCGTAGGATCCTTTTTGCCCGTCCACCTTGGCGGTCAATATGCCCGGGGCCTTGGGCTTGGGCGTGGCCAGCGCCGGCCGGAATTGTGTCAAAGCGGGAATGGCTTCGAAGCTGTTGGTGTAATGGGGCATGGGCCGCCTTACCGCATCCACGGTGCCGTCGTCCCCGGACTCGGTCAACGCGCCCCTGTGGGTCACGCGCGTGATCAGATAATCGCCGTTGAAACCTTCCGCGTCCGCCTTCTCCAGGCTGAAGCGGTAGCCCGGACTCATGTCCCGCGCCACGCCGGTGCCGCGATAGATCTCGCGCTCGCAGGCGAACAGCTCGGTGCGGATCTGCGCCATGCGCTTGGCCTCGTCCGTGGTTTTGACATGGTCGCCGAAATGATAATACTCGCCCGGGCCTTCCATCTCGTAAAACCCGATGACCTTGGTTTCCGGGGTGCGGTAGTTGTAGTCCTTCAAGGTGGCGCGGCCGGTGACGAATTTCATGCTCTTCATCAGCGAGTCCACGTACTCGCCCGCCTCCATATGCATGCCCGTTTCCGGGCGGAAGGGAAGCTTGGGGAACAGCGGCAGGGGCTTGATGGCGTCCTTTTTGTTGGACAGGATCATCACCTCGCGATCGCCCTGGTGGTTGAAGAAGTAGAAGATGCCTTCCTCTTCCAACAGGCGCTGGACGAAATCGAGATCGGATTCGTTGTACTGCACCGTGAACTCGCGCTTGGCATAGCTCTGGCCCTTGGCCTCGAACTCGGCGTCGATCTTGAAATCCGTATCCTTGGCGAAATAATCGCCGAGCACATCCCCGACTATTTCCAGCACGTCCTTGTTCTGGAAGATGCGGCTCTGGATCATATAGGAGGCTATTTTGATGCGCGGCTCCAGCACAAACTCGTAGGTGAAGTTGAGCGCCACGGTGCCGTCGCTGTCCGGGACCTGGCTGAAGCTGGTGATGATGCCGTAATGCTTGGTGTCCGCGTTGGCGCCGCCCACTATCAAGGTCGCCGCCACGCCGATGCCGTCATCGAACTTCATGTCCAGATCGAATGCCACCGCGCGGATGGTGAAGGAGAAGCATTCCGAGAACGATTCCCGCCCGATGAAATCGATGACGCGGAACGTGTCCAAAGGATAGGCTCCTATCTGGAGCGAGAAAATCGATGTGTCGGCGGAAGCCATGCTAACCCTCGGGCCTTAGACTGTGTTAGGGAATACTATGTACCTAAAAATAAGCCTTAATTCCAAATAAAGCCGAATTTGCCGGGAAGGGACGTGATGGGGCTCACCTCCCTGGACTAGGGGCGCGCCGACGCCGTCCGCGTGTTGATGGGGCTCACATCCCGGCCGGATGAAAATGCTAATTTCAACCCAGGTACCATGCCCAAATTCCAAGGCCAGACGGACAAAATCACGCGCATCCAGATGACCTCCGTGTTGCTGCATGCGCGTTGGGGCAGCCCCCAGGCCGCCCAAGGCGGGGAAGTGCCCATCGAGGTACAAACCCAATATGTGGGCGATGGGTCGGAGATCAAGGTGACCGTCAAGGATCACGCGGGCGCCACCGTGGACTCCGTTTCCGGCTGCATGTACTCGAACCTGTTCCGTTCCCCCTACCGGATCAAGCCCGGAGGCAACGGTTCTCTATATTTCGAGGCGGAGCTTCCCGCCCATCATCTCAAAGGCAAGAGCGGCCCGCTTAAAGTAGTCTCCGTCAAGCTTTCCGATCTCAAATGGTGCGATGAGGCGGGCAAGGAAACCCTGGAAACCGGCGAGGATGCCGTGCTGCTTTTGCAAGCCAAGTGCGTCGGCGCCCCGGACGATACGCCCTGCGACGTGGTCATCCATCTCAAGTTGCGGGAAGAAAGCGAGAAAACCGTTTTCCAGGGCCAGGCCAAGGCCAAGGATGGCGCTATCGAAATGCTTTGGAAGGGCGGCCTCAAGGAAAGCGTCCATAAGATCAAGGATCATACCTCCCTGGATAAGGTGGGAGAGGATTATTACCCGCCGGAATTGCATTTCCGCGTGGCCTGCCTGGGCGCGAAAGCGGAATCGCCCACGCTCAAGGTGGCGCATTTGCTTACCCTCAAATACCAGGCGGCCCCGGGCAAGGCCGGTCCTTACCAAGGCAAGAAAATCACCGTGATCGCTCCGGACGGGGAACGGGTTGACCATACCATCCCGGCAGACGGCTTGATCGAAGTCAAACAGTCCAAGCCGGGCCTCTATCGCATCGACGAGACTAAGCTGAAGCCATTGGCCGGCGAACCGGACGCGGCCGCGTAGCCGTATACCCGCATTGCCGTAGGCGATTTACCATAGCCGCAGGCGTTTTACCGTTGGGACGAGTTGGCGAGTGAGCGAGTAGGTGATAAGGGCCGTAACGTAATGGCTAAAAAGGCCGCTTGCTTTCGTAGATGGTGCCGATGGCGGAATATTCCAGCTTAGCACCCGTCTTCGCGTTTTCCCAAGCCACTTCGTGGAACTCGGCGCTGTCCAGGCGCATGAATTCATGGATGTTCAAACCGCTGAAGCGGCAGGCCGTGAAGGTGGATTTGTCCATGTAGATGTCCCCGGCCTGCAATCCTTCGAACTTGCAATTCTCGAATTTGCTCCCGTTGCCGAGCAGGATCATGTCGGCTTGGATATTCTTCACGGTCACGTTGGAATAGGATCCCCGCATGCCAAAGCGGCCCTTGGTGACCAGGTTCTGGATGACGCAATCCTGCCCGCCCCATAAGGCGAAGCTGCCGCGCAATTGCGACAGGTCGAATGTCGAGTTCTTGAAGGCCACGCCGCGGGGTTCATAGGCCTTGAGGTTGCCCGCCGGCTTCACCTGTATGCCGGAAATGGTGGAGGTTTCGAATTGGATGTCCTGCAGATCCGCGCCTTCGAAAACCGGTTGCTCCAACTGGCAGGATCCCATGTAGAGATGTTTGAATTGCTTTTCCGTGAAGGCGGGCTGGCGGAAAACGCAAGCGGTGAAAGACGCGTCCTCATAGTCGTTGTTCCGGAAGCGCGCGTGGTTGAATTCCGCTTTATCGAAGCCGGCCTTCTCCAGGCGCGTATCGGCGATCAGAATGCCGTCGAACTTGGAGTCGGCGAATTCGGTCCAGCCCGGCTCCTTCTCGTCGAACCTCATATTCCCGTGGGTGATTTCCCCGCCGTGGAAACGGCAGCCCAGGAACCGGGCCTTTTTCCAGGAGCAACGGTTGAAGCTGCAGTCCGTGAACTCGGATTTCTCGATGACGGTGCCGTCGAAATCCACCCCTTCAAAGCGGCAGTTGCGGAAACGGGAGTTGGAGAGGCGCTGCGTTTTGAAAGCCATGCTGGAGACGGCCGCGCCCTGGAGATCCAGGCCCTTCACCTCGAATGCCGGCCAAGCCAGGTCATGCAACTTGAGTCCGGCATTCCCGTATTTCGCATTGAACGCGGGCACATCCTTCAGCAAACTGTTGAGATCGCCGGTGAATTCATTCTGCATAGGGCACCCCAAGGAAATGATGGAAAGGATGGAAAGGATAGAGAGGGCGATGGCGATCCGGATTTTCATGCGCATGGATCAAACAGAGAAATTGCTGGGGATTTTCACACCCAGCACGTTCATATTTCCGCCCGGACCGGTTTGCACCGGGGAAAGCGAGGCGCCGCCGCCGGGCGGAGCGCCCCCGTCCAGTTCTTCGCCCTTCCCGCCGCTGTCCTTGCCGCCCGAGGCGCTTGAAGCGCTCGAAGCGCCGGGGAAGGCCTTGGCCCCGCCGTTGGGGAGCAGTTGCAGGTAGGTTTTGACGGTGGGGTATTTGACGAATTCCCAATTGCGCGTCATGTCGATCTGGAAATCATCCGCGAGCATTCCCAGGAAGCCCGTGCCCGCGGTGATGATCTTGAGATCCACCACCACCACCCAGGGTTTGCCGAAGTCGAAGCGGTTGGCCGTCCCTTTGGGCACGCCGGCCATGGTGCCCAGTTCCACGGAGAGGAACCCCTTGGTGTCCTTGAGATCTTTTTCCATAAATACCAGGAAGGAGTCCTTGTCGCGGATCACCCATTTGGAAATGTCCGGCCGGTAAAGGATAGGGCATTCGATGAATCCGGGGGCCGCCGGATCCGGGGATTTGAAGAACAGGGAGGCTTTGACGATGCCCATCCATGCGGGGATATCCGGAAGCTTGCTGCGGTCCAGGATCAGGCTCAAGGGGAAATCGGTCAGTTTGCGCCGGATCATCTGCTTGATATAGGCCGCATCCATGCCGGGCTCGGTCTTGAGTTCCTTGATCCAGAATACGGTGGCGTTCCAAGGTTGGTTGCGCAGTTCCACGTAGTCCATGGCCACGGCCGCGCGCGGTTTGGAGTAGGCCGTATTGGTGGGCACGCGCCGCAACCCGGTCAGGTCCCCGCCGGCATTGAAGGTCATTTTGGCGAAGGTGGGATTGTGGCTTCCCCAGCCGTTGAAATCCCCGTTCACGTTTTCCCGCGGGATGGGCCCGGCAGAATCCGAGACCACGATGTATGGGGTATGCAGGGAACCCTTGAGGGCGGGGTAGTCGTCCACCGAATGGCCCTGCACCGTCACCTTGCCCCCGGCCATGCTTTCCAGCATATAGAGCCCGGCGCGGTGGGAATGCCCGGATAGGGTGTAATGGATTTTCTTGTCCAGCATCATCTGGAACACGTCTACCTTGCGCTTTTCGCAGGCGCCCAGGTTGAAGTAGGAGATATTGTCGCTGTCGCCCACGGCAAAGGATTGGTTGGCGCCGTCCTGGAGCCTGTCCTCATTGTAGTTGACCCAAGTATAATGGGAGACCATCAGGCATTTGACCGGGCCCTGGCCGTAGCCTTTCGCGCCGTAGTCCGCGCCCTTCTTCACCATCACCGCTTCTTCCGCGGTCATGGCCTCTTCCGCATTGGGGAGGTGCCCTATCTCCGGGCCATGCCAGATAAGGCGTTCATCGTTCCCCCAGGCCAGCGAGATCATCTGCATCCCGGCCATGCGGGAGGTGAATGAGTAGATGGGCGTGAAGAGCAGGTAGAAGAGATCCATCACCTTGGGCTTGAAATTGGATTTGTCGAAAACCTTGCCGTAATTGTCGCCGTACATCAGGCAGGCTTCCAGCACCGTCAGGTTGTTGTCGGCCGGGATGCCGGGGTTGGCCATCTTGGCGTCGCTGACCACGCGCGGGGAAACGCCGAAGGGCTTATCGTACGCGTCATGGTTGCCGGCCAGGATCACCACCGGCTTGCGCGCCGTCAGGTAGAAATCCACGATCATGTTGTAGAAGGCGATCACGTCCACGCCGTAGTCGTACATCCGCTCCAGGCTCGCATCGTCCGCGTTGACCAGGTTGCGCACGGAATCCGCGGGCATGTCGCTCTTCAAGGCGTCGGCGCCCGGGAAGCAGCTCATGGAGAAATCGATCAGGTCGCCGCCCACCACCAGCAGGCCCACTTCGCCGTCGGCGTCATCCCCGTTGCCCAGGGCGCGGCCCGCGCTCTTGATCAGGTTGTCCACCGCGCGCCCGGTGGTGTTGAGCATGCCGGCCAAGGTTTCCGAATGTCCGGGGATGATTTGCAAATCCGATCGCCGCATCACTTCCAGGCGCGAGACCACGTGCAGATCGCTGATATAGCCTACGTTCAGGCAGGGATTGTCGTCGTAGAAGAAAAGCGGATGCAGGGTGGCCACCGGCACCTTGGCCATGAAATTCCAATTGAGGATGTCGAAGGAATTGAGCGGGCCGTCCGGGCCCTTGCGCGGGCCGCCGGATTTGGTGAAGGCGTCCGAATCCGCCTGGTAGCGCTTGCCGACGAATTTGTGCTTGCCGTCCAGGGTGAAGTCGCGCATGGCGGAGGTCACCATGAATTCCTCCACCTCGCGGCCGTCCGGGTACAGCGCCAGCCAATTGACGAAACAATGCTGGCCTACATCCTTGCCCACGTTCTTGCGCAGCCAGGCCTTGAGCTTGGGGCCGTCCAATTCGATGTGGTACACGAAAGGGAGCAAATCGTTGCGCCCGATTTTCTTGGCCGCATCCAGCAGCGGGGATTTATAGTCCCCGAAGATCCCGTTCGCGAAATAGCCCGTGATGGTGGGATTGAAAAGCCCCTGGAATCCCTTGGCGGGGATATCCAAGGTGGGATGGGCCCCGGTAGCCCAGGACGGATCCAGCAGGGTCGCCTGCTTGACGATATCCGGATCGCTCATGTTGAAAGGCATGTGGAAGGCCGATTCCGCCAGCTCGCCCTTTTTGAAGAGGAGGGTGTTCTCCAACGACAGGAACTGCAAGTGGTATCCCACGGTATGCAGCATCACGTCGTCCTCGATCTTTTCGCTCAAGGCGATCAGTAGATGCGCGGAGTCGTCTTCGGCCACCAGTTCCGGATTGCCGATTGAAGGGTAGAGAATGGCTCCGGAGGCGAAGAATTGCCTTACATGTTCGGCCCAGGAAGGGATTTCGCTTTCTTCATCCGCCATGGGCCGCCCGCTCTTGTTCGGATTCCATGGCGCTCAGCTTTTCTTCTTTTTCCATTTGACCTGCACGGGCCCGCTCGGCAAATCGCTCAAGGCCGCTTTACCGGATGCGTCCAGGGATCCTTTCTTCACGCTATCGTCGGAGAAGGTCAGCTCGTACTCCACGTCTTTGACGGCCTCCCCCTTTTCGTCGAGCAGTTGCAGTTCCAGGGTATCGCTGATGGTGAGCGTCTTGCTGACGCCCACTACCGCCTCCACTCCGGCCAGGAAGAAATAGCCGAGCACTTGCGGGCCCGCCTCTCCGTCCTTGCCGCCTTCCCCGCTGTCCTTGTCGCCCAGCTTGTATTCGCCATCCAGCTTGCCGCCTTGCACCTTGGTCTTGATGAGCTTGGCCAGGTTGTAGGCGTGCGGCCCGGTTTCCTCGAACACGGCCAGCGTGGCCTCCAGCCCGTCCTCGAAGCCGTCCGCCTTGGCGCTCAGTTGGGCCGTATCGCCCATCTTGCCCGCGGCCTTGCTCCACTTGGCGTCCGTGATATCCTGGACTTCCACCTTGAAGGCGCCGGCCTTGGCGTAGCCGCTGTGGTAGATGCGCCCTTCCGGCGAACTCACGCCGATGATGTCCTTGCCGTCCGGATCGTGGAGCTTGTATTTGACGCCGCCCAGCGGTTTGCCGGCGCTGTCCACCACTTCGCATTCCAGGTAATGGTTCTCCGTGGAGGCCGGCGGTTCCCCCAAGGGAAACGGGGAGATGCCGATGGGCGGGGACGTCTTGGCCGCCGCCGCCGCTGCCGCCGAAGCGGCGCTGCCCGCCTGGGAACCGCTGCCCGCTTCGCCGATCAGCACGGTCATGCATCCCATGGCCGGCATGGAAGGCGGGCCCACGCATACGGTGATATCGGAAACGCGCGCGGCCGGTTTTTTGCCGATGAGGACGCCGGTGCTGCCCAGGGTAATGGGGCCGCCTACATGCGGCACCGGGCCCGTGCACATGGGGCACACGTGCATGTCCCCCAGCGCGGACGCGGGCATCTTGCCGATCAGCACCATGGGATTGCCCAATACGATGCTGCCGCCATGCGCGGTAGTGTCTCCCATTCTTGCGGCCGGCTTTCCCATCGTCAGTCCTTTCTTCGATCCGGATCGCCTGTCAGGGCTTGCGGATCCATGCCAGTAAAGGCTTCGCGTCCGCGGTCCCCCGGTAATGCTCCAGGAATTCTTGCGCCCTGGTTTTATCGGCGGAGTGGTCGGCGAATATTTCCGAGGCCGGTTTAGCCGGGCCTCCGTGCATGCCCACCAGGTTGGGAAGGTGGGTATCGAGCAACTGCGCCGGGAGTTCGGAATCGGCCGGCAAAGCGAGCATGCGGAAAAAAGCCAGCGCCAACCGGTTCCCGTAGCCGGAAGGCAAGAAGGCATTCCCTTCCACGGAACTGGAAAGGCGCCCTATCAGGGTGGAGCGCATACCGTATGTGAGCCCGGGCGATTCCAGGAAGTGGATCAAGCGTTCGTAGGCCGCGGGATTTTTCAAACAATTCGCCCCGGCCCTTTCCCACAGGTATTCCGCGAATTGGAAATCCAACTTCGGGGCTTCTCCCGCCGCCAACCGCAAGGTCTCTTCCAGGTTTTGGGAATTCTTTTCGATGTCGGCCGCCAGCTTCACGTCCTCCAAGGCGTCCTTAGCCGAGAATATATGATCGCAATTGCCTTCCGATAAAGCATCGCGGAGCGTCATGCCCCGCCCGCGCGTGAAGACAACGAATTCCGCCCCCGGCGCCAGTTCATGGTTGGACCAGACGCCCGGCATCGCGAAGACGCGACTGATCTTCCTAATGCGCTGGGACGCTTCCAAGGTGAAGGCGGTCGCACCGGTGTCCGTGAAAGTCCCTTTGAAAATTCCTTTGACCAGGACCTTAAGCGATACCTTTCGGATGTTGGTAACGGTGCTGCCCGCGTCCGGCAGCGCCTCTCCAAAATCCGCCTGCTGCACGCGGATCCAGAGAATGCCCCCGGCCCGCAGGATATCTGACGGGGAGTCGGCTAAGGTTTCCATGAATGTTCCTTTGTCCTTTGCGGCTCCGGCGTGCGCGCGCGGAGGCCCCGATCCGGCCCATGCGGCGCCGGCGATGAATAGGAAAAATAGCGAGGGCAGGCCCGTGTGCATGGCGTTCTCTCCGTCCCCGGCGGGATGATCATGGTAGGTTTTTTTTTCATGTCCGTGAATCCACGGCCAACAGGTTCAGGGAGATGGGGAAGCGCGTTTCCAACCCGGTGCCCTGCACCGGTTGGGCCAGCTTGGTGGGATTGCCGTCTTTCAGCATTGAGACCGCGCCGGCGGGCGCGGGAGTGGAGACGCCGGTGGCGATATTGAATACGAAACCCAGGCGGATGGTCCAGGTGTTACTGACAACCGACGAATACAGGCGGCAGGCGGGATCATCCGGCGTAGGGCCCGCGACCCCGGCCATATTGGTCCAGAAGCACAGGTCGCTCCGGAAATTCAGATTGAAGCGATACGAGGAAAGCCTGCCGGGCAGGAAATCATGGTTGGCCGGGCAGCTATCGCCCGGACTATCCCACATTTCAATTTGCCAATTTTCTCCCACGGCCAGCGCGGTTTTACTGATGGGCTTGGGGGGCCCCACCCCGCCTTCCGTGCCCACGCAAAGGTTGCCGCCCGTGCCTTCGCTCCCGAAATTGGTGGTATCCAGGACCGGCCCGGATACCAAGGCCGGCGCGGCTCCGCCGGGGCCGAAAACGGTGCCGGCGGAGGCGGAAACCCAGACGCTGATGCGTTGGTGTTGGACGGGCGGCGTTACCGTGGTATCGGTATAATCGGAAACCACGTCCTCGCCGATGGGGACCGTGGGCGAGCTCGGCACCGCCAATTCATTGTTGACCCAGCCTCCGAACAGGCGATCCAAACCGCGCTTGCCGTCCGCGCCGCCACCCGTCACGTTCACGGTGGCATCGTTATGCGTGGCCGCGGCCGGAGCGGAAGTGAAAAGCCCCGTCTGCACGCGGCAGCCGGTGGCCGAAGTGGGGTTGGTAGGGGTGATGACGATTTGGCTCGAGCGGGATACGCTGCGGTTGCTTACGCCCTTGATCCGGATCAACACCAGGTTCATGATGATGAAAGGCTCGAACCCTATGCTGTCCTGGAACTTGCCCGTCCCGTTGCAATCCACGAACGGCCGCAGGTGGAAGGATCCAACCGCGTCCGCCAGCAAGGTGGCTGTCAGCGCGCCCGCCGCCGTGGGGGCCAGGGTGGGCTCCGGCTTGGGGGACAAGGCGATGATGCTGGCATGATCCCCGTCGGGAGCCGGCCGCGTATCGCGTTGAACGCTCCAGACAACCGGAACTCCTGCCGGTTCCACTTCCAAGGAAAGCTTGAGCGGGTCGGCAGCGGGCAGGGAGCTTTCCACCAGCACGATGGGTTTGTTGACGGTGAAATCCACGTCGAAGTCCACGGCCACGGGCGAGGCCCCGGTAGCTTTATCTAGTTTGTGACGATTGACTGGAGAATTGCCCAGCCGCGGCGTCTGGGCGGGCGTGGAAGGCGCGTCGGCCTTGAAATTCTTGAAGCGGATGACCGTGACGTTCGCCTTGTCGCCTTCCGGGTCCACGTCCTTTACCCCTAAAGTGAAACCGGAGTCGCGCAACGCGCCGCTGACCGCGGCGCCCTGGACGAACAGCTTGAGGCCGCCTCCCGGGATGGAGGCGTTGTCGATCTCGTCCGGATCGGCGACGGCGGCTTCGCCCGCGGTGGGACGCTCGTTGGGGAAGAGTTGGACCTGGGCGCCGATCTTCTTCAGCACCAGCTTGCCCGCGAAGGCGGCCGGCTTGGCCTTCTGCACGATGAGCATGGCGCGGCCTTGCTTTCCGCCGGGATCCTGGATATGCAGGAAGCGTCCGTCGTCGATCTTGTTGGGGCTCACGCCCGGAGAAGCCATGGTGACTGGATCCACGGCTACGGCGGTGCGGCTTTGGCAAATGTCCAGGAACACTTCCACTACCGTCAACTTGACGATCGCGGCCGGGCCCACCGGAAAGGAGCCGCCGGCCAAGGTCAGGGTCAAGTCGATATCGTCTACGGCCGCGCTGGCGGCGAGGCCTTCGCCGAAAAGATTCAGGCCCGCGGTCAGTTGCGCGCCGGTGAATACGTTGCCGGTCCCGTCGAAGGCGAGCGCGGTTCCGGCCGTGGCGGCGGTGAAGAAGGCGATGCCGGGCTTGGAAACCGTGAGCGTGCCGGTGCCGTCGAAAGGGTCGCTCGTCTTGAGCGTGAATTGTTTGCGCGCGGCCTTGGTCCAGGGCTTCTTGACCAGCAGGATGCGGCTGGCCGGGGTCAAGGTGGGATTGGGCGTGGGCGTGGGCGCCGGGGCGCCGCCGGGAACGCCCGCGTCCTGCGGCCCCGTGCCGCCGCCGTCGGGCGCGCTTCCGCCCGTGGATGCAGGCGAGGCCGGTGCGGCCGTAGGTGTCGGTACCGGAGCTGGCGCGGATCCCCCGGAAGCCGGCGGCGAGGCCGGAGCGGACGAGGGCGCGGCGCGGTTGATGATCGGGTTCACGGCCTGGCCCGGCTTGGGTGAAATGGGGATGGGCGAGAACCTGAATTCCTTCAGTTTGTAGACCGGGCATTCCGCCGGCGCGCAAATCCCGCCGCGATGGCAAACCAAATCCGGCGATTGTTCCGCGCGGAAGAAAAGTATTTCCACGCGGCGGTTGGTCTTGCTGCGGAAATCGTCCTTGTCCGCGGCTTCAATGGGGAAGTTCTCTCCGCAGCCCACGGCGGAAGGCCCGGTGGTTATGAATCGAAGCGCGTCGCGATGTTGCCTCATGCCGTTGCGATCGGTGTCGAGCAGGTTGCCCAAGGCTTCCTGATAGACATCGAAGATGGCGCTCCAGGTCTTGGGGCCGATGGCGCCGTCCACGGGGATGCCGCCTGCGAAGTCCGCGTTGAAGGATTTCTGGAACCCGCGCAAGGCGGTCTTGCCGTCCGCGTCCTCGGCGTTGTTCACCGCGCCGGGATCGCAGGGCCAGCCGCGCACCTTGGCCGCCCATTTCAATATCAGCTTATAGTCTTCCACCTTGTGCTTGCCGTCCGCGATGGCTACCCAGGCCTCGCGACTGCCTGCCAGCATATGCAGGACCGCGTCGGCGCGGGCTTCCGACAAAGTGACATTGTAGCCCTGGGCGCCGCTGGTATCCGTATGCCCGGTTATGAGGATGGACTCTTCCGAATGCGTTTCGGCCCGGATATAGCAGGCCCGCAGCGCCGCCAACCCGCGGAATTTCACCTCGGCGGCCGACTGATCCCGCTGTTCCGCCGGACTGAAATCCGGGAGGAATACCGCGCTGTCATGGTTGAAATGGAAGTCGGAAACCTCCAGGCAGAAAGCCTTGAACCGATCCAGCTTGAAAAGGAAAGCCTGTCCCGTGGCCAGGGAAAAGGGGGCGGCAAACAGCTTCTTTTCAGTGAGATCCAATTCCGGCATGCCCGATATCCCGCTTCAGTTCCCGGCCCCGGCCGGCCTACCCGTCCGGCTCACTCCATCGCTATCAGCTATCAATATGCATCTCAGCGCAAACGGCGGCCGTGATCGGCATCACCTTTCCGCGTTTCCGGGATTGCCGAAGGCGAGTCGCAGAACCGCTTCGGCACCGGCGCTTATTCGACGGGGGCTCCTATGCGCCGCGTACGGGCCTTACCGGGGTTTAGGCGCCTGCGTTTTCGGACTCCCGCGCGCCGGCCTTCTCCAATACCTGGGTTTCGCTGCCGGGGTTCTCCTCCTCGACCAGCCCGCCCGCCTCGTCCCGTTCCGGCATCTGGAAATCGCCCACCGAGAAGCTGCACGTGAAACCGGTCTTCTCGTCCGAGGCCAGGAACAGATGGGTAAAGGTCTTGTCCTCCGCCATGTGGATGAGGATATGCTTGGAGATCTCCGGCATCAGTTTCTGATCGATGATGGTATCGATGTTGCGGGCCCCGCTCTGGGAAGTGGTGCACAGCAGCACGATGTCGCGGACCACTTCCGGCGCCACGGCGAAGGCCAGTCGGTGTTTCTCCATCAGGCGCTTGCCCAGCTTCATCAGCTTGAGGAAGACGATGCGCTTGAGCACTTCCGCGTCCAGCGGCAGGAAGGGGACCACCTTGCAGCGCGCCAACAGGGCCGGGGCGAAATGATCGGTCAGCTCCTGCAAAATGCCTTCGCGGATATCGTCCAGGCTGTAGGGATTGCCGTCGCTGCACATGCGCGTGATGGTCTCCAGGCCCAGATTGCTGGTCATGATGATGACGGTGTTGCGGAAGTTGATGTCGCGGCCTTCGCCATCCTTGAGCATGCCCTTGTCGAATACCTGGTAGAACATGTTGAGCACGTCCTTGTGGGCCTTCTCCACTTCGTCCAGGATCACCACGGTATAGGGGCGCTTGCGCACGCCTTCCGTCAGCACGCCTCCGTCCCCGTAGCCCACGTAGCCGGCGCTGGCGCCTTTCAACTGGGTGATGGACATGCTGTCCTGGTATTCGCTCATGTTGATGGTGACCACGAACTTCTCGCCGCCGAACAGCACGTCCGAGATGGTGCGCGCCACTTCCGTCTTGCCTACGCCGGAGGGCCCGGTCACCAGGAATACGCCCATGGGCGCTTCCGGATTGCCCAGGCCCAGCTTGGCGCTGCGCAGGGTGGAGGCGATTTCCTGCACGCCGCCTTCCTGGCCCACCACGCGTTCGTTGATGGTCTTCTCCAGGTCCAGCAATGCCTGCGCTTCATTCTTGAGCATGCTGCCGGCCGGGATGCCCGTCCATTCGGCGATGATCTGCGCGATCACCTCGCGGGAGACATGCGCGTGCACCATGGGGGACTCGCCCTGGAACTCTTCCAGCTTCTTCCACTTGCCTTCCATCTCCGCGCGCAGCTTCTCTTCTTCTTCCGGCTTCAGGGCCACGGGAGCTTCCTTGCCCTTCTCGGCTTTGACTTCCTTGCCGGCCTTGGCCGCGTCCGTGGCGGCCTTGCTGCCCACCAACTTATCCTGGATGGCGATGATCTCCTTGACGGCTTCCAGCTCCTGGGTCCAGCGCGCTTCCACTTCCTTGACCTCGCTCTCGGCGGATTCCAGGCGGGCGCGGGCCTTATCCAGGATTTCCCGGTCGGCGAGCACGCCGGCGGAATCGTCCTTCTCCAAGGCGGCGATCTCGATCTTGAGGTTTTCCGCGGCCTGATCCAAGTTGACCAAGACCGGCGGCTTGGCGGTGAGGCCCATCTTGACGCGCGCGGCGGCGGTATCCAACAGATCCACGGCCTTATCCGGCAACTGCCTGCCGGCGATGTACTTGTGGGACAGCTCGCAGGCGGCCTTGATGCCTTCATAAGTGATCTTCACGCCGTGGAACTTCTCGTAATTGACGCGCAGGCCGCGCAGCATGATGGCGGCGGTTTCCGGATCGGGTTCTTCCACCTTCACCATCTGGAAGCGGCGGGCCATGGCCGGATCCTTTTCAAAGTATTTGCGGAACTCGGTCAAGGTGGTGGCGCCCATGATCTTGAGTTCGCCGCGCGCCATTTCCGGCTTGAGCAGGTTGGCCGCATCGTTCTGGCCGGCTTCGCCGCCCGCGCCGATGATGGTGTGCGTTTCGTCGATGAAGAGGATGACGGGAGTGGTGGAGGACTTGACTTCCTTGATGACGCCCTTGAGGCGGTTCTCGAATTCGCCGCGCACGCCCGCGCCGGCGGCCATCAGGCCCATGTCCAATCCGCGGATCTCCACGTTCTTGAGGATGTCCGGCACCTGGCCTTGCGCGATGCGCAGCGCCAGGCCTTCGATGACGGCGGTTTTGCCCACGCCGGCTTCGCCCACCATGATGGGGTTGTTTTTGCGGCGGCGCGAGAGAATGTCGATGACCATGCGGATCTCGTTGTCCCGGCCGAAGATGGGATCGACCTTGCCCTTGCGGGCCATCTCCGTGAAATTGACGGTGAAACGCGAGAGGTTGGAGCCTTCCGCCGCAGTACCATCCGTGTTACGGGCGCCCTCGGGGGCCTCCTCCGTTTCCTTGGAATGGGCCGTGATCTCGGCGAACTTGGAAAGCAGGGTTTCCGTATTGATCATGGCCAGCTGATCCGAAAGCCCGGCGGAGACCAGGCCCGGGCTCTTGCGCAAGGCCAGGACTATGCCCGCGGTACGGATGGAGCTTTGCCCCAGGTTGAGGGAGGACTCCGCCCATGAGGCTTCCAGCATGTTCATGAAGTTGGGGGAGAACACGGGCTTGCCGGTATTGCCCATCCGCAGCTCCTTCAGGTCCTGTTGCAGCGCGGTCTTGAACAGGCCGGGATTCACCTTGAAGTAGGCGAGGATGTAGGGAAGGTCGCCCTTGCCGTCCTCGATAGCCTGCGCCAGCATATGGCTGGCGGTGATTTCATAATGCGAACGCGTCACCGCGGCGCCTACCGAACCTTCCAAGAGGCTCTTGGTGTACTTGTTCAGCTTTTCGAGGATGACGCGGGGCGAATTGGAAATCATGGCGGTTCTCCCATGGGTTTTACGGCAGAATACTGGGCTCAAAAGCTAAAAAAAGCGGGTTCTTCCCGGAGGAAGCGCCCGGAAAACACGGCTTCTTTTTTAAATTCTGAACGGAAAGGGCCGTTCCAGACATCTCCTCCCGGACTCGGGAAAGTGTTACTTCGGACGGCACTCGCAATGTCAAAACCAGGGAAGGGCCCAGCCCAACTTAAATTCGGCCGCTATAACGCTCTCACCAAGCTGGGACAAGGCGCCATGGCGACCGTGTACCTGGCCGAAGATCCTTCCCTCAACCGCATGGTGGCCATCAAGGTCATCCACTCCCACCTCTCTTCCAACGCCAGCTTGCTCGATCGCTTCACGGTGGAAGCCAAGACCGCGGCCAGCCTGCGCAATCCCAACATCGTCGAGATCTTCGATTACGGCCTGCAGGACAATGCCCAGTATCTGGTGATGGAATACATCGACGGGCCCAACCTGCAATTCGTGCTGAACCTTCTGGGCGGCCAGCCCATGGCGCCGGAAGTGACCGCCGCTATCATCTGCCAGGCTGCGGATGGTTTGATCACCGCCGAGAAGTTCGGCGTGGTGCATCGCGATATCAAGCCCGAGAACATGATGTTCAAGTCGGAAGGCGTCCTCAAGATCGCCGATTTCGGCATCGCCCATATCAGCGAACAGAACATGACGCAGACCGGCAGCATCCTGGGCTCGCCCAATTTCATGTCGCCGGAACAGGTGGAGGGCAAGAAGCCATCGCATCTGACCGACATGTTTTCCTTGGGGGCCGTATTCTACTACTGCCTCACGGGAAGAAAACCATTTTCAGGCGCCAACATCCCCACCATCATGCGGCATATCTGCGATTTGCCCCATGCGCCGGTGGACTCCCTGGTGGAGAACCCGGATCCTTATCTGGTAAACCTGATCGATACCTTGCTGGCCAAGGATCCGGCCGATCGGGGAAAAGGCGCGCGCTGGCTGTCCCTGCAACTCCGCGGTTACCTCAACTCAAAGGGTCTCTTGGACCTGACCGAGGCGACCAAGGATTTCCTGGAGATGAGCGGAAAAATGGGCAGCCAAACCGTCGTGGACCTGACTCCGGCCCCGGGACCGGATGAAGCCTTCCGGCCCAAAGCGCCCCTCAAGCCGGGTATGAAGGGGGAACGGCCTAATCCCGCCGGCGCCAAGCCGGGCACGGGAATCCGTCCAGGCACAGGCTTGCGTCCGGGAACAGGTATCCGGCCGGGTACTTCGGCCGCGGGAGCCGGCGGCCGTTCCAGCGGGGTCCGCCCCGGCACCTGGCAAACCGGATCGCCCAATGGGCAGGGCTCCGATTTCAACGGCAACCGGAGCAGGGCAAACGGCAAGAAGAACGCATTCATGTGGATCGGCGCGGGCATCGTGGCTGTTGCGTTGCTGGCCACGGCGGTGTTCCTGGTCCTGGGCAAAGACAGCGGCCCCGGTAAAGCGGCGGGCGGAGGCGAAGTCAAGCCCGTCTCTCCCAGCACCGATGTGGCCAACGTCGCCCTCCAACCCGGTTCCATGGAATTGCAAGCGGGGCAGAAGCGCAAATTCATGGTGGAGGTACAACCCGCTACTTCACCGGCCAATGTCCGATGGGAAAGTTCCGATCCCACCGTGGCTTCCGTTCAGGACGGAGAAGTATGGGGACAGCGGCCCGGCCAGACCACTATCCGCGCCATCTCCATCCAGGACACCACCAAGCAAGGGACCGCCGAAGTCCTCGTCGCCGCGGCCGTTGTTCAATCCCAGCCGCAACCAACGCCTAAACCCAAAGAGCCTGGCGATGGCCCTAAACATCCCGTGCATCCCGTGCCGGGCAAACCGGGAGGACAGGCCGGCGGTGTAACGCCCGCGGAGCCAGGGCCCGGGAAGCCGCCGGCGGAAAAGGCCGCAGGCAACAAGGCCCTGCTGACCATTACTTCGGCCCCGCCTTTCGCCGAGGTCATCGTGGACGGACGCTTCATGGGCACCACGCCGGTGAAGGACAAGGAATTGAGCCCGGGCCGGCATAAGCTGACCATCACCCATCGTAGTTTCCCCGCCGTGGATACGGTGGTGAACCTGGTTCCCGGCCCCGTGTCCCTACGCTTCCGCCTTTTCAAATAACCCTGGTTCCCGGCGCTTTTTTTGAGGTCTTGCCATGGACTTCAAAATCCGCTGCCGATCCGGGCCGCCTTTCCGCGTCTTTTCCCTTCCCACCGAGAATAATTCTGGAGGGATTCGGGTTCGCTCCAGGGATCCATCCGGATCCGTTTCAGGCGGCGGAAGCGGCCCATCGGGTTGACCAACGGACGCAGCCGAGGCGTCCGTAGCTTCCGCCGCCGCCTACCGCCTGACCCCGGCCCTTAAGGTTAAGGCCTTTGATCGCCTGTTCCATGGGATCAAAAAAGCCCCTCCGGTCCGGGACCGAAGGGGCTTTTTGCATGTTCCGGGAGGTAACTTAGGAGTTACTTCTTCTTTCCCTTGCCTTTTTTGCCCGCCTTGGTTTTACCAGGCTTGGTTTTGGCCGGCTTCGCTTTTGCCTTACCGGCTTTCTTGGCGGGCTTGGCCATGGCCATCTTCGCTTTGGCTTGGCCTTTAGCTTTGCCCTTTGCCTTGGCGGGAGCGGCCTTCTTCTTGGTGGCCGCGGATTTTTTTGCGGCCGGTTTCTTAGCGGCAGGCTTCTTGGCCTTGGCCGGCGCCTTCTTGGCGGCTACGGGTTTAGCGGCGGGCTTCGCCTTGGCTTTGGGAGCCGCCTTTTTCTTGGCGGCTGTTTTCTTGGTAGCTGCCGCTGCCGCGGTGGTTTCCGGGATGGAATCTCCGGAAGCGGCCGCGGCCGGGGTTTCATCGTCCAAATCCCACAGATCGTCCTCGTCCTTATCCGTCGCAGCGGCAGGCTTGGGATCCGCGGCACCGCCTTCGAACTCATCGTCTTCGATGTTCTCGGCGGGAACCGTATTGGTGTGGGGGTATTTGTCGTCTTGCGTATCGTCCAGGTGGGCGCTCATCACGTGGGTCTCCTTGGTTGGAAGATTCGAAGCAAAAGAGTAGGAAGAATATAATCTGTTTTCCGATTAATAAGGAACGATTTCGCCCCCGCAGGCGCGGCTTGCCGGACCTGCCGGCTCAGGATTTGGAAACCAACTCCGCTTTGATGGAGCCCACGGGAATCTTGCTCACCATCTTGACCGGGGTATGCGATGGGTCATCGGTCACCCATATCGTCAATTTCCCCTTGGCTTTGAAAAGCCCATCATCCTTCAAAACCGGCTCCACCACCAAGGTGCGGAACTCGCCGGCCGGCACCCTGATGGTCTCTCTGCCATGGCATAAAACCTTGAGGTTGTACTTCTTTTTCCCGGAAACAGCCGCCAAATCGAGGGTGTCTCCCACATCTATGTTCTGGGTGCGGATGAAATAGAATGCGGAAAGAACATCATGGGTAAAGGGTTCTATGGAAAAAGTGGTGTCCTGGGTCTTGAGGGTATGGGCCCGTTGATCGTACCGGGCGGAGATTTGGGCATGATAGGATCCCTCGTTCAAATGTTTATCGAATCGGAGCGGATAAACCCCGCGGGAGTCGATGAGGGAGGAAACCGTGTCCATGACCGGATAGAAGGTCTGGAAGAATCCGTTGGCCCAGGCCAGTGACCTGATTTTCCATTCGTTGGGATTTTCCGTGGGAAGCAGTTCCAAGGTCGCTTGTCCGGCCGTGACCCAGCGGAAGCTCCAGCCGCCCCAGATGATATCGAAGAGAAGCCTTTCGGGGACCCGCAACGCTTTTTGGTTCAGCATCCGCAAGGGCGGCGGTATGGTGTCGGCGGAGACCGGCGCGGCCGGGTTCGCCGCCGCCGGGGATCCAGCCGCTTTGGCCGCCCCGGGGGGCGCGATTCCCGGGGCCGGGACCGGAGTGGCGGGAGCGGGGCCGGCAGCCGTTTTTTTGCCGGCTTGAGCTTTGGCGCGGCTATGCGACGGAGAGACCACGGCGGTTGCGGGGGCCTTGGCGACGTCATGGAAGGTAAGGGAATCGCCGGGAGCTCCCCAGCTCAGGATAACGATGGCCAACAACGTGGGAAGGAGCCGAAGCCGTGCGGCCGAACGGGAAACGGAAAAAAACATTCCCTCTAAGTTACAATCTGGCGAGCCCTTTTTTACCGATATCCTTGCGAAATTGGGCTCCCGGAAACTCCGCCTTTGCCGTTCCCGCATACGCAGCTGCGATGGCCTCTTCCAGCGTGGGGCCTTGTCCCACCATTCCCAAAACGCGGCCGCCCGCCGTCACCAATTTTTCCTGCATCCGTTTGGTGCCCGCATGGATGGCATGAGAGTTCGCCAAAGCCTGCACTTGATCCAAACCCGAAATGGGAATGCCGGTTTCATAAGGTCCCGGATACCCGCGCGAGGCCATCACCACTACCGCGGCCCATTCCTTGGTAGGCGCGACTTTGATGCGGTCGAGCCCGCCTTCCACGGAGGCCAGTATCAATTCCAGCAGGTCTTCCTGCAGGATGGGCAGTATCACCTGGGTTTCCGGATCCCCAAAGCGGCAATTGTACTCGACTACTTTGGGTCCTTGGGGGGTGATCATCAGGCCGACGTAGAGGATGCCCGTGTACGGAGCGCCCTCGCGCCGCATGCCGTCCAGGGTGGGGGCGACGATGGTTCGGGAAGCCTCCTCCAGCAATGCCGGGGTCATGAGCGGGGCGGGGGCATAAGCTCCCATGCCGCCGGTATTGGGGCCCGTGTCGCCGTCGCCGATGCGTTTGTGGTCCTGGGCGGTGGGCAGCAAGACGAAGGAGGTGCCATCGGTCAAGGCGAATAGCGAAGCCTCTTCGCCCTCCATGAATTCTTCCATCACCACCTCCGAGCCCGCCGCGCCGAATACCGCTTTGGGCCCCAGCATGGATTGGATGGCGCTCTCGGCTTCCGGCAGGGTCATGCATACCACGGCGCCTTTGCCGCCGGCCAATCCGCTGGCCTTGATGACGATGGGCGCGCCCACTTCGCGCAGGTGCGCCCGCGCCGGTTCCAGGGCCCGGAAAGTGCGATAGCGGGCGGTGGGAATCCCGTGGCGGCTCATGAAATCCTTGGAGAAAGCCTTACTGCCTTCCAGGGCCGCCGCCGCGCGGTCCGGTCCGAATATCTTGAGTCCGTTGGCCAGGAACAAGTCCGCCAGGCCGCCTACCAGGGGTTGCTCAGGCCCGACTATGGTCAGGTCCGCCTTCTGGGATTGCGCCAAGCTCAATAAGCCGCGGAAATCTTCCGCCGCCACGGAAAAGCAGGAACCCAAGGCTTCCATCCCGGGATTCCCGGGAGCGAAGATCAGGGTGGGCTTTTGGGGCGAAGCGGCGAGTTTGCGGCCGATGGCATGCTCTCGGCCGCCGTTTCCGATGATTAAGACTTTCATGGGTTTCAATTTAGTAATCCGTCTCTGGAGGGGGTGTCAAAAGCCTCCCCGGTCCGGGCGGGCGCGGGGTTTGGGGCGCTGCGGCTGCGCGGATTTCGCGGCGACGCGGTGGGGCCATGGCCGTCCTGATGGAAGTTGGGGTTGGGCGCAGGCCCTCGTTCGCGATCAGGGTCGCTCGCATGCGGAGTCGCGGAGCACTCGCTCGGGCCCCATCAGGGCGGCCCGCTCAACCCCCTTCGCCTGATGCGCTCCAAACCCCGCTCCCGCCCGGACCGCCTAACCCTTGATGCACCGCTCAATCGACTGTGCCGAGAAGAGTGGGTCGCATGGAGTATCGTGGGTCTTAAGGCGCGGGGTTTGGGGCGCTGCGGCTGCGTGGATTTCGCGGCGATGCGGTGGGGCCATGGGCGTCCTGATGGAAGCTGGGGTTGGGCGCAGGCCCTCGCTCGCGATCAAGGTCGCTCAAGGAGGAAGTGTTTCCTTTTGCGGGGCTTCCGGGGCGTTCATGCTGTCGAGCATTTTATCGACGATGGATTGCATGAAGTTGCCGAAATCCGGGGAGCCGAATTTCTCTTTCATGATTTTTTCCAGGCGCGATTCCGGTTCGGCGTTGGGGTCGGGATTTTGGGATGCCATTTTATTTTCTTTCCGGATGGTGTTTAGGCGGGAACGCCGATATGCCAGCAGACGCCGGCGGGATCCTTGATATTGATCTCGCGCTTTCCCCAGGGGAAAGCGGTGGGCGGTTTGATTTTCACGCCCGGGTACTTGGCTTCCAGATCCGCGGATTCTATCCGCTGCCACCAATCATCCACGTCTTCCACTTCCAGGTTCATCATGAAATTCCGCTGCATGTTTTCGTTGCTGTAATTCTGCAGGAAGAAACGGCACTCGTCTTTTTTCAGCACCGCCATCTCATCCGATTTCCAGGTGACGGCGAATCCCAGGTCCTGGAAGAAACGCAGGGAGAGCTCATAATCCTTTCCCGACGGGACGAATGCCATCAACTCTTTGGCTTTGAGATTCAGCGCGGTCATAGAGGGCGCCTTGCGATTGAAACCCGGACAAGGGCGCCCGGGTTAGGAAACCGAATGGATCAATTCAGGAACCAAGGAATCCGGATGATATCCTGGAATGTTACGAACAGGAACAGCAACAGGAAGAAGCTGATTCCCACCCGGTTGATAATCCCTTGCGTGGCCAGGCTCAAAGGCTTCTTGCGCACCGCCTCCAGCAACAGGAACACCACTACGCCGCCGTCGGTGATGGCCAGGGGCAGGATGTTGAGCACGGCCAGGTTGGTATTCAAAAGGGCCATGAACTCCAGGAACTTCTGCACGCTCTGGCGCAGGCTGCCCGCGATCATCTGCACGATGCCGATGGGGCCTGAAAGGGCCTTGAGCTTGATCTTGCCGGTGGCGATGCCGGTCAAGGTGCGCAGCACCATGGTCCCGGATCCGAAATTGGTTTCGATGCTCTTTTGGAAGGCTTCCCCCGCGCCGCGTTTGACCAGCACGGTGGGCACGTTCACGCCGGGATAGATGCCCACCACAAAGCGCTTGCTGGCATCGTCCATTACGGGCGTGATCTGGATTTCCTGTTTCGCCTTGTCGCGCATCAGGGCGATGGTGATGGGCGAGCCTTTGGAGCCGTTCACCATTTCGATGAGGGCGGTGGCGGACGGGATGCGGATGCCGTCCACGGAAAGGATGATGTCGCCTTCCTTAAGGCCGGCCTTCTCCGCGGGTTTGCCCACGATGACCTTGGCCACCATCACTTCCGCCTCGCCCGTGATGCCGGAGAAGGCGATGCCGAACTTGGGATTGATTTCCGATTGCAGGCTCAAGGTAGTGTCCTTGCCGGCGCGGCGGATCAGCAACGGAACGGGATGGCCGCCTTCCATGGCCACATCCTGCATGAACTGCTCCCAGCCTTCCTGGGCCTTGCCGTTCAGCTTAAGGACTTCATCGCCCGGGCGGATGCCGGCTTGCGCGCCCGCGGAGCCTTCTTCCACTTCGCCCACGATCATGGAGACCTTGGGCTCCTGGACGCCGGAAAGGTAAAGGCAGAAAAGGATGGTGAATGCGAACACGAGATTGGCGGCGGGTCCGGCCACGGCAATGCCTAAGCGCGCGGGGATGGATTTGTTGCGGAACTCGTCCGAGTTGCCGTAGCCGCCGTCATCGGGGTTCTCGCCGGCCATGGCCACGTAGCCGCCGAAAGGGATGGCCGACAATGCGTATTCGGTATCGCCGCGCTTGAACTTGATCAGTTTCTTTCCGAAGCCGATGGAAAAAGTATGCACTTTGACGCCCACCCATTTGGCCACGGCGAAATGGCCCAGCTCGTGGATGAACACCATCATGCTGAGGCCGATGAGCCCTACGGGGAGTTGGTATAACAGAGACCAGTAACCGGTGAGATGCATGATATGATCCTTTCCGGTAGGGGGGGACCCTTACCGCTCCGCCGTTTTGGCGGTTGACTGCCGAACGGCTTTGGCCGGAATGCTTGCAAGGGCCGGGGATCCGGCGCTTTCCTGATTATCCATGATGCTTATGGCGGCGTTGCGCGCCCAGCCGTCCGCCTCGATCACCTGATCCAAGCTGGGGCGTTGCCCGATTTCCGCCGCGTCCAACACCGTAGCCAATATGCGCGGGATGTCGGCGAATCCGATGGCTCCCGGCGCCCCGGCCGCCCGATCTTCCAGGAAGCGCGCCACCACGGCTTCGTTGGCCGCGTTGAGGATGGCCGGGGCCGTACCACCCAGGTTACCTGCGCGGTAGGCGAGGCCCAGGCAGGGGAACTTATCGATGTCCGGCGGGAAGAACTCCAGCTTGGCCACCTTGGCCATGTCCAGCCGGTCCACTTTAAGGGGCCAGCGTTCCGGATAGCTCATGGCGTATTGGATAGGCAGTTGCATGTCCGGACAGCCGAGCTGCGCCATCAGGGATCCGTCCCGGAATTGCACGAAGGAATGGATGATGGAACTGGGATGGATGACGACCTTGATGTTCTCGAACGCGACCCCGAAGAGGTAATGCGCTTCGATGACTTCCAGGCCCTTGTTCATCAAAGTGGCGGAGTCGATGGTGATCTTTTCGCCCATGACCCAGGTGGGATGTTTGAGGGCGTCCGCCTTGCGGATGGCGGCGAAGGCCGCCTTGGGACGCTCGCGGAAAGGCCCGCCCGAGGCCGTCAATTCGATATGCTCCACTTCCGAGACCGGCCTGCCGGCCAGGCATTGGAAGATGGCGGAATGTTCCGAGTCGATGGGTATGAGGCGGCTGGAGGGGTTGCGGTGCAAGGCGGCATTGATGATTTCGCCCGCCATCACCATGGTTTCCTTATTGGCCAGGCCGATATGCTTGCCGTGCGAGATGGCTTCCAGGGTGGGACGGCAGCCGATGGCGCCCACCAGGCCGTTCAGCACATAATCCACTTCCGGCAGGCAGACCAATTCCAACAGGCCTTCCATGCCTTCCAGGACCTTGGCTTTGGTGCGCTTGCGGAGCTCGGCGGCGGCGGCGGAGTCCCACAGGCATACCTTCTCTACTTTGAATTCTTCGATGATGGGGATGAGTTTATCCCATTGGCGGCCGGCGGCCACGCCCACCAGGCGGAACCTGTCCGGGTGCTGGCGGAAAACTTTCAGGGCGGCCATTCCAATGGAGCCGGTGGCGCCCAGCAAGGCGATGTTCTTCTTATTCATCCGAATGCAATATAAAAAATGTCGATTGCCGGGTTTCCTGTCGCTTTCAATTATCGCAAACCCAGGGACGGAAGGGTAGTTTTACTTTCCTCCCGATCCGGAGCCAGGCGTGATATAATGCTGCTGATGCCGCATTTTCACGAGCATAAAGCGGGATAGGCTCAAGTGCGCCGTTTGATCGGGATCAGCCTCTTGCTGGCTTTTTTGGGTTCCGCGACCGCAGGCGCCAAGGTTTTCGTTTTCTATCCCTCGCTGGCTCGGCCTCTGGCCATCCAGGAAGCGCTGGCCAAGAAATGCCCGGGCCTGGAAATCACCGTCTTCGGGCGGCTGGCGGATTTGCAGGCTTTGGTGGCGCGTGAGCATCCCCAAGCCATCCTGGCGCAAACGGCTGTCCTGAAGCAATTCCCCGGGTATCTTCCCAAGCTGCAAGGCATGCGCAAGGGATCGGCGACGGAGGACTTCGTACTCTTGTCCATCGATAAGCCTTTCGATGCGGTCAAGACCCCGGCCGTCTCCATCGGGGTGGTGGGCATGCTGGATCGCAAGGAGATGGACGGCTTCGTTGCCGGGCTGGTGCCCGGCGCGGCGCGTATCAACCGCGTGACCAAGGTCGAGGATCTGCTGCCTTTGCTCATCTTCCAATCCGTTTCCGCCGTGCTGGTTTCGGAAGCCAACATGCGGGAGTTCCGGAAGAAGTCGCAGGCGAACCTGGTGGACGTGAAATTGGAAAAGGGCAAGGTGGGCTTGGTGGCCGCGGGGCTCAAGGATGGCGGCGGGGATGCGGAACGGGAAATCCTTCCGGCCTTGCACGCCCTGGATGCGGGGACTCTGGCTCTGCTGGGAGTGGATGCATGGAAATGATGATGCGGTTCCTGGCATTGGCTGTGTGCTTGGCCGCGCCCGCGCTGACGGCAGAGGCCCCTTTTGTGCCGGCGGACCGGATCCTGATCGTGAGGGCGGAGGGCGTCCATTTCCAGGAAACCACCCACGCGCTGGAACAGGAGCTGGGCGCCGAATTCCAATGCGAGGAACGGGTGTTGGGCGGCGACGCGGAGCCCGAAGCCTTGGCGGCCGTCGTTATCAAATCGCGGCCCAAGGCGGTGATCCTGATGGATAACGATGCCATCAAGCTATACGCCGCGGTGCAGAAGGATTGGCGGGACAGCCTCCCTTATCCGCCCAGCATCTCCCTGATGGCCGTACGCGTGGATAAGGCCATCGCCGATCTGCGGCGGGCGGCGGGGATTTTCTATGAAGTGCCGGGCGTGACCATCCTGGTCAACCTGCGTTCGCTGGTGGCCGAGCCGGTGCGCCGGGTGGGCGTGATCATGCGGCCGTCCATGGCGGACTTCGTGCGGGAGAACGCCAAGTGGTGCAAGAACGAGAACATCGATTTGATCCCTTTCGAGGTGCCCGAGGATCGCAAGGATGTGGCGCGTGCGGTGCGTACCGGGGTGCGGCGCCTGCGTGATCGGGAAAAGGTGGACGCTTTGTGGATCCTCAACGACAATTTCTTCCTCACGCCGGAAATCATCGGCGTGGGCTGGCTGCCGGCGTTGGATCGCTTCCGCAAGCCGGTGCTGGTGGGCGTCGAGAATTTCGTCACCGCGCATTCCCGCTTCGGTACCTTTGCCATCCTTCCCGACCACTACGGCCTGGGCGTGCAGGCGGCCGGGATGATCCTGCGCCTCAAGGAAGACGGCTGGGAGTGGCGCGGCCCGATCAAGGTGGAGCAGCCTTTGGCGGTGCTGAAGATCCTGAACCTGGAACAGGCAGGCAAGAGCGTACGTGTCAATCGGGCCGCTCTGGTCGAGGTCGATAAGGTGATTCCGTGACCGGGGATGCGTCGGCCTCCAATCCCTCGGTTGCCCCGAACGCCGCGGTCGCCTCGAACGTCGCCGCCTATGCCGCGCCAACCGTGCCGGCAAAGAGCATCCAGGAGAAGCTCATCGCCAGTTCCGTGGCGGTTTTGGTCACGGCCCTGGCCGGCCTGCTGATCTCGGTCATATGGATCAACGCATCCTTGGCCGCGCGTCAGAAGGAAGACACCTTTGAACGCATCCGCAATGGATTGTTGGCCAAGGGTAACATCCTGGTTTCCAACAACGGCCAGGCGTTGCGGGGCATGGTATCCGATAACGCCTTCCTGGCGGTGGCCGGCCTGGTGGCTTCCACGGTCAAGGATGATGAGGACGTCATCTACGGCGTGTTCATGGACGATACGAGGCGGCCCTGGGTCTATGCGGATTCGGCCAATCTAGAAGGAACCGTTTCCGCGCCCGCGACGCTGGAGGATTCGGCCAGCCTATGGGCGGCCGGGGTCAAGGGTATTTCCCATCGCCGCATGCGATTCAAGGGGACCGAGGTTATCGAGTTCGTGGCGCCGGTGATGGCCGAAGGCAAGGTTTTGGGGGTGGTACGTTACGGGCTGACTACCGCCGGCATGAATGCGGCGCTGGCCTCCGCTTCGCGGGCTTCCCGCCAGGCGTTGATCCGCACCATCCTGGTTTTGTTGTCGTTGGGCGGAGTGGCGGCGCTTTCCGCCTATCTGGCGGCAAGGCGCCAGGCCATGCGTATTACGCGGCCCATTGAAGAATTGCAGGCCGCCGCCAATGCCATCGCGCGCGGCGACTATGCCCGTTCGGTGTCCATTGCCGGGGACGATGAGATCGCCCTCTTGGCCGCGGACTTCGATTTCATGCGCCGCACGGTCAAGGAATACACGGAACGCCTGCAGGACATGGTGGTGGAAAAGACCCAGGAGGTCAAGGACATCCTGGAGAACATCGAACAGGGATTGTTCACCGTGGGCCTGGACGGCGCGGTCAATCCGGACTATGCGCTTTCCACTAACGCCATTCTGGGCGTGGCCGATACGGCGCGCGCCGGCATAGCCAAACTCTTCCGCCTGGATCCGGCGCAAGCGGGAGAATGGCTGGATTGGCTGGACATGGTGCGTCAACGGCATGCTTCGCTGCGCTGGGAGAAGCTGGTGCGGCTTTGCCCCGTCCGCGAGCTGCGGTTGCCCGGCGGTGCCGCGGGGGATCGCATCATCCTGGTGGGATACCAGAAGATGTTCGGCCGGGGGAAACGGTTGAACAAGCTGATGGTGCTGGTTCAGGACGTGACGGACGCCCGCCGCGTGGAGCGGATGATCAAAGAGGAGAAGGATAGGCACGATTCGGAGGTGAAAGCAATCCTCGGCATCGTGAGGTATTCCGCATTCATACCGGATTTCCTCGCGGACGTGGAGGTTCGTTTGCGTTCCCTGAACGAGATCGTCAAGCGCCTTCCCCGGTCTCCGGAAGGGCCGGTTGCCGAATGGATCGCCGGCATGGCCCGCGATCTCCACACGCTCAAGGGAACCGCCGCCACCTATGGCTTTGAAGCCCTTTCGCGTTTGGCGCGGGAGGCGGAAGAGGCTTTGGAGACGGTGCGCGGCCCGCTGCATCCGGCCGCCTCCGAGGCTTGGGCCGGGATGGCGCGCTATATCGAACGCATGGGAAAGGCCTTGCAGGACATCCGGACGCTGGTGCAAAGCCTGACGGGCGCGGGAGGCGAGGCCGCCGTTGCCGTTCCGGAACAGCGCTTGCACGAACTGCGCGAGCTGGCGGAGTCCGTGGCCCCGGATATGGCGGCAACGGCCGGGCCTCTGGCGAAATTGCTGAGGGCGTGCCGGTCAATCGATTATGTGCCTTTGGAGAAGCTGGCGGAAAAATACCGCACCCTGATCCAGCGGGTGGGCGAGCGCTTGGGCAAGCGCCTGAATTTCCGCGCCGTGCCGGAAAACCTGGAACTTTCCCCCGCCTTGTTCGCAGCCCTGGACGAACCGTTGGTCCATTTGCTCCGCAATGCCGCTGATCACGGCATCGAGATGGAGGCCTCGCGCCTGCTTCACGGGAAACCCGGCACCGGCCATATCCAACTAGTCCTCAAGCCGGAGGGCGGAGGCTGGGAGGTCACCGTTTCCGACGACGGCCACGGAATCGATGTGGAAGCCCTGGTCCGCAAGGCCCTGGTCAAAGGCCTGGTGGAGCCGGAAGCATTGGGCGCGATGGGCGAGGACGAGAAAAAGAACCTGATCTTCCTGCCGGGATTGTCCTCACGCGATCGGGCGACGGAGATCTCCGGCATGGGAGTGGGCATGGATGCCGTAGCCGTATGGGCCCGCGAGGCCGGCGGCAGCGTTTCCGTGGCCTCGCATGCGGGGCGGGGTACGCGCATCACCCTGCATTTGCCGAACGGTATGGGCCGGTCCCGGTCCCAAGCGTCCGCCTGACGCCGGTTTGCGCGGACGGTTTCCGGGCCGTGCTTCAGAGATCGAAGACTTCGGCCAAGGAGGCTTTGAAGTCCTGGACGAACTGTTCATCGTTGAAGAGCAGGGGTTTTTCCATATAGGCCTTGGCGCCCATCTTGATGCACTTGGTCATCTCCGAACCGCGTATCGCCGAGACCATCATCACGTTCGCGTCCGGATGCTTTTCCATGATCTCGCCGAGCGCCGCCATCCCGTCCTTGATGGGCATAGTGATGTCCAAGGTGATCAAATCGGGTCTGTGCGTGTTGTACAGCTCCACCGCCTGGTTGCCGTCGGATCCGGTGGCCACCACGGTATACCCCATCGCCACTTCCAGGAAAGCCGTCAATTGCTTGATCAGGAAGATGGAATCGTCGACTATGATAATGCGTTTCGGCATGCTCTCGGCCACGGGGTTCAGTCCGGGCTCCCTTTCCGGTTCATTGCGGCGTTGTCGGATTCATCCGACGCCAATGCCGCCGGATCCCTCAGATCGCGGATGAAGAATTGCAGATCCATTCCCTTGCCGTTGGATTCGATGCGCCCCTTGAGGCCCCAGTCCTTGCGGGCCGTGAACGCGCCTTCGCTGAAGAACGGCGTGGACGGCTTGAGATAGCCGAAGCGGGAGATGAAGTGATCATCGGCGATGAAGAGCCCGGAGATCACGTTGGCTATCTCGCCGATGGCATCCTTGCGGACCTTCTCATCGGGTTCCCTGGGAAACAGTAGCGGTAAGTCGCCTTCTTCGATGCCCACCACCAATTGCGTGTAGAATTTCTGGCTGGCCGCGGGCAGGATGCAGTAGAGAGAAGAGCCGGCGGGCACGGTGGAAAGCATCTCGAAGGGCGCCTTCACCTGGGCTTCCGCTTCCATGATCGCCCGCACCGCCCAGAGAACGCACGTCTCGAACATGGGAGCCATGTCCCATAACTGGCCGGAAAGGGGAATGGGTTCAAGCGGCATTATTCGCGGCTGCCGGTTGGGCGCATGGGAGGGGTCTCATACCTGCTTCCATCATAAGGGAGGATCGGGCCGATAGGCAAGGGGATATCTGGGACTGGCGAATAAGGATCCCCATCCTCCGGCTAGAATTGGTAAACCATGCCGGTACCGAAGGTCCGGTGGACTTGGTGGGGAAAGCTGATCCAGCCGTACTGGTTGTAGTTTTCCACGAAAGGATCGGCGAGCACGTTCCGGCCCCAAATCCCCACCGAGAGCCGGTCGTTCCAGAGTGTTTTCCGCAGGGAAAAATCCAATTGGAATTGCGGGGCGGGCGGATCCGCGGTTACGGATTGGCTGTGCACCAGGGTTTGCGACATGGGCAATTGTTGCAGGTAGTTGAAGGGTTCGCCGCGCGAAAAGGGCGAAGAGACCAGCCCGACGACGGACAGCGAGAACCCCAGAGGAAGATCCCAATAGACCTTGGCCCTTCCCACGTGCCTGGGCGTTCTTAGCTGGAAGTCCGCCGGCATCTCCGCCTTCCTGCCTTGGGCATCGCCCGGAATCGGCAGTCCTACGAAGTCGCGCAAGCGGAAGTACGCGTAGGACAATTCGATGCGCAGGAAATCCGCGGGCAGATAGCGCAGCAAAGCTTCGCCGCCGTAGCTTTCATAGTTCTGCAGGTTGGTTTCGTAAATGGGCGAGACGCTGTCCGGAGGATGGGCCCGGGACGGCACCAAGGTCTGGAGGGTGGAATCGAAAGGGGTCGCGTCCAGTTGTCCGCGCACCCAGTTGTAGAAAGCGCTGGCATCCCATTGGATATTGCGCGCCATGGATCCGCGCTGGCCGGCCTCCAAGGTGTAGTAGTTGACGGGCGCCACCTTGTTCCCGGGCACCAAGGCCACGAAATGGCCCGCAGCGGGCGCGTTCCCGGTATAGCCGGGCACGGTGCGCAGGTACCACTCCGGGGGAACCTGCGCTTGGCGAATCTCCACATCCGATTGACCGTTGCTGGGAGTAGTGACGCTGCGGGATGCCGCCGCCCACCAGGTGGATCGCTCCGAGGGCTTATACGCCAGCCGCACGCTCGGCGAGATTTCCGGGACCAGGCTGATCAAGGTCCAGGTCTCGGCCTTGGCGCCCAGGGTGAGGCGCAGACGCTTGCCCATTTCGATTTCGTCCTGGAGAAACCCTCCGAAAAGGTAGGCCAGTTTGTGCGGGTCGGCGACGAAGGCCGAACCTTCATCGCGCATTTTTTCGAATACGAATTGCACCCGCCTCAGGTTCGCGCCCGCGCTCAGGTGATGGCCGGAAAACGCGGCATTGCGCTGCGCTTCCAATTCGGACAGCTCGAATCCCATCCGGATCCCGCTCGCCATGGCCACGTCGTAGCCGTCATGCCAATGGTACGCGTTGAGGAACCAGTTGTCCTCGCCGCTCTTGGCCACGTCCAACCGGGCCTGCACGATGGTCTGATCCATTTCCTCCCGGTTGGCGAATACGCTGTCCGGTTTCTTACCCTGCGGCTGCGACGGCGTAGGCGCTTGGGCGGGCCAAGGGAAAAGCTGCACCGAATACTGGCCGTCCGCCACTTGGCCGGAGAGTACCTGACCGGACCATTTCCATTCATCGTAAGGCTGGTATTCCCATTTGAGCCCGCCGGAGAAAGCCCGCTGGTAGTCGTCGCTGCCGGTAAAATGGTTCGCTACCATAACGCTGCCGCCGCCGTTGATGGGAGCGTCCAGGCTATCCCCCGCGAAGAGGGGATTGCGATCATAGCCGTCGTGGTTCTTGAACCGCCCCCAAAAGGTCAGGAAGAGATTGTCCTTGGCTTCCACTCCGTATCGCAGGTATGGGGCCAGGTAGCCTTGCGTGCCGCCTTGCAGGGAAACCTTCGCGCCTTCGGCCGCTTCGCCCCGCTTGGTGAATATGCTGACGATGCCGGTGGCGGAGTTGGCACCGTAGATGGTCCCGCCGGGGCCCTTGATGACTTCGATCCGCTCGATATCCTCCAGCGGGATATCGAAGGCGTTGAAGAATATCCCGCCGATGATGGGATTGGTGATGGGCACTCCGTCCAGGATCCAGGCTACGGTGGTGGTGAAGGCGCTCGACCCGTCCCGCAAGCCTTGCACCGTCAGGGTATAGGAGGCGTCGCTGAACCATGCCCCGGGCGTCAGTTTGAGGAGGTCCTGCAGGCGCGTGGCGCCCGAACGGCGGATATCGTCCTCGTTGATGACATAGATGGAGGTGGCCACGTCCCGCAATTTCTGGGTCCGCTTGGAAACCGAGGTCACGTCCAAATCCATGATCCGTTTGAGCGATAAGGCGGTGAGATCGACTTCGCCTTCCGCATGTGCGGATGAGCGGCCGATACAGGCCGCCGCGGCGAGCATTCCCAACAATCCCAATTTCATCCAATACCCGTTCCATTGTATTGCAGGCAGGGTGGATTCGCCAACTTTCACTTGCGCGCCCGCCGGTTTCCCGCATTGCGGTTTTTTCCCGCCGCCCGTTAGAATCTGGCTGGCCGGCGCCTCGCCCCATCCCGGTCCCCTTTGGAAGGAAAATACCATGCGTCACGCTTTATGGAATTCGGCCCTGGTCTTGGCGCTCGGCGCGGCCTTTACGGCTTGCGATTTGACCCAGTTGAAAAAGACCGACGAGGAAACCGCCCAACCCGCCACGGAGGCCACCGTGGTGGGAGTCTGGCGCACCAACGTGCCCAACACGGCGACCAATCCGCCCAGCGATATCAAGGTGACCATGCAGGTGGACGCGGGGCATACCATGCTCATGTCCTACCGCGTGGCCACTGGAATGCCCAGTCCCAACGACTTCGTGGAGATATCCAAGGAATATTGGACCTGGTCGGTGGCGGATGGGAAGATGACCTGCCAAAAGACCACCTGCGAATACACCGATCCCGCCACCATGGAGAAGACCACCACTTGCGCGGAGCCTACCGCCAGGACCAAGGATATCAACGTAAAGGGGACGGCTTGGACCGTGGTTGAAGACGGGCAACCGATCGTTTTCCGCAAGGACTGAATCGGGACCGCCGCTCCCGGGGCGGCGTCCGTGCGGCTTGCTACGCCCAATCGCCAATCCGGATCCCGGCGCAACCGCCTCGCTTGGGCGGGTTTTTCGTTTCCGCCCCCATTGCCGGCGGGATGGACGGCTTGCGCATGCGGGCTTGGGTACGATGGAACGGGCCGTCTTGCCAAAACATCAGGGCTGAACGGCGCGGGATTTTCCGCGTGCTTGAATCGGCCGCAATGCCTCGACAGAGGCCCCATCCGATCGATATGATACGTCTGCGTTTGGGAGGATTATGAAAATATTGATTGTGGACGATTCCGGAACAATGCGATCGATCCAGAAAAAAATACTCTTCGATATCGGCCAGAAGGAAATCATCGAAGCGGCCGACGGGCTGTTGGCCCTGAAAGCCGTGGTCGCGAATAAGATCGATCTCATCCTGATGGACTGGAACATGCCGAACCTTTCCGGCATCGAAGCCCTGAAGAGGCTGAAAGCGAATCCGGCCGCCCAATCCATCCCCGTCATTATGGTGACGTCCGAAGCGGAAAAGCTCCACGTCCTGGAGGCCATCAAGATAGGGGCGGCCGACTATATCGTCAAGCCGATGGTCCCCAAGGTATTCCTGGAAAAGCTGTCGCCTTATCTGCCCCCGATGCCGGCGGCGGCGGCGGTAGCAGAGCCGGAAAATCAGGGAAAGCCGGAAAATCCCGTTGAAGAATCTCCTTCCCAAGACCCCGCCAAGTAGTCGCGTAAGCCGGACGGGAATTCAGGCGTGCTGCATATGGACAGAATGGACGGAATGGACGGAATCAAGCGTGAATTCATCGCCGAGACACAGGAGGGCATGGATCGGTTCGATCAAATCCTGCTGGCCATGGAAAAGAATCCGCTCACGAGCGAAGCTGTCTCGGAAATTTTCCGCGTGGTGCATTCCATCAAAGGGGCTTGCGGCACCCTGGGCTTCGCGAAACTGGAATCTCTCGCGCATTCCGGGGAGAATCTCCTGAGCGTCATGCGCGAAGGAAAGCTTGCTCCGGGGAAAGACGTCGTCACCTGCCTGTTCCGCATGAGCGACGCCATCCGCCGGATCATCCGCTCCGTCGAATCGGGCGACTCGGAGGGCGATATGGATCCGGAGCCGGTGATCAAGGAGTTGGCCGCCTTCCAACCGGATTGGGTGGGAGACGCGCGGTCCCCGCTTGCGGATGACGTTCCGCTCGCGGATGCAGCGGCCAACGCGCCGCCCGTCCCGGAAGAGTCCGCCTCGCCAAAGGAACCCCACGCGGCTTTGGATCGGACCATCCGCGTGGATGTTTCCCTGCTGGATAAGCTCATGAACCTGGTGGGAGAGTTGGTCCTGGTCAGGAACCAAGTGTTGCGGCATACCCAGCTTTCCGGAAATTCCCCGTTGACCATTCCCTCGCAGCATCTCAATCTGATCACCTCCCAACTGCAGGAAGGGGTGATGAAAACCCGCATGCAGCCGATCAAAAACGTATGGGGGAAATTCCCCAGGATCGTAAGGGACCTTTGCAACTCCTGCGGGAAGCTGGTCCAGGTGGAAATGGTGGGCGAAGACACCGAACTGGATAAGACCATCCTCGAAGCCATCAAGGATCCTCTCACGCACGTGCTCAGGAATTCCGTCGACCATGGGATCGAAGAGCCGGATGTGCGGGAGTCCTGGGGCAAGCCCAGGGAAGGCCGCATATCCCTGAAGGCCTACCATGAGGGCGGCCAGGTGATCATAGAGGTTTCCGATGATGGAGCCGGGATCAACTCCCGGCGGGTGGCGGAGAAGGCGCTGGAAAAAGGCCTGGTCAAACCCGAGAAGCTCGCCACCATGCCCGAGTGGGAGTTGGCCCAGCTCATTTTCCTTCCCGGCTTTTCGACGGCGGAAAAAATCACCACCCTCTCCGGGAGGGGAGTGGGAATGGATGTGGTCAAGACCCATATCGAAAAAATCGGCGGGACCGTCGAACTCTTCAACCGGCCCGGCCTGGGCCTGACCTTGAGGATAAAAATCCCGCTCACCTTGGCCATCATCCCGGCCTTGATCGTGGAGACCCTGAGCCGGCGCTTCGCCATTCCCCAACTCAACGTTCTGGAAGTGGTACGGCTGAAGAATACCGCCAGGGACAAAGGGGTGGAGTGGTTCCAGGAAACCCCCGTGTACAGGCTCCGCGGGCGGCTGCTTCCCTTGGCCAGGCTCGACCGCCTTTTTGAAAAGGCCGAAACGGACGGCAAGGCCGCGCCGCCGCCGATAGGCGATAACTTCATCGTCGTATTGCATGCGGAAAACCATCAATTCGGAATCCTGGTCCATTCGGTGCAGGATACCCAGGAGATCGTGGTGAAGCCGCTCAGCAAGCATTTGAAGTCCTCCCTTTTCGCCGGCGCCACCATCATGGGAGACGGCAAGGTGGCCCTGATCATGGACGTACCGGGATTGGCCCAGAACGCCCGCCTGACGCGCGGGATCGAGGAAGCGAACCATCGGGAATCGGCCCCGGGATCCGCCGATCAAGGTTGGACCAAGGAGAGCATGCTTATCGTAGCGTGCGAGACGCACGGGCTGATGGCCGTGCCGGTCGCCAACATTTCCAGGCTTCAGGAATTCCCCGCCGATGCCGTCGAGAGGATGGCGAATATGGAAGTCTTCCAAAGCCGAGGCAGGATCCTTCCCATCCTGAGGCTTGCGCAATTGTTGGGGCCCGGAGGCGCCGTCCAAACCGGCGAAACCGCTCCCGCCCTCCGCAAGAAAAGGTCTTTGAGCGTGTTGGTATTCACCGAAGGAGAACGTTCCGCCGGCTTTGTCGTGGATCGGATCATGGATATCGTGGACGTGGCTTCGGACATCCATCTTCCCGCCGGCCGGCCCGGATTCAAAGGCAGCACCCTCATCCGGGGCAAGGCCACGGAAATCCTGGATTTGCCGGCGCTTGCGAGGATGGCCATCCCGGCCCTGTTCTCCGGGCGGGAAATATCGAAGGCGGGCGGCTGAGATGACGCAATATTGCACCTTCTATCTGGGCGAGAAGACGTATGGGTTGGAGATACTTTCCATCCAGGAGATCATCCGCATCCCGGATATCACTCCCATCCCGCATTCCCCTTTTTTCGTGGCCGGACTCGCCAATCTGCGCGGGCAAATAGTGGTGGCCGTGGATTTACGGAAACTATTCGGCCTGCCGCCGCTGCCCAAGTCCCAGGATCCCATCAATATCATCCTGAGCTCCGACGATGAAGCGATAAGTCTCTTGGCGGACAAGGCTGGCGAGGTGATCGATTTCGGGAGCGAAGCCATGGTGCAGCCGCCCAGCCTGCAAAGGGGCCCCGCCCCGGAAATGATCAAGGGCGTGTTCAAGCTCAAGGATGCCCTCATGAACGTCATCGATGTCGAAGCGATTTTCAAAAACCGGAACGGCGCGGATACTGAAGAAAGCCGTCCCAGTTCCATAGGAGAAGCCCATGTCAACGAACCCCGCTAAATCGGGACTGCTGATGAAACTCAGCGAGTCGAAGATCCACACCAAATTGGCGACCCTGGTATTCTTTTTCCTGGCCTCCTTCCTGTTCTTCACGGGATTGGTATGGAATACCATAAAAATCGTGCAGATCCGCGGGCCCTATTACAACAACATCGTGCAAAGCAAGGATCTCATCGCGGATATCCTGCCGCCTCCGGAATATCTTATCGAAAGCTATTTGAACGTCCTGGAAATGGTGGAGGAAACCGATGCGCGGAAATTGGCCGTGCTGATGGAAAAAAGCAAGTCGCTCCGCAACGATTATGAAACCAGGAAGGATTTCTGGAACGGCGATCTGGAAGACGGGAAGATCAAATCCACCTTGCTGGTGGCCTCCTACAGGCCTGGCGAGGAGTTCCTGGAAAAGCGCGATAAAGAGTTCATTCCCCTGATCCTCCAAGGGGATCGCGAGGGCGCGAAAAAACTGGTGCAATCCTTTTTGAAACCGAAATACGAAGAGCATCGCGCCGCCATCGACCAGGTCGTTTCGCTGTCGAACGATAAATACAAGAAGGACGAGGATGCGGCCACCAACACCCTGCGCCGCCACAGCATACTGTTGGCCAGCCTGGCCCTGGCCATCATGGCCGCCATGTCGCTGCTGTTCCGCTACATCATCCGCAATATCACCGGCTCCTTGTCGGACATCTCGACCGGGCTGGACTCCGCTTCCAAGCAACTGACCAACGTGAGCCAGCAGATGAGCGCCAATGCGGAAGAGACCTCTTCGCAGGCCACGGTGGTTTCCTCTTCCAGCCAGCAGGTCAACCAAAGCGTGCAAACGGTGGCCATCGGCACGGAGGAAATGACGGCGAGCATCCGCGAGATATCCAAGAGCGCTTCGGAATCGGTGCGGGTGGCGGAGAATGCCGTCAGGATGGCTGAGTCCATGAACGGCGACATGTCCCGGCTGGGCACCAGCAGCGAGGAAATCGGGAAGATCATCATGCTCATCACTTCCATCGCCGAACAGACCAACCTGCTGGCCCTAAATGCCGCCATCGAGGCCGCCAGGGCGGGAGAGGCCGGCCGGGGCTTCGCCGTGGTGGCCAATGAGGTGAAGGAGTTGGCCCGGGAAACCGCCAAGGCCACGGAAGACATCAGCAGGAAAATCGAGGGCATCCAGAGCAGCACCAAGGGAGCCATCGGATCCATCTCGGAGATAGGCAACATCATCAGGCAAATCAGCGATATCCAGAATACCATCGCCAGCGCCGTGGAAGAGCAAACGGTCACCACCAACGAGATAGCCAAGAACATCTCGGAAGCCGCCCGAGGCAGCGGCGAAATCACCAATAACATCACCGGCGTGGCGCAGGCCGCGCAAAGCACGGCCAACGGCGCCAACGACACCAAGAAGGCTTCCGAGGAGTTGTCGAAGATGCTTTTCGACTTAAAGCGCTTTGTGGGATGACAGCTCCCGGCCGGAAAATCAGGGTCTTCATCGTGGACGACTCGATTGTCGCCTGCAAAATCCTGAGCGAAACCCTTTCCCATGATCCCGGCATAGAGGTGGCGGGCACGGCCCTGTCCGGCGCGATGGCCTTAAGCAAGCTTTTCGCAACCGAACCGGATTTGGTGATGGTGGATTTGCATATGCCCGTGATGGACGGAATGCAAACCCTCATCGAGATAAAGAAAATCCAGCCGAAGTTGCCGGTCATCATGTGCGGCGAACCGGCCGGCGCGGGAAGCCGGGATGCCATGCAAGCTTTGCTCGGCGGAGCGGCCGAATTCGTGGCCAAACCTTCCGCCCACATGAATGGCGGCGGATTGGAAACCTTTTCCAAGGATTTGCTCGGGAAAATAAAATCCATTTGCAATCCCCAGCCAAAGCGGTCCGCAACCTTTCCCAGCCGGGAGTCCGCGCCGGCAGGTACCCGAAGCATGCCGGAAATCCTCGCTATCGGAGTTTCCACCGGCGGCCCGCAAGCCTTGTTGGAACTGCTTTCACAGCTGCCTGCCGACTTCCCCGCGCCCATCCTCGTCGTCCAGCATATGCCGCCGCACTTCACCAAATCCTTGTCCAAGAGCATCGGCGATAAATCGCGTATCCGGGTGGAGGAAGGATTCGCGGGCGCATGCCTGGAAGCCGGGAAGGCCTGGATCGCGCCGGGCGGATTCCATATGCAGGTGGTAAAAGGGAAGAGCGGTCATGAACTGGCGATCAATTCCGATCCCCCCCTCAATTCCTGCCGTCCCTCGGTCGATGTGCTCTTCCGTTCCATGGCGGAGGCGTTCGGTCCCAAAGTCCTGGCCGTGGTCATGACGGGCATGGGCCAGGACGGCCTGGCGGGAGCCGAGGCCATCCACCGCGGCGGCGGTTCCATTTTCGTGCAGGATGAAGCCAGCAGCGTGGTATGGGGAATGCCGGGCGCGATTGCGAAGGCCGGATTGGCGGATAGGATAATTTCCCTGCGGGATTTGGCGAGGGAAGTGCAATCCGCCTTTGCCAGGAAGACTCCCGTTTCGCATCCCCGGGAAGACGCAGGGGAAGGGTAACATGGCGGTCTCGGAATCGGATTTCCTATTCATTTCCAATCTCCTTTACGAACGGCTGGGAATCCGGCTGGAAAAGGAGAAAGGCTATCTGGTGGAGTCGCGCTTGGCCAAGGTGGCGGAAAGGGCGGGCGTGGGCGATTTGGGCCGGCTTGTCCTTCTGCTCAAGACCAAACATCCTCCGGAGGAAGTCATTAACGATACCTTGGAAGCGATGACCACCAACGAGACCTTTTTTTTCCGGGATACGGCGCCCTTTGAAGCCCTGAAGGAAAAGGTTTTACCGGTTCTTATCGCAAAGAAAAAGAGCGAGAAGGCCATCCATATCTGGTCGGCCGCCTGTTCCACGGGACAGGAAGCTTACAGCATCGCCCTTACCCTCAGGGAAGCATTTCCTCATTTGTCGGATTGGAATATCCGCATCACCGGGACGGATGTAGCCGGCAAGGTCGTGGCCAAGGCCAAGGAGGGGGTTTTCAACCAATCGGAAATAAACCGCGGCATCAGCCCGCCCATGCTGGCCAAGTATTTTACCCGCAGCGATGAAAACTGGAAGCTACGCGACGAGATCCGGAACATGGTTCAATTCAGGACCATGAATTTGAAAAACGATTGGCCTTCCATGGCGAGAATGGACATCATCTTCCTCCGCAACGTCCTGATCTATATGGATAACGAAAGCCGGAAAACCATATTCGGCCGGGCCCATCGGCTGCTGCAATCCCACGGCTTTCTCTTCCTGGGGGCCGCGGAAACGACCTTCAACATTTCCGATCTTTTCAAAAGGGCGGACTGGAAAGGCGCCGGCTGTTTCCAGCCCTTGTGAAGAAGATGAGGGTTGACCGCCGCGGCTTGCCGCCCTGAGCTTTGCTCAGCCCTGCACAAGTTGCAGGTAGAACACCGCCGCCGGCGCGGAGAAGAGCAGGGAGTCGAAGCGGTCGAGGATGCCCCCATGGCCCGGGATCAGGTTGGAGGAGTCTTTGGCGCCGGTGTAACGCTTCAGGATGGAAATGAACAGATCGCCGACGATGGCGGTGCCGGAGAGCAGAAATCCCAGGCCCAGATTGGCCAGGAAACCGGTGTGCGAGAGTTTGGGCCCGAGCAGGATCACCATGAGCACGGTGAGGCAGGCGCCGCCGACGGCCCCTTCCACGGTTTTGCCGGAACTGATGGCGGGCGCCAATTTGCGTTTGCCGAATTTCCGACCGGTGAAATAGGCTCCCGTGTCCGCGCAGGCGATGGCGATCTGAACCAGCAGCAACGGGAAGATGCCTTTCCAACCGGAAGCCTCGGTTAGCAGACCGTAGATGGCGGCCGCGTAGATGCCGAAGTAAGCGATCCCGAAAAGTTGCAGGTAGATCCACGGCGCCATGACCGCGATGTCGAGCTTGCGGAAACCGATCAAGGTGAAGCCGAGCACGGACGCGACGGCGACGCCGCAAATCCATAGCCCCGGAGAGGCCGATAGGGAGACGGAACCTTCCATCAGGCCGGGGTATTGCGGCAGGACGCAAAGGAAAACCAGCAGGCCGGCGAGCCAGGCGACTCCGGGACCTTGGTATTTAAGGGTGATCATGCGTGCGTACTCCCACGCGCCCAACGCCAGGATCATGGCCATCATGGCCCAGCGCGTGTACGGGTTCAGGATGAGCGCGCCGTAGATGACCACTATCATGACCAGGGCCGAGATGACGCGCACGGCCAGGTTGGACAAGGATCAGCCTTCCAGCACTTTGCCGAAGCGGCGTTGCCGCGAGTGGTATTCCCCGATGGCTTCCACCAGGCCCGACTTGTCGAAGTCCGGCCATAACGTGGGCGTTACGTACAGCTCCGTGTAGGCGATTTGCCAAAGCAGGTAATTGGAGATGCGTTGATCGCCGCCGGTGCGGATCAGCAGTTCCGGATCGGGGACATCGGGCAGGTAGAGTTGCGAACGGAAGGCCTGTTCGTCGATGGCGTCGGGGGAAATCTCCCCGCGCTTGGCCTTTTCCGCCAAGGCGCGCGCCGCGTCCAGGATTTCCTCGCGGCCGCCGTAGGAGACGGCCAGGTTGAGCTGCAGGCCGGTATTGTCCTTGGTGCGATCGATGCCCCATTCCAACTCCTTGCGGGTCAGGTCCGGCAACTTGTTGAGGTTGCCCAAGGCGCAGAGGCGGACGTTGTTGTCCATCAGGTCCTGGATTTCCTGGCGTACCATATCCACCAATAGGTTCATCAGTGCGTCGACTTCCGGAAGCGGGCGCTCCCAATTCTCGGAACTGAAAACGTAAATGGTCAGGTATTTCACCCCGAGCTCGCCGCAGGCGCGAACGATTTTCTTGGTGGCTTTGGTGCCTTCCCGGTGGCCCACCACGCGGGGGAGCAGGCGCTTCTTGGCCCAGCGGCCATTGCCGTCCATGATGATGGCGATGTGCGTCGGCGGCTCTCGCATTGGGGACTGCGGACCCTTACTCAAACGGTGAGGATGTCCTTTTCCTTCTCGGCGATGACCTTGTCCACTTCTGCGATGAACTTGTCGGTGAGCGCCTGGACCTTTTCCATCCAACCCTTCAACTCGTCTTCGGAGTGCCCGGCGCCGGTGAGTTCCTTCTTGAGGCGCTCATTCTCGTCGCGGCGGATGTTGCGGATGGCCACCTTGGCGTCCTCGCCGATGCCCTTGGCATGCTTGGCGAGTTCCTTGCGGCGCTCTCCGGTAAGCACGGGCATGTTGAGGCGGATATAGGTGCCGTCGTTCACCGGATTGATGCCGATGTTGCTGGTCATGATGGCTTTTTCGACGGCCTGCATCATGTTCTTTTCCCAGGGCTTAATGGCCAGGCAGCGGGGCTCCGGTATGCTGATAGCGGCGACCTGGGAGATAGGTGTCTTGGTGCCGTAATAGTCGACGTAGACGTTGTCGAGGATGGCGGGGGATGCTGTGCCGGTGCGGATCTTGGCGAGATCGCGGCGGGCGTTTTCCACCGTCTTCTGCATGCGTTCCTTGATGGAATTCTCGTCCAGCATGGTCTTATTCTCCGCTATTGACCAGAGTCCCGATCTTTTCGCCGCGGGCGGCCTTGGCCAGGTTGCCGCGCACGTTCATGTCGAAAACCAGGATGGGGATGTTGTTCTCGCGGCACAAGGCGAACGCGGAGGTGTCCATCACCTTCAGCTGGCGGTTGATGGCCTCGGTGTAGTTGATGGTCTCGTACTTGACGGCGTCCCTATGCTTGTTGGGATCCTTGTCGTAGATCCCGTCCACATTGGTGGCCTTCATGATGATGTCGCAATTGCATTCGATGGCGCGCAGGGTGGCGGCGCTGTCGGTGGTGAAATACGGATTGCCGGTGCCGGCCGCGAACAGGGTGATGCGGCCTTTTTCCAGGTGGCGCACCGCGCGGCGGCGGATGTAGAACTCGGCGATGGAGGACATCTTGATGGCGCTCATCACGCGCGTATAGATGCCCAGCTTTTCCAGGGCGTCCTGCATGGCCAGGCAATTGATGACGGTGGCGAGCATACCCATTTGATCGGCGGACACGCGGTCGAAGCCGAATTGGCTGAGCGTGGCGCCGCGGATGATATTGCCTCCGCCTATGACCACGCCGATTTGGATGCCGCTCTGGTAGACCTGAGCGACCTCTTCGGCGATGGATCGGATGATTTCGGGGTCGATTCCTCCGTCCTTCTCGCCAGCGAAAGCCTCCCCGCTAAGCTTGAGGAGGACACGCTTGTACTTGAGGGCGGACACGGGCTATTGACCCAATTGCAGCCGATGGAAGCCGAGAACCTTGATGGATTCTAGTCCCTGCGACTTGGCCGTGGCGGCCAGCAATTTGTCAATCGTCAGCTTGCTGTCCTTGACGTAGACCTGGCTTACCAGGCAGTTCTCTTTGTAGAACTTCTGGATCTTGCCTTCCACGATCTTGTCGACGATGTCGCCGGTCTTGCCTTCTTTGAGGGTCAGCTCGCGACCGATTTCGCGTTCCTTCTCGATGATGGAAGCGGGAACATCCTTGGGTTCGATTGCGATGGGCATGGTCGCGGCGACCTGCATGGCAAGGTCCTTGGCCAGACCCGACAGCGCGGGTTTGTCCTTGGCTTCGCCCGCATAGCCGAGCTTGACGATGACGCCAATCTTTCCGCCTCCGTGGGAGTAAGTCTCGGCCAATTCGTTGGCGCCTACCTTCTCGATGGTAAAGCGACGGATGGAGATCATCTCGCCGATCTTGGCGATGACGGCGGTATTCACTTCCCCGACGGTGGAGCCTTCCAGGGCCTGGCCTTTGAGGGCTTCCGGGTCCGTCGGCTTCTTGTCGAGGATGACTTTGGCTACCTTGGCGGTGAAGCCGTTGAAGTCGTCCGAAGCGGATACGAAATCCGTTTCGCAGTTGATCTCTACGGCGCAGACGGCATCGGGACCGGAGGCGAGGATGACCTTGCCTTCCTTGGTCTCTTTGCCCACGCGCTTGGCGGCCACGGCTGCTCCCTGCTTGCGCAGGAATTCAATGGCCTTTTCCATGTCCCCGCCGGTCTCGGTGAGGGCTTTTTTGCACTGCAGGATGCCGAGACCGGTTTTCTCCCGGAGCTCAGCCACCGTTTGCGCGGTGACTTCCGCCATTACTCGGCCCCTTCCAACACTTCCGCCAAAGCGGGTGCGGGAGCGACCTGCATATCAGAGACCTGGGGTCCGGAGGTGCCGACGATGGCGTCCGAGAACACGCGGGTCAGGAGACCGACGGACTTGATGGCGTCATCGTTGCCGGGAATCGGGAAAGCCACCTTGTCCGGATCGGAGTTGGTGTCCACGATGGCGAACACGGGAATGCGCAAGCGGTTGGCCTCGTGCACGGCGATTTCCTCATGCTCGGAATCGACCACGAACAGGGCTCCGGGAAGGGTCTTCATATGGCGGATGCCGCTGAAGATGCCTTCCAGCTTGCCACGCTCTTTATTCAACGACAGGACTTCCTTCTTGGTGATTTCCTTGAAGAGGCCGTCGGTTTCCATCTTCTCGATCTCTTCGAGACGCTTGATGGATTTCTTGACGGTGGAGAAGTTGGTGAGCATGCCGCCGAGCCAACGCTCGGTCACGTAGAATTGGCCGCAGCGCACGGCTTCTTCTTTGAGGCATTCCTTGATCGTCTTCTTGGTGCCCACGAAGAGGATGGACTTGCCGGAGTGGCGGATCTTCTTCACCGCATCGGTGGCCTTCTGGAGGCATTCCTGCGTCTTGGACAGGTCGATGACGTAGATCCCGTTCTTCTCGGTGAGAATGAACTTCTTCATCTTGGGATTCCACCGCTTGGTGAGATGCCCAAAATGGATTCCGGCTTCCAACATCTCTTTGATTTCGGGTACTGGCATTCTGATCCTCTATCCTTTTGACTCTAATAGCTCTGTTAGCGCTTGCTGAACTGGAAGCTGCGGCGTGCGCCGGACTTACCGTATTTCTTACGTTCCACGGCGCGCGAATCGCGCGTCATCAGTCCATGCTCGCGCATGGCGGCCCGGAACTCGGGCTTGAAGGCGACCAGGGCCCGGGCTATGCCCAGGCGGACGGCGCCGGCCGTTCCATTTACACCCCCGCCGTTGGAGGTGACGATCACATCCCACTGCTTGTTGAGGTTGAGAATGGTGAGGGGTTGCTCCACGATCATTTCGCGGATGGCGTTGGCGAAGAACTCGGTGAAGGTGCGGTCATTGATGGTCCGCTTGCCGGTTCCGGGCTTCAATATCACCCGCGCGATGGCGGTTTTCCGTCTGCCGGTTGCCCGGTAAGTATCCTGGGTAGCGATGATATCCTCCTGTTAATTTCCGGCCGGCCCTACTTGAGGGACAGCACCTCGGGCTTTTGGGCCGCGTGGGGGTGGGTCTCGCCACCGTATACGTGAAGTTTCTTGCCCATGTGCTCGCCAAGGATGGTATGGGGCAGCATGCCCTTGATGGCATGGCGTACCGGATAACCGGGGCGCACGGCCTGGGCCTGGGCTACGGACAACTCACGCCATCCGCCCGGATGGGTGGAATGGTTGAAGTAGCGCATGGTCTCGCGCTTCTTGCCCGTGAGGGCGATCTTGTCCGCGTTGATGATGATGACATGGTCGCCTAGATCCTGATTGGGGGACCAAGCCGTCTTGTTCTTGCCCATGAGGAGCGCGGCGGCCTTGCTGGCCAAGCGACCGAGGACGACGTCGTTCGCGTCGATGATGAACCATTTGCTCGAAATGGTCTTGGGATTTACCGTAACCGTTTTCATTTCTGCCCTACTACGTGAAAAAAAATTAGACAGGTTAAGTTAATAAAGACCCCCTATCCGGTCAACTGAATCACCCATTTTCGACCCTTTACAAGAGCCTATAATTATAGGCTAAATGCCTATTTATCGCCATGCAAATGCCTTTGAGCCGCCGGGAACGCCTTATTCCAGGCGAATTTACGTTATCGTCCCCATTCCCGGATAAAATTCCTTCCGGAAACAGCTGCCTTATAGTGGCTTAGGCCATTGAGACATAGCCCGGAAAGCGCTTCTCCCGCTGCCTTTCCGCAGCGGATTCCGGGAAAATACCATGATGCCTACTTGGGGCACGAGAGACGGTTTTGTTACTTAAGCGTCCGTCCACCTATGGGGCGCGAATAAATTCTGTCGGTGTAGACAAGTGGGAACCGGGAGAATGCGGGGCGGGGTACCTAGCCCGTATTCGGATAGAGGAGAAGGATTGAGGAATTGTGAGCGTACATAAAACGCCGGGAGCCTGGAATTCCGATGCGGTGGGCGTAAAGCCGGCTCTGCTGGAATTGTTTGAACATTTGCCGGACGTGTTCCTGTTCGCCAAGGACATGGACGGCCGCTTCACCATGGTGAACGAAATCTTCATCGAGAAGTGCGGCATGAAAAAGGCCGACGATTTGTTGGGGCTCACCGACTACGATGTGTTCCCCCGCCATCTGGCGGAGAAGTACGTGCGCGATGACGATCAGGTGAGAGCCTCCGGCGAACCCATCGTGAACATGATCGAATTGGTAATCCATATCGGCAAGGCCACCGACTGGTACTCCACAACCAAGGTTCCGGTGCGCAACGAGGCGGGCAAGATCATCGGCCTGGCCGGCATCACCCGCGATATCAAGAAGATGGAATCGGGCTCGCGCCATTTCACCGAGATGGGCGATGTGTTCGACTATGTGATGGGACATTATCCGGAATCCATCGACATGGCCAAGCTCGCGTCCATCGTCTGCCTTTCCATCAGCCAATTCGAACGGCGCTTCAAGTCCCTATTCAAGATCTCGCCGCTCAAGTACATCACCATGGTGCGTATCCATGCGGCCTGCCAGGCCTTGGCGGAAAGCAGCGAACGCATTTCCGATATCGCCCTCAACAACGGCTTCTACGACCTGAGCCATTTCAACCGCCAGTTCAAAGGGCAAATGAGCATGTCGCCTAGCGCCTACCGCAAGAAGTACGCGGGCGTTAAAGGCCCGCCGCTTCCGTGGCTGGCCTCGCCCGGGGAAAAAGGCGTTTAACCTCTCGCGTACAAGGTCAGGCCCGGCCGCTTCAGCCGTGCACGGCCGCGACGAAATCCTTGATCAGGGATTCATCCTTACTGGCCTCGAAGAGGTTGCCCACCACGATCGCATGCGCGCCGGCTTCGGAGCGTTCGCGCGCCTGTTCGGGAGTGCGGATGCCCCCGCCCACGATGACATGCAGTCCCACCGAGGCCCGTACCAGCTTGACCATGGGGGCGGGAACCGCGTTCAAGGCGCCGCTGCCGGCTTCCAGGTAGATCCAGCGCTGTCCCATCAATTCGGCGGCCATGGCATGCGCCGCGGCGATGGCGGGCTTATCGGCCGGGATTGGGCGCGTGTTGCTGATGTATTCCACCGCCGTGGTGCGGCCGGATTCGATCAGCATGTACGCGGTGGGGATGGCTTCCATGCGCAGGCTGCGCACCAGTACTGCGCCTTTCACCTGCTCATCGATCAGGTATTGCGGATTGCGCCCGCTGATCAGGGTGGTGAAGAGGATGGCATCCGGGCCCGGGGTAACATGCGAGCAACCCCCCGGGAACAGAATGATGGGAACCTGGATTTCCTTCTTGAGTCCGGCGGCGATTTTCTGGAAGCTGGGGTTGCCCACGAAGGACCCGCCCAACAGGAGCGCGTCCGCGCCGTGCTTGGCCGCGCGCAGGCCGGATTCGATGATGCCGTCGGGCGTGTCCGAGTCCGGATCGAGCAGGACGAAGAAGAGGGAGCGTACCTTCTCCAGGGATTGGATCAGCCGGGTTTCAATCGATCCAACGGCCATCATCCCCCCAGGGCTTGCTGTAGAGCTCGTTAGCGCCTATCGGCTGGCTCCGGCCGGCTACGCGGGCCGGGGCCTGCGTCGGGCTCATTCGCGTTATTCTCCGCATAGCGCTCATTCGCCCTCCTTGGCCGCGGCCCGCTCGCTCGGCCTCGGGCCGACGCCGGTAGACTCTAAACAAGCTCTGAGGTATTTTTCGGCTTCCGCCAGCACCAGCGCTTCCTTGTCCGGAGACTTGGATCCGGCTTGGGCGCGATCGGGTTTGCCGCCCCCGCGCGCATCCGCGATGGGACCGATGGCTTTGATCAGATCGCCCGCCTTGACCTTGGCTTGCGCTTCTTTGCCCACGGCCGCGTAAATGGCGAGCGAGTCGCCGGAGACCTGGGTCAAGACCGCCACGCCGTTGCGCAATTGGCCCGCGATGCCGTCCACCAACAGGCCCACGGAATCCTTCGGGAAGGTTTTCTCATCCAATCGGGACACGATGACGGTGGCGCCGTTTACGGATTTGCCGCGCTCGGCGATAACGCCGGCGGCTTGCAATCGGGCTTGCGTTTGGCGCAGTTCCAGGACTTCTTTTTCCAGGGCCTTGATGCGGGCCGAGGCTTCCGCCGCCTTTTCCGCTTCCTGTCCCGGCTTGGCCTTGAACACCTTGGCTATATCCGCCAGGGCGTTGAAGTTGCGTTGCGCCATTTCCAATGCGCCCAATCCGGTCACGGCTTCGATGCGGCGCACGCCGGCGGCGATGGAGCTTTCCGAAATGATTTTCAGCGAGCCGATGTCGCCCGTTGCGGTGGCGTGGGTGCCGCCGCACAATTCCATGCTCACGGGCCCCATGGTGATGACGCGGACCTTATCGCCGTATTTCTCGCCGAACAGGGCCATGGCGCCCAGCTTCTTGGCCTCTTCGATGCCGTGGATGGCGTTGGAGATGGAATGGTTTTCCGCTATGCTGCGGTTGACGATCGCTTCCACGCGCCGGATTTCCTCCGCGGACATGGCCTGGAAATGGGTGAAGTCGAAGCGCAGGGATTCAGGCGCTACGCGCGACCCCTGCTGCTGCACATGATTGCCGAGCACCTCGCGCAAGGCGGAATGCAGAAGATGCGTGGCGCTATGGTTGCGAACGGTCCGGAAACGGTTTTCCGCGTCCACCTCGGCCTTCAGGTTTTTCATGGTCTCCAGGCTCGGGACGCCGCCCAGCAAGTCGCATTTGTGCAACACCATATCGAACATCTTGACGGTGTCGAGCACGCGCAGTTGCACCAGGGGCGCTCCGGCGGGGCCGGGCTTGCCGGTGAGGGTGCCGGTGTCGCCCACCTGGCCGCCGGCTTCCGCGTAGAACGGGGTCTTGTCGAGCACCACCAGCACCTGGTCGCCCACCTCGCGAAAGCGGCGCACGTTCACATCCGCCACCAAGGTTGAATAGCCGATGAACTCCGTGTCCAGGGAAGGGGAAACGAGGGTCCAGCCTTCGTCGCTGGCGAAGCTGCCGTCGAACTTGGCGGCGCCGCGCGCGCGCTCCCGCTGTTCTTCCATGTACTTGGCATAACCGGCCTCGTCGATGGAAAGGCCCTGTTCTTCCGCCAGTACGCGCGTGAGATCGGTGGGAAAGCCGTAGGTATCGTAGAGCAGGAAAACTTCCGCGCCGCCTATTATGGCGGCGTTCTTGCTTTTGGTTTCCGCGGCCATCTTGGCGAAGCGGTCCAGGCCCTGATCCAAGGTGCGCATGAAGCGTTCTTCCTCGGCGCGGATCACCTGTTCGATGTAGGGACGGCGCTGCGCCAGTTCCGGATAGGCCTCGCCCATGGTATCGGCCAAGGTCTCGACGAGTTTCCACAGGAAAGGTTCGCGCGTCCCTAAGTTGCGGGCGAAGCGGCTGCCGCGGCGCAGGATGCGGCGCAGCACGTAGCCGCGGCCCTCGTTGCCCGGCGTGGCGCCGTCCGCGATGGCGAAGGAGAGGGCGCGCACATGATCGGCCATGACGCGATGGGGCGTGCCTTCCGGGCCTTTGGAATAGGCTACCCCGGAGAGGTCCGCGATGCGGGTGATGATGGGCTGGAATACGTCCGTCTCATAGTTGGAGCCGGAGCCCTGGATCACGGAGACGATACGTTCAAAGCCCATGCCCGTATCCACATTCTGGCTCTTGAGCGGTTTCAATTCCCCGCTGGAAAGGCGCTCCGACTGCATGAACACGTTGTTCCAGAGTTCGATATAGCGGGCGTTGGTTCCGTTCACGCCCGCAGCCGGGTCCGCAAAGGTGGCCGCCTGGGTGGCCATGTCGCCCATGTCGAAATGGATTTCCGAACAGGGGCCGCAGGGTCCCACGTCGCCCATTTCCCAGAAGTTGGATTTCTCGCCGAAGCGCATGATGCGTCCATGGGCGATATCGGTTTCGGTTTTCCACAGCGACTCGGCCTCATCGTCATCGCGGAACACGGTGACGAACAGGCGATCCTTGGGGAGCTTCCAGACTTCCGTCAGCAGCTCCCAGGACCATTTGATGGCTTCCTTCTTGTAATAGTCGCCGAAGGACCAGTTGCCCAGCATTTCAAAAAAGGTGTGGTGATAGGTGTCCCGGCCCACTTCGTCCAGGTCGTTGTGCTTGCCGGAAACGCGGATGCATTTCTGCGAATTGGCCACGCGTTTCCAGCCTTCGCGGTTGTCGCCCAAAAGCGCGGACTTGAATTGGTTCATGCCGGCGTTGGTGAAAAGCAAAGTGGGATCATCGTGCGGGACCACGGGAGCGGACGGTACGAATAGGTGGCCTTTGCCGGCGAAGAAATCGATGAAGCCTTGCCGGATTTGCTTGCCGGTCAGGAACGGGATTCCGAATCCGGCCGGAGGTACGGGCGTAACGGACTGCGAGGATGCTGTTGGTGTGCTCATGCTATGGCGAACTCTTTTTCCCTATAATCCCAAAATACCGGAAAAGGGAGTACGGAACCCGCCGCGATCCGGAAGTAACGGATGCATAGGCACCCGGGTGGGGTGAATTTAATTAAAAAACCCGCCGCGCACCCAGGGGAGGCCAAAGCCTAGGCGTTCATCCTCGATCCGCTGAAATACGCGAGTCGAAATGGTTCGCAAACGCGGAGGCAACCGCTGCGGGAGCTGGGGCGGCCCCGTCAATGAAGGCCCGCAACCCGGTTAATCTCCCGCGCCGGGAACCAGGCTTAAGGGATGCTCCCAGGCTCCGGGCCAACCATCGCCATAGAGGCTGCGGGCGATGGCGCCGGCCGGGAATTCCCGCTCCCGGCGCCCATGCCATTCCGGATCCGCGGGCACATGCGCGGGATCCGCGGGCCATGGCCGAATGGTCCCCAGGGGTAACACAGCAGTTAACTTACCGGTGTCCATCCCAACGTGGCCGGCGCGTGGCGGCATGGGTCCGGCGGCCGCGCGCGGGCATCCCATCAGAAGTTCCGGCGGGTAATTGCCCAAGCGGTTGATCGCCTGCGCTATCTGGAACAGGCTCAAAGGCCTGGGCCCCCCGACATGCCAGCGGCCAGGCGCCCCGTTGCCGCAGAAATGCGCCAGTACCCGGTTGAGATCCTGCACGTAGAGATTGCTTCTTACCTCGTCGAAATACAAGGTGGCGGGTTTGCCTTTACGGAAGCGCGATTCGATCCAATCGATGGCGCCGGCGTGCCCGTTGAGTGAGGGCCCCATGGGCAAGGCGATGCGCAGGATGGCGGCTTCCGGATAACCTTGGCTAATGACGCGCTCGGCCTCCGCCATCATTTTCCCGTATACGGTCACGGGGGAAACCGGGGACTCTTCATCGTATCCGCCCAAGCATTCGCTCCCGCCGCGCAGGTAGGGGTTCCCATCGAAAACCAGATCCGTGGAAAGCCGGATCAAACGCGCTCCCCGGCGCCGGCACTCATTCATGGCGTGGCGGCCGATGTCCACGTTCAGGCGCCTGGCCAGGGCGGGATCGAATTCGCACGATTTGAGCGCGCACCAGCCGGAGGCGTCGATTACGGTCCGGAAGCCGTGGACATCGAAAAGCGCCGCCAATTGCTTTGGGTCCTCGGGGTCCGCGGATAAAATACCCGGCCCATAGGGCGAACCCGGGACGGATAGTTCCGGTGCGTTGGGAGGAGCCGCGCCGAAGACGAGGCCAGGGAAGAGGGCCCGAAAGTAAAAGAAGGCGTTGAATCCGGGCACTCCGGGCAACCCCAGGACCAAAATGGGGGTCCTGGCGGTATATTCGCCTATAGTAGCAGGGCGCGAGGCGGCGCTTTGGTCCATCCCCGGACAACCTAGTCGATAATGTTCGGATGGTCCAAAGGATTTAACCTCAAATAGCCAGAAAAATCCAAGTTGCACCCGGCTTTGAGGGAATTGGATAATGGTTCAGACGAAGAGTTTCAAACATTCATGGCCGCCAGGGGGTATCGGATTGCCGACGCAGGATGCGTGTGCGAATTCGGTGCGCGAGACTTCGCTCCTACCGTTTCCTCTCTATCCCGCCCTACGGGATGAAAGCGGAGATGGGTATTATTCTCCTAGAGTTCCCCCGGAGTGCTATTTGGCGTCCACGCTGCGCGACATCATCCTGCAAGTCAAAGAAAACGCGGACATCGTCATGATCATCGGGCAATACGTACCGCTGAAAAAGGCCGGCTCGCGCTACCTTGGGCTTTGCCCCTTCCACCACGATCGCAGCCCCAGCATGAACGTGACCCCGCAAATGGGCATCTACAAATGCTTCGCTTGCGGCGCAGGCGGGGACGTTCTCAAGTTCGTGCAGGAATACGAAAAGCTCGACTTTATAGACGCGTTGAAGACGGTGGCGGCCCGCGCGGGCGTGACCATCCCGGAGAACATCCTTTTTTCCAAGGACGATGAGGACAAAAGCAAGGCCAGCCAGGCCTTGGCCGCCAACCAATTGGCCTGCCAATTGTACCAGGAGGAGCTGGCCGGCAACGCGGAGGTGCTGGCCTACCTGGCCGGGCGCGGCATCAGCGATGAGACCCGCAAACATTTCCAGCTGGGGCTGGCGCCGCAATCTTCGGACAAACTGCTGAAGCGGGCCGGCGCCAAGGGCATCCCCAACCAAGCGCTTATCGATGCCGGCATCCTAGGGGAAGCTGCCGGCGGGAGATTGTATGATCGCTTTTCGGGGCGCCTGATTTTTCCCATCTGGAACATGAGCGGCCACGTGATCGGATTCGGCGGACGCATCCTAACGGCCCAGGGCGCGCCTAAAGATCCACATCAGCCCAAGTACGTGAACTCGCCGGAGTCGCCGTTCTACCATAAGAGCAAGGTGCTGTACGGACTGAACTTCGCCCGCAACGGCATGGACAAGCTGGGCGAAGCCGTGATCGTGGAAGGCTACATGGATTTGCTGGCGCTGTGGCAGGCCGGCATCCGCAACGCCGTGGCCGTGTCCGGCACCGCGCTCACCAAGGATCATGTTCAGATCCTCTCGCGCTTCGCCCGCAAGGTATTCCTGTTCTTGGACGGGGACGAACCGGGCCGCAAGGCCGTGCGCCGCAGCCTGGAACCCCTGCTGGCCCAGGGGCTGGAAGTCAAGGTGCCGGTCCTGCCCGCGGAAGAGGATCCGGACAGCTTCGCCCGCAAGTTCGGCGGGGAGAAAATCAAAGAGCTTTTCTCTCAAAGCGAAGACATCGTGGGCTTTCTGTTGCGATCCGCGGCCAAGCCCTTGGACGCCATGAGCCCGGAGGAAAAAGAAGGCTTGCTGGGCGATTGCCTGGCGCTGTTGCAGACCATGCCTTCTCCCAACGTGCGCGAGCAATACCTGGATGAACTCCGCAAGAAGCTGGGCCTAAAGTCCATCCGCGTGCACAGGGCCCGTCCCGCTTATCCCCAACCCGCGTCCGCGCTGGCCGCGCCTTTGGTTTTAGCGAAGGCGGCCGATGCGGGCGTGGAGAAGGCCGACACTGTGGCGGTTTTTTCCGGAGCCATCCCGGGCGGGCGCCCGCGCGAAGAGGCTTTGGCCGAATGGCAATTGTTGCAGTTGCTGATTTCCTCGCCCCACGCCTCCATTGCCGCGCTCGACAGGGTGAAACTGGAATGGCTGCAAGTGGAAATCGTGCGCGATCTGGTCGACCACCTGCTTGCCTTCGTCGAGGAGCGGGCCTCATTCTCAGTCAAGGAGTTCCTGGAACGCCTGTCCACCGAACAGCAAGACACCATCGGTGCTTTGCGCATACTCGAGGGCATGGATGCCGAGCAGGAACGCAGGCATTTAAACGGAATTCTTTTCGCGCTGGAACTCCGCGATCTTTACAAGCGCCTCAGAATAGAAACTGACTTCGCTAAAAAAATCGAACTTCAAAAAAGAATCCATTCGCTTCAAACGAAAAGCAAAGGTGGTCCGGTATGAATGAACTTGATGGACAAATACTGAGAAGGCTGCAGAAGCAGGCCAAGCTTCAGGGATTCATCGCCGAGAACCAGATCAAGGCGCTGTGCCGATCGGATGAGGAATATTCCACCTTGCGGCAGTTCTTCGTGGACCAGCAGGTGCAGGTTTCCGAGTTCGTCGTCAAGGCCCGCAAACCCACCAAGCCGGACAGCCTAAAGAAGCTGGCGCGCTACAACGATCCCACCTGGGTCTACCTGAACTCGGTGGGCAAGGTACCGTTGCTTTCCCGCGAAGAGGAAATCAACATCGCCAAGCGCATCGAAGAGGTGCAGAAGCGCATCGGCGCCATCATCTTCCGCTCCAAGAGCATGGTGGCCATGGTGCTGGATCTGGGCCGCCAGGTGCTGGAAGAGGATCTGCGCATCGAAGAGATCCTGCAGATCGATAACGACGCCTGGACCGATCCCAAGGTGTACGACTCCGAAAAGGAGAAAGCCATCGCCGCCATCACGCGCATGCGCAAGAACTTCGCCAAGCTGGAGGAAATGACCCTCAAGTACCAGGAGGTCCAGACTGAGGGCGGCGATCAGCAGGCGCTGGCCTCGGAGATCGAGAATTTGGAAATGCGCCTGGTCAACGATTGCGTGGCCTTCAAGCTCAACCACAAGCAAATCGATCGCCTGGTGGGCAAGTACAAGGAAGAGCAAGGCGCGTCCGAACAGGAATTGGAGCGCTTGCGCCGCATCAAGCAATGGGAAGTGGTGCGGGACCGCGCCAAGGAAGAAATCGTGGAGGCCAACGTGCGCCTGGTGGTTTCCATCGCCAAGCGGTATACCGCCAAGGGGCTGGAACTGATCGACCTGATCCAGGAAGGCAATAGCGGACTCATCCGCGCCGTGGAGAATTTCGACTATACCAAAGGCTATAAGTTCTCTACCTACGCCACCTGGTGGATCAAGCAGTCCATCACGCGCGCCATCGCGGACAAGGCCAAGACCGTGCGCGTGCCCGCCAACATGCTGGACATAGTCCGCAAGGTAATGCGCGTCTGCCGCGAGCTGCAGCAGAGCACCGGCAAGGATCCCAATCCGGAAGAAGTGGCCACCAAGGTCGGCTGCTCCATCAAGAAAGTGCAGTTGGCCATGGACGTATCCCAGGATCCCATCTCCCTGGATGACTACGTCACCGGCGATCAGAACAACACATTCTCGGAATTCATCGAGGACAAGTCCGCGGAGAAGCCGTCCCAAAGCGTCAACATGCGCATGCTCCGCAAGCAAATCGACGGCGTGCTCTCCTCCCTGGACGCCAAGGAACAGGCCATCGTGCGCATGCGCTTCGGGTTGGATGACGGCCTGGTCAAAACCCTCAAGGAAATCGGGGATAAATACCGCATTTCCCGCGAGCGGGTCCGCCAGATAGAATCCAAGGCCCTGGCCAAGCTCCAACATCCCAGCCGCATCAAGCAGTTGGAAGGCTGGAGCACCGATATCGAAGACATCTGCCTGGGCTGAAATCCCTTGCCCCTGCGCCGGAGCCCATTTCCAGGGCTTCCGGCCATTCCTTAGCCGCATTCCGTACGTCTCCCCGGAATCCCCCCCGGCTTTAACATTTCTCTAACCGGCCCGCCTCCCGTTCCCATAAAAGACCGCAACCCCTCCCGTTTTTCCTTTCCCTTCCCGAAGGAAAATCCGGGGAATCCGCGTCGCCGAAATGATATAATCAGGGTTCATGATGCGTATGACACTCAGGCCCGGATACAACTTCAGAAAAACCGTCCATCTGGCCGGGGTTTCCATCAACGTATGGCGCCGCAACCGCGAGACCGCGGAGGCATTCTACGATCCGCTTCTCGACGACGGCTTCCGCGGGCTTCCCAGCGTGATTCGCGGCGCGCATAAGCGCCGTGCCGCCGCCCTTCTCCTGACCGCCGCCGCCATCGGATCCATATTCTTTTCCGTGCGTTACGGCATGCGCCATTTCCCGGATATCAGCTTCCGCCGCACCGCACCGGAACTCGCCGCGCTGCCGAGCGTACCCGTCGCGTCCGCGCCAGCGATCAAGCTTTCCGAACCGGCGCCCGTGAACGCGCCCGCGCCCATCGCTCCCGCCACCCAGGTTCCCGCGCCCAACCCCGAAACCCAGGCGGCGCTGGTGGCGGCTCCCGCGGAAGCGAAACCCGTCCGCATTCCCGACAAGAATTTTTATCTGATCGCGTGCAAACGCGATCGCACCTTGTACGCTTACCGGCGCGTGGGCGACAATGCCTGGGAGAAGGCCGTGGCCTATCCCATGGCCATCGGCCGGGCATTCGGGGACAAGGTCGATGCCGGGGACATGCGCACTCCGGAAGGCCGCTTCTGGATCACGGGATTGTATTCCGGACCCTCCAAGGGGGCCATCTACGGTCCGCTCGTGTTCACGCTCAACTACCCGCGTCCCGGCGACGAGGCCGAAGGCAAATCCGGGCAAGGCATCTGGATCCACGGCACGGAGATGGGCAAGTTGCCTTCCTATACCCATGGCTGCCTGTCGTTGGCCAACGAGGATATCCTGGCCTTGTCCGCTTACGCGGACGTCGGCACTCCGCTGGTGGTCCTGCCGGACAACGTGGCCCCGGACCCCTCCAAGCAAATGGACGTGGCGGGCATGGAACGCGAATACCCTTCCATCGTTTCCGCCTACGGCCGCAAGACCCAGGCGGATACCCTGGCCAAGGCGAAAGCCCTCAAGGAAGCGGCCGAGTATGTGGCCAAGGAAGGCAAGGACTTCCCCGAGCTCTCCATGCAGAACCTGTCCGCCAAGGACAAGAAGGCCATCCTCGATCGCCTGGCGCAATGGCGCGATGGTTGGAGCAGCCGCGACATCGCCAAGTACGGGGAGAATTATGATCCCGATTTCCGCGATAAGGAGGGCCGCGATCGGCAGGCCTTCCTGGATCGCAAGGCCAAGATCTTCGAGACCAAATCCAAGATCCAGATGGAAATCGGCGAACCGCAAATAGAACCCGAGGGGTATTCGCGCGTGAAGGTTTCTTTCCGCCAGGATTACCTGGCCCAGGGCGCGCAGGGTTTGCAGCGGAGTTCCGGACCCAAGACCATCAGGATGGAATCCGGCCCTGCCGGATGGCTGATCATAACCGAGTGAGGACGTGAGGTAATTTATGGACAAGCGCGACGAAAACAACGATTCGATAGACTCCTCCTGGTCCGTTTCCGGTCCCAATGAAGCCCAGGAAACCGCCGGCCTTATGGCGGAGCATATCCGCATGCGCGCCGATCTGGACCGGATGGCCAAGGAGAACGAGGAGCTGAAGCGCAGCCATGACGCCTTGTACCGCTTGCTGTCCGAGAAGACCGCGACCAAGCCGGAACTGGATCTGAAGACGGCCGTGCGCCAGGTACTGACGGAAATCGAGAACGGCGAAGGCGGCGTGCCGGCCACCATCGTCGGCCCCATCCCCACCATCGAGGAGATGGTGCAACTGGAGAAGAGTTTCGCGGACGCGGGCGAAGGCGCCAAGGCCATGAAGGCCGGGATGGCGGAGATCGCCGCGAACGTGGCCAACCTGGGGAAACAGCTGGAAGAGGTTTCCGGGAGGCAGAAGGAGTTCATCGAACTCAAGGGCAAGATGGATCAGATCAACGCGCAACGCGCCTGGATCGATTCCAAGCTGCAATCGCTGGCCAAGCAACGCATGGTGGTGGAACGCGCCAACGTGGAAGCCGGCCGTTTGAACGCGCTGTTCTGGGAGATGGAAGAACGCATGCGCGAAGTGGCGCAGCAGAACAAGGTGATGGCCAAGACCCAGGTCAATATCGAGGCCCTGGAAGGCCGCCTGCGCGAGAGCCATGCGGCCCTGCAGCAGGTGGAGCGTTTCGAGACTTCCCTCAAGCAAAGCCGCAAGAGCGTCGATGAGATGGTTCTGCTTGGCGATGCGTTCGAGGCGAGGCTGGGCGAGTTCCAGAAGAGCCAGAAGAACATCGACGAAGCGTCCAACCGGGCCAAGGAAGCGGCCAACATCGTGCGCAGCATGGACGCCACCATGAACACCATCCTCAAGAACAACGGCCAGCTGGAAACCACCAAGAAGCTGATCGACGGGTTCCAGGAAACCCTGAACGGCGTGGACAAGAAGGTGGAAAAGGTCCACAAGCAATGGAACGCGGCGGAAAAACTGGAAGGCAAGATCGTCAAGCTGGAGGAATGGGTCAAGGGCTTCCAGCAGGATCTGGCGGTGGCATCCCATCTCGGGGACGAGCTCAAGAAGGTCGAACGCAAGGTGGTGGACATCAAGCAGGGCGAGAACGAATTGTTGCGCACCATGGAAGTCCTGGAAGCCAAGCGGGCGGAGATGGTCTCCATCGGCGGATTGGCCGACGACGCGCGGCGGCAATCGGAAACCGTCATCGGAAACCTGGAGTTCCTCAAGCACCGGCAGGATGAGATAGGCCAGGTAGGGGAGCGCGTGGACACGCTGAACCGGTTCCTGGGCCAGACCAACTCCCGCATCCGGGACGTGGAAGGCAAGCTGGAGGGATTCGGCGAATTGGAAGGCAAGATGGGCAAGCTGGAGACGCTGGTCTCCGCGACCGACGCGAAGATCCAGGAGCAGATCTCCCGGCAGCCCGCCATCGCGGCCCTTACGGCCCGCATCGACGAGACCGAGAACGTGGCGCAGGCTCTGGAAGTGAAGACCAAGGATCTGTACCAGCACGGGGAAAGGCTCCGCAACCTCGAGAACAGGCTGTCGGATCTCAACCGCATGAGCCTGGAAGTGCAGGATTCCTTCGGCCGCATCACCGAGCAGAGGGAAACCGCGGACAAGCAGGAAACCCGTTTCAAGGAGTCGCTGGATTCGCAACGTCAGTTCGCCGGCGAGTTCGAAGAGCGTCTGGAGAAGATCGGCATCGAGAACAACGAGATGCTGGCGCAATTCGCCTCCAATAAAGAGAAGCTGAAAGCCTTCCAGGAGGAAATCTCCTCCGGGCTTTCTTCCATCTCGCGGCACACGGGTTCCATCAAGCAGGCGGAAGAGCGCCTCAAGCTGGTGGACGGTTTCCTCATCACCATGGAACAGAACATGACGACCCTGGAAAAGCGCCAGAACGCCATGTCGGCCTTCGACGGAAAGATCCAGGAAGTGGTCAAGGTGGTCGAGGACGCGGAGAGCCGCATGGCCCTGCTGCGCAGCGAGAAGAGCGTCATCCACGATGCGCGCAAGTCGGTGGAAACGCTGCATGTGATGATGAAGACCGTGCAGGAGCGCATAGAGACCCTCAAAGAAGAAGACAAGCTGGTGCTCGCCACCCAGGAGTCCGTGAAGGGCATCGTGGGGGTGATGGGCGACGTGGAAGAAAAGTTCAAGCAATTGGCCAAGGAACGCAGCATGATAGTGGATGCGCAAGGCCAGATCCAGAACCTGCGCCTGATGGTGGACGACCTCAAGACCGAGATCCGCAACGTGTCCGAAGAAGAGCACAAAATCACGGACGCCATGGCAAAGGCTTCGGAGCTGGAGTTCCTGATCGGGGAAGCGGATTCCGCCATCGCCAATCTGCGCCGGCTCAAGCCCAAGGCTTGAGCTTCGGCTACGATTGGTTTGGCCGGCGCAGGCCCTTGCTTGCGCGTCCCATTCATCGCCGCTGCCATTAATTTCTTGGATTTTCCCTGCCCAAGGTGCTATGTTAGAAGGACCACTGGGCTTGGAACCGGGCGGGGATGGATCCCGTTGCCGGGGCATTCCGGGCCCCTCCGCGAATAGTGGCGAGCGGCGGCGATAATGGACAAGAAATCAGGCTCGATCAAAAAAGCGCAATCGCAGGAGTCCCGGGCGGCTACGGTTTCGGGATCCGCGGCTGCTGCCGGCGGTCCGGAAGCGGAAACCATTCCCGCCATCGTGGCTGGGGAAGGCGCCATCCCGGCCGTACTGGCCGAACCGGATCTTCCGGCCGAATCCGGCCGGGAACCCGGATCCATTCCCGTGGTGTCCGCCGCCTACCCCGATGACGGCACTGCCACCGATCCGGACGTCAAAGCCCCTGAAATCGAGCGCAGCCTGGACCGGGCCAAGGAAAACCTGCTGGCCTATATCGGTGAGCGCAGCCCCAATTTCAACCGTGATCTGATCCAGCGCGCCATCGACTTCACCATGATCGCGCATAAGAACCAGTTCCGCCGATCGGGCATGCCCTATGCCGAGCACCCCTTTGAAGTGGCGAAGCTGCTGGCCGATTTGAATATGGATACGGTGACCATCGCCGCCGGCCTGTTGCACGACGTGGTGGAGGACACCAGCCATTCCACCCAGGAGATCAAATCGATCTTCGGCGAGGATGTGGCCTTCCTAGTGGAAGCGGTCACCAAGATTTCCGCCATCAAATCCAAGTCGCGCGCGGATCAGCAAGCGGAGACCTTCCGCAAGATGCTCATCTCCATGGCCAAGGATATCCGCGTCATCATGATCAAATTCGCGGATCGCTTGCATAACATGCGTACCCTCAGCTATATGCAGGAGGAGCGCAAGAAAGCCATCGCCGCCGAGACCATGGAGGTCTATTCGCCCTTGGCCCACCGCTTCGGCCTGGCCAAGATCAAATGGGAGCTGGAGGATCTGGCCTTCAAGCACCTGAACCCGGACGCCTACAAGAACCTGGTGAAGAAGGTGGTGGAGAAGCGCCAGGAACGCGAGGATTATATCCGCAGCATCCTGGGGCCCGTCAAGGATGCGCTCAAGAAGGCGGAGTTGCAGGGCAAGGTGTTCGGCCGGCCCAAGCATCTCTACAGCATCTGGCAGAAGATGCAGACGCGCCAATGCACCTTCGAGGACATCTACGATCTCTACGCCTTGCGCATCATCGTGAATTCGGTGGGGGATTGCTACGCCGTGCTGGGGTTGGTGCATTCCACCTGGACGCCGCTGCAATCCCGCTTTAAGGACTACATCGCCACGCCCAAATCCAACATGTACCAGAGCCTGCATACCACTTTGATCGGGCCGGGCGGCAAGCCCATTGAGATCCAGATCCGCACGGAGGAGATGGACCTGATAGCCGAGCAGGGCATCGCCGCGCATTGGGGCTATAAGGAGGGCGCTTCCCCCAAGGAACTGGGCAAGGAAAACAAGTGGCTCACGCAGTTCCTGGACTGGCAGCAGGATCTCACGGACTCCCACGAGTTCATGGAATACTTCCGCGGGGACCTGGTCTCCGGCGAGATCTACGTGTTCACGCCTTCGGGCGATTTGATCCAGCTTCCCAAGGGCGCAAACGCCCTGGACTTCGCCTTCGCCCTGCATTCCGAGATCGGCCTGCATTGCATCGGCGCCAAGGTGGACGGAAACGTGGTGCCGTTGCATCGGGAACTGAAGACGGGCGAACGGGTGGAAATCCTCAAGTCCGATTCACAACGGCCGTCCAAGGACTGGCTGTCCGTGGTCGGCACCACCAAGGCCAAGAGCGCAATCCGCAGATGGATGCGCACGGAAGAGCAGGCGCACAGCATCCAACTGGGCAAGGAAATGCTGGAACGGGAGTTCCGCCAAGCCCATATCCCGCCCGCGCTGCAGAACGATTTGAAGCCCTTCGCGGAAAAGTTTCAGGTATCCAGCTGGGAAATCCTGTGGGAGAAGATCGGCCACGGGGAAATAACCCTCGGCTCCATCTCCGCCTTCGTGCAGGATCTGAATCCCAACCGCAAGAAGCCGAGCGTGCTGGAGCGTCTGACTTTCAAGCGGCCGCCCAAGTCCGAGAACTCGGTGCTGGTCTCCGGCATGCAGAACATGCTGATCCGCTACGCCACCTGCTGCCATCCCGTGCCCGGGGACAAGATCCTCGGCTATGTAACGCGCGGCCGCGGCGTGTCCATCCATCGCTCCAATTGCCCGGAGGGCATGTTGCTGATGAAGGATCAGGATCGCATCATCCCCGTGGAGTGGAAGACCGAGGCCGGCCAGCAATTCGAGGTGGTGGTGGAAATCGCCGGCAAGGATAGGCCCGATCTGCTGCGGGACATCACCGACGTCTTCTCCAAGCTGCACATCAACGTCCAGCGCGCCTCCATCGTCACCGTGCGCGATCAGGTGCGCAACCGCTTCCGCATCCAGGTGGCCGATCTGGAGCAATTGGACAAGACCATGACCATGCTCCGCAAGCTGAAAGGGATCGCCTCTGTCTCCCGACGCCAATCCGGAACGTAACCTTCCGGGTACCCCGGTATGATCTGGATGCTGGCATCCGCCTTCCTGATCGCGGCCTTGGCCGCGGGAAGTTTCCTGGTCCGGCGGAAAGGGCCTGCCAAAGCGGGGGATGCCCGCGCCGCCGAAGGACGATCGGCAGGAGGGCCCGCCGGGGCGGAGCCGAAAAGCTCCGAGGCCACCATGGCGCAACGCTTGACCGATCGGTTCCCGTCGCTCTTGCGCGCCGTTCCGGAACCCGTTCCCAAGGCGGATCGCCGCGCCCACGCATTGCAGGGGAACCTGACGCAGACGCCGTTGCATGATCTGCTCCAATACCTGGCCTTGGGGAGCAAGTCCGGCATTCTGGAACTGGTGTGCGGCCGCCGTACGGGGCGCATAGTACTCAAGGACGGCCGGGTATACAAGAATTTCTACCGGGGCAAGGACGGCATGGAGGCCATGTTCATGATGATGGATCTGGCCGAAGGCGATTTCGAGTTCTACGAACAGGCGCTGGAGGAATCCGTGACCTATTCCGGCCTGGAGGTGGTGGACATCATCATGCTTTGGATGGATCGCAAACCCAAGAAGAAAGCCTGAGGCTCAAGTCCGCATGCTCGCGAACATTTTCATCAAGAACCGCCCTTTTTTCGGAAAGATGCGCAACCAGAACTACCAGCGCGCGCACGCTTTCTTCGGCAAGCTGCAGGAGGTATCCAGGCAGAATCCCTTCCGCCCCAAGGAAATGATCCGCCATCTGGACGATTACCTTCGTCACCTGGAAGTTACCTTGCAGCACGCGGCGGACGCTATCCGCGGCCTCAAGCGCCGCAAGCTGGGGATGTACCGGGTGGATAAGGCGTTCGGCGTGCTGGAAGAGGAGATCGTACTTACCTATTTCCTGGAGGAGATGATCAGCAGTTCGCATTTCCTCAAGAAGCGGCTGGAAACCGATCTCAAGATCAAAATCTACCGGGAACGGCTCAAGCGTATCCAGTTGCAAACGCCGGGCGGCAGCGGCTTCCTGGCCAACATCCTGGATTCGCTGGAAGCGATGACGCAGACGGAGTTCATCGAGATCGAAAAGCTCATCCGCATCATGGAAGAGCGCTACCGCATCGGGGACAAGCTTTTCGATATCATCCTCAACAAGTCGCCCAAGCCCGCGGCTTCCTGATCAGACCCGTAGGCTCACTTCGCTTAGTCCGCCTGGGATTGAACGCCCAGTGTCTTCGGGAAGCCGGGTATGCATTCCGGCAATCCGCATGCTTCCGGGGCCACGGTTCTGTCTTTATAGGAGCATACCCGGGAATGCTTTTCCTGGGCTGGAATAATATGGGTTTTTCAGGGGAAATTGGGGCCTTAGCCGGAGCCGCTCTTGGCCGAAGGCGCAATCTTTGCTAAGATTATCCGCTCGCTAAACGACCCTTTATTTTGGAAACACAGCCATGAGACCTCTAGATAATCTGCGGAATATAGGCATCAGCGCCCACATCGATTCGGGCAAGACCACGCTGACCGAACGTATTCTTTTCTACACCGGCATGATCCATCAGATCCATGAGGTAAAGGGCAAGGACGGCGTGGGCGCAACCATGGATTCCATGGATCTGGAGCGCGAACGCGGCATCACCATCCAATCCGCGGCCACCCGCGTGAAGTGGACCAAATCCGCTTATTATCTGGACGACAAGGAGTCGGACGGAACCCACATCAACATCATCGACACCCCCGGGCACGTGGACTTCACCATCGAAGTGGAACGTTCCCTGCGCGTGCTCGATGGGGCCATCCTGGTCCTGTGCGGCGTTTCCGGCGTGCAGTCCCAGTCCATCACCGTGGATCGCCAGATGCGCCGTTACAACGTGCCGCGCGTGGCGTTCATCAATAAGCTGGATCGCTCCGGCGCCAATCCTTATCGCGTCACGGAACAGTTGCGCACCAAGCTCAGCCACAACGCCGTCATGGTCCAGATCCCGATCGGCCTTGAGGATAAACACAACGGCCTGGTCGATTTGCTTACCATGAAGGCCTACACCTTCTCCGGCCCCAACGGCGAGACCATCACCGAAGGCCCCATTCCGGAAGATCTGGCGGACACGGCCAAGGAACGCCGCACCATTTTGCTGGACGCCCTTTCCACCTTTTCCGACGAGCTCATGGAACTGGTCCTGGAAGAAAAGGAAATCCCGCTGACCTTGCTCAAGGATGTCATCCGCGCGGCCACCATCAAGATGGAGCTGACCCCGGTTTTCATGGGTTCCGCTTTCAAGAACAAAGGCGTGCAACTGCTGCTCAACGGCGTGACGGATTTCCTGCCGTCCCCCTACGACGTTTCCAACTACGCCCTGGACATCACCACCAAGAGCGAAGAGAAGATCGAGATGTATTCGGACGCCACCAAGCCTTTCGTGGGCTATGCGTTCAAGCTTGAGGAAGGCCGCTTCGGCCAGTTGACCTATCTGCGCGTCTATCAGGGCCGCGTGGACAAGGGCAAGCCCATCTTCAACATGACCACGAAGAAGAAGCATAATGTCGGCCGCCTGGTGCGCATGCACGCCAATGAAATGGGCGAAATCCAGAGCGCGGAAGCCGGCGATATCGTCGCCTTGTTCGGCATCGATTGCGCCACGGGAACCACCTTCACGGACGGTACCCTGGAGGTGAACATGACCTCCATGCACGTCCCCAGCGCCGTTATCGACCTGGTGATCGAGGCCAAGAACCGCGACCATCTGGCCAACCTGTCCAAAGCCCTCAATCGTTTCACCAAAGAGGATCCCACCTTCCGCGTCAAGCTCGACGAGGAAAGCGGGCAGACCATCATCTCCGGCATGGGCGAGTTGCACTTGGAAGTGTACATCGAGCGCATGCGCCGCGAATACGGCGTGGACTTGACCACCGGCCGTCCCCAGGTGGCCTACCGCGAGACCATCAACCAGCGCGCGGATTTCAACTATACGCATAAGAAGCAGACCGGCGGTTCCGGCCAATACGCCAAGGTGGGCGGTTATATCGAACCCATCGTGCCGACAGAAGAGGTTCCCGATCCGCCCGACTATGAATTCGTCGACGATATCGTCGGCGGCGTCATCCCGCGCGAATTCATCCCGTCCTGCGACAAGGGCTTCAAGGCCTGCCTGGGTTTCGGCTCCATCATCGGATTTCCCATCGTGAAAGTCCGAGCGGTCATCAACGACGGCGCCATGCATCCCGTCGACTCCAGCGATATCGCGTTCCAGTTAGCCGCCCGCGGCGGCTTCCGCGAGGCCTATCAACGCGCCAAGCCCCAGGTGCTGGAGCCCATCATGAAGCTGGAAGTCTCCACGCCCACGGAGTTCCAAGGCTCCGTGGTGGGGCAGATCAACCAGAAGCGCGGCGTCATCACCGGATCCGCCGAAGAACAAAACTTCACTATCGTGAATTCCGAAGTTCCGCTGGCGGAAATGTTCGGCTACGCCACCCAGCTCCGTTCGCTGACGCAGGGCAAGGCCGAGTTCACCATGGAGTTCCTGAAATACGCCCCGGTTCCCAAGAACGTGGGCGAGGAGCTGATCAAGAAGTACAGCTCCAACGCTTCCAAGCGTCTGGAGTGAATCTAAGCCGGGCAAGCTTTAATGCTTGCCCGCCCGCTGCGGAACCAAGAAGGACGGTCCATAGGGCCGTCCTTTTCCAATTCATGGGTCCAGGACTGAGCGAGGCCTACCAGCCGGCCCGCAAAGCGGAACTGGCTACCCAGCCTTTCCGAGCCGGATCGAACCCGGCGCTGATCGGGTTAGCGATATACTCCTTAAGCGGGCCATAGGCCAAGTTTCCGTCCGCTTCCAGGTTCCAACGGAGAAGCGGACTCAGGGATAGGGTGCCCCCGAATTGCCAATAACGGTTCCATAGCCTTTCCAATCGAGCGCGGGCATACCGCGAAGGAAGGTATTCGATCCCGTACCGGCGGACTGCGACCATGAAGCCATCCGGACCAATGCCTCTTCCCTCCGGGGCGGCTTCTGGATAGGCGTTGTGGTTCCGGCCGAAGGCCGCCATCATGGCATGCGCAGACCAATGCCTTCCTGGAACGGATAATGCCAATGCGGCCTCCGCATTCCAACTGTAAAGGCGGTATGTCGTGTCCACACCATACACGAAACTCAATGACCCCGGCCCGCCATCCAATAGCCGGTAGCCGTTAGGGGATTCGATATCGAAAGGGACGGGATTATGCAGCGCGCAGCCCAGGTTCGCGCGCCAGCCCCGGAACGATGGCGGCACCAGGACCAGGCCGAAATCGTGGTTGAATTGCGATGCCGTGAAATACCCGAAGGGATCCACCTTGTGGAAATCCAGCGCGTACCCGATTGAGAGCATTGCCCCGCTGGAGTCGAGCGCAAACCTGTAGGCGATTTGGCCGCTATATTCCGCTTCATTGAAAACGGCATTGGTCCCGTGCTGCTGGCCGTCCACCTGGAAAGTCGCCAAACCCAGGTAAAGGCGCTTGCAGATCCCGATCCCCGCATTCGTGCCGAAAGCGGAAACATTCCCGCCCGAGCCGTAGCCCAGGAGCGCGGTCCAATGTTCGGCTTCGCCCAGCCTGGCTGGATTGGCAAGGGCGGCCCCGGTTCCTGTAGGCGGAAGCATCAGGTTTTGCCGCAAGGCCCAAGCGTTGCGAAATGCGTTGGGGAAAGCGGCGCCGCTATCCACACCCAAACCTGACGCGGCCGAGGAAGGGAGTGCCAAGGCCAAACCAGCCAAACTGGTGAGCAGCAAACGGTATGTACGCATTCACATCCCCCCGTTCACGGCCAGCGACCATAGGTATCCGGGGCCTTCGTCGCCGGGGCCCAGCTTGTCATGGGAGATCGACTTCCCCGCCTGCGGATTTCCAGAAATACCGATTGGGTTCACCTAAGCGCTCCGATTTATCCACGTCACCGTAAAATGCGTTGCTGGCGAACAGATCCACGTAGCCTCCCAATCCTTCCCAGAAGATTGAATTTTCCCCGTGCCATTCCGGCTTGTATTCGGCGCTTTTGTCCGGAAGCTCCACCCCTGTATTGAAAGCATTATGCAAGGCGAATCCACCGTGGAAGCGGCCCAGCTTATGCGGCAGCGTAGGCCAGAGAAGATGCAAACCCAAGTCGAGCCCGTACATGTTACTGCTGACCGCTCCGAACGCATTCATGTTCTGGCAGGGAAAGGAAGCCCCCAAATCCAGGGAGTAGCCGGAACCGGCGATGCCTTTCCAACCATAAGCCAGCGTGGGCGAGAGGATGGATTCGGTGTAGATGGCATTGGATCCGTCGATGACGGAGCCGTTCTCCACCCATTGTGCGCCCGCGTAGATACCGGTGAAGACGGCGACGGAAGCGGAGTAGGCTTCCGCACCACCTTTACCGGATTCCGTAGCGACGGCTCCGGCCGATAGGTCGAAGCGGTTGGTTTCGGCGACCATGGCCGGGTTGAAGAAGGCGGCGGCGGGACCGTCCCATGGCGATTGGAATTCCATCCAATTGGACACGCCCTCCAGATTGGAGGGGGAGACGCCTACTTGCGCCCCGGCAGGATCGGGGATGAGACCGGTTAGGAGGCTGGCGCAGGCGAGAGCCCGCAGCGGGAACCGTTTGCTAGAGGAGCGGGGGTCTGGGGAGTTTTCCATGGGCATGGGGAAAGGATAGCCATTTCCCGGCGGCGGAGTAGACCATGAATCATGGTCCTGGGCGGCTGGCATTGGAGGTCTTGGCGCTGCTCAGCCCTTGCGGAACCAATCGTTCAGGTCCATGCCCGCGGGCGGCGCGAGCCTGCGCGCCTCGATGCCGTGGGCCTGCAGCCTTTCGATGGTTTTGGCGGCGCCGGATTCTCCGGGCACGTCCGGATCGAATGCCACATGCACGGATTTGCTGCGGAACAGTTCCGCCCAGGCGGGCTTGAAGTTGGCGGCGCCGGGCACGCCTACGGCGGGGAAGCCCTGTTCGATGAGGGTTAACGTGTCGATTACCCCCTCGCAAAGGTAGATCTGCCCGGGTTCGCCATTGAGCAGGCGGCAATTGTACGGCAGCGGGATGGGCCCGGACATGGAGAGCTCCTTAGGCGCCGGGCCGCGCGCGCCTTTGGGGACATGGGGGCCGTCGGGGCCTGCGGTACCCGTTTCGATGGCGCGCGCCTGCATATACACCGCGCGGCCCTGCATGTCCAGATAGGGGAACAGCAGTTTGTGGCGGTAATAGCGCAAGTGTCCCGCCGCGTTGAAGAAACCCGTGCGTTCCAGATCCGCGAGGCCGAAGGCGGACTCCAGCTTGCGGCTTACGCCCGCATAGTCTTCGATCATCCGCAGCTGCTGCCGATCCCAGGTGCGCTTGAAGATGCGCCGCTTCTGCAGGTAGCGGCCCACCTTGCCGCCCACGGGCGGGCAGGCTGCCAGCAGGGCCGCGAGGATGCGGTGGCGCAAGAGTTCGTCTTCCAACCCGGCATCGGTGGCGGCCGTTCCAGGGGCGGGAGCCGGGGCCGGATGGGATGCGGTCCCGGGATGGGGTTCGCCGGCGGGTCCGGCGGGCATTAGCGATTCCTGAACCAGGAGATTGGGTTCCGCGCTTTCCGGGAATACCAGATAGGATGCATGGACGGGCTTGGAAGCGGAACGGGAATGGGATCCGGAGGCATGGGACGCGGATTGCGGCGCCGGGGCCGCCGCGCGCAGGGGCGGGAGCGGGGCGGTGCCGAAGGTGTTCCGGCCCAGGTATTCCAGGGCTTCGCGGAAGGTGCAGCCGCGCGCCAGGCGCACCAGATCGATGACATCCCCTTTCACGTCCGCGCAGACCCAGCATTTGAATTGGCCGCGATCGGGCCAGATGGTAACCGAGGGGCTACGATCGCCATGGGCATGCGCTTCCGGGCGCGGGCAGCGGATGCGATTGTTCTGCGCCGGGACCCCCAGGTCGCGCAGCACGTCCAGGATTGGGTTGGCGGCTTTGATGGCCTCGATATCCGTTTTGTCCATGTCTGATCCATAAGGTAAAAATCACGGCGGCGGTAGGCGCGGACGGGTGCCGGGCCGAGGCTGTTTGCTACCTTGGATCCCAGCATGTCCATCCTCGTCCGGGAAAACGTCCCTCTCGCGCCGCTAATTTCCTTCAAGGTGGGCGGGCCCGCGCGCTACTTCGCCGAACCCGCCACGGCCGCGGAATTTTCCGAAGCCATGGCCTGGGCCAAGCGGAAGGGCCTGGAAACCTTCATCCTGGGCAAAGGCACCAACCTGGTCTTTTCCGATGCGGGTTACCCCGGCCTGGTGGTGTACACGGGCAAATCCTTCCACGGTATCCAATGGCAAGGTAACCGCGTGCGCGCGCAGGCGGGCGCCTTGCTGCATACGGTGGTGACGCAGGCGGTGGGGAAGGGGATGGCGGGGATCCAGCATCTGGCCGGCATTCCCGGTACCATGGGCGGCGGCACCTATATCAATGCGGGCGCCTTTGGGCAGGAACTCAAGGACACCATCGTTTCCGTGGTTTCCACCACTCGGGACGGCAAGCTGGCGGAACGGGGCAATAGGGAATGCGGTTTCGCCTATCGGCATTCCAACTTCTTCGGCTGGGACGAGATCATCCTGGAGACCACGCTGGACCTGATCCCGGGCGATGCTAACGCCATGCGGGCGGAGATGCGCGAGACCCTCCGTAAGCGCAAGGAAAAGCAACCTTTGCACCTGCCCAATGCGGGCAGTATGTTCAAGCGGCCGCCCGGGCAATACGCGGGCGTGCTCATCGAACAGGCCGGATTGAAGGGTTTCCGCATGGGCGGGGCCATGATCTCGGAGAAGCACGCCAACTTCACCGTGAACGCCGGGGGCGCCACCGCCCAGGACATCCACGATCTTTCTTCGGAAGTGATCCGCCGCGTCAGGGAAAGCAGCGGGACCGTGCTGGAGCGGGAAGTCATCTTCATCGGCGAATTCCTCCCGTGGCCGCGCTGACCCCGGATCCGGAGGTAACCGTGGTGATACCCACGTTCGATCGGGCCGCGCTGCTGCCCCGCGCCCTGGATTCCGCGCTGGCGCAGCGGGGCGTGGATTTCCGGATACTGGTGGCCGATGACGGATCCACGGACGCCACCCCGCAGGTACTGGCCCATTACACGGGCGCTACCGGCGATCCCCGCATCCGCGTGCTCACCCTTAAGCATGGCGGCGTCTGCCGCGCGCGCAATGCCGCCGTGGCCGCCTGCGCCTCCCCGCTGCTTGCCTTCCTGGATTCGGACGATGAATGGCTGCCGGGTAAACTGGCGGCGCAAACCGCCTTGCTCCGGGAAACTGGCCTTAGCATATGCCAAACGGAAGAGACCTGGATCCGCAATGGCGTGCGGGTCAATCCGCCCGCCCATTATGTCAAACGCGGCGGGGATATCTTCGCCCCTTCCCTGCGCCACTGCATGATCACGCCGTCTTCCGTGCTCATGACCCGGGCGCTTTTCCACGCGGTGGGGGGCTTCAACCCGGAGTTCCCCGCTTGCGAGGATTACGAGATGTGGTTGCGCATCACCCCCGATCATCCCGTGGGGTTGGTTGCCAAAGCGATGCTGATCCGTTACGGGGGGCATGCCGATCAGCTTTCCATGCGCTACCCGGCGCAGGATCGTTTCCGCATCCGCGCGCTCTGCCTGCTGCTGGACGGGAACCGCTTGCGGGCCCCGCAACGGGTCCTGGCATTGGAGGCATTGGAGGCGAAGCTCGGCATTTACCGCGCAGGATGCGTAAAAAGAGGGAAGGCGGAGGAGTCGGAATGGTGCGAGGGGATACGCGCCCGTTACCTGGCGGGCGTCTGAGAGCTTGCCAAGGCAACTTGAAATTGTTCTCTTAGCGCTTCCCCGGGAGGACGCCTATGAGCAAAAAACATTTCTTCCTGTACGATTTCCTGCTGCCGTTATCCGGCATCCTGACCCTGGGCCGTTTCTTCTCCGATCATTTCGACACCTCGATATTCCGCTGGCTGGACAGGATCAAAGCCTTCGGCTTCGGCCTCTGGTTCACGCATAGCCCTTTGCGGGAAAACCTGTGGGATTTTTCCTGGCTGCTGTTCGCCGTCATCCCCGCGTTGGGTTGGCTGGTGTGGGTGCGCATCAACATGGAATACGATTGGGTGAACAGTCGCCGCCGCCTGGATCGCCCCATCTATACCTTCTTCCGCAATCTGGCACGCTGGATCGAGGGCGGCAGCGAGGCCGAATTGGTGCGGCAGGCTTATGACCGCAAGCTGGCGGTGATGCACGATACCGTCCGCCGCCTGGAATCGGAACTGATGGAGCAGGCCGAAGGGTTCGATCCGGAAGGGCCGTTCGAGTCCGCTACGGAAACCGGGGAAGAGTGGCGGGACGGCTCCCTCCCTCCCGCCCCATAGCAACGGACCCGGAACCTTACGACGATACCGGATCCCCGAGGGCCTGATGGTGTCCTGGTGCTTGGGGAAATAAGCCGGTTAATGCCGCTTTCCGGGCTCGAACTTTCCCGCCGGAATCGCTAACTGAACCGCGGACCGGATCCCCGCAGCATGGGCCATCCGATCGACAATCCAATCCGCCCGGAAGGCAATGTTCCGCGGCATACTTTAGGGGCCTTTCCATGGCAGTGACGATTCGGAAAACGGTGTTCGACGGGCTGGACGCGGTGGAAATCGCCACCTCCAAGGCCAGGCTGGTGGCCATCACCTCCATGGGCCCGCGCATCGCGCATTTCGGGACCCGCAACGGGCGCAACCTGTTGTTCTGGGATTATTCCCCGCCCGTGGGGAAGACTCCGTGGCCGCGCAAATACCATCGCGGCGAATGGAACCTGATGGGCGGCCATCGCGTCTGGGCCACCCGCCCGGGCGCGGACGAGGGCGAAGAGACCTATGCGGACGACAACGGGCCCTGTACGGTAAAGATCAGCACCAAGGGCGTGGAGCTGCGTGGAGCCGTGCACCCTGTTTACCGGACCGGAAAATCCATATTTATCAAAGTGCTGGCGGACGATACCCTGCAAATCGAGAACCGCATCACCAATCATTCGGAAATGATTTGGTCCGGCGGCGTCTGGGGCCTCACCTGCACCTTGCCCAAAGCGAACACCTCCTACGGCATCCCGCTCGGCCGCGAAGGCGCCTGGGATATCTTCCTCATCGGCTATCCCAAGCGCTGGGCGGGCGACCAGACCTCGCGCGTGAACGATCCCGCCGTGCGCCTCAGCGAGGATTGCATGATCATCCGGCCCAAAGGCCAGATAAGCAAACGCATGGTCATGGCGCCCCAGGGGATCATCGGCATGACCGATCCGGGCGAGAAGGTGAGCTTCCTCAAGCATTCCCCCTACGTGGACGGGGGCGATTATCCCATGGGTTGCAACGTGGCCTATTACGCGGGCAAGAAGAATTTCATGATCGAAATGGAAACGATGGGACCCAACCGTTCCGTTCCGCCCGGCGCGGCCATCTCCTCCCGGGAAACCTGGATGTTACGTAAGCCCGTGGAGTGGGCCAAGCTGAAGGGCGTGCTCAGGATCGACTGAAGCCCGTCCCGCGGCCGCGCCTTTCCCAGGGCCGTTTTCACAGGGTCAGGGTCACGCTCCACACCGGTTCCCGTCCGAAATCCTCCGCATCGAAACGCAGCCCCGCGCTCCAAACCTCCGGGTTGGCGAAGAAGGTCAGGGTCTTGAGATTGAGGTTGAACCCGATTTCATGCGAGGTGGCGCGCGTGAACATATCGTAAAAGGCCCGTCCCTGCGGCCTCAGCGCATTGCCGCCCGGAAGCTGCGCACGCTCCTTGTCCCCTTGAGCGCGGAAAGCCCCCTCCGCCGCGCGTTCATGCGCCCATGCGGAGGCGCCGGAAGCCCCCTTGCCGAAGGACTGCCGCGACATCTCCAGGTAGGAGATGCCGGGATAAACCTGATCCAGGAACAAGCCGGCGCCCCCGCGCGTGCCCAATTGCATGCCCAACGGTATGGCGCAATAGGCGGAAACGCCGCCATAGACCCAACCCTTGGAAACCGCGGCCCAATCCTCCGAGTGGTACAGCGAGGCGTAGCCGAACAGGAAGCGACGCAGGCTGGCGTATACGGTGGCGCCGCCGTTGACGGAGAAGCCGGGAACGGTCCTGTTCACCTTGGGCGGCGCTCCGCCGTTCGCATAGGCGCTCACGCCCCGTACCACGCCGTCCTTGCCCTCGTCCAGGTTGGCATAATCCAGCTCGAAGGATCCTCCGAATTGCGGATCGCTGTTGGACTCCTGCTTACCGAACTCGCCGAAATCCGAGTAACGGAAATCCTCTTGGACCTTTCCGCGCGCGGACGCGAACCAGTTTTCCGCCAAGCGCAAATCCAGGCCGGCATACCCGTTCCCGCTGGCTACGTAGGATTGATAACTGAAGGTGTCGGATTTCACGTACGGGAAGTCGTATGCGTACCAGTTGCCGCCCGCCACGATGGTGGGCAGAAAGGCGTCCACGCGCAGCTCGAAAGCCGTTTCATCCAAGTGACTGGCGCCTTGATAGTCGATGGGCGTGGACCATCCCAGCTTGATCCGGGCGGAAGCCGCGCCGGATGGGTTTTCCCAATAGCCGGCCACCGCGGCCAGCGCCTTGCTTCCCTGACGGAAGGTATATACATGGGGTTCCCCGCTGGCCGTGTCGAAGCTGGAGTCGCGATACCCGGGGCTCCGGATCACGCCCAGGGTGACGTTATATCCCAGGAATCCCAGCGTGGTATGGTCGTAGGTGTCGGCTTCGTATTCGGCGGGCAGGGACGGCTTCCAGGCTGGGACGGGCAACTCCACCACGAAGGGCGGAGCCGCTTCGCCCAAGGGTTTCGCGCGCGCCAGGCGGAAGCCCTTCCAGCCATAGGCCGAGAAGAGGACGCCGTCGCCGGCGGGGGAGGGATGGAAGGCCCCCCCAGTAACATGTGTGATACGGGTGACCCGGTCGTCCGCCAGCGCATAGATATCGAAGGCGCCTGCGTAGTCGGCGGAGAAATACAGGGTCCCGCCGGACCAATGCGGATCACGCTCATCCTGGGGCGAGCGGGCCAAGGGGGTAAGTTCGCGGGAGGCCAGATCCAGATCATAGATGTCCCCGCCGAAACCGGAGGTGCCTACCAGGGTCAGGGTCCCCGGCGCCCGCCCCGGGACCAAGTCCGTGAGGTCGATGGAATCCGGCGGGGAGAAGACGGTTGTGAATTCCCCATCGGCGATGCGGATCACGCTGGTGCGGCCCTCGTTGTCGCGGATGGCGTAGGCGATGCCCTGGTTTTCGCATCCCCGGATTACGCGGCCCCCGTGGGTGAGCGGATCGATGGCGCCGCTTTCCGCATCGTACCGGTACAATTCCGAAATGGCCTGGCCCTGCAGGAAGGAATAGCGCGTGGCCGTGAACAGGGCCGAGCGCCCGTCTGCGGCGGCCTGGATGGAAGTGGCGTTGCGGAACAGGCGGGTATTGCCGCCCTTGCCGTCGTTCAGGAAAAGATCCGTGCTGCCGTAATCGTTGTCGCGGGAAGACAGGTAGAGCATGCGCGAGCCGGCGATCGGGGTGGGGAAGGACTCCACGCCGTAAACGCCCGGCGCGTCCGGGAGCAGGTAGTCCCCATCGCCGGCGGCGTCTTCCGGATGGGTTCGGCTTTCCAGACCCTTGCGCCAGTCGGCGTAGATGGCCTCCAGGTCTTTCCCGAAGGCGGGCTTGAAGGCGCCGCGCCAACCCCGATCGGAAGCCAAGGCCAGATAATGGTTGCCGGCCTTGGCCCCATAGGTTTTGTACAGATAGGAGACGAGCGCGTAGCCCTGGGTGTACAGCATCTCGTTGCGCCGGCTGTCCCAGGCGAAGCCCTTCAATTCCGCCGGCGTCATCAGGGCGCCGGATGCGGCTGCCACGCGCAGCACCATCTGGCGATGCGTGTCCAGGGTATCGTATCCGCAAATCCCGGCGGCGAATTGCGCCAAGCCTTCCGCTAGCCAGGGCGGCGTCCGCCCATAGGCCCAATCGAAGCCTTCCTGGAATTCCGATCCGCTGTTGCCGCTCCAGTCATGGAACAGGTCCAGCCCCAGGAAATGCGAGTCTTCCCCCATCTTCCGCAAAGTGAAGATGTGGCCCAGCTCGTGCGAGATCACGCCGGGCAGCCAGCGCGTGGTGCCCCGCAATTGATGCTCGGCCCCATGCATGTAGATGACCACCCATTCCTGCGGGGAAAAGGCGTACCCGTTGGCGTAATCCTGCTCGTCCAGGAACACCATCTGGATCCTGCCCGGCGGCTCATAGCCGAAGAATGCCTTTTCCTTGGCATAGCACTCCTCCGCCAACGAGCCCAGGCTCGGCAACAGGTCCTGTTTGTTTTTGTCGATGGTCAGGGAAAAATGGTCCGTGGACCAGGTAACGCGCGGGATACCCGACCGCAGGCACCAGGCCCGGGGCGCGCAGGAAAGGGCTAGGCAGAAGAACAGCAGGGCTCGCAAGCCATGATTTTACCACGGCTTGGGAAGGGAAGCAAGGGTCCGCGCCAGGGTTCCGGAAGCCGGAGCAGGACGGCAGGCGGATTATGCCACGTCGCGGATGATTTTAAAGCCGGAATCTCCATCCATCAAATCCTCTTTGCGGCGATCGAGTTTAACCACCACCCAATCCCCCTTCTTACGTTCCACTTCCATGTACACGGCCTTGAATGGTCCCGTGCCGCCTCCCGCCCCGTAGCGGAAGCGCGCGCCTTCCCAGCGATCCTCCGGGATCGATTTGCCGTTCAAATACGCTTCCGCCAGCCGGGCCAAATCGCCCGGTTGGAAATGATCGCAGGCGCCAGCTGCCGGTTGCGGGGGGGTATTCGCTTCCATATTGCCTCCAGGAATATTCCAAGTTAGCCAATAAGTGGAAGAAACACCCACACTGGCTAGATTTGCCTTGTGGTCGGACGGGAAAGGGCCAATGGGAATGGGCATGCTGGACTGGAACGATGTATTGCATGGGTCGGGCAAAGCCGATCTGGAGCGGGATGCGTTGCCCGCTTACCTACCCCGCTGCCGCTGGTTCGGAAGTAAAGGCCGCGCGATCGCCGGCGTGGAAATCCGCGATGCGGCGCAGGCTCCCGACGGCGCCGAGTGGGCGCTTTTGTTCTTGCGCGTGCGCTTTGCGGAAGGCGATCCGGAAGAATACCTGCTTCCGTTGGCCCGCCTGGAGGGCCCGGCCGCCTCCGATCTTTTTTGGGAAACGCCCCGCGCCATCGTCACCGCCACGGCCGCGTACGCGGAGTCCGGCGCCCGCCTGGGCGCATTCACCATCCTTTGCGAAGCCGTTTACCTGGAGAGCTTCCGGGTATGCATGATGGATCTGATCGCCCGCGACGGATCCCTGCCCGGACTTCACGGTAGCTTGCGCGGCCATGCCAATCCTTCCGCCTCCATCACCTTCTCCTTTACGGCGGAAGCGGCGCCCGCGCCCTTGGTGCCTGCCGCTCTTCCCGGCGATGCCGGCCATGTCGTTGCGCCGGACGCCCCCGTAACGTCCATGGTACTCAAGGCGGAACAAAGCAACACATCCGTCATCTTCCCCGGCCGCTACTTCGTGAAATTCCTGCGCCGCCTGGAAACGGGCGAGAATCCCGAATCGGAAGTCCTCCGTTTCCTGCATCAGCGCACCGGCTTCCGCAATGCGCCGGGCTTCATCGGTTCCCTGGAATATACCCCCGGGCCAGGCCCCGCCGCCCAGGGTAACACTTCCGTTACCGCCCGTTCCGCCTCCTATACCGTCGCCATCGCCCAGGGCCTGGTGGCCCATGAATCCGTCGCCTGGAACCATGCCCTGGCCTTGGCCGGCGCCTACCTGGAAAGCCTTGCCGGCCACCGCGGTTCTCCCTCGCCGGAAGCGGGAACCCCCTCCAATCCGATGGCGGAAATCCGATCCGATGATCCCGCCCGGGGTTTCGCGCGGCTGCTGGGCCGCCGCACCGCGGAAATGCATCTGGCCTTGGCCTCCCGCCCGGACCTCCCGGATTTCGCGCCGGAACCGTTCACCTTGATTTTCCAGCGATCGCTCCACGCCGGCATCGCGGGGCAGGTCGAGGACGTCTATGCGCTCCTGGCCCGGGCCCTGCCGCGCCTGCCCGAAAGCACGGCCGCGCTGGGACGCCGCATCCAGGCAAGCCGCCCGCAAGTGATGAGCGCCTTCGGCGGATTGCTGGAGCGCCTGATCCCCACCGTCAAGACCCGCGTGCACGGGGATTACCACCTGGGGCAGGTGCTTTTCACCGGCAAGGACGTAGTGATTCTGGATTTCGAGGGCGAACCGGCCCGATCCCTGCCGGAACGGAAACTCAAGCGATCGCCCTGGAAGGACGTAGCGGGGATGTTACGGTCGTTCCATTATGCCGCGCATTCCGCCTGGGCCGCCGCCGCGTCTGGGCTGGAAGCGGACGCGAAAACCGCCATGGAGCCCTGGGTGGAAGGCTGGCCGGACAGGATGTGCACGGCCTTCCTGGAAAGTTATGCGCAGGCGGCGGGCGATGCCGCCTTCGTCCCGGGAGAGGAGGATCGGCAGGGCCTCTTGCGCGTGCATCTGATGGAAAAGGCCGTCTATGAATTGGGTTACGAACTCAATAATCGGCCGGATTGGGCGCATATCCCCATGCTGGGAATCCTGCGCTTATTGTGATATCCTTGGCCGCGAGGATCTCCTCGGAGGCGGCTGCAAATGCTCCAGGGGATGGGAACTTTGTATTCGACATTAAGCCAGGAGGGCGCATGCTCCCATTCAACACGAAAAAAACCAATCCGAACATAATCAACCTTGCCGTCATGCTCGCTGCGTTCGCCGCCGCCGTGCCGGCATCCGCTTTGACCGGCGCTACCTGGAAGAAATATTTCGGCCTGACTCCGGAGCAGAAACCGGCCTTCGATCAGGCCAACAAAGACAAGGCGGAAAAAGTGAAGGCCTTAAAGGCCCAAGAAGAGGGCGGCATCCAGGATTTGCGCGGCCAGGTGGATGCCAAGGCATCCGATGATCAGATCAAAGGCACCTTTTCGCGCTTGCGGGCCGCTACCCAGGCGATCCACGCGGCCGAAGATGGGTTCTGGAGCCAGGCGGCGAGGATACTCACTCCCACGCAACAAGCCAAGCTCCTGCTCAAATCGCATCCTCCCAAGAATCCTCCCGGCCTGGCATCCCGTCCCGCCGCCTCCGGTACGCCTTCGCCCATCCCCGGCGATTCCGCGGTTTCCGCTTCCGGTAAAACTCCGGCCCAGGAATGGAAGGTCTATTTCGCCTTGACTCCCACCCAGAAACAACCGTTCGACGATGCCAATCAAACCAAGCGCCAAAGCTTGAAGCAGGAACACGAGGATGCTGAAAAAGCCATCGAAGAGTTGAGCCGCAAGGTGGGCGCGCAGGCTTCCGACGCGGAAATCGCCCCCGCTTTCGCGGCTGCGCGCCGGGCTCTGGCGGCTCCCGTCAGAACCGAGGAGATCTTCTGGGATGAGGTGGCGGGCATCCTTACTCCCACCCAACAGGCCAAGCTTTACCTGAAAGGCAAGCCGCTCCGGAAGTAGGCATTCCGTTCCAATGCCGTTACCGGGGTGAGTTTAGATTGCCGACCCCACCTTGCGGTATTATTTTAAAGCCTCGGCGTCCAAGTCCGGAGGCCGCTCACGGAGGTCCGAATGGCAGTGGTTCACCCTTATCTAAACTTCGGCGGCAATTGCGGCGAGGCGTTCGATTTCTACAAATCCGTCTTCGGCGGCGAGTTCGGCATGCGCATGACCTTCGATAATTCCCCTCCCGAATTCCAGGGCGACAAAGGCGAGGCCAAGAAAATCATGCATGTGTCCCTGCCCATCGGCACCACCGTTCTGATGGGAAGCGACCGCCCTGCCTCCATCGGCCCCGGCAGCGCGGGCGAAAACTTCAGCGTCTCCATCCACGCGGAGAGCAAAGCCGAAGCCGATCGCCTTTTCAACGGCCTCTCCGCCGGCGGCAAGGTAACCATGCCCATGAGCAATACCTTCTGGGGCTCCTATTTCGGCATGTGGACGGACAAGTTCGGCGTGCAGTGGATGATGAGCTTCGATCAACCCAAGAAATAGGCCAAGCCTATTTGTGCCGTCTTGGGGGATTGGGCGGTCCGGGAAAAAAATCAAGCCCATGTCGAACCGGCCTTTTCCCGATCGTCGTAGGCATAGAGGCTGGGGCTCCTTCCATTGCGGACCGGGCCCCGTCCCAAAAACCATAATGAGAGAACATGCGATTCATGATGCTGATGTACCCCGATAAGACCGCCGAACAGGGAGTGGTGCCGGACGAGAAACTCATCCATGTCATGGACGGGCCATTCACGGAGTCCAAGGAGATCATCGGCGGTTATCGGATCATCCAAGTCAAATCCAAGGAAGAAGCCGTGGAATGGGCCAAGCGCGTTCCGTCTCCGGACAGCGCGGGGGAAGGCATGATCGAATTGCGCCAGATTTTCGAGATGTCGGATTCCGGTCCGGAAATCGAGGAACAGGAAGGCAAGCTGGTCAAGGACATCGAAGCCGGATTGGCCAAGAACGCAAAACGATAAGACTCATCGCGCCATTGAGGCGGTGTGGCGGATCGAATCCGCCAAAGTCATCGCCGGGCTGGCGCGATTCGTCCAGGTAGCCGTCCCGTTACCGGAGGATTCCCATCCCGGAAAATGGGCACCGGCGCACCTGCCTTGAGCGGCACCCGCAATCCGATGCGGCTATTTGGCTTTGGCCGGCGCTGCGGTCGCGGCGGCTCCGGCGGGAGCGGCCTCTTCAGCCGGCGCTGCGGCGGCCTGCATGGTGGCGGCCTGTTCGGCCTTGAGCTGCGCGGCGCGGGCTTCCGAAACATCCTTCAAGGAGGCCAAGCCCTTCTCGAAATACGGGCCGATCATCCTGTCGGACAGCAGGCTCATCCAACGTTTGGCGGGATTCATCCCGGCATCGCTGGCCATCACTTCCGTCACTTTGACGGCATCGCCCTCCGGTGCGAAAGACCACAACGCTTTGGCCCGGCCCATGGCCCCGAAATCCAAGCCGATGGTGATGGAAGACGAGGGAACGGTTTCCTCGATGGTCATGCTGCCGTTGCCCATATCCTTGGAGGTCCAGCTGGACACGGCGCCCTTGCCTTCGGTCACGGGACCGTAGACGATCTTCATGGTGGAATCCTTCCAGGGTGACCAGGCCTCGTTCTTCTTCAAGTCGTTAACCTGTTCAAAAATCACCTCGGCCGGAGCCTGGATGACCAAGGATCGGGTCACCGCCGATTGGCGCGGCAACGCCACCAAGCCGATGGCGGCCATGAGCACTACGAGGACAACGAGTCCTAGAATGATGTTCTTAAGAATCTTCACGGGAACCTCCTTTGAGATTGGGAAATGAAAGCCGAGGCAAAAGGTAATAAAGTGGCAAAGGGAACCGCTTCGCCGCCTGACTGAGGGCTATTTCCCGGCCTTTTTCTTGTTCTTGAAATTCTCCTGGATGAAAGAGCTGGTGCTCAATAGGATTCCGACGTTGACCTGCTTCATTTGGCGGGTATACTGGGACAGTTCATGCTTGTACTCCGAGCTGGCGCCCAGGAAGAACGGAATGCGCCAATCCGACAGGGTCAGGGTCGGATAGATCATCAACCCATAGGAAGGGTACTCGAAGAACAGATCGTTATCAAGTTCGGCGGTTTGGAAATGCCCCAGGACCACCACGTCCCATTGCTTGCAGAACCGGTATGTCATCCACAGGGACAAGCGGGTGCCGTCGTATCCCTTGATGCCGCCGGAAGTGCGGGAGCTATCGAAAAGGGAAGTGTCTTCCAGCGCAGTCCTTTTCAGAAGGCTGGTTTGTTCCACGCGGTATTGGAGTTCGAAGGTCAATCCGATGGCGCCGATCTTTTTGCAGGCCGGGAACGGTCTGCGCAATTCATAGCCGCTCCGCAACCACCAATAGTTCCAGCCCATGGAGGCGAAATCCTGGGCATAGTAGCGCTTACTGGTGTTGATGCTGTCGAAGTGATGCGCGTCTTCCGGCGTCTCGATGAATTGCCCGTTGGATTCGTGCGCCCATCCCAGGTAAAGCGGGATGGATTGCCGTTTTTTTTCGCCCCACAGGAAACGCATGGGGAGGTAAAGCTGGGGATTCTGGAAACGGGAAAGCACGGGCCCGGAGTGGTTCTCCTTATCGAAATCGTATCCGCCATGGTATGCGGCGCTCACGTTAAGCGAATAACCGAAGCTTTCATTGTCCCGATAATTGACCAGGGGAGCGGATACCCCCTGAAAGATGGTAAAGCTGAGGGCGGGGAAACCCTTATCGTATTTGGTGCCATGCTCAAAGCCCACGTAGGTCGGGGTGAAATCCGATAGGGCCGCGGAGTCGAGGATGCCATCAGGCGCGGGGAAACCTTCGACGGACTGTTTCTTGGCGGCACCCGTCAGGGTATCGATTTTATCCATCCTGGCTTCCAGGATCTTTATGGCCGCCGCCATCCGCTTCAATTCAAAAGCGGTTTTTCCCGTATCGGCCGCCGCGGACGCCGTGCGGGTGGAATCGTCGGCTTTTCCGGGTTCGACCGTATAGGCATAATTTCGGCAGGCGCATGCCAGTGATGTGATCGCCATGAGCCGTAAAATCCGTTTCATCCTTTTCACCTCGGTTGGGGTTGATCTTGATCTTGTCCGCCGCGGAATCATTTGGGAGGGAAGAATCCCACTTCCAGTTTTTCCAAAACCTTGTCGATGTAGCAGGCGACCGCATGCTCAGATGCGGGGCTGCCTTCCGATTCGCTTGCGAAGTGCAGTCCCACGGCTATTCCGGGATCGGCGGGGTTATCGATGAGCCAAATGGAACCCGAATCCCCTCCCATGGTGAGCTCGCCGTTGGCGGACGGCTTGTTTTCATCGGGACCGATTTCGAACCCGTGTACCAAAGCCTTTCCCGCGCTTCCCCCATAGTCGACCTTGACGGTGACATCGGTCCGCGTTACCCGTCCATAGGTAATGCCGCTGGTGCGGCCGGATTTCATCACCGGATCCCCCAAGTCCACCACGGCGATCTTGGTGGGGCAGTAACCCAGCTCGAAAAAAGCCGGATCGAACTCGCGGCCTTCGATAGAAGCCAGGGCGCAGTCGCCGGCGATGCCCAAATGGCTTTTGACGAGCTTGCCGATGCGGTTTTCATCCACATCGCTATCGTCGTAGGGCCCGGGCTGGGAAACGTCATCACCGATCCTGCCGTCCGACCCTTGCAGCACATGCCAATTGCTGAGAACGTATGGCGTGCCATCGTTGCCGTATACGATCGCGCCCAAGGTTCCCGCGGTCCCCTTGCTGTTGCCGATGCTTATTCCCGGGAAGACGGGGTTCTGGGCTTTCCTCCGCGTCTCGGTGGCTTTTCCGTTGCCGGGGACGGGATCGATCACTTTTCCCGCTATCTCGGTATAGGAAACCCGATAGGATCGCTCCAGGATGTCGGTGGGGATGCGCCTGCCTTCATCATCGATCAGGATCTTGGGGATTTGCCGGGAGCCCAGTTTCCTGATGGCGGCCGGGCCCGTGATTTTTTTGTCCACGGAAAACTGGATGCACAAACGGGACGTCGCTTTGCCTTGCGACTTTTTGTATCCGATGCCCACCGATCGGACGTTAGGCAGTTTGAGAAAGGATTGACCCTTATTCCTCAGCAGCTTTTTCAAGGCATCCAGATCAATCTTCGCAACCGCTTTGCCCACGACGACCTCCCCCACAGTTCGGTATTGGATAATTCTTTCCGGAAAAGGGTAATTTCGGGAGGGTAAATTCTCAACACCCTTTTTCCTGGTCAGATTCAGTTTGCGCGATTAATCCCGATGTTGCCGGTTAAGGGCCTCAATAGTTCAGCTTCAATTTTTCCAATTCGGTTTTTTCCAGGGTCACCCTCAGGGTATCCGCAGCGGTGGCCCAGGAAAAGGACCCGCTATACACTTTGTAGCCTTCATGAGAAATGATGATCCTGTTATCCGCCTTCTTCGTCAGAAAGGTTTTCAGCGGGGTCTTCCCTTTTCCGATGCCGTTCATAGTCACCTCGGCATCAGCGGGTTCGCTTATGACGTAGACCGGATGGGCCGCGGCCACGGAATATTTTTCCAAAGCCCACCGGGTGGGTGTCGGGGTTTCCAAAAGGGCCATCCGCCGGTGGGACGGCGTCTTTTCAACCGGTGCGGGGCCGGCGGGATCGGCATTGCGTATCCCGGTATATGCGGACGCGGGAATAACCCGGTTGGGCGGGAAATGGATGGTTTCGCCGGACCTTTTTACTGCCGGGAGGCCGGTATCGATGGGGATCTCCCTGGTAGGCGGGCTTTCCTGCGGGATGACGGCGGCGGGTTTCCGGAGAACGGGCGCGGGGGGCCTAACGATTAAGGGAATCAGGAATTTAACGGACAGCCAAACCAACACCAACCCGACGGGAGCCAGGGAGCCCAGTCCGAGTCTTTCCAGGAACGGTTTTTTCCTCTCCGGTTCCGGCCCGGTCTTGGCCGGTTCCCTGGATACCACCATTTTTCTTGGTTTACGAAGAGTTTGGCGCGGGACCGGATCCGGAGCCGGGTCGGGCGCGGGTTTTTCCGCGATGGCCGCCGGCGCGGTGAGAGCCGCTGCAGGGCTCTCGGGTGCGGGTGAGGCGATCGCCGCCGTTAAGGCCCGCAACCGATTCAGGGAAGCTTGGGCCAGCTCCGCCACCTTGCGGCTGTCGTCTTCCGCCAACTCCTTCAGTTTTGCCATCGCGCTTAAGGCCAGCCCTTTGCCTTCCGTGCCGGCGGCCAGGTTTTCCAGCGTCGTGAAGGCGGCTTCCCGGATAAGCCGGGAAGAACTGTGCAAGGGCTCCAGTATGTCCGCGGGCAGGGGCTGGGGTTTGATGATGGGATTGGGATTGCCGGCGAAATGGATCCGGCCCTGTTGCTTGAAGTTCCATTTCTGCGGCGTCTGGCGCGAAGTCACGCGGCGGATCTGGTCGAAGGTATACTCGTACAAGTCGTCGAGCGTGATGAGGCCGTCGTTGTCCAGATCGGCGGCGCCGGATTCCATGCCTTTGATGAGGAAATGCGTGAACAGGGATTCCCGCGTTTCGCCTATGATCCGATCGCCTTCCCAGGCGAATTGGAGCGCGTCCGTGGCAGTCAGCACCACGCGGCCGTAGCCGCTTCCCTCGAAAGCGGACTGGGTGCCTACGCTTTCGTTGAGAGCGCCCTTGCCGCCTTCCCCGAAAGCGCCGCTATGGCAGCAATCCAGCATCAGGATTTGCGTCCTGGATCCGCATTGATCCATCTCCGTCCGGATGCTGGCGGCCGATATCGAGGTTTGCCTCAGGATCTCCTGATCGGTATCCTTGACGGCCAGGAACAGGTTCCCGTTCTCATCCCGGATGCCGTGCCCGGAAAAATACAGGAGCACCATATCGTCCGGCTTGCGGCGGAGGAAAAAGCGGCCGATGGCCACGTGGACTTCCGCATAGGGCCGGTTCTCCAGGACTTCCACCTTGTCGAAGTTCCCGATGGCCGGATCGCGCAGCACCTTCGCCAGTTGATGCACGTCTTCGGCGGGAGCCTTGAGGCGGCTAAGCTTGGTGTCATCGTACTCGCAATTGCCGAGGATGAGCGCCAGTTTCATTTCAGGTTCCGGTTAAGCTGTTTGATCAGATCCCGGATATCCTCATGGGTGGTGGAGGCGGGAGTATAGGAGAGGTTGATCTTGTTCTCGCCCCTTTGGATCTCGATCTTGATGGTCTGGTTCTGGCCGCGCATGAGCCAGCTTTGCAGGTACTCCAGGAGTTTGGGGACCTGACCCGCCACGGCATGGAAAAGCATGACGCCGGTCAGGAAGTTCGGACCCCCCTTCCCGCCTTCCGGGGCGGCCCCATCCGCGGCCGATGCGACCGAACCCGGCGCCAGCTCCTGGATTTCCGAGCGCAGATTGCGCGTCACGCGTTCGATGCGATCCGGATCGGGTTGGTCCGGCGAAGAAAGTTTGATGGTGTAGGCGATCTGTTCCGGTGCTTGCGTCATGGGGCCCTCGCGTTTCTGGACGGGCAAAATACTAGCAATTGGCGCCGGCTATCCGCGATGGCGTCGATTGGACATTTTGCAAGTGGGGCATGGGATAATTCCATGGATTCACCCTGCTCGGGTGGATAGGATTTCGTTACCATTCACCGGCAACGTCCAGCGAAGGATCCCCGTTTGTTGATACCCGCCCTGATACTCGCATTCGGCTGCCTGGGGATTTGCATCTGCATATTCCTGTTCTTCCTTTCCAGGAACAACGCGGCCAAAGAGCAGGTCGTCAAGCCATCGAACATCAACCGCGACGTGGATCTCAAGATGTACCATCCCACCCTCCATCCCGAGATATACCTGGCCAAGGAACTGCCCGATCACCCCTTTCGGCTGGTCAAGAACGGGATCTTTTGCGGGGTATGCCTCATCACCAACGCGATCAGGCATTGCGACAACGCCCATTTCGTGCACACCCACACATGCACGGTGATCCGCAAGGATTGGAAGATCCTGATTTGCAAGGACGCCATCCTCTCGGAATACTTCATCAGCCTGGACAAGGCCCACTTCCGCAAGAAGTGAACCGGTCCCAACCGGCCTATTCCTGCAAATCAGGGCTGAGCGGCGGGGGGCCGCTTGCCCTGGGCGTCGAATTCATTTCCGTGATGAGAGTAACGTTTTTTATAAGAATCGCGCCGGGAACCCGGACCCGGCACGGATAGCCCCTTGCGCGCGCCTGGATCCGCATGCTTGCCGGAAGGACGCAGGGAGGCGGGAGATATCCTCAGGTTTTCCAGCCAGAACTTCTCGCCCGTGACCCAGGGCTTTACCAGAATATCCATATCGCCGTCTCCGTCCATATCCACGGCCACGCCTTCATGGCCCATCTTCTTTTCCAGCACGATGGTGCGGTTCCAGGCGCCGCCTTTGCCGTCCAGGTTCTCCCACATGAACGCCAAGGGGGTTCCCACCGTTTGCGGACCGCCGATGGAAAAGATATCCATATCCCCGTCCCCGTCATAATCGGCCACGGCCAAGGTTTGGAAGTCCTGCTCGAAGGCGCTATCCTCGATAATGCGGCGCTCCCATTGGAGTCCTTTCCCGTCGGCGTTGCGGAACCAGGCGATGCGTCCGTTGGGGATATCGCATTCGGTTTCCAGCAAATCGTTGGCGCCGTCCCCGTCCATGTCCAGGATCATGGCCTTGCCCGATAAACCCGATCCGTTTTCCCATGCGCGGCCGAAATCGATGTTCTTGTGTTCGGTCCATACCAGACCTTTGCCGTCCGCGTTCTCGTACCAGCGATCCATGCGGGAGATATCCATATCCCCGTCCCCGTCCAGGTCTCCCACCGCGATGCCGCCATGCTGTTGCGGATCCAGGGTGTGCCCATTCACACGATGTTCCGTCCAGGGCCGGCAGGCGGAATCGCGCGGCACCGAAAACCAGCGGATGCCGTCGTAGTCGATGGTGATGATGTCCTTGATCCCATCCCCGTCGATGTCGGCTGACAGCATGTCGTGAACGTAAGCCTGCGCGCCGTCCTTGCAGAGAGTGAATCCGCCCGTGGAATCGCCCGGGTGGCCGGTGTTGCGGTACCAGAATGAGCCGGCCGCCTTGTCCATCCAACCGTCCCCGTCCACGTCCAGCGCTACCGCGCCCACATCGGTGTCGTCCGAGTCGCTGACAACGTGGCGCTTCCAACCCGCCGGGCCCAGGTTCTCGAACCACTGGGAAGATCCGCCGCGCCCGTCGCCGGTGAAGAAATCGATATCGCCGTCCTTGTCGATATCGACGGCCTGGAGGGTTTCCCGCCCTCCGCCTTCGGTTCCGGGAAGTATGTGGAGTTGGAATTCAAAAAGGGCCGAAGCGAACCCCAGCCCTGCAGTGAGGGTGAATATCAGGATTGAAAGCAACCGAGCCCGCATTCGCCTTCCTTTACGGCGGAAAGGCCGCTTCCCCAATTTAACCGGAGATCAAGGAAGGATGGGCGTCTATTCTCCGGCGATCCTTATTTGGTGCCCTTGACCTTGATGGTTCCCGTATCGCCGGCGACATAGGCCGTCACCCGGATCAACACCTTCTTAGCCATATCGGTATTCACGATGTAGGTGGACCCTTCCGCGATCGCATCGCCTCCGCCCATCACCACGGTGCCCGTGGCCCACAAGGCATCGATGGCTTCCTGGGTGGTGATGCCCGCGAAAGCCGATTCGCTGAGAGTAAGCTTGCGGAATTCGGTAGCGTTGGCAACCGCCCAGGTGGCGGGGCCGTTGGTGGTCTCCCCGAAACCGCTGTTCTTGGCCTGCAGGGGAGTGAAGAGTTTATCCCCGTCGGTACCGGAATGGGCGTAGTACAGATCGATCTTGCCGGAGATCGCTTTAGCCTCCGCATGGGTGTATACCGCCATCGCGTCCAGGTCCAGGGAGCCGCCCGCGGCGTTCTGGTTGGATCCCAGCGTCACCTCCTGCGTGGTGACCACGGTGCCGCTGACGGTCAACGTGGTGGTCGCCACCGAGGAATCGTTTCCGGATTTGGCCGTGACTTTTACGATATAATCGCCTATCGAGGCCGCTCCGCCCACGGTGATCTTGATGTTACCGTCCGTCTTGAGGCTCCATGCCTTTAAGGAGCCTCCCAGCGGAATTTGCGTCACCGTGAAGCCGTTGTCCGAGCTGACATCCGTGCTCCCTTTCCAGATAGAAACGGCCACTACGGTCAATCCTGACGTGGAGGTGACGGTTCCTTCCACGTCCGCGCTTTGCCCGGATTTGATGCTGGCAGGAGTGATTTTCAGGTCAGTGATCTTAACGTTGCCGCTATCGGAACTGCTGTTGGTGAGGCAGCCTTGGAAGGAAAAGCAGGCGGCGGCCATCATGAAGGCCATTCCCGGCCCGTAAAAAACGTTCTTCTTTTTTTTCAGCAATACAATCATACGCGCGCTCCTTGGAAAACCGGATTCGTTGGTCCTTGAATGGATGGGCTTCCAGGGAAGGAAGCCTGCTTTGAATAAACGTATCGGCGGAGCGAATGCAAAGCCAAAAACGGAATCGTTGGGGTTCTTTTTTTATTTGGGGATTTTCTGCGTGACGCTTCTCACGACTTGGGAACCTTGGCGAAGTTTCGCGTGAAGTCCGGAGCGCCAGCCCCGATAATCATTCGGAACCCAAGGAAATTCGGAACCAAAGGAACAAAAATGAAGCATCCGAAGACTCCGGCCGCAAAGCTCCTGATCGCCCTGGCGGCGCCCCTGTTTTTCGCCGCTTGCGGATCGACCCCCAGCACCTCCACCGCTTCAAATGATCCCGTCTTGATCGACGAATCCTCCGGAGACGGCAACGTGAACGCCACCGTCCTGCTGGGAAAAGTGGGCATCCTGAGCAAGATTTCGGCCATCAGCCTCCAGAGGCTGGTGTTATGCGCAGTCTCCGGGGCCACGCCCCCGGATACCGTCAAGGATTCCTCTTTAGTATCAGGCAGTGACGCGGTCACCGTGATCCGCAGCCTTACCCTGAAGCCCCTGCGCAACTGGGTAATCACCGCCAAGACGTTCGATCTCAAGGATTCGGTGGTCCATTCGGGATCCACCGCCTCTTTCTTCGTAAAGCCGGCGGATACCACGGCGGTCAGCCTTAACCTCACTTCCCGTTTCGCAATGTACCAGGCGAATTTCAATACCCTGCCCGACAGCATTTCATCCGCTACCAGCACCGGCAAGGACAAGCTGAACCTGAACCGGGTGGTGCTGAGGATAGACGGGACCGTGAGAGCGGATTCGCTGGTGGCCGCGGGTTATTTCACGGCCGGCCAGAACGTCAGCGTTTACTTCGACTACATCACGCCGGGCTCGCATACCGTGAGCCTGGAGGCTTACGGCGTGCTGCATACCTATACGGGAATCCTCTACAGCGGGGCGTCCACCTTCACGGTCTCGGCCGGCAACGACGACACGCGTTCGATCGCTTTGAATTGGGTGGGACCCACTACGGGAACGGGATCGTTGACGGTCACCTTGGGCAAGGTGGGCAAGGTGATCGTGAACGGGGTGGTATCCGGAACGGTACTGTAACAGATAAGTTACCTAGCCGGGAAGATTCCGGAGAGAAAGCGCGGCGGTTCCGAGAGGGTTCCGTAAACGCGAGAAGGGACGGCCATAGCGACCGTCCCTTCGCCATTTCAGGCATCCAGGACCTGCCGGACCATTTGGGCCCAGCCGGGCGGGGCTGAAAGGCTTCCGCAGGGATTGCGCTGCTTTGTCCGTGAGCGCTTGGCGCACCAGGCCCTGGTCAACACAGCCGGAGTTGTCAGAAATATTGCCGGCAATTAGTTGGCCCACGAACTTTCCAGTCGGATGCCAAAAAACCAAAAGGATTATGGGCGGGAAGAACCGAGAAAGAATGGATAATCAACTTTCCGACTTCGGAACAACTGCCCGCATCGGTGAAAAAAGGGACCGAAAATCCTATGTTTTGAAGCATGAAGTTAAAAGCAATTGAGCTGTTCGCTGGAATCGGCGGATTCCGCATGGCGAGTGATTCCGTTTCTGTTGAAACCATTTGGGCAAATGACCTCGATAAGAATGCGGAAAAGGTTTACAGGAAGAATTTTAGAAAAGGGGAGTTTGTTCAAGGGGACATACTCACTTTGAAGGATTTTATCCCGAGCCACGACATCTTAACTGGCGGGTTTCCCTGCCAGCCTTTTTCAAGTGCTGGAAAGAAGCTCGGAATAAGAGACCCTCGGGGAACGCTATTTCAATCAATTGTCGATGTGATAAAAAAACATCAACCTAAATATTTCGTTCTTGAAAATGTCAAGCGACTTCTTTCGATGGAGTCCGGTCAGCATTTTGTAACGATACTTCATTCGCTAGCTTCTCTGGGTTACTTGGTTGAGTGGAGATTATTAAATGCGATTAATTTCGGGCTGCCACAAAACAGGGAGCGAGTAGTAATTATTGGAATAAAGGATGAAACATCAATTCATTCTCACCTATCTTCTAGGACTGACCTGAATGAATTGCCCGACAACCTTCTGGCCGTAGTTGACTCTCCTAGCTGTTGGAAAAATATCTCTAAGCATGCAACCTGTTTTGATAACTGGGGTATGGCTTTAAATGAGCGATTTATAAGTTGCGATATTGATTCTTTTTCAGAAGCCAAACCTAGGAGGAAGCTGAAGGATATTCTTCAAAAGAGCGTTGACCCAAGCTTTGATTTTACTGAAGACACGAAGAAAAGGATTCTGACAAGCGAAAGAATCGATAAGTTTGTAAACGGAGTTGAAATCATTTACAACCAGGGTGGAGGGGCTAGAATGGGGTATACCATTTTTGGCGCTTCAGGAATCGCACCCACGCTCACATCCTCCACAAGCCGCCACTACGAGCGATATTTTGTAAATGGCCGGTTCCGGAGGCTTACCAATATTGAATACGCAAGGTTGCAAGGATTTCCGGATGACCATTGCTCGGAAGTTTCGGTCTATGACCAGTATGTACTGTTTGGAAATGCTGTTCCACCTCCAATGGTGAAGTGGGTACTCGATAAGATCGTAAATAGCCGTAACACCGAAGTTAAGAAGGAACGCCAACAAATGGCTTTGTTCCAATGAATAAACCGGAATTACGGCTTGTGGTAAAAGACAACCTTGCTGAAATCATCAAACGCCTTAACAAGGTTTTGGCTGGTAATACCTTGGTCGATTTGGTGCCCGTTTTAACAAGGCTTGGAAAAGGTGGAAAACTTCCACATTGGTATGAGCAGCTTCTCAAATCAAACACGTTTCCGAACCTGGATGGAAAATCTATAGGAAGTATTGTTGAAATGCTGTTTGTCGGTATTCTGGAAACCCAGTTTCTAAACAAGTATGGTATTAATTCAATAAGCGTCAATCCGGCGCGGGGAGTTGATATTCCCGATCTTGATTTGGGAATAAAATCGCCGTCCGAAAATTTCTGCACCAGCGAGCCATTCTTCTCCGCATATGAGCGCTTATTGGGAAATGAGCATGATGCGATTATTTTGCTTACGGACTATCAGACCGCAAAGAAGACCCCTCCTTTACGAGTTTCAATCATCGATTACTCATACCTCCATGGATCAGAAATAGCGGATAGAAACCTGTGCACTTTAGCCAGGAAACACCGCGACTGGCTTCTATCCGAAGATGAAACATGGGCGAAAAAGATTTTCCGATTCATCGCCTTTGTCAATCAGAGCGATTGGCTAGCCAAGCAGCTCGTAATTTTGCTGGACAGATTGGATAAACCAAAAGAAATCTTGGCATTGATTGAGAAATCCGAGGAAGATTTCAAAAGACAAAATAAAAAAAGACGGGATGAAGATAGGGAGGAAATCCCTGAAGAAGATTTTAAACAAATACAAAGGATTGCAAAGATTCAACCATTGCACCTTGGTGTCGTAACGGCCATCGACGATTGGGTTGCAGATACCCAGAAAGATTTTGGTCGATTGCCAAATGACAATGAATGGTCACGACTCAAGACGTCCCCATTAAATGGAAGAATTGGGATGAGCTTTGCGCTCCAATGGAGATACAACTTCGGCTCCTTGTTTCGCCAGGAAGGCGACGAGATGATTGTCAGTGAGAAGACGGGAAAATATGAAACTCGCTCATAATAGGAATGAAGAGCCCGTAAAACTATCTCACCACACGCGCCGGTAGGGGAATCCGCCGGTCCAGTATGCGGTAACGCTCCGGGCCTTCCATCCGCATCACGCCGACCTGTTCCGGCTCAGCGATTCCGGGCTCGGTGCCAGATAGGGGTCGTGGTCACGGACTTTCCAATTCGGGGCACATGCAAAAGAAGTGTCAGCTCTTGCGCGCTGATTTCAATTTGTTTTCGCAGCGTGCTTGCCAAAATGCCCGGAAAGACTGACACCTCCTGCCATTGTCCCCTTGGCTTGGTCCTTGCGTACAACCCAAGTATGTCAATCCGGGTTTCCCTCCGCCATCTTTCCTCCTATAAATACGACCGCCCCGTTATCCTTTCGCCGCAACTCATCCGGTTGCGCCCCGCGGCCCATTGCCGCACCCCCATCGCAGCCTATTCGCTGAAGGTGAAACCGGCGGGCCATTTCCTCAATTGGCAGCAGGATCCGTTCGGCAACTTCATGGCCAGAGTGGTCTTCACCGAGCCGCAACGCGAGTTCGAAGTGGAAGTGGGATTGGTGGCGGACATGACCGTGATCAATCCCTTCGATTTCTTCGTGGAGCCGGAGGCGGATAAGTTCCCCTTTACCTATTCGCCATCCATGCGGGAGTCGCTGGCCCCCTATCTGGAAATCCGGGAAGAGGGAGGGCTGCTCAAGGCCTGGCTGGAGAAGGTCGATCGCAAGCCGCGATCCATCGTCGATTTCCTGATGGACTTGAACCAGCGCATCCCCAGGGAGATCAAGTATTGCATCCGCCTGGAAAGCGGCGTGCAGAGCAGCGAGGAAACCCTCAAGCTGGCCTCCGGTTCCTGCCGGGATTCGGCCTGGCTGCTGGTGCAGGCCCTGCGGCACCTGGGAATCGCGGCCCGCTTCGCGTCGGGATACCTGATCCAATTGCAACCGGATAAACCGGCCTTGGAAGGTCCCGCCGGCCCCGTTTCGGACTTTACGGATCTGCATGCGTGGGCGGAGGCCTATGTGCCCGGCGCGGGTTGGATCGGTTTGGATTCCACTTCCGGGTTGATGGCCGGGGAGGGGCACATCCCCTTGAGCTGCACGCCGTCGCCGGAAGACTCCGCTCCCATTTCCGGAGGCGTGTCCGCCTGCGAATCCACCTTCGAGCATAAGATGGATCTGGCCCGCTTGGTGGAAGCGCCGCGCGTTACCGCGCCCATCGACGATCCGCAATGGCTGGAACTACTGGCCGTGGGCGATCGTGTGGACAAGGATATGGCGGCGGCGGGCCTGGATCTGACGCAGGGCGGCGAGCCCACCTTCGTCTCCATCGACGATATGGACGGGGAGGAATGGAACACGGCCGCCTTGGGCGACAAGAAATATGCCCTGGCCAACGAGTTGACCTGGCGCCTGCAGGAGCGTTTCGCTCCCGGTGCCATGCTGCATTATGGCCAGGGAAAGTGGTATCCGGGCGAACCTTTGCCGCGTTGGGCCTTGACGGTGATGTGGCGTCCCGACGGCAAACCGGTGTGGCGCAACCCCAAGCTGCAAGCCAGGGAAGGCGCGGCCGGCAAATATGCGGGCAAGGACGCGGAGACGCTGGCGCGATCGATCGCCCGCTTCCTGAAAGTGGACGCGGGTTTCCTCAAGTCCGCTTATGAAGATGCCTTCTATTATCTCTGGAAGGAAGGCCGCCTGCCCGCCGATTTCGATCCCAAGCGCACGGATTGGAAAAGCGATGCCGAACGGGCCCGCGTGCTGCGCCTGTTGGACGGCGGCTTGGACAAGGTCGCCGGCTACGCGCTGCCCTTGGCCGGGAATTTCGACGGCGACAAAACGCGTTGGCGTTCGGATGCGTGGACGTTCCGGCGCGGCCAGCTTTTCCTGCTGCCCGGCGATTCGCCCTTGGGATACCGCCTCCCGCTCGACAGCATCCCTTGGGGCCCTTCGGCGCCGGAGTTCCCGGCCCAATTGTCTCCCTTGGCGGAACGTCCGCCGCTGCCGGAGTATCCTTTGCCTACGGACAGGAACCAGGAAAGCGGCCGCCCCGTTTCGCCCGCTACGCCCGCCGCGCCCTCGGATAAAGGCGTGCAGGATTGGATGCCCAAGCGCCAGGCCGTCGCGGCCATGCCGATGGGATCGGCGGCTATCCGCACAGCCCTATGCGTGGAGTCGCGCGCAGGTTACCTCTACGTTTTCTTTCCGCCCCTGAGCAACCTGGAATCGTTCCTGGAACTGGTAAGCGTGGTGGAGGCCGCCGCCGCGGACACGGGCTTGGCCGTGCGCATCGAAGGCTATCGGCCCCCCCAGGATTACCGCCTGAAGAGTTTCGCCATCACGCCGGATCCGGGCGTCATAGAAGTGAACATCCATCCTTCCGGTTCCTGGCAGGAATTGGTGGAGAAGACGGAAATCATCTACGCGGAGGCCGCGCGCTGCCGACTGGGCGCGGAGAAGTTCCAATTGGACGGCAGGCATACCGGGACCGGCGGCGGCAATCATATTGTGCTGGGATCGGAGCGTCCCGCGGACAGCCCGTTCCTGCGCCGTCCCCATCTGCTCCGCAGCGTAGTGAACTTCTGGCAGAACCATCCCAGCCTGTCCTATTTGTTCTCCGGCCTTTTCATCGGACCCACCAGCCAATCGCCGCGATTGGACGAAGCCCGCGACGACGCCCTGGCGGAAATGAGCCTGGCCTTCCAGCAAGTGCCGAACCATGATGCCCTCATGTACTGGCAGGTGGATCGCATCTTCCGCAATCTGCTGGTGGATCTGACCGGCAACACCCATCGCGCGGAATTGTGCATCGACAAGCTCTACAGTCCGGACAGCCTCTCCGGGCGCCTGGGCCTGCTGGAATTGCGTGGCTTCGAGATGCCTCCCCATCCGCGCCTCAACATCGCCCAATGCCTGTTGGTGCGCGCGCTGATCACCCGCTTCTGGGATCATCCCTATTCCGCGCCCTTGCAGCCTTGGGGCGCATCCCTGCATGATCGCTGGATGCTTCCGCATTTCCTGTGGAGCGATTTCGAGGATGTGCTGGGGTTCCTTTCCTTTGCCGGCTACGAGCTGAAGCCGGAATGGTATGCGCCCTTCCTGGAATTCCGTTTTCCACGTTGCGGCGAAATCCAGTTGCAGAACCTTTCCATGGAGTTGCGCCAGGCCGCGGAGCCTTGGCATGTTCTGGGCGAAGAGGCGAGCGGATCGGGCACCTCCCGCTACGTGGATTCCTCGTTGGAGCGTTTGCAGGTGAAGGTGCGGGGCTTCGACAGCAAACGGCATGCGGTGGCCTGCAACGGCGTGGCCATGCCTTTGTCGCCCACCGGCGTGACCCATGAGGCCGTGGCCGGCGTGCGTTTCCGCGCCTGGCAACCGCCTTCCTGCCTGCACCCGCTCATCCCCATCCATTCCCCCTTGTCCTTTGAAGTGGTGGATCAGTGGAGCGGCCGATCCATGGGCGGATGCACCTACCATGTGGTGCATCCCGCCGGGCGGAACTACCAGGCCTTTCCCGTGAACGCGGCGGAAGCGGAAGCCAGGCGCTCCTCGCGCTTCGAGTCCCGCGGCCACCAGCCCGGCCCTATCCGCCTGAAAGCCCCGGTAGTGCATCCTGACCATCCTTTTACCCTGGACCTGCGCGGGCATTGATGCGCAGGGCATACATTCGGCTTGAGTCCCTCCCGGGGTATTGTTATCATCAGCAGCGAACGTGAATCCCGAACTCGCCGATAAACCGTCCGCCGCCGGACTGCTCCAGCAATACCATCCCGCCCTCGGAGGCTGGGATGAAATGGTGGCGCGCGGGGGCGCCGTGCGCGGAGCGTGGGCCGGGCTCGCCAGCACCTTGGACGAATTGGGTTCGGACGACGTGCGCCGCCGCAAGCAAGCCTTGGCGGAACAGCTCCGCCTCAACGGGGTGACTTATAACGTATACGGGGACAGCCTGGGCGCCGATCGCATCTGGTCCCTGGATCCCATCCCGCTGATCCTTGAGAGCAAGGCGTGGGAGGCCTCCGAGCGCGGCCTAATCCAGCGCGCGGAGCTTCTGGACGCAATCCTTCGCGACGTTTACGGTCCGCGCCGCCTGGTGCGCGAAGGCCTGCTGCCGGCCCTGTTCCTGTATTCGCATCCCGGATTCCAAAGGGCTTGCAGCGGCAATCCCGCCACCCAACAGCGCATGCTGCGCTTCTATTCCGCGGACATGGTGCGGGGGCAAGACGGCGGTTTCCGCGTGGTCAGCGATCGCGGGCAAAACCCTTCCGGGTACGGTTATGCGCTGGAGAACCGATCCGTGCTGAGCCGAACGCTTCCCAGCCTGTTTCGCCAATCCGGCGTGCACCGCCTGGACGGCTTTTTCCAGTCCTTCCGCAAAAGCCTGGTGGAGGCCGCTCCCCCGGGCGTGCGCGATCCGTTCATCGTGCTGCTCTCCCCAGGGCCGGAGAACGAGACCTATTTCGAGCAGGCGTACCTGGCGAGTTACCTGGGCCTCCCGCTGGTGCGCGGATCCGATCTCACGCCCAGGGACGGGGGCATCCGCCTGCTTTCGCTGGAAGGCCCGCGCCAAGTGGACGTGATTCTGCGCCGCGTGGACGACACCTTCTGCGATCCCCTGGAATTGAACGGCAGCTCCCTTTTGGGCGTGCCCGGCCTGCTCCAGGCCGTACGTAACCGTAAAGTTACGGTGTGCAACGCGCTCGGCAGCGGCATCCTTGGCGGTTCCGGGCTCATGTCCTTCCTGCCCGCCATCAGCAGGCACCTGTTCGGCCAGGATCTGTTGCTGCCCTCGGTGGCGACCTATTGGTGCGGCGACAAAGAACAGCGGGAAACCGCCCTGGAACGCTTCGACGAGATGGTGATCAAGCCATTGTACCAAGGTCCCAAGCGCAGCACCTGGTTCGTGGGCAACCTGACGCGCGAGCAGCGCGAGAAACTGCTGATCCGCATCCGCGCCAAGCCCCAGCTCTACCTGGCCCAGGAAACCCTGCGGCCCTCCACGGCGCCCTGCTTCATTTCCAACCGCTTGGAGGCGCGCTCCCTGGTGCTGCGTAGTTTCATAACCGCCGCGGGCGGATCGTTTTCCGTGATGCCCGGCGGCCTCACGCGCGTGGCGTCCAAGGAAGGCAGCATCGAGGTCACCGGCCAGGAAGGGGGTATCAGCAAGGATACCTGGATCCTCTCCTCCGAACCGGTATCCTGGGCGGTCGCGCCGGAGCTCGCGTCCGCGCCCTTGCGGCCCAACCGCCACCAGGGCCCGCTGCCCGCCTATGCCATGGAGAACCTCTTCTGGTTCGGCCGCTACCAAGAACGGCTCGCCTGCCAGGCGCGCGTCTGGCGGGAAGTCTTGCGCCAGGCCGGCGAATGGTACCGCCCCCGCTTGGAGGGCGCGCCGGACTGGATCCCCATGCTGCGAGCCTATCAGCCCTCGTTCGCCTCCCCGGCCGGCGATGCCCGCGCGTTGGAGGATCAACTGGAACGTTCCATTTACGAGGAAGCCTCCTTGGGTTCGCCCGCCTATAACCACGCGGCTTTGCGACGCACCGCCCGAGCCGTGCGAGATTTGCTCCCGGATGATTGCTGGCTGGCGGTGAATTCGTTGTTGCCGGCGGCAGACGGTGTTGCCGGCGGCCCGGGACCGGAATCGGAAACCGACCCCGACGCTTTCGGGTTCTCTCCGCAAGGCCCCGCCGCCGCCTTGAACCGCTTGGATCGCGCCGTACTCCACCTGGCCGGACTTTCCGGACTGGAATCGGAAAGCATCGCCCTGGGACCGGTGCGCAGGTTCATCCTCATGGGCCGCAACGTGGAGCGGGCCCTGGCCTCCGTGCGCATCCTGGCCGCGGCCCTGGGCGGCAACCTCAAGCCGTCCGATCCGCTTTTGAAATCCCTGCTGGCTTTCCACGACAGCGATCTCATGTACCGGCAACGTTACCAGCGGGACGTGCAGGCCGGAGCGGTGGCGGACCTATTGCTGGCGGACGAACTGAATCCCCGCTCCATCGCGTTCCAATTGGCCCGCTTTGCGGAAGAACTGGCGCAATTCCCGGTGGCGGACTCCACGTCGCTCTCCGCTTGCCAGAAGACGGCCCTCAAGGCGCTCACCTCCGTGCGCGTTTTCGAGACCACGGAGCACGGCGGCATCATGGGCGCGGGCGGCAACGAAGCCTTCGAGCATCTGCTCAGCAGCCTGGAAGGCTGGCTGGGGCAGATATCCGAGCTTTTGGCGCGGGAATTCTTCCAACCCATACCTTTGCCCCAATCCTTGCGGGAATGGACCTGAGGCGGAAAGCGCATGCCCATCTACACCATCCGCCACCGTACCATCTATGTCTACAGCGAGGAATGCGAACTCAGCGTCAACCAGGCGCGCTTGCGCCCGCGCGAATTGCCCGGCCAGCGCCTGATGGCCTTCTCCATGGAGTCCACTCCCCTAGTAGAAGATTTCCAGGAGGAGCCGGATTTCTTCGGCAATCCCACCGCCATCTTCAAGGTGGCGCGCGGGCATGAGCGTTTCGAGATCTGCACGGAAAGCCGAGTGGACGTCTCCTGGGCGGAACGGGACGCCCCGCCGGATACGATAGCCTGGGAAGAGTGCGTGGAGATGTTGCGCGCCGCGGCCCTGCCGGAAACCCAGGACGCCATCCAGTTCGTGCTGGACTCGCCGCTGGTGAAGGTTTTCCCGGAACTGCGCGAATACGCCATCGTATCCTTCCCGGGCGGACGTCCGCTGGGCGAAGCGGTATACCATCTGATGCGCCGCATCCACCGCGATTTCCGTTTCATCCCCGGTTCCACCAGCCTGCAGACCACTTTGGAGATGGTGTTCCAGACGCGTTGCGGGGTGTGCCAGGATTTCTCCCATCTCATGGTTGGCTGCCTGCGGGGGTTAGGGCTCGCAGCCAGGTATGTCAGCGGTTACATAGAGACCCTGCCCAAGCCTGGCAAGCCCAAACTGGTGGGCGCGGACGCCACCCATGCCTGGGTTTCCGTTTTCGCGCCCGGTACCGGCTGGCTGGACTACGATCCCACCAACCTGATGCTGCCCGGCCCGCAGCACATCACCTTGGCATGGGGGCGCGACTTTTCGGACGTGAGCCCCTTGCGCGGAGTGCTCTACGGGGGCGGGACGCAGAAACTTAAAGTCGAAGTCGATGTGCTGCGCGAAGACGCCGCTCCGGTGGCCGCGGAGCCGATGGTTCCCGCCAAGCCTTGATCCCCCTCCGGCGCTCCCCGGCCGCGCTCAAGCGGCGCCGCCCGCATTTTCCGATTGCAACGGCCCGCCGGCAGGATATAATTAGCAGGCATCCCCGCATTCCCGGAGGTAACGTGGTCAATACCTGGCGCTATGCCCCCAACGATCTCATCATCCGCGAGAACGATCCCGGCGAGTCCGCCTATATCATCGAATCCGGAAAGGTGGCCGTATCCAAGGAAAGCAACGGCAAGCAAGTGCATATCGCCTACCTGGCCAAAGGCGCCACCTTCGGCGAGATGAGCATGGTGGACGATCTGCCCCGTAGCGCCAGCGTTACGGCGGTGGAGGAAACCGTGGTAAGGGAATTCCATCGCGACGATCTTTACGGGGCAATGAAGGAAAACCCGGACGTGTTCGGCAAGTTCCTCAAGAGCATCTTCGAGCGGTTGCGGGAGGCCAATTCGGTGATCGCCAATATGGATCCGGACTCCAAGCGTCAGGGCCGCCTGGCCAACCTCAAGGATCCAGGCAGCAAGGCCGAATCGTTTTCCATCGAAGGCGTCACCCCCGCCGCCATCGCCGCCGTTGCGGCCAACACTTTCGTCATCAAGACCTTCCCCTTCAAGATAGGCCGGAAGAGCAGCGATCCCTTCCTCTATAACCACTTTGAAATCGAAGACAAGGATCCGGCCCAGATTTCCCGCCATCATGTGAGTATCGTCTACGAAGGCGGCAGGATAGGCGTCCTGGATCGGGGCAGCGAATTGGGGGCTTCGGTGGGCGGCACGCGCATCGGCGGCAAGCACGGGCCAGGCCCGGTCTATTTCGACGGCAAAGAAGGCGTTCTGATCCTGGGCGAGGACGCCTCGCCATTCCAATACCGCATCCGGGTCGCGTGGTAAAAGCGCATTTAAAGCGCATTCCGGGTCTGCGGCCATAATGGCCTAACAATTCCCCGACCCGTCCCGCTGCGGCCGGATCCCGATGATACCTTCGCTACATCGGCGCCATCGCCGGCATTCGGATCGGTCGTGGCCGCGGGGCCCTTTTTTAGGGCCGGTCGCTGGAAGAGGGGCGCTCCAAAGGCGGGGTGCAGCGGCCGGCGCGAAAAAGGGTCAAGGTTTTTTCGGAAATGTCGATAGATGGGAACCGGCCTTACCCGGGATTTCAGCATAGCGGAGCAGCCATGGCCATATCATCCCTCGAGTCCTTGATTGCCAAATACGGATCCAACTTCGGGGTCACCTCCCAAATCCCGGCCGAGGCCCAAGCCAAAGCGGCCGCCAATGCCCGGTCGTCCGAAACCGAATCGGCCGCGGTGAAAAAAGACGATACCGTTAAGTTGAGCCAGGCAGCCCTGGATTACCAGAAGGCGCACACCTTGCCTACCGGCACGTTCATGCCCCCCAACCTTTTCGGCGACATGCTGGGAGCCTTCGACAATGCTTCCGATGGCACCGCGAACGCCGGGACCGGCAGCTTGATGGATTTCCTGGGCGCGGGAACGGAAGGGAACTCCGCCGATCCCAACTCCGCCGCGGATCCCACCGGCTACTTCGATAACCTGGGCCGCCTCATGGGGAAAAGCGGTCCCACCCTGCCTGCTAAAAAAACCTGATCCCATCCTTCCCTTCTCCGGTCCCTGAATCCGGATGCAACAGGCCGCAGCGGGGGTTGTCTACAATTTGTATGTATGAAATCCCAAATTCCCCATCCTCAGGACAAGATTTAACCTTGCGCTAACAACTCCCGGCGGACCTTGACTACCAAGTAGACTCAGGCTTTTACTTGGAGGCGCCGCAATGCTCACCGATTCCCCCGCTCGTATCCCATCCGGTTGCAAATCCTTTGCCTTTGCGCGCGCGCCTATGCGCGCCCTGGCCGCTGCGGCGCTGTTGTTGGCGGCTTCCGCCGCCGTTCCGCGTGCACAGGAAACCGATAAGGAGAAATACGCCAAGCGTTTCCTGGACATGTACGAGAAGATCAAGAATCCCCAGAACGGTTATTTCGGCAGCATGGGCCTGCCCTACCATTCCGTGGAGACCATGATCATCGAGGCGCCGGATTACGGGCATGAAACCACCAGCGAGGCCGTCAGCTATTGGCTTTGGCTGGAAGGCATGTATGGCTTCATGACCAACCAATGGACCGGTGTGGCCAACGTGTGGGACAAGGCGGAGAAATACATCATTCCCAGCACCCAGGATCAGCCTACCAACTCTTTCTACAAACCGGATAAGCCCGCCACCTTCATTCCCGAATACGAAGATCCCAGCCAGTATCCGGCCGCGCTCAATGACGGCGTGGCGCCGGGCCAGGATCCCATCTATTACGAATTGCGTTCCACCTACGGCAACTCGGACGTGTACGGCATGCATTGGCTGTTGGACGTGGACAATTGGTACGGTTTCGGCAACCGCGGCGACGGCACGAGCAAGCCCGCCTACATCAACACCTTCGAGCGCGGCGCCTCCGAGTCGGTATGGGAGGCCATCCCCCATCCTTCCTGGGACGCCTTCAAATTCGGGGGGCGCAACGGCTTCCTGGATCTGTTCGTCAAGGACAGCCAGTATAGCCAGCAATGGCGTTATACCAACGCGCCGGACGCGGACGCGCGCATGGTGCAGGCCATGTATTGGGTGGCGCTATGGGCCAAGGAGAAAGGCCAGAGCCCCGCGGGCGTGGTGCCGGTGGACAAGGCCGCCAAGATGGGCGACTTCATGCGCTACGCCCTGTTCGACAAATACTTCAAAAACCTGGACTGCGCCGGTACTACCTGCAACCCGACCGGCAATTATCCTAATTCCCATTACCTCATTTCCTGGTACTATGGCTGGGGCGGCGCCGTCGACCCCGGTAAGGGCTGGGCGTACCGCATCGGCGCCAGCCATAACCATTTCGGCTACCAGAATCCGGTGGCGGCCTATGCGTTGGGCAAGGATCCCCTCTTCAAGCCCAAGTCCCAGAACGGCGCGAGCGACTGGGCCAAGTCCTTTGAGCGCCAGATGGAATTCTACCAATGGCTGCAATCCGCCGAGGGCGGCGTGGCCGGCGGCGCATCCAGCAGTTACCAGGGACGTTACGCGGCCAAGCCGGCCGGCGTCTCCCAGTTCTACGGCATGCCGTACGAAGCCAATCCCGTCTACCTCGATCCCGGCAGCAACACCTGGTTCGGTTTCCAGGCGTGGTCCATGCAACGCATGGGCGAGATCTACTATATCAGCAACGATCCCCGCGCCGAGAAGATGATGGACAAGTGGGTGGCCTGGGTCAAGAAGCAGATCTTCCTGTACGACAACGGCTCCTGGGCCATTCCCAGCACCATCTCCTGGACCGGCCAGCCGGATGAATGGAAGGGCTTCGCCGGCTTTACCGGCAATCCCGGTCTGCACGTGCACGTGGACAATTACGGCACGGACGTAGGCATCTCCGCTTCCGTGGCGCGCACGCTTATCCATTACGCCTACGCCAAGCGCAAGTACAAGGGGACGGCGGACGCGGAAGCCATCGCCCTGGCCAAGGGCATCATCGATCGCATGTGGGACAAGTTCCAGGACAAATGGGGCATCTCCGTTCCGGAGCCGCGCGGCGATTACAAACGCATGTTCAACCAGGAAGTTTTCGTGCCTTCGGGATTTTCCGGCCGTATGCCCAACGGGGACGCCATCCAACCCGGCGTGAAGTTCCTGGACATCCGCAGCAAGTTCAGGCAGGACCCTGCTTTCGCGCGCGTCAAGGCCTCCATCGATGCCGGCAAGGATCCGGAATTCCGCTACCACCGCTTCTGGGCGCAGGTGGAAGTGGCTCTCGCCTACGGCGAAATGGCGCGCTTCTCCCAGGATAATCCCAACGTAGCGCCCATCACCGTTCTTCCCGGCTCCAACTTGAATCCCGACTACTCAGGTACCCCCACCAACCAGGGCGATACCGGCAATCCCAATAAGCCGGGGGATCCGGAATTGCCTAAGGCCCCCATCTCCATCGTGGGCCGCTACCGCGAGGGTAACTTCAATGTGACCCTGAGCGGGCGGAACCTGGAGGTTTCGGGACCGCGAGGGGCTTATGATCTGAGGCTGTTCGATATGCGGGGCAAGGAAGTTCTGAAGAGCTCCGGGAATACCGGCGACCATGCCCGCATTTCCACCGCCGGCTTGAAGTCGGGAGTATACGCTTCCCGCGTGGCCACTCCCCAAGGCGAGTTGCGCAGCATGTTGGCGCTGCCGTAAACGGAAGGTGGGCAGCGCCGGCGTCGCCTGCGCGCCGCTCACTATCGAAGCCCCCGCTGTTGTCCTGCGGAGCGGCGTCCTCCTCAGGGGGATCTCCTTCAATGTCATTGTAGGGACCCGCCCATGCGTGCGGGGAATTCGGCCGGGCCGGCATCGTCAAGACGACTGCCGTCAAGAGCGAATCAAGAGCGAACGATAACCGCCCGGCCGGCCTGGAAACGGTTGATCAGGACTTTGGAGACGGCTCAGCGATCACGGGGCAAGGCGGCGGAAATAAAGGGTCTCGGCGTTTGGTCCGACCGCCTTGAGTATCCGGGATGGTACTTTCCGGCCCCCCACGTCGTAGGCGCCGATATCGATAGCGGCGGATTGCACGGTCGATAGGCCTGAGCGCGCCCTGGCGCGGATGCCCACTTCTTTTCCGCCGAACTCGAACGCACCCAGATCCGGAGCGGATCCCGTGTAGGCCAGCTTCACATCCACGCCTTTATCGATCAAATCGCTCCCCGCTTTCAGTTTCATGAAACCGATGGCGGGCAGGCTGCCGTCTGCTTGCCGGGGTCCGTACACGCCGGCGGTATCGATGCTCTGGAAATCCGTGCTGGACACGGTGAGGGAATTCAGGTTCCAGGAATTATCGGCGGCATCCACTCCGTTGCCCATGGTGTTGTTGGAGAGATCCCGGCCCATGAAGGCGACATTGTTGCGCAGGATGCCCAGGCTGACATCGCCGTTTTTATAGCCGAGCAGGTTGAAATTGGAGGTTAGGTTATTGAAGGCGGTGTTGTTGTAATAGAAGTTGGAGACGGGATGATGGTTCTGGTAGAAACCCGCCGCCTTGTTGTTGAAGGCCAGGCAGAAGCGGACCGTATGCTGGGGAACCTGGTTGGGCGCGCCGGAGGCGGTGGCGCCGAAGCCGCCCACCTTGAAGCCGTTGCCGTTCCCGGAGCTTTGCGGGGGAAATGTCCCCGACTTGTAGCCGTTATCCCAGGACCAGCAATATTCTACCGTGACCGGCGCCATGCAAGTGATGAAGTCCCAGCCGTCATCGGCGTTCCACCAGGAACGGCATCCCCGGAAGACGTTGCCGGTACTGGAAGCGGTTCTCACATGGCAGCCGAATCCGTCGGCGTTCTGGCCGGCATCGAGCTTGCCGTTGGTATAGGAGAAGGCATCGTAATTGTCGTGGGAGTCGCAATTCAACACCAGGTTGTTGCCGCCGTCCTGGATGAACAGGCCCGGGCCCATGTTATGGTGCAGGTTAAGCAGCTCGAAGATATTGTTATTGCCGCCATCGACGAACAGGCACCAGTCCTCATGCGCTCTTAAGGCGTTGTTCTGCGGCACATTCTTCATTTCTATGCCTTTGAGGTGAAGCCAGTCCCCGGACACCACCATGCCCTTGATCCGCTTCAATGCGGTGAGACCTTTGAAATCGAATACCGGCGTTTCGCCCGGATAGGCGAAGTAATGGATGGGTTTACCCGCCGCGCCGCTCTTGGACAGCGTGATTCCTATTTCCGCCGAGTTGCTGGTGAAGGCGTAGGTGCCGCCCCTTAGAAACACGGTGTCCCCGGCCGCGGCCGCGGCTTGGCCCCTGGCCATGCTTGCGAAGGGCTTATCCTGGCTGCCCGGATTGCCGTCGTCCCCGGTAGGGGATACGTAGTAGTTGGCCCCGTAAATCCGGGCGAAGATGCCTGCTGCGGCGATCAACGTGATGCAGCGGCTGCTATTGGCTTTAATCAAATTCCCGATTTCCATCGCTTGCCTTTTGTCCCCATCCCACGCGGAATATCTTAGCGCCATTTGCCTTCCCACGCAGGCTGAAAATGCCGCGTAGACAAAAACAGGCGAACCCAATCGGGTTCCGGGGGCAAAGTCGTGAATTGGAAATCGGCCCGCGAGGCGGGGTTTGCGGGCTTGTTTGGATTTTTGGGAGGAAGAGGAAAGGTTTGCTTCGCCGCGGGTTTACTATTCCAATACCGCGATGGGCCGCCGCATATTCCCGGCGGCACCGGTTATGTGCAACCAATAGGTTCCCGGCGGCACCGTGCCGGCGAAATCGTATCGTCGCGGTCCTGCTCCGGAGCGGGAAAATACCGCCCTGCCTCCCGCGTCCGTCAGGGAGATCCGGTGCGTCCCCTCCCAAGCGATATCCAGGGTAACCCCTGCGATACGGACCCCGGGCAGGCCGGAAGGGGTTAGGGCATGGCCGCCGGCCAAGCCGGTAGCCGCGGGTTGTTCCAGGGTGGGCTGGGCGGGACGGCAGGTACCGGTATATTCCAGGCGGCGGATGCCGCTATTGCCCGTGGTGCTGTGCCAGCCCGCATAGTTGAGGATGTACAAGGCTCCGTCCGGGCCCTGTTGAATGTCCAAGGGCTTAAACGCAGCCAGCGCGCCCGTCCCGTCGCTCCAGATGGTATCCGCGGCCAGCACCCGCGTTCCGGCGTCGTCCAGGGTCAGGGCCAGGAAATAGGATTTGTTGAAGTCCGAAACTATCCATTTGCGATCGAAATGCGGCGGCAGCTTTATCTTGGAGTCGGATGCCCCATCGTAACGGTAGATGGGACCAGTAACCGCGGCGTTACGCAGGTAGGGCCGGATGGGCGGGACCGGGGGCGGGAGCTGCCGGATCCCGGTGTTCAAAGGATCGTTGTTGACCGGGCTGGCGGCGTTGACGGCATTATCGGATCCCACGGTCATGATCTGGTTGTCGCCCGCGAAGTACGGCCACCCCATGAATCCGGGCGCCTTGACCAGATTGAATTCCTCGGTCCCGGTGCCTTTTTGCGGCACGTCCGGTCCGATATCCCCCCAAGCCAGCCAGCGGCGGACGGGATCCACTGCCATAGAGTAGGGATTGCGGCAGCCCATGACGAAGATTTCCGGGCGCACCTTGGCGGTGTCGGCATTGGCGAGGTTGGGCATGCCGCGGATTACCGAACGCAGGTTGCCGGCGGGGATGGAAACGCTGCCGTCCGGGTTGGGGTGGACCCTGAGGATGCAGCCGCGCATATCGTTGGTGCTGGGGAGGCCGTCACGCTCGGCATGATTGTCCCCGATACCAATCCAGAGATCCCCGTATGCGTCGAAGCGCATGGATCCGCCCGTATGCCAGGTACCCGTTCCGCGTTTGCCGGGTATGCGTAAGAGGATCTTTTCCATGGTCAGGATATCGCCGCTCAAGGTGAAACGCGCAAGGCGGCATTCGGGCGCGTTGTCGCCGGTCCCGCCGGTGACGCCATGGGTATAGAGGAGGTGGATCCATCCGTTGGCTTTGAAGGCCGGATCCAGGGCGATGCCGATTAGGCCGTCCTCCCCGGCGGTGGAGAGCTTCAGATCGAGAAGGGTGGTGATGGACTTGTCCGCGGATCGGTAGCGCTTTACGGCTCCGCCCAACTGCACGTAATAGATGTCCATGTTTCCGGAGGCATCCATGTCCAGGGACATCTTAACGGGTTCGGCCAGCTTGGGATCATTGGACTGGCCCACCAGGGTGACCATGCGGAAATCAGTGGAAGCCAACGGGCCGCACCCGGTAAAGGCGGGATAGTTGAACGCCGCTTGCGAACCTGCGGCGCCGGCAGCCAATAACGCGCAAGCGCCAGCGAAATCGCGTAAGGAAGGGAGAGGGTGGAAGGGCCATTGCATCTGGGAACTCCGCGGATGGACCGCGGAATCCCCGCTGCGCCCTGATTGATAAAATTATCTTGAGATTATACGCCCTACGGGGCATAAGCGCTTGGAAATTGGGAAACCGCTGCCCGCTTTGCAGCGCGGCTAAAAAACCTGAACCGGCCATTCTTAAGTGAACCAGGCGTTTCCTAAGCTAAGGCAGTTTTAGAACCTGGGCGCAAGGCGCCGGGCCAAGCCAGCCCCAAATTGCCGGTATGCAGGCCGCTTCCGGATAGCTCCGCGGTGAGCAGCCTTCGGGGCAGCTTTTGGATAAGCGGGTGGGCTCCGCGGTTGGCCGTGGTGGGATACAGGCTGGCGTACAAGGGATCTTCCGGATACAATATGATCCGCATATTGCAGAACCAGACCTTGGATCCTTCCGAATTTGCCGTGGAAGGTCACCCAGGTCCCCCCGTTTACCATGGCGCCGTTCTCGGGAAGGCTGCCCAGCGCCCAGATCTGACCGATGCCCTGGTTGGGATCGCCTTGACATTCGATGGAACGCGGAAAGCCCTGGCCCTTGTACCCAGGAAGCCCGAATGCAAGAATGAGCCACCTCTCCACTAGGCGGTTCCCATGGAAGATATCAAAATGCAGCTTCTCGCGTTCATGTCGGACGACGGTCCCCATTACACCGAAGAATTCATCGAACACGTGGGGGAGGAGAGCGAAGTGGAATCCGCCTTGGAGCGCTTGATCGCCCAAGGGCATGTGGTCATCGGCGATCACGGCAGCTATTCCATTACCGAGGAAGGGTTGGAGGTTTTCAACGAGCAGGCGGAAAGGGATTGATGCCCATCGTGAAAAGTTCCCTGTTGGTTTCCGCTCTGCAGTAATTAAGTTGTCGTCTCCCATTACGGAGGCGCATGCCCATGAAATTCCGGAAAATCGGATCCGCCGTTCTTCTGCTCGTCTTCGCCGCCGTCGCGGCGCACGCCGCGCCTTCCAGATACAAAATCGCGAACCGGTTCCATCTGCCGGGAGAAGATAGGTGGGATTACCTCAAGGCGGACGCGGACGGCGGCAGGGTATTCGTGTCCCATGGAACCCAGACCCAGGTCATGGACGAGAAAAGCGGCCGCCTCCTGGGAACCATCCCGGATACCAAGGGCGTGCACGGCATAGCGCTGGCAGGGAAACGGCGGAAGGGATATCTCAGTAACGGCAAAGATACCTCGGTGACGGTTTTCGATCTGAAGACTTTGGCTACCCTGGGGAAGATCAAGGTCACGGGAGGCAATCCGGACGCCATCCTATACGATGATTTTTCCGGGCAGGTCTTCACCTTCAACGGCAAGAGCGGGAATGCGACCGTTATCGATCCGGCCGCGGACACGGTGATCGCCACCATCGAATTGGGCGGCAAACCGGAGGAAGGCGCGGGCGATGGGAAAGGGCATATCTACCTCAACCTGGAGGACAAGAATGCCATCGCCGTCATCGACGCCGGAACACGTAAGATCACCCGGACATTTTCCATGGCCCCGGGGGAAGGGCCCAGCGGCATTGCCATGGACACGGAGGGGAACCGCCTTTTCAGCGTTTGCGAAAACAAGCTGCTGATCGTGCTGGACCCGGCATCGGGAAAGGTGGTGGCTACGGTTCCCATCGGCGCGGGAGTGGACGGAGTGGTTTTCGATCCCGGGCTCAAGCGGATTTACGCTTCCAATGGAGAAGGCACCCTGACCGTTGTGCAGGAGCGCGACAAAGATCATTTCGCGGTATTGGAAACCTTTCCTACCCAAAAAGGCGCAAGGACCATAGCCCTGGATCCGCACACCCACCATCTTTTCCTTTCCACGGCCGAATTCGGTCCCGCTCCCGTTCCCAGCGCGGAAAACCCCAAGGGACGCCCGCCGGTGAAGCCCAACAGCTTCACCGTGCTGGATGTGGCGCCGGACCCGCCTCCGCGCTGAATCCGGGGCCGTATTGACGACTTAAAAGCGGCGGGCGAGAGTATGTTTTAAGGACATGTCCCGCCTCTTCCAACTTCCCCTTTTGGCTTGCGCCGCCGTTCTCTTCTCCTGCCGTACAAGCGATCGCCTGGTAACGGCCGCTCCCGAATACTTTCCCACCTCGGTGGAGGGCCTGGAAGCGGCGGTTCCCCCCTCCACCCTGGAGGTCAAGGACGGCGACACCGTTTACCTGACGGCTTCCCCGGTACGGAAAGTTTTGCAGGGCCGCGAAGTGCGCATGCTGGCTTATAACCGATCGATCCCCGGCCCCACCTTGCGCGTCGCCCAGGGGGCCCATATCACCTTGAGGCTCCGCAATGCGCTGGGCATCCCCACCACCTTGCATCCCCATGGCTTGCGGCTGCGGAACGGTTTCGACGGCACGCCCGACGTGCAAAAGGCCATCCAGGATGGCGACACGTATGATTATATCCTGGATTTCCCGGACCCGGGCGCCTTCTGGTACCATCCCCATGTGCGCGAGGATTACGGCCAGGCGATGGGTTTGTATGGTAACTTCATTGTTACCCCGGTGGCGCGGAACTACTGGAGACCCGTCGATAGGGAGATGCCCCTGATGCTGGAAGACGTCCTCATGGACAGCGCCGGCATCGCTCCCTTCCGCAGGGACGGTGCGGACCATGCCATGATGGGCCGTTTTGGAAACCTGTACCTGGCCAACGGCGATACCGCCCTTTCCATCCGGGTCAAGCGCAAAGAGGTGATCCGCCTCTATCTGACCAACGCTTGCAGCGCGCGCGTGCTGAATCTGGGCCTGTATTATCAGTACCCGGACGGCGAGCTGCTCAACCGCAATCTCCGATTGGTGGGCGCGGACATGGGCCGATTCGAAAGGGATCAGGTTTCCATCGCGGAGCTGCTGGGGCCGGGAGAGAGGCTGGTTGCCGAGGCCTATTTCGATGAAGCCGGCACCTACTTTCTCTGCCACACCAAGGAGAAGGCGGGCGAGGCCCAGGTCCATGTGCCGCTGGCCGCTTTCGAGGTCCTTCCCGACAGCGTGGATACGCCTTACGGGGATGCTTTCCAATCGATGGACACGGCCGCCTCGCCGCTCGCGGGCATCGACTCCTTCCGGACCGAATTCGCCCGGCCGCCCGACAAACGCCTGGAGCTGGATGTCTGGATGGATCATTCGGTCATGCAGAAATCCTCGGCTGCGGATCATCTGGATCCCAACGATATGGGCATCGAATGGGATGAACATCCCACCATGGGTCTTGCCAATGCCAACTCAACGGCGGAAAACACCCGCTGGATCATCCGCGATGCGGAAACCGGTGCCGAAAACCACGACATCCATTGGACCTTCAAACGCGGGGACCATGTCCGGATCCGGATTTACAATAAGGCGGAATCCATGCATCCCATGCCTCACCCCATCCATTTCCATGGACAACGATTCCTGGTGATCAGCCGGAACGGGGTTCCCAATCCGCAATTGGCTTGGAAGGATACCTACCTGGTGGGCCGGGGTGAAACCGCGGAGCTATTGCTCGACGCGGCCAATCCCGGGGAATGGATGGTCCATTGCCATATCGGCGAGCACATGGAATCCATGATGATGTTCAGCTATCGGGTTGAATAGGCCGCACCGGAGCGCGGCTCAGAGGCGGTAATGCGAGACGTTCAGGGGGCTGTGGGAGTGGCTTGCGTCCGCCCCGTCATGTCCAGCGGAAGCCCGTCCCACAGCGCCCTGACCGAAGCCGGGGTCCACTGGGAGGGATCGCCCAGAGGCAGGATCCGCAGCGCGGTTGCGTTTCTTCCCTTCATGCGGCCGTTTCCAATGGGGCGAAGCAAGGTGGGCCCCTCTTCCCGGGACACGGCTCCCGCCGGAAGCTTGCGTTTCTCCGCGAAGTAAGCCGGTAGTTTGATCGGCTTGACGCCTTTGGCCATGATGGGGTTGTAAACATTATGGGGGCTGGGCTGTCCGCGCCGCCAATCCAACGGTTTGCCTCCGTTTTCCACCAGCAAGTTCTTGAAGTAGATGTGGCGATCCCCGTTCCACGGCTTGCAGTACATGTCCAGGTCGCCGTCGTTGTCGGCGTCCGCCAAGCGCAGATCATGGGTGGGCAGGTTGCCGCTTTGCGGGAACGCTTTTTTGGTGAAATTCCCTTTGCCGTCATTCTCAAACCAGAAGGCCTTGCCCGCGTTGCCGTCGCCCATTTCTATGTCCAGGTCCCCATCGTTGTCGATGTCCGCAACGTTCAAGGAGTGGGGGGTGGTGAACTCGCCTTCCGTAAGGAGATGGGTGGCCCAGGTTTTCCCCTTGCCGTCCAGGTTCTCGAACCAAACCCCCTTACGGGTATCGCCGGACCAATGATGCAGCATGACGATGTCGATATCGCCGTCGCCGTCCAGATCGCCGGTTTCGTTCAAGGTGCCGGTGGTGGTTGCCCCGAACGGCAGTTGATGCCGCGTCCAGACCTTGCCCTTGCCGTCCGTGTTCTCCATCCAGTTCGCGTCGATGACCAGATCGATGTCGCCGTCGCCGTCGATATCGGCGGAAGCCAGGCCGGAATGGGTTTGGGTGAATCCTCCCGCGGCGATGAAATTCTCCTCCCATTTCTTGGTGGGATCAGCGGGGATCTTATACCAGGCGGTTCCGTATACCGCTCCCGGGCAGGCCACCCCGTTCTGGGTCTGGACCACATCCAGCACGCCGTCGCCGTCCACGTCGGCGACGATGGCATCCGCGGCGCAGAGGGTTCCCACTACCTTGTAGGTTGTCCATGTGTTGTTGTAAACGTTCGGGACTCCCGGGTTCTTGACCCATCCCATGCCGGAAATCTGGTCGAGCCAGCCGTCGCCGTCCACGTCCAGGACGCTGCCCGATGTTTCGGCGATGGTGCCGCCGGAAGTGCGCATGTCATGGCGGACGAACTTGGGTCCTGGCTGGTATTCCCACCAAGAGAGCATACCTTCCTTGGTGCCGGAGATGAAATCGATATCCCCGTCGTTATCCACGTCCACGGCGGAGGCCTGGCCCAAGTTATTGGTGCCCCAATTCCCCATTTCCACGACCTGGAAATTGGGTATCGCGGCGGTTACCTTAACGGGCAGCCAAGGCAAAGCCAGGGATAGCGTTCCGGCCAGGTTCATTTTCCAGTTTTTCATGATATCTCCAAAATCTTTCCCACGGCCTATATGTGCGTCGGCAGCATCGTCGGGTTATAGAAGACTAAGGTATTCGCGCGGGTCGTAGACCCTGGATATCCTATCCGGATTCGCATTTTATCGTACTCTTTGGAGTACAGGGCTTAGAATAAGCTTAAGAACGCGAGGTTTAACTATTCCGCTCAAGCGTCTCGAATAGGGAAAACACAGGTTCGTATGGCGGCTCAGGAGCGGCGATTATCCTCAAAACAGCCTGTACCTCAGTCTTTATTTCCAAGCCGGCGCTTCTTTTCCATCGGGATTAGGTTCATGGAAATAGGATCTTTGCGCATTCGGCGGATCGTGCTGCATGGGTTATTCCCTCTTCTCAAAGGGCGCCCGCAGCCGGTAGTCGGGATTTTGGGAAGAATCCGTTTACGGATTTTGGGAAATCAGCCTCGCTTTTGCGCATTTCCAAAACGATGGAATGAGGCCATCGGATCCTGTGGTGTGCCCTGAGATATCGCGCGGATAAAGCCGCCCGCCCTTTAAACCGGCCTAAGGAGCATGGTAGAGCAACCTTCCGTGCGAGGAGAGCGCGCCATTCCTTTGGGCCCCGTTCGCATCAAAGCCTTCCACGCCGGGGATTGGCCAGGAGTCAAAGCCTTTACCAATGCCTTTTTCATTGCCTTTACCGTGAATCCCCAAAGCGGCATTTAAGACTATATCGGCGACTTTCACGTCCCCGGCAACCGCCACCTCGACAGGGGCCGGCAAACTCTTTCCGGAATAACTCACATTGATCAGGTAGGTCCCCGGCTTGACGGCAAAGGAAAAATGACCATTGATATTGGTCACCTGGGCGGAGGACTGGGTAGGATTGGTTTTGCTGGCCATGGTCACCGTGGCCCCGGCGATCGAATCCGTACTGCCCGGGGTGATCACGGTTCCTTTGACCTGGGACGCGCCGGTAAGGATGAAGTCGGGAATGGTCAGGGCCTTGTTGATGATCACCGTGGCGGTATACGGCGCCGGCGCCGTGAACGGCGGGCACGAGAGGTTGATCAGATAGGTTCCCGGATTGAGGCTGAAGTGGAAGGTTCCGGAGGAGTTTGTCGTATCCTGTGCGGCCGACACGCCGTCCGACTTCCGGCTGACCCGGACAATCACATTCTCCAGGGAATCTCCGGCGGCCGTCAAGGCCGCTCCGTCGACTTCAACGGTGGAAATCACGCTTGACCCGCACACATATCCGTCCACGGTGGTAAAACTGCCCGTTACCACGGAAAGGGTTTTCCCGCTATGCACGCCATAGAATTTGTACGCGTATTTGGTTTGCGGGGCCAATCCGGAGACGACCTGATCTTTGGAACCTTTGGCGCGGCTGCTGACCAGGGCGCATTTGGAGGGGCTGCCGATTCCGTAGCAGAAGTACCGGCTGCTGCCATGTTCCTTTTCGGTCCAGGAAATCGTCGCCGAGGTTTGCGTCGTCTTGACGCCGAGCACCTTGCAAGAGGCGCCGGTGGTGACATCGCAAGCCAACGCATCGTTCAAAGCGTAGGCCAGATCCCAACCCGCCAATCCCACGCAGACTAAAATCCCGGTGCCCAGCAGCCCCAACCGGTTTCGCCCGACCCCGGCGATTCCTCGGCGCTTCGATTTATGAGTCTTCATGGTCTTCTCCGCAGCCTATGGTTACTTCGGTTCCTGTTTTGGCGAGTAGTTGCAACTCGTATCCAATTCCGGGAAATGCTCCAGCGTGGGACAGCCGTTCAACCCCTTGGCCTTTGAAGCCCAGCGATAGGTTTTCTTCGGCGCGTTATGGCATTCGATGCTTGAGCAACTGAGATCCGAGGCGCGGAAAGCCGATTTGGAGAGGTTGGTGTCCAGAACGATATTGGGCGAGAACTCCACGTCCACTTGGCCGTTCATATGCGCGCGCGAAGTCATCCAGCTCACCAAGCTCCCGATCCTGGCCGCGCTTTCCATCATGGCGTTCACCCGGTCGGAAGTCGCGTCTTCACTGCGCATCCCGGCGGGGAGGGGCAGAAATCCGGGAATGGTATCGATACGGTAAATGGGATCGTTCGGCAATTTGTCCGCCGTGGCCCTGACGTCCCCTTCCGTGCCCCAGAGGGTGTCGTACCAATTGTATTTCCTATGCGCGACGGATCCGAAGTGGCAATCCATGCAGACGATGATGCCGTTCTTCCGCTCGTATACGAATAGGGATTGCACCGCTTCCCGTGGATTCAGGCCGTTCAGATGATAGTTGTGGTTCACGTCATGCAGGGGGTAGAAATGGCAACTCCCGCAATCAGGCGCGGCGGCCGGCGCCGACGTTCGCGCTTGCAGCGCGGGAGCATCCGAATTGAGCGAGGGCTGGCACCCCGCCAGCCATAACCCCATCAATGCCGCGGGTAGGATTGAGAGATTCTTTCCTGTCATACCAACCTTTATATTCCCATATCCCGGCCTTGTGTCGGCAGCCAG
>JANYDA010000030.1 GCA_025360005.1 Fibrobacteria bacterium
CCCGCCGGAGTTGAACATTGCCGGAAATTTCCCAGTCGAATGTACCGAAATTATAGGAAAAATGTGTGTCCGTGATCCCTATAAACCTGGGATTCCCGAGGACGGGAAAAACCCGTACCGTGCGGCCGCGATCGCGTCCCGCCGTCGGCATGGCGCGCGTTCGCCCGCTGGGGTCACCGCTTATTCGCGCCATATCAACGGCTTGGCCCGGCTGGAGCTTCCCGGCCGCGGTCCCGTGTTGCTACCTTCTCCAATCCATGATCAGCCGTTACGGTCGTTACGAAGTGCTGTACAAGCTGGGGCAGGGCGCCATGGCACAGGTATTCCTGGCGCGGGATCCGGTGCTTTCCCGTTTCGTGGCGGTGAAGGTTCTGCATGCGGAACTGGCGGCGCGCAAAGATGTGCTGCAGCGTTTCTTCAATGAAGCCCGCACCGTGGCCGCCGTGCGCAATCCGCATGTGGTGGAGGTCTTCGACTTCGGGCAGGAGGGAAGGGATCTCTACCTGGTAATGGAGTTCGTGGACGGATTGTCCTTGCACGGCATATTGCGGCAACTGCCCGGTCGCGATCCGGCGGCCGGCCGGGAACCGCGGGCCGGGCATGCAAGCGGGGTCGCCCCGACATCCGCTCCCTTGGATATCGCCATCACGGCTTCCCTTATCTGCCATGCCGCGGAAGGCCTTTCCGTGGCCGCCCAGCATGGCGTGGTGCATCGCGATATAAAGCCGGAAAACCTGATGATCAACCAACAGGGCTACCTTAAGATTTCCGATTTCGGCATCGCGCATGTCCAGGACGAAAGCATCACCAAGACGGGCGCGGTATTGGGTTCCCCGCTGTATATGTCCCCGGAACAGGCGCGCGGGTTGAAGCCCATCACCTCCCAGGCGGACATGTTTTCCCTGGGCGCGGTATTCTATTCCTGCCTGACCGGGCATCCGCCCTTCCGGGGCCGCACCGTCACGGAGCTGTTCCGCAAGATAGCGTCCGAAGCGCATACTCCCGTGCGGCGGATCCGGCCGGATTTGGATCCCGCCCTGGGTAACCTCGTCGATACCCTGCTGCATAAGGATCCTAGCCAACGCGGCGGCGGGCCCCGCTGGCTGCATAGGCAACTCAAAGGTTACCTGATGGCTTTGGGGGTAGTCGATCCGGCGGAAACCATCGCGGCCTATCTGCAGGGGATTTCCGCTCTGGGCGTGCAAACCACGTGGCGCATGGACTCGCCCGATCCCTGGCGCGCGGATACCTTGCCTGCCGGTACCCTGCCCTTGGGATCCGGTTATCCCGGTGATCCGCGCGCCGGCGCGGCCGACCCGGGCCGTGTCCTCGGCGCCGGCGCGGATGCCATGACCGCCGCCGGCGGGGGCGGTTCCGGAGCCACGCTACCCTTGGCATCCGGGTTCGCCGGGGAGCCGGGCGTGGGTATGCCACGTGCCGCCTTGGGCGCGGTTTTACTGGTGCTGGTGCTGGCGTTGGCCGCCGGAGCCGGGTGGTGGGGCTTCCGGCACATGATGAAAGGGCCGCCGCGGGACGCGCGGGCGCATTTGGAGATCGGATCCCGTACCCGGGGTAACCTGCCGGGTACCTGGGAAACCGGAGCGGCGATAGGGACTGATTCCGCGGCGCGGGAGCCCGCCGGGGGGGAAAGGATCGGGGCGGCCGAAGCCGATTCGTCACAACAGGGTTTCGTCCATTCCGCCGATCCGTATTTCCCGGACAGCGCGACCGGGAAATCGCCCACGCCGGGAGAGGGCTTGGGCTTGGTCACGCTGAAAAGCTCGCCGCCTTTCGCGGAAGCCTTCCTGGACGGGCATTACCTGGGCGTGACTCCCGTCCACCTGGGTGGACTGTTCCCCGGCCGGCACCGGATCACGCTGAAGGCGAAGCATTCCCCGGCTCTGGACACCGTGCTTATGATCCGGCCGGGAACCCAGGGTTTCAAGTTCAACCTGGAAGCGGGTTTACCCTCCCGCTTGGCGGTCACGCCGGAAGCAACGCCCTGAAGCCCTTTTCCAGTCTGTCCAAAGCGGCGTCCAAGGCTTCCAGGCCGTTGGCGAAGGAAATGCGCATGAATCCTTCCAAGCCGAAACTGCTGCCGGGCACGGTGGCCAGTAAATGTTCGTCCAACAGGTATTCGCAAATGTCCATGGAAGTGGCCATGGTTTTGCCCCGATAGCTGGCGCCCAGGTAGGCATGCAGATTGAAGAAGGCGTAGAAGGCCCCGGCAGGCGGGAAAACCAGCAGGCCGGGGATGGCGGCCAACCGGCGCAAGGCCAACTCGCGGCAGTCGGAAAGATGGCTGCGCATCAAGTCCGGAAAGGATTTATCAGCGGCCAAAGCGGCGATGGCGGCGTATTGGGAGGCGTTGGCGGGATGATGGGTGCCATGGCTTTGGATGGCTCCGATGGCGGCCGCCAAGGCCGGAGGCGCGCCCGTATAGCCGATGCGCCAACCCGTCATGGCATAAGCTTTGGACATGCCGTTGATGGTGATGGTCCGCGCGAAAATCTCCGCGCCCAGTGCCGCGATGCTGACATGCCTGGCGCCGCCGTATACGATGTACTCATAGATCTCGTCCGAGAGGCAATACAGATCGTGTTCCACCACCACGTCAGCCAAAGCGCGCAACTCGGCCTCGTCGTAAACCGCGCCGGTGGGATTGCCGGGCGAATTCAGGATGAGGAGTTTCGACTTGGGCGTCATCGCTTTCCGTAAATCCTGCGCATTCAATTTGAAACCGGAAGCCATGTCGGTGGGCAGCAGGATGGGAGCGCCTCCCAGAAAGCGCACCAGTTCCGGATAGGTCACCCAGCAGGGAGTGGGGATCAGGACTTCATCGCCTTCTTCCACCAGGGCCAGCAGGGTGTTGAACACGCAATGCTTGGCCCCCCCGGAAATGATGATGTCCGCGGGGGGATAGCTGAGGCCATTGTCCCGCGCGAATTTCCTGCTCACCGCGTCCTTCAGTTCCGGCAGGCCGGTCACTTGGGAATACTTGGTGCGGCCCGCGCGGATGGACTCGATGGCCGCCAGTTTGGCATGCTCGGGCGTGTCGAGATCGGGTTCGCCCGCGCCCAGGCTGAGCACATCCTTTCCTTCCGCCTTCAGCCGCTTGTACTTGGCATCGATGGCGACGGTCTGGGAAGTGGAGATCCGCCCAGCGCGCCGGGCTAAGGGCTTCATGCGGTCATTCGTCCGTCACGCAACCTTCGGAGGCCGTGCTCACCGTCTTGATGTACTTGTATAAAGTGCCTTGGGTGATCTTGTAGGGAGGCGCCTTCCATCCCTTGAACCGCGAGGCGATTTCGGCCTCGGTCAAATCCGCATCCAGGGTATTCTTGTTGGCGTCGATGGTGATCACATCGCCGTTCCTGATCACGGCCAAAAGGCCGCCCGTCTGGGCTTCCGGGGTGATATGGCCGACCACGAAACCATGCGTGCCGCCGGAGAAGCGTCCGTCGGTGATGAGCGCCACGCTCTTGCCCAGGCCGGCTCCCATGATGGCCGACGTGACGGTCAGCATTTCGCTCATGCCGGGACCGCCCTTCGGTCCTTCGTAGCGGATCACCACCACGTCTCCGGCCTTGATTTCCTTGCGCTCCAGCGCATGCAGGCAGTCTTCCTCGGAATCGTAGCACTTGGCGGGGCCGGTAAAGGTAAGGCCCTCCTTGCCGGTGATCTTGGCCACGGCCCCTTCCTTGGCCAGGTTGCCGTAGAGAATGCGGATATGCCCGCTCTTCTTCAACGGTTCGCTCACGGGAAAGATGATCTTCTGGCCTTCCTTGAGTCCGGGCAAATCGGCCACGTTCTCGGCCAGTGACTTGCCGGTTACCGTCATGCAGCTGCCGTCGATCAGGCCTTCCTTGATGAGGAGCTTGGTCACCGCGGGCACCCCGCCTACGCCATGCAAATCCTCCATCACGTACTTGCCGCTAGGCTTCAGATCCGCCAGATAAGGGCGCTTGTCGCTGATGCGCTGGAAATCGTCGATGGTGAGCGGCACATGCGCGGCCTTGGCCATGGCGATCAGATGCAGCACCGCGTTGGTGGATCCGCCCAGGGCGATGACCATGGTAATGGCGTTCTCGAATGCCTGCCTGGTCATGATGTCGCGCGGCTTGAGATCCAATTCCAGCAGGTGCTTGATGGCCTTGCCCACTTCCAGGCATTCGCGGAATTTCTCGTCGCTTACCGCGGGGGAGGAGGAGTCGTAGGGCAGGGACATGCCCAGGGTTTCGATCGCCGAGGCCATGGTATTGGCCGTGTACATGCCGCCGCAGGCGCCTTGGCCGGGGCAGGCCTTCTGCACCACTTCGTTCATGCCCGCCTCGCTCATGTTGCCGTTCAGGAATTGCCCGTAGGCTTCGAACGCGGAGACCACGTCCAGCTTGCGGCCGTCCAGGTAGCCCGGCAGGATGGTTCCGCCGTAGACCATGATGCTGGGACGGTTGAAGCGCGCCATGGCCATCACGGATCCCGGCATGTTCTTGTCGCAGCCCACCACGGAAACGTTGGCATCGTACCACATGGAGCAGGTGACGGTCTCGATGGAGTCGGCAATCAGATCGCGCGATTGCAAGGAAAAGTTCATGCCTTCCGTGCCCATGGAAATGCCGTCGCTCACGCTGATGGTGTTGAAGATCAATCCTACCAGGCCTTCCGCGTTGATGCCCTTCTTAATATGCGCGGCCAGATCGTTCAAGTGCATGTTGCAGGGATTGCCGTCGTAGCCGGTGCTGGCCACGCCCACTTGCGCCTTTTCCATGTCCGCATCGGTAAGGCCGATAGCGTGGAGCATGGCTTTGGAGCCGGGCTGGGAAAGCGTCTGGGTGAGGCGGGATGAGAATTTGTTGAGCTTGGACATTGGGATCCTCTGGGTCGATGCTTCTTTGGGGGCTGGGGATTAAGGGTCGGGGGATAGGGTAAGAAAGGAAAGATGGGCGGCTGGGTAAACCGGCAGGGCATTCACAGCCGCTTCCAAGCGGTCGGGAAAAATGCCCAGGACCAACGCCCTAACCCCAAATCCCCGGCCCTTAACCCCTCTTAATCTTTGAACCCGTGTTTTTCAAAACTAATAAACCCCGGGGAAAATGCCTCGTTCCGCCGGCCGCCCCTCCCTGCTGGCTCACCGTTTGGAAATCACCAGCCTCAGACCCGATCTCGCCAGGATGGGTTCCCACTCGGATTGGATCTTGACGTATTCCTCCGGCGCCGCCACAAAGGGGTCGATGCGCCAGTTTTGCTTGATGGTGATCGATTCGGGGGTATCCTGGTTGATGGAAAGCAGCCAATGCAGGTAATGCTCGGAAAGCTCCCGGTCCAGGTTGAGGGATTTCCAGCCGTATCCGGAGGGGATCTCGTACACCCATTGGGAGTTGATCTGGATTTCATGGGGGAAATACACCGGGGCCTTCCGCGAGCCGGCGCGGGGGAAGCGCAGGAAGCTGAGCTCCAGCTTGGGGAAATGTTCAAACTCCTGGAGCGCGTCATGGAAAGGGAATTTGGCCCGGTAGCGGAATACCATCACCAGGGGCAGGTCCGGATCGTTTTCGTTGAGGACGCGGAAACGTTCGTCCGCGAAAGCGGGATAGCTTTGCGCCAGCCAGCTCAGCAGGTTTTCGTACTTGGTATTGGGATTCCAATCGCGCATATGCGCCCGGAACTCCGACGCCACCTTGCCGGTCAACACCAGACTGTCCGATCCGCCCGCCGTTTGGGCGGGATCGACTTTCAGGTTGTGGAAGACCTGTACGCGGTGCTCCCCGGCGCTGTCCAGTTCCGGGATGGTGGCCATGCGCGAATTCTCATCGTCCACTATCAGCACATTCTTGCCTTCCAAGGCCAAAGGCGAACGGCGGAAGGCGTAGGATTTCTCCGTCGCGTCCAGGAAATATTGCGGCAGGCCCTTCTGCGCAGGCACGTGCACAATCATATGGTTGAACTGATGGATGCTCGGCTGATCGATGTCGCCCGCATGGTTGAGGCTCACCAGGCACAGGTGCGCCTCGATGCCGCGGGCTTTGAGCAACTGCATCAGCAGATAAGCATGGCCCTTGCAATCGGAATAGCCGTTGGTCAAAACCGTCTCGCAGCGATCGGGCACCAAGGCGTTGAGGCTGAACTCGAAATTGTTGTAGCGCACGGAATCGCGCACCAGGCGGAACAGCGTACGCACGGGATTCGCCCCCCGGTTCCTCTCGATGGCTTCCGAGGCCCGTTCCTGCACGGGCACGGGCACGGAGTCGAAATGGATGCCGGATTTCTCAAGCAGGGCCTGGTAGTTGCGGCCCACTTCCCGCCAGGTGATGAAAGGCGTGGCGGAAAAACCGGTCCCTACTTCATCGTTATAAGGACGGAAACTCTCTTCCAAGGGAGCCATCGGCTCTTCCATGCGCACCACCAGCCGATCGGGGAGGCTGTCCACTTTGGAGTCGCCGTACGCGTTCACCAACAGATGCTTGGGCGGATGCAGGATTTCGTAGCTGCAATTCAGGACGGGGAAGGGAAAGGCATGATCATAACGCAGGTAAGGGAATTCGGAAACGGGGAGCTGGGCCTCTTCCGTGGTGATGATTTCCAGGAATTGGGCGCCGGCCTTGTTCTTGATAGGCAAGTGGACCAGCAGGTTCTCCGGATGCAAGGTGGTGTTGTGGCTTTTGGTCACGTAGAATTCGCCCACTTTCTCGTCTTCCACCACCTTGCCGTCGGCGTCGTAAAGCCGGAAGGTATTCACGTAGTAACGCGAGTAGCCGGGATTCAATTCATAGGTCAGTTCGGAAAAACGCAGCAACTTCTTGGCGTCCCGGATATGGTAGAACTGGTGGCGGGTTTTCTTCCAGCGCGTCCTGGGCGCCCACGCATAAACGATATTCTGGGTGATGAGGGTGATGGGATACTGAGAAGCGAGCTTGAGGTTGTCCGGTTTCCGCAACAGGGCCTGGGCGGAGGCGAGCGTGCCTTTGGTCTTGAGGGGCGTGATGGGGGTCCTCAGGATCAGGTTGCTGCGGTTGCCCACCAGCGCGGCTATCTGGGTCGCCAATTGTTGGGCCTCGCGATTGGATCCGTCCAAATCCAGCGAGGCTTTCGCGGATTGCCCCGCCAGCCGGTAGAGTTTCAGGTTGAATTCGCATAGGCCCTTGAACAGGAAATTGTTGGAAGTGGCGGGAAAATTTTCTCCCAGCCCGCGCACGTATTCCAGTCCGCCTTCGTAGTCCTTCAGCCCCGTCAGCGCGCGCAGGTAATACTCCACGGACTTCTCCGTGGGTAGGGAGTCCGCATGGGTTTTGGCCAGCACCTGGCGGGCGTTCTCGTATTCCTCCAGGCCCAGGTAGGTGGAGGCCAGGTATACGGACAACCGGAAAGAGGGCTTCTCCGCGTAGCGGCGCAGGAGCACGTTCTTGGAATGCACGCGTTCGCCCAGTCCCCACAAGGCATCGGAGAGGTTGATCAACCATTCGATGTTCTCCGGATCCAACGCCAACGCTTTCAGCGCCCATTCCTTGGCTTCCTGGTACTTCCCCAGTTCTTCGAACATGGCGCCCATGGTCCCGGCCAGATCTCCGGAGGCGGTGAGCAAAGCGGGATACTGGGAGAGGAATTCCAATCCCAACAGGTTTTCCTTTCGCACCTGGAACATGGCGGCGCAGTTCAGCAGGTAGCCGGCATTGCCGGAATCCGATTGCAGCGCGGTCTGGAAATGCTTCATGGCCCCGTTCCAATCGGAGTCTTCCACCGCTTTGAGCCCCAAGGTGTTCTCGATGGCGGCCCGGAACGTCCGCAGACAGGAGTCGGGCGTTATGGCCGGTTTTTGGAGCCGGTTTTGCGGCTGGTAATCCAAGCGGATATCCGGCAACTCGCCCAAGCGATCCGGGGAGATGGGCGTCTTGGACTCCACATTCACGAACAAGAGCAGGCTGTCCCGGCGCATAAGCATGCCCCAATGCTTCAGGGTATCCTGCGGGGGCTTGAACAGGTAGATGCGTGCCTGCGGAGGTTCCGCCTTTTCGGATGCGGAATCCGGATCGGCCTTGAAAAGATAGGCGAGGGCCGCCATGATCTGGCGGTGGGATTTTTCCTTGGGAAGCGCGGTTTCAAAAATGGAGATTTTCAGCTTTCTGTCGCCTTCGCGTTCGCGTACCAGGGAGCGCACGGGGATGCCCATATCGGTTCGTTCACCCGGCACTTCCAACCAGGCGGGTTGCGCCGCCTGGAAATTCCAGCCCGCGCCGCTTTGGTATGCCTGGAAGAAACGGGACGATTCGCTTTTGCCCGCTACCGATGCGGGGACGGAAAAGAGGGTGGAGTCCGCGGCGGCTTTCGCGTCTTTGCCCGGATGCCTCAGCCCGGCACAATCCAGGAAGCCCGCCGCCAAAAAACACAGCGCCGCCAATCGCACGCAGAAGCCGGACAGGATGCGGTTTGGAAGGAGCGGGGATCGGTGCGCCATTTATGAGGAAACCTCAGTCTCTCCCAGGGATTATAGCATTGCGTTAATTTACGAAACCGGCTGGAGTGCGGAACCCCCCGGACGAATTATATTTGCGGATATGGCAGGCGGAATCGGCGACTTCAATGTATCGATGGGCAAGGCCGCTGCGGGAAATCGGGACGGACTGTCCCAGCCCGGATCGCAAGCCTCTCCATCGCGGCAACCTTCGCAGGGAAATCCCCATTACATCGTGTTGATGAAGCGGGCCTGGGCGCAACCCGGGCCTTTGCGGTTCCATAACGGGGACCTGGAGGATCTGCGCAATCGCTTGCGCCTTACCGCCAACGTGACGCTTCCGGAAATGCCCAACTTCTTTCCCGCCGGATCGGAAGCGGAAATGATCTTCCAGGGCCGCAATGTCCTGCATTTGGACACTGCCTTGCGGGAGCAGCCCTTGTTCGCCCACCTGGAAAGCCTGCGGGATCTGGTCCAGCGCGTGGCCGACCGTAAAGCGGCTTTTCCGGACTTCATCGACGGGCTCAACCGCATTTCCATCCCCGCCTCCTGGCGGAATGAAATCGTGAACGGCCTCTTCGAGCATGCGGAAACGGCTTCCGCTTCCGTACCGCAACCCAAGGCTCCCGGCCTTTCATCGGACATCGACAAGTTGCTGGACATGCTGGACCAGACCAACACCGGCGGATCCCAGCTGAGCCCCAGCCTGGGGAAGTTTCTGGAAGAAGTGGGACGGGACAGCACCGGTTTCACCTTGCGGGACGGGGCCGCGCGCCAATTGCATCAGGACCTGGTGCAAACACTGGCGGCATTGCGCGGCAGCCTCTTGCGTCATGGCGCGTTGGCGGACGCTTTGGGATTCATGTCCGGGCTGCAACGTTTGGCCAAGGCCGCCAAGGGGCGCGACAGGCAAACCGTGCACTTATGGTCGGAGCTTCCCGAGCACCCGGATGATTTGCTGGTAGGGGAGAGCGCCGATCCCGGCTCCCACTTCGCGGTTGCCATGGTGCTTTTGGATCCCTTGGAGTGGGATCCCGCTTTCCTTCGCCTTGCCGGAGGGCTGGCGGCGCGGTTGGATTGTCCGCTCTTGGTGCAATTACCCGGCGAAGAAATTCCCTCCGAGACGGCCGAACCCTGTATCGCCGCGCTGGCGGAGTCCGCTCCGCGTAAACGGACTTATTTCTTTTCCGGAGGCGTGGCCTCCCGCGTCGATGGCGAGAGCTGCGTTTTCCGCCCCGCCGCGCTCGCTTTTCTGGAAGGCGTGGTCGCCTCCAAGGAAACCGTGGCGTTCTACCTGCATCGTTTCATGGTGCTGGAGGATCAGGATCTGATCACGGAAAAAGGCCAAGCCCGCGCTACCGATCGCCTGCTGGACATGGCCCAACTGGACGCTTTGCGCGCCAAGCGAGTCAATCGCGTGAACGGTGCGCGCAATCGCGGTACTGCGTCGTTTCCATTGCTCGCCGCTTGGGAGGATGCTTGACCTTTCCGTTTCCGCGCCCCTTAGCCAAAGGTCTTAATCCGCTGCATGCCTGATTATTTCCTGCAAATCATTTCCGGCGTCCAGGTAGGGCGCAAAATCCGCATCGCCGAAGGCGTCACCCTGGGGCGCAACCCGGAAAACACCGTCATCTTTTCCGGGCCGGACGGCACCTTGGTTTCCGGCCAACATGCCGTCATCGAAAAGCGCGGTGAGATATTGATGCTGCGCGATCTGGGCAGCACCAACGGCACCTTCATCAACGGTACCCAAATCGCCGAGCATGCCTTGAATACGGATGAAGTGATCAGCCTGGGCGTCAGCGGTCCTAAAATGCGCATGGTGGAACGATCTTCTTCCGCCACCGATTCCACCACCATGAAACCGGTAGGCCCGGCTTTGGGCGTTTCGTCCCAGGAGCCCCGCCAGTTGCGGACGGAGTATGAGGGTAAGCGCGCTCCGGGAAAGGCAATCACGCCTCCCGGATTCTTCAAGTCCAAAGGCAAGGGATCGTCCGGCGGCGGAAAAGACGGAGGCTCGCAAGGAGGCGGTGATTTCGGCGGCGGGGAGGATGGGAACGCGGGCAACTATACCATGGGTTTGGCCCAGCGCCTCAAAGACGATGAGGCCGGCAATGAGGAGTTGCAGGATTTGATCAAGGACAAGCATCGGGCGCAACGCCTGGTGAAAAGCGGGGCCTTGAGCAAGCGCGACGCGATGATGATCCAATCGGCCGCGTCCATGCATTCTTCCCAGAAGAAGCGCGCCCTGATCATACTGGGCAGCGTCTCCCTGATCGCCTTCATCATCGTCAGCATCCTGTTGTACCAGAACATGGGATACCGCGGCAAGCTCAAACAGCAGGAATCGCTTTTGTCCAACGTGCGCAACCTGGAATCGCAAATCACTTCTACGCCGGCCGCCGCCGCGGACGAGCACGAGAAGGCCCTGCTGGTGGCAAAATTGCGCGCGGCCGAACGCCAATTGATGAGCGTGCGTTCCAACCTGAAATCCTCCGACATCATCAACACCTACAAGAACCCCCTGGGCCGCGAGATCCACACCATACTGGAAGGCTTCGGCAAGCGCGACTACATCGTGCCGGACATTTTCATCAAGCAGGTGGAAAAGCATATCTACACCTTCACCAAGACATCCACGCGCAATATCATGGAGCGCTCCTTCGCCAACAGCCACAAGTACAAAGACATCATCGAGGAAGAGCTGAGCCGCCAGGGCATGCCGTTGGCTTTCTATTATCTGGCCATGCATGAGAGCTTGCTGGACTCCAACATCGTCAGTCATGCGGGAGCCCGGGGCCTTTGGCAATTCATGCCGGAAACCGCGCGCGAATACGGCCTCAAGGTTCCCGACGGCTGGGAGAACCTGCCCGCGGAAAGGGATCAGCGCACGGACCCGCGCCTTTCCACCCAGGCGGGCGTGAAATACGTGAAAACCCTGTACGCGGAATTCGGCGACGTGGCCCTGGCGATGGCCGCCTATAACGCCGGCGAAGGCCGCATCCGCAAGGCTTTGCGCAGCATCGACGATCCCATCAACAATCGGGATTTCTGGTACATCTACCGCTTGGGCACCCTGGCCGATGAGACCAACGAATATGTGCCCAAGATTATCGCGACCATGATCATCGACAAGAACAGGAGCCGGTACGGGTTTTCCGAGTGAGGAAGGCTGTGAATAGGTGCGGAGGATTTTGAGACGCACCAAGATTTAATCGCCGGGCGATTGGCGTCGGCTTCGGGCTTAGGGCGCTAAGAAAAAGAAAACCATTGGGTCTCGATCGAGTGCTCAGGTCCGGTTTTCCCCTCCGCTTTTTCTTACCGCCCCGCGTTCCACCCTTTTTGCACCCCGTTATAACACTTTCGGTCAATAACCATAGGGGTCCCATTGCTCTGGAACCCCCTTAAATGCGCCGTTTGCGAGCATTCTCTTGCACTACCGCGGGCATGCATTTATATTTCCCCGAACGTCATTTTTTGCATACTTATCAGGAGGTACTTCGGTGGCCGTGAAAATTGGAATCAACGGATTTGGTCGCATCGGGCGTTTGGCTTTCCGGGCCGCCATTGCACGCAGCAATATCGAAATCGTCGGGATCAACGATCTCATCGACGTGGACTACATGGCCTATATGCTCAAGTACGACTCCACCCACGGAGCGTTCGACGGCAAGGTCGAGGTCAAGGACGGCAAGCTTATCGTGAACGATAAGGCCATCCGCGTCACCGCCGAAAAGAACCCCGCCGACCTCAAGTGGGCCGCCGTGGGCGCCGACTTCGTCATCGAATCCACCGGCCTTTTCACCACCGTGGACAAGGCCCAGGGCCATCTCACCGCCGGCGCCAAGAAGGTCATCATCTCCGCGCCTTCCGCGGACGCTCCCATGTTCGTCATGGGCGTGAACCACGAGAAATACAACTCCTCGCAAAACGTGGTTTCCAACGCCAGCTGCACCACCAACTGCCTGGCGCCGCTCGCCAAGGTAGTGAACGACAATTGGGGCATCGTAGAAGCCCTGATGACCACGGTGCATGCCACCACCGCCACCCAGAAAACCGTCGACGGTCCCTCCGCCAAAGACTGGCGCGGCGGCCGCGGAGCGGCGCAGAACATCATCCCTTCCGCCACCGGCGCCGCCAAAGCCGTGGGCAAGGTTATCCCCGAACTCAACGGCAAGCTCACCGGCATGGCCTTCCGCGTGCCCACGCCGGACGTGTCCGTGGTCGATCTCACCTGCCGCCTCGCCAAGCCCGCCAAGTACGAAGAGATCAAGGCCGCCATGAAACTGGCTTCCGAGACCACCCTCAAGGGTGTCATGGGTTATACGGAAGACGCCGTCGTTTCCAACGATTTCCTCGGCGACGCGCGCACCTGCATTTTCGATGCCGATGCCGGCATCGCTCTCAACGACAACTTCGTAAAGCTGGTGGCCTGGTACGACAACGAGTGGGGCTATTCCAACAAGCTGGTGGACCTGATCCTGCACATGGCCAAGGTCGGCGTTTAAAGACAGGGATCCGCCGCAGGCGAGCGCTTCCGAACGCCGCGGTTCCCAGGGACCGCGGCGCTTTTTTTCGGGCCCCTGCCGATTGCCGGCAAAGTGGCCTTAGCGAATCTTCAACCACGGACGAACACATGGCGAAGCTTTTCATCGAGGATCTCGCCGGGCCCCAAGGCACCGGACTCAGAGGCAAGAAGGTCATCACCCGCGTGGACTTCAACGTTCCGCTCAAGGACGGAACGGTGGAAAGCGACAAGCGCCTGCGCGAATCGCTGCCCACCATCAAGTTCCTGATCAAGAACGGCGCCAAGACCATCCTGATGTCCCATCTGGGCCGCCCCAAGGGCGTTACGGAATCGCTGCGTATGGCTCCCGTGGCCAAAGCCCTGTCCCTGTTGCTCGACAAGCAGGTCAAGACCGTTTCGGATTCGGTCGGCCCGGAAGTGGAGAAGGCCGTGGCCGCTTTGCAGGACGGCGAGGTGCTGCTCCTTGAGAACCTCCGCTTCTATGCCGAAGAAGAAGGCAACGATGCCGGCTTTGCCAAAAAACTCGCGTCCCTCGCCGACATCTACGTGAACGATGCGTTCGGCACCGCGCATCGCGCCCACGCTTCCACGGAAGGCATCACCCGCTTCATCCCCAAGAGCGCCAGCGGTTATCTGATGAAAAAGGAACTGGACTTCCTCGGCGGCGCCCTCGACCAGCCCAAGCGGCCCTTTGTTTCCATCATCGGCGGCTCCAAGATCTCCGGGAAGATCGATGTCATCGAAGCCATGCTCCCCAAGGTCGACAAACTGCTTATCGGCGGCGGCATGGCGTACACCTTCCTCAAGGCGCAAGGCTTCGAGATAGGCAAGTCCCTGTGCGAGAACGATAAGGTGGAACTCGCCAAATCGCTGTTGGCCCGCGCCGGCGACAAGATCCAATTGCCCATCGATTTCCTGGCCACGGACAGTTTCGACTTCAAGGGCCGCAAGCTGGGTAAGCTCGTGACAGTCGAAAAGGGCGGCATCCCGGCCGACATGGAATCGGTGGATATCGGCCCTAAGACGGCTGCGCTATACGCTTCCATCGTCACCGGCGCCAAGACCGTGGTGTGGAACGGCCCCATGGGCGTATTTGAAATCAAGGAAAGCGCGGCCGGCACCTTCGCCGTCGCCAATGCGCTTGTGGCGGCAACTTCCAAAGGCGCCATCACCATTATCGGAGGGGGCGATTCGGCCGCCGCCATTGAACAACTGGGCCTCGAGGAAAAGGTTTCCCATGTTTCCACCGGCGGCGGCGCCTCCTTGGAATTCCTGGAAGGCAAGATCCTGCCCGGCGTCCATGCTCTCACGGAAAAGGCATAACCATGCGCAAGAAAATCATCGCCGGTAATTGGAAAATGAACAAGACCGTAGCGGAGTCCGCTCAGCTTGCCACCGATCTGGTCGCGGCCCTTAAAGGGCAATCTTACGCGGAGTCCGTTGACATCGTGGTTTGCCCCACCAGCCTGGCGCTCGATCGCGTCGCCGGCATCATCAAGGGATCGCCCATCAAACTCGGCGCCCAGGACGTGCATTGGGAAAACCAGGGCGCCTTCACGGGCAAGCTCTCGGTAGACATGCTTAAATCGGTCGGGGTAACCTACGTGATACTCGGGCATTCGGAACCCCGAACCTTGTTCGGGGAAACGGATGCGAACGTGAACAGGAAGACGGTGAAAGTGTTGACCGAAGGCCTCATTCCCATCGTCTGCGTGGGGGAGACCCTGACGGAACGCGAAGGCGATATCACGGAAAAGGTGGTCGCCACCCAGGTCCGGGCCGCTTATCAGGGCGTGTCCGCCCAGGACGCCGCCAAAACCGTCATCGCCTATGAGCCTGTTTGGGCCATCGGTACCGGCCGCACCGCCTCCGATGAGCAGGCCCAAGCCGTCCACAAATTCATCCGCGGCCTGATGGCTGAAATGTACGGCGCGCCCATCGCGGAAACGGTCAGGATTCAATACGGCGGGAGCATGAAAGCGGAAAATGCGGCCGGTTTGCTGAAACAGCCCGATGTGGACGGCGGTTTGATCGGCGGCGCTTCCTTGAAGGTGGATGCCTTTTTAGGTATTATTAAAGCCGCCTAAAAAACGGGTTTATATAAATGAATCATTGGTTATTCGTCGCACTGGTAGTCTTGCACATTTTCGTATGTGTCCTGCTCGTCCTTTTGATCCTTATCCAGAACGATAAAGGCGGGGGCTTGGCCGGCGCATTCGGGGGTATGGGCGGAGGAGCCGCCTTCACCGGGAGTTCGGCCGCTACCTTCCTCACCAAACTGACCCAGGGCGTGGCCCTGGTTTCCTTCGTGCTTCTGCTCGCTTTGAACTACATGTCCACCAAGGGCATCGAGTCGGGGCGCAGGGATTCGGAGTTGAAGTCGGCCCGTAAAGGCCTTTCCAGCGTGATTCCTTCCGGTAAGCTCCCGTCCAATGGCGCATCCGAAGGTCCCGTCAAGACCATTCCCGGTTTGGGAACGGTTCCCGCGGGCGCCCCCGCTGCGGCTGGATCTGCTCCGGCCGCCCCGGAACCGGCCAAGGGTCAATAAGGTATTCCGTTCGATGCTTCCGGGAGGATTCGGAATTCCACCCGCAGCCGGACTTGTCTTTCGCGATATTCGCGGTCGTGGTGAAATTGGTAGACACGCCAGCTTGAGGTGCTGGTGGGGGCAACCCCTTCGCGGTTCAAGTCCGCGCGACCGCAGTTTTCTCATCCCTTCTCACTCCTGATACCCGGGGCCCCTTTGTTCTACCGGCTCCTGTATATACTTCCCAAAAACCTGCTCAGCCATTTCATCGGCATCCTGACGCATGCCCATTACCCTTTCGGGTTGCATACCGCAGTCAAAAACTGGTTCATAAAGCAATACAAAATCGATACCGCGGAAGCGGAGTTTCCGCTGGATAGATACCCCACCATGGGGGATTTTTTCGTCCGCCGCCTCAAGCCGGACTCGCGGCCTATCGCTGCTTCGGCCTTGGTTTCTCCCGTTGACGGAACTTTGACGCAAGGCGGCTTTTTCCCTTCCGGAAAGGCCGTGCTCACCCAAATCAAGGGGTTGGAGTACACCCTGGCCGATTTGGCCGGGCCCGGTTGGAACCTGGAGCCTTACTCCCAGGGCGGCTTTCTCACCATTTATCTGGCGCCCTACAATTACCACCGCATCCATGCCCCTATCGATGGGCAAGTCACCCAGGTGTCCTACATTCCCGGCGCCCTTTGGCCCGTGAATACTTGGAGCGTCGGGCATATTCCCGGTCTCTTCGTTGTCAATGAGCGCATCACCGTGGAGTTATCCGGACCGGAGGGCCAGGCTCTGGTGGTCATGGTGGGCGCCACCAATGTCGGCCGCATCACCTTGGATTTCCACGCGGGAATGGAAGGCAACAGATTTCCTCGCAATCCTGCCGGCCTGTGGCGGCCGCCCCAGCCTATCCGGCTGGCCAAGGGCCAAGGCCTGGGCTGCTTTGAATTGGGGTCTACCGTGATCCTGATCCTCTCCAAGGCGCTGATGGCCAAGGTGGATAACGCGATGCTTTCGCCGGAGGCCAAAATCGTCCGCATGGGCCAAAGGCTCTCCCCTTGAGTTGGGTGGAGCGCAACCGGGATCACATCGAAAAAATCAGGTGCTATGTTTTGGGTTTCCGGAACGCCCGGCCGCCGGTATTCGATTGGCTCCAGGGCGGCCGCGAGCCCTTGTTTCCCTGGACCCCGGAATCCGATCGCGGCACAGCCTTCCTTCTCTGCTACTGCGCGTTGTGCCAGAATATCGGTCCGGAAAAACTCGTCCGTCTGCTCGCGTACCTATGGCAGGAATACGGAGATGATTTTTTCCGGCTGAACAAGCTCTCTTTTGAAGAACTGCAAGCGCGCATCGGCAAGCATCCGGGTCTGCAAGAGTGGGTGCTATTGCCCAAGGCGCCGGGAGTGCTCCGCAGCGTTTGCGATTTCTTTTTTAAGCACGGCCGCCTGCTTCCCTGGGTGCGCTCCCAAGCGGATGGCGAAGCGAGCGTCGCGGTTCTTTGCGATGAGATTTTCATGATGGGGAAGACTTCGCCTTTCAAGTCCAAGGCGCGCTATTTCCTTTGGCTCTTGACGCAATTGCCGGGATCCGATCCCGCCGCATTCTGGAATGAGCGCACCTTGTTGCCTATCACCCCCGGGCATATCCGTTTCCTCCGGGAGTTCGGTCCCCTGAAAAACCGCAGGCAGTCGCCGTGGCTCACCCCGGAAGAAAAGCTCGCGTATTGCAACCGTTTTTTCAGGATGCTGCTGCCCGATCACCCCTGGTCGGTTTATACCGCCCTGGATAGTTATCTGAAGCCGAACGGTTTTTCCAAACAGCCGCAGTTCCCTATGCTGCCCACGCATGGAAAGCCATTGGACGCGGGTTCGGAAAGAAAATGGCTTTGCCGGGATCTATTAGGCGGCTGCCTACAATGTCCCCTGGCTCCGGATTGCCCGGGCCGGGAGGACCTTTGAACAACCCACTTTTATCCCCGCCGGTACCATGAAACCCTGCTTCAAGCGATCCCGTTTTTATCATTTCATCCTCCTTTTTTCCATGGCTTGGATGACAGGTTGCCGTATTGAGCCTAAGCCCGAAGCGGATCCGCTCCCGCTTTCCCGGCGGGTAACCTGGATGGGCAATTCCGCGACGCGCTTTTCCGATTCCCTTCCCGGCGCATCCGATACCGCGGGTCTTCTCGCGCCTGTCGGTTTGCACAATTTTGAATTCCCGATATTGGACTCAGCCCGCCTGCTCCTCAAGGAATATGCTAATGCCTGGGCCGCCTATGCGGTTTTCCAGCAATCCGCTACCCCGGCGGAAATGGCGGAAGGCTTTTATCGCGAAAGGCACGCTTTGGTTTTTCCCCATGATCGCTTTGTGGGGATCTTGGAATATGCGCGCGCGGCTAATGCATCCGCGGATTTCCTGAAGGAAAACCTCAGCTTCCAGGGTGAGGAGCTTTACGCAAAGCCAAAGGAATTCTCGGCATTCCCCCTCCTGGGGCGCATCCCGCATAGCGAACGTGTTATCCCCAGCCATTTTATGGGACGCAATTGGCAAGGTCCGGTGTTCACCATCGCATACCATTGCCATTCCGATACGGCCACCGCCTTCCGGGCCTGGAAGCAGAACCAGGACTCGGTCAAAACCTGGTTGGCGGATTGGCGCGGTAAAAGCGACACGCTTGAATGGGGACGGGAAATACATTTCCAAGGGTGGGATGAGTTCCGCCGCCCACTGATTTTTTGGTTTTTTTCGGATGGAATAATGGGTTTTTCCGGATGTTTCGACCCGGTTTTAGCGGCTGAATATGACCAAAAAATGGAAAAAACCAATGTTTTCTGGGCCAAACCTTGATTTTTGTGTAAAAATGCAATTTTGGTTTGACATTCCGCCCTTTTTGTTGCAATTTACATGATCATAGGCCAATTTAAGCCACAAACAGCACCGGAGGTCGTCCAATGAGCAACATCCAAGCCTTGGAAAATGAAATCGGATTACTCAAAGAAGAATACGAGAAGTTTGAACGCGGTAATAAGTCCGCCGGAACTCGCGCCAGGAAAATCCTGCAAAATATAAAGCGGATTTCCCAGGACATTCGTGTGACTATTCAGTCCGTTAAGAAGACCGAAGAAAAGGAAGCCTAGTCTATACTTGGAAAGCTTCAGGCTTTCTCCGCACGGGCGTGGGTTTCCGTTTCTCCTGGCAATTAAGTGAAAGAAGCGTTTTTCTTTCTCTTGATTGGGCGTCGAATTGCCTTCCGGATGCCATTTTGTTGCGTCTCCAACTCAGCTTTTAGAGAATCCATGAAAAGGCGTTTTCATGGATTCTTCATTTATGCCCTGCGGGCATAACCCTGCTTAATTGATTTTTGAAGTGGGATCCAAGGCATCGCGTAAGCTATCACCCAGGAAATTCATGCAAAGCAGGCACACGGTCAAGGTCACGCCTGGCGCCACCAGCATCCACCAAGCGGTATCCATATAGTCCTTTCCTTCCGCGATCAAAACACCCCAAGTGCAATTGGAAACGTTCAACCCCAGGAAACTAAGAAACGCCTCCTGGAGGATCACGGACGGGACGGTAAGGGTAGCGTACACGATGACCACCCCCATGACATTGGGTATCACATGCCTTAGGATGATACGGAAACTTCCCACCCCGAGTGCGCGCGCCGCTAGAATGAACTCCTCTTTCTTCAGGGCTAGTACCTGGCCTCGCACTATCCGCGCCACCGTCAGCCATTGGACCAGCCCCAAAGCCACGAAAAGCACATAGATATTCTTTCCGAATTGGAAAATCAGGATGATGACCAGAAACATATAGGGTAGGGAATACAGGATGTCGACTATCCGCATCATAGCCAGATCCAGCTTCTCGTTGAAAAAACCGGATACGCATCCGTACAGAGTCCCGATCAAAACGCTGATCAAGGTTCCCAGCAACCCGATAGCCAGAGAAAGCTGTCCGCCCTTGAGCACGCGCGCGAATACGTCGCGGCCTAGATGATCGGTGCCCATCCAATGCGCCAGGGAGGGTGGCGCCAGCTGCGCATCCAGGATCTGCTTCTCATAATCCTGCAGGAATCCGGGTCCCAGAAACACGGCAAGCCCCAATAAGACCAGCACCAAGGCGGATCCCAGCGCGCGCTTGTCTTTGCGCAATTTCCCCAAGGCGATGGACGCGGGCGAAGCCGACCGCGGGGAATTGGAGATTACGGGTACTGGAGCGGTGGCGGCGTCCATGTCATTGCATCCGGATCCGCGGATCCACGAAAGTCTGGAGGATGTCCGCCAACAGGTTCAGGAAAAGGAGGAAAATGGAATAGACGATGATAACTCCCAACGCCAGGGGAAAGTCGCGTTGAAAAACCGATTCGATGAAGTAGCGGCCCATTCCCGGTATATTGAAAATCTTTTCCACCACCAAGGTGCCGGTCAGAATGGAAGCCGTGGCGGGCGCCAGGTAATTGATCACCGGAAGAATGCTGTTGCGCAGCAGATGCTTCCAGAGGATGCGTATTTCCGGCAGGCCCTTTGCGCGCGCGGTCCGGATATAGTCCTTGTTAAGGTTCTCCAGGAAGCTGCCGCGCGCGATTCGGGTTATATAGGCGATATAAGTAAGGCTTAAAGTCACCACCGGCAGCAATTTGCTGTCGAAACCGGTCCACCCCGCCACCGGAGTGACGCGCAGGCGCAGCGAGAAAAGCAGTTGCAGCAGGGAGCCCAGCACGAAATTGGGGACGGCGATCCCGATCATGGCCAAAGCCATGATGAAGCTTTCAAACCAGCGGCCGCGATAGAACGCCGAGAGCAGGCCCCAGGTAAGGCCTGCGAAGATGGCGAGCAGCAATGCGTAGCATCCGAGTTCCATGGAAACCGGCAAGGCTTCGCCGATGATCTCGAGCACGGTGGAATTGCGATGGGAATAGGAATAGCGGAAGTCGCCGTGGAGGAGGATGCCCTTCAAATACTGACCGTAGGTGAAATCGTATTTGCGGTGCAGTTCTTCCAGCACCTGGGGGGAAGGATCGCGTTCGGTCTCGAAAGGTTTTCCGGGCGCCGCTTTCATGATGGCGAAAGAAACCGTGATGATAATAACCAAGGTGAAGACGTTTAGGGCCAACCGTACGCCGATTCGCTTCAGGTAACCGCTGTTCCAGGTCATGGGCGGGCAGCGGGGATCAAGGTAACCGGCGTGGTACTGGGGCCGCGGTCAAGGGGCAAGGTGGATGTCCTTCCAGGTATACATGCCCAGGGGATTGGGGACGGCATCCCGGAGTTTTGGGCTTCGCATTTCCATCAGGGAATAATAGTAGATGGGGAAGACCGGCAAATCGCCCATCAGCATGGTTTCCGCTTCCTGCAATTTCGCCAGACGCAAAGCCGGATCGGCAATGGTGAACGTGGCCTGCACCAGCTTGTCGTATTCGGGGTTGCGATAACCGGTCCGGTTGTTGCCATTGTCGGAAGTATACAGTTCCAAGAATGAGATGGGGTCGGGAAAATCCCCTATCCAGGAAGCCCGGGCAATCGACCGGTAGTTCAGGTTCTTGGTGTTGTCCAGGTAGACCTTCCATTCATAGTTCACCAACTCCGCGTCCAGTCCCAGGTTCTCCTTCCACATCCGCTGGACCACCTGTGCGATGTCCCGATGGACATCGGCATTGTTGTAAAGGATTTGCAGGTTGGGTGGTTGCTTGCCGGAAACATAGCCCGCCTTGGCCAAATACTCCTTTGCCTTGGCAGGATTGAATAGTTCCATGCTCACTCCAGGATACAAAGGGGTGGGGGGGACGAAACCATGGGCCGGAGTGGGTATCCCTTTCATAACCCGCTTTACGATCTGCTCCCGGTCGATGGCATAAGAAAGGGCTTTCCTCAGCTCCCGGGAATCATATCCGGGGTTTTTACAGTTCACTATGTAATAGTAGGTGCCGAACATGGGCCTGGTGAAGAACTGGGGCATGCTCTTGGCCGCTTCCAATTTGCTGGGCGGCACATTGAAGATCCAATCCACTTCCCTGTTCATGAACATGTTGTAAGCGGTCATCTGGTCTTCTACCGGTTTTATGATCACGGTTGCCTGCTGCACATGGGTGGAATCCCAATACCTGGAGTTTTTCTCCAGGACGATTTCCACGTTATGCTTCCAACCCTTTAGGACAAACGGGCCGTTACCCACCAAATGGCCGGGTAAGGTCCACCTTTCTCCGTACTTGGCGATTGTGTCCAGGGGTACAGGGGCAAAGGGTTCGAAAGCGCAGAGGTCGAGAAAGTAAGCGACGGGGTGGTTCAGTTGGACGATGAAGGTGGAGTCGTCGGGAGCGGATACCCCCAAGGAATCCGGGGGGAGCTTTTTCTCCCGAATGGGATTTCCGTTGCGGATGATTTTCAACAGCGCCGAATATTCGCTAGCGGTCGCGGGGTCGATGAAGCGACGCCAGGATCGGACAAAGTCCCGGGAAGTAAGCTTGACGCCGTCCGACCAATAGTTGGGCCGCAGGTGGAAGGTATAGGTCCGGGAATCGGGGGAGATATCCCATGAACGGGCGGCGCCGGGACGAACCTTGGGATCGGTCAATCCGCGGATGACCAGGCCTTCGAAAAGGGCGCCGATGATGCGGATTTCCGGTTGACCGGTGACGGCATGCAAATCCAAAGAGGCGGGTTCGGCGCTATTGGCGATCGCCAAGGGTTTGGGTCCCTTTCCGGCACTCTTTTGGCAGCCTTGGAGCAGGAGCAAAAAAGTCAGAATTGCGCAGGCGGAAAAACTCATTTTGCTTATCTTTCGGAAGTAGTGTGGAGGACGTACCGGACTGGAAAGCGGCCCACCGCTTTGGAGTTGCGTAGCAGCTTCCTGCGCTTCGCACTCGGGTGGATGGATTGAACGTCCGCCGCCGGATTTATCTTCATTATTTTGTAGTAAGAAGATTGGGAAATAAAGCACTTTTCATCCTGTCTTTACAGGGTCTTATCGAGATGGTTCGGACACCATTTTTCGGTCGAACCCCCTAAATTTAATATTTTTAAAAACCAATTGACTTGTTCCGGTCTTGAGGATAACTTGATGCAGGACGAAGAAGACCACCGGCAGGTTCCTGCGGTGCGTGTGCCACTTTAGGAAACAAATAGGGACAAATTCATATGCAAAGATATTTGTACGCGGCACTGGTGTGCGGCAGTTTGCTCGGGCTTGGTTCCCTCGAAGCCAAGACCCTCAGAGTTCCCGGAGATTTCCCCACCATAAATGGTGGTCTCACCAGTGCTGATTATGGCGATACGGTCTTGGTCTCTCCCGGTCGTTATTATGAAAACGTCACCCTCGTACAGGGCGTCATCCTCAAAGGCGTAAACCAGCTTACCACCATCATCGACGGCATGCGCAAAGCTCCGACGATTTACGCTGTTACCGGATCGGAAATCAGCAACTTCACCATCACCAACGGCATTGACGGAATCCTCTGCGAAAATTCATCGCCTTACATCCATCACAATTGGATTTTGGACAACCAGGGCGCCGGCATAGGCGCCTTCATTTCGCTGCCCCAAATTTATGACAACGTGATCTACGGGAACCGTTGGTCCGGCATTTTGGCCTGGGGCGCAAAATCCTTGGATACGCGCATCGAGAACAACGTCGTGATGCGCAACGGCTATAGCGGACTGACCTTGAAAGGCCCTTGCCGCATCGTGATTCGCAACAATATCGTGCAGGAAAACCGTGAATACGGAATCTACTCGGATCCGGCATCGGGACAATCCCAGATTGTCTATAACAACATTTACAAGAACGTCATCCCATTCAACCGCTATACCAAAATCAACAAGACCAACATCTCCCATGACCCGTTGTTCCTGAGCCCCAGCCTGGGCGATCCCAACTACTTTGTAGCCGCCAAATCCCCGATGGTACGCCGTGGCTATGGCCAGGTAGACATTGGTCTTTTGGCCAAAGATCAAGTGGTCTCCGTGGACGGCGACCGCGACAATGACGGCATCCCGGATTCCAAGGATGTCTGCCCGGATTTGGCGGAAGACCAAGACGGATTCCAGGACGAGGACGGTTGCCCGGATTACGACAACGACAATGATGGCATACCGGACAATAAGGACAAATGCCCGAACGAGCCGGAAGACAAAGACGGATTCGAGGATCAGGACGGTTGCCCGGACCCCGATAATGACAAGGACGGCGTGCCCGATGTCCGGGATAATTGCCCGGATGTGGCCGGCGATGCCGCCCATAACGGCTGCCCGTATAAGACCCCCGCCAAGATCGAGGACAACTTCATCTTGGAAGGCGTGACCTTCCGGACCGGCAGCGCGGAAATCACCGAAGACTCTTTCGCCAAGCTGGACGAAGTTTACGAGCAGTTGGCGAAATATTCCGACCGCAAATATGAAATCGCCGGCCATACGGATAATACCTCTACCGATAAAATCAACATCAAGCTATCCCTGGACCGTGCCAACGCAGTCCGCGAATACCTTGTCAATCGCGGTATCGAGGGCAGCCGCCTCGTCGGCAAGGGTTTCGGTTCTTCCCGTCCGAAAGCGGACAACAAAACCGCAGCGGGCCGTTCCATCAATCGCCGCATCGAATTCTACCGGATTAAGAAATGAAAAAGGGAGTGGCAGCTTTGAACTACAGATCCATATTCCTCACAGCTATGGTTGGCGCCTCGGTCTCTTTCGGCCAGCTGAAAGCCAGCCCTTATAAGCCGCATGCTTACCAGCAAAATGACTGGTTCTCGGAATTCGGTGATAATACCGCACTCTATGTTAATCCGGCTTCGATCGCGGAAAACGATCAAATCGAAGTCGCAGTCGGGTTGTTCCAGACCATTTCCGGAAAGGCCGGCCAGGAATTCATCAGCGCGGTGCATCCTTTCGGCTACAACCATTCCTTGGGTCTCACTGTATTTGAAAACGGTTCGGCCATCGATGGCAGCAATTCCGTTTACTTGGAAAACGCCTATACGGTGGGTTATGCCCTGCGCAGCCCGTTCTTCCTCCCCAATGGAATTTCCAATAAACTGGCGTTTGGCATCAACGGAACCGTCATCCAGTTCAACGCCTTTGGGGCCGTGAAAAGCCTCGGATATGGCGTCGATTTGGGCGTAAGCTACAATCCTTTCAGCACATCCCGTTGGGGCCATCTTCAAATCGGCGCTTCCGTCCAGAATGTCCTCCAGCCCAAGGTAGAGCTGCCGGATGGAAACGGGAACTATAGTATCCCCCGTAATCTGAACACGTCTTTGTTCTGGCGCGGATTTAACAATCGTCTGGAGTTGGCGGGAGATATCAGCGTTATCGATTTGACTCATGATCAGCTCGAGGGCACCGGTAATGGCAAGGAAATGGTGGGCTCCGTGCGAACCACCTATTATCTCAGCCCCTTGCTGGGCATCAAGGCCAAAATCACCAAGCTCGGTTATCCCGTGATCGGCGCCACCGTGAACGTCAAGCGCGTCAACCTGTTCCGCTATCTCCAGCTGGATCTGGACATGTCGCATGACCGTCTGACCACGCTAACCGGCGGCACGGATGAAGGCCGCGGCTTCGTTTGGAATTTCAAGGCCATCACCCGCGTGGGCCCCACCCGCGAAGAGCGTATCGGCGAAGCCCGTTATCGTCGCCTGAAGATCGAACCGGAAGATGCCTATCGCGAAGCCATGCGCTTGTACCTGGCCCGGAAGTTCCTGTTGGCCTCTTACGCCTTCGGCAAGGTCATCACCAAGTATCCGTCCTTCCACCTTGTCGATCAGGCCGCCTTCTATAAAGGCAAGTCCTTTGAAAACCTGCGTATGCACCAGGCCGCCCGCGACGTCTATAACGATGCCCTCAAGCGGTATACGGATTCCGATCAACGCCCCAAATACATGTTCCAGCTGATGAACATCGATTACAAAGAAGGCAAGTTCGACGAGGCAACCAAGCGTTACCAGCAAATCGTCAACTTGTACCCGGAATCGGATGTCAAGTCGGACGCCGACTATGTCATGGGCCAGATGCGGTATATCCAAAAAGATTATCACGGGGCGATTTCCCTGTTGTCGCCCATCCTTCCGGGCAACGCCAACTACATCTACGCCCGTTTCACCTTGGGTATGTCCTATGTCAATCTGAAGAAATACAAGGAAGCGGAAACCGCCTTCCAGGACATCATGGAAAGCAAACCCTCCAATGCTTCCGAGCAGGAAATGAAGGAAGTCACTGCCGTGAAGCTGGGCCATATCAATTTCGGCAAGGAACCGCCGCAGTTGGTCAAAGCCGCAGAATTTTACGGATCGGTATCTCCTTCCAGCTCCAAGTATGACGAAGCGTTGTTGGGTCTGGCCTGGTCCTTTATCAAGGTGCAACGGCCCAAGGAAGCCGCCGGATATGCCCAGGACATCATTTCCAAGACCCCCAACAGCCTCTTGGTGCCGGAAGCGCATCTTCTGCTTGGCTATTGCGCCTACTTCGACAAGGATTATGACAAGTCCATCAAGGAGTTCGATAACGCCATCGAATTGGCGGAAAAGAAGGCTGTCGCCGTAGCCGACATCCAGAAGAAGAAGGAAGAGAATATGGCGAACAGCGTGGACTTCCAGGCCGTGCAAAAGGAAGCCTTATTGCTCTCCAACCAGTTGCCAACGCCCCGGGTGATGGAGAAACGCGATCAGCTGCGCCCCAAGTTTGAAGAGATCCATAAGAAGATCGAGGCCTATCTGGAATTCCTCCGCGAAGTGGAACAGATCGAGAAGTTCCTCCAGAATAAGGATCGTATCATCAAGGACGCGAAATTCACCAAGGCCACCGTGATCAACATCAGGGGCGGCGCGGGCGAGAAGAGCGGGCCTTCCAAGCAAGAGCTTGAAAATCTGGATGTGAAGTAAGGGGATCGATCCCCTGAAATAGGTTAACAATGGAGACAGTTGTGACGAAATCGACCCTTTTCCTCCGATTGGCCCTCGCCGGGGCTGTCGGGCTTTTGTCCGCCACTCAGTCGCATGCCGATGGCAAGCTTCAAGAGCTGAAGAAGCGCAAGATGGAACTCGACCAGGCCGCAGCAAAGTGCGATGCGATGGATGAGTCGGATAAAGCGGACTGCATGGCCAAGCGGCAGAAGAAGGTGGACAAGTACAAGGAAGAGTTGGAAGCCTACAAAACCGATTTGGCCAAGGAGCAGTCCAAGAACGCCCAACGGGAAGCCAAGGACAATCCGGCCGATTTCAGCGCCAAGATCCAAAGCCGCGAGCAGAGCATCAAGGAATTCCAGGATTACGTCAACAGTTGCACGGATAAGACCGATCGCTGCGCATCGGCCTTGTTCCAGGTAGCCAACCTAACCTACCAGAATGAGGAGGATGGCTTCCTCATCAAGCAGACCAAGTATGAGGCCGATTTCACCAAGTGGGAAGATCGGGATAAGAAAGGCGCTGAACCGGTGCAACCCCGCCGGGATCATAAAAATTCCATTCGATATTTTGAACGCTTCCTCAAGGAATATCCCAATCACAAACAGGTTCCCGAAGCGCTGGTGCGCGCCGCCTTCATCGCCGACATGCTGGGAAGCGAAGACCGCGCTTACGAATACCTGAACCTTCTCGTCACCCGCTTTCCCGATCATCCTCTCAACATCCAGGCTCATCTGCGCTTGGGTGAATACTGGCTCTTGAAGAGGAAATACCTCAAGGCCATTGAGCAATACGAGAAGGTACCCTTGGATTACCCGGGGAATGAAGCCGGCTTGGCGCTTTATCACCGCGCTGAGTCCTATTACAACCTCGCTGATTTCGAGAATGCCGCGAAATGGTATTACGAATACGTGGTCCGGGCCGATGCCGGCAAGCTGAAGGCCGATCTTCGCGACGAAGCCATGTCCTTCATGGCCGCCAGCTGGGCGGATATGGACAATGGCTTCGATGTAGCCGAGAAATTCCTACGCGCCCATGGAAATCCGAAATGGGAAAAGGATGTGTATTACGAAATAGGCCTCAAGAACAAAGCGCATGATCGCCTTGATGAAGCCGTTAAATCCTTCAAATTCTTATTGGAAAAGGATCCGGCTTATCCCAAGGCTCCTACCGCGGACCTGAACATCGTAGAGGTCCTGGTGTTGCAAAAGAAGGCCGAGGAAGCGCAACAGGCCAGAGTGGATTTGGTCAAGCGTTACGAGTCCAATTCGGAATGGTCCAGCAAGAATTCCGGCAATGCGGAAGCCACGGCTGAGGCCCAAAAGGCCATCAAACTGGCCATGTACCATATCCCCGTTTATTATCATCAGAAGGGCGATGAAGGCAAAGGCGATCCGGATATGCTTCATAAAGCCGAAGAAGGCTACCGCAATTATCTGTCCCGTTACAGCAATGAACAGTCTTGGGATGTATACCAAGTCCACCAGAATCTAGCCGTGCTTTACAACAAGCTGAAGGACTTCAAGCATTCCGCCGATGAATGGCAATGGTGCGCTTCCGCGAATACCGATCGATTTGGAAAGCTGCCTTCGGAAAAGAAGGACATCGTAAGCAAAGGCGATGCGGCCTACAATGCCGTGCTGATGATGGATGAGAACCGGAAGTTGGCGTTGGCCCGGGCCAAGGGCGACACCGTAGCGGCGTACAATTCGCAAGAGACGAAGGATTATTTCGGAGCCGTCGAAAAATACATGGGCCAATACGGAAAGTCCAATTCGGCGCCCGAGCTCGCCTACAATGCGGCTTTCGTGGATTACCAGGCCAAGCAATACAAGGAAGCCATCCAGAGCCTTTCCAAATTGGCGGAGGCCTTTCCGAATCATGAGCACAATGTGCTGATCCGCCGCGCCCTGGCCCAGAGCCTCTTGGAAGACGGGCAATACGATATGGCGGAGAAGCAGTTCACGGTCTTGAAGAACAAGCTTTGCCCTTCCGACAAGCAATGCCCCGAAATCAAGAAAGCCTTGGCTTCCACGATCTTCAAGCAGGCCGATACCAAAGCCAAGGCAGGGGATCATGCCACCGCCGCCCAGAAGTACTTGCAGTTGGCCCGTGATTTTCGCGACGTCGACATCGCCGACAAGGCCTTGTTCGAGGCCGGCACTAATTTCGATTCCGCCGGCCGCACGGAAGACGGCGTCCGTACCTTGCTGCGGATCCATGCCGAATACCCCAAATCCGAATTGCGCACCAAGTCCATCTTGAAGGGCGCTTCCATGTACATGGCCAAGAAGAAGTACCGCGAAGCGGGTGAGACCTTCCTTCTCATCCAGAAGAACTATCCGGATGATTCGCTCGGTTTCCAGTCCATTGCCTGGGCCGCGGATGCCTATGAGAAGGTTCCGGATCCCCACAGGGCCGGCCAGACCTACGAATCCGCTTTCCGCCTTTACCCCACCAACATGAAGACGGCGTCCTACCTGTACAACGCCGGCCAGCTCTACGAGAACAACAAGGAGTACGGCGATGCCATCGCCGTGTACAAGCTCATCGGCGAGAAATATCCCAAGAGCCAATACGCCATCGAAGCCATCTTCTCCGTTCCCCTCTTGCTTGAGAAGCGGGGCGATTATGCCAAAGCCGCGGCCGCTTATGAAGACTTCGTCCGCGAGTACGAGAACGATAAGAACAAGTTGATCCGCGCCCACCTCGGCGCCGGCAAGAACTACGAAGCTTTGGGCAATGAAACCAAGGCCCTGGATCATTTCGGTAAGGCAATCGCCATACAGAAGAAGGATGGCGAGAAGGCATTGATCCCTCCCGCCATCGCTGCGGAAGCAGCTTACCGCGCGGGCGATATCTACTTCAAGAAGATCAAGAAGGTCCGCTTGGACGGAACCAAGGGCCAGAACGCCCAGCGCGTTACCGAGATGCAGAAGAGCCTGGTTCCTTCCATCCAGTTCTACGCCAAGTCCGTGGAGATGGCGGAAGAAGAATGGGCGTTGCGTTCCACCATGCGCATGGGCGATCTCTTCTACGCCATCGCTTCCATTTCGGACAATGAACGTGCCGCAGGACTTTCCGGTGACGATCGCATCCGCGCCAAGATCGAGAGCAAAGCCGGCATTCCCGGGTATCTGGAGAAGGCCACGGAACTTTATAAGAAGAATCTGGAGGTCGCCAACAACCAGGGAATCGAAAGCCCCTGGATCGACAGCTCCGGCGTGCGTTTGATGCAGGCCTATGCTTTCAAGGGCGAAGCCTTGGAAGACTTGAGTAAGCTGTTCCTGCAAGTGCCCCTTCCCAAAAAGGCCGGGGAAGATGAGAAGAACCAGTTGAAGCAGGCCTCGGAAGAAACGAAGGAAAAGGCCATAGCCAACTATAAGGAAGGCTTACTGGCGGCCCAGACCTACCACATCGACAACGGCGACCGGCAAAAGATCGTTTCCAATCTGCGTGCATTGCAAGCGGATGCCCCCGAACTTAACGCGCAGGTTACCGCGCGCCCCAAAGCCGCTCCCCAGGACGCGCAAGCCGCAACGCCCGGAAGGCCCGCCGACAGCACGCCTGCGGCTGAATTCAAGGATGCCAAGTACGATGCGAATATGAAGCGCATCTCCAAGATTTATGAGAACTCATCGTTGAGCGAAGATCAAAAGGTCGAACTGTTGTTGCAGATGGAAACGGAAGCCAAGCGCGAGATCAGCGAGATGAATGCTGAGATGGCGAATACGCCTTCCGACGGAAACTAATTCGGATTGGCGGGCTGGACACTCGCCGTTTTTTGGACTTGTTAAAGCGGGTAGGACACCTGCTCCAGCTTCCCAAATCTGCGGGGTCAAACCCGCGAACTGATCCTGGATTTCCCGGGATCAGCAAGTGGTTTGTGATGGATTTTATTCGGGAAATACCGTGAAAAACCAGGAAATAAACCATAAAAATAGCCAGCGCAAAGCAAAAGTCGAATATATCTTTATCTCGGACGCAAAAGACCACTCCGGTTTTTTGAAATGAAATCCTGCAGAGTCAGTAGACCCTGAACCGGCGGATATCTCAGACCAGGCTTAAAAACCCTAACTCATTTGTTATAGAGAGGACATTGAAATGGAACTGATTTTAAAGGGCTTTCAAGGCGAGGGAAAATTCTACATGTCGGTGATCTTGTGCCTGGGGATTATCTCCCTGGCCATCATCGCGGAGCGCTTCTACTACATCTATGTGAAGTCCTCCGCCGGTCGCGCGAACTTCATGCGCAACATCGCCCAGCTGCTCCAGACCGGTCGCGTTGCCGAAGCCGGCCATCTGGCCGCCAGCCAGAACTTCCCTCTCGCCAAGATCATTTCCGCCGTGTTGCAGAACAAGGCTAAAGGACAGGCCGCGATTGAGAAGGCCGTGGATGAGGTCTACTTGACCGAAGCCCCCCGCATCAACCGTTACCTGAACCTGCTGCCCGCCTTCGCCAATATCGCGATGCTTTGCGGCCTGCTGGGCACCATCTTCGGTCTGATTCTGGCTTTTGACGCCGTTGCCAATCTTCCGGCCGCCCAGCGTCCCCAGGCCCTCGCCTCCGGTATCTCCATCGTTATGGTGAACACCTGGTCCGGCTTGGCCACCGCCATTCCCATCTTGCTGCTGCACGGATTGCTGTCCATGCAGTCCGAACGTCTTCAGGAAGAGATGGAAGAAAAGGCCGTGAAGGTGATGAACCTCCTCTAAGAAGAAGCGTGGGACCCGCGATGCGCGGGTCCTTTACACTTTTTTAAAAGGCAAGGGTATGAAAAAAGCAAGAACGAAAAAACACCATAGCAAAGAACTCGATCTGATTCCGGTCATGAATCTGTTCTCGATTCTGGTGGTCACGGTTATCTCCATGGCCCAGTTTGAAAAACTGGGCGTATTGGAACTGTGGTTGCCCGAACGCGGCGCACCGAATCCGGAGCAGCAGAAGACCGACATCGATGAAGGCCTCCTCAATCTGACCGTGATCATTACCGATAAAGGCGTGACCATCGGCGCTGGCGGCGGTTTCCAACCCACTATCTATTATCAGGAAGAAGTAGAGTATCGCAGCCGCTCCGACCAGAAGGTATTCCGAAAGGTGTACGTTGCCGGTGAAGAGGTGAAGTCTCCCACGGACGGAAAGGTCATGACGCCTTACGAACGCGAGACCATCATGCTGAACTCAGTCATCAAGAAGGACTCCGCGGATCCCGGCACGTACCAGTACGCCGCCATCGATCCCGAGGGCAACGCGATGATTGACACGGCCGGTAACTGGTACGCTACCGTACCCGCCAATGGCGCCCTTTACCGGGTGGTCGGCGACGAGACCTTGAAGCACATGGATCCCCGGAGCGCGGCGTTCTGCAAGGTGGAAAAGCTTTCCGCCTACCAGGAAGTGGCCAAGACCCTGGAAAAGATCCACATGCTGTATAGCCAAAGGGATCCCCTCCCCGCGGACGTGGACGACGTGGTTATTCTCGCCGACGAGAATGTCATTTATGACAAGGTCATCCAGATGATGGATGCCTGCAAGTCCGCCGGGTTCGACCGCGTGGCCTTGTCCTTGATTGGAGGATCGGTTTAATGGCCAAGCGTAAGATCAAAAGACAGCCGGAGGCGGCCCTTATCATCACGTCGCTCGTGGACGTGTTCGTTATCGTGCTGGTATTCCTTTTGCGTTCGGTTTCTTCCGAAGGCAATCTGATGACCTCGGCAGATAACCTGGTGCTTCCCATGTCGCAACGCTCCAAATCGCCGACCGAGGTTTCCTTGACCATCATCGGCGATCAAAAGCACATCACGGTGGATGACCAGGTGCTGATGGACACGGAATTGGTACGCAAGCAGGACAGCCTGTTGGTGAAACCCGTTCTCGATGTGCTTTCTAAAAAGCGCGATGAGGAACGCAAAGCCGAAGTGCTGGGCCTCATCAAGGAAGCCACCGGCAAGGTGGTAGTGCAATTCGACAAGAACACTCCGTATGATATCGTCACCAAGATCATGGCGACCTGCGGCTACGCGGGTTACAACAACATCAAGTTCGCCGTGACCAAGAAGAACGAGGAGGGCTAAATGGCGCAAGATTTTTCAGCGCCCAAGGGCGCAGTTCAAGATCCGCTCATCGCCAAGATGGAAGTGGAATCCGATAAGCGTCTCGGTAAGTTCCTCGGTGTTTTCGCGATCTTCGGCGGCGCCCTCGTGGGTTATGCCTTGACTGTGGAAGTGATGATTCCGGTGGCGCTTTACGCGACCACTAAGGATGATACTTCGCAAGTGGTGATGAAACTCGCCGACGTGGAAAAGAAGAAGGATGAAGAGAAGAAGAAGCTGAAGAACGCTCCGCCCAAACCCCGGAAAAAATCCGGCGGCGGCGGAAAGCCGCACGGACGGGGCAACCCCAACGCGCCGGTAACGCAGGCGGCTTTGAAGCTGATCACTTCCCGGACCACTTCCTCATCCTTGTCCAGCTACGACTTGATGAATCAGAAGTTCGCCAAGGATCTCGATAAGGTCATCAACAACGTTTCCGGTCTCACCAAAACGGGGCAAACCCGTCTCGGCGGCCGGCGCGGAAAAGTCGACGGAGGCTGGAATGACGGTTACGCCGTCGGCGGTTCCGGAGGCGTCGATGATCTGTTGGGCGGTCTTTGGGGCGGAGATGCCGGTCCTCTCGGGGTGAAAGCCAAGGGCGGTCTGGGATTGAAAGCGCCTTCGGCTTCCGATATTGACATGGGTCAGGAAAGCGGCCAGCGTTCCACGGAGTCTATTCTCCGCGTTATTCGGCAGCATACTCCCGGCTTGCGTCAGACGTACAACAAGTTCCTGAAGACCAATCCCGGCTTCAAAGGCAAGATCACCTTGAAGTTCGCGATTGCTCCGAGCGGTTCCATTGTGGAGCTCACGGTGATGGGAACGACCACGGGCGTTGCCGAGTTCGATTCCGAGATCCGCGAGAGAGTCAGGACGTGGAGATTCGAACCCGTCAAGGGCAAGTCGAACGACGTCGTGACCGTACCGTTTACGTTCTCGGAATAACCCCAGCATACTTCTCAGCCTAAAACCGATGTCCTTCCAAGGGCATCGGTTTTTTATTTTCCTCCCCGGCTAATTGCAACCAAGGCCATTTTAATGTTAAATTTTGCGGAAACAGGAGAGTAACCCATGGTTCATAATCGGCTCAAGCTCACGGCGCTGGGATTCCTCGTTTTTGGAACGGTCCAGACCTCATGGGCAACGTATTCCCGCGTCGAATCGATGGGGAAGCGGGCCGATTTTTTCATGGACGATATCAGCATTTTCGATAACCCGGCCAACATGAATATCTTTCCCAACTTCCTAATCGGAGAGTTGGGTGTTTATCGGCAGGGTGCGGGGGACACCTCCGCCAACGTGCGCCGCAATGCGGACCCCGCCAATAGCTGGTTCGGCGGCATTTTCTCCTATTCGCTGTCCAAGAATAAAGAGTCCGGGAACCTGTATCCGCAGATCAGTTTGGGTGGCGCTTTTAATCGCGTGGATGAAGAACTCGCGGCCATTATCCCGGATATCGCGGACGGATACGCCGTACCCAAGCCGGCCACCAATTTCGACGGCTTTTTAGGAATGACGCTTTCCAACGGCGGCATGCTGGGCTCCCACGTTTACGTGGCGATGCAGGAAGGCGCCAATCTTACCAACGGATCCATCCAAGGTCAGGCCGATCCGAACATCAATGTGTATGCCTTGCGCGGTGACTTGGGCGTGAACTGGCCCATTGCACGCAATGTGGACGGCGAACTTTCCTTAGGAACAGCCTCCATCAGCTATGGACCCCAGTCCATTGATCCGGAGATGTCCTATTTCGTCAAGGGACGTGCCTTCTCGACTTTGGAAATCATCAATGGCGAATTGGTGCCCATCTTCAACTACAGCGTCCTGAAGGCTCCGGGAAGGGAATTGACCAAGCTGCATTTCGGTTTGGGCGTCAATGTCTCGCTGGATCGCGGTTTCTTCTGGCTGGGCGCGCAAGGCCTTTTCGATGAGGACGACAAGAGCGGTATGGATACCACGGCGGGAGGATTGGTCCGGTACGACTCCCATTCGACCGCCAAGACCAATCAGAGCATTCGCGGCGGCCTGGTTTCATTCGGCATTGAACGCAATGTCTGGTGGGATTGGCTGGTTCTCCGCGTTGGTGGCCAAAAGGAAATCACTTATCGCGATCAATCCAGCAATCAGACGAACCAGACTTACAATTTCATCTATACCAATCCGACCAACGACGGGTCCATCAATGATGCGGTCGGTTTCGGTATCGGCATCAACATCGAGGAAAAGCTCAAGGTGGATGCCACCCTGGCGGAGGATCTTCCCTACACCTTCGGTAATCTCTTCTCGGGCCCCATCCATCATTTGATCTCGCGCATTTCCGCCACCTATTCCTTTTAGTATCTTCGGGCCATGACCCGATTGCGCGGCTTCCGGAATGCGTTTCGTTGGGGTTTGCGGCTCCGCAGGAACGCACATCCGATAGGGAAGGGATTCTTCCGGAAAAACGCCGTTCTCCCCGAAATTGGAATTCTAGCCAAGATGAATACCGGTTTCCTCAAGTTCCGGCCATTCCGGTTGGGCGCGTTCCTCCTTGCCTTCGCGTGCGGTTGCGCGGTTCTTCTGGCAGGGTGCGGATCCTCCACCAAGACCATGCAAAAGAACCTTGAGGAGATCGCAGGGGAGGACCTGCAGGATATCGTGAAGGAGATTCCCACTCCGGCCAAGGCATCTTTACTGGCGAAACCGTATTTCAAGGTGGACGAGTTCCAGGAGTTCCATGGAGACACGGCGATTGTGTACCAAGCCAAGGCCACTTTGGTGTTTTTCTATCTCGATCCCTCGCTGGATCTCTGCCAAGTCCGCAAGTACCGCTACAAGACCTCTTCGGGTCTATGGGACAGGTACGACGTAAAGCTGATGCACTTCCCGAAAAAATATTCTGGCCTTGCATCCCAATAGTTTTTTAGAATACACTGGAACAGGGAAACATTAGTTTCTAGATTTTTTTGATGTCCCCTACGATTTAAGGAGGGATTCCCCCTTTGTTTGGCTTCCTTTCCAGCGATATCGGCATTGATTTAGGCACCGCGAACACCTTGGTCCACGTAAGCGGTCGTGGCATAGTCATCAACGAGCCCTCGGTGGTAGCCGTTGAGCGGCGTACCAATAAGGTCCTGGCCATCGGGTCCGAGGCAAAGCGTATGCTCGGCCGCACACCCGGTGAGATCATCGCCGTCCGGCCCATGAAGGACGGCGTAATCGCGGACTTCCAGATGGTGGAAAGTCTCTTGACCAGGCTCATCCAGATCGCCCAAAAATACCCATTGTTCTTCCTCCGGCCACGAATTGTGGTGGGGGTTCCTTCCGGCATCACGGAAGTAGAAAAGCGGGCCGTTCTGGAGTCCGCCCAGAAGGCGGGCGCTCGTGAGGTCTACCTGGTGGCGGAGCCCATGGCCGCCGCCATCGGCATGGGTATCCCGGTCGAGGATCCCAGTGGCAACATGATTATCGATATCGGCGGCGGTACGTCCGAAATCGCCGTGATCGCCCTCTACGGCATCGTCTGCGACGCCTCCGTGCGCGTGGGCGGGGACGAGATGGACGAGGCCATCATCAATTACCTGAAGAAGAATTACAATCTCCTGGTCGGCGAAGGCACGGCAGAGAAGATCAAAATGCAAATCGGCTCCGCCTATCCGCTCGACCATGAGTTGGAGATGGAAGTGCGCGGCCGCGACCTGATGGCGGGAATCCCGCATACTTTGAAAATCACCTCGGCGGAAATCCGGGAGGCCTTGGCCGAGCCGGTCAATGCCATCGTCGAGGCCGTGAAACGCGCCCTGGAGCAAACGCCTCCCGAATTGTCGGCGGACATCCTGGAAAAAGGAATCGTAATGACCGGCGGCGGATCGCAATTGCGCGGCCTGGATGAACTGCTCCGCCAGGAGACCAATCTTCCCGTGAACGTGATCGATGATCCCCTGGTCTGCGTGTGCAAGGGCACGGCGCGCATCTTGGAAGACATGGACAAGTATTACAAGGTGTTGATGGAGGCGAGCCGGTAGAATGGCAACGGTCCTTGCGAGCGCGGGAAGCGCTCGACGGAACGCTTCATTCAAAATTCTCATACCTTCACCCCAGCATCAATACCTCTCCGGAACCGCACTGTGAGCATCATCGACTGGTTTCTCCGGCTCTTCACGTTGGGGAAGGGCAGCATTTCCCTTCTCCTCTCCATCGTCTTCTGCGCGGTCTTGATTTCGCTCAAGCCTCCGGAAAGGCAAACCTTCCACGACGTGATGATCAGCACCTTCCTGTATCCCGCCCAAGCCATCCTTTCCCGCCTCAACCGCACCATCCGGGTGTTCAAGGAAAATGACGAGCTGAAACAACAGAACTCCGCCCTGAGACTGGAGAACGATTACTTGGTGCAGGCCATCAAGGAACTGCCGCGCGTCCAGGAAATGGAAGCCTTCGGCGAACGCAGCAAGCTGAAGCTGAAGATGGCGCAGATCAGCGCGGCCGATCCGGGCCGCTATTCCACCAATTGGGTCATCAACCTGGGCCGCGAGGATTCCGTCGACGTGAACATGCCCATCATGACCTCGTTCGGCGTAGTGGGCCAGACGGCCAAATGCTACCGCAGCCATTGCCTGGTACAGGGGTTGAGCGATCCCAGCTGCAAGGTTTCCGTATTATGCAGCCGCACCCGCGTGAACGGTATGCTGGAAGCCTGGCCCGGCGGCCGTTTGGTGGCGCGCTTTTCCGTGGATGCGGACATTCTGGCAGGCGACACCCTGGTGACCTCGGGCATGGGCGGGGTCTACCCCAAGGGGCTTTTGGTGGGTGTGGTTTCCGGCGATCACCAGGATGCCAGCGAAGGCGGGGACATCCTGAAAGGCATGGAAGTCAAACCGTTCCAGAATCCGCATCGGGTGGAAGAAGTATTCGTGCTGATACGCCCGGATTCCTGGACCCTGGGGAAGGAATGATCAATTTCCTGAAGAGCATGAGTTTTTTGGTGCTGGCACTGATCCTGCAACAAACCTTGGTGCAGATCATCGCCATCGGATCCATCAAGCCGGATTTGATGATGGTGGTATTGGTGGCGGTTTCCATGCGTTACGGATCCGTGGTAGGGGTTTTCAGCGGACTAACCATCGGCCTGATCCAGGATGTCTATACCATCGAAGCGCTGGGAGCCAACGCCATGGCCAAATGCCTGGTGGGCTATTTTACCGGCCTGTTGGATGAAAAAGTGATCAAGGTGATGCCGGCCACCAAAGTGCTGTTCCTGGCCGTGGCTTTCATCGTCCATGACACCGTTTACGGATTGGCCGCCGGGTTCCATGGATCCATGTTCTTCCAGGCTTTGCTGAACAAGACGGTCCCTTCCGGCATCTATACCTTGCTGGTGGGTTCCCTGGTCTTCTACTTCCTGGTAGCCCCCTCCCGAGCGGAGGCCTGACTTGCAATCGAATCCGTCTTCCCGGTTGGATGACCCCTTCTACCGGGGAGCCATCGGCCGGAACATCGTCATCATCTTCGGTTGCATGCTGCTGGGCCTCACCTCGCGCCTGTTCTATCTGCAGATCATCAAGGGCTCGTACCACCAAAAGCTTTCCGAACAGAATTCCATGCGCTTGCAGGTGGTGCATGCGCCGCGCGGGCTCATCTATGATCGCAATGGCGCCTTGATCGCGCGCAACCGGCCGTCTTACCAGGTGGCTATCCTGCCCACCCGCTTGAAGGAACCCAAACGAGTCCTGGCGAACCTGATGCGTTTCCACGACAGCGCCGGCACGCGGATTTTCGATTCCGTGCTGGTCCTTTGGAGCATGGAGCGCGGAAAGTGGAAGAAGTTCCAACCGCTGGTAATCCTGGAGGACGCTTCGCCGGAAATCGTAGCCATGGTGGAGGAACACCAATTGGACTTGCCCGGCGTGGTGACGGTGATGGATTCGCGGCGTTCCTATCCCTTCGGGTACAATGGAGCGCATGTCATCGGCTACATGGATGAGATCAAGGAAGATGAGTTGGACTCGTACGTCTCCCGCAAAGAGGAGTCCGGCGACAGCCTGCCATACGCCAAAGGCGATCGCATCGGGCGCAAGGGATTGGAAAAGACTTACGAGCCCATCTTCCGCGGAAAGGACGGCGTCCGCTATATCAAGGTGAACGCCTTCGGGAAGGAAATGGAGGTCATCAAGGAGATGCCGCAGGTCAACCCCGTTCCCGGCAGCAACCTGATCACCACCTTGGACATGCACCTGCAATGCCTGGCGGAATCCCTGATGGCGGACACGGTCCGCGGAGCCGTGGTGGCCATCGATCCGCGCAACGGTGAGGTGCTGGTAATGGCCTCCAGCCCGCGCATGGACGCCAACATCTTCTCCCTGTCGAAGGAGCGCAGATCCAAGGAATGGGCCAAGCTGGCCTTGGATCCCTCCATGCCGCTGAACAATCGCGCCACCGTGGGCGGATATGAACCCGGTTCCACCTGGAAGGCGATCATGAATATCGCCGGACTGCAATCCGGCAAGATCGAAGTGAATGAGAAAATGCCCAAGGCCTGCACCGGAGGCTACCGCTTCGGCAACCGGTTCTGGCATTGCTGGGATCCCAAGGGCCACGGATCGATTGCCATGATCGACGCCTTCACCCAGTCCTGCGACACTTACTACTACCAAGTGGGCCTTGTCATCGGCATGGACATCATCAATCGGGTGGCGCGCGAATTCGGCTTCGGGGATACCACCGGCATCGATATCGACGAGGAACGCTCCGGCATGCTGGTGGACTCCGCCAGTTATACCAAGAAATTCCATCGCCGCGGTTGGACTTGGACGCGCGGCCTGGTCCTGAACCTTTCCATCGGCCAAGGCCAAATAGCCACGCCCCTGCAATTGGCCAATTATGCGGCGGGATTGGGGAACGGCAAAGTCCTTTACAAGCCCCACCTTATCAAAGAGGTGCGCGATCGGGCCGGACATACGCTGGAGACGTACCAACCCGAAATAATGCGGGAGCTGGACATGACGCAGGAGCAGCACGAGATAGTGCTGAAGGCGATGGAGGCGGTAGTCAACTCCCCGCGCGGCACGGGCGGAAGGGCCCGGCTCACGGACGTGATCGTGGGAGGCAAGACCGGCTCCGCCGAAAACAACCATGGGGGGAAGACCAACGCTTTGTTCATCGGCGTGGCGCCCTTGTACCAACCGGAAATCGCGATTGCGGTTGTCCTCGAAAACGTAGGCCACGGAGGTTCCATTGCGGCACCTATTGCAGGGGCGATTTTCCGCGAATACTTCAAGCGGAAGATGGCAGGAGAAAAGCAGCAAGTCCTTTGACGTCCCCATGTTGGTGACGTTGGGCCTGATCACCTTGATCGGGCTCTCGGTGGTGTATTCCGCCACCTGGGACGAGCCTGGGAAACATTGGCTCAAACAGGCCATGTACGTGGTGATGGGCATCATCGCCATGGGGACCATTTATCTGTTCCCGCCCAAGGTTTTCTATGCCATGGCCTATCCCGCCTGGGCGGTCTCCCTGTTCCCGCTGCTGTATATCATCATCTTCAAGGCCAATTCCGTGGAGCGCTGGATAGCGCTTCCGGGCGGTTTCAATCTTCAGCCTTCGGAGTTGACCAAGGTGGCTCTGCTGTTGGCCATGGCGCGGCTGCTTTCTTTCCAGCCCATCACCCTGAAGCGGCCTAAAACCGTGATAGCGCCGTTCCTGCTGTTCATCTTTCCCTTCATCCTGGTCCTGAACCAGCCGAATCTGAGCACGGCGCTTTCCTTCGTGGCCATGACCACGGTGATGGCCTATTATTCCGGGCTCACTTTCCGCGAGATTTTCCTGCTGGCTTCGCCGGTATTGTCGGTAGCCTTGACCTTCCACCAAGTTGCCTGGGCCCTGATGTTCATCGTACTCATCGCCATCATCGTGGTGAGCCGCATCAACCTGAAGGTGGCCACCTTACTGCTGTTGGTCAACATCATTGCGGGATACGGCGCCATCTTCGTGTGGAACAAGGTCCTATACGAGCATCAGCGCGGGCGCATCAAGACCTTCATGGATCCGCAGCGCGATCCCCTGGGGGCCGGATACCAGGTGCTGCAATCCAAGGTGGCGATAGGATCCGGCGGTTTGCTGGGGAAAGGATTTTTGAACGGGACCCAGACCAACCTGAGTTTCCTGCCCGAAGAGCATACCGATTTCATCTTCTCCGTTCTGGGAGAGCAATTCGGATTCCTGGGTTGCACGGGGGTGCTCACTCTCTACCTCTTCTTATTGCATCGCATCCTCCGCGTGGGGGCCGATGTCCGCAATCGCTTCGTAAGCCTGGTCGCCGTGGGGGTGGCGGGCATTTTGGGATTCCATATCATCGTGAATGTGTCCATGACCATAGGCTTGATGCCCGTGACGGGATTACCTTTGCCTTTCATGTCGTACGGAGGATCATTTCTGATTTCCTGCCTGATCATGATCGGACTTTTGGTGAACCTGCGCGCCCATGGCCATAACCTTTAGGGCTTTGCGCTTTAAGGCGGTACGGCGCGGCCCTCCCGGTGAAGAGGGCAAGCGAAATGTACCGCGCGGCAACGGACCCGTGCGGCGAGGTTGGGAAGCCCGGTGGCGCCTGCGGACGCTGCCCGTTTGGCGCGCTGTTGCATTCCATATATCCGCCTGGTTCATGCCTGCGCTTTGCGTGCATTGCCGGCGCGATCGCTGGAGGGGGACGCCACTGTGCCTTGCTTGCCTCCGCAAGGCAGCCCCTTTGCGCCATCCCGTGTGCGCCGTGTGCGGCCTGCCTGAATGCGGGGAAGACCACGCGGCGAGCGATCATCCCTTCGCTTCCTTGCGCTGCCTGTTCCGCATTGGACCGCAACTTTCCACCTTGATCCACGGGTTCAAATACCGCCACCAGCAAAGGCATATCCGTTTCCTCTGCGCATACCTGCGCTATCGGCCGGATATCGCGGCATGGGCGCGTACCTTCGATGCCATGGTTCCCGTGCCCATCCATCGGGTACGGCGCCGGGAGCGCGGCTATAACCAAGCCGAGAAGATAGCGGTGGAAGCGGCCGCCTATCTGGCATTGCCGGTTTTGCCCGGCGCCTTGATCCGAACCCGGGCCACGGGTTCGCAGACGAAATTGAATCGCCGGGAACGCAGCGGTAATCTGGAAAAGGCTTTCGCTTGCAACCTGCCGCACAAGGTGCGCGGGAAGCGCATTCTGATAGTGGACGACGTGTTCACAACGGGGGCGACGGTGGGCCGTTGCGCGGAGTTGCTGTTGGCGGCAGGGGCGTTGGAAGTCGGCGTGCTGGCGCTGGCGCGCGTGGAGACCGCCGCGGACATGGATGATTTCGCTTTGGAAATGGAAGCGGTTTCCAGCTACGCCGCCTGAAGGGGACGGACGCGCCCAGGGCTCAGCAGAGCCCTGGAGCATCATGATCGGAGGGTGAGGGATTCGAACCCCCAAGCCTTTTGGGCGGCGGTTTTCAAGACCGCTGACTTGCCAGTTAGCCTAACCCTCCAGGCCTGCAAACTTGCCCAAAAGCTAATTCAACGGCCGATATAGCGCAATGGCGGGGGAGCATCTTCCTCTCCGCGGTCTCAATCTTTTTAAGGAAACCGCTCCGGCGTTTGGGCTATAATGGTCCTGGATTGACTATCGACAGGCCAATGGCCATGGCTTTATAAGGAGAGCGTGATGCTAATTTTCACCCCCAAGCGGAACCCGTTGCTGTTACCCTCAGTGCTTCTGACGGCCCTGGCCCTGATGTTTTGCGAGCCCGGGAAGTCCCTGGACCCCACGCCGGCCCCGGTGATAACGCCCGCGGATACCGGCAAGGTCGCCAAGATCGAGTTGATCGCTGCGCCCGCCAGCGTATTGCCCACCGATACGGCGACCGTATCCGTGGCGGTTTCCGACACCGCTACCGGCACAGCCATCAAAGGGGCCCGGCTTTCCATCACCAGCACCCAGTTCTCCATCCTGTCCGCTTCTTCCAATACCTTATTCGCCCTGGATTCGGTTCCGGATGACGGTAAGGTCACCTTCCGGATAGCCGGCAGCACGCCGGGCACCGGTACTGTTAACGTGCGGGTTACCTCCGGCAACAAGATCCGCAGCCTTTCCATCCCGGTCATCATCACGGAGAAGCCGGTGCCCCCCAAGGTGGTGGAAACCCTGCCCAAGACGGTGGCGGCCAAGGAGACCACCATGGTAGCGTTCACCATCGTCGATTCGGCCCAAGAAAAACCCCTGGCCAACGCCGTAATCACCTTGACCAGTTCCAATTATTCCGTGTTCGCTGCGAAGGGATCGGACACCACGTCCACGGACACCACCGGGCCGGACGGCAAGGTCGCCTACCGCATCTACACGGATGTCAAGGATGGCGCCGGAACCTTGCAGGTTAAAGTCAAAACGGCGGCCGGCATCAGCCGCGCGGTGTCGTACACATTGCAGATAACCCAGGACTCCGCCCAGGACAGGCCTCGTAAGATGGTCTTTACCGCGCTTCGATCCAGTCTGCGGGCGGACGGCACCGATTCCACCGAACTGCGCGTGCTCGTCAAGGATGACAACAACAATCCGCTATCCGGCGAAAAGCTGACCTTCACCGCCACCGGCGGCGTGGTCCGCGCTTCTGCGATTACGGATTCATGGGGCACCGCTGCCACCGTGCTGAAATCCGAACGGGTCAACAAATCCGTCATCGTTACCGCCACCCTGGAAAAGACCGGGGCCACGGCCCAGCAGACGGTTTCCTTCGACGGCGTGACCATTTCCATCCTGCCCTCCAAGCACGTGCTCATGAAGGACAGCATCGACCCGATAGTCTTTGAATTGCGCGACGGCGGCAACGTCCCCATGTCCGGGGATTCGGTGGAGATCATCGCCCGCGGGGCCTACAAAGGCTTCGACCTGAAAGGACCCGACTCCCTGTTGATCGTCACGGATACCAAGGGCCAATATCATACCAGCATCTCCAGCGACAAGGCCCAGGATATCATCGTCGTGGCCAAAGCCTTGGGCGCGCGCTCGGAGGACACCGTCACCTATTCCAACAAGATCCTGGCCCTCACCGCCTCCAAGGCCAGCCTAAGCGGCGACGGAACCGACCAAATGACGATCACGGCAACCCTGAGGAACGGTTCCAACGAAGCCATCAGCGATGCGGAAGTGCGTTGGACCACCACTTTCGGATCCTTCCCCACCACGCCCTTCACGTCTACCGACGGAAGCGGCAAGACCAGCATCGCGTTGCAGAGCCCGCACGGTTCCGGCATGGCCATCGTGAACGTCGAAGCCTATAGCAAGGACAACGGTTCGCGGGTGTTGGCGGCCAGCGGGAACATCAGCATACCGATCACCGGCCTGAAAGTGGCGCGCTTGGTTTTAACGGTGACTCCGGACAACATTCCCGTCAAAACCGGACAGACCCGCTTGGTGGCGCAGGCTTTCGACAGCTCCAATAATTACATGGCCGGGGTGCTGGTGGGATTCAAGATGGTAAAAGGAGCCGGCGGCGGCGATGAAAGCATTACGCCTCCGGTCGACTATACCAAGGCCGGCCAGGCCGAAGCCACCTTCAAAGCCGGCGGGGTCATCAGCCTGTACCGAGGCGTCAAGTTGGCGGCCGTGGCGCTCGACATCTCCGGCGCGGACACCCTGGTGATAGCATCCTCGGATACCATCGGCCTGACGGTTTCCGGCCCGCCCAACCGTATCAGCGTGGGCGTGAACATCCTCAAGGGCGAGAATCCCAATGACGGAACCTTCTCCCTGCCGGCCGCGGCCGTGGTCACCGACGTGAACGGAAACCTGGTGGCGGACGGAACTCCGGTCAACTTCAGCACCACTCCCACGGCGGCCTATTATTTCGGGGAGAGCTGGAAACCCAGCAACGATTGGCCCTATTACATGCTGGGCGATACCGTTTGGTACCGCTTGCCCTGGTCCGACTACAACAACAATAAAAAGCTGGACCCCGATGAAGAGCTCAGCTCATTCGATTTGACCCGCAGCAAGCCCGCGCGCGGAGAAGACCGGGATGGAAATGGCGTCATCAATTTCCCTCCGGAAACCTTCATCGATCTGAACGGTAACGGAGTCTGGGACTCGGCCAACGCGGAACCCCTGGTCCAGGGCCCTACGGATACGTCCAGGGCCGCCCCCGGGTTCGTCGATTTCAACAAGAACGGGAAACGGGATACCGTAGAGTTTTTCTATGACTATAACGGGGACGGCAAATGCCAATGCGCCGGCCAGAGGGACGCGCAGGGTAACCTGTACGAGACGACTTATTTCGGGAGCACGGCCAACCATCCGTTCCCGGGCGAGGCCTCCGTGGGCATCCCCCGCTCCATCAACACCGAGGGCGGCAAGGCCACCACCAAGATCACCTACGTGCAATCCATGGCGCGGCACGTGGAGGTAAGGGTCACGGCGGAATCCAACGGCATCCAATCCTTCGTGGACGTATGGCTGCCCATCGTTTCGGACAGCAAGTGAGGGTGGCATGAAACGTCGCATTTCCATCCTGCCCCTGTTGGTCCCGGCTTTGGGTCTTTGTTTCCCCCCCGGGGCGCCGATGTCCGATTTCGGGCCGTCGCAGGTTTCCCTGTCCGCCTTCTTCGATCATAGCGGACAGGATCTTTTCAGTGACGAGGATCAGACGGCTTCCGTCCTCAATTCAACGGGACTGAGCCTGGACTACGGTCCCTGGCAATGCCTGCAGTTCGGGCTCTTCGGCGGCGTCACGGAGTTCGACGTGGCCCTGCCGGATTCCCGCCTGGGGGACACCGCCGCCTTCGCGTACAACTCGGATTATACCTTTTCCGGAGGCGCGTCTCTAAAGCTCGCCACGCCCCGCTTCGCATCCGGGACCACGCGCCTGGTGGCATTCGGATCCTTGACATATATCAACAGCAAGGATGTGCCGGGGAACTCCAAAACCGGATTGATATACGATGGCGGAGCCTCCATCCAATACCTGTTCCTCGATCGCATCAACCTGGTGCTGGGCGGGGAATTCTACACCGTATACGGGGATCAGAAACGCGCGTCGGACGGGCGGATGCAGCCCTTCGGCACCTCCAATCCTTCCGGGTTGGTCGATTATTTCCGGGGGCTGGTGGGTCTGGAATATTATTTCAAAGGCAAGAACCACCCGTTCCTCAGCATCGCCTTCCGCCCCACCGGCAATATCGGATGGCAGGATCAGCTTGGGTTGCGCAACGCTTCCATCTCCGTATCCCTAGGGGCCATGGCGACCTTGGGCAAGGAAAAGCAGGATACCGGCGACGAGGATGCCGGCATGATCGATCAATAGCCTGAGCCGCCGGCGCCATTGGGGAAACCGGGGGAGGGGAAACCTGCCGGTTACCCGTTATTGAGGAGCCAATCCTCTACCACGTCCAGGAACAATTCCCCGTCCCGCTTCCCGCATTCGATCAATTCCTTGGCGTATTCGCCGTCGAACAGCAGGTAACTCAGGAGTTCCGAGGAAATCCAGCCGCCGAAAAGGTAGCGCAGGGTCTTGGGGAAGCGCTTGCGGTACTTGGCGGCGATGAGGCTGAAATCCAGCATCGGCCCCACGCGGCACAGGTCGATGACGCGCACGTCGCGGTCCGCCTCGTTGACCTTGGTGGCCAACAGGTTGATGCGGTTCATGAATTGGGAATCGATATCCACCGCGTCCAGGAACATGGAGTCCAGCATGGTGGCGGCGATGCGGCCTAAGGTGGGGGCCACGTCCGTCTTCTGCTGGTAGGAGTCGCCGCGCAGGCTGATATTGATGATGCGTTCCGCGCCCAGTCGGATGGCGGCATTCAGCGGCGTCATGTTGCGCAGGGAGCCGTCGCCGTAATAATGCTTGTCCATGACCACGGGAGGGAAGATGAGGGGGACCGCACAGGAAGCCATGATATGTTCCGTGGTCAGCGAGGTGCGCACGCCGCGGACGGTGGGCCGCTCCCAGGAGGGGCATACTTCCCGGGTCTGGAAAAACGTGACGTTCTTCATATCCGTATAGTCGAAGCAGCTCAGGGCCAGGGAATGGTCCGGCAAGGTGCGCAGGCGCTGTTGCACCTGGCCCATATCGGTGTTGCGGCGCAGGAAGTCGTGCAAGGGCGCCGTATTCAGCATGGCGTTGACCAGGGAGGTTTCCGACCCGTGGTTGCGCTGGTGGCGCGAGGATCGCAGCAGGCGCATCAGGTTCTTCACCACCGCCTTTAGATCCGATTCAAAAATCTGATCCGGGGTGAGGGTGGACCAGATATGCGTGATGGCTTCCACTCCGCTGGCGTAGTTGGGGGCCGATTGCATCAGGCGCACGGCGTTGATGGCCCCGGCGGAAACGCCCACGATGATCTCGATCTGCCCGTTGCGGCGGAAGATATCCTGCCAGGCGCTGAGGATGCCGGCCTGGTATGCGCCCCGGGCCCCGCCTCCGCTCAAGATCAATGCGACCTTTTTCCTGGCCATCTTATCCGTCCGTCCCGCGCGCGACCATGCTGTCAAGCCGCCCGGTAAGCCACTACCGCGCTGCGCTGCTTTTGGGCGCGTATGCGGGCCGCCTTTTCATGGGCGAGGAGCCAATCTCGGATCAGCAATGCCGCCAATTGGCTGGCGTGGATGCTGGAGTATTCCCGATGCACGAGCATGATGGAAAAGGCCAGGCCCTGGGAAGGTTCTTCCTTCAATTTCACATAGCCGATGAACCAGTCGAAACGGCCGCGGGTTTCCTCGCCGTCCAGCGATCCGGTCTTGCCGCCCGCTTCGATCTTTTCCAAATGGGCGGCCTTGAGCACGGAGTGGAAACCCTTGCGCGCGGTACCGGTGCGCACGGTGGCCTGCATAAAGCCTTGCAGCCTGGGGAGGTTCTCCGCGGAGACGAACCGGCAGCCGGTGTCCGGAGCCGGCGGGATATGTTTTCCGGTCGCGAGTTCCAGGATGGTTTGCGAGAAAGGGCAGGCGCGCAAGCGGCCGTCATCGCCCGCGCCGCGCGCGATTTCCAGGGCATGCCAGGGTGAGATGGTGGTCTTGGCCGTAAAGCCGCAGGAGGCTTCCGCCAGCGGGAATCCCGAATCCGGGAATTCGATATGGCTCTTGGCCACGCAGGATGGCAGCAGCGCCTGATTGAAACCCATGTGCGCGGCCGTGCTCCGCAAGGCGCCGGGACCCATGGAAAGGCCCAGCATGCCGAAAGCGGGATTCACGGATTTGGAGAAGGCTTCCTCCAGGGTGATCTTAGGGTAATGGCGGCCTTCCGTCTTCAATTGGCGCTTATACAAGGTATGATAGCCTCCCAATTGGGGGATGCTATCCGTCAATTCCTTGGCCTTGCATTCCAGCGCCGCAGTGGCGGTCAGGATTTTAATCAGGGATGCGGCCGGGAAACCGCCTCCGCCGTAGGCGAGCTTGGGGGTGGCCGTGATCAAACTATCCTGCCGTTCCCCCATGGCCAGTACATGGCCCGAGCGCAAATCCGCGATCATGATGACGCCGGTTTCCGGACGGTAGCGTTGCAGGTATACGTTGATCCTGGCGTTCAGGAGCGAGTCCGGAGCGTAGTCCGCTTCCATGGCGTTGCCCTGGTAGCTGAAGGTGTCCGGCCGCGGGTAGTTGCGCATGGGAGCTTGCCACTCCAAGGCGGCGGAAACCAAGATGGGCCCTGTGCCGATGGGCTGGATCGCCGCCGTCATATCCTTTTGCGGCGGGGCTGGGGCGGGCAAGGCTTCCGGCTTGGTAGGCGCGATGGCCGCTTTGCCGGTGCGCGTATCCTTGGCGGGGTCCGCAGCTTGGATCAGGGATGGCCCCGCATGCGCATGCCCGGAAAATTTCTTGAGGGCGAGCAAGGCCGCGGCGATGCATAGAAGGCCCAAGCCCGCCAGGATTTGGCTGCGCCGGTTTTTCCGTCCCGGATGCGTGGACCGTTGGCGATAAGGCCCGCCGAAATCATAACGCTGCAGTTTTATGGCACAATCCTCCGGGCAATCGAACGCCGCGCAGCGGTTAGGGATCCAGGCGCGATGCTTTCAGTTTATGATTTTTCCGGTCGGAAAAATAGGAATAAATGCCCGGGACTCCCTATGCGGAAGGCTGTCCGGCCGCGGGCAAGACGTTGGGCAAGACGCCGGACAAAAAGAAGGAGCGGCGATAATAGCGGAGCTCCTCCAGGGACTCGCGGATATCGGCGAGGGCCAGATGGGTTTCCTTTTTGGCGAGCGGAGGCAGATTGGGATACCAGCGCCGCGCCAATTCCTTGATGGAGCTGACATCGATGATGCGATAGTGAAAGTACTTGTTCAAGTCCGGCATCAAGCGATCGAGAAAGCGGCGATCCTGCCAGACGGAGTTGCCGCAGAGCGGGGACGTCTTGGCTTTGCAATGCAGGGCCACGAACTCTAGGGTTTTCTTCTCCGCGGAAGCCACCGTTTCCGCGGATGCGCGTACGCGATCCAACAAACCGGAGCTGCCATGATGGCTTTGGTTCCATTCATCCATCAGGCTCAGCACGGCCTCCGGCTGGTGTACCGCCAGGTTGGGCCCTTCCGCTATGATGTTCAGTTCCGAATCGGTGACCAAGGTAGCGATCTCCAGAATCTGGTCCTTTAACGGGTCCAGGCCCGTCATTTCCATGTCCACCCAGACCAGGTTGTTTTCCACTTTCCGCCCCTTTTCCTATCTTTTCTAGCCGCCAAACGCCTTTGCGGATGCGGTGGGTGGTAAACATAGCAAGGCCTGCAAGGGACAAAATGGACAAGCATAGAGAAGTGGTCATCACCGGAATGGGGGTAGCCAGCCCGTTGGGGCATTCCCCGGAAACCTTTTTCGCCAACCTGTTGGAAGGCCGCTCCGGGATTTCGAACATAACGCGCTTCGACACTTCCGCTTACGCGGTTCATTTCGCGGGCGAGATCAAGGAATTCGACGGCTCCGCCTATTTCGACGCCAAGGAAATCGGGCGCACCAGCCGCTTTATCCAATACATGGTTCATGCGGCCATGACCGCGGTGCAAAACTCCGGATTGAACGGCGGCAAATTGGATATCACACGCGCCGGTATGGTGCTGGGCTCCGGCATGGGCGGCATCGAAGTATTCTCGGAGAACGCGGCCGTGCTGGATTCCAAAGGACCCAGGCGCGTGTCCCCCTTTTTCATCCCCATGTCCATCACCAATATGGCCAGCGGCATGGTGGCCATGCGGCTGGGCTGGCGGGGACCCAATTGGTCCGTATCTTCCGCCTGCGCCACCGGCAACCACGCCTTCGGAAGCGCCGCGGATCAGATCCGCCTGGGGCGAGCCGATGTGATGCTGGCGGGCGGGGCGGAAGAGGCCGTTTGCGCCGCCTCCCTCTCCGGTTTCGCGAGCATGCGGGCATTGTCCCGCCGCAATGACGATCCCGCCACGGCTTCCCGCCCGTTCGATTCCGATCGGGACGGGTTTGTGCTGGGCGAAGGCGCGGGCGTGCTGGTGCTGGAAGCGCGCGAACATGCGGAACGGCGCGGCGCCAGGATCCTGGGGGTGCTGCGGGGATTCGGAAATAGTTGCGATGCCTACCATATGTCCGCGCCTCTGGAAACGGGGGAGGGCGTTTGCCAGGCCATCGAGATGGCGATCCAGGAAGCGGGCGTTCCCAAATCGGAGATCGGCGTCGTTAACGCCCATGCCACCTCTACGCCGCTAGGGGACGTGGCCGAGGTAAGGGCCTTGGGCAAGGTGTTCGGCGATCATCTCAAGTCGATGAAGGTGCATTCGACCAAGTCCATGACCGGGCATTTATTGGGCGGGGCCTCCGCCATCGAAGCCGTGGCGCTGATCATGACTTTGAATTCCGGCGACGTGCATCCCACCATCAATGTGGTGAACCAGGATCCGGAAATCCGGATCGATTGCGTGCCGAACAAGCGCTCGCGCACTTCGGCGCGGTTCGGGATCAGCAACAGCTTCGGGTTCGGGGGGCACAATTCGTGCATCGTGATCGAAAAGGGCGCATAGTTCCGGAATTCCTGCTCCGCGGCGTGCGGGAAAGTTCCCTGACGGGACATTAGCAAAACGCGAATCCCGAAAATGAAAAAGACCCCGAGGTTTCCCCCGGGGTCTTTTTGCGATTTCATGATCAACCGCCTGGCTAGGCGGCCGGGACCGCTTCCTTAAGCGCTGAACAGGGTTTTACCGGACGACTTTAAATCGTCGCAGGCTTCCTTGATACGCTTGGCCATGCCCTTTTCGCCGGCTTTGAGATAGGAGCGGGGATCGTAGGCTTTCTTGTTGCCCACTTCGCCGTCGATCTTGAGGACGCCATCGTAGTTCTTGAAGAAGTGTTCCGCAATGGGGCGGGTGAAGGTGTACTGGGTATCCGTGTCCACGTTCATCTTGATGACGCCGTATTCCAGGGTCTCGGCGATTTCCTCTTTGCTGGAGCCGGAGCCGCCGTGGAAGACCAGGTCGAAGCGGGCGTTGAACTTGGATTTGAGGGCGTCCTGGCCTTCTTTAAGGATGATGGGCTTGAGCTTGACGTTGCCCGGCTTGTACACGCCATGCACGTTGCCGAAAGTGGCGGCGAACATGTAGCGGCCGCCCGGAACCGTACTCAGGGCCTTGTACACCTCCAGCATATCTTCCGGAGTGGTGTAGAGCTTGTCCGCAGCGACGCCGGAAGTGTCATGGCCATCCTCTTCGCCGCCGACCACGCCGGCCTCCACTTCCAGGATGATCTCGTTCTTGGCGCACAGGGCCATCAGTTCCTTGGCGATCTTCATGTTGGCGTCGATGGCCAATTCCGAACCATCGAACATATGGCTGTTGAAGAGGTTCTTCTCGCCTTTGGCGCGGCGGCGTTCCGTCTCGGCGATGAGGGGTTTGAGGAAGGTATCCACCTTCTTGGGCTGGCAATGATCGGTATGCAGCGCGATGTATACGTTGTACTTGGCGGCCATCAAGTGCACATGGTTGGCCAGGGAGATGGCGCCGATCACCATGTCTTTGACGCCGGTGCCGGAAGCATGTTCGCCGCCGCCGGTGGAAACCTGGATGATGCCGTCGGACTTCGCTTCGGCGAAGCCGGCCAGGGCCGCGTTGGCGGTCTCCATGCTGGAAACGTTGATGGCCGGGTAGGCGTACTTGTTCTTGTTGGCGCTGTCCAACATCTTGTTATAGGTTTTGAAATCCACTATCGGCATTGCTCGGCTCCTTCTCGGCGATATGACTTTGAGTAGGCGGTAAATTTACATTGGACCCGGGATAAGTGCAAGCTCCGGGCCTTGTATGGCCGGGCTTTCACGGCTTTTCCCACCGGACGCGCGGGACGGAAACTTTTAATTTTTAGTTTTGCCTGGATGGGAACGGACCTGCCAAAACATGACACTGAAGCGGGACCCAAGGTTTTTTCCATTACCCAGTACAGCCGCAGCGTGGAGCGATTGCTCAAGGCGCAAGTGCCGAGAATATGGGTCAAGGGCGTCATCACCCAATTGAACCAAAGGGGGAAGATAGCTTATCTGACCTTGGGTGAATTCGAGGAAGGCGATGCGAGGCCGCGCGCGGTGCTGGAAGCGACGATGTGGACCTCCGAGCTTGAGATCTACAATTTCCGTTTCGCCAACCTCGCCATCCCGCTTGCTTTGCGCGTGGATTTGAAAGTGGCGTTGCTGCTGGAGGCCAACTTCTACGTGCCTTCGGGCCGTTTCCAACCCAGGGTGGTCGACATCGACGAGAAGTTCACCATCGGGGAGCTGAGTCTGACGCGGCAGAAAATCCTGGAACGATTGCATAAGGATGGCTTGGTGCAACGCAACAAAACCAGGGCCTTGATCGATTGGCCCCTGCGGATAGGTCTGATCACCGCTCCCGGATCCGCGGCCTACCAGGATTTCACTACGATACTGCTGCAATCCGGCTTCTCGTTCCGCATCGCCTTCGCGGGCGCCAAGATGCAGGGCGAGGCCACCGAACCCACGGTATTGCATGCTTTGACGCGCTTGCAAAAGCTTCGATTGGACGTCATTTGCATCGTACGCGGCGGCGGCGCGAAAACCGATCTGGTCTATTTCGACAGCGAGAACATCTGCCGCGCCATCGCAGGATGCGCGGTCCCGGTTCTCACCGGCATCGGACATGAAATCGACAATTCCCTGGCGGATCTGGTCGCGTATGCGAACAAGATCACGCCCACAGATTGCGCCCAATTCCTGGAGGCCAGGGTGGGCGAGTGCTACGGGCGCCTGGGTGAAATGGCGGGATCGCTTGCGGAGACATGGCGGATGGAATGCCAGCAGAATTGGCACGACCTGTCCCAGCGCGCTTTCGCGCTGAAGCACAACTGGGAAGGCCGGCGAGCCACGGAGGAATTGCGCTGCCGGGAGCAGGCGCGCATGTTGGGCTCCGGAAGCAGGCAGTCGCTGCGCGGGGAAAGCGATCGGCTGGAACGGAATCGCATAGGCCTGATCCGCGGGCCCAGGAAAATCCTGCGCATGCAAAGGCTTAGGTTCTCGAATAAAACCCAGGCCCTGGATTATGCCTGGCGACGCTTGCGGGCGGACAGCGCGTACGGGCTGCGCGAGAAATACCTGCGCCTGCGGGAAAAATCGGAACGCCTGCTGGCGCGCGAAACGGAAAGCCGATCGCAGATGCGGCGGATGGTGAAATCCTGGTGGCGCCAGGGATTGCTGGCGGGCAAGGAAGCCTTGGCCCTCAAGGATAGGCTCATCCATGCCGCCGATCCCGCGCGCATACTGGCGCTGGGGTTCAGCCTCTTACGCGGCAAGGACGGGAAGGCGATCCGCAGCATCGCCCAGGTGGCGCCCGGAGATACGATCATAAGTCAACTCGGGGACGGCGCGGTGGAGAGCCGCGTGGTTTCCAAAAAGGAGTCCGGATGAAGGAAGACAAGAGGACCTACAGCGACGCCATCGCCCGCCTGGACGCGATCCTGGAGGATATCGATCAGAGCAAGGTGCCTATCGACGTGTTGGCGGAAAGGGTGGTGGAAGCGGCGGCCCTGCTCAAGCGCTGCAAAAGCGTTTTGACGGAAACGGAAGCCAAGGTCAAGGACGTGCTCCAGGATCTGGACAAGGAGTTCGGGGACGCGGAGGACGGCGATGATCAGGATGATGAGGAGGCATAACCCTGGCCTCCCGGAATCCCGATCCCGTAATGCCCTTGCCGGACCGGCTGGCCGCGGATGTTTTCCGGAAATCCTACCGCCGCTTTCTGGAGCTTAAGCCCACGCATTATCGTTGGAGCCACCTGGCCCCGCAGAGCGTGGGTCACTTACAGGTTTCCTGCGATGAACATTGGTCGCCGGAAAAACTGGCGGATTACCTGCATTGCGCGCCGGACGAGGCGCAAGCCTGCCTAAAGAGGTTCACCATGTCGAAGAAAGTGAATGCCGGGGATACCACCGCCGCGCGCCTGCGTCGGGCCGTGTTCGAGTGGATAAGCGAAGTTGCTGATCTGGACGAAGCCACGCGGCGGAAGTTGGCGGACGATCTCGCCAAACAAGTGGGAAACCAATTGTTCCTGGCCGCGCAAGCCAAGGAAGATCTGCTGCGGCTTTCCATGGAACTGGAAGGCGCGGAGCCCGATTCCGCACCCGGCACGGCTGCTAGGAGCCTTCCCGAAGCGGCCGCGGAGGAGCCGCCCAAATGGGGGCCGCAGTGGAAGGACTGATCTTTCCGCGGCGGCGGCGCTTTTGCGCGCTCGCCTGCAAACTCCACCATTGAAACGCATGCAGGTGATCGCTGTCGCGCCGCATTCCAATCCTCTGGAATGGCGATTGACTTCGCAAAAATCGGGGTGCTAAAATGTCACCATAATGCATGTAAACCCCGTGGCGGTGAGATTCAAATCCCGCGCCTGCCTGGTTTTTTCGATCGCATGTCTCCTGGCCTGCCAGAAAAAACAATCCGACTCCCCTTCCGTTCCCGCCCATGGACCCATAGCCGACAGCGTTCCCGCAAATGGCGCCGGCAAGACCGCCGCGACACCGGACTCAACGGCAACGGATTCAGGCCCCGCCGCTAGCCCGGCTCCGGTCGCTCCGGGCAAACTGGAATTCGTTTCCCATCCGCCCCTCAAGGCATATCCGGGGAAGGCCTACGCCTATCGACCCGCGCTGTCGCGTCCGGGCGCTTTCCAACTCAAGGTCACGCAAGGACCGGACTCCTCCTTTAGGACCGATAAGGGCCAGGTGACTTGGCTCCCCCTTAAGGAAGGCCGCTACCCCATCGTCCTGGAAGCCGCGCTCGCAGCCGGAACCGGCAATGAGAATAAGGCCAGGCAGAGCTTCACCCTGAACGTCGAAAAGGTGCTGACCCTGGTTTTGAAACCCTTTCCCGCCCAAGTGGGCAAAGGCGATAGCGTGACTTTCGATTTGCGTGGATCGGTCTTTCCCGCTTGGGCCGCCGCTGCGTTGACGGTGCGTTTCGACTATGACGGAGATGGGAAATGGGATACCGAGGTCCTCCCGCTGGCGGCCAACCTGGCGCATCGCCATGCCTATGCAAGCATCGGAAAGTACGCCCCTAAGGTGGAGGCGCGATACAAGGATCTGGAAACCCGCGCCGCGGAGGGCACGCTTGCGGTTGTGAGTGCGGTAACGGCGGCGCTGAAAATTTCCCCGGACACGGTGGAGCCAGGGGGAACCATTACCGTGGACGCTTCCGCTTCCAAAGGCGACGGCCGTCTTGTCTATGCATTGGATGCGGACGGGGACGGCAAACCGGATTGGACGGATTCGTCGGGCGGTAAAGGAACGCTTAAGGCTCCCGGCTCCGGCAAATACCTTGCCCTGCTGACCGTGAGGAATGCGATGGGGCAGGAAGGCAAGGCATCGGCCCCTTTATGCGTCAACGCCATGCCCAAGCTGGAGTTCAAGGTACGCAATCCTCGGGAGAACATGGCCGCTTTGGTGGAACTCAAGGCCCGCGCCAAGGATGCGGACGATTCCCTGGCCCAGGTGCGCGTCAACTATACCGGTGAACGTGATGATTGGGAAGTCCGCAAAGCGCCGCCCGACAGCGTGGTCAACGCGCACGAGTGGTGGCTGCGCTTCAAGCATGCCTATAAAAAGGTGGGGAAATATTCCCCCGCCGTCTGCGTCAGCGCCAAGGACAGCCGCGAGACCTGCCAGAAGCTGGCGGTGGAGATCTTCAATGCGCCTCCGGTTTGCCAGCCCGGCCCCGATCTGCGCGCCACTCTGGGCAAGCCGTTGGAAATAGACGGAACCGGAGTCGACCCGGACGGGAAAATCGTGAAGTGGGAATGGGATCTGGACGGCGACGGCAAGTACGATCTCGTTTCATCCGCCAACGGGAAATTCCAATATACGTTCAGCAAGCTGGGGATATTCCCCTTGGTCCTCAGGGTCACCACCGCCGACGGGGCCACGGCTACCGGGAGCCGGAAGGTGGAAGTGAGGAAAAAGTGGAAGGGCTGAACCCGGCGCGCCGAGCGGCGGGCATCTGTCCGCTCATGCTGCGGCTGTTGTTGGCCTTGGGGCTGGGAGCCCAAACCGTTTGTGCGGACAGGTTGGTGCTCAAGAGCGGCGAGGTTCTGTTCGGCTCCATCACCGATGAACGCGATTCCCTGATCCGCTATTTCGATCGCTTCGACCGGCCGCGCCGCATCGCCGCGGCCATGGTGGATACGATTAACTACGACTCCAGGGACGTGCAGGGCCCGGTCAAGGTGGCATTCCGGAAAGGGCAGCCGAAGGACCGCAGCGGCTATTTCCGCATCCGCCATTCGGAAGAGCTGGATCTGGAAGTGGAGTACAAGACGGATTCTGCGGCCGAGCTCGATCTCTTCTTCCGAGACAACGTGCACGTGCGGGTGCTGCCGGGTTCGCGATTCCGGATCACCAAGGCGCCCAAGTCCGCCAAGGATCCGCTCGTCATCCAATTGTATGCAGGACGGATATTGGCCACGTCTTCCCAGGAGGAAGCGCTGGTGCGCATCGTTACGCCTTGGGGCATCTCGGTGGGCCGAGGCAATTTCCAATTCGGGGTGGTTTCCTCCGGCGCGGACTCCTCGGTCCAGACCATGTGCCTGCGCGGCCTGACTGGAGTGCAGGAATCCCAGGAAAGCCCGGGAGAGCTGGTTGTGGAGGAAGGAAAATCCGTGAACCTGTTCAAGCAGGAAGGCGTTCTGAACCGCAGGGAACCGGACGCCGGCGAGGAGAAGAGATTCCTGGCCCTGGCCGCCAATATGGGCCATTATCTTTTTTCCGCCATCGAATATCCCAGGATAGGCTATCTGCCCAAAGCCATTACGGGCCTAGGCTTCATGGTCTTTTTCTACGGTACCGCCATCGGGATCCTGGATTATGTCAACCATATCTGAAACCCGCAGGTTACCCTCCGGCGGCTTTGGATCCGCGGCTTTTCCGGCTTCCATCCTGGTCCGGCTCGCCTGTGTTACCGGATTTTTGTGCGCCGCCGGAGTGCGGGCGCAGTTCACGGATTTCCAGGGCGGCAAGCTATATCTGAAGATGGAAGGCAACATGTCCCCCTTCGCGCTGGCCAGCAATACCGGCGCCCGCGGCGCCATGAGCAACGTAACTTCCATGTACCCTTCCGCCAGCTCCCTCTTCGGCAACCCCGCCGCCCTGGCCCGCCTGCAGGGAATGGACGTGCAGACGGATTTCTTCCTGCCCGGACTGGGTCTGGGAGTGAGCAGCGAGAGGACCAAGCTGTTGCGCAACAACCTGCGCACTCCCATCCAGGCTTTCCTGGACGGCGACAATAACCGCGTGGAGCACCCCGTCTATCCGGACGTGAACCTGGGACTTTACCAATCCACCAGCCTGGGCGGATTTTCCGTGGCGGCCGGCGGGCCATCCGCCTCCGTGGCCGCGGGCGTGCAGCAACCCTTCCGGGGGGCTCTCGATTTCGCCCTGGGCGGCATGCGCCTGGGATTGGGGATTCCCGAAGACGCAACCGATCCGGCTTCGGACAGCATCAAGATATTGCTTTCCGCGGACGCCTTCGCGCGCTTCTCGGCGGAGTTGAACGATTTCTCCCTGGGGCTGGCCGGGCAACCCTGGCCCGGCGTCTATCTCGGGGTTGCCTATCAGCGCTATACCCTGGACATGCTGCTGGAAGCGGGCGCGCGCGTGGACGGCATCCTGCAAAGGGCCGGCCAGGAATCCTTCTTCCATGGGGAAGGCGTCAACTACCACGACGATCTGGACGCCAAGGGTAACGGCGCCGTTACCGGGTCCGCCCACGGGGTGCGCCTGGGAGCTACCTGGCAATTCTCCAAGCATTTCGGCGCGGACGCGATGATAAGCCTGGCCGAAACCATGTACCTGAAGGGCTCCCTGGCTTGGGAATACAATACCTTGCCGTCGCTGGATTTCAGCAGCGACAAGATCCTGGATCCGGCCAAGATGAATCCCACCAAGCTCACTTTGACGACGCGCTCCAAGACCGAGATCCGGGACATGCGCGTGAACCTTCCCTGGGAAGGCGCGCTGTCCCTGCATTCCCAATGGGAGAACTTCCGCGTCAACCTGGACTATTCCTATTTCCTGCGCGGGATGTCCGTGCATTACACCCTCATCGACAGCGTGGACGCGTTCGATTCGTCGTCCAAGGATGTTTACAAGACAGCCTACGGCGAGGACTCGGTGGAGGTGACGCAAAGCGCCAACCAATTCCGTTTGGGACTGGAGCAGCAATTCGCGCTGGGCTTGCAGATATACCAGGTATTCGTGCAGGTGGGCGGCATCTTCTATACCGTGACCCAGGGCGATTTGCTGACGGAGGCGGCCGCATACCGGCCTTCGGCCCTGCCGTTCCTGCCTACCATGAACGTAGGCTACTACTTCCCGATCGGGCCCAATTTCACCGCCACCGTTTCCCTGGTCGCGTTCCCGGTTTCGCTTTTCAAAACCAGCGTGGAGTACCGTTACTGACATGCCATCCCGCCCGCGTATCATGAAGGCTACGGCCCGTTTCCTTCCCATCGCCTTACTCGGGCTGGCCTTGGGTATTTCCCAGGCCGCCCTGGTCCTGACCCAGGCGCCTTCCGGAATGCGGAAGCAGAGCGCGGATATCACCTTGGGCTGGACGGGAGGAAAGGGGAGGGTGCACTTGCGCGCTTCCACCGTGCCCGGCGGGGCCCAGGGAGCGCTTTCCCATTACGATTCCCTGCACCTTCCCAGCCAATTGGACAACGGCAGTTTCACCTTCAAGATCAATCCGGATATTCCCGCGGCCTACCGCAATACCGATCTCCGCTTCGGCATCAACTATTGCATCCTCAGCGACGGCATCCAGGCTTCACCGGAGTTCATCATCATCATCGAATCCGGAAATGCTCCCGTGCTGGGGTCGCCCGCCAACGCGGCATCCATCCAGGATCTCACGCCCACCTTTTCCTGGACCGGGGACGCGCCTTTCTACGCCATTCTGGTCTCCGACGAGCCCTTCAAGATAGGCGCCGACGGCACGGTCTCCGGCGTGAGCGCAATCTGGCAGGCCATCACGCCCTTCACCACCATTCGTTATGGTGATCCGGATCCCTCCGGATACAATACCGTGACCGCGCCGCCTTTGATCTCCGGGAAGACTTACAACTGGCTGGTGCTAAACAATTACGGCAACAACAGCGCTTCCACTTCCAAGGTCGCCCCCGTGCCGGCCTCCTTCGTCTATTCGCCCTCAGCGCCTTTGCCCTCCGCGTTGTTGCTTGAGCCAAAGGACAAGGACACTATTCCCGGCGACGATAGGATCCTGTTCCGCTGGGCCCAGGTGGACGGCGCGGTCAGCTACAAGATCGAATTGCTGGAAGAGGATCTGGTGGACGGCAGCCAGGCGGATATCGCGCTTTGGAAGGCCGGCTCCACCGGAGGCCAGGTAATCCTGGACAATGCCACCGGGCTCTTACGGCGGTACAACTATAAATGGCGGGTCTATGCCGTGGGCGGCAACGGCGCCGCTTCCTTGTCCGAAAAGCGGAGCTTCTTCTACGCCATCGACGTGGGGGAGATCTCCCTGAACGTCAAGAATCAGGCCGGGCAGAAGGTGGCCTATGCCCCGGTGAAGTTGAACCGCTTGGGAGGCGCGTCCTCGGCCGTATTCCAAGGCGGTTCCACCGATAACGACGGCAACCTTTCCGTCAAGAACGCCCTCCTGGGCGGTTATGAGATCCGCATAGAGAATCTGGACGGTTATCTGCCCCAAGTGGATACCCTCATCCACAACTCCACGGGTGTTTCCCGCAAGACCATTACCTTGAGCCCCGTGCCGGGAAAAATCCTGGGGAAGATTTCCGCTGCGGGATCGGGAACCGGCGTGCTGAACGCTAAGGTAACGATAACGGGAACGGATGGATCGCAGTGGAACGTAGTCAGCAATTCCCAGGGCAACTATTCCCTGGGAGTCCCCTTGGGCAATTGGCAGGTGTCCGCGCAAGCCGACGGCTACACGGCTTCCGCTCCCGCCAGCGCTTCCTTGAACGCGGGCGCGCCCGCGAAGACCGTCGACTTTCCGCTCATCGCCAATAAATTCACCTTGTCCGGCACGGTGCAGAACTCCTTCACGCGCCAGGGAATCTTCGGCGCCGTGGTCACGGTGACGCAAGGGGCGGATACCCGTTCGGTCCGGACGGACGGCAACGGGGGCTTTTCCTTTTCCGTTCCCGGAGGCGCCGTGGGCTTGCGGGTCTCCAGCACCGGATTCGCTTCTCCGGAGCCGCTGGCGGTCAGCGTGGACGGCGACAAATCGGTGAATCTGCCGCTCGATCCCAACGCCTCCATCCTTTCCGGCCGGACCCGGGACGCTTCCGGCACCGCGGTGGCAAAGGCGCTGGTGCTGGCCACGCCCAAGGCGGGACCGGTGCGCAGCGTGATCAGCGACGGACTGGGAGCGTATGAGCTGAGCCTCCCGGCGGGCGATTGGATCCTGAGCGGATCCGCCAAGGGTTACACGTCGGTTACCTCGCGAAAATTCCTGCTGGACGTTTCCAAGACCGTGCAAGGGGTGGATTTCGAGTTCGCGGCCAATCGATCCATCCTGGGCGGACGCGTGACCGTCAACGGCGCCGGCCTGGCGGGGGCGCGCGTCTCCGCCTCCGACGCCTGGGTCCTTTCCGACAATTCCGGGTATTATCAGCTGGCGCTCAACGCCGGAACGCAGTCCGTCTCGGCGGCCAAGGACGGCTTTCTGATACCCAGGGTCTATTCGGTGCCGGTCAATCAGGGGGATACGGTGACGGGCATCGATTTCGCGGCCTCGGGGAATGCGGGCTTGGTCAAGGGCAAGGCTCTGGCCGGCGGCGCGGGCGTGGTGGGCGCGGTGATCCAGGCCGTGAACCAATCCAACGGGGAATCCTTCCGCAGGAGCACGGATGGCGATGGCGCCTATTCCTTGTCGCTCCCCGGAGCGGACTATCGCGTTACGGCGTCCAAGGAGGGGTTCGCCCAGGATCGGCCGGTGGCCTTTTCCCTTCCCGCCGGCGGCACCTTGCTGGACGTGGATCTCCGCCTCATCCCGGACCAGGGTAACATCACGGGTACGGTCGGCAGCGGCAATGCCTCCTTGGGGGGATGCGAGCTGGCTTACCGGAACGCAACCAACCCGGCTTTGGCGGGGAAGACGGTCACGGATCCCCAGGGACGTTATTCCCTATCGTTGCAGGCCGGATCCGCTTACGCTTTGACGGCCTCCTGCCCGGGTTACCAGGTCGCCTCCGGCATGTCGGCGGCCTTGGCGCGGGGCGGCCTGCTCAGCCAGGATTTCAATCTCGCCAAGGCGGGAGCGGTCCTCAGGGGATCGGTGGTCGATCCGCATGGCGCCGCGCTGGCGGGCGTCAAGGTCACCGCGGAGAAAGGCGGGGAAGCCGTTGCCGTAGCCACCGATTTCTCGGGGGCCTTCGCGTTTTCCCTGGGGGCGGGAACCTATTCGCTCTCCTTAGCCAAGACGGGTTACCGCAGCGTTACCCGTTCCGCGCAACTGGCCTTGGGCGATAATAACGCGGCGCCGGATACGCTGGCGGCCTCGGTGGGCCGCCTGGCCGGACGGGTGCTTTCCGAGGGCGCCGGGGTGGCGGGGGCCTTCCTAACCCTGGCGGGCATTTCTCCCGAAGCGGGCGGCGGTACCTTCACGGCGGATGCGGACGGGCGCTTCGCGGGCGATAACCTGCCGGCCGGCACCTACGCCCTTACGGCCTCGGCGGACGGGTACTCGGACGGCAAGCTCGCCTCCTTAAGCCTTCCATCGGGCGGATTGGCGAATGCGGAACTGACCTTGATCCCAAATCGCGGGTCCCTGGCCGGCACGGTGAAAACCGCTGGGACGGCCGCCGCCAACGTGACGGTGGCGGCCAATGCCTACGGAGTCTCCCGCTCCGCCGTATCGGGGGCCGACGGGACCTACCGCATCGACAAACTGCCCGCCGGGGTGTTTTCCGTCGCCGCTTCGCTGGCGGGCTTCAGCCCCGATCGGTCCTATGCGGACCAGACCCTGGCGGCGGACGCTGCCCTGGCCGGCCTGGATTTCAACCTGGCGCCGAACCTAGGTAGCCTGAACGGTACGGTAACCGGCACGTCAACGGCTGCCGGGATCCGCGTCTCCCTGGCCGGGAAGAAAGGCGGCCGGGCCTACGCCAGCTGCGACGGTTCCGGGAAATTCTCCTTCCCTTCCCTGGCCGCGGATACCTACACGCTTTCGCTCTCCGCCCCCGGCTACAAGCTTGCCGGCGCCACCCAGACTCCGGACATCGCCGTTACCGGACCCGCAGAATACAACCCCGCCTTGCTTCCCGCGGTATTCCGTCTGGAAGGGAAGCTCTTAAACCAAGCCGGCGCAGGCATCGCGGGCGTGCCGATGGAACTGCGCGTTTCCCAGGACAAATTGAAATCCGTTTCCGGGGCGGACGGTTCCTATGCCTTTACGGACGTACCCGCGGGGCAGGATTACCAGCTCGCCTGCAAACCGCCCACTGCCGACTACGATGCGCGCGACACTTCCTTTTCCCTGGACGTCTCCGCTCCCGCACAGGTGACCGCCAATCTCGCCACGCTTTCCCGCCAGGCCGCCGTTTCCGGCATCGTGCTGCTCGACGATGTCCCCGTGGAAGGGGCCACCTTGCGGCTTACCGGCAACGGCAACAACCTGGCGGGCATAAGCCAACCCAACGGCGTATTCAAGCTGCCGGGCGTGGCCGGATCCGCTTCAGCCGTGAATATCTCCCTCTCCAAGGCCGGCGCCGCCACTTTGGACACGACGGTGAGCGTGAACGTGGCCGAAGCGAAAACGGGACTGATCCTGAAATTTAAAACGCTGAAGCTGGCCTTGACGGTGGCGATGCGGAGCTCCGAAGGCAAGCCCCTGGCCGCGGCCAAACTGGTGGTGGCCTCGCCGGGACGCCTGGACACTTCGGTTTCCGGATCGGACGGATCCATCGCCATTTCCGGGATCCCGGCCAACCAGACTCTCACGCTGGCCACCTTGCTGGCCAGGGATCTTTACGACAATGCGGAAACCTCCGTTTTCCTCAAGGAACACGACACCACCGCGACCATCACCGCCGCCATCCACGCCTCCGTGGCCACGGTGGAAGTCCGCGATCAGGATGGGGCGGCCGTGAACGGCGCGGAAGTCCTCTTGAACGGCAGGAGCCAGGGGGCCGCCTCGCAGGGCAAAGCTGTATTCCGGAATCTCGCGGCGGGCACGTACCGGTTCGCCGCCGGCAAAGGGGCCTACAAGAGCGGGGCGGATCAGATCCTCACCTTTTCCGGGGATACCGCGGTCACGCTTACCTTGCCTCTGACCAAGGTGGAAGGCGGGCTCTACGGTAGCGTGCGTGATACGGGACTGGACGCGGGCGCGGGGGGACCCGTGGCCCGTTCCCTTCCGGGCGCCGTGGTGACGGCCATTGCGGGGACGGATACCTTGCGGGATACGGTGAATTCGCTTGGGCAGTATTTCCTCGCCGGCCTCTCCGATGGCCGCCGCTACGCCATCTCCCTTTCCCTGCCCGGGTATATGCCGTTGCAGGATTCCGTGCCGGGGACGCCCCAGGCCCAGAACCGCGACCTGCGCATGCTACCTTTTCCGGGAACCGTGCTCGGCCGCGTGGAATCCGGATCCGCGGGCGTGGCCGTCGTCCTGTCCCATTCCGCCAGCGGGCAGGTCTCCATTTTCACCACCAAGGCCGGGGGGTATTACGCCTTCACTGGCCTGCAGAACCGCAGCGACTATACCCTGCAAGCCATCGCCGGCCCGTCAAGCTCCCCGGCCGTTTCCTTCCAGGCCAACGGAAGCGCGGCCAAGCGGATCGATCCCGCGCTGGACCGCTGGGGTGGGGTAACGGGTACGATACGGGGGGGCGCCGCTCCGGGATCCGTTTTGGCGGGCGCCTTGGTCTCCGGCCGCAACGTTTTGACCGGCGGCCTCACGTGGACGCTTTCGGACTCGCTGGGAAAATACGCTTTGGCGGGCCTGGCCTCCGGATCCCATGAGATTTCCGTGGATCGCATAGGCTACCGTTCCCCCAAACCGGGTAACTTGGCCGTTACTAAGGGTATACTCGCCGCGGGCCAGGATTTCCTGCTGGAGGAAACGGAGGCCGGCATTTCCGGACTGGTGGCGGACGATTCCGGACGCGGCCTGGCGGCCACGGTCATGCTGGTCAAAGGCAAAGACACCCTGAAAACGGCCACCGACGGCGGCGGGCAATTCGTTTTCGGCGGGCAAGCGGCGGCTGCTTACAAGTTGTCGGCCTCCAAAGCGGGCTACCTGTCGCCCGCGGCCGTGGATGTGGTTTTCGCCGGGAAGGGGATCGTTTCCCGCAACCTGGTGCTTTCCCGGCGCGGCAATCTCATCCAGGGCCTGGTCCGGGACGCTTTGACCAACACCCCCGTGGCCGGCGCCACCGTGCGCCTGCTTACCGCGATTCCCGTATCCGCCGCCACCGACAGCCTGGGGCGCTATGAGTTGGCCGCTCCGTCCGGCGCGGGGGCTCCCATCTTCCTCGCGGCCGCGCAGGATGGTTATCTCACGCGCACCGACATCCCCGTTTATCCGGACGCGGACGGTTCCGCCGTGCAGGACATCGTGCTCACCGCGGATTATAAATTCGACGGAGAGATCGATGTCTCCGTCAAGGAAGGCAAAGATGCGGTGACCGGATTGTTCCTGACCGTGCAGTCTTTCCATCCGGACGACAGCCTGAAGTTTTCCATTACCGGACAAGCGCCCAATTCCTTCCGGGAATTGCGCCGGCCCGCGCCCTATACGCTCAAGGTGAAGCGGGAAGGTTTCAAGGACGTCACCAAAGTGGTTGAATTGACCGCCAAGAATCCCGTCCTCAACGTTACCTTCGCCTATCCCACCAGCCAAATCAAGGTCTTCGTCACCTCCGACGGGATCCACGGGAAGGGCGTGGACCTTGCCTTGGAAGGGCGGAAGCTGCCGGAGCAGGCGGATACGGCGGGCCTTTTCGTAAGCGCAGCCAAGCTTCAGCCCGGCTCCTACGAAGTGACCATCAAGGATCCGGAATCCGATCTGATCCCTTTGTCACCCTATTTCATCGCGCTCGGCGCAGACAGCGTCCGTACCGATACCTTGTCGCAGCCTTTTTTCCAGACGGCCATTCCCGATTCCATTATCGGCATTCCCTTCCCGGCCGTGGCGCGGCGGGCGGATTCCCTGCGTCCGGCCGCGGCGGTGGTATGCAGTCTGTACTATCGGCCCCAGGGCGATCCCTTATGGAAGTCCATCGCCCTGGATTCGGTGGCGGGCGGTTTCGCGGGGACGGTGCCGGCCCAGGCCCGGGCGGGCGAATACGAGTATTATCACCTCTTACGGTCCGCCCATGGCGCCCGTATCGGCACGGTTACCCCGGCTGGAGGATCGGTCTCCAGTGCCTTGCTGGCCTATAGCGATATCCAGTCGCCCGGTCATTTCAATCTCCGCGATCCGTTCCTGCTCTATTCGGCGGCGCTGCTGCCGCAACGGTTGGAAGCGGACACGTCCCTGTATTCACTGGGCGCGCGCGATATCTACCAGGTGCAGATGCGCGGCGAGAAGGGCCGCTCCCTGGACGCCTATTTCGATCAACGGCAGACGGCCGGGGATACCTCCTTCTCGGTGGGTTGGACGTTTTCCGATCCGGCGCGCGCCAAGGCGCTGGGACTGTCGCTTACGCCCGATGCCGCGACGCCCCGCGTGTGCCGCTTCCGCGGCGGCAGCGCGCCTTCGGATTCGGTATTCCAGATCACCTGTGCCGCGCGCATGGGCGCGGTGCGGCTCAAGAAATCCTTCTTCGTGAAGATCCAGGATCTGACCCCGGTCTCCATCGCCATCCGCTACGTCAAAGAGAACCGGGTCCTGGAGGAGGACGGAGCCGCCCTTTCGCTATCCAACCGGAACCCTGCCGGTTACCTCTTCGCCGCGTTCGCCAGGACGGGGCAGGGCAGGGAATTCAACATCTCCCCGCGTTGGTCCTTCGGCGCCGATTCCAGCGTGGGGAGCATAAGCCAATTGGGCGTCTTCGCCCCCGACTCCGTGGTGGCCCGCGGCGCCGCGCTGCGGATCAGCGATACCTTGCAAGTGGGCAACACCAATGCGGGCGCTCCCATCTACCGGGCATTCGCCTTCACCGCCAACGTGGCCACCTACGCGCAAGTGGTCCCCGCTTCCGCGGGGCTTACCACGGTGACCAATGGCGAGGGCGCCTTCCTGGATTTCAACCTGGCCGGCCTAAGCAAAGCCTTCACGGTAAGCGTGAAGAAGCCCAAGGTCAGCGGTTTGTTGCGCGCATCGCCGCAGGAAGAGGTGGTGGGCGATATCCTGGATATCGAATTGAGCGAGCGCCAGCCTTTCAAGGCGGACAGCGGCGCCACCTTGAAGCTGCCCGTGGCGGAAGGCATTGCGCAACGCCGTACGGTATTCCTGGGCCATTGGAATTCCTTGCGGCTGGCCTGGGAAAAGCTGGATAGCGGAAAGGGCGATGCCGCCGTAGCCGGCAAGGTCTATAGTTTTTCCAAGTACGCGGTCATTATGGGCAGCCTGCCCTTGGGAGCCTATGATTTCATCGTCGCCCCCAACCCGTTCACGTCCAATGATCCCTGGGGCCTCCAGTTGGGTTACAAAGTGTCGTCGGACGTTTCCAGCCAGGTCGGCGTGCGCGTGGAAGTTTACAACATGATGGGAGACAAGGTATACGAAAGCCAGGAAACCCAATTGAGCAAGGGCCAGGCGGTGCAACCGGGAGCCAAGAAGGCGGCCGTGCATTCCCCGCAAAGGAAGGTCGAACTTGGGCCGTACGTCTGGGACGGATACGACAATAACGGCGTGGCCTGCCGCAACGGCCGCTACCTGCTCAAGCTCATAGTCAAGGACGGCCAAGGGAGCAAGGAATACCTCAAGAAAGTGGTGATGCTGAAATGAACAAGGCCATGCGCAGCTTGCTGGCAGCGGGTACCGTCGCCTCGGCCCTTTCCCGGGCTCCCGCCACCGACGTTTCCTCCCTACCGGGGGCGTTCGCGCCCATCGCCATCGGCGGACGCGGAACGGCATTGGCCGGAGCCCAGACGGCGGCCCCCGTGGGAGTGGAGGCCATCCTATACAATCCGGCCGCCATGGCGGACACGCGGGATTGGAGCGGCGGATACTATTACTCGAACATGTACGACCTGGTGCCCTTCCATTTCACTTCCGGGACGTATCGGTTGCCCGGCAAACCGTATGTGCTGGGAGCTGCCTGGCTGCAAAACGGCGACGACGTGTATTCGGAGAACGAGGTGCTGCTAGGAGGCGCCTTCGAACGCGGCTGGGTGCACTTGGGGGCCGCCTATAAGCTGCGCTTTGCGGGAACCAACGGCGGCGGTTCGGAATTCATCGATCCGGAAGCCGGCGTGGGTCATCAGGTGCAAGGCACGGCGCTGGGGCTGCTGGGTTTCGACGTGGGCGCCACGGTGCGGCCGTTCGGGCCCCAATACGCATTCGGGGTGGCCATGAAGGATTTGTTTTCCCGCATCTCCTGGGACACGCACAATGCGGCGAACACGGCGGCGGGGAAATACGCCGAGTACGTACCCGTCACGTTACGCTATGGCTTTCTCTTCGATCCGGACCCGTTCCTGGATTTGGTGGTGGACTATGAACCCTCCCTTTACCATGACGGACTCACCAAGCTCGCCACCGGCATCGAGATAGTGCCCCTGGAAATGCTCCCCGATTCGCGCGCCAAACCCTATCTGCACGATTTGCTGGCCGCCCGCATCGGTTATGCGCGGAACATGTTCACCAAGGAAGCGTCGCACCGCTTGTCCCTGGGGGCAGGCCTGGGCTACCGTTACCTGGGGATGCGCCTCAACGTGGACATGGCCTACGAGTGGGTCTACAACTTCGACCACCATAACAACGTCAGGCTCGGATTCAATCTGAGCCGATAATAGGGCCGGCTTCAGATGCCCAAGCGGATGCCGAACATGTAGTGGCGATCCTCGATCTGGCCTACATAGAGTCCGGCTTCATCCGCCCAGGAAGTGAATTCCAATTGCATGATGAAGAGGTTGGCGAGCAACCCATAACAGGGATACCCGCCTTTGAACCCCCCCCGCAATTGGGCCAGGGAGAGGTTCATTTCCGCCCCCATATTGAGCTTGCCCAGGAAATCCTTGTCGGCAAAAACGTCTTCCACATCGATGTCGAAGTTTACGTACCTGAGCATTCCTTGTTTGCGCAGCACGGCCGGCAGGTAGGCCAGACCCACGCTGTAGGTGATCGGTACGCGATCGTGATCCATGGTCAGGAACATATTGTAGGCCACCGCGCCCACGCGCAATTCCGTGGGCACGATATCATAGAGCGCGCCGGCCGTGAGTCCCAGCCCGAACCCGGGGCGGTAGATCTTTTCCTTTTCCTGCGCGATGCGCGCCTGCAAGGTATCCGCCGCGGTGGCGTATTCCTGGATGGAAATGGATTGTTCAAAGGTATTGTAAGTGGCCACGGTGGGGGATAGGCCGATGGTGAAGCGGGGAAAGGGTTCGATGGCGCCCGCCACCTTGGCCACGAAATCGGTGCGTACGCGCGCGCTCGCGGCCGGCACGTAGATTCCCTTGTCGAGCATGAACCTGCCTTGGGAGCCCAGGAACCAGGCCGCGCCAATCCCGATGGGCAAATCCGGATCCGTGCTGCGCGCGGCGAAATGCATCTCCGGCGAAGTGCCCAGCCCGATGGGGCGCCGATCGAAAACCATGATATCGTCCACCAGGGTGTTGTCCGCGGACATGCTGTCCAGACTGGAGAAGCTGTTGGTATGGGAGCCCGCCACGTTCAGGGCGTCCCCGGCCGTACCGAAGAAATCGCCCGCGTCTACCTTGAGCGCCATGCCCGCGTCCAGGGGCGTATTCAGATGCGCCAGGCCGGCCGGGTTGAAATAGATGCCGCTGTAGTCGTCGGAAAGGGCCACGAAGGCATCGCCCATGCCCAGCGCGCGGCCGCTCAGGTAGCGCGGCCCCCGCACGGAATGGGCCGGGGCGGCAGCCAGCATCATGGAGGCCAGCGCGCCCAGGCGTTTCCAATCAATTGCCATGTTTGAATCCCTTCACCGTGCCTTTGCACAAATCGAAGGTGGAAACGGTGTCCGTGACCCGGGGGGTGACGGTGGAATCCAGGACTACGATTTTCTTATGCCGGGTGTCCACCAACCCCGCGCCGCTGTCCGCCCAGAATATCTGGCCCTTCCGTTCGGGATGCAGCAGCAATTGCAGGGGTTGAAAGGAGTCCAGGTATCGTTGGTGGAACGCGGCTTCGGCGGCATCGTCGATTTTGCCATCCATGTTGTTATCCGCCTTGTCCTTGTCCGCATAGAAGTTCACGTTCCCCACGCTGTCCGGCGCTCCCCGAGAATCCTCGTCGATCTTGCCGTCTCCGTCGTTATCGATCCCGTCCAGCAATTCCTCGTCCAGGCAGCCGTCGCCATCATTGTCCTGCTTGTCGAATACCTTGTAGATGACCACGGTGGATCCCGCGTCCTGGATGAATTTCTTGACCTGGGTGATGGCGGAATCGCCGACCTGTTCCTTGTTGACTCCCTTCACTTGATCCTGGATCTTCTGGCAGGCCGTATCCGCCGCGGCGCATGCCCCCCCGACGGCGGAGTCTTTTTTATCCAGCACGCCGTTGAGGAAGAGGTCGATGGCCTTGTCGCTCTTGGCCAACAGATCCTGGGATTTGTCCAGCAATCCGTTCAGGGCCTGGATCTTGGCGGTGTCGTTCTTCAAGTCCGCCAGGTTGGCCATGATGCTGTCCGGATTCAGCTTGGTGGGATCGGTGAAATCGATGATGCCGTTGAGGATGTTATCCTTGGCGTTGATGCGGCCGTCCCCGTTGAAATCGGCCAACGAGAGCACGGCTTCGATGGCGGAGGCCAGGGCATAGTCGGCGGAGAACCGGCGCGAGGAAATCCTGCCGTCGCTTTTGCCCGCCTTTTCGCGTTCCACCAGAGGGCCCAGGTATTTGTTGATGCCGCGGTTGGCGACGAAAATCTTGTCCTTGATGGAATCCGGTTCCCCCAGGAACGGGATACTCTTGCCATCGTTGTTCTGGAACGACTGCATCAGTTGGAACATGTTGATGTGCTGCTGCAACAGCGCCGCCTTGGCGGCCCCGTAGTAGGCTTCGGATTTGGAAGAGTCGCCGTCGATGGCGGCCTCGAACTCCGCAAGGGCGGCGGGATAGTCCGCCTTCTGGAGATCGGCTTGGCCTTCCAGGATATGCTCGTCCGGAGTGTTCGCCTCGATACCTATCGCGGCTTTGAATATGTTGCACCCCGCCAAAAGCAAGGCCAAGCCCGCCGGGGCCAGCCATCCCATCCGTATGCGTATCATACCGGTTATTTTATCACCCCGGTCCAAGCAGGGGCAATAAGGAATTGGCGCTCGGGAAGCGGCGTGCGGCCGGCGTCGGCCTTCGGCGATCAGGCGATCTAGGCGTCGGCCTTTTTCATACGATGGATGGTATAACCTTGCTCACGCGCAAGTATGGCGGACTCGCGGAACAGGGTTTTCCCAAGCGTCGAGTAATCCAGGAACTGGTTCACGACCAGGTAGGCCTCGCCGCCCGGTTTTAACAGACCCACAATGGTTTGCATAACGCGCCCCGGAAGCGAGTAGTCCGTATCGGCATCGGTGTGGAAGGGCGGATTGGTGAAGATCAGATCGTAGCCTCCTTCCGCGCCCTCGGCCAGATCCGCGCACAGGGCCCTGCCGGGCAATCCGGCCTCGGAAAAATTCCGTTCCGCGCAAGCGATTGCTATGGCGCTGTTGTCGGTGGCCAGCACCTGCGCGGCTCCCAGCTTGAACGCGGCCAGGGAAAGCGGTCCGCTCCCGCAACCCAGGTCCAGCACGGATTTGCCCGCGCAGGAAGGCAGATGCAATGCCAGCAAGGCGGTGCCCGCATCCGTAGCGCGATAGGCGAAAATGCCGGGCTTGGTGAGGTAGCTGACCGCGTCTCCGCCTTTGAGGGCCAGTCGCAACCGGACCGGATGGAAATACCGCGGGTCTTCCACGGGCGAGACCGGGTCCGCGCTTTCCTTGCGGAAGCGCAGCAGGCGGCAGGAGGATTTGATCTTTTGCAAGAGGATGTTCCCGAAATGGGCCTCGCCGCGCTTGGCGAAACTCTTGATGCCTTCCTGGTTGTGGCCGGAAACGATCAGGCTGCCCCCCGGGACCAGCAGGCGGAAGGATTCCACCAACACGGCATTGAGTTGGGCGGTGCCGCGGCCCAGCCGGAACACGATCAGATCGAAATGGTTTTCCGGGAAGCGGATGCCGGGGAGGAAGGCATCGGTATCGCGATCGGAACAGGGCAGGTCTCCCAGCACGCAATGGACATTGGCCAGGCCCAGGCTGCGCGCGGATGCGGAGGCGGCCACGTGCATGCCATGGTTGGCGTTGTGGCATACCACCTCCCCGAACCGCGGGGAAAAGACGGAGGCCAGGCCGCCGTCCCCGGCCAGGATCAACAATACGCGTTGCCCGCTATCCTCGTCCGCCGTGAGCAGCAGGCGGATGGCGGGATCGATTTCTACTCGGGAAAGTTGGGACATGTGTTCAGTCTTCCTTGAAACCCAGGGCGGAAAGATCCGTCGCCTGGAGCCAGCGCCATTGGCCGGAAGCCAAATCGTCCGGCAGTTTAACGGCACCTATCGCGATGCGATGGATGCTTTCCACGCGATTGCCCGCGGCCGCGAACATGCGTTTTACCTGATGGTACTTGCCTTCCGAGACGGTGAGGTCGCAGGATTTTTCGGAGAGCAAAACCAGGGAAGCCGGCAGGGTGGTCCCGTCTTCTCCCCGCAGTTCCACGCCCGCCGCCAGCTTGGCGATCTGTTCCGGCGAAATGGGATGCTTGGTCCCTACGCGATAGGTCTTGGGAACATGCTTGCGCGGGGAGGTGAGCAAATGGTTGAAGGCTCCGGAATCGGTGAGCAGCAGGAGCCCGGTGGTATCCGCGTCCAGGCGGCCCACCGCTTCCAGGCCGCGCCGCAGGAAGGGCTCCGGGAAAAAAGAGAACACGCTGCGATGGTGCGTCGGCGTGTGGCTGCATTCGGTGCCCGCCGGTTTGTGGAAGGCGATGTAAAGCTTTTCCCGCCAGGGGAATTCAAAGGCCCCGATCCGGATATGCAGTCCCTCCGGCGTTACCTGGGCGTCCGCATCCTCAGCCACCGACCAGCGCACGGCTCCGGACTCTTCACGACCCAATTCCACCGCTCCCTTGCCTACCAGGCTCCGGCAATCCTTATGGCTTCCGAATCCCTGGTCCGAGAGGATGGCAGCCAAAGTGCCCTTGCGCTTAGCCATCGTCGGGATCGATCGCGGGGATGTCGGCCTCTTCTTCCGGGCCGGCCGGCCGGGAAGGATCGAGGATGGGGACCTGGGTCCGTTCCAGGATCAACAGCACACGGTCCTGGGTGGTATTGGGGATGCGGTAGGCATGGTTGCGCAGCACTTTGTATTCATCGCTTTGGAATTGCGCCATCTCTTCCGCCGCCTTGGGCCCTTTCATGAAGATGGCCTTGCCGCCCACCGCCAGGCAGCTGCCGAAGCGAGGCAGGGTATGCTCCACGGTCTCGAAGGCGCGCGTGATGGCGGCTGCGAAGGGCTGGGTCAGGCTGCGCGACGTGACCTTGTGCCCGAAAACGGAAATGTCCTTGAGGCCCAGTTCCCTGATGACCATTTCCAGGAACTGCACCCGGCGGGGCCGCGGCTCCGCCAGGACTATTCGCGTTGATGGCGACATGAGTTTGATCATGATGCCGGGGAAACCGGCCCCCGTGCCCACGTCCACCATGGGGGAAGGCCACTTGCCTTTCATCAGGCCGTGCAGGATCATGCAATCCGCGTAATGCCTTTGCGCGATGGTATCGAAACCGATCAAGCGGGTCAGATCCTGATCGTGATTATTCTCACGCAGCAATCCGTGGTAGGCCCAAAGCAGATCCAGGGTCTGCGGTTGCAGATGGACCCCGTAGCGGGCCATCAATTGCCCCAAGGCAATCTTGGAAGGCTTGAAATCCATGGCCGCGTCCGGCCGCGGCGGAAATCGCTTGCCGCGGATGGGTTTGCCTTTAAAACGCGCGCCTTCTCCTCCCGGCCGCTGTCCCACTTGGCCCTGGCCGCCTTTGCGTGCTCCTTCCGGACCCGGTCCGCTTGGCCTTTGACCCGCCGGGCCTCCTTGGCCGCCCGGTTTACGAGGCTTCATGCATGCTCCTGTGGCGTTCCCGCCGTTCCGCCCATGGGCAGGTTTGTTTCATATCCGAATAAGGTGCCGGACAATTCCAGCAAGGTCAGCATATGCTGACGGTAACGCGCGCGGAACTGGGACGACGCGCTTTCCCCGAGCCGCTCCTCGAAGCCCATGCGCTTGGCCAGTTTTTCCAATTCTCCCGGCGAGGCCGGCAGTTCGTGGCGTTGCTGCAATCCTTGCAATTGCAGGACATGTTCTATGCGGCGCAGGAATACGTAGCTCTTGGAAAGCAGGTCATGGTAGTTGGGGCTCAGCAATCGGTAGCGGTAAAGGCGGCCCAGCACCGCCAAGGTGTTGCCGGAGATCAATTCCGGAAGCGCCTGGCCATGCTGGATCTGCAGGTATTGCGCGTAGAACTCGATGGTGCGGATGCCGCCGGGACCCAGCTTCACTTCCGTGGAGAGGCGGTTTTCCTGCTTGAGTTTGTCCAAACCCAGCTGCCTCACCTTGCGCATGCTGTTTTCCACCTTGTCGCGATTGTCCGGCGAAACGGCCATCGCCTGCGCGCCGCGCACCACTTCGCGGCCCAATTCCATATTGCCAGCCAAGGGCCTGGCCTTCAACCAGGCTTGCAGTTCCCAGCCGGACGCTTCCTGCCGGAAATAATTTTCGCAGCGGTTTTTGCTGGCGATCAAGGAACCCTGGTTGCCGTGCGGCCGCAACTGCGTATCCACGCGGAATAACTTGCCCTGCGAGCCCGGCCGGCTCAGGGCCGAGATGAAAAGGCGCGCCCAACCATCCAGCGCGGATTGCCGTTCGGCGGAAACCCGATCCGGATCGGAAACGAAAACGATGTCGATGTCGGAACTGTAATTCAGTTCATTGCCCCCCAGCTTGCCCAGGGCGATCACGGAAATCCCGTCGCGGATGTCCAGCGTTCCCGCTTCGGCCATGGTCAACCCGAATACCGATTCCACCAGGGCATTGGAGAGATGGCTGATTTCCGCGGTGATACGCTGCAGATGTTCGCCCAACCAGATGTCCCGCAAGCCGATGCGGAGGTATTCCCGGTTGCGATAGCGTCCCAGGATTTCCACGGCCGAATCGAATCCCATCAACGCGGGCGATAGCGCTTCGATTTCCCTGCGGAACTCCCCCGGAAGCTTGGGTTTCTCCAAAGCCTTGGAATCCCCCATTTCCAAAAGGTATTCCGGCTGACGCAGCAGGATCCCCGTCAGGTATTCGCTATGCCCGAAAGCCTTGATGAGGATCTCGTTCAGGTAGGGATGATTGAGCAACTGCCTCACGAAATAATCCGGGTCCGCGGTGGCTTCCAGATATTGGCCCAGATGGCGCAGCACCGCTTCCGGATCCGGGCTCGCGCGCAAACGTGGCGCAGCCACCACCAAGGCGGCGCAGAGGATGCCCTTTTCCCTCACCGGCGCCAGCATGTTGGCGATCAAGGCGGCGGGCGATGCGGGATTGCGGATGCCCAGGCGTTCCAACGCGGTTTCCACTTGCAGGGAGGTCGCTTGCGGATTGAGGAAGGCCCCGGTCAAGGAACCGTCTTCCTGGGCGCGCGTGCCTCCGTTGGTCTCAAGCCCGGTGGCAGCGGCGTCCGCCTCCCCCTGCGGGGCCATTCCCGTTTCCAGGAAACGCCGGGCGAAGATGCCGTGCACTTCCCTCAGCACGTGCCGCAGATCCCAATCCAGTTGCGCTTCCTCATCGTAGCGCGGGGTAGGTAGGTAACCCATGCGTTTCGCCAGGTACAGGAACGCGTCCGCGCCCCGCGCGGGGACGATCAGATCGCGCGAATGCCCGCGCACCATGCGCAACGCATTGATCAGCCGGCGCAAGAAGGCGTATCCCTGGTACATTTTCTCGAACTCGGCCGGTTCCAGGATATCCTCTTCCAGCAATGCTTCCAGCGCCGATTCCGTATTCGGCTCCCGCAAGGCAGGATGACGGCGGCCATACCGGAGCTGCAGGAACTGGGCGGCATATTCCACTTCCACCAGTCCGCCCGGCGAGAACTTGGCGTTGATGCCATGCGCCCCCTTCAGCTCGATCTGCTTGGCGCGCAGCGATAGCGTATGCTCGATAGCCACGGGATGGGCCCCGAAAATCAAGGCGTCGCGCGCGGTCATCACATCCTCGGCGAACTCCCGGCCTCCTGCGATATGCCGCAGCTTGAGCAGCGCCTGCCGTTCATAATCGAAGGCCCCGCCGTCTATTCCGTAGTATTCCTTCCAGCGATCGAACTGGGAAGCCAAAGGTCCGCTGTCCCCATGCGGACGCAGCCGCAAGTCCAATTCGAAAATCCCTTCGCTCCTGGTCACGATGGCCGCGCGCATCTCCTGGACCATGCGGGAGAAGAACTCCGCGTGGCTGATGGGATCCTTGCCGCCTTGGGTTTCCCCGGCGCAGGCATACAGCAATTGCACTTCCAGATCGGAGGCGTAGCCCAGTTCGCGCCCGCCCAGCTTGCCTTGCGCAAAGAGCCCGTAGGCGCATGCGGATCCGCCCGTGAGCGGCTCCCCGTGCTCTTCCAGCAATTTACCGTAAGCCAGGCCCATGGCGGCCGTCAAGATCACCTCCGCCAGGTTGCTGATCTCGGCGGAGAACTCCTGCAGGGTTTTCTGGTGGAAGATGAGATGCACCGCTTCCAGCCGGAACAGCTGGAAATCCTTGAACCGGTTCAAGGCCGCCACCTTGCCAACATAAATGGACTCCCCGTCCATGGCTTCGCGGACGCCGTTTTCCAATTCCCTCCGCGTCGCCGGGCGCCGCTCTTCGTCCAACCTGCGTAACAGGGAGGTTACCTCGGCCAGAGGCAGCTTGGTCATCTCTTCCCATAGGTATGGGCCGGCGCCCAGAATGCGGGCCAGGGAGGACAGGAAGGTGAAGTCCCCGAAGGCCGGCAGGTTGGGCGTCCCCGCGGATTGGTCCATCAAGGCGTCGATGAAATCGTTGAAGGCCCGCACCGCGGCGGGATAATCGGTGGCCTGGGGCAAGGTGGACATGAAGCGTTCCATCAGGATGATGGCCACTTTCAGCCGTTCCAGAGTATGCGGATTGGTGACGGGCCTGCCCTGGGAATCGGTAATGAAGATCCTATCCTCGAACCAGCGTCCTTCGGAACGGGTAAGCAGCTTCTCGATGGAAACGCCCTGCAAGGCCAAGGCATTGCTAAGGGAGAACAGCAGGGCTTTCCTATCCGCCCCCCGCACGATTAGGACGGCATGCCGCTCATCGGCTTCTGCTTGGATCTCCAAAGGCAATCGGGTCGCCACCGCTTCGCTGCTTTTCCGGCTCAGATACGCGCCGATGCGGCGGTAAAGGTCCACGCGGACTTCCTGCGTTTTTCGCTCGCGCAACAGGCCTATCAGGATTTTCAGATCGTCCAGTAGTCCGGCCTGGAACGATGCATCCACGATTTCCGGATACGGGTGCCCAAGTACCAGATAATCGATGATCTTCCGGCGTGACGGTGGGGAGGCTTTCAACCCCGATCGGGCCGCATCCGCGGGCAACGCCGCCGCTCCGTCTCCGCTGCCGTAAGTGAAAACCTTGCCCAGGGGGATGTCGAAATCATAACTGGCCAGCAGGCCGGAAAGCGCGGCGAAAAATCCCGGCAAATCCTCGCCTATCACCGTAAAGCCCCAGCTCTGCGCATCCAGGCGCAAGAACTCGAATGAGAAGGGATTCTGTTTGTCGAGCGCGGCTATCCGCCGCAAATGGCCTTCGATTTCCGACGGCGAGAATTCGTTGAAATAATCCGAATCCAGGCGATGGACGTGATCGAAAACCACCTCCGGGGGGAAACCGGATGCGTTGCGGAGGATAAGGGCTTTTTTCTCGGAAGGAGTCATATGCTCCATGGGGACCCTAAAATAGAAACAAAAAAGGACTCCCCCTCCGGGAAGTCCTCAGTCTCCCGTTTCCGGGAGTCTTCGCGGCCTCCGGAAACGGAGGCCAGATTAACCGAAACCGCCGGCTCTGCGGAGCCGGGTGAAATCAGCCGTGATAGTACAGCTCGAACTCGTAAGGGTTCGGGCGCAGTTTCAACGGTTCGATTTCTGCGGACTTCTTATAGCCCACGTAAGCGTCGATCATATCGGCGTCGAAAACGTCGCCGGCCAACGCCCATTCCTTGTCCGCTTCAAAAGAGGCATGCGCCTCTTCCAGGTTCTTGGACGTGGAGGGGATGTTCGCCAGCTCTTCCGGGGGCAGTTCATAGATGTTCTTGTTCGCGGGAGAACCCGGATCGATTTGCTTCTTGATACCGTCGACCATGGCCATCAGCATCGCTGCGAAGGTCAAGTAGGCGGATCCGGAGCTATCCGGGCAACGGAACTCGAACCGGCGGGCCTTATCGCCGTTCACATGCGGAATGCGCACCGAACAGGAGCGGTTGGTCGCCGAATAGGCCAAGTTCACGGGGGCTTCGTAGCCCGGAACCAGGCGGCGGTAGCTGTTCACGCTGGAGTTGGAGAAGATCTGAATGGACTTTCCATGCTTGATGATGCCGCCGATGGCCCACATGGCCGTCTTGCTGAGGTTGGCATAGCCGTCGCCCGCGAACAGGTTCTTGCCTTCTTTCCAGATGGACGTATGCACGTGCATGCCGGAACCGTTGTCGCCCCACATGGGCTTGGGCATGAAGGTGGCTGTTTTGCCGTACTTGGCGGCGGTGTTCTTCACCACGTACTTGAGCTTGTGCACCTGGTCGCCGGCGGAAATCACGGTGCCGAACTTGACGCCGATTTCGCATTGGCCCGTAGCCACTTCGTGATGGTGGATTTCCGGGGTCAGGCCCATCTTGGTCAGGTTGGTGACCATTTCATTGCGCAGATCGAACAAGGTATCCTGAGGGGCCGCGGGGGCATAGCCGCCCTTGAAGGGGACCTTATGGCCCAGGCTGCCTTCCGCGCCGCTGGTCCAGGGACCTTCGCCCGTTTCGATGATGTAGCTGCCCTGACGGGGATCGCTGGTATAGCGGATGCCGTCGAAAACGAAGAACTCGGGCTCCGGTCCCATGAAGGCCAGATCTCCGATTCCCGTGGTCTTCAGGTATTCCAGTGCTTTCTTGGCGATGGAACGGGGGTCCCGGTTGTAGGGTTGCCCGGTACGGGGTTCGATGATGTCGCAATACATTCCGATGGTGGGGGCGGCGACGAAAGGATCGAGATACGCGGAAGCGGGGTCCGGTTTCATGATCATGTCCGAAGCTTCGATGCCTTTCCATCCGCGGATGGAAGAGCCGTCGAAGGCCATACCGACCTTGAACATCTCATCGTCAAGGCGGCTCACCGGAAAGGTGAAATGCTGCAATTGACCGAACATATCTCCGAACAACAGATCCACATACTGGACGCCATTGTCCTTGGCCAGTTTCATGACTTCGGCTGGGGTCATATCGTCTTGTCTTTCTCCTGAAGTTGGTGGTTCGGACTTTTAATTAAAAGTCCGAGTCTTAAAAAAATGACTAGGGGAAATTAGAAAAGTCCGAGAAGATTTCGGCTGCCAGTCCGTGACAAAAGACGACCCGTTTTTACAAACAGCTATTTTTGTCACTTTTTGACTTCCATCCAATCTTTTCACGCCTAGGGCCGAATCGAAATTGTTAACTCCTGATTTGGTCCCCACGGCGCCTCTGCCCTTCTTTTCCATCGTGATTTTTAGGTTCAACCGGTTAGGGTCCAACCCGCATCTCCCAAAAACCCCATCCCTAACTGGGGCTCGCATTTTATCAAAGCTAATGGCATGCCAGACGACACGACGCTTGGTCTATTCCAGGTTCCAGGCGTCATGTCGTTCCCCTTGTAAGCGAGCCACAAGGTGGCTCGCTTACAAGGGGGTTCGGTGGAAGCTGTTCGTTGGGCGGGTTCCCCTGTCTACGCGTATGGAGGAGATGAGACGGGAGGTGGAAATCAGGGGTTGGGTTTGAAGTCTTGGAACAGCCGGCTCGCCTGCGGCTCGCGCTGTTTGGTGTACTTTCCCTTATAGTAGGTGATCTCGCCTTCCGGCATCATGAAGTAGACTTGGCCGATGCGGACATCGGGATAAACCCGGATGGGGTGCACCACTTCGATTTCCAGAGTCCAGGTAGGGAATTGGCAAACCAGGTTTCCTGCTTCATCGGGCAGGTAACCCCAGCCTACGTCCCCAAAGCCTGCGGTGATATGGGTGTTGATGCCCAACCTGCCGATGGAGCTGCGGCCCTCGAACATAGGCACGAAGCGATTGCTGGTAGCCGTTTCATTGCTGCACCCCAGGTACAAGGTCCCCGGTTGCAGCACCAGCCCTTCCGCGGGGATGACCAATGCGCGCGTGGCGTTCTCGCTCTTCATGTCCAATGGTTCGCCGGCGGCGAGATCGTAAACCAGCAGCTTGGGATTCAAAGAAACATCATAGGAGTTGGGGCCCAGGTTCGCGGCCGTGAATGGGGCGATATGGATTGCCCCCAGATCCATTTGCTTCAATATTTCCCGGCCCGTCAATACCATCGTCGCCTCTTGGTTGGGGTGAAAGTTATAAAATTGGGTCTTGCGCCGGAACGGAATGCACTGGCTTTGACGCGCGCAGGCTTGGCCGGGTGGACGATTGCTTTTAACTTGTGTCCATGCATTTCCGGTCCATCGTCGTGCTATGCGCCCTCGCGACGGGCGAATCCACGATCGTCTTAGCGGAAGGCTGCCGTTATTTGGAACTGCAAGGGGGCAACGGGCAGCATGGCGCTACCAGCCGCGAGATCCGGCTCAACCTCGCCTTTCCGGATACCCTCGGCCAGCTGGCCGTCGGTCCCTTCTTGATGTCCCCGCCGGAAAAGGCAAAGGCGCAGTTGGGCGCGGTGGATTGGGCGGCTAAGCCTATGACCAAAACCGAACGCCGCTTTCTTAAAGCGCTGCGGGATTGGATCGACGGGCATTCGCAAGAGGCGGGAGAAGAAATCGCCGCTTTGCTCCCAAAGGCCCCGGCCCCTCTAAAATCGGCCCTTAAAATCGATCGCGCCATCTTGCTTTTGACCGCGGGTTTGCGGGAGGATGCGGAAAAGGAATGGCGGCAACTCATCGATAGGAACGAACCCTGCCGCGAGGCGGCCTGGAAAAATCTCTATGCGGATTATCTGGATGGCGGTGCCATCGACAAGGCGCAAGCCCTGGTCACCTGGATCCTGGCCCGGGAACCCAAGGACAAATGGGCCAATGAAGCCAACGGCTACCTCCGGCGCCAGGCCCTCTCCGACGAAGAGTGGGAAGAGTACCTGAAGGGGAAATCGGATCGGCAGGACTCCCTTTTCGAGATCCAAATAGCTTACGGCAAATACCTGAAGGATCATAGGCGCTACGAGGAGGCCAAACGCTACTATACGCGCGGGCTGGAAGGCGCGCCGCGCAACGGACCGGCCTGGATGGAATTGGCGGACGTCTATTATCGCCTGGACTTGCCTTTCCTGGCGCAGGCATCATTGGAGAAGGCGTTTGAAACGGGCATTTCGGATCCTTACGTTTACGAATTGTTGGGCCGCGTGTTAGTGGCCTTGAGCGGTTATGCCGCCGACAAGAAAAGGGAATACGCTTCGCTTTTCGGAGAGCTGGATATGCGTGATCTGCAATGGGGGTTGGATCCGGCCTGGGCGGAAGGCTGCTGGCGCCTGGCCGAACGGAACCTGGAAAGCGGTTTCCCCCATGATTTGCAAAGCCGCAGCATGGCCCAATTGCTTTATCACTTGTATTGCCATAATGGAAGGACGGAAGCGGCCAACAATCTTCGCTCCGGATTCTGGTTCCACTTCACCGGACCCGCCATGCCGGTCCAGCTTCCGCTCGACCCGGCTCTTACGGGCTGGGATTCGCGCTTGGACATACGCCTCGACAGCGTGAGCCTACCGCTGGTGTTCGCCGCTTCCCGATCGGATTTTTTCGAGCCTTTTTAGTACCTTTTGCCGTCCATGCGCATCCGGCATCCGTTGCTGTGATCCAGAACACGGAATCGGGCGCGCGATATAGACATCTTTGCCTTGGGGGTATGGAGGCATGACATTGGCAAGCGCTAAGGTTTTCCGGTTTTTCTTCGCCTGCATGGCCCCCGTTTTCATTTTCGCGCCCCATGTTTCCGCCCGATCGGCTCTCGACGCCTGCCCGGACGTGAACGCGAGTACCAATAAGGCCAATCTGACGGTAACGACCCCGGGCCTGAAATACACCGTTACCAATTTCGATCCCAGTTGGTTCGATACGGATCATCCGGCCAATGCCCCCACGCTTTTTTACCTGACCCTGTCCCCGAATTTGGCCAATCAGACCTATTCAAGCAGTCTCCGGCTTCACTTGCAGGTTTTGGCGGATACGTCCCGGGGCCACCACAGCGGCACGCCGCTGATTGCCTTCGATCGCTGGAGCGGCCCCATCGATCCGGCCAGCATCGGGGTGCCCCTGCGCTCGAATGATGTTTTCGATTTTGCCTGGCAATCGGGAGGGATCACCTTTACCAAGAGCGAATTGTACGATCTGATCCTGCAAACGCACGTTGCGCCGGAAATGGATCTCATTTTCCGCTTCAATCTAAGCTGCGAAAACGATCCTCTCGCGCAAGCCACTGCCACCATTCCGGTCGATTCCCTGGGAGGCAATATCGGCCGCCTGCGGTACGTGAAAATGATCCAGGCCCTGTACCCGGGTACCAAAATCACCAACCCCGTTCCCGTGCCGCTCTATACCATCACGCCGATCTTCAAAGTCGTGTCCGAGTTGTTCAACTCCACGGAATTCGACTATCCGCCGGACCAGCCGAAAATCGAGATCTTCATTTATGAATTGCCGGCCGGAACCAATCCCAAAGACGCTCTGGACGGCCTCGAGTTCGCCAAGTTCGGGATCTTCAAGGATTCGCCCACGCCTTATCCGCCGGGCCTGCCGCAATTGGAGCCGGGGATGACCTACGTCTGGCGCGCGCGCGCCGTGCTGCGCGGTCCTACCTCCGACTACCTGTATTCCGATCCTCTTTACTTCAAGGTGGACGAACGATTGGAGGGCGGTTCTTCGGTGCCTGCCTCCGAGCTCGGCGATCTGAAGACCCTGGAAGATCAGATCAAGTACGGAGACGATTATACCAAGCGGGTGATGGCCGCCCTGAAAATCATCCTGGGCGACAATTTTGAAATCTTCGATTTGTCACGGGCCGGCAAGGTTCCGGCCAAAGGCCAAATCCGCCTGAACGGGCATCCCTATTCCTTGGAAGAACTGGAGCGGCTGGCGCGTGAGTTCCATCAGAGCCGGCATTCGGTCACGCGCCTGAGGTTCCAATAATGCGGGGGTCTGTGGTTATGGGGACGGATCTAAATATGGGGTTGGTGCCGGGTTTCCCTGGCCCCATGCCCCTTTCTCGGTTCCGTCCCCAAGGCGGACCGCTTCGCAGCGGACTCGGGAGAATGCGGATGTGGATTTTTACGCTTTTGCTTGCGGGGTTGTTTTCTTTTTCACTCGCTACGCCGCCGGCTTTGGCGGTGGCCAAGTATGTCAAGGGTAACTTGCATGTTACTGCCGGGGATCCGCCGGCGCAGAAGGATTTGCAGGCTTCCGACTTGATAGCGCCGGGGGCCAGGATCGAATCGGGTAATGATGGCAAGGCTGTGCTGCGCTTGCTTCCGGACCAGGCATTCATGGAAATCCGCCCCAAGTCCGCCTTCACCGTCAAGCGGGTCAAGACCAAGGATAAGCGAGTCCGCCGGGTGCAGATGGAAGCGGGCGAGGTGGTCTTTGGCCTCAAGAAGAAAAGCGAGGCGGTGCAATGCGAGAACTCCCAGACACAAGCCACGGCCGCAGCCGGGAGGTTTTCCTGCAAATCGGATGAGAAAGGAGTGGGGATTTTCCTGGTCCAGGACGGAGAGCTTTCCGTATACAATCGCCCCAAGGATTTGACCGTAGTGGTACGCAGCGGGCAGAAGGCAGTTTCCGACCTCAACGGGATCAAGGTCTCGGACGCCACGGACTCGGAACTGGAACAAGTCGGATTCCGGCAGAATACCATCGAAGTGGATTTCGTGAATCCCCAGACGGAAGAATTCACGACCTTGGAAGTGGAATATGAAACCAACTTTTGAGCGGCTGATGCTCCCGGTTTTCCTGGCCTGCCTCGGCTGCTCCTTGGCGCAATCCAATGCGCGGGGCGGGGGAGACACCTTGGATACCTCCACGCCGGCGCCCGCGGGCATGGCCAGCGAGCCTGCTTCCGGACCGGTTCCCGATCGCGCGGTCAGCATGGTCGATTCCGTCCCGGCCGAAATCCTGCCTCCGGAACCCGCTGCCGGCGGCTTCATCATTCCCATCGACGGGGACGTGTTCTACGAACCGGAGCTGCGAGTGCTTTCCTCTTTGCCGGGCACGCCGCCCGCCAGCATGGTGCTCCTGGTGGATGGTTATCCGGATACCAGTCCCCTGACCATCACGGAAGGCCTGCTCACGGCTAAACTTGCCGGACTCAAAACCGGCGTGCATCAATTGACCTTGCTGCTTTTCAATGAACGCACGGAAATCATCCAGAAACAGGAGGCACGATTCTTCGTCCGCCTTCCGGAACCGGTCCGCGCCGTGCGCAGCGGCAGCTATCGCCAATTCGGCCATGTGGTCACCAAGATCGATTGGAAGAATGGGGAAGCCAAGGGGCGGGTCCTCTCCCAAAGCGAATTGAAACTCAAATCCCTTACCGATACCAATCTGGTGGCCGGCGATCCGGAAACACCCGTGTCGGAAGACCTGGATGGGGCCGCGGAAACGGCATACAATCTCAAGTACAAGCAATTCGAGGCGTACGGGAAAGTGCTGCTCCGTACCGATGAGGATCGCTTTCGTCAGCCCAGCCATCGCGTTACGGCCAACGTGAAATACGGTCCCTGGGCTGCCTTGAAGGCCGGAGACGTGTATCCTCTCTACAACTCGCTTTCCCTCAACGGGACGCGCGTCCGGGGTGGGGAAGCGGTGTTGAACCTGACCACGGGGGAAACCCAGTGGGGATCCTTGCGCGTGGTCCGCGGCGAAAGCCGCCGCGAAGTTCCCGCGTATCTGGTCAAGTACGATACCGGAAACGGCACCCGCATCGATACCGTTCCCGGAACCTTCGCGCAAACCCTGACCGCGATCCGCCTTGGGTTGGGAGGCGGCCCCAAATTCGACCTTGGATTCAGCGTGCTCAAGGCCTCCGATGACGAAGGATCGGCGGAACATCTCCGCGTCAATACCCTTTTGCGCGGGACGCGTCCGGCGGAGAACCTGGTCCCGGGAATGGATCTGCGCATCGGGTTCTGGGACGGGAAAATCCAGCTGTTCAGCAATGCGGCCCTGAGCCTGTACACGCGCGACAAATCCCTGGGGGCCTTCCATCCGGATACCTTCGACGTGGCTTTCAATCCCCAGAGCTTCCAGGATATCTTCATCTTCAACGCCACTACGCGAGGCTGGCAATACCTGCTCAGCAACAACAACAGCAATCCGGACATCGCCGGGTTCATCGGATCCAACAGCGCGTACGAAGCAGGCGTGGTTTCCTCCCTGCCTTTGCCGGGCGTGGTTTCCGAAACGGAATTGACCTATTCCCACCTTGGGCTGGAATACCATAGCGAAGGCAATCCCTTCCTGGGGGGCAATCCCGGCGATGGCTTCACCCTTCTCCAGAAGCTGCTTGTGCTCGACAACATGCTTTCCCTGGGTTTGGAGTTGGGGAACTACACCCAGGATCTCGGACTCTATTCGCAGATCCAACGCAACCTCAAGGTGGAGCTCCGTTTCACTCCCGGGCCTTACAACCCCAGCTTCTGGATTGGCGGAGGCCGATCCAACATCGCGCCGGACGGGTCTTATGCGCACCAGTTCACCTCCAGTTTCCTGAATTTCAATACGGGCGGATACCAGCAATTCCAATTGCCCAACGCCAAATTGCATACCACCTTGTTGTACAGCTTTACGCAAAGCGAGTATGCATTGGAATCCCAGTATCCCGGCGACGATCTGCAATCCTTTCCCACCACTCGCACCAATATCGTGAACGGGATGGTCCAATACAAAATGCGCTACACGGATTTCCTGCCCCGGGTTTCCTATACCTATTCCAGCAACGGCATCCAACTGCCCACCAACAACGTGACCATGGGATTCCTCCAACCCATCCTGGAGAACACCGTGAGGCTGGATGTGTCCGGCTCGGTGGGGCAATATCCGGAGACGAATGACAAGAACGATTTAAGCTTGGGCGTGGCCGCCAACGTGGAATACGTGCTGGGACCTCAGCAGACCTTCCGCCTGCGCGAAAAATTGATCCAATACGGCAACCGCCGCCATCTCATGGTCGGCGCCAATTACGAATTGTTCTTCTGAACGCGGACCCGGTTGCGGTTCCCGCTCTAGTCCGGACTTGCCTCCGGCAAAACGGCACTCGCTTCCGCCCGGGGAGTCCGCGTCAGTCCCTGTTTCCGCCAAGGTTGGAACGGCGCCAGATCGAACCCGGGCTTTTCCCCATGCAGCAATCTGACCATGCATTGGGCCGCCAAGGGCGCCATGCTGATGCCGCATTTGTAATGGCCGGTGCAAATGGCCCAGCCGCGATCCAAGTCCAACCAGCCCATCCAGGGTAGCCGATCGCGAGTGCGCGGCCGCAGACCCGACCAGGCCTCCAACGGTTGCCGGCTCACTTCCGGCAGAAAGCGCCGCAATTGGGAGGCGATGAAAGCCTCGCCTGCGCCGTCGAACCCTTCGCTCCAGGTGCCCGGCTCCGTGGTGGCTCCCACGACAAGGCTATCGCCTCTAGGGACCAGGTACAGGGCATCGTTGAAGTGGATCATGCTTTGGGAGCCGTGGAATTTGGGGATGCGCATCATCTGGCCCTTGACGGGGATGATGGGTGCGGAAACGCCCAATGATTCCAGCAGGCGCAAGCTCCATGCGCCGGCCGCGATGAGGACTTTGCGCGCCTCCCAGCTTCCTTCCGGAAAGGCGAGCAGGGTGCGCCCCGAAGCGTACTCCCAGGCCCGCTCCGGATGGCAATGCCGGAACACCACTCCCGCTTTCCCGCAGGCGCTGCGCAAGGCGGAGATCAATTCCCGGTTCTGGACGTAGGCCTCTTCCGGGAAATGGAATACCTTCACGTTTTCCAGGGCGCAATGGCCCCGCAAAAGCGGAGGTAACGTATCTGTTACGGTGAAGGCGAGCGAGCGCTCGCGTTCCAGTTGCCGCGATTTGGCCTCCAGCCTTTCCCGCCCCGCCCTATCATCCAAATCGAAAACCAGATAATCGCCTTCCCTATGCAGCGGTACTTGCGCGCCGGCGGCCGCGGAAACGCCGGCCAACCATTCCGGATAAGCGCGGATGGATCGGACGTAGAATTCCCGGAAGGGGGAAGCGAAGGCATGGGCGTCCCGCGTGACCAGGATCCCGGCCGCGGCGCCGGAGGCCTGCGCTTCCGTTAGGCCGGGATCGAATACGCCTACCTTGGCTCCGCGGCGCGCCTCTTCCAGCGCGCAAGCCAAACCCATCACGCCGGCGCCGGCGACTACCAAATCGAAACCGGGGTTCAAACCGGTGGGCGCTTTTTCGTATCCGACCAGAAATCGGGTTCCGCGTCCGATGCTGCGGCCAGGTCCGCGAAGAAATGGATCTGGCTGCGCACGGAACTGTGAAAATCGGCCAGGCCCAGCGATTCGTTTTCCGAATGGGCGTTGGTGTAGGGATCCTCGATCCCCACCAGCAGAGCCGGGATGTCCCCGAGCACGCGCGTGAAGCTGTCGACGAAGGGGATGGTTCCACCGCAGCCGATAAGGACGGCGTCGCGGCCGTAGCCTCGTCCCAGGGACTGCTTGGCTACCGCGAAGACGGGATGATCAGGTTTGGTCATCCAGGGATTGGCGCCTTGTTCCGGCACCACATCGACCTTGAGGCCCCAGGGGCAACTGGCCTTGATGAATCCTACCAGCAACCGCATAGCCTTGGCGTGATCCATATTGGGCACCAGGCGCAAACCCACGCGGGCCCAGGCGGAATCCATGATCACGTTGCCGGCGATTTTCTTGCCGCCCGCCTGGATGGAGTTCACGGCGATGGAAGGTTCGCGCCACATCTTGGCCAATAATCCTGGTCCTTTGGAAAAAAGCTCCACTCCGGGGCCGATGCCGGCCTGTTCCCGGAAGACCGCATCTTCCATCCCCAGCTTGCGCATATCCTCCATCTCGGCCGCGCTGGGCGGCACCACGTCGTCCCAGATGCCGGGCACGGCCACGCGCCCCTGTTCGTCGGAGAGCTTGGCCAGGATTTTGGCCAGCCCTTGCACGGGATCGGGAATGGGGCCGCCCCACATGCCGGAATGCAGGGGATGATCCAGCGCCGTCACCGTTACGTCCATGCTGATGAGGCCGCGCAAGGTGGTGGTGAGGCTGGGCAAACCCGTATCGAAATTGCTGCAATCGGTCAGCACCACGCAATCGGCCCGCAAACGATCCTTGTACTTCTCCAGGAAGGCGCCCAGGTGGGTAGAGCCGATTTCCTCTTCGCCCTCGATGATGACTTTAACGTTCACGGGCAGGCTGCCGGCCGTTTCCAGCCAAGCGGCGATGCTGGCCGCGTGGATGAGCACGCCCGCCTTGTCGTCCGCGATGCCGCGCGCGAACAGGCGCCCGTCCTTTTCCACGGCCTGGAAGGGCGGGGTTTTCCACAGCTCCTCGCGCAGGGGAGGCTGGACGTCATGATGCGCGTACAGCAATACCGTGGGCGCGCCCGGCCGTTTCAGCCAATCCGCGTACACGTAAGGGTGGGTGCCCGGCACGCGCATGATCTCCGCATGCTCCAGGCCGGCCGCTTCCAGGATGCCTTTGACGCAATCGGCGGAACGCTCTACTTCCTTGGGGTCGAACCCGTCGAAACTGACGCTGGGGATGCGCGTCAGGCGGATCAGATCGGCGAGATGCTTCTGCTTATCGGCCTCGTACCTGGCCAAGGCCGCTTCCCGGCCCGCATCCGCGCCGGCGGCTTTGCGATTAGCCATGTGATCCGCCCTTTCCCACCGCGGTTTCCCATTCCTCGCGGACTTTTTCCACCAGCGGGCGGATGGCTTCTTCCCGCATGTCGAACTTCAGCCCTCCGCCTTCAAAAAGCTCCCGTAACCCGCGGGTTCCCCCCAGGCTCAGGCCGCGCTTGTAATCCGCCAGGGCCCCTTTTTCGTCCTTAAGGGCTTTCAGCCAAACCTGCAGGGCGCCTAACTGGGCGATGCCGTATTCGATGTAGTAGAAGGGAACTTCGAAAATATGCAATTGCCGGTGCCAGGAATTGGCGCGGAATTCTTCCAATCCGCTCCAGTCCAGATTGGACCCAAAGCGCCGATCCAATCCCAGCCAAACGGCTTTGCGCTCCGCTTGGGTATGGCCCGGATGCGCGTATAGCCAATGCTGGAAGGCATCCACGGTAGCCACCCAGGGCAGCAGGCGGAATACTTCCTCGTCCTCCGTTTGGACGGCGCGCCTGCGCTCTTCGGGAGTATAGAATTCGTCCAGGTAACGCGAACCCAAGCGTTCCATGGCCATGGAGGCCACCTCGCTGAATTCCATGGGCGCGCTGCGGTTGAAGCCCAGGGACATTCCGCGCGTATAGAACAGGTGGAAGGCGTGTCCGCTTTCATGCAGCAAGGTGAATACGTCCTCGTTCATGCCTACCGCGTTCATGAAGATGAATGGGAGGCGTACTTCGTTCAGGCTGCACTGGTAGCCTCCCGGGGCCTTGCCGATGCGGTTCTCAAGGTCCATCAGGCTCTTATCGGTCATGGTTTTGTAGAAGCCGGACAATTCCGGATCCATGCGCGCGAAGATTTTCCCGACGCCTTCCACCAAACGGGAGGCTTCCTGGAAAGGCTTCAGGGGAGGGCGTCCCAGCGGATCGCATCCCAGATCCCAGGGGCGCAAAACGCTCAGTCCCAGCTTTTCCTTGCGGTAGTCCAAGGAGCGGCGGAAAGTAGGCACCACGGATTTTTCCACGCTGGCGTGGAACTGGAAGCAATCTTGGGAAGAGTAATCCGTGCGATGGTTGGCCTTGAAGCTGTAAGCCGCAAAATCCGGCAGACCCAGATTGCGCGCCACCTGGTTGCGCAGCACGAAAAGCTCATCGAAGAGATCGTCCAGGCGCTGTTTGTCCTTGCTGCGGCGTTCGGCCATTTTCATCCAGGCCTTCTCGCGCAGGGAGCGATCGCTGGCCTGCAGGAAAGGGGAGAGCTGGCTCAGGGTCTTGGTTTCCCCGTCCCACTCCACGGTCATGTCCCCGCAAATCTTCTGGTAGATCTGGGAGAGCTTGGAAATTTCCGTCCACAAGGGAATGTTGGAATCGGTGAAGAGCTCCACGCTTACATTCAAGGCTTCCAGCCATTTCCCGTACTCGGCGGCGGGTAAGCCGGCCGCATCGGGATGGGCGATGGCTTTCTTGTTCAGCTCGTCGATCACCGGGGCCATGGCCGGCTCGACCGTTTCCACGAAGTCGAGGTAGGCCTTCTGCTTGCCTTCGTCCTGGGTGAAGCAGGTCATGCCGATATAAAGCCGCGAGCCTTCTTCGTTGACTACGTCGCCCAATTCGGCGTAGTCGCGGATCCATAGCAGCAAGGACTCCCGGTCCGGCAGGAAGCGGCGGTTCAATTCGTCGAGATAGGTTTTGATCTCATCCCATTTGGAAAGATCCGCATCGGCGGCGATGTAGCTGCGCGGGAACTCCGGACTGGGCCGCGGCACCTTGGCCATCCAGGCAGGCACGGCCTTGCCGTCCGGCGTTCCCGATTGTCCTTGCTGTTGCGATCCCGATACGACCATTCCGGTCCCCTTTCCGGATTCCGCCCAAACGCATGCGCCGGAAGTCCGTTCCCCCAATTTAAAAAAGACGCCGTCCCTGCAGGTTGCTACTTTTACCCGCTTCACCCGATCTCAAGTCCGGAAAAGCATGACCGAGGAAATCCTAAAGCGCCGCACCTTCGCCATCGTCAGCCATCCCGACGCCGGCAAAACCACCATTACCGAGAAGTTCCTGTGGTATGGCAAGGTCATCCGCGAAGCCGGCCACGTACGGGCCAAGGCCAACAAGAAATTCACCACCTCGGATTGGATGAAAATCGAGCAACAGCGCGGGATTTCCGTGTCTTCGTCCGTGTTGAGCTTTCCCTACCAAGGCTGCCAGATCAATCTTGTGGATACCCCCGGCCATCAGGACTTTTCCGAGGATACCTATCGCGCCCTTACGGCCGTAGACTCGGTGCTGGTGTTGCTGGATGCCGCCAAAGGCGTGGAGCCGCAAACCATCAAGCTGATGGAAGTCTGCAGCCTCCGCAAATGCCCGGTGACGGTTTTCATCAACAAGATGGATAGGGACGCCCTGGATCCGGTGGCCTTGATGGACGAGGTGGAACGCATATTGGGACTCAAGTGCTCGCCCATGACCATGCCCATCGGCAACGGCAAGTTCTTCCAGGGGGTGTATTCCTTCGCCAGCGACAATGTGCATCTTTTCAACCCAGAGGTCCCCGAAGGGGAGATGCGCAAGGTGGACGGCCTGAACGATCCGCGCCTGGACGAGTGGTTCCATCCCCGCTACCTGGCGGAGTTCCGCGAGCAGGCGGAACTGGTGCACGGCGCCATGGAGCCTTTCGACCATGCGAAATACCTGCGCGGGGAATTGTCGCCGGTATACTTCGGCTCCGGCATCAACAATTTCGGGGTCAAGCATCTGCTGGACAGCTTCGTCGCCTACGCGCCCTCGCCCATGGCCCGCCAGGCTGAACAGCGCATGGTAGAGGCTACCGAGCCCAACTTCACCGGCTTCGTATTCAAGATCCAGGCGAATACGGATCCCAAGCATCGCGATCGCATCGCCTTCATGCGCGTCTGCTCCGGGAAGTTCTTACGCGGCGCCAAGGTCCTGCATTGCCGCACGGGGCGCCAAGTGCGCCTGGCCGCGCCCTCCACCTTCCTGGCCAACGATAAGACCGTGGTGGACGAGGCTTATGCGGGCGATATCATCGGCATCCATGATCCCGGCCTCTACAACATCAGCGATACCATCTCGGAATCGGAGAACCTGAAGTTCCTGGGCATCCCCGATTTCGCCCCGGAGCATTTTTCCCGCGTGTACCTGGAGGATCCGCTCAAGAGCAAGCAGCTCACGCAAGGGTTGAAGCAGCTTTCCGAGGAAGGCGCCACCCAGCTTTTCGCCCCCGTCAACAGCCCCATCCCCGTGCTGGGCGTGGTCGGCGTACTGCAATTCGACGTGATCAAGTTCCGCCTGGAAGAGGAATACAATGCGCGCTGCCGCCTGGAAGCGGCGCCCATCCATGTGGCCCGCTGGGTCAGCGGCGATCCCGTCACCGTACAGGAGTTCAAATCCCAGAACAACCATGATCTGGCCATGGATAAGGGCGGCAATCTCGTTTACCTGTGTCCCAACGAATACAGGCTTACCTTGATGGAGAAGAACTTCCCCAAAATAGTGTTCTCAAAATTCCATATCGGTGAATAATCCCAGTTCGGGCAGGGTGGCTGGATGCCTCCTTCAGGGTAGTATATACCCGGAATTCGACCGATTCTGACAAGATTTTACAGGGTTCAGGATCCTGAAGGGAGGATTTTTTAATACACTATGCAGGCACCTTTAAGTCAGGCAGGCATGTACAAAACCCATCATTATCTGCATATCCCCATCATGGGAACGGGCTTCACCATCGATAGCGCCTTGCGGGTGGCCAAGTTCGGCATCTCGTCCGTGCTGTCCCTGGTGGATGATTTGCTCATCGAACGCATCCGCAAGCATTACGCCGCCCAATACGGATTTCCCTTCGAGGCCATTACCGCCTCCCAGCCGGACGCGCGTGCGCGCCGCATCACCGCCTATCTGGACATGGTCGATGTCATCGTCAAGCGCCAGATCGAAGAAATCCGCGCCCTGCCTTTCGAGGCCGGCAACGACAAGATCAAGTATTTCGAATTGCTCCCGGACACTTCCTCCACCAAGAAGCTTTACCTGGCCTATCTGGGATCCCTGGACGGGGCGGAAAAGCGCCAATTGGAAACCGATCTGACGCAGGCCATTGTCCCGGGCAAGATCGATTGCAATATCATGACCAAGCTCGACAGGATCACATACGATAGGGAAGGCCATGCCATGAGCATGGAGCATGCGGACGCCAAGTCCGCCCTGCGTGGCTTCGCCAATTCCACCCTCCGCGCGGATATCGTTTTTTCCGCCGGCATCAATCCCACCCTTTACGGGTACATGGAAAGCTTCCCGGACTTCTATCGCACGGAAGCCGGCCCCGCCAAGAAGGGCGTGATCCTCAAGGTTTCCGATTACCGCTCCAGCATTATCCAGGGCAAGTTCATCGCCAAGAAAGGGATCGAGGTGCGCGAGTTCCGCATCGAATCCGGCCTGAACTGCGGCGGGCATGCCTTCGCTTCGGACGGTTACCTGATGGGGCCCATCCTGCAGGAGTTCAAGGACAACCGGGCCAAGTTCCCGGAAATCTTTGAACCCATGATCGCGTCCTGGTACGAGAAGAAAGGCCGCAGCTACCCCGCGGAAGCCCGTAACCGGGACATCCCCGTGACCGCCCAGGGCGGCATCGGAAACTTCGCGGAAGTGCAACGCCTGATGGACTTCTATGGCATGGACGCCACCGGCTGGGCCAGTCCGTTCCTATTGGTCCCGGAAGCTACCGCGCTGGACAACGGCACGCGCCAGCAATTGGCCGCCGCCAAGGAAAAGGATCTCTACCTTAGCGACGTTTCTCCGCTGGGAGTGGTGTTCAACAATCTACGCAACTCCACTTCCGAGCAATGGACCAGGAAGCAGATCGAAAGCGGCAAACCCGGCTCGCCGTGTCCGAAAAAGTTCCTGGTCTCCAATACCGAGTTCACGGAGCTGCCCATTTGCACGGCTTCCAAGGAATACCAGGGAATGAAGCTGAAAGCCATGGGCAAGGAAACGGTTCCGCCCGTGGATATCCCCGATCAAAGGGTCCAGGCCGTGTACGTAAAAAGCTGCATTTGTGATCAGCTCGGCAACGGGGCCTTGATCAATCTGGGCATCATCAAGGCGGAAATGCCGGTCTCGGTTTGCCCGGGACCCAATATCGCGTACTTCGATCGCCTTTACACCTTGCGGGAAATGGTGAACCATATTTACGGACGCGGCCGTTCCCTGGTGCCCAACGATAGGCCGCATATGTTCTCCAAAGACTTGGTGATGTCGGTGGATTATTTCGGGAAGCTGGCGGACAAGTTGGCGGCAGGTGATGCCAAGTCCTTCGCCTACCTTTCCCTTTTCAAAGCCAACCTGGAAGAAGGCCTGGCTTATTACCGGGATCTGGTTGGGTCTCGCCCTTACCCTGGCGAGAACATGGATTCCCTTAAGGAGACCATGGTGGTTCAAGGGACGCGTTTAGCGTCCCTTTGGGATGCAGTCCAAGAGCGGATGGAGGGAGCCGCCAAGGTGGCTTCTGCCCCCCTTTCCAGTTGAGGATATATTTCCATTGAAATCATGGACTTAGTTGGTGGGCTGCCGCCCCTTTGGTTGAGATTTCAACTGCTTTTTCAGCTTAGTTGCTTATGGGAAGCCCCAATAGCGGGGGATTGTCCCATGGCGCTTCCGATCCTCAATACAAGTCCTTGATTTCACGGTAATTGGGATCTTCTTGGGACATTCCTTGTCCCCACTTTTCCCCTATATTTCCTGCTCGACAGGTTTTGCCGCCTTCACTTAGAATGAATATATGGCACTTCCATTCTCCCTCTCCAAACAGCTCTTCATAGGCTCCCTACTGGCTTCGACAGCCGGTCTGGCCGCCAGAGCGGAAGCGCCCGTCGCCATTGAATACTTGCCCAATGGCGCCACCAAGATGGATATGGACGAACGGGTTTCGCTCAATTCCCGTTGGGATCTGGGCTATTATCTCTTTCAGATGCAGGAGTTTTCCGCTGCGGCCAAGGAGTTCGAGAAAATCCGGAAAGTGCTGCCTAACGATCCTTCCTTGCTGGCGCTGATCGGCTCCTGTTATTCCATGTCCGGCAAATGGAGCGAAGGGGAAAAAGCCCTGCTGGAAGCGAAGGCTCAGAATCCGGAGGATGAAGATATCAACGGCCTGCTGGGGCAGTTCTATCTTACCGAGGGCCAAGCCTTGAAGGGCGCGGCTTACCTGGAACACTCCTTGCGCATTACTCCCGAGCAGGACGATTTGCGGGCGCGCCTGGCCACCCTGTACCTGGATGCGGGCCAAGCGGAACGCGCGCGTTACCATCTGGAATACCTCCTGCGGATGCGCGGGGAAGACTCGGCCCACTTCGGTTTCGGGGTTCCGGAACTGGACTATGCCTTTGCCCGTTGCCTCATCCAATCGGGAAAATTCAAAGAGGCCCAGACCTATGCCGTCCAGGCCCATGCCGCCGAACCCAACAACGCCCGCTATTCACGGGTGTTGGGCTTGGCCCTGATGGGCTCCAATCAATACGCCGAAGCGGCGCATATGCTTTCCGCCGGGCGGAACGAGATCGAAGCCGAGGAAATCATCTACCTGCAATGGGGAGAAGCCTTGTTCCTGGATCGCCGTTGGGAGGCCGCGGAAGCGGTTTGGCTGGAAGGCGTAAGCCGTTTTCCCAAGTCCTATGAGTTAATGTCCCGGTTGATCGAATATTATATCTCCACGGCTAAGCCCGCCCAGGCCCGTCGTGTGGTGGTCTTCGGCGAAACCCACAATCCTGGGAATCCCGGCAACCTGTTGTTGGATGCCCGGTTGTTGCGCAAGCTGGGGTATTATTCCGCCTCCGGAAAGTCCTTGGAACGCCTGAAACGCATGGCTTGCGGATCCATGGCCAAGGAAGCCCTCTGGGAAGAGGCGCAGTTGGATTTCTCCCTGGCCAAGTACTCGGCCTGCGATAAAATCCTGGATAACCTGCTATTGGCCAAGCACCGCAAGGCGGAGGCCCATCTTATGAAGGCGAAGCTGGCTCTGTTCCGAGGGGACAAAGCCAAGGCGGAGTTCCAGTTGCGGGCGGCCAAAACCGCGGACCCCGCCAACCAAAAGGTTTACGCCTTGGCCAAGCAGGCATTCGGCGCATCCTCCGACGAAGGCAAACTCGCCGGTCTCCTAAAAGACGCTCCCTGATTATTCTTCCGCAGCCTCGCCCTCGGGGGTGTCCGTGGCATTGCTGGTATCCAGATCGAACAAGCGCTTGAGCGGAATGATTTTCAATCCTTTTTTGGGATCGACCGCATCGGACATCTTGTCGGCGGCGAAGCCGATTAAAAGGGGATGTTCCGGATGGTTGGCCACCGCCTTCACGAAAGGCGAGCTGCTGTAGCCCGGCATCAGGAAGTTGACCACGAAGGTATCGAAGTCGCCCTCCTCCATCATTCCCAAGGCTTCTTCCGGATCGTTGGCCACCTCGATGACGGCGTTGGGGAGGATTTGGCTGATGATGGCGACGGTTTCGTTGCGGCGCTGGCCTTCTTCGTCCACCACCAGGATGATGCGCTCGGACGTGTCGGTGGTGCCCAGCGTGGTTTCCAGGACGGCCTCTTCCTCTGCGCCGCCTTCGTCCCCGAACAGGGCCTCCGGACTGTCCTCGTCTTCTTCTTCCGCTTCCTCATCCGCGGAAGGATAAAGGTCCGCTTCCCTGAGCGCGTCCTTAGAAGGTTTGGGAACGGCCGGTTTTGCGGGCGGGACCGGTTTCTTGGCCGAGGGTTCGCCGGCCGCGGGGGAAGGGGCCTTGGGCTTGGGATCTTTGTTCTTATCGTCGCTCATGTTCCGCCGTTCCTCAGGTTGTCTTTAGCCGATTAAATATAAACGATATCGTCAGGCGCGGGGTTTAGCCGCGAGCATGGCTTCCAATTCGCCGATTTCCTTGGGGATTTCCGCGCACAGGTTGCGGCAGCCGGCTTTGGTTATCAGCAGGTCGTCTTCCACCCGGATGCCTATCCATTCGGAATATTTCTTCCCGTCCAGGGTCACGGCAAAGTGGCCGTAGAGACCGGGTTCATTGGAAATCTGCCAACCCGGCTGCAGGGGATAATCCTGGTAGATGCGATGAGGATCCCCGTCATGCTCCTGTTCGCCCATCAAGTGGGAGACGCCGTGGGGCTGCCCCGCGTAGGAGCGCATGGCCTTGCCGCCCCGGGAGAAAAAGCGCGCTTGCAATTGCTCTTCCAGGAAGAGCCAGGTTTTCTTGTTCAGGTTGCGGATGGTTTCGCCCGGACGCGCATTGCGCGCGGTCTCTTTGTTGGCGTCCAGTACGATGCCGTATAGGAGGGCCTGCAGGGGACCGTATTTGCCGTTATGCGGCACCGTGCGGGTAATGTCCGCGTGCATGGTCCCGTATCGCACGCCGAAATCCAGGAGCACCAGGGAGCCTGACGCAATAGGCTCGTCGTTCTTGAGATAATGCAGAACGGTGGCGTTCTTGCCGGAGGCCACGATGTTGGGGAAGCTGAGGCCGGAAGGGCTTCGCTTCTTCATGCCGTATTCCAGATGGGCGGAGAGCTCGTTCTCATCCCGGAAGGAGTTCATGGCCGCCAAGGTTTCCGCGAAAGCGGCTCCGGTATGTTCGATTGCGATTTCCGCATCCTTGATCTGCTCCGGCTCCAAAGGCAGGCGCAGGCGGAAATGCAGGTCCACGCAGGACTTGATCTCGAAACCCTTACGCCCGGATCCGCGCGCCAGCTTTTCCAACTGTTCCTTGAAGGCCCAATTGTAATCCGTCTTGGTGCGGATGATCTTCTTGCCGCCCTCGACTTTAGGGTTGTAGGAATGGAAGAAGGCGTAGCCGAACGGTTTCGCCGCCGCTTTCACCATAGCCTGGAAATAACCCGGAAAGTCCTCGAAAGGCCGCACGTCCCGGATGCCGGTCAGCGCGCGCAGCTCTTCCAGATCGCGTTTACCTTCCGGAGAGGGATCCTTAGGATACCCGAAACGGACCCCGTCCCAGAATTCCTTGGCCGGATCCTTCCGGGATATGAACAGGACTTCCTTTTCCGCGCCCTTGGCCTTGGGGTTGAGGATCAGGATGACCTTGGGCTGGTTGATGCCGGTGAGATGGATCAGGGCCGGTTCCTGGAAGATGCGCAGGCCGCTCATGATCCAGATGTGCTCGCTGCCCGGCTCCCGGAACACGCCGGAAAAAACGGCGAAGCAGTCCAACTCCTTGAGATGGGCTTTGCGCCGATCGATAAGGCGCTGGGTATGCTTGGCGCCGGCCGAACCGACGGGAAAAACCTGCGAGTATTTCCGCAGTAGCGCCTGGGTTACCGGGGTGCGAACGGGCATCCGGTCGTCCTTACCAGCCGGATACGTAGGGCAACCCGGCGGCCACGGCGGCCACGCCGGTCTCGTTCAGGAGCAGCTCATTCAGGGAGTTCCAGCGGCCGCTCAGGAATTGCGACTTGGGTCCTTGCGGCAACACCGCGGCTTCCTGCACGGACTGAGCGCCCGCGGTGCCTTTGACCAAGCCCGCTTCCACGTCCACGGTCCACTCGGTGGAGGGATGCTTTTCCGACGCATCCAACAACCGCGCCAGCGACGCCTCGCCCGCGGTGAGGCAGGGGATGCCGATGGCGACGCAATTGCCGAAGAAGATCTCGGCGAAGGATTCCCCCACGATGGCCTTGATGCCCCAGCGCATCAGGGCCTGGGGCGCATGCTCGCGCGAGGAGCCGCAACCGAAATTCTTGTTCACGAAAAGGATGCCGGCGCCACGGAAACGGGCATCGTCGAACGCGTGGGTATTGCCTTTGGCCTTCAGGCCCAAACGGTCGTCCTCAAAGGCATGTTCGCCCAGACCGTCGAACACCACGCAGCGCAGAAAGCGGGCGGGGATGATGCGGTCCGTGTCGATATCATTCCCGCGCAAAGGAACGGCGCGGCCCTGGACTTTGGCGATGATGGCTTGGGCGGTCATACGGTCTCCTTGGCGATCCCTTTGGGACCGGCGGCATAGGCGAATACGACCCTGGAATCCGCCACCTTGCCTTCGATGGCGGCCGCAGCGGCCATGGCCGGGCTCATTAGCAGGGTCCGTCCGGAAGAGGATCCCTGCCTGCCCTTGAAATTGCGGTTCGAGGTGGACGCGCAGATTTGCCGGCCCTCGAGTTTATCGGGATTCATGGCCAGGCACATGGAGCAGCCGGGCTCGCGCCATTGGAAGCCCGCGGTCTTGAATACCTCCGGAAGCCCCAGGGCCACCGCCTGGCGTTGCACTTCCATGGAGCCGGGTACCACCAGGGCCTTTACCTTGGGTGAAACCTTGCGGCCGGCCACCAGGCGCGCCACCTCCTGCAAATCGGAAAGGCGGCCGTTGGTGCAGGAGCCTATGAAGACCACGTCCACGGGGATGCCTACCATGGTTTGTCCCGCTTCCAGGGACATGTATTCCATCGCCTCGCGGATGAGCGGACGTTCGTCCGAAGGGAAGGCGTCCACGGCGGGTATGGCCCCCGTTACGGGCAAGGACTGAGCCGGAGTGATGCCCCAGGTAACGAATGGCTCCAAGGCCGAGCCGTCGAGCTCCACCACGTCATCGAAGCTGGCGTCCGCATCCGAGGCGATGCTCTTCCAGTAGGCCAGGGCCCTGTCCCATGCCTCGCCCGTGGGCGAGAATTTACGGCCCTTGAGGTAGGCGAAGGTTTTCTCGTCCGGATTGACGTAGCCGATGCGCGCGCCGCCCTCGATGGACATGTTGCAAAGGGTCATGCGCTCTTCCATCGAGAACGCGGAGATGACCGGGCCGGCGTATTCGTAAGCGTAGCCCACGCCGCCGTTAACGCCCAGCTTGTTGATGATGGCCAGGATGACGTCCTTGGCATAGACGCCCGGACGTAACGCCCCGGTTACGTTGATGCGTCTGACCTTGAGCTTGGACATGCTCATGGTCTGGGTGGCCAGGATATCGGCCACCTGGGAGGTCCCTATTCCAAAGGCCAGGGAGCCGAAAGCGCCGTGCGTGGAGGTATGGCTGTCCCCGCAGGCGATGGTCTGCCCAGGCTGGGTCAGGCCCATTTCGGGTCCGATGATATGGACCACGCCCTGGTTGCCGGAGCCTTCGCCGAAGAAAGTGATGCCGTTGGACTTGGTATTGTCCTCGATGGCCACCAGCATCTCTTCCGCCAGGGTATCCCGGAGGGGGCGTTGGCGTTCGCGGGATTCGGTGGGAATGATATGATCCACGGTCGCGAAGGTGCGCTCCGGAGACCGGACCTTGAGACCGCGCTGCTTAAGCAGGGAGAAGGCCTGCGGGGAGGTCACCTCATGAATGAGGTGCAGTCCTATGAAAAGCTGGTACTGGCCGGAAGACAATTGCCCCACGGAATGCTTGTCGAAGACCTTGTGGTAGAGGTTTTTACCCATGTTCAGGTTTCCAATGGTTGAATAAAAATGCCGGGGTCAGGGCTTTGGGTAAGACCTAACCCCTTCTTCAATTGTAATAAATCCCTGCAGTCATCCCGCAGGGGCCAGGGCAGACAGGACCATGCGCTCCAGCTCATCTTCCGGCTGCAAGCCCTGGAGCTTTTCCCTAATCAGCCCATCGCTGCCCACGATGAATGAAGTGGGGAGGGCCACGATGCCGCCGAACTGCTTCATAATCTCTTCATTCCCGATCAGGACCGGGTAATTGATGCCGAAGTCCCGGATGATGGCTTTAACTTTTTGCCCTTCCGGGTCATCCACGTTGATGGAAACGACCCGGAAATTCCGATCCTTGTACTTCTGATGCAGCTTCATCAGGGAGGGAACCTCCATCAAACAAGGCTGGCACCATGTTGCCCAAAAAACCAGCAGGGTCACTGCCTTATCGTCTCCAGCCAAGGTGAAGGACTCGCCGGAATAGCTTTTTAAGGTCACGGTAGGCACTTTTCCGCTGATCGGCCGTTTCTCTTGGCAAGCAATCATCAGCAGGGCCGCCGCGGAAAGGCTGATTGCGGAGGTTAGAAATCGGGAAATGGTAAAGAAGCGGTAAACCGACTTTTGCAAATGGATTCCCGGTGTGGATTCTCTGGGTGGATGTGGATTACAATATACACAAAAAACGTCAAAAAAAGCTCTTGGGGAACCGGCTTCCCCACCTCAGAAAGGCTCCGCTTCTTTTGTCAGAAAAATTAGGCGAAATACTCCTACGCGATGGCGTGGTCAGCCAGGACCAATTACAGAATGCCCTGAGAGGGCAAATTGAAAATGGGCTCAGCCTGGGAGAGAACCTGGTGGCGGTCGGGGCCATTGCCTCCGTGGACGATATCGTTTGGCAATTGGCCGCCCAGATCAATACCCAGGTGGTCAATCTCAGCGAGATGGAGTTGCCGGCCAACATCGTTTCCCTGATCCCGGAGGAAATGGCGATCAAGTACGGGGTGATCCCGGTGCAAAAGGAAGAGCGCATCATCCATGTGGTCATCGGCGATCCCAAGAACGTTTTCGTGGTGGATGCCATCAAATTCCTCACCGGATGCAATGTCCGCATCTGGATGGCTCCCGAATCCCAGGTCAAGAAAGCCATCGAGAAATATTACGTCTCGTCCGTCAGCACCACCGGCTTCGACGGCATTCTCCAGGATGTGGAAGACAGCAACCTGGAAATCGTGCAGGACACCGCTGACGATGAGGGCTCCGCCGACTACAACCTGATGGAGGCTCCGCTGGTGCGCCTGGTGAACAAGGTCTTGAGCGATGCGGTCAAGATCCGTGCTTCGGACATACATATCGAAACCTACGAGAAAACCGTGCGCGTGCGTTACCGCTTGGACGGAACCTTGATCGAACAGACCACTTTGCCTTACAAGCTGAAAGGCGCCATCGTATCGCGCCTGAAAATCATGGCCAATCTGGACATCGCCGAGCGCCGCCTGCCGCAGGATGGCCGCATCAAGATGTCCTACGGGATGAAGAAAATCGATTTGCGCGTAAGCGTGTTGCCCACCATCTGGGGCGAAAAGGTGGTGATGCGTATCCTGGATCAGACCAACCTGAACCTGGATATGAGTAAGATGGGCTTCTCCGCCAAGAGTCTGCAGGATTTCCAGGAATCGCTCAACTCGCCTTTCGGCATGATATTGGTCACGGGACCGACCGGATCGGGGAAGTCGACCACGCTGTATTCCGCTCTCTCCTCGGTGAACACTTCCGATACCAATATCATGACCGCGGAAGATCCCGTGGAATACAACCTGGAAGGCATCAACCAAGTAGCCGTGAACGGCGATATCGGGCTGACATTCGCGGCCGCGCTGAAATCCTTCCTGCGCCAGGATCCGGATATAATCATGGTGGGCGAGATCCGCGATCTGGAAACCGCCCAGATTGCCACCAAGGCGGCGCTCACTGGGCATTTGGTGCTGAGCACCTTGCATACCAACGATGCCCCCAGCACCATCACCCGCATGGCGGACATGGGCATCGAGCCTTTTCTCATCGCGACCTCGCTGCGGCTGGTGATCGCCCAACGCCTGGTGCGTAAGATATGCAAGGAGTGCAAGGTGGAGGACCACCCGACCTCGGAAGAGTTGCGGTTGCTGGAAATAAGCGAGCAGGAGGCCAAGACCATTTCCTTTTTCAAGGGAACGGGCTGCACGGTATGCGGCAACACGGGTTTCAAGGGGCGCGTCGCCATCCACCAGGTGCTGCCGGTGACCGATTCGATCCGGAAACTGATAGTGGATCGCGCCACTCCCGATGAAATCGAAAAGGTTTCCATCTCGGAAGGCGTGTTGAACCTGCGCATGAATGCGCTGGAAAAATTGAAAGCCGGAATCACCACCGCCCAAGAGGTTATCAAATCCACCAAGATATGATATTATCTATTTTGAGAAACTTGGGAATCCGCCCCCGCGGGATCCGACTGCCTTTACCCGGAGCCGTGTCATGGTAAGCATTCAGGAGTTGTTGAGCAAAATGGTGGAGATGAGCGCCTCCGATCTCCATATCACCACCAGCAAACCGCCTTTGTTCCGCGTGCACGGCAACTTGCGGGCCATGATGACCGATCCTCTGGGTCCGGAGGACTGCCTACGGTTGGCCTATGGCGTAATGAATGAAGGCCAGCGCAAGAATTTCGAAAGCAAGAAGGAATTCGATTTCTCCTTCGGGGTCGCCAACCTGGCCCGTTTCCGCGCCAACGTGTTCCTGCAAAGAGGCTGCGTAGCCATGGCCATACGTCTCATTCCCTACGAGATCCAGACCCTGGAATCGCTGGGGCTTCCGCGCATCTTTTCCGATATGATCGATAGGCCCTCCGGCCTGGTGCTGGTCACAGGCCCCACCGGTTCCGGCAAGTCCACTACCTTGGCCGCCATGGTGGACAAACTCAACTCGGAGTTGGAAGGGCATATCCTCACCGTGGAGGATCCCATCGAATTCGTCCATAAGCACAAGAAATGCATCGTCAATCAGCGCGAAGTGAAATCGGATACGGAAACCTTCGCCTCCGCCCTGCGGGTGGCCTTGCGCCAGGATCCGGACGTAGTGCTGGTGGGGGAAATGCGCGATACGGAAACCATGGAGGCGGCGCTTTCCATCGCCGAGACCGGCCATCTCACCTTGGCCACCTTGCATACCAACTCCGCAGCCCAGACCATCAACCGCATCGTGGACGCGTTTCCGGCGGGCGAGAAGTCCCAGATAAGGACGCAGTTGTCTTTCGTGCTGCAAGGCGTCATCAGCCAATGCCTGGTTCCCAAGATCGGCGGGGGGCGCTGCCTGGCTTGGGAAGTGATGGTGATGACGTCCGGAATCCGCGCCATGATCCGGGACGACAAGGTGCACCAGATCCAGAGCTCCATCGAAGCCGGGCAGAAGTTCGGCATGAACACCATGAACGCCAAGCTGGTAGAGCTGGTGCAGACCCGGAAGGTGGAACGCACGGACGCATTGTCCCGCTCCCCGGACCCGGAACATTTCGAGCGCCTGCTGGCGGCGAACTTCAAGAATTAATCACAGGGTAGAACAAGTAGGTCTCATGTCCAAATGGCTTTACAAGGGTAAGACTGCCCAAGGCAAGGAAGTCGGCGGGGAAGTCGAGGCTTCCAACAAGGCGGATGCGGAAATCCTGTTGCGCAAAAAGCGCATCCGGGCCTCCAGCATCAAGCGGAAACCCATGGATTGGAAAGTCAATATCGGCGGCGGGGTTCCCTTAAAGGTGATGGCGCGCTTCACGCGGCAATTTTCAGCCATGACTTCGGCGGGCCTCCCCCTGATTCAGTGCTTGGACATCCTTTCGGAACAAACAGAGCACGAAGTGTTGAAGCAGGCCATCATGCAGGTGGCGGCGGACATCCAGGGCGGCGGCACCCTGGCGGATTCCCTTTCCAAGCATAAGAAGATCTTTTCCGAACTCTATTGCCAGATGATCGCGGCGGGCGAAGCGGGCGGCATCCTGGATACCATCCTCTTGCGCTTGGCCGAGTACCAGGAGAAGGCCGATGCGCTCCGCCGAAAAATCAAAGGGGCCATGACCTACCCCGTCATCGTGGCTATCGTAGCCATGGCCGCGGTCGCCATCCTGATGGTGTTCGTGGTGCCCATTTTCGCCAATATGTTCACGGAAGGCAATGCCAAGCTGCCGTTGCCTACCCGCATCGTCATGGGCATCAGCGAGTTCATCCGCGGATGGATACTGGTCATCATCGCCGGCATCGGGTTCGGCCTGTTCTCCTTCTTCCGGTATTACAAGACGGACAAGGGTAAGCTCAAGATCGATCAGATCCTCCTCAAAACACCCGTGGTCGGGGATCTGGAGCGCAAATCCTGTATCTCGCGCTTTACGCGCACCTTGGGCACCTTGCTCAATTCCGGCGTCTCCATCATCGATGCCCTGCAGGTGACGGCCAAGACGTCCGGCAATAAGGTATTGGAACTCGGCATCTATAAGACCCTGGAAAGCATTTCCGGCGGCCAGACAATCGCGGATCCCCTGAAGGCCACCGGGGTTTTCCCTCCCATGGTGATCCAGATGATCGCGGTAGGCGAGCGTACCGGCGGCCTGTCGGAGATGCTCATCAAGATCTCGGATTTCTACGACGATGAAGTGGACGCCGCGGTAGAAGCCCTGACTTCCATGATCGAACCTCTCGTCATCGTGGTGCTGGGTTCCATCATCGGCGGCGTGCTGGTGGCCATGTACCTGCCCATGTTCGAGATGGCAGGGACGGTGGGATAACCGGGGGGCGCGTGACAGACTCCGCTCCTGGCGAGGAGGTTCCGCTCGGGGAAAAAGCGACCGATACATCGGAGCGTTACGGCGAAGACCTAACGTTTTCCCAGGATGCCGGCCTGGACATCCTGGCGGTGGTGGTCTCCCGCATCGCCATGTTCGCGGTTCTCTTCTGGACCGCGCTGACCTTCGACAAGGAATCCCTGGCCCGCGGACTGGTGATCATCTACGGCCTTTCCACCATTCTATACCTGGCCACCTGGGCTTCCTCCAATCGCTCCCGGCAAACATCGCCCGTGGGTTTCCTGCTCTTCTTCCAATTCCTCATCGAAGTCCTGGTGGAAGGGGCGATCTTCTTCTCCAACGACGGATACCTTTCCGACTACGGCCTGCTTTTTATCCTCACCATCCTCAGCGCGGGATTCTTCTTCCGCTACGTCGGATCCTTTCTGTTGGCGACCCTGGCCGTCTTGGTATTCGGATACGCGGGCCTTCTCCACTTGGGGCTTCCGGACACGCTCGATATCGAGTTGCCGCGGCTCCTGGTGGAAACGGTGCAGGTCCGTTTTTTCCTTTACACCACGCTCTTTTTCATGGTGGCACTGCTTTCCTCCCTCTTGTCCGGGCGCTTATGGGCCGCTCGCCGGGAGCTGGAGGGGACGCAAAGGGACAAGGAACTGTACCAGTTCAGCGCCGAATCGGTGATGAACGATTTGCAGACGGGACTTTTGTTTTTCGACGCGGAAGGCAAGCTCAAGCTTAAGAACCGATCCAGCGAGGAATGGCTCGGGATGCTTTTGGCGCCCGGCTTGGACCTAAAGGAAACCATGAAGAACCTGCTGCGGGAGGATGTCCTGGATGATCTGCGCGAGCAGCGGGAACGGTTTCCCTACACGGAAATGGAAGTGGAGACCGTTTCCCAGGTCCCTTTGCACATCCAGATCAAGACCCTGATGCGGGACGGAAAGTATTTCGGCAGCGTGTTCCTGCTGATCGATTTCACCGAAGAGAAGCGTATGGCGCGCACCCTGCTCCGTTCCGAGCGAATGGCGGCCCTGGGCGCCATGTCCGCCCGTATCGCCCATGAAATCCGCAATCCCTTGGCCAGCATCAGCGGCTCGGCCCAATTGCTTCGGGATGCAGTGCTCCAAAGCGAATCGGACCGGAAGCTGGTCAGTCTTATCGTGACCGAATCGGCGCGCCTCAACCGTATCCTCACCGGTATGCTGGACTATGCCAAGGATCGGGCGCCCTCCAACCGCGAAGTCTCTATCGCCGAGATCTTCAGGAAAATCCAATTCATGCTGGAAAAGGATCCCGCCTTCCATAAGGAACTTGTAAATGTGCGGCAATTTATAGAAAATGGGGATATTCGGTTTTTCAGCGATCCTGACATCATCGTACAGGTGCTGTTGAACGTCGTGCTGAACGCCGTGCAGGCATTGCCGGAGGGCCGGGGGAACCTGCAATTCGAGGCCAAAACGGAAAGCGGCAAGGTGATCCTGCAAATCGTGGATAGTGGCAAAGGAATGGATAAGGACGAATCGTCCCGGGCTTTTGAGCCCTTCTATACCAACAAAACCAACGGCACCGGCTTGGGTCTCGCCACTTCATTGCATTATATGCAAGCCTTGGAAGGAAATATTACCTTGAACTCTTCAGTAGGGGCCGGGACCACCGTTACAATCAACCTGCCCTTCAATCAGCGCGGGATCGGATCGGGGAAGAATGGACATTAAGTTGCATACCAGCGGCAAATGGCATGTGCTCGACATCAGCGGGCACATCAAGGGAAGCGAAGTGAGCCATTTCCGGGCCGCCATCCAAAAGGCGATCGCGGAACAGAAGCTGTTCCTGGTAGCCAATATGCAGGAGGTAGGTTTCATCGATAGTTCCGGGGTGGGAATGCTTATTACCTGCCACCAGGACTTGAAGGCAGCGGGAGGACAACTGGTTCTGATGCGCCTGTCCGACGACATCTATGATCTTTTTGAAATGACTTCGATCGATCGGTTGTTCGAGATCGTCGATAATGAAGAGGAACTGGCTTCCCGTTGAGTTTTTTGGGGGGCGGTCAAATCCGATTTAATCTTTTCTTGAAATAATGCTTAAGTTCCACTCACCGGAATCCGATAATAAGGAATAGAGGAAGATGGAATGAAAATCGACAGAATCTCCCAAATATTCGGCATGGACCTCCAAAAGGTCGCCAATGGCGGGAAAAGCCCGGACAAGTCCGAGAAGCCAATCAAAGGCGACTCCGTCTCCCTGTCCAAGAAGGCAAAGGAACTGTCCTCTTCTTCCACTGAGTCGATTGCCCAGCATATCAACGCCTTGCCGGACGTCCGCGCCGGTAAAGTGCAGGAAGCCAAGGAAAAAATCGCCTCCGGCTATTTCAACTCGCCGGATTTTGAAGAGAAGCTGGCCGATAAGCTGATGAAGGAATTCGGCTTCTAGAACCCAGTTCTCCCATCGGCTTGGGCCTATGCTAGACGCCCCATCATGAAAACCGGCTCCCGCCGGTTTTTTTTATCCCCAAGCCATGTCCCGGAGTTTTATAATCGCTGCGTAATGCCCAAGGCTCCGCTTCCGTTTTTTATCCTCGCCTGCTTGATTGGAACGCTCTCCGGGGGAGAAGGCCGCGAAAAAAGCGCCGGAGATGCACAGTCCGAATCGCTTCCCAAGGCCGCCCATGCGGCCTCCAACGAAAGCGAGACTACACCCCAACTTGCCCCTAAGCCGGATTCCACTTTCGCGAATGCATTGGATTGGAACGACGGGGCCGCGGAAATCCTGGCCTACTCGGTCAAGCGGAACGGCAAGGGAGGGGAGTCGGTAGGCGAGGGCAGGTTGGTAACCGAAAGGATGATTTCCCATTCCGATGGATCAGCCGATCGCAAGGCCGCCGGAAAAGGGGACACGGAGATCCTGAACGCCCTGCTGATGAATTTCGGGGAAGAAAACGGAGCCTTTTTTTCCAGTCAGACCACGGTGAAACTCGCGCGCCATGATAGGCTCCGCCTGCTGAGGCAGGACCAGTCCTTGCAAGCTTGGCCGGGGACATCCTATCGATCCCTGGATTGCCGGGTCACGCCCCCGCGCCTACGGATCTTTTCCAGCGGAGGCGAGGCGCCCAAGGATACCCTGATCGCGCGTTGGCCCGTGTACACGGAAGCCATGCTGTTCACCTACCTGCGATCGGTACCGTTACGTGTAGGTTACCGGGAGGAGCTGTGGTTCCAGGATTGGGCCGGGGAAGGACGATTCGTCGCCGGTCCGCAATTCGCATCCATCACGGTACATTCCAAAACCACCAGCATCCGCGACATGGATACCTGGTATATCACCATGGACAGGGAAGACGGCCGCAGGGCGGAGTTCTGGATCTCCTCCACCGGGTTGCACCCCGTTGTGCTCGCCGTTATGGGCGATAGATCGGAATGGACCTTGAAGGGGATATCCCGTAAAAAATACTGGAGTTGGTGATTCCCGGCTTCACCGATTTTCACTCCGCTTCACTTAACTTCACCTGACTTCACCCGTTTTCACCAGACCCCGCTTCTCGCCATCGGCAAGTGCCCCTTTCAGGGGCCGAATCCATTTTTCTCCAAGCGGAGTGGTTTGGCACCGCCTTTGCATTGATTCCATCCGACCAGCCAAGATAACGGCTCGGGACCGGATCCTCTCCGCAAGGAGCGGTGACGGGTTTACCCCGGGGTCTTGGCGGTTTTTATGAACCGGGTCGGGTTGCCCAAAGCGTCCGGCCGAGAATTGACTAAGGAGTCACAATGTCCGTTAAAGGAATCGAAATCACAGAAATCAACATCCACCCTCTTCGCAACAAAAAGTCGGATAGCCCTCTCGAGGCTTTCGTACGGGTTGTCTTGAACGAACAGTTCGTGATCAACAGCATCAGGGTGGTGAAAGGGAAATTCGGCTTGTTCGTTTCCTTTCCCCGGGAATACAACAAGAAGGAAGGCAAGGGTTACAACTACTGCTTTCCCATCACCAAATCCCTCCATGAATACATGTCGGAACGGATCCTGAACGAATATCGTTTGGCGGCCGCGGCCTGATCCCGTAAGCCGGCGAAAGGAGGGACCGGCTGTTCCCTCCTTTGCGCCTTTCCGCCGGTTTCCGGATCCGCCATGGAGATGAATTTCCGCGGCCGGTTCCGGAAACCTTTTTAACGACTTATGAAAATCGAAAGAAAGAATCATGGAAATCACATCGATCCAAATAGAACCCAATATCCATCCGGAAATGAAAGTGATCGCCACGGCCCAAGTGGTGCTCAACGGCAGCCTTTCCTTGCGCGGGATCAAAATCCTGAGGGGCCGCTATGGCTTGTTCCTGGCCTTTCCCGGCTTAGCGGCGGGCACGCCCTACCGCGCGTTTGAAACCTTGTCGATGCGCTTCCGCAAAGAATTGCAAGGCGAGATTCTTAAAGCCTATCAGAATCTCATGGCCACTCCGCTATCGCTTTTCGGGTAGGTCCCTATGATATCCCTGATCGGCACCTGCGCTATCGCCGGTATTGACGCTTATCCCATCACGGTGGAGGTGGACATCGCCTCCGGCCTGCCGGGCTTCACCATGGTGGGCCTGCCGGATTCCGCCGTGAAGGAGGCTCGGGAAAGGGTTTTCGCGGCGCTCAAGAACTCCGGATTCGTGGTGCCCAGCAAAAGGATCACCGTAAACCTGGCTCCCGGCGGAATCAAGAAGGAAGGCACGGCATTCGATCTGCCTTTAGCAATAGGAATCCTGCTGGCCTCGGGGCAAATGGAATCCAGGCCCTTGGAAGGCTTTCTGTTTCTGGGAGAACTTTCCCTCGACGGCGCCATCCGCCCCGTGCGCGGCGTCCTTTCCGCAGCCATATATGCAAAGAGCCGCGGCCTGGCCGGTTTGGTGGTCCCCTCCGGGAACCGGGACGAAGGCAGCTTGGTGGAAGGGATAGGGCTCTTCGCGGCGGGAAACCTGCTTGAGGCGTTGGATTTTTTGCGGCGCCCCGGTTTTCCTTCACATGATAAGGATATCCGGAAAGAGCCCATGGATGAGGAACATTTGGACTTTTCGGAAGTGAAAGGCCAAGAGAACGCGAAGCGTGCCCTAGAAGTGGCTGCCGCTGGAGCCCACAATTTCCTTCTGGTTGGCAGCCCCGGTTGCGGCAAAACCTTATTGGCCAAACGGCTCCCTTCCATCCTGCCGCCCTTGAGTCCGGCCGAAGCTTTGGAGACCACGCGCGTTTACAGCGTAGCGGGGATGATGAAAGCGGGTAGGCGCATTTCCGGCACGCGCCCGTTCCGATCCCCGCACCATTCCATCAGTTTACAGGCCTTGATCGGCGGCGGCGGATGGTCGCGACCCGGCGAGGTGAGTTTTGCGCATAATGGAGTGCTATTCCTTGATGAGCTTCCGGAGTTCCACCGCGATGCCATCGAAGCCTTGCGGCAACCGCTGGAAGAAGGCACCGTAACTGTTTCCCGCTCTCTGCAATCGGTGACCTACCCCAGCCGCAGCATGCTCGGAGTAGCCATGAACCCCTGCCCATGCGGATTTCTGATGGATCGCAATCGCCGTTGTGTCTGCCGTATGGAGGAAATAGTGCGCTATCGTGCGCGGCTCTCCGGTCCCTTGTTGGACAGGATCGATCTGCACCTGGAATTGCCAAACCTCGATTTTTCGCAAATGGTCGATACCCGGCCGTGCGAACCGTCCGCTACCATCCGGGAAAGGGTGCGGATGGCAAGGCGGATTCAACGGGACCGCTTCCGAAAGGATTCGGGCCCGGAGATTTTCTGCAATGCATTCATGTCCGCGGCGCAGTTGAGGACGCACTGCGCATTGAACCAGGGGTGCAAGGATCTGATACGCCAGGCTGTCGAAACCCTGGGGCTTTCCGCCCGCGCTTTCGACCGGATCCTGAAAGTGGGGAGAACCATCGCGGACTTGGAAGGGAGCCCGCTTATCCGAGAGCGGCACGTAGCGGAAGCGGTGCATTATCGGAGCTTGGATAGGGAGCTATCTCCTTATCCCGCGTGAGCACGCATCGAGATCGGAATCATGGCTCAATCCCAAAGCGTAGGCGTAGCTCCCTTGCGACTCCATGCTCTCCTGGTATAGGCAGATACAGAGAATAGGCCGCGCAAAGGCGGAGAGGTGCCGTCAAGATCGAGGGCCAGGGCAGGGGGAGGGCGGGCAAGGGTTCTCCTTGTGGTATTGGAAGAAATAGCGAATTCTGATGGGTAAAATAAAATAATAGGCCTTAAGTATTTCTGAATAGAGCCGATATAAATCTCGGGAGTCGCTCCGTTCGCAAGAGTGAACGGTCTACCAAGGATTGGGGCCAATGCGAATAGAAAAAAACCTGAATAACCAGTTGGCGCTCAAGTACAGCCAAACGGCCAAAGATAATTCCAAGGTCATGGAGCAGCTCGCCACAGGAAAGAAAATCAATCATGCCTCGGATGATGCGGCCATGATATCGGTCGCACGCGAATTCGAGAAGCAAATCCGGGCCTACCGAAGCGCATCCGACAATATCGACTACGGCTCGGACGCCCTATCCATCGCCGATGGCAGCGCTTCCAGCATCAACGACATGCTGCAACGGCAGCAGGAGTTGGCAGTGCAAAGCGCCAATGGCGCCTACGGGCAGGATCAACGGGATGCATTGGACAAGGAATTCCAATCCCTGTCCCAGGAAATCGATCGGGTCTCCAAATCGACGGAGTTCAACGGGCAGAAATTATTGGATGGAACCGGACCCCTTGCCGATGGGACTGGCCAAATCCAGTCGGGAGCCGATGCCGGCGATTCTATCACCTTGACCGCCGCGGATCTTTCCCTGAGCGCCTTGGGAACGGGCTCGGAGTCCTTGAAAGATCCGGCTTCCGCGCTTAAAGCCATGGGGTCCATCGATGCCGCCATGCGTAAGGTCAATGATACCAGGGCCTCCGATGGCAGTGTCGCCAACCGTTTGGACTACGCCAGCGCCAATAGCCAAAGCCAGCAAATCAACCTAACCCAGGGGCTTTCCAACATCGAAGACCTGGATTATGCCCAGGCTATGACGGAAAAGGTCAAGAACGACATTTTACAGAACAGCCAGGCTTCGGCAATCAGCCAATTCAACCAATTGTCGAAGACCCATATCCTCGCGCTTTTGCAGTGAATTAGGTATCTTAAGGACTTCACCACTCAAGGGGGCGCCAAGGTTTCGACGGGATTGGATGAGCTGATAGTTGCATGCCGAGGATTCTGGTTGGCCTCGTAAAAAAACCGGAAAAAAACAAATGCAGAAGAATCATATTCTTATGCAATGGCTGCCTAGTTAATAGCTAGGTGACCACGGTTCGTAGGTCGCCGCCTTAAAGGCCGACGAATTGGAATACTCTGAGGCTGGGTTTCCCCGATGCCTGGGCATGGAAGCCGAGAAAAACCAGGCTAGCGATTCGAAGAACCAGTTCCTTGGGTGCTTCGGGTAGCGAGAATCAAATCAGGAAAAAAGCATGTAGGAGCGACCGGTAAGTTGATTTCGGACGCGGGTTCGATTCCCGCCGCCTCCACCACTTAATAGTTCCGGTAAAATTCTATGAAGTGCAGGGAGCCCGCTGAAAAGCGGGTTTTCTGTTCCTAGGCCGCCAACCCCATCCGCCGCAGCCAGCGGAAGTGAGATACCAGACCCGCGCCAAAGGATTTATGTTCGGAGTACCGCACCCCGAACTCTAGGCATGTCGTCTCTACCAGCTTGGAGATGGCCGGATAGTTAACATGGCAAAGGCGGGGGAACATATGATGTTCAATTTGGAAATTCAAAGCGCCGACCAACCATATCACTATCCGGCTGTTACGGGCGTAGTCAACGGTCGTCTCCACCTGATGCACGGCCCAGGCGTTTTCGATGCAACCGGTATCGGGCCGAGGCAATGGGAACCCCGCTTGCTCCACCACGTGGACCACCTGAAACACCATGCTGAGCGCGATGCCCGTTACCACCGCCACCACTCCGTAGAAAAGCGCCACCACCAAAACCGGATGGAACAACAGTGGAATGGCGAAGGCCAAGGTGAAAAACACCATCTTGCCGCCTAAAAAAAGGATCCACTCCCAGCCTCTGGGCCGGGGAACCTGATGGCCGCCAATCCGCCCCGTGATGACATCGCGGAAATCATCGAACAGGAGCCATTTTATGGCCAGGAATCCGTATAGTGGCCATAGATAAAGGTGTTGCCAGCGGTGGAACTCGTAACGTTTCTGGTGCGGCGACAAGCGTCCGAAAAATCCGATATCGATATCGGCATCATGGCCGGTGATATTGGTGTAGGTGTGGTGGAAAATATCGTGCTTCCAGTGCCAAATGTAGGAACTGCCGCCGATCAAGTCCAAGGTCATCGCCATCAACTTGTTGATCCACTGGTGCTCGGAATAAGCCTTGTGCGAGCCGTCGTGCTGGATGTTGAAGCCTATCTCCGCCGTGGTCAGGCCAAGCAGAATGGCGAGGGGAAAGGCTTGCCACCATCTGGATGCGTAGAATACCAAAAGTCCGTACGATGCCGCGTGCACGGCCAGGATGATGGCCGTCTTCACATACATTTGCGGGCAATCCCGTTGCCGGCGTCCGGTGCTTTGGAAGTAACCCTCGACACGGCGCCGGAGTTCTGTTTGGAAATTATCGGCTTTTCCGAATTTCAGCCTGCCGCCTACATCCATCTGTTGAACCTCCATGGTTCAACCGCATTACCGGGTAAATCCATATCGCTTGAATATATTGCCTAGGACGGACTCATGCGAGTCATTCAAGAGGTCGCAAGGACTCCGAGGCCTCATTGATATAATAAAATGGGCACACCAGACCGGATATATTTGCAAAGGTCTTAAATGACATGGGCATCCGGTTCGAGTCGCGGAAGGGGCCGGGGAATCGCCTGAATCCCAAGGTTGCTATATTCGAGTGGGAAAAGCGCCGCGGCATTGGCGGCCTCTTGCCCATCAACCCATCTTTGGACGGTAATGGGCACACGAAACTCGCGGTAGGGACGGTCCCGGAACCGTCCTTTTTCTTTTCGATTCCGGGCCTTAAAACGCCGCGGGGAGGTATGCCTTAGCTTGCCGGCAGTGGGTAGGACCGATCTCGAGAATCGCCGGAAAATCATCCCATTCGCTTGATTTTGGATTTTCACCATAGTAAATTCTACCCGCTTTTAGAGGGGTTCCCGGATGGGACAACCCTTATCAAAACGTGAAAGGTTGAGCATGATTCATGTTGAAGGCCTTACCAAACGTTATGGCCCGTCTACCGCTATAGATGATATTTCGTTCCACATCAACCGTGGCGAGGTGGTGGGTTTGCTGGGGCCCAATGGCGCCGGTAAGACAACCACTATGAAAATCCTGACCTGCTTCATTTCCGCCACCGCGGGCAAGGCCAGCATCAACGGGCACGATACTTTCGACCAGCCGTTGCAGGTGAAAGAGCAGATCGGGTATTTGCCGGAAAGCTGTCCCCTCTACCACGACATGGATGTTGCCACCTACCTCGCCTTTTCGGCTGAGGTGCGTGGAGTGGCCTCCCACAAGCGCAAGGGCGCCGTGTCCAAGGTGATCTCGGACTGCGATTTGGGCAAGGTGACCAATAAGCTCATCGGTCATCTCTCCAAGGGCTATCGCCAACGCGTGGGCTTGGCTCAGGCGATGATCCATGATCCGGCGGTCTTGATCCTGGACGAGCCCACCTCCGGGTTGGATCCCAACCAGATCCGGGACATCCTGAGCCTCATCAATAATCTGGGCCAAGAAAAAACCGTCATCCACTCGACCCATATCCTGTCCGAGGTGGAAGCCACCAGCGACCGGGTTTTGATCATCAACAACGGGCATATCGTAGCGCAGGGCACTCCCAAAGAGCTGATGTCCCGATCATCCGGTACTACCGTATACGTGACCGTGAAGGGAAGCGATGTCCAGAGCCAATTGGCCGCGGCCGCTTTCGTGAACAAGGCGGAGAAGCTTGCGGATGCAAAGGACGGCTTCGTCCGTCTGGCGGTGCAAGGCGCGGACCAGCGGGACGTTTCCCTGGACCTGTTCAAGTTGGCGGTGGAAAAGGATTGGCTGGTTTCCGAGCTCAAGGCCGAAACCGCCAGTCTGGAAGACGTTTTCGCGAAACTGACGAGGGGCCAAGCATGAATCACGTTTCATCCATATTCAAGAAGGAACTGCGGAGTTACTTCTCCTCACCCATCGGCTTCGTATTCATCATCTTCTATCTGCTGGTATCCAATGCCTTCTTCTTTTTCGTGCAGGACTTTTTCCGCCAGGGCCAGGTGACCATGCGCGGTTATTTCGCGGCCATGCCCTGGGTATTCTTGTTCTTTGTCCCGGCCATCACCATGCGGTTGTGGGCGGAAGAGAAAAAGATGGGGACGGTGGAATTGCTGCTGACCATGCCCATGAAGGAATGGGAAATCGTGGTAGGCAAGTTCCTGGCGGCTTTCGCCTTTCTGGCGATAACCCTGGCTTTTTCCCTGACCATCCCCGCTTCCCTCATGTACTTGGGGAAACCCGATATCGGCGTCATCGTAGGTTCCTATGTGGGCGCCTTGTTCCTGGGTTCCGCCTACTTGGCCATCGGGCTTTATATCAGTTCCCTCACGGAAAACCAGGTGGTCGCCTTCATCATTTCCCTGGCCGCGATTTTCGTGCTGCTCCTGATCGGGATTGCGCCGGTATGGCTCAATGCGCTCGGCTCTATCGTTTCCGTATGCGAGTACGTCAGCCTGCTCAGCCATTTCAACAATGTAACGAGGGGGGTTATCGATTCCCGGGACGTGGTCTACTACGCTTCCGTTATCGCCCTGTTCCTCTACCTCAACATCAAGAACATCGAAGCCAGGAAGTGGAGATAATCCATGGCCATGAATTCCAAGAAACTGAGCAGCCGCGCCAATTCTTTTCTGGGCATCATCACCCTGGTGGTGATCTTGGCCGTGGTGGGCCTTACCAGCGAGATGTTTTTTCATCGCCGCCTGGACCTCACCTCCGGCAAGCAATTCACCTTGAGCAAGGCATCCCTCAATACCATCCGTTCTTTGCCGGACCTGGTGACGGTGAAGGTGGTCATGAGCAAGGATCTGCCCACTCAGTTCCTGCAAATCCGCACTCACGTGGTGGATCTGCTACGCGAATTCGAGGCGCAGGCCAACGGCAAGATCACCCTGGTCTTCGAGGATCCGGGCGAGAGCGAGACCAAGCGGCAGTCGGCCACCTCGCTGGGCATCCAGGAAGTGCAATTGCAGGAGCAGAGCTCGGAAGGCCTGCAGATCAAGAAAGGCTTTTTCGGACTGGCCATGACCTATGGCGATAAGAAGGAAGTGATCCCGGTCCTGCAGAACCTGGAATCCTTCGAGTACGATCTGGTGGTGAAGCTGAAGAAGCTGACCGGCTCCGTCAAGACCATCGGCATTCTGGAAGGCGGCCAAGGCGCCAAGCTGACCATGACCTTGCCCGGCCCGCAGCCCAAGACCACCAGCGGCTTCGATGAGAATTTCCCCACCCTGAAAGAGGAGGCGGAGAAACTCTACAAGCTTGAGAAGCTGGATCCCCTCACCGGTCCCATTCCGGAGACGATCGATCTGTTGTTGGTAGCCGCGCCTGCGCATGTTTCCGATCTCGAAAAATTCCGCATCGACCAATTCCTGATGAAGGGCAAATCGGTGATGTTCCTGTCCCCGGGCTTGGACATGAGCCTAGGCCAAGGGATCAACGGAACCGCTTCGCATAACGGCTATGAGGATCTCCTGGCTGCCTACGGATTGCCGGTCAAGAAAAACGTGGTGCTGGAGGATCGCAATTTCGAGTTCGTCCGTTTCGGGAATTCCTTTTTCCCTTCGCCTTATCCCTATTGGATCAAGTTGCAGGGCGATGGCCTGAGCGCCAGCAGTCCCATCACCTCCAAGCTGGGCGCGGTCAGCCTGCCTTGGGCCTCGACGGTGGACATCGATTCCACCCGCAAGGACTCCACCAAGGTGGAAGTGTTGGCCAGCTCCACCAAGGGATCCTGGGAAGAGGCCAACAACTTTTTCCTGCTTCCACGCGATATGAAGGAATACCTGCCCGTCAAACAGCGTGCGCAAAACCTGATCGTGCTCAAGTCCGGGAAAATCCATTCCTTCTATGAGAACCACCCGCTGCCCGCCACGGACAGCACGCAGAAAATCGACTCCGCCGGCGTCATCAAGGTTTCCCAGAAGGAAAGCCGGATCCTGGTGGTGGGCAATGCCCTCTTCGCCACGGACTTCTATGTGGGCTACACCAATGCGGTGGCCAACCTGCATCTGGTCCTCAACAGTTTCGATCAGCTGGCTTTGGATCCGGACCTAATAACCATCCGCAGCCGGGAAATCGCGAATGCGCCCATCCTGGAAGCCAGGAAATCGCAGAAGCCGATGGTCCTGGTCCTGAACCTGGTGGCCGCGCCCTTGCTGCTGCTGGCGGCCGGGATCTTCATCGGCTTCCGCAGAAAGAATAAGGAGGCTATGGCATGAAGAGGACTTTGATCGTTCTGCTGGCGGCTTTGGTCCTGTTGGCCGCCATCTTGCTGAAGAAGAACAGCAACGAGAACAATATGCGGAAGGATTCCTTCGTCATCGACAGCACGCTGAAAGCCGGGGTGAACGCGCTGCGCGTCAACACCAAGACCGATACAACGGCGTTGCAACTGAAGGACGGCAAATGGGTGGTGGCCAGGGATGCGTTCCCCGTGGATACCTCCAAGATCAACAAGGTTTTGGGCGATATCTTCCGCCTTCAGAACAAGGAACTGGTTTCCACCAGCGCCGGCAGGCTTGCGGAGTATGGCCTGGATTCCTCCGCGGCCAAACATGTTACCGTTACGGATGCTTCCGGAAAGGCGATGGCGCAGGTGATTATCGGCAAAACTTCCGGTGCGGACTACAGCTCCACCTATTGGAAATGGGAAAGCAAGCCGGAAGTCTATCGCACACCGGGGAACTTTACCTGGGAGATAGCGACTAAGGACGATGACTGGAAGGATCGAAAACTCTTCGCGGCCACGTCCAAGGACGTAAAGTTCGTGGAGACCACCTGGAGGGATTCCACCGGAGCCGTATTCAACTACAAGCTGGAAGCCGCCACCGATTCCACCTGGAAGATGCTGGCCCCGCAGGATAGCAACCGTGTGAAGAATGCCTTGGCTTCCGAAATGGCCACCCGGTTCGCTGAGATGACCATCGACGAGTTCGTTGCTCCCAACGATACCAACGTGGCGAAAGCCAAGCTGGACACGCCGTCGGTGGACGTGAAAGTGGGATTGAAGAACGGGACCGTGATGGAGCTGAAGGCCAGCAAGGCCTTGGGCGGATATGCCTACACGCAGCATCCGTCCCGCAAGGATCTGATCAAGCTCTCTGCTTGGCGTTTCGACTCCTTCAAGAAAAAGCCCTTTGAGCTCCTGGACGCGCCGCCCGCGCCTAAAACGGATTCGGCTCACGCGGAATCGATCAAGCCCGGGGCGACTCCTGCGGCCCCGTCGGCCGCTTTGAAGCCGGCATCGATGCCGGTGAAGCCCAAGCCGGTTTCTCCCGCCAAGCCTACCGCTCCTGCCGCCAAGCCCTAGGATTCCCATCCACGGGCTCCCCACTCCATTCGGAGGGGAGCCCTTACCGTAACTTAGCGGTTACTGCACAACTCCCAATCCAGATTCAATCCCTGCTCCGTCGGGATTTTCCTATCCAGCCAATCCGCGAATTCGGAGGGTTGTACCGGCAGCCCCGAGAGGGAAGCCAGTCCCGCCAGGAAATCCGGATGCGTTCTTCCCGCCCTGTAGCCGGGCTCTTTGGACGGGTGGGCTAGGTATTTGTCGATATCGGCGAAGTCCGGATCCACCAGGATGGAAACCAGGTAAAGCGCGAAGTCTCGCGGCATATACAAGGCGCAGCCGGCAACCTTCTTTTCCATCCGCTCGTCCTGCGGCGCCGAAGAGTCCGCTAGGGAAGCGTTCGATCGCGGGCCCTTGGCCGCGCAGGCCAAATCGGACGTGCCCCGCAGGTGCAGGTGCAGGGAAAGTTTTTCCCGGGCGACGTCCGCGATCAGGGCCGATCCTTTGGCGAAGTAGTCGTGGATGGATAGGGATTTATCCTTGGCGAAGCGCAGCCCCAGGCAGACGCAGCCCGGCGAGAGCAGTACCGCGCCGCCGCCGCTCATGCGTTTGAAAACGGGAATGCCGTCCGCTTGCACGGCCTCCAGATGCAATTCCCTTTCCGGTTCTTGCGAATTCCCCAGCACGATGGTTTTTCCGGATGGGACCCATGCCAGGAAAGGCCGCGTGGATCGATCCAACAATCGTTCGCCGGTGGGAATGGATTCCGCCGCCACTTGGTGGTGGCGAAGGGGCTGGATGGTGCGCATGGAATCCATTCGCGAAAGCCCGCGGCCGCCCGGGATAGGATGGCCGCCGGGTTCAGATGTGGACGGCAGCGCCCTGGCTGTCCATGGCCGCTTCCATCACGGCTTCGGATAGGGTAGGGTGGGCATGCACGGTATGCATGATTTCTTCGTATGTCGTTTCGAGTTTCATGGCCACCCCCAGCTCCGCCAGCATTTCCGTGGCTTCGCTGCCTATGATGTGGGCCCCCAGCAATTCCCCGTGCTTGGCGCCGAAGATCAATTTGACCATGCCTTCCGTGCGGCCGATGGCGCGCGCCTTGCCGCTGGCGGAGAACGGGAAGCGCCCGATCTTGACCTCGATGTTCTTTTCCTTGCAGGCCTTTTCCGTGAGGCCGATGGAAGCCACCTGGGGTTGGCAATAGGTGGCTCCGGGGATTTGGCCGTATTCCAGGCCATGCTTGGCCGTGCCCAGGATGCGCGCGACGGCGACTTCGCCTTCTGCGGAAGCCTTATGCGCCAGCAATTGCTTACCCGCCACGTCTCCGATGGCGAAAATACCCTTGATGGAGGTTTCCTGGAACGCGTCCACCTTGATGAAGCCGCGCTCGTCCAGTTTCACGCCCACCTGTTCCAGACCAAGATCCTTGGTGTTAGGCACCATCCCCACGGCTACCAGCACGCGGTCCACCGTCAAGGCGGTTTCCTTGTTCGCCGTATCCAGCAGCTTGGCCTCGATGACACCGGGCCCGGCGGCTTTTACTTCGCCGATTTTGGTAGAGACATGGCAATTGATGCCCTGCTTCTTGAAGGATCCCAGCAGCACCTTGGCGATCTCCTCGTCCTCGATGGGGAGGAGTTGCGGCAGCATTTCCACCAGGTGGACTTCCGTGCCCAGGCTGTTGAAGTAATAGGCGAACTCGACGCCGATGGCGCCCGCGCCGATGATGAGCAGCTTCTTGGGCTGATCCTTGAGATCCAAGGCATGGCGATAGGTGATGAAGTTGCTGCCGTCGATGGGATACTGGGGAAAGGAACGCGGGGACGCTCCCGTGGCCAGGATGACGTTCTTGGCGTTGATGTTCTTGCGTCCGCCCTGCGCATCGCTAACTTCAATGAGCCCCTTGGCGATCAGCTTCGCGGTGCCGGGAATGACATCGATCTTGTTCTTCTTCATCAGGAACTGGACGCCGTTGCTGTTCTGCTTAGCCACATCCCTGGAGCGATCGATGATTTTGGGGTAATTGATCCTGATGTTTTCCGCGGACAGGCCATAGGCATCGGCATGGTTCAAGTAGCCGGCCACTTCGGCGCTTTTCAACAGGGCTTTGGTGGGGATGCAGCCCCAGTTAAGGCAAATGCCCCCGAGCTCGGATTTTTCGATGAGGGCGACTTGCTTGCCCGCTTGCGCGCCTTTGATGGCGGCCACGTATCCGCCGGGCCCGCTTCCGATCACCACGATGTCATAAGTCGATTCCAAAATAAGCTCCTAGTTGCTTCGATCTTTTCTGAAATTTATATAACCCGGCGCTTCCAGGGTAGCCGTGCCGCCATTGCCGCCCGGGTCCACGACTGCCGATATCCCGCCGGCCTGAAAAAAAACGGATGCATCCGCCGTGCATCCGTTCAATCAGGTTATCGAAAGCGGCTAAGCGCCAACCGAGTCCGGTCTTACAGCATCAACCACATGGGATTCTCCAGCAGGGACTTGAGCCCCGCCAGGAATTGGGCCGCCAGGGCGCCATCGATGACGCGATGATCGGAGGTCAAGGTCAGCTTCATCACGTCCCGTTCCTTGGCTACGCCGTCCTGCAGATAGCATTCCTGTTGGATGCCGCCCACCGCCAGGATGGCCGCTTGCGGCGGGTTGATGATGGCCGTGAATTCATCCACGCCGTACATGCCTAGGTTGGAAATGGTGAAGGTCCCGCCTTGGTATTCGTCGGGCGCCAGCTTTCCCGCCTTCGCTTTGGAAACCAATTGCTTGATCTCGGTTGAGATGAGCCCCAAGCCCTTCTGATCCGCATCGCGGACGATGGGCGTGATCAGCCCGCCGTCGATGGACACGGCTACGCAGATATCGATGTTGGCATTCTGGCGGATGAAATCCCCGTGATAAGAGGAGTTCACGCTGGGGAATTCGCGCAAGGCGAAGGCGGTCGCCTTGGTGATGATGTCATTGACGCTGATCTTATAGCCCGGGCTCCGGTTCAACTGCGCGCGCAGGGTGTTGACGGCCGCCATTGCCACCTTCATGGTCACGTAGAAGGTGGGCGTGCCCTGGGTCGATTCCAGCAGACGCTTGCCGATGGTCTTGCGCATCATGTTGATCGGCGTATCCACGGTCGGGGCGATAGGCGCCAGGGATCCGAACAGGGGGCGCTGTACCGGTCCATCCGCTTTCGCGGCGCCGGTTTTGCCCGCGCCCGGCGTGGCCTTGGGCTCCGGTTTATAATTCTCGATATCGCGACGGATAACACGTCCATTGGGTCCACTGCCCGCCAATCCTTGCAGGGCAATGCCGGCGTCTTCCGCCATTTTCCGGGCTAGGGGAGAGGCTTTGACGCGCCCATCCGATGCGCCCCCATGGGCAACCGGTTCCGGTGCCGCAACCGTGGCGGCCCGCGCCGGCGCGTAACTGGCGGAGGAAGGGCCGGAGCCGTTGGAAACCGCTACGGGTGCCGGAGCGGCTTTGGCGCCGCTTTTGGAAGCCACCATGTCCTGGCTTTTCTTCAGAGCCTTTTCCAGATAAGCCGTAATGTCTTCGTCCTTTTCATCGGTCAACACCGCTATCAACTGGTTCACCTTGGCAGGCGATCCGCCCGGGACGATTATTTTGCGGAGAAAGCCTTCATCCAGGCTCTCATAGTCGACGGTGGTCTTATCGGTTTCGACGCTGCACAGCATCGTTCCCGGTTTTACGAAGTCGCCTTCCTTGACCAACCATTTGGCTAATACGCCTTCTTCCATGGTCGGGCTCAAACTCGGCATCAACATGCTGGTCGGCATCGCTATATACTCCCTTAAGCTTTTTGACCGGCCCATCCCTGGGCCGTTTGATTAATTCCGGTAGGTGACTTGCTTGGCGGCCCGGATGATCTTTTCGACCGAGGGCAAGGTGGCGGCTTCGAGATTGGCCGCATAAGGCATGGGATTTTCGCTCTGGCAAACCCGCGCGATGGGGGAGTCCAGGTAATCGAACAAATCGGTATAGATGGATTCGGCCACTTGCGCGCCCAGGCTGGAGAAGTAATGGCCTTCTTCCACCACCACCACGCGGTTGGTCTTCTTGACCGACTCCGCGATCAGCGGCATGTCCAAGGGCTTCAGGGTACGCGGGTCGAGCAGCTCGACATTAAGCCCTTCCTTAGCCAACTCCTCCGCGGCCGTCTTGGCCAGGGACATCATGCGCGACCAGGCGATGATGGTGACATCGGTTCCTTGGCGTTTGATATCGCCCTTGCCGATGGGAATGATATAGTCGCCTTCCGGAACTTCTTCCTTCAGGTTGTAGGCCAATTCATTTTCCAGAAAAATGACGGGATCATTGCAACGGATGGCGGCTTTGAGCATGCCTTTCGCGTCCGCAGGCGTGGACGGGGCCATCACGTGCAGGCCCGGGAAATGCGCATAGACCGATTCCATGTTGTGCGAATGCTGGGAAGAGACGCGGGGGCCCGCCCCGTTGGGGCCGCGCATCACCATGGGAATATTGTAGAGGCCGCCGGACATGTAATACATCTTGGCCGCGTTGGAGATGATCTGATCGATCGCCACCAGGGAGAAGTTGAAGCTCATGAATTCCACCACGGGGCGCAAGCCCATCATGGCGGCGCCTACGGCCAGACCGGTGAAGCCGGATTCGGAAATCGGGGTATCGATGACGCGCTTGGGCCCGAAATGATCCAGCAATCCCTTGGTCACCTTATACGCGCCGTTGAACTCGGCCACTTCTTCCCCCAGGATGAAGACTTTCTCGTCCCGGGTCATTTCCTCTTTGAGCGCCTGGTTCAGGGCTTCTCGCATTTCAATCATCGGCATCAGGCGTTCCCCACATCATCCATGAATACGTGCCGGGTCAATTCTTCCAAAGGCGGTTCCGGGCTTTCCTCCGCGAAATCCAGGGCTTCCTGGATACCGGCCTTGGCTTTTTTCTGCATCGCCTTGAACTCTTCTTCGGTGATCATCTTGTTCTCGATCATCTCGCGGCTCACGGCGATGATGGGATCCTTCAGCTTGTAGGTATCCACTTCTTCCTTGGTGCGGTAGAGGCCGGCGTCGGAAACCGAATGGCCGGTATACCGGTAGGTTTTCATGTGGACGAGCACAGGGCGCCGCGTGGCGCGCACTTCCTTGACTATGTCGCCCATGCGACCATGGACCTCGTTCAGATCCATCCCGTTGAACGTATAGCCCTTCATCCCGTAGGCTTCCGCTTTGGAGGCGATGTCCGTGTTGGCGATGGCGCGGGCGTTGGCGGTGCCCATTCCGTACTGATTGTCTTCGCAGATGAAAATGGCGGGGAGGTCCCAGAGGGAGGCGAGGTTCATGGTCTCATGCAAGGTGCCTTGGACCGTGGCTCCGTCGCCGAAGAAGATGAAGCTCACCGCGTTGTCTTCGTCGTAGTTTGATTTGAACGCGGCGCCGATGCCGATCCCGAACTGGCCGCCTACAATCCCATGGCCGCCCAGGAAGTTATGCGGTTTTGAGAAGAAGTGCATTGAGCCGCCCTTCCCCCGGGCGCATCCGGTCACTTTACCGAATAGTTCCGCCATCCCCTCCTTGGCCGGCATCCCCAGCGCCAAGGCCAGACCATGGCAACGATAGGTGGTGACCACGGAATCCTGGGGAAGCTTATGGGCGAGAGTACCCACTCCTACCGCCTCTTGCCCGATGTATGTATGCAGGAACCCGGCGATTTTCTTTTGCTGGTAGGCTTTGATGCTGGCTTCCTCGAAGTTGCGGATCACCAACATCTTCTCCAGGATCTCGACCATTTTTTCCTTGGACAAGGACTGCATTTCTTTTTTAACGCTTGCCATGTTTCTCCGGCTTGACTTGAAACCCAATGATATGGAAAGGCGGATATCCTTTCAAGATGAACCAGGCCCGGACGCCGGTAATTGGCGATGCCGGGGTCTGGTGGTGCCGGTGTTTCCGGCGGAACTTCTTCTTTATTCGGACTGTCGAGTCCAAGGGGTTAATTTAGTAAAAAAATCCCGAATCCTGCCCTGAAGCCATGGACAGGCGATGCATAAACCCGCGTGAGGAGGGGTTTATCGGTTCCCATCCAAACTCAATTACGGAGAAAGCTTGGCGGAATTTGATTCCTGGTTGATATTTTTTGCGTACGCCGCAAAAACCATTGGGTCGGCGCAATCCTTTAGCGGTTAAAGGGAAGGAAAAAAATGGAAGATATTTCGCCGCTTGCTGCTTCGGTCGGGAAAATCCCCTCGGGATTGTTCATCGTGACTACGCTGCTTGCCCAACAGAAAGAGGGTTACCTGGGATCCTGGATCCAACAGGTTTCCTTTTCCCCCTTGATGATCCAAATCGCCATCCGCCCCGGACGGCCCTGTTACCAGGCCATAAAAAGCCATGGGCGGTTTTGCGTCAATGTGGTTGGCCAGAAAAATGGGGGCATGATGAAACCGTTTTGGAACCCGGATTCGGCGCAGGATCCATTCGCGCAGTTGGAATGGTCCTTAAGCCCTCGCGGCAATATCCTGATTGGAAACTCGTTAGCCGCTCTCGAATGCGAGGCGCGCTCGGTTTTTGTGCCCGGAGATCATGAGATTATTTTCGGCGAGGTCGTGGCCGGGCATATCCTCCAGCCGGAAGATAAATCGCTGACCCATACCCGGAAATCGGGCCTTGGGTACTGAGCCTGGACTAGGCTCGCTTCAATCGAGGTATACGGGAGCAGTCAATGCAAAGCGGTTCTCGGAGGTTTTCGCCTCGGCCCGGAGATAGGTGGTACCAGCCGGGATTTCCGCTGCAAGGGAAAAATCCAACGTGAATTTGTCATTCCAGGCCCATTCCTTTGCGACTCTTTCCCGGCTTTCACCCCGCCGCCCCGCGTACACGGTGGCCTGTGCGAAGCCGCCATACTCGGGAATGCTCCTGCCTAGGATTTCGATCTTATCGTCGCGGGCTTCCACATTCAAAAATGGCCCGTCTGTTACGTTCAAACGTCCTGAGGCCAATCCAGCTTGAATGCCCGCAATTGTCTTCTGGGGAGAAAAAACCAGGGTACGCACATGGCCGAACACGTGGTTTCGGTTCTGATAGAGGGAGAACAGAGGGGTTTTCACCCCAATGTTGCGGTTCAAGTCCCCATGGGCGTCATTTGCTCCGATTGGTGAGACGCGTTTGCCCTTCAGTAGCTCTTGGATCCAGAATTCCCGGCCCTCCGAATAATCCTTGCCTCGGCTTCCATTCCAGAACTGCAGCCCATCCACACCGCGTCCGCTTGCGGAGGATTGTAGATCCTTTGCATGCCACATCCCGCGCCGGAAAATGAGCCTTTCCAAAGCGCCCACCCGCGAGCGAGGATGCGCAGCAAAACAGGGCGTCCTTTCCAGTCGTTCCAGAACCTCCTTCACCGTGAGATCCGGTTTGTTATTCAACCAGCGCCTTCCGCCATCTCCCAAACCCGGAAGGAATTCGGGATGCCCAGCCACCAGCAAATGCACATTCTCACCCAGGTGATTGCCGCAAGAAACCTCTTCGCCCGGAATCAAAACCGGGGCGTCGATTCCACCTGAAATATTGAGGGCCAGCGCCTCTTGCCGGTAAGCCCGGAAATTCTCATCAGGATCGATCCGTTGCATGTAACGCCGTTTGTCGTAATAAAAATCATAGGAATGGTCAGTGCAGACCACATACCCCATTCCCAAGGCTTTACCCGCTTCTTGCAATACCGCCAAAGGAGCGCCAAATTCAACGGGGTCGTTGGAATAATCCGAATGGCAGTGTAGCTCCCCTCCTTGCCATCCGGGCGGGTAGGGAAGGGGATTTGCCAGGAGGTGTAGCCTAAGTGGAGAGGACTGGATCCCGGGAAAATTGGCGTTCAAAAAATCACGCCGCCTACCATCAGAGGCTTCAACGGAGATTTTCCCGTTGATGGAAAGGATTCCATTCAGCCCGGAAAAATCGATTGCAAGCGGGATGAATCGTAGGTTGTCGCTTACCGATAACTCAAGAGGAATCTGAACTTTACGGGATTCTCCGTCGCTCTGGATGAGGACTTCAATGGACAGGATCCGGATAGGAAATATATCTGCATCCTTAATCGCCAAATAAAACAGGGGTACCACGCCGGGAACGCAAAAGCTGGGGCCGTCCAAGAATATTTCAGGCCATTTTTTGTGGAGCGGGGACCAAGGCAGCTTGAATTTATAATGCGTTTCGGCGTAGGGGAGAGAGAGTTGGAAAAGTTTATTCATCCAGTCCGGACTTGGTAAGCCACTGAAGCGTCTCTCCTCCAGTTGAAGCCATTCGCCTTAGGTTCCTACGCTCGGTAGAGCGGCGCTCCGGAAACCCGATGGATTGGCTTTCTTTCCGACGATCATTTTTGCGAAGGTCCCAAGATCCGCCTTTGAAATTCCGGAGGGCGATTTGTTCGTTTTGCATAGCCATTCCTCGCAATTTAACCAGGCATAAAATATTAATTTGCCGTCCCCGCGGGGGGATTTTTGTCAGGCTCACGAACAATGCTCCGCCAATAATTTTCTTTAAACTCTCGGCACGCGCGGCGGATCAAATCGGAAACACGGATGTCGCGACCTGATCGTTTTCTTTCATTGACCGCAATGGCTTCTAAATCCAAATACTCTTGCCCCATATAAACATTGCGGCGCTTTTTTGTGTTTTCCATGCTTAATTCTCCGCGCTTCATCCATTAGGCTCCAGAAAGCCCGGCAGGTCGAGTTATGTGGGTCATATACACAATACACACAATATACGTAGCATGAACGTGTGCTGTCACTGAGACCTGATTGATGGAAGTTGTGTTTATTGCCGAACCAAGCCAAACAAGTACGCTCCCGATATACTCTGGCCACCTCGGTCGCCTATATCCAAAGATGATAAGCCTTTAGACTGATCGTAGAGCGATTTCGACAGGTTCTAACCCAGTTCATAAAGCAAACTCGAGGGAATCTGTCCACAGAGAGGTCTCGTAAATTCATCTAAGTTTACATAATATATATTATGCGAACCTAAGATAACTATAGATTAATTAATAACTAAGATATTTTATCTAGTCAAAAGATTACAAATTAGTGAAATTTGAGTTTTAGCATGTTAGTAAATCTGAATAATCTGTGAATAGAATGTTGTTTCCCGTGAAACAAAGTTCCGTAACCTCCTAAACTCTTCTTTATGATGATTTAATGAGTGATTTGCTTGTACTCGCTCATTTCCCCTTAGTTACGGTCATGCTGGTGGAGTCAGGGCAAAATCAAAAAAAAAGCCCTGGAATCAGGGCTTTAGAAGGTGAATCGTTCCGCTAGGCGGCGCCGAGATTCATATAAGGAGGGGTCCTACTACGCTGTCAATCCCTCCCTGGGGGGGAAATCCGGCTTCGGCAAATGGCGGAATTGATGGTCAATTAGCCCTGCCCTTCCGGGTCCGACGGATTCAATTCTATTCAACAATCTTACTGCGATAGAATCGAAGAGTGAGGACCTTTCCGAGGTGGGACACGCCAGGATACGAGCGAGCACATTTCGATTGATCTCTTCGCTCAGGAAGCTTTCCAAGTGAATATTTTGACTGTGATCCAGGCGGCTCAGCAAGTCAGTAAAAACTGTTTCCATACGCTCTTGGAACGTGGATTCGTCTCGAGATTTCAGCGATAATAGGCTCCAAACCGCGTATAACGAATTAAAAATGTAGTGGCGGCCTTCTTTGGGATGCAAGGGAGAATAGAAATACTCCGAAACAATCTCCCCCTCGGCGGTCTTTACCATCGATTTGTTACACATGGATTTACCTGGCTCGAACATCTTTAGACGTGCGGCTTTTTCCACCAGGCTGCCTTCTCGCAGAGCATTCGGGCTGGGAATAGCGGGTTGAGGGGGCGCAAGTGAAGGCGTTATGGGAAAGTTGGGCCCTCCACCCGGGGATTTGTCCTGGTTCCAAAGTGAATCTGCATTTGAAGGGGCCTTTCCAAAAATAGACTCCTCCCCATTCCCCAAAGAGTTGCCGACTTTCCGAAAAAGACCTTCAGTGAAGGGACGAGCAGGTTCTTTGGGATGCGTCTCATTCGGCAGCGGGGCTGATACCGGCAATTCAAGTTTCTCGGCGATCGGTCTTTCAGGAGGAGGCTTCTCCTGTGTCTGAGCAGGCGCGGATTTGGCGATCACGGGCTGCTGGGTGACTTCAGGGGTGGCGACTGCCGCCGCCGTTTCTGAAGTCTGATCGGAGAAGTCAGTGACAATCTCATAAAGTCCGTTGATGATGTTGCGCTTGTTCTTATCCAACTCGGTGCGCAGGTTGGTTTCAATGAAGCGGAGCTCTTCCTCCTTCTTCAGGAGCTTCTCGGTGTTCTTGGCCAGTTCTCTTAATTTGCTCTGCGATTCCATCAGGTTCCGTTTCACATCGGCCAGTTCCTGGGTCCGCTTCTTGTATTCTTCCAGCATCTTCCGCGAGTCCTCGGAAAGATGGTTGATCTTCTCTTCCTTTTCCGTAGCCAATGCTAGGCGCTGTTGGTAATGCTCCATCACCAGTTTCAAGGTGCCGTCCGGATCGCTTTTGCTCCCGGCCAGCTTCTTGAGATCGCCAAGCGCCAGTTCGCACAATTCCTTTTCGCGTCGCACGATGTTCTCGGTGGCGCCGTAGATTTCCTGCTGCTGGTTGTTCTCGTATGCGGTTGTCAACGCATGGAAGATTTTGTTGTCTTGCAACTTGGGTTTCACCAAGCCCTGTTCCTTGGAAATAAATCCCCAATCCTGAACCGTTTTCATGCCGGCTCCCCTCTACTAGATTAAGCCCGTCTCAGTCGCGAGTTGATTGTACTCCTTTAATTGTCTTATAGGCTTAAGGTCATCGTCAGCGTTTATCTTGTCGAAGTCCTGGAACCCATTGTCAATGGCCAACTTGAGATAATGGAGGCTATCGTCGAAATTGCGATTCCTGGCTTGGCAGCATGCCAGGTTATAAAGGCAATCCGCGTCCGAAGGGGCGGTAAATAACAAGCGCTCCAGAACAGATATAGCTTTGGGGCCCTCATTCCGGGTCATATGGATTCTGGCCAATTCGAAAGCGGCTCCCTGGCAGGCGGGATCCAATTCCAGCGCTCTCCGGTACCGGCTTTCGGCCAGTGGTTCGGCTCCGCTCTGGACCAACATGCGTGCCAGCAAGGTAAGAGTGCCCGCTGTCTCGCCTTCCGTGGAGAGTACCTTCTCCAGTTCCCGGATGGCAGCTTTGATTTTACCTGACTTCCAAAGCCCAAGCACCAGGATCTTCCTCAGATCCGGCCCCAAGGCGTCAATTCCCATCGCTTGCAGGTGTTGTACGCAACGCGGGTACTCATCCAGTTCCAGCAGCAGGGTCAAGGTGGCCAGTTTTTCTTCGGGATCCAATCCGTCCCTGTCCAGCAATCTGTTGAGAACCGAACCCGCCTCCAGGCGTTCGGCTTCCTGGATATGGAGTTTGGCCAATGCCAGCAGGGTCGGGACATGTGTTTCATCGCGTTTCATCGCTTCCCGGAAGGCGTCCCGGGCGCTGCGGAACTCCTTGCCGGCTAAACAGAGCCTTCCCAGAACGTGATGGGCATCGACATTGTTGGGATTAAGTTTCAGTGCCTGCGCGATGTTTGCCTTGCCTTCAGCCAGGTCTCCCCTCTCAAGCCTGACGATGGCCATGTTTAGAAGAGCGCCTTCATAGTTCTCATCCTTGCGGATGCACATGGCGAAGTCGTCAAGTGATTCTTTGTCCCGCCCCAGTCGGTGTGCGGTATTGGCCCGGTTGAATAGCGCATCAGTATATTCGGGCGCTTCGGCATAGGCTTTGTCGAAATAGTCCCAAGCGATTCCGAGCGCGCCTTCCAAGTAGGCGACTTGCCCCAGGCAATTCCACAAAGGAGCTGTGGCAGCTTTTTGGCTCAAGCCGGCATTGCAGAGATCCTTGACCTTGGCAAGCTCGCCCAATTCTAAATGGCAATTCGCCAGGTCGATGAGAGCATGCACATCTCCGGGATATTTGTTGAGGTAGGTTTCCAACCTGGCTTTGGCGGCAGGATAGTCCCCGGAATAGAAGAGCGCATTCCCCAGGTTGAGTTCATATTCCGGCATGGGCTTTTCTTCCATCGCCAGCCGGAAGAAGCGAGCCGCTACGGAATAGTTCTTGTCCTGCAATGCCAATTCGCCCATTGCGTTGAACCACCGGTGATCGGCTTGCCCGGATTTTTCCAGCTTGAATAAGGTTTGCCGCATGGGTGCGGCAAGCCCTTTGACCTTTTGGTTTTCATATAGATCCCATAACGCCGCCCCCATGGTATCCATGGCATGGATCTTACCACCTGGCCGGCTTGCTGCATGTTTTAGGGATTAAAAAGGCATTTCTCTAAGGAACGGCCAGGTGTCATCGGCGTTTAGCCGCCATCAGGTTGCTAAGAGCCGGGAAAGGTGGTTGGGATGCAAGGATTCGAACCTCAATAGCCAGAACCAGAATCTGGCGTCCTGCCATTGGACGACATCCCACCGATGCGAAAAGGATAAAAATCTTTCCCTATCGAGTCAATGGTCCTGCGCCCTCTTGCTCTCTTATTAAACGGGTGACAGGAATACGTTACGGACAAAAGGGTTTTCCGGGTCTTATGATTGTTAATAGTTACCGGAAGCTTCATGAGTTGTGGCATTTCGGATTGTAAAGAAGGACAATAATTTAAAGCCTCAAAAGGCCACAAATTATCCAACGAATGTTAAAGCTTTTACGAAGAATACCGAGTAGTTTAAAGAAGGGTCAACCCGCTGAGATGGTGAACGGAGTTGGATACGAATTCAACCATAAGTCTCACCCTGCCTCAATGGACGCAAACCCGGAGATGAAGGAGTGGATGAAATATGAAACACGCCTCGCGTCACGAAGCCATTAAGGACAAGATCCCTTTTCTAAAGGGGCGCCCGGAAAGGGATTTCGCGATTACGAAGGATGATCTCATCAACCTCCAAATCGCCTTGGAAATCCATCGGGACGTTTCGTCCTTTTGGATGGACAAGCATATTTTCAAATAAGGAATCCGGTTGGTATCCATTTGGTTACCGGCCGATTTTCTCTCCCTCTTTCCAGTCCGGCCATTCTTTATGAAATTTTCCTCCGGGCCAAATGAGTCGGAGGAAAACCCGCCTCGTCCCCAATGAGGCCATCTTATCGCCACCGCCGCTGATTCCCAACTAAGCGCTCCCGTCAATTCAAAAAGCCCTTCACAATCATCCTCCGCTTCCCGCTTCGCCTTCCTTAGACCATACCTAGCCCGGCAAAAGGGCCGGATCCTGGCAGGTTGGATATTCGTCCTGGTCTCCACCGGTCTGGATCAGGTCTCCCCTTGGATGGTGAAGATCATCCTGGACGGTTTGCAAGCGGGAAAGGATTTTCCCGCCATCACCCTGCCATTGCTCTCCATCCTGGCCGCTACTCTTGTGAGCGGTTTGCTCCTTTATTTCCAAAGGCTATGGGTAATCCGAGGCTCCCGGACCATCGAGTATGAATTGCGCCGCGATGTTTTCGCCGGGCTGATGATGCAGCCTAAACGGTTTTTCGATCAGCACTCGATCGGGGACATCATGTCCCGCGCGACCAATGATCTAGATCGCATCCGCGATATGGCCGGCCCCGTGGTGCTGCACCTGGCGCGCATGGGATGCCTGCTCGTCTATACCACTTTTTGCTTGTGGAAACTCAACGCGCGCCTGATGTGGCTCGGCCTGTTGCCTTCCCTGATGATGCCGTTGCTTGCCAACTTTTTCCTGAAGCGGATGTACGGGTTGTTCGGCGGGATCCAAAAAAACCTTTCCTCGCTGAACTCCTTTCTGCAGGACACCATCTCTGGCATCCAAGTGGTGAAATCCTACGGCAAGCAACCCGAGTTCTCGGAAAAGCTCCAACGGACTTCCCGGGATTTACGGGACTCCTCCCTGAAGGTGGCCTATTCCAATTCCGTGATCTGGCCGGCCATCGGGGCTTTGGGCGCAATCGGCCTGGTCCTGGTTTCCTGGATCGGGGGGCGAATGGTGATCCGGGATCAGATCAGTTTGGGAACCTTGTCCGCTGCGATTCTGTATATCCTGCGCCTGCAATTTCCTTTGGTAGGTCTGGGTTGGGTGGCCAGCATGATCCAACGCGCGAACGTCTCCATCGATCGCTTGTCCGCTTTGCGGAATTCCTTTTTGATAAAAGCCGAGCCGGCGATCATGGATGGCGGCACAGATTCCGGCCACTTCCCTGCGTCGGACGTCAAGCTCCCGCCGTTGCAACCGCTCCGCGATCTTGAGTTGAAAAACCTCTCCTTCGTTTATGCAGCCCCCCGGTCCGCAAAAGCGGAAAGAGGAGCGGCTGGGAACGGAGTAGAGTACCCGGCAATTGCGGCGCTTGAAGGGATATCCTTACGTATCGAAGCGGGAACCACTTTGGGGATCGTCGGACCCACGGGTTCCGGCAAGACCACGTTGATGCACATACTCTGTGGCATCTACCCTCCCCCATCCGGCACGCTCTTTCTGAACGGCGCAGCGCGGGACGTCATTCCGGATTCCGAATGGACGCGGTATTTCACCTATGCTCCGCAAGACGGCTTTCTCTTTTCGACCAGCATCCGCAACAATATCGAAATGGGCAGGGGCGCGCTTTCAACGCATAGCCTGGATGAGGCGGCGGACTGGTCCGCGCTTTCCCGGGACCTGGGGCAATTCCCCCAGGGATACGATTCCATGCTCGGCGAAAAAGGCATCAACCTGAGCGGCGGCCAAAGGCAGCGCGTGGGTTTGGCGCGTGCCCTGCTGGCCAATGCCCCGGTGCTGGGATTGGACGATACCTTGTCCGCGTTGGATACGGAGACGGAAACCCTGGTGCTGGAGCAACTGCGCAAGCGCTTTGTGGGGCGCACCGTCCTGATTGTTTCCCATCGCTATTCGGCCGTGATGGGCTGCGACAATATCGTTTTCCTGGCAGACGGTAAAATCCTTGAACAGGGAACACATGCGGAGTTGCTGCGACAAGGCGGGGCCTATGCGGCGGTTTGGGAAAAGCAACGGCTGAGCTCGGCTCTGGAACTGGACTGATCATGGCGGAAAGAAAAGAATATCTCAGCGAAGACAAGGTGGCGCGGTTCCTGGATAGGAGCCTTTGGGTCAGGCTCATAAGCCTGGCCAAAGATCATAAGCTTACCGCCTTTCTGGCTTTCTTCTTCCTCATCACCTCGGAAATCCTGCCGGTGCTGCAGCCACGCATCCTCAAGGACATGATCGACGGTCCCATCAAGAGTCGGCATATCGATGGCATCGCCCCTTTCATGCTGGCTTTGGTGGCCTTGGTAATCCTGTCCGGCGTGTTTGAGTATCTCAGAGCCGTGGCCAGCCAAAAGCTGGGACTTTCCATCATCCACGAATTGCGGGTGCAGATTTTTGCGCGGCTGCAGGGTTTCAGCATGGATTTCTTCCATCGCACCCCGGTAGGCCGCTTGATGACGCGTCTGGGCAATGATATCGATTCCCTGAGCAGCATGTTCACGGAGGGTCTGATTGAATTGCTGGGCGCCATTCTGATGATCGCTTATGCAGTGGGTTTCATGTTCTTTCTGGATTGGAAGCTGGCTTTGGCATCGCTAGCGGTTTTACCGTTCATGATCATGACTACCTCCGTATTCCGTGAAAAGGTCCGCAAGAATAACACCTACATCCGCGGCCTGCTGGCGGAACTGAACTCCATTATGCAGGAAAGCCTGGCCGGCATCCATATCGTGCGGATATTCGGTAAGCTGCGGGAGCAAATCGACAAGTTCGAGGATATCAACCGGACCACGAAGGTGGAGTGGTTCAAGAACGTGCGGTACTATTCGGTATTTTTCCCAGTCATATCCGGCCTGACCGAGATTTCCCTGGCCATCCTCTATTTCGCCGGGGCCTATTTTTTCTTCCGGCATTCCGTTTCCCTGGGAACCTTGGTGGCATTCTCCTGGTACACGGGGCTCTTCTTCCGGCCCCTGCGTGAATTGAGCGATAAGATCACCGCCCTGCAAAGCGCGCTGGCGGCCGCCGAGCGGGTCTTTACCCTGTTCGATACTCGCGCCGCCTTGCCCGCCGGCACCCTGACGGCATTCCCCGAAAAGCCGGACATCGTTTTCTCCGCGGTCAGCTTTGCCTATGATTCCGAGAAACCGGTACTGCGAGAGGTTTCCTTCCGGGTCGCCCCGGGCGAATCGGTTGCAATCGTAGGAGCGACGGGAAGCGGTAAGAGCACCGCCATTTCCCTTTGCAATAAATTCTACCTGCCGGATCAGGGCCGCGTCCTGATCGGCGGCCACGGAATCGAAGAGTATGCGGAGGATACACTGCGCAAGCATATCGGGCTGATATCCCAGGATGTCTATCTGTTCTCCGATTCCATCGCCTTCAATGTGGCTTTATCTCCTGAGTACGATTTGTCGCGGGTGGAAGAGGTTTGTCGCTACGTAAACGCCCATGATTTCATCCAACGCATGCAGGATGGGTATCTGACCAAATTGAAAGAGCGAGGAGAAAACCTTTCGGCGGGCCAAAGACAATTGTTGGCCTTCGCGCGCGCGCTGTACCATCGTCCCAGAATCCTGCTTCTTGACGAAGCTACCTCTTCCGTGGATACTGCCACGGAGGCCTTGGTACAGGAAGCGTTGGATAGGATACTGCGCGATATGACTTCCATCGTGGTTGCCCATAGGCTCTCGACCATCCAAAAGGCAGGGAAAATCCTGGTCATGCACAAGGGGAAAATCCGCGAAGAAGGCACCCATCAGGAGTTGCTGCGGCAAAACGGGATTTATCATAAGCTATACCAGTTGCAGAACTTCGATGGTAAGGCGGAACCGATGCTTGAGGAGCTTGGGGCAGCCCATACCAAAACCACCCGAAGCTTGGAATAGCCTCTCACCTCCGGTTTGCTTGGCTCTTTCGCTTTTAAGCCCCATTATGTACACCACATGCGTTTATTGTGTATGTGATGTATAATAAACAAAATTTTTGCCCCAATTCTTGAATTTTAAGCAATATTTCCTATACTTGCACCCAGAGAGTTGTCCGAGCGGTTTAAGGTACATGCTTGGAAAGCATGTTGGCCCTAACAGGCCACGGGGGTTCGAATCCCCCACTCTCTGCCATCTTATAAGGCCCCTGCTTGGGGCGGTTTCGGAGTTACCGTGTCAAAGAACCAGCATCTTTCTTTGGAAACCTGCTACTCCAAGGATATCTCGCCCTTTAAATCGGTGATTATGTCCTCGCAGGAAGCCCGTTTTATCAACGAGCAGGCCAACCTTGGCTTCATTAAACTCGCGGAAAAACCCACCACTATCGCCATCCAGAAGTTCAAGGACGGCAAATTGGAAATCATCAAGGAAGAGGCGACAAGCTAACGACCAATCGATGCTATCATCATGGTTGGGGAGCAGCGCCTCCCGAAGAAGGCGCTTCATTAGAAGCGGGATTTCTTTGAGTTGAACGGAAGCGCTAACGCTTCCGTTTTTTATTTTCCGGTGCTTGAGGGCGGAGCGGCGGCCCGGACAGAGGTTTTCAGCATGAGTCTCAAGGATAAAAACGTTCTGCTCGGCGTCACGGGGAGCATTTCCGCGTACAAGGCATGCGACCTGGTGCAGCGTCTCAAGGACGAAGGCGCCAATGTCCGCGTGATCATGACGGCCAGCGCGGCGAAGCTGATCCATCCCAATACCTTCGCGGCCTTGACCGGCCGGCGCGTTCCGGTGGATGGATGGTCCGGAGTGGAGTCTGGCGCCATGGATCATATCGACCTGGCCCGTTGGGCGGATGTCTACCTGTTGGCTCCTTGCACCGCGCATACGGTGGGTGAGTTCGCCCATGGGCTTACGGGCTCCCTGCTTTCCCTGGTCTACCTGGTCTACGAGCGCAACGCCTATATCGCTCCCGCCATGAACTCGGTGATGCTGGACGCGCCCGCGGTCAAGCGGAATCTGGCGGCCCTGCAGGCGAAGGGCGACATTGTACTCCCGACTGGCGAAGGCATTCTGGCATGCGGCGAAGTGGGCTATGGAAAACTGCTGGACGTGGCCCACATCATCGCCTATCTGAATACCCATCGCGCCTTGACGGGCAAGCACATTGCGCTTGCCGGCAAGCGCGTGCTGATAAGCCTTGGGCACACGCGGGAAAAGTGGGACGATGTGCGCTTCATTTCCAACCGCAGCAGCGGCAAGACCGGCCTGGCGCTGGCGCGCGCATTCACCCTGGCAGGCGCTGACGTGCATGTGGTGGCGGGGCATACGGATGAACCCGTCACTCCCGGGTTCGCAGTGACGCATGTGGAAACCTCGGCGGGATTCCACAAGGAAATGCTGGGGCGGCAGGCCGCTTCCGACATCATAGTGATGGCGGCGGCGATTGCCGATTTCGTTCCGGCGCAAACCCATACAGGCAAACGGAAAGGATCCAAGTCTTTGGATAAGATCGAGTTGCAGCCGTTTCCGAACATCCTGCTAGAGCTGGGAAAAAGAAAAGCGAAAGGGCAGATACTGGTGGGGTTCGCCCTGGAGACCGTCGATGCCGTCGCGCAGGCGGCTGGAAAAATGTCCGAGCGCCATTGCGATGTTATGGTGGTGAACAATCCGCTTGCCGGTGCTACCGGTTTCGGGAAAAGCATTGTGCAGGCCACCGTCCTGAGCGCGCGGAAGAACGCGGCTAAGCCGATGCTGCAGGATTGGGACAAGGATCAATTGGCGAATACCGTTGTGACCGAGGTCGCGGCGTTATTGGCCGGCTGATGGCGACCATGCAACTATTGAAAGCCTATCTCGATTGGCAATCGGAAATGGGGACCGAGGAAGTCATCCTCCCCCATCCCCTGGCGCGCAAGCAATCCTTCACGTCCCCGGGCGCTGCTTCGGCTGTTCCAAAGGCTCCTGAAGGATTGGCCGCCGAAACTTCCTCTCAGCTTGCTCCGGGCTTGTTCGCCTCCTTGGCCAGGGAATTGGAAAAGGCGGCAAGCCCCGGCGCGGCCCCGGCGATTCTATCCTTGACCGGGAACGGCGGCCCAGTAACGCGTGGTCCTGAGGGTGGTAGCTTGCCGGTTTTTCCGGACCAAGCCGGTTTCTGGAGCTACCTGGAAGCCAATCCTCATTTGCTCCAGGGGGAAACCCAACCCGGAGAGGCCGCCTCCGTAACGCCGATACGGATGGTCCGGGGAAAGGGCCCGGCGGGCGCGGCCCTGGCATTGATCGGATTCGAGCCGAGCGAAGCGGATGCCGCGGAAGGAAAGGCTTTCCAAGGGGAGGTGGGAACTCTGCTGGAGAAGATGATGCGGGCCATCCGCATGGACGGCGGGGAATTGTACCTGAGCAATCTCATCAAGGTCCGGTTGGAGGGCAAGACGTGGAGCCGCCGGGAGTTGGCGCGTATCGTTCCCTTATTGCATGCGGAACTGGCCCTGGCCCAAACTCCCACCATCCTTTTGCTGGGCCAGGAATGCGCCCAGGCCGTGCTAAAGACCGGTAAGACGTTGGAGGATCTCCGCCAGGAAACGCATCGGCTGGAAGGCCGGGAATTCTTCGTCACCTATCACCCTCAAGAGCTGCTCCGTAAGGAAGAGTTGAAGCGCAAGGCCTGGGAAGACCTGCAATGGCTGCAACGGCGGATGGCGGAAACCAAGGCCCGGACATGAGCCAGACCGGATCCGATTTCCGCGGCGGGGAATTCCGCGGGGAGAATCGCGGCGACCGGAGCGAAATGCGCACGGGGGCCTTCCGCGTGCCGCCCCAGGCCATCGAGGTGGAAAAGCACGTCATCGGCGCGTTACTGTTGGATTCCGAATCCGTGGGCGACGCCCTGGAATTACTGAAGCCGGAAGACTTCTACCTGGAAAAGCACCAGGTGATTTTCGAGGCGGTGGCCGGCCTATTCGAGAAGAACGCTCCGGTGGACCTTATCACCATTTCCGAAAACCTGAAGAAGGGACAGAAATTCGAATTGGCGGGCGGGGACGCCTATCTGATGGAAATCTCGTCGGAAGTGGTCTCATCGGCCAACATCGCCCAGCATTGCGCCATCATCAAAGAGAAATCCCTGTTGCGCAGCCTGATCGGTTCCGCCACGCGCATCCTGGAAAAAGCCTATGACGGTTCGCAGGAGCCGGGCGAAATCATGGACTCGGCGGAGGGCGAAATCTACGCCATCAGCGAGACTACCATCAAGCAAGGCTTTGTGCCCATCAAGCGGATCCTGAGCGATACCTTCAAGTTGATAGAGAGTTATTCCAAAGGTGAGATCATCGGCGTGCCTACGGGTTTCAAGGATTTCGATTCCATGACTTCCGGGTTTCAGAAAACCGATCTCATCATCCTTGCGGGCCGTCCCGCCATGGGCAAAACGGCTTTGGCCCTGTCCATGCTCGCGAATGCCGCCATCGACTACAAGAAGACGGTGGCCTTCTTCTCCCTGGAAATGGGCCGGGAACAGCTGGTGCAGCGCATACTGTGCCGGCAGGCGCAGGTGAATATGCATCTGCTCCGCACCGGCCGCCTGCCGCAACGGGATTTCCCCAAACTATCCATCGCCGTAGGCCCTATCAGCGAAGCCAAGGTGTATATCGACGATCATCCTTCCCTGAACATCCTGGAACTGCGCGCCAAGTGCCGCCGCTTGAAGGCCCAGCAGGGCTTGGACATGGTCATGGTGGATTACCTGCAACTGATGCAGGGCGCCGGCCGGCAGGAAAACCGGCAGCAGGAAATCTCGCAAATCTCCCGTGGCCTCAAGGGCTTGGCCAAGGAGTTGGATATCCCGGTGGTTGCGCTTTCCCAGCTGAGCCGCGCCGTGGAACAACGCGGGGGCGAGGGGGAACCCAAGCTTTCCGATTTGCGCGAATCCGGCGCCATCGAACAGGACGCTGATTTGGTCATGTTCGTGTACCGTGAAGAGGTTTATAATAAGGATGCGGAAAAAGGAAAGGCCAAGATCATCCTAGCCAAGCAGAGAAACGGTCCGACCGGGGACGTGCCGCTTACCTTTATATCCGACTATGCTTCGTTCGTGAATTATTCCGGTCGCGGTCCCGAGAACGATGGATTCTAGCCTGGAGCAGCGTGCAGCCCATCCCGTCCCCTAGGCCCACTCCCCCGCCCGCCCCGCCGGTATGGGCGCTGGTCCTGGATTCCATAGGCGGCCAATTCCTGCGGCTACTTTCGATTCTGTGGGGCTCCGTCTCCGACCTTATCGCCCAGATCGGCGAGGTCATCATCCTGCTGCTGCGGATCGTGAAGCGCGCGCCCTGGTTCTTCGTCAACCCTTCCCTCACCTTCGAGCAACTGATCCGCATCGGCGTCTCTTCCCTGCCCTTGGTCATGGTCATCAGTTTCTTCATCGGCGCGGTCTCGGCCGTGCAGGCAGCCTACCAGTTCCGCGGCTTCGTGCCGTCCAACTACCTGGGGACCGCGGTGTGCAAGCTGGTGGTCATAGAGTCCGGTCCCGTGCTGACGGCCCTGGTATTGGCGGGCCGCGTGGGTTCGGCCATCGCCGCGCAAATCGGCACCATGAAGGAAAAGGAAGAACTGGACGCCATGACGGTATTGGATCTGGACCCCATCCGTTATCTGGCCCTCCCCCGCCTCATCAGCGGCATCCTGGCCTTTCCGCTGCTGGTCATCATCTCCGATTTCCTCTCCATCATAGGCGGCTGGATCATCACCACCTTGGTACTTAATATCACCACCGCCACCTACGTTTTCGGATTGCGCTTCCTGTTCCAACCTTACGATATCGTCATCAGCATGGTTAAGGCCATGGTGTTCGGCGGCATCGTGGTGCTGATGGGCTATTACCACGGGCTTGCGGCGGGATCGGGCGCAAAAGGCGTGGGCCAGGCCTCCATGAAGTCCGTGGTCTCCTCTTGCATGCTCATTCTGATCGTGGACTTCCTGATCGTGTACATCGCTTACTGACGGCACACTAGGATTGTAAATGCGAGGGGCGTGGAGTTTGCGCGAGCAAATACCGGAGCGGCGGATAGGCATATAAAAGCGAGGAGCGTGGAGTTTGCCTAAGCAAACTCCAGAGCGACGGATAGGCATATAAAAGCGAGGAGCGTGGAGTTTGCCTAAGCAAACTCCAGAGCGGCGGATAGGCA
>JANYDA010000015.1 GCA_025360005.1 Fibrobacteria bacterium
CTCCCGCGACTTCACCGACTCCGCCACCGCGGACAGCCTGCTTCGCGACGTCCAGACCCCCGCCGTCATCACCGCCATCACCGGAACCCGCACCACCAACGACGCCCTCGACTTCAACACCGACAACTTCGCCGAAGGCGACGGCGCCTACACCTACGCCGCCTCTTCCGGCATCGCTCATTTCAAGTTCGTCAACGCCGTCACCTGCTTCAATCCCGCCTTCCGCATCAGCGCCTGGACCCAGGGCACCTTGCCGGAGTTCGTGATCGTGGACAATCAGACGTTGACCAAGGGCTACCAATACAACGCCTACCTCAACACCGCCTCCGGGGAAGTGGTGATGCAGTTCAACAAAACCTTGGCCCCGGGCACCCATATCATCTACATCAGCCATAAGACCGGCCTGGCCGTGACCCTGAGGGCCTTTACCGCCAAGGGCGGCGAAGGCGTGGACACCCTGGCCTGGACCACGGAAAGCGAGTTCGAGAATCTGGGCTACCATGTCTACCGCCGCATGGCTCCGGGCGAAGCCCAATTGGATTCCAACCTGGCCGACGTGGCTATGAATGCCGGCGCCGGCATCGCCAACGCCCTGGCGCACGCCGCCCGTTCGCAACAAGCCGCCGGCAAGGCCGCCGTGGCCGCCCTCGCTGAAAAAGCCGCCGCCCGCCTCAAAGCCGGAGCGGATACCACCGCCGCCGCCGCCGCCGGCTTGGACACCTTGGTCCAGGCCCGCCTAAGCCCCGATGAGCTGACCGCGCTCGGCTTCGAGCGCATCACGCCCAAGCTCATTCCCGGCGCCAAGGGCGGCTCTTCGGCCAGCACCCTGAACTACACGTACATCGATCGCACGGCCGGATTCGGCGTCGCCTACGAATACCTCCTGGAAGCCTGGGACTTCAACGGCGCCCGCGTGCAATACGGCCCCAGGACCGCGCGGCCCGCGAACCCGCTCACCACCGAGCTGTACAGCAACTATCCCAATCCCTTCAATCCCATCACCACCTTGCGCTTCTCGCTCAGGGACAAGGTCAAGGTGAGCCTCATCATCTACGATTCGCGCGGGAGATTGGTGCGGACCCTGGTGCGGCCGGATAAGGCCATGCTGCCGGGCAAGTATAGGCTTATCTGGGACACGCGCAACGAGGCGGGTCTGGAGGTGCCGTCTGGCCAGTACTTCTACCGCTTCACCGCGGACCGCTACAACAAGACCCGCAAAATGCTCCTGGTGAAATGATCGTGGCCGGGAAACCGCCGTTGCCTTACGCAAAGAAAACCAATCTTCCCAAAAACCCCTGACGCTGAACCCCGGGTAGGGTTGATGGCGCTCACCCTGCTCAGATATCCGTTGTTGGCCGCCGCTCCCGAGGCATAAGATCAGGCATCAGCGTAGTAATCGCGGGATTGGAGCGGATTGTTGTACCGTCTCATGGCATTGAGCGTTTCCAAAAGCGTTTCTCTACTTCTACTCATAGGGATGGGTTTTTTCTGCGCGTCCCCGGTTTTCGCGGCCAAGACCGCTTCGGTCTCGGGTAACTGGAACAATACGGCCACCTGGGGCGGGGCCGCGGTTCCCACGGGTACCGATGATATCATCATCAACACGGGCATCACCGCCACCCTGGTAGCCGATTATACCACAACGGGCACCCTGACCCTGAACGGGACGGGCACCATCCAGATGGCCGCCTTCAACCTGACCGTGGGTAGCCTGGCCGCTGCGGGCAGCGCCGTCATCGACAATAGCGGCGTGGCCAAGACATTTACCTTCGGCAATGCCACCACTACTTCTTATACGGGCACCATCACCGGGAATATAATCGTTGTCAAGAACGGCAGCGGCGCGCAAACCTTGAGCGGAGCAAACACCTACACCGGCGCCACCACCATCGGCGCCGGCACCTTGAAACTGGGAGCGGCGGGGGTGATCCCCGATGGCAGCGCCGTGACGGTAACGGGGACCCTGGAGATGAACGGGTTCAGCGAGACCATCGGATCCCTGGCGGGAGCGGGCACGGTGGATAACAATGCCGGAGCGGGTACCTTCACCCTTTCGGTAGGTGGGGACAATACCAGTACCACTTTTTCTGGTCTCCTGAAGAATACGACCCAGGTCGTAGCCCTGTCCAAGGCCGGTTCCGGCACCTTGATCCTGTCCGGCGCCAATACCTATACGGGAGGCACCACGATCTCGGCCGGCACCTTGAGCATCGCCGCCGAGAACAACCTGGGCGTCCCTTCCGGCGTGGCCCTGCTCACCTTCACCGGCAATGGCACCGTGGCCGTGACCGCCTCCTTCACCACCACCTATGAATTCGTCGCCAATGGAGGGGGCCGCAGCATCACCTTCGATATCGCCAATGGCCAGACCTTGACGGCCAATGGCGACGTGCGGGAATTCGGGGGAGGGGGGACCACCACCAAGACGGGATCGGGCACCTTGATTCTGGGGGGTAGTAATGACCAGATGGATAATGATTTGGTGCTCTCGGGGGGGACCCTGGATTGCCGCAACGCCAATTGCATCGGAGACTCCCAGAATGATTACGTATTTGCCGGCGGCGGAACCACCTTTAGAATCACCAGCGATGCGGGACTTACGGTTGCCGGTTCCTACCAGTCCAATTGGACCGGGATCAATGTCATTGTCGACCGCGTGACCGCCGGCGCCGGCGTCACCAATAGCATGGCCAATTTCGTCATTAACGGGGCTTACTCCGTCAATATCTCGGCGGGCAGCAATGTCACCAGCGGCACCGCGGGCCTCACCTTCCGCAATACCGGCACCTTGGGCGGCAATTCCGGCATCGTTGTCACGGGCGCGTCCTCTCCGCTCGTTCTGCTCACCATCTCGGGCAATGTCACGGGCACCAATACCGACCTGGCCGTATCCGGAACCGGCAATACCACCCTTAGCGGGGTTTTGGGCCTGGGCAGCGGCGCTTTGACCAAATCGGGCGCTGGCACCTTGCTGCTCTCGGGGGCCAACACCTATACCGGGGCCACCACGATCACGGCGGGCACCTTGCAGGTGGGAAACGCCACCGCCTTGGGGACCGTTGCGGGAATCACCACGGTTTCCTCCGGCGCGGTGCTGGATTTGAACGGCACCAATTATTCCACCGCCGAGCCTTTGACCTTGAACGGGACGGGCATTTCCAGCGGAGGCGCCCTGATCAACAGCAGTAGCACCGGCGCTACTTTCGCGGGACTGATTACCCTGGGCAGCGCCAGCAGTATCTTGGGCGGTACGGGCACCATCGCGGTGAGCAATGCGGGAACCATTACGGGCGCGACCTTCGGCTTGACTTTGGGCGGAGCCCAGGGCGGTACCTTGACCAGCATCCTGGGCACTACTTCGGGAACCCTCACCAAGCAAGATGCGGGCACCTGGACCCTGTCGGGAGCCAACACCTTTACGGGAGCGGTGAGCATCTCCGTGGGCGGGCTCATCATCACCACGGCCAGCGGATTGGGAAGCGGGACCAAGACCATCACCGCGAGCAACGGCACTTCGG
>JANYDA010000051.1 GCA_025360005.1 Fibrobacteria bacterium
TAGGCATACGCCCTTCTTCGCAGGCTATCGTCCCCAGTTCTACTTCCGTACCACGGATGTGACGGGTGCGACGACGTTGCCCGAAGGCGTGGAGATGGTGATGCCTGGGGACAACGTGAGCATCACGGCGGAGCTGATAGCTCCCATCGCCATGGCCAAGGACTTGCGCTTCGCCATTCGCGAAGGCGGCAGGACCGTGGGCGCAGGCGTGGTAACGGAGATATTGATTTAACAAGGTTAGAGTGCGGTCCGGCTACAGGCCGGACCCGTTCTGTGACATTCAAGCAACGGTTTTTAGTTAAAACGAGGTAATGGCAGTGGCAGAAAAAGGACAACGGATCAGAATCCGCCTGAAGTCGTTCGACCACCGTATGATCGACCGGTCAGCGGCCGACATCGTCAGGACAGCCAGGAATACGGGCGCAAAAATCGTGGGACCGATCCCGCTGCCCACAAAGAAGAAGATCTACACGGTGATTCGCTCCCCGCATATCGACAAGACGTCGCGGGAACAGTTCGAGTCCCGCACCCACAAGCGTTTGATCGACATCATCGATTCCACCCCCCAGACCATCGACTCTCTCATGAAGCTCGATTTGCCTGCCGGTGTGGAAGTGGAAATCAAGGTGTAACATGCTGGGACTAATCGGTACGAAATTGGGCATGACCCAGATATTCAGCACGGAAGGCAACATGGTTGCCGTCACCATCATCGAGTTGCCCCCGGCCACCGTGTTGGAGCTCAAGAACAAGGAAAAGGACGGCTATGTGGCCATCAAGGTCGCGTCCGGATCCAAGAAAGAAAAGCATCTGAACAAGGCCGAGTCAGGTGTGTTCAAGAAGCACAATGTCGCCCCCGCCCGCTGGCTCACCGAATGGCGTCTGGACGATACCAAGGAATTCGCAGTCGGCAATAAGATCGACGTTTCCATCTTTGAAAAGGAGAAGGAAGTCACCGTCGAAGGCACCAGCAAGGGCCGCGGTTTCGCCGGTACCATCAAGCGCCACAAGTTCCAGCGCGGTCCGTCCACCCACGGTTCCCAGAATGTCCGCCAACCCGGTTCCATCGGCGCCCATACTTATCCGGGCCGCACGTTCCCGGGCCAGAAAATGGCCGGCCATCACGGCGACCAGAAGCACACCATCAAGAACCTCGATGTTATCAAGGTCGACTTGGAAAAGAACCTGCTGTTCATCCGCGGCGCGGTCCCCGGAGCCACGAACGGCGAAGTCATCGTGAGGAAGCAGTAACATGGCAAAGGCAAAACTCCACGCTGCGGACGGCGCGTACAAGGCGGAATTCGATCTGCCGGCCAGCCATTTCGAGCAGCCGGTCAGCGAAGCGGCCATGTACAATGCCGTCGACGTATACATGGGCAACCAACGTCAGGGCACCCATAAGACCAAGAACCGTTCCGAAGTTTCCGGCGGCGGCAAAAAGCCCTGGAAGCAAAAGGGAACCGGCCGCGCCCGTCAGGGTTCAAACACGGCTCCTCAGTGGGTACGCGGCGGCAAGGCCCATGGCCCCCTCCCGCATCTGTACAAGCGCGATATCAACAAAAAGGTAAAGCGCCGCGCCCTCCTTTCCGCCCTCACCATGAAGGCCAACGAGTCGAGCGTATACGTTTTCGAGGCCATGAATCTGGAGGCCCCCAAGACCAAGGTCCTGGCCAAGGTCCTGGAAACCGCCGCCCTCATCGGACAGCGCAACCTGATCCTGGTTTCGGAAGCGGACAAGAACGTGGCCCTGGCCGCCCGCAACCTGCCCGATGTTATGGTCCAGCGCGTTTGGGACGTGAATACCTATTGGCTCATCAGCGCCAAGAACATCATTTTCACGGACAGCGCCATCAAGGCCCTGACCGCGCCCCCCGCCACCGGCGCTAAGAGCGCGAGCGAGCCCAAGCCGGTCGAAGCCAAAGTCGCGAAAGCGCCCAAAGCTGCGAAACCGGCCGCTGAAAAAGTTGCCAAGCCCAAAGCGACCGCTAAGAGCGGGGCTGCCAAGCCCAAGGCAGCTAAAGCCGAGAAAGCGTAAGGGACAGAAATGAAAGCGACAAAAGATATTCTGGACTTCCCCTGGATGACGGAGAAATCCACCGCCATCAGGACGTTGTCGAACCAGTACGTGTTCAAGGTCAAGCCGAGCGCGAACAAGATCGAGATCAAGCAGGCCATCGAAGCCCGCTTCCAGGTCCGGGTCGAGTCGGTGAATACCATCAACGTGCAGGGAAAATTGAAGCGGACCCGGGGCATCCTCGGCCGTCGCAACGCCTGGAAGAAGGCGGTTATCCGCCTTGTCGAAGGCGACGCCATCAAGGAAATCGAGTAAGCCGGGTAACGGGAGACTATTAAGATGCCACTCAAGTCATATCGGCCGTTGACGGAGACGCAGAGGTACAAGCAAATCTTGGACTTCGGCGAGATCACCACCAATGAGCCTTACAAGCCCCTCACCATCGGCCGCCGCGAAAAGGCCGGCCGCAACAACCGCGGCATCATCACGATGCGCCGCCGCGGCAAGGGCCACAAGCAATTGCTGCGCTTGGTCGACTTTAAGCGCGATCGCGTCGGCATTTCCGCCGTGGTGGAAACCATCGAGTACGATCCGAACCGTTCGGCCAACATAGCGCTCATCCGCTATATCGACGGCCAGCGCGCCTACATCATCGCGCCGGACGGCGTGAAGGTCGGCCATAATCTGGTCAACAAGGAAGACGCGGCCTTGGAAGTCGGCAACATCCTGCCGTTGGCAAAGATTCCCCTGAATACCTTCATCCATAACATCGAACTCAAGCCCGGTCGCGGCGCCCAGATGGCCCGTTCCGCCGGAACCCAAGCCGAAATCGTGGCCCGCGAAGGCGAGATGGTCCATGTGAAACTGCCCTCCGGCGAAATCCGGTTGCTGTCGCAGAACTGCAAGGCCACCATCGGCCGCGTGGGCAATGTGGACTACAACAAAATCGTCAGCGGCTCGGCCGGACGTTCCCGTTGGTTGGGCAAGCGTCCCAAGGTCCGGGGCGTAGCCATGAACCCCGTGGATCACCCCATGGGCGGCGGCGAAGGCAAGACTTCCGGCGGCGGCCATCCGGTTTCGCCGTGGGGCAAAAAAGCCAAGGGCAAGAAGACCCGTAACAATAAGAGAACCGACAAGTTCATCGTCCGTCGTCGGCCGAAGAACGGTTAAGGGGATATAGTATGGCCAGATCGCTAAAAAAAGGCGCGTTCATCGACAGTCACCTCATGAAGAAGGTGAAAGAAGGCGGCGCAGCCAGTAAGAAAACCGCCATCAAGACCTGGAGCCGCCGCTCCACCATTTCGCCGGACTTCGTGGGTACCACCATAGCCGTGCACAATGGCAAGATTTTCGTCCCCGTGTTCATTTCCGAGAACATGGTAGGCCATAAGCTCGGAGAATTCTCGCCGACCCGGACCTTCCGCGGCCACGTGAAAACCGAGAAGGCCAAGCCCTCCGCCCCCGCCGCGGCGCCGGCGAAGAAGTAAAGGGATAGATGACTATGGAAGCGATTGCAAAAGGCAAGTATCTGCGTTCCTCCACCAACCGCATGCGGCAGGTGGCGGACATGGTCCGCGGCAAGCCCGTGGATGCGGCCCTGGGCATCTTGCACGGGCTGGGGTTGAAGAAGAAGAGCGCACGGATGGTCGACGCGGTGTTGAAATCGGCGGTAGCCAATTTCAACGTCAAAAGCGAAGCCACCGGAGCCAAGGCGAAGAATCTCGTCGTGAAGACCATCACCGTGGACGCGGGACCGCTGATCAAGCGCATCCGCGCCCATGCCCAGGGTCGCGCGAACCGGATCGAAAAAAAATTGAGCCACCTCACGGTGGTCGTGTCGGATTAAGCGGAGGTAGACATTGGGACAGAAAACCCATCCAATCGGTTTTAGGCTCGGCGTCATAAGGACCTGGAATTCCAGGTGGTATGCCGAAAAAAGCTTCGCGGATCTCCTCTATGAGGATATGATGATCCGGCGCTACTTGAACAAGCGCCTTGGCCATGCCAGCTTGTCCAATGTGGGCATCGAGCGCACCGTCAAGGAAGTGACCGTGAATATCTTCACGGCCCGCCCCGGCGTTGTCATCGGCAAGAAGGGCGAAGAAGTCGAGCGCATCAAGGGCGAGCTGCAGCACTTGACCGGCAAGGAGATTTACATCAACATCCGCGAAATCAAACGCCCGGAAGTGGATGCCAAGCTCGTGGCCGACAATATCGCCCGCCAGCTCGAAAAGCGCGTCGCTTTCCGCCGCGCCATGAAAAAAGCCGTCTCCAGCGCCATGCGCTTGGGCGCCTTGGGAATCAAGATCCAATGCGGCGGCCGACTGGGCGGAGCGGAAATCGCCCGCGTGGAAAAGACCCGTGATGGGCGCATTCCCCTGCAAACGCTGCGCGCCGATATCGACTATGCGCAAGCGCGCGCGGAAACCACTTATGGCACCATCGGCGTCAAGGTGTGGATCTTCAAGGGCGAAATCATCAAGAGGGAAGAGATTCCTTCCGCCGATTCGGAAAGGGCGGTAGCCTAACATGCTGAGCCCCAAGAGAATCAAGTATCGCAAGATGCAGCGCGGCAAGATGAAGGGCGTAGCCCCTCGCGGCACCACGCTTGCCTTCGGTGAATTCGGAATCCAGGCCTTGGAATCGGCATGGATCACCAATCGCCAGTTGGAAGCGGCCCGCGTGGCCATGACCCGCAAAATCAAGCGCGGCGGACGCGTCTGGATGCGGGTGTATCCGGACAAGCCCTTCACCAAGAAACCGGCGGAAACCCGCATGGGTTCCGGTAAGGGTAACGTAGAAGGCTGGGTCGCCGTAGTGCTGGCCGGCAGGATGATTTTTGAAATGGGCGGCGTCGAGCGCGAGCTCGCCCTGGAAGCCCTGCAGGTTGCGGCGCAGAAGCTCCCCATCCGGATCAAGATTTGCGAGGTGGATAAAAATGGCTAAGGCTAAAGCCCGGGAACTCCGGGATCTGGCGGCGGACGCGATTGTGTCCAAGGTCAAGGAAATGGAAGCCAACCTCTTTACCATGAGGTTCCAGGCCAGCATGGGCAAGTTGGAGAACACATCCCTCTTGCAGACAGCGCGCCGCGACATCGCCCGCGCCAAGACCGTGCTGAAACAGAAATCCGTTGCCGGAAAATAAGGGTTAAACGCGAGGAACTATGGAAGAGCGAGCGAGCAGAAAGACCCGGACCGGGATCGTGACCAGCGACAAGATGGATAAGACCATCACCGTCGCCGTGATCAACAGAAAATCCCATCCCATCTACGGCAAGACCATGACCACTACGGTCAAGCTCAAGGCCCATGATGAGGAAAACAATGCGAAAGAGGGCGACACCGTGGAAATCATGGAGACCCGTCCCTTGAGCAAGACCAAACGCTGGCGCCTGATGCGCGTCGTCGAGCGGAAGAAGTAGGGCGGGAATAGAAAATGATCCAGCAGCAGACTAAACTCAACGTCGCCGACAATTCCGGCGCCAAGGAAGTGATGTGCGTGAAGGTTCTCGGCGGCACGCGAAAGCGTTACGCCAGCCTGGGCGACATCATCGTAGTGTCGGTCAAGTCCGCCACTCCTACCGCCGGCGTTAAGAAGGGCAGCGTACAGCGCGCCGTGGTGGTCCGCACCACCAAGGAAGTCAAGCGCAAGGACGGATCGGCTATCCGCTTCGGCGACAACGCCGTGGTCATCATCAACGAAGCCCGCGAGCCGAAGGGCTCCCGCATCTTCGGACCGGTGGCCCGCGAACTGCGCGAGAAGCAATTCATGAAGATCGTTTCGCTCGCTCCGGAGGTTATCTAATCATGGCCGCCATCAAACTGAAGAAGCAGGACATGGTCCAGGTGATCACCGGGAAAGCCAAAGGCACCCGGGGCCGCATCATCCAGGTCCTGGAAAGCGAAGGCCGCGTCATCGTCGAAGGCGTGAACAAGGCCAAGAAGCATCAAAAGCCCGGCCGCGGAAGCGAAAAGGGCGGGATTATCGAGAAGGAAATGCCGGTCCACATTTCAAATGTGATGCTGGTGAACAAGGGCAATGAGCCCGTCAAGGTGCGCAAGACCGTAGAGAACGGCAAGCGCATCCGCGTCGAAAAGAAGTCCGGCAAGGCCGTAGACTGAGTCTATAGATAAGGCTGAAAGGTCCAACGAAAATGCAACGGCTCAAGGATAGATACTTAAAAGAAATCGTACCCGCTCTCAAAACGGAGCTGGGGCTCACCAACGTGATGGAAGTTCCGCGCCTGGAAAAAATCGTCCTGAACATGGGCGTGGGCGAGGCGACTGGGAATCAGCGCTTGATCGAAGAAGTGGTGGGCACGCTGTCCGCCATCACCGGTCAGAAGGCGGTGCCGACCCGCGCCAAGAAGGCCATCTCGAATTTCAAGGTGCGCGAGAACCTGCCCATCGGGGCCAAGGTCACGCTGCACGGTACCAAGATGTGGGATTTCATGGAACGGTTGATTTCCATAGCGCTGCCCCGCGTACGCGATTTCCGCGGCGTGCCGAAGCGCGGTTTCGACGGCAATGGCAATTACACCATGGGCGTCAAGGAACAAATCATGTTCCTGGAAATCAACTACGACAAGATCAGCCAAGTGCTGGGCATGGATATCAGCTTCGTCACCAACGCCAAGGACGATGAGGGCTGCCGCGCTCTCTTGACCGCCCTGGGCATGCCGTTCCGCAAGTAGTCGGGAGAGAAGAGACATGGCAAAGAGATCGATGATTGAAAAGCAGAAAAAGACCCCCAAGTTCGCGGTGCGTGCGTACAATCGCTGCCGTCGCTGCGGACGTCCCAGGGCTTATATGCGCAAATTCGGATTGTGCCGCATTTGCTTCAGAGAAATGGCCCTGATGGGCGATATCCCCGGTATCACGAAGGCTTCTTGGTAGGCCGAGTAGGTCCAGGGAACAGGAAATAGGAGAAAAGAGCTAAGCATGAGCGGAATCACAGATCCTATCGGCGATATGCTGACGAGAATCCGGAACGCCACCAAGGTGGGCAAGCGCATCGTAGAGATGCCGTCCTCCAACTTGCGCCGTGAAGTGGCCAAGATCCTGGTTCGCCGGAACTTCGTACAGAAGTTTGTAATCATTGACGACGGAAAGCAGGGGACCATGAAGATCCTGCTGAAGTACACGGACGGCCAGCCCGCCATCCAGGGCATCCAGCGCGTATCCGCGCCGGGCCGCCGGGATTATGCGCGCGTCACCGGCATTCCCAAGGTCATGAATGGCTTGGGGATGGCGATCGTGTCGACTTCCAAGGGACTGCTCACCGATTATGAAGCCCGCGAGCAGAATATCGGCGGCGAAATCATCTGCAAGGTTTGGTAGAGGTCAACAATGTCTAGAGTAGGCAAATCGCCGGTAAAGATCCCCGCTGGGGTCAAGGTCAACTTGAACGGACAGATCGTTGCCGTTGAGGGTCCCAAGGGCAAACTGTCCTTCAACCTCAGCGAGCGCGTCACCTTCGAAAAGGAAGGCGACGTGGTCAATCTGAAGCGCGCTTCGGATTCCAAGACGGACAAGGCCCTGCACGGGACTTCCCGCGCCGTCATCAGCAATATGGTGACGGGAGTCACAAAGGGATTCACCAAGGAATTGGAAATCCGGGGCGTCGGCTATCGCGGCGAGCAGAAGGGCAAATCCGTCAGCCTGCTCCTGGGATATTCGCACCCCATCGTATTCGACCCGCCCGCCGGAGTCTCCGTCAAGATGGACGGCAACGTGAAGGTGGTCGTGGAAGGCATCGATCGCCAAGCGGTCGGCCAGGTGGCGGCCACCATCCGCGGGTTCAAACCCCCGGAACCCTATAAGGGCAAGGGCGTGCGCTATATGGGTGAAGTTGTGGTTCAGAAGGAAGTGAAGAAGACATAAGCCGGTAGCCGGCCAATGCGGTCGGCCCGGGCAAAGCCCCGGTTCCGGTATGTGAATCAGGAGAGGATGAGGAAAGATGTTCGCGGATAAAGCGGTAACGAGGTTGACCAATCGGGTCGCCAGGCATTCAAGAATCCGGAAGAAGATCGACGGCACTACGGTACGTCCGCGCCTTTGCGTGCGCCGCAGCTTGAGCCATATCTATGCGCAGATCATCGACGACTCCAGCGGCAAGTCGCTGGTGAACGTCTCGTCCCTTTCCCCGGAGCTCAAGGCTGCCGCGGAAGGCAAGACCAAGACGGAGAAATCGAAGGAACTGGGCAAGCTGGTGGCCAAGAAAGCCATCGAAGCCGGAATCAAAGTCGTCGTGTTCGACCGCGGCGGATACCTTTTCCATGGCCGAGTGAAGGCCGTCGCGGATGCAGCCCGTGAAGCCGGATTGGAGTTCTGATGAATCAAGGCATGAATAATCCCGGAAGAAGAGACCAGGAACCTGAGAACAAAGAGTATCAGGAAAAGGTGGTGGCGATCAACCGCTGCGCCAAGGTCGTGAAGGGCGGACGCCGCTTCAGCTTCAACTCCATCGTCGTCATCGGCAACGGGAACGGCCGCGTCGGCATCGGATCCGGCAAGGCCAACGAAGTGGCGGAAGCCATCCGTAAGGCCACGGAGAACGCCCACAAGAATCTGGTGGACGTGATCCTCAAGAACAAGACCATCCCGCACGAAGTGAACACCCGCTTCGGCGCGGCCAAGATCTTCATGCGCCCCGCTTCGCCGGGTACCGGCGTTATCGCCGGCGGCGCCGCCCGCGCCGTGCTGGAACTGGCCGGCGTGCATGATGTGCTCACCAAGAGCATCGGATCCACCAATCCCCACAACGTGGTCAAGGCCGTGTTGCGCGGGCTGCAGATGCAGAGGGGCAAGAAAGAATTCAACGCCCTGCGCCAGGTAGTGGCCAGGACCGCGGCCTAAGCCCGGTAAGCAAGGAACAGAGCCATGGCAAACAAAGTCAAAATCACTCAGCTGGTGAGCAAGGTACGCACCTCGGTCAACCAGAAGCGCACCCTGGAGGCTCTTGGTCTCCGCGGCATCCGCAAGAGCGTCATCAAGGAAAATAAAGTCGGTTTGACCGGTATGATCCGCGTCATCGCCCATCTCGTCAAGGTTGAGGAAGTGAAATGAAGCTCTCCGAACTCCGTCCCAAAAAGGGCTCGCGCAAGAAGCGTTTCAAGGTCGGCCGCGGTCCCGGTTCGGGCAAAGGCAAGACGGCCGGCCGCGGCGGCAAAGGCCAGACCGCGCGTAAGAGCGGTCCCGTAGGCGCCGCATTCGAAGGCGGCCAGATGCCGCTCCAGCGCCGCGTACCCAAGTTCGGCTTCAAGTCGCACTTCCCCAAGAATCTCCAGGTGGTGAACCTGGGCGACATCGACAAGAAGTTCAGCGGATCCGCCACGGTAACGTCCAAGGAGCTCAAGGCCGCCGGCCTGTGCCGCCATGACGACGAGCCCGTGAAGATCCTCGCCACCGGCAAGCTCAACCATCCCTTGATCATCAAGGCGAACAAGTTCAGCACTTCCGCTCTGGCCGCCATCGAAGCGGCTGGTGGAAAGGCCGAGGTCGTCTAAAGTGCAAGCGCTCCAGGGGTTCTTCAACATCCTCAAGATCAAGGATCTCAGGGACAAGATTCTCTTTACCCTGGGTCTCCTCGCGGTTTACCGCCTGGGCGGCTTCGTACCCCTACCGGGTGTCAACAGCCTCGCGATCGCGGAGTTCTTCAGCAAGAACTCCAACAATCTCTTCGGCCTGTACAACACTTTCGTGGGCGGCGCGCTGCAACGCGCTTCCATCTTCTCCTTGGGCATCATGCCGTACATCAGCGCTTCCATCATCATCCAGTTGATGGGGACGGTGATTCCCACCATCGCGCAGCTCCAGAAGACGGGCCAGGAAGGCCGCGCCAAGCTGACCCAATGGACCCGATACGGAACCATCGTCATCAGCGCCCTGCAAGCGTTGGGCGTGGCCACCTGGCTGTCCAGCCAGTCCACACCCACTGGCCAAAGTCTGCTTGCCGCAGGCGTCAGCCATTGGAGCTTCACCCTGTTGACGGTATTGACCTTGACCACCGGCACCGTGTTCATCATGTGGCTGGGAGAACAGATCACCTCCCGCGGCATCGGCAACGGCATCTCGCTCGTCATCTTCATCGGCATCATGGCGCAAATGCCCCGCGCCATCTTCAGCGAATTTGAAATGGTCATGAGCGGCGAACGCAGCGTGCCCATGGAAGCGGTCATCCTCTTGGTCGTGCTGGCCATCATCGCCTTCATCATCTTCATCGACCAGGGCACGCGCCGCATCCCGCTGCAAAGCCCCAAGCGCGTGGTGGGTCGTAAGATCATGGGCGGCCAGTCCAGCTTCCTGCCTTTCAAGGTGAACACCGCCGGCGTCATGCCCGTGATTTTCGCCTCGGCCATCATGTTCGTCCCGGCGCAGCTCGCCTCCTTCTTCCCCAACATCAGCGTGGCGCAGAACTTCGGCAACGCCTTCCTGCCCGGTCACTGGGTATACTCCGTAGTCTTTACCGTGCTCATCGTCTTCTTCAGCTACTTCTATACGGCCATCATGTATAATCCCAAGGAAATCGCCGAGAACCTCAAGAAGTCCGGCGGCTTCATCCCTGGCGTCCGTCCCGGCCGCCGTACCGCCGAATTCATCGACCAGATCCTGACTCGCGTGACCTTGCCGGGAGCCATCTTCCTGGCTCTGATCAGCGTCGGTCCTCTGTATCTCAAAGAACAGCTCAACATGCAGTTTTATATCGGCGGCACCAGTGTGCTTATCGCCATTGGTGTGGCCTTGGAAACCCTGCGGCAATTCCAAACCCATTTGCAGAACCAGCATTACGAAGGGTTCATGCGAAAAGGCAAAATCCGCGGACGGAGAGGTTTCTAAGTGGCCAAGCAAGAAGGCATTCAGGTTGAGGGAAGGGTATTGGAAGCCCTTCCGAATGCCATGTTCAAGGTCGAACTGGATAATGGCCATGTCATTTTGGCCCATATTTCGGGCAAAATGCGTAAGAACTATATCCGGATTTTACCGAACGACCGGGTTTTATTAGAATTGTCGCCCTACGATTTATCGCGGGGCCGAATCACCTACCGGCACAAATAAAGGGTACGAAGATGAAAGTCAGGGCTTCAGTGAAACCGCGTTGCGAACACTGCAAAATAGTGCGCCGCAAAGGGGTTATCCGCATCATATGCAAGAAAAACCCCCGTCATAAGCAGAGGCAGGGCTAAGGCCCTCCAGAGAAAGAGCTAGGAGACTTAAAGTGGCACGTATTTCCGGCGTAGATATTCCGAATAACAAGAGGGCCGAGATCGCCCTCACCTACATTTATGGTCTCGGCCGCAAATCCGCGACGGACATTTGCAAGAAGGCAAACGTGGATCCGGCCCGCAAGGCCGGGGATCTGACCGATGAAGAAATCGGAAAGCTCCGCCGCGCCATCGAAACGGGCTACCAGGTGGAAGGCGATCTGCGCGCCCAGGTAGGCATGAGCATCAAGCGTCTGGTGGACATCGGCAGCTACCGCGGCCTGCGCCATCGCAAGGGCCTTCCGGTCCGCGGCCAGCGCACCAAGACCAATGCCCGTACCCGTAAGGGCCCGCGCAAGACCATGGCGAATAAGAAGAAGTAATCCGCAAGGGCCGCATTTAGCGGCTGCGGCTGGCAGAAGAACGAGGAGCGAAGACCCGATAAACGGGTCTGAGCAGGGGTAAGGCGGGCGAAACCCGCCGCACTGAGACCTCAGAATACGACGAAGTAGAGAGCAGAGGATATTTCGATGGCAGACGAAAAAGCGAAGTCCGAAGAGAAAGCCCCCGCCGCCAAGGCTCCGGCCGAAGCCAAGCCCAAAGCCGCGAGCGCAAAAGGCGCTTCAGCCGAAGGCGAAGCGGAAGCCAAGACCGAAGGCGCCGAAGGCGAAAAGGCCAAGATCAAGAAATCCAAGAAGCGCGTGGACGTGCAGGGTTCTTGCACGGTCAAGGCCACCTTCAACAACACCATCATTTCCATCACGGACGTGAAAGGCAATGTTGTCTCCTGGGGTTCTCCGGGTAAGGTCGGCTTCAAGGGTTCCCGCAAGAGCACGCCTTTCGCAGCCCAGGTCGCTGCGGAATCCGCCGCTACCGCGGCCATGGAAATGGGCATGCGCAAGTTGGACGTCCGCGTCAAGGGCGCCGGCGCAGGCCGCGAATCCGCCATCCGCGCTCTCAAGGCCGCGGGCATGGATATCATGTCCATCAAGGATGTCACCGGCGTACCGCATAACGGCTGCCGTCCCAAGAAGCGTCGTCGCGTTTAACCGACCGCTGCATTTATTTTTTTCGGAGAAGTTTTTCGAGGATCATGCTCGATAAATCATCACAAGGATTGAGGTAATAGAGATGAAATGGAAAGCTCTGCACATGCCGAAAGGCATCGTCAAGGAAAAAGGGGATTCCAAATACGGCCGCTTCGTGATCGAACCCTTCGAACGCGGATGGGGCATCACGGTAGGCAACGCGCTGCGTCGCGTATTGCTGTCCAGCCTCCAGGGCGCGGCCATCGTTTCGGTCAAGTTCGAAGGCGTTTCGCATGAGTTCTCCGCGCTGGAAGGCGTGAAAGAGGACGTGGCCGAAATCATCCTCAACATCAAGCAATTGCGCGTCAAACTCCTCTCGGACGAGGATGCCACGCTCCGCCTGGATATCTCCGGCGAAGGCGAAGTACGCGCCGAACATATCGAACCCAATCCCGACGTTCAGATCCTGAACCCGGAATTGCATCTGGCTACCCTGAGCAAGAACGGCAGCATCACCCTGGAGATGCGCGTTTCCGATGGCCGCGGCTATGTCGTGTCCGATGAGCTCAAGCGCGAGGACGACCCCATCGGCGTCATTCCCATCGACGCGAACTTCAGCCCGGTGACCAAGGTCGCCTACGAAGTTTCCGATACCCGCGTGGGCCAGCGTACGGATTTCAATCGCCTGGAAATGGAAGTCTGGACCGATGGCAGCATCGACCCGGAAGACTCCATGGCCTATGGCGCCAAGCTCCTGGTCGACCACCTGGAGATGTTCATCAATTTTGAAGGTGACTTGGAAGCCGCCGAAGAAGTGGTGAAGGACGAAGAGAAGGAACGCATCCGCCAGCTGCTCAAGATGCGCGTGGACGAGCTCGAGCTCTCCGTGCGCTCCAGCAACTGCCTGCGCTGCGCCAATATCCATACCATTGCGGACCTGGTCCGTAACCAGGAATCGGAAATGCTCAAGTACAAGAACTTCGGCCGCAAGTCCTTGATCGAGCTGAACGAAGTGTTGAGCAATATGGGATTGTCGTTCGGCATGGATGTCGACTACTATCTCGGGGATGAGAAGTAGCGAACTTCCCATAAAGGGAAAAGTGAACGCCTTTCCGCAGCATAGACTGCGGAGGGGTATCCGTAGAACTGACCCCGCGGGCCGCAGAGAATGTGCGGGCGGGAAGAATGAAGAATAGATTCGGAGCCTAAGATGTCTAGACATGGTGTAGTTGGAAAAAGACTCGGACGCAACGTGGGCCATCGTAAGGCCCTCCTGAAGAACCTGGCCACTTCGGTGATCGCCCAGGGCCTTAAGGAAGAACCTATGGAACGCCATGTGGTGACCACGGTGACCAAGGCCAAGGCCATCCGCGGCCTGGTCGAGCGACTGATCACGTACGCAAAGACCGGCGACCTGGCCTCGCGCCGTCAGGCCGCGCGCTTCGTCACTCAGAAGCCCATCCTCAGCGGTCTCTTTGATGTGTTGGCCAAGCGTTATGCCAAGCGTGCAGGCGGGTACACCCGCGTGCTCAAGCTCTCCGGCAACCGCATGGGCGATGCCTCGCAAATGGCCATCATCACCCTGGTGGAAGAGGAAATCAAGCCTAAGACCCGCAAGCCGGCTCCCAAGGCGAAAGCCAAGGCCGAAAAGAAGCTCGATATCACTAAAGCCGAAGCGAAAGCCGCTCCCGCCGGCGAAGCCGCTGCGGAAACTCCCGCCGCTTAAGGATCGATTTCTCATACGCCGGCGGTTCTTAACTTCAGTTCAAAGCAAGCCCCCTTTTAAGGGGGCTTTTTTATTGCGCCTCTTTTCAAGGCTGGCGTTTATTTCGTTTCAGAAAAAAAGGAATAATCTCCCAGCCGAAATTCAAGTATAACTGTGACTGAAATCAAAAAAGAATAAATCGCTATTGCTTAGTTCGCTATGGCGAACTATTTTTTTGAAGTCGGGGAAAGAGTCACTTCTTGCGAGAGGGGCCGTCTTTTTCTTTCGATGGCTTGCGTATGGAACGGTGTCGATGCGAAGTGCGGGTGTTGTTGTGGATGTTGTAAGTGGCCGCGGATTCCTTGACCCAGCTATCGATAGTTGGGTCAACGAAGAGTTCCGAAAGCGTGATTTCCAGGCCAGAACAAATCCGCGCGAGCGTCGTCAATTTTGGGTCGTTTTTACCGTTCAGGATTTCACTTAAAGTGGATTTGGGAATTTGATTTTCATGAGCGAACAGCTCAATGCTTCCGGTGCCGCTCTTATTCTGAATAAGGCGCCGGAGATTTTTCCCAAGCTGCTTCAATAAATCCATAATCAAGTCTTATGGGAAAACTTAGGGATTTCCTTACACCCAAGGTTCGCTGTGGCGAACCAGGCAATCCGATAGCGAAGCCAAGCGCTTAAACCCTTCGTATCGCCAGGCCGATAGGCCGGAAAGGATGAATCATGCCTAAGTATTTGTACTACGCGTTGCTTTCAATGCTTCTGGGAGGATGCATGGTTGCGGAAAGCGGCCATGAAGTAAAAGAGGCGGCGGCTGCAAAGCCGCCCGAAAAAGCGGCTTTGCAGAAAATACCCGATGACCTCACGGCAGGGAGCCAGCCTCTTTCAAGCTACTCCTATCGGGATCCTGCCACGGGCACAAGTTATCTCATCAACCCGAATTGGAAAATTATGCCGAGGAAATCCCCGGTCCTGGCCAAAACCGCAGGGACTATTCAAACCTCCACGGATTGGTCCGGACAGGTGGAGACGCGGATATATGAATGCGTAAGCCCCACAGTGGAGCAGCATCAAAACAGTATCGGCTGCCAGGTGGAAAACGAGTTCATATTGGTGGGAGGCGGCGCTTACGTGGATTATGGAACCGGACCCGGCGCCTTGCTTTGGGAGACCAGGCCTTTGGATGAGAATCTGACTACGTGGGTGGCAAGTTCAAAAGATCATCAAGCATCCAACCCGCACACGCTTCATACCTACGCGATTGGAATGCGGTTGAAGGACAATAACGGGAACTATATCCCCAAATCGGCTTTATTAGGAACATACATCACCCTGAACTCGTATACCTCCACTCCAGCCCAGCATGCTCCCAGCAAATATTTCGCATACGGGCGCTTCGGAAATTCCTATTTGCTTAACACCAGCAACCTGGGAGGAGGAGCGCGAACGAATTGGAGCTGCTGTGGCAGCTTACTAACGGTAAGTTCTCAAAAGATTGTTTTGCCCGCGACAAGCCTAAGCTACTACGTTGCCGCTAAGGATCACGGCGCTTCGGAGCTCACTACAATTTCCATTTACGGGATAGTAATGACGCCGCAATCAGGAAGTTCCACCCGTCTCATCCCCAATTTCGGGATCATGGAATTCAAATATTCCGAATCGCAGGGAAACCCGGTGAATACCGGGGTCGCGACGGCTTTGCTTGACGCGAGTAATGAGTTCGTGATGACGGGCATGGGAGCCGAAAGCAAATGGACCACCGGTCCCGGAAGGCTCTTGTTCGGAATCAAACCCACTGGTGTCTATTCCGGGCAGGTCACGGTGTATTCCAAGGACCATCGCGCAACTTCGGGCGGATACGTGGTCGCGAATATGATGCAAGTCAGAAAAATGCACTAGTACCGGGTACCATAGAAATAAGGAAGGGATGAAATGAAAAAATTGCTGATCGCATGCGCATGGGCCATTGCTGTTTGCGCCTGCCAACCGGATTCCGATAGCGCTGACTCCGACTATCTTGCCTTGGTAGGCGCTTGGAGCGAAGGCAATAAGGGCGATACGGTCTTGAACATCAACCAGGTTTGTTGCGGCAACAAGGCGGTGGTGAGGGGCGATTTTAAATTAGGCGGCCAGACTCTCGCCTTGGGAGGGTTGAGCAGCTTAATTCATTACTCCATCCAGAAACCCGATTCCAGCGCCAAGTACGCGAATACTTTCGAGCTTTACCTGCAGTTGCAAACGGATCTTACCAAGGAAGGCTCCCTGTGCGGATTGGATGGATTCATTGTCGATTCTTCCGGGAACAAAGAGTTTCCCGACACGCAGATGACGGCTCCTTTTGGCCTTGAGCTGACAAAGCTCGTGGTAAAAGATGCGGCCTGCGGAAGTACTTCGGAGCAAGTCCGCTTGGTCGCAACGCATTGAATTCGGAAGACCCCGGCGATTGAAAGGAGAACAGGGTATCGTGAGCGATTGCCATTGGCGATCGCTCCATTTTGTATTTTACTCCCATGTCTTTCCCTACCGAAAGGTTGTCGCCGGCCATAGCGGCTAAACTGGAACTGCTCCCCACCCGCCCCGGCGTCTACCTGATGAAGAACTCGAAAGGGGAAATCGTCTATATCGGCAAAGCCGTGAACCTGCGCAACCGGGTGCGCAGCTATTTCAACAATAAGGCCCAGAGCAACCATCTGGCTTCCACCCTGCTGCGGGCCGTGGCCAAAGATGTGGAGTGGATTATCACCGATACCGAGGTGGAAGCGCTCATCCTGGAGGCCAACCTCGCGAACAAGCACACCCCGCGGTACAATGTCCGCCTCAAGGATGACAAGCATTTCCCTTATATCAAGGTCACCCTTTCCGAACCCTATCCGCGCCTGGTGATCACGCGCCAAAGCGGTAGCAAGTCCAAGGACATGTTCTTCGGCCCGTACACCAACGTGCGCGCCATGCGCAAGACCATAAACCTACTCAACAGGATCTTCCGCATCCGCGATTGCGATCTCAAGCTGCCCCTGGCCCAACCCATCCGCCCCTGTCTAAGCTACCATCTCAAACGTTGCGATGCGCCTTGCGCCAACCTCACCGATCCGGAAGCCTACCGGCTCCTGGTGGACGAGGCCGTGCTGCTCCTCAAGGGGCGGCACCGGGATTTGATGAAGGATCTGGAAAGCCGCATGCGCCAGGCCGCCGATGCCGATCGCTTCGAGGAGGCCGCGCGGGTGCGGGATCAAATGCGCGATCTGGAGGCCGTCAAAGAAGAGCAGAAAGTGGACCTGGGGGCCGATCAGGTTTCCCGCGATCTTATCGCGGTGGCGCGCACGGGCAAAATGGCCACCGTCATGATCCTGGAAATCCGCGACGGCTATGTCAGCGGCCGCAAGCATTTCGAGGTGGCCTGCCCGTTGGAACAGGATGAGGAAAGCATCATCACCGAATTCATCAAAGGCCATTACCTAAGGCAGGGGAGCGAGAATATCCCGCGCGAGATCATTCTCTCGCATCCCACTTTGGAAGAAGAGAACATCCAGGAAGCCTTGCGGGCCCTGCGCGCCGGGGCCGTGGACCTGGAGGTGCCGGTCAAAGGCGAGAAACGCAGGCAGGTGAATCTGGCGCTGGAGAACGCCAAGCTGTTGGTGGCGGAGATGGTGGCCCGCGGGGAGCGTAAGAACCGCCAGAGCTACCGGGTCACTGCGCTGCAGGAGGATCTGGGTTTGGCGATCGTGCCCAACCGAATCGAAGGCTTCGACATCTCCCATCTTTCAGGTACGGATACGGTGGCCTCGCAAGTGGTGTTCGTGGACGGTAAGCCCAGCAAAAAAGACTACCGGCATTACAATGTGAAGACCGTGGCCGGCATCGACGATTTCGCTTCCATGCGGGAAATCCTGGGGCGGCGCGTCAAACACCTGATCGACGAGGCGCAGCCTTTCCCGGATCTCATCCTCATCGACGGCGGCAAAGGCCAGTTGGGCATGGCGGTGGAGGTGCTGCGCGAGGCGGGCAGGCCCGATCAACCCATCATCGGCTTGGCCAAGCGCCTGGAAGAGATTTTCTTCCCCGGACAAAGCGAGCCGCTGCTGATCCCCAAGACCTCGCCCAGCCTGCAATTACTGCAGCAGGTCCGCGATGAGGCGCATCGATTCGCCATCACCTTCCAAAGGTCCAAACGCAAGCGGCATATCGAAGCGTCCTGGTTGGACGAAGTGCCCGGCGTAGGCGCCAAGACCAAGATGAAACTGCTGCGCGTTTTCGGGGCTCCGGCCGCCATCGCAGCGGCGCCGGAAACAGAACTGGCCAAGGCGGCTGGAAAGGCGACGGCCTCGCGCGTCCGGATTTACCTGGAGGCGCGCACTGGCAAAGCAGCAGCGGTCGATCCGCAGGCCGTCAAGGCTCCTTGAGCCTTCGTACTCAAGGAGACCGATAGGGAAGCAAAGCGTGCCCTCCTTTATCTGTCCCCTTATATATTTTCCTGCAGGCCGGTTGCGTATAAAAAGTGACGCGGATTACGGAAAAATTTCCGCGCTGGGGAAGGGCGGCGGAAACGGAAGCCTTTTCCGGAGGTTTAAGGCAAGGGGATTTCCGCCAGTAATTCCCGTGTTCGCTCGGCCGGATCGGGGGCCTGGCTGATTTCCGTAACCATCGCCACGGTCATGGCCCCGCGCGCGAAAAGATCCCGTAAATGGGCCTTCTTGATGCCGCCCATGGTCGTGAAAGGATGGCGGCTCAGGCGCGCCAGCTCCAATACCAAATCCGCGCCGAGAGCGCCATAACGGGAATGATCCTTGGTCGCGGTCGGGAACATGGGGCCGATGTTGATGTAGTCCACCGGCTGCGCTTCCGCGGCCAGCACCTCTTCCCGGTTATGCGTCGACAACCCGATCACCGATTGCGGACCCAACAGGGCGCGCGCTTCTGCCGGATCCATGTCCTCCTGGCCCAGATGCACGCCATGCGCGCCGATGGCCTTGGCGATATGCACGCGATCGTTGATGAGCAGCGTCGCGCCGTGCTTTTCGCACAGATCCAAGGCCGCCCTGGCTTCGCGCTCGAATCCGGCATCGGGGAGATCTTTGTCGCGGTACTGCACCAAGCGTACGCCGCCCATCAGGGCCGCGGCGATGATATCCAATTGCGGACGCCCGGCCGTCATGTTATGGTCGGTCACGAAATACAGCGGCTTATCGGCCAGAGAGAAGGTCGCGGTCATCTTGGCTCCGGCCGGCGTTAGCGCAGGCCTTCTTGGGGGCTGGAGGCGGAGCCGTACAACTTGCGCGGGATGCGCCCGGCCAGATAGGAATCGCGCCCGGCTTCGCAGGCCAGGCGGAATGAACGCGCCATGCGCACGGGATCGGTAGCGGCGGCGATACCCGTATTGCACAGGATACCATCCACGCCCAGCTCCATGGCCTTGGCCAGATCGGATGCCGCGCCCATGCCCGCATCCACGATGACCGGGCACTTCAGGGATTCCATGATAATGCGGATGTTGTTTTCGTTCAACACGCCCTGGCCGCTGCCGATGGGAGAGCCCGCCGGCATCACCGCCGCCACGCCCAGGTCTTCCAGCTTCTTGGCCATCACCGGGTCATCGTTGGTGTAGACCAGCACCACCTGGCCTTCCTTCACCAGGATCTTGGAGGCCTCATAGGTGGCGATGGGATCGGGGAGCAGGGTCTTTTGATCGAACAACACTTCCAGCTTCAGGTATTTCATGCCCTGCGCTCGCGCCAGGCGGGAGATGCGCAATGCGTCCTCCACGTTGTAGGCCCCGGCCGTATTCGGCAAAAGGGCGTATTTCTTGGGATCGATGAAGTTGAGGATGTTCTCTTCTTCCGGGCCGTCGAGCTTCACACGGCCCAGAGCGACGGTGACCATTTCCGCGCCTGACATCTCATGGCACTGGCGCATGGTTTCAAAATCCGGGTATTTGCCCGTGCCGACGATCAGACGGGAGGCGAAGGTTTTTCCTCCCAATACCAATGGTTTGTCCTGTATCATTTCCCGTCCTCGTGAGTCGATGGGGTAGATAAGGAAAAATAGGATTTTTTGAATGGGTATTCGCTTGCCCGCAATCGATACAGGTGCTTGCCGGGTGCTTTTCCCACTTTCTTCGACGCGTCTACCAAGTATCCCGCCAGGCTTGCGAACGAGGCCGCCCGAGGGCTTTCAATCCCGTGCCGATGTGTAGGAATGATGCGCCAAGGTTAACACCGGCGCGACCACGAAGGCGGCACCGGCTGCCAGGGATTCCCCGAACTGGCCAGCTTCGGACGATATTGGTGCCCGGGATATCGCGCTTACCCAGCATACGATAAGCCCCCATGCCCAGCACGGCGGCTGGAATGGAGGCGGAAACGGTCATCCCCGCGTAAAGTCCCAAATACATTGGCCGCCGTCATCACCAGGGCTATGGCCAAACCCAACTCCACCCCCATCCTAAAGCAGGGTGACTCGCCGGAAGTATCCTGATCGGATGTACTCATTAGGCCGAAAGGCACTTTAAAAAGCCCTAAACCCTACACTCCCCTGGTATCCACTGGGTTATCAAGCGGTTATGCGCCCCTTCCCATACTTATCGGCCCATGCTTTTTGTAGATTCATCCGGAACCAACAGCTAAACTTAGAGCCGCCCGTATATTGATCAAATGGGCGGTCAGGGTTATATTTCCGATTCTCACCAAAATTCAAATTTTCGGAGCCTGACGATGAAAACTGGGATTCATCCTAAATACGACGTGCAATCCTTCAACTGCTCTTGCGGCAATATCATCGAAGTACGGGCCACCATCCCTGGCCAGGGCATCGAAATCTGCTCTAACTGCCATCCCTATTATACGGGCAAGCAGAAGATCCTGGATTCCGCCGGCCGTATCGAGAAGTTCACTTCCCGCTACACCTCTATCGTGGGCGCCAAGCGCAAGACCCGCGCTGGCGGCAAGGAAACGGTTGCCAAGGACTCGGGCGTTAAGGACGCGGCATCCAAGGATGCTCCAAAGGACTGATGAACCGCATCGCCAAGGGTCTCTTTCGCCTGAACTGGGCCCTTACCTTCCTCTCCAATTACCAGCCCGAAAGCATCGGCGGCCAGGCGGTGATCGAAGGTGTTCTCATGCGCAGCCCGCGGCGATTGGCGGTGGCCGTACGCGCTCCGGACGGGTCCATCGTGGTGGACAACCAGGAGTTCCTCTCCTACTCGCGTCGCTACAAGATCCTCAGCCTCCCCATCCTGCGCGGCGCGGCCTCCCTGGTCGAATCGCTGGCCATCGGCGTGCGGGCCCTGAATTTCTCCATGTCCGTACAAGAGAAGGGCGCCGCCAAAACCGTTCCGGCATCCGCCCCGGTTGACTCGCAGGCGCTATCCGGCGCTGCCGTGCAGGCCGCGCCGGGTAAGGCAAAAGCCAAGGCGGAGGGGCTCTGGATAGCGCTCAGCCTGCTGTCATCCCTGGCGCTGGCGCTGGGCCTGTTCCAATTGCTTCCGTACTTCGTGGCCGGCCATATCATCGGCGGCACCAAGGCCAATCCCGCCAATCCCGTCCTCTTCAATCTCACCGCCGGCGCCGTACGCATGACCTTGCTGCTGGCCTACATGTGGGGCATCTCTTATTTGAAGGACATCGGCCGCGTCTTCCAATACCATGGCGCCGAACACAAATCCATCTTCGTGCACGAGCGGCGCGGTCCACTGGACGTGGCCTCGGCCCGCTTGCAAAGCCGCTTCCACCCGCGCTGCGGCACCTCCTTCATCCTCATCGTAGCCATGGTCTGCATCCTCTTCTTCTCCGCCCTGGACGGCGCCCTCTGGCAATGGTTCCATTTCACCTACCCGTCCCCGCTCATCCGCTTCGCCCTGCATCTGCCCTTCGTCCCTTTGGTGGCCGGGCTTTCCTTCGAGGTCCTCAAGCTCACCGCCCGGTTCCAGGATTCCATCTGGGTGCGCCCCTTTGTGCTCCCCGGCCTCTGGTTGCAGAAGATCACCACCCAAGAGCCGGACGAAAAGCAGCTCGAAGTGGCCATCGCGTCCATACGCGCCGCGCTCATTTAGCGGCCCCAATTTCCATTTCCCAACGGAGCGCCGCAAGCATGCCGCGACTCGCCATAACGGCAAATAGGATCTGGGCGGCGCGGCAGCACGGCAGGGCGTTCCTGAGCCGCTTCCAAGCGGTCTCCAACGGAACCGGCTGCAAACCGTATTCTTCCTACATTTTGCCTTTTGCATCCTGCCTTTTGCATTTTGACATCTACCCTATCGGCCCCAATGGATTATAAGCAACAAGCCCAAAAAGTCATCGAACGCAGCGAGGAGATGGAAAGCCAGCTCCAGCGCCCGGACATCCTTTCCGATATGAAGCGCATGACGGAGATCAGCCGCACCCATAAGGGCTTGGCGGAGTCCGTGCTCAAGGCGCGCGAATACCTATCCCTGCTCGCCGATGTCGCCGAATGGGAGCGCGCCGCCGGGGATCCTTCCGATGCGGAGCTGCAGCAGCTCGCCGTGGATGAGCTCAAGAAGCTACGCGAACGCGTGCCCGCGGTCGAGAACGAGTTGCGCATCCTGTTCATCCCCAAGGATCCCAACGATCAAAGGAGCGCCATCCTGGAAATCCGCGCCGGCACCGGCGGGGACGAAGCCAGCATCTTCGCGGGCGATCTGTACCGCATGTACAAGTATTACATCGATTCCCGCGGCTGGAAATCCACCTTGCTCAGCGAAAGCGAAGGCACCGTGGGCGGCTTCAAGGAAGTGTTCCTGGAAGTCCTGGGGGACGGCGTCTACGGCACGCTCAAATACGAAAGCGGCGTGCACCGCGTGCAGCGGGTCCCGGAAACGGAAGCCCAGGGCCGCGTGCATACGTCCGCCGCCAGCGTGGTGGTCATGCCCCTGGCGGACGAGATGGACGATATCGTGATCAAGGACGAGGATTTGCGCATCGATACCTTCCGCGCCGGCGGTGCGGGTGGGCAGCACATCAATAAGACGGATTCCGCTGTACGCATCACCCATATCCCCTCCGGCCTGGTGGTAGCGTGCCAGGACGAGCGTTCCCAGCATAAGAACCGCGCCAAGGCCATGAACGTGCTCAAGTCCCGCCTCTTGGACAAGCAGATTTCGGAACGGGAAGCGGCCGAGTCGGCGGCCCGCAAATCCCAGGTCGGCACCGGCGATCGCTCCGCCAAGATCCGTACCTACAATTTCCCCCAGGGACGATGCACGGATCATCGCGTCAACCTAACCTTGTATAAGCTGGATGCCGTCATGAAAGGCGATATCCAGGAGCTCATCGACGCCCTGGTCATGGAAGCCAACGCCGAGAAGCTGCGCGACCTTGAGAAACAAGGCTGACCCAGGGGAATGCGCAGTGAAAAAGGCAGAATGCAAAATGAAGAGGGGGAGGGTTTCGTTGACTCGGACCTCGGGCGGGAATCTCTTCTCTTGTTCTTGCAATTTTGCATTTTGCCTTTTGCACTTTGACTTTCGCCATCTATCCTCATGACCGCCCCCAACTCCCTCCTCGATATCCTCAACAAGACTTCCGATTGGTTCAAGGGCCGGGGCATCGAGAACCATCGCCTGGACGCGCAGCTCCTGCTCGGCCATGTGCTGGGCATGAAGCGCCTCGATCTGTACATGAATTTCGATCGTCCCATGGCGGAGACGGAACTTGCGCGTTACCGGGAGCTGGTCAGGCGGCGCGGCGCGCGCGAACCGCTCCAGCATTTGATAGGGGAGATGCCCTTCCGCGAGCTGACCCTCAAGGTCGATAGGCGCGCGCTCATCCCGCGGCAGGAAACGGAGCTGATCCTGGATCTGGTACGCAAGCACCTGGAGCCCGGGCGCGCCAATGCCGTGCTGGACATGGGCGTGGGCGCGGGACCGATTTACCTATCCCTCGTGAAGGAGATCGCAAACTGCAAGGTGACCGGCGCGGACATTTCCCCTGAGGCCTTGCAGCTCACGCGTGAGAACGCTGCGCGCAACAATCTGGGCGCGGAAAATCTGGTACAAAGCGATCTCTTTTCCGCCTTTCCTGCCGCGCAATGCTGGGATCTCATCGTCTCCAATCCGCCTTATGTCGGCGAGAACGAGCGCCCGCAATTACAACCGGAAGTGCGGGACTATGATCCGGCCGGCGCCCTCTTCGGCGGTGCCTTGGGGTGGGAGCTTTCCGCCCGCTTGATCGAGCAGGCCTACGATCGATTGTACACTCCCGGGACTCTGATCCTGGAAATCGGCTGGGGGCAGTTTCCTATTTTGAAAGAAAAAGCCGCGTCCCAAGCCTGGAAATCCTGCCAGGCCTCGCTGGATTACCAGGGAATCGAGCGCTTTCTAATTCTCAACAAGTGAACAAAATCCCTTAGCTTTTTGGGGTTAAGAGGTTATTTGGGGCCGTCTTGTTGACTCGGTATCAACAATTGTGGATATCCCTGTTGAAAAGTTCCCGCTTGCGCGAAAGCTCCCACCCTTACGCATGCTTTTAAGGTTTTTCAGCTGCGATCAACGGCTACGATCAAGGGGGTGATTTGCAAGCGACTCTTGCTCGCCTATAGCGGCAAGGCTTTTTCCCCTCAAGACATAGAGAAAGAAAAAAGAAAAAAAATGCACCGCGACCGTTGACGAAGAAACATTGCTGAATTATCTTATTCCTCCCGCCGCAAAAAGGGTGGGAACCGGCAGCCTTTGAGCTCCGGCCGCTCTTTGAGAGAAGAATCAGGAACAAGCAGTAAATCACAGCGGAGCGGGAGCTCGGCAGAATGGCCCTTCTTAACGGGAGGCAACCAGGCCTGCAGAGTCGATG
>JANYDA010000018.1 GCA_025360005.1 Fibrobacteria bacterium
GTCTCGCGCGATCGGCATGCCCCAAGACTAAGGACAATCGTTCCATGTACTGTTCAAAGCGCCGGAGAAGGTCGGAAGCCATGCCATAAAATACCTTCACCCGCCAATTTTTGCAAGATATTTATGACACAGTAGAATTAGGAGTGGCATCCTGAATTGGTTATACTTAAACACCATCATATCCCTCGAGGTATAAATGAATACGAGCATCCTTCTCAGCCATCCCCGCAATTCAAAACTCCGGATCAAACAAGGGACGGGATGGATCCCGGTCATGCTCCTCCTGATGGGATTGGTCCTGGCCGGGTGCAATAAGGACGTAAGCCGGAACGGGAATCAAGCTGCGGCCGCCGTCGCGGAAGGGCCCATGCAAGGCGAGGAAACCGCCGTATTGACCCATGCCCCGGAGGTGCCGCCCCCGATTACCCGCAATCATCCGACCAAGGTGAAGGTGCAGCTCGAAATCAAGGAAGTGGAAAAGGAGTTGGCTCCGGGCGTCCGCTATATGTTCTGGACCTTCGGCGGCAGCGTTCCGGGCATGTTCATACGCGTGCGCGAAGGCGATTTCGTGGAATTCCACCTGAGCAACCACCCGGACAATAAGATGCCGCACAATATCGATCTCCATGCGGTGACCGGCCCCGGCGGCGGCGCGGCGGCTTCGGTCACGGCCCCGGGGCATACGTCCGTATTCTCCTTCACGGCCAGGAACCCGGGATTGTTCGTCTATCATTGCGCCACGGCTCCGGTGGGGATGCATATCGCCAATGGCATGTACGGCATGATCCTGGTGCAGCCGAAAGAAGGCCTCCCCAAGGTGGACAAGGAATATTACGTCATGCAGTCCGAGTTCTATACCCACGGCAAGAATCGCGAGGAGGGCCTGCAAGCCTTCGATATGGAAAAGGCCATCAAGGAGGATGCGGACTACGTGGTCTTCAACGGATCCATGGGAGCCCTTTCGGACGATAAGGCCTTGACGGCCAAGGTCGGCGAGACCGTCCGCCTGTTCGTCGGCAATGGCGGTCCCGGGCTCATCTCCTCCTTCCATATCATCGGCGAGGTCTTCGACAAGGTCCATTCCTGGGGCGGCGCGAAAGTCGATCAGGAACAGGTGCAAACCGTGCTCATTCCTTCCGGCGGGGCGGCTATCGTGGATTTCGGCGTGGAATATCCCGCGACCTATATCCTGGTGGATCACTCCATCTTCCGCGCCTTCAACAAGGGCGCCTTGGCCATGCTCAAGGTTTCCGGAGCGGCGGACTCGACGGTCTATTCCGGCAAACAGCGCGATGAGGTCTATCTGCCGGAAGGCGCGGCCATCCAGACCATACCCAACGGCGTTGCCGCTAAGGCTCCCACGGTTTTATCCCGCGCGGAAATGATGGATAGAGGCGCTCGGACCTTCAACCAGATTTGCGCCGCCTGCCATCAACCCACGGGACAAGGCATACCCATGGCCTTCCCGCCTTTGGCGAAATCCGACTTCCTGATGGCCGATAAGAATCGCGCCATCGACATACTCCTAAATGGGAAATCCGGCGCCATAGTGGTGAACGGGGCGAGTTTCAATGGCGTGATGCCCCAATTGAACCTGGACGATGCATCCATCGCCAGCGTGCTGACCTATGTGCGCAACAGCTTCGGCAATTCCGGCGATCCGGTGTCCATCAAAGAGGTTAAGGCCCGCCGGCACTGAGAGATCGGCGTGAGATTTCTTCATCCGGTATTCCTGATTCCGACTGTCGTCCTCCTTGGGACCGCGGCCCTGGCCGCGCCTAAAGGCATGGCCTTGGTGCCCAAGGGTGAATTCGCGCTTCCCTTCCGCAAGGACTCGGCGGAGATCCGGATGAAGGTGGACCCGTTCTACCTGGATAGGCATGCGGTGACCTACGCGGAATTCCTGGGGTTCGTAAGATCCCATCCCAATCAAGCGCGTTCTCGGATGAAAAGAGTATTCGCGGATTCCGCCTATCTCAAGGAATGGAAGGATGATTCCACCCCGCCGACCCGTGCCGTTAACTCACCGGTTACCCAGGTTTCCTGGTTCGCGGCCAAGGCCTATTGCTCCAGCCTGGAAAAGCGCCTGCCCACCACGGCGGAATGGGAATGGGCCGCCAAGTCCCTGCCTCCGGGGATGGATTCCGCCGGGCTCGACCGGGCCATCCTGGACTGGTATGCCAAACCGTCCAACGATCGGTTCAACCCCATCGGATCCGGGTCCGTGAACGGGAACGGGATCCGGGATCTTTTCGGGCTGGTTTGGGAATGGACTTCCGATTTCGATGCCTACGGTTTCGCAGGGCTGAACCAGCGGGGCGTGGCGGATAGCGCGGCCTTCTGCGGCGCCGGCGGCGCCCGGGCCACCAAGGAATCGGATTATGCGACCTATATGCGATGGGCTTTTCGACTCAGTCTGCATGCGGATTATTCGGTGGGCAGTCTCGGGTTCCGCTGCGCCCGTGATATGAATTAAAGGGAGATAGGCCATGCATGATTCCAAATTCCGGTTCCTATCATTGATATTGATCCTGGGAGGGATACACGCACTTGAAGCTAAGCCGCTTCCGCCCTCCCTTCCGGACAGCTCGCTTTACCAGGTCGACTCGCGCTGGCAAGATGACGAAGGCAAAACACTGAGGCTTTCGGGTTTGCGGGGTCAAGTCCGGGTAGTAAGCCTGTTCTATACCGGCTGCGACAATCTCTGTCCCATGATCCTCGGACAGTTGAAGTCCCTGGAAGCGGCCATGCCGGCTGATATCAAGGACAAGGTGGGTTTCGTCCTGATCACCATGGACTCCAAGAACGATAGCTCCGGAGCCTTGAGGGCATACCGGAAGAAATCCAATCTGACACATGATCATTGGGTGCTGCTTCGCGGTGCAGCCGATGATACGCGGGAAGTGGCCGAGTTGTTGGGTGTGCACTACACTCCCAAGGATGCGAAAGGCCAGATGGGGCATACCGGGGTGATCGCCATCCTCGATCGGGACGGTCGGATCCTTGCCCGTGTCTCAGGCATTACCGATCAGAAGGCATTTCTCGCCGAACTTGCACGCGCCCTTTCCGCGAAGCCGTGAGCAAATCCCGGGTGGTCCCGGATGGGTTGCTCAACGGGCTTTGCCCTGCACCTGCAGGACCAAAGGCAGCAATGCCAACCCCAGATGATCAGACCCGCAACGGCCATCCCCGAAGCCAGGGCGAAGTGGAACCATCGGCAATGCGTCCAGATATCGGTTGTGATACGGGTAATCATGGCAAGGGCGATCAGGATGCCATAGGCCAGGAATTTTATCCGACGATGTTCCAGGATTTCCATCCTTCAGCTATGGGTGGCCATGACCCTGGCGGCAATCGACTGATCTTCCCCGACTTTTGCGTACAGGGGGTTAAGCACTTTCCTGTTGCTCGAATTCCATCGGGCTCATTTGGCTCAACGTCGAATGCGAGCGAACGCTATTGTAGTATAATTCGATGTATTCAATAATTTTCTCCTTGCCTCCTTTCGTGTTTGGAAATTCTCCTCATGGACAAGTTCGAACTTGAGAGTGTGGAAGATGCTTTCTCCCACCGCATTGTCTAAGCAGTTTTCCCGGCGGCTCATACTTGGGACATTCCGCACGCCTCCAGCATCTCTCGGAAATCGTAGCTGGCATACTGACTGAACTCTGAATCGAACTTCCTTCTTTTACCCATGGAGTATAATTTGCTTTTTCTGGTCTGCTTTTTCATCTCGTACACTCCTATCTGGGTGTGCGCAAAATCAGGGGAAGATCAGTGCAGCCGATAACCCGATCGCTTTGGCGCTTCTCAACCGGTATGGACTCACCGATCATCATGGATTCATCCACGGCGCTACCGCCCTCCAGCATCGTTCCATCGACGGGAAGTTTTTCTCCGGGCCTTACCCTGAGGCGATCTCCGACTTTGACTTCAGATAGGGGCGTATCCTTTTCCTTCCCACCATCCTGGATGATGCGCGCCGTCTTGGGAGAAAGCCCCAGCAGGGCCTTGATAGCCGAACCCGTGCGGCTCCTGGCCTTCAGTTCCAAGACCTGGCCCAGCAATACCAAGGTGACGATTACCGCCGCGGCCTCGAAGTAAAGGCCCACCTGCCCATGATCATCCCGGAAGGCCGAGGGGAAAATGCCAGGGAAGAGCGCAGCGATCAGGCTATACCCGTACGCCATCCCGACCCCCAGGGCGATCAGGGTAAACATATTGAGGCTTCGGTTCAGAATCGAATCCCAACCTCTGACAAAAAAAGGCCAGACGCCCCATAGTACGACGGGACTTGCCATCGCCAATTCGAACCACTTCCGGAACGAAGATGGAAAAATCTCAGCATGGTCTCCCGATATCATATGGCCCATGGCCATCATCATGAGCGGCGCAGATAATGCGACGCTTATGCGAAACTTGAGTTGCATTTCTTTCAATTCGGGATTTACCTCATCTTGGGATGAGGTAATGGAGCGTGTCTCCAAGGCCATGCCACAAATTGGGCAGCTTCCCGAGGCGTCACGAACGATGTCAGGATGCATGGGGCAGGTGTAAACCGCTCCTGGACCAGGTTCTGCAGGGCTCCAATTTGATTTCCAAAGTAGGTTCTGGCTTGGGGGACAACCGCACCCTTTCCCTTACCCGGGGAAATGGGGCTGACCATAAAAATTGGATCGGTAGGAATTATGCGTTTGATGCCCGCCGATAGTTCCAACGGCTTGAAATTCATCGTTCCCTGATAGGGGAGAACTTTTATTTCCGGCTGGGACGTCAGCAATTTATATTACGACAGGACGGAGGAAACCCCTCGTCTCCGTCTCCCGACTTCCGGATCTTCCAGGCCGCCATGCGGCGATGGAAGCGCTGCAAGACCGCACCTCTGAGGCTTACCGTTTGGAAACGGGTCGGCAAACATTCGGAGATGGGAGGAATCAAGATGGGGAAACTGGCTTCAATCACTTGCCTTTTCGTGGATATCGGCGGCGTTCTCCTGAGCGACGGATGGGATCATCGCGCGCGCAAAAAAGCGGCGGCCCATTTCCGTTTGGAGTGGGCCGGAATGGAAGATCGCCACCGCATGGTATTCGATACCTACGAAGAAGGGAAGCTGACCTTGGAGGAGTACCTGGATCGGGTGATCTTCTACGCGAAGCACGCGTTTATGCGGGCGCAGTTCCGGAGTTTCATGTTCGCGCAATCGCAGCCGCGGCCGGAGATGCTGGATCTCATTCTGCGGCTCAAGTCGCGGTATGGGCTCAAGATCGCCGCGGTCAGCAATGAAGCGCGGGAGCTGAACGCCTACCGTATCCGCACCTTCAAGCTGGATCGGATCGTGGATTTTTTCGTTTCCTCCTGTTACGTCCATCTCCGCAAACCGGATGCGGATATCTTCCGGCTCGCCTTGGACATAGCCCAAGTGCCCGCTTCCCGAATCGTCTATATCGAGAATACCGCCATGTTCGTCGGGATAGCGGAAGGCATGGGCATCAAAAGCATCCTCCATGCGGATTGGAAGACGACGCGCGCCCGATTGGCCTCGTTAGGGTTGCCCGACGATGGCGGAGAGAAGGGCGATCATGGCCCCGGCTGAACCCCTCATCCTCACCGTCAACGGCGGTTCTTCGAGCATCAAATTCGCGCTGTTCGAAAATGACGCCGCGCCGCGGCGGATCCTGGCGGGCGCCATCGACAGGATTGGGCTGGCGGACGCCACTTTGAAGGTAACGGGTACGGATCAGACGGATACATTTGCGGGATCGGTAGCGGTTCCGGATTATGCGGCGGCGGTAGGCGCGCTGATGGATTGGATCCAAGGGAACGGCCGGGGCGGCGCCTTGGGCGCGATAGGGCATCGCGTGGTGCATGGCGGGCCAAACTACGGCAAGCCGCAGCGCATCACGGCGGACATGATCGTGGAGCTGGGCCGGTTCAGCCCTTATGATCCCGAGCATCTGCCCCATGAGATCCTCTTGATGGAAACCCTGCAGCGCCGGTTCCCGGATTTGCCGCAAGTGGCTTGCTTCGACACGGCTTTCCACCGCCATATGCCGCGCGTGGCGAAACTGTTGCCGATCCCGCGACGGTATGAGGCGCAAGGGCTGCGCCGCTATGGGTTCCACGGCCTTTCTTACGCGTTCCTGATGGGCGAATTGGCGGCCATGGGCGGCGGCACGGAGCAAGGCCGCATTATCCTGGCGCATCTGGGCAGCGGGGCCAGTTTGGCGGCGGTGCATGCGGGCCGGCCTATGGACACGACCATGGGTTTCTCTCCCGCGGGCGGCTTGGTGATGGGGACCCGTTCGGGCGATTTGGATCCGGGGCTTATCTACTTTCTCGCGGATGGGGAGCACCAGAGCGCTGCGCAGTTCCAGCGCATGGTGAACCATGAGTCCGGGCTACTGGGGGTCTCCGGATCGCATTCCGACATGCGCGATCTGATCGCGGGGGCGATCGAAGACGAGCGCGCCGCGGAAGCCGTGGAGCTTTTCTGCTATCAGGCCAAGAAAGGCATCGGCTCTTTCGCGGCCGTGCTGGGCGGAGTGGATACCTTGGTGTTCACGGCCGGCATCGGGGAGAACTGCCCATCCGTCCGCGCCCGCATTTGCGAAGGGCTCGGCTTTCTGGGGATCGAACTGGACGCGGCCCGCAACGCGGCGAACCTGCCCGTGATCTCCGCGGACGCCAGCGCGGTGCGGGTGCGCGTCATCCCCACGGACGAAGAACTCATGATCGCCAAGTCGGTGATCCCCTTTTTGGAAGTCGGCGCAAAGAAAGCAGCGTGAATATGAATAACGATACATTGGATCCGGAACAACTCCGCAAGCTGGACGCCTACTGGCGCGCCGCCAATTACCTTTCAGTCGGCCAGATTTACCTCTATGACAATCCGCTGCTGAAGCGCCCGCTGGCGCCCACCGACATCAAGCGCATGCTGCTGGGGCATTGGGGGACCACTCCCGGCCAGAACTTCATTTACGCGCACCTGAACCGGGTCATCAAGAAATTCGATCTCAACATGATCTATGTCTCTGGCCCCGGGCATGGCGGCCCCGCCGTGGTGGGGAACACCTATCTGGAGGGCTCCTACAGCGAGGTCTATCCGGATATCAGCCAGGATGAAGCGGGCCTGCGGAAACTCTTCCTGCAGTTCTCCTTTCCCGGCGGGATTCCCAGCCATGTGTCGCCGGAATGCCCGGGATCGATCCATGAAGGCGGCGAATTGGGCTATTCGCTCAGCCACTCGTTCGGCGCCGTGTTCGACAATCCCGATCTGATCGTGGCTTGCGTGGTGGGCGATGGGGAAGCGGAGACCGGGCCCTTGGCCACGGCCTGGCACTCCAACAAGTTCCTCGATCCCGTGGGAGATGGCGCGGTGCTGCCCATCCTCCATCTCAACGGGTACAAGATTTCCAATCCCACCTTGCTCGCCCGCATTCCGCGGGAGGAGTTGGAGCAATTGTTCCGCGGCTACGGATGGGAGCCTTATTTCGTGGCAGGGCATGAACCCGGGCCGATGCATCAGGCGATGGCGGCGGCCTTGGACATCGCCGTGAAGCGGATCAAGGACATCCAGCGCGACGCCCGCGCCCACGGCGCCGCCGAACGTCCGCGTTGGCCGATGCTGGTCCTTGATTCGCCCAAAGGCTGGACGGGGCCCAAGGTAATCGACGGCCGGCCCATCGAAGGCACTTTCCGATCGCATCAGGTTCCGCTCTCGGATCCGGCTTCCAATCCGGAACATCTCAAGCTCTTGGAAGCATGGCTGAAAAGCTACCGTCCCGAAGAGCTTTTTGACGCGCAGGGCCGACTGAACGAGGGCCTGGCGGAATTGGCGCCCCGCGGGGACAGGCGCATGGGATCGAATCCGCATGCCAATGGGGGCGCGCTGCTCCGCGATTTGCGGATGCCGGATTTCCGCGCCTACGCCGCGGCCGTGCCCTCGCCGGGAACGCCCGGCATCGGCGATACGCATGTGCTGGGCAAGTTCCTGCGCGATGTGGCGAAGCAGAACGCGGAGCAGAAGAATTTCCGCGTCTTCGGACCGGATGAAACGCTCTCCAACGGCCTGGAGGCCCTTTTCGATGCGACCAACCGGCAATGGGAAGGTAAGCGCCTCGCGAACGATGAATTCCTGGCGCCCAGCGGCCGCGTGCTGGAAATGCTCAGCGAGCATCAATGCGAGGGCTGGCTGGAAGGCTATCTGCTCACGGGGCGGCATGGGCTTTTCAATTGCTATGAAGCCTTCATCCATATCGTCGACTCCATGTTCAACCAGCATGCCAAATGGCTCAAGGTCACCGCGCGACTGCCCTGGCGCCGCAAGATCGCGTCCCTGAATTATCTGCTGGCTTCGCATGTCTGGCGCCAGGATCACAACGGCTTTACGCATCAGGATCCCGGTTTCATCGATCATGTGGTGAACAAGAAAGCGGAAGTGGTGCGGGTGTACTTGCCGCCGGACGCCAATTGCCTGCTGTCGGTGATGGACCATTGCTTGCGCAGCCGCCAGTATGTCAACGTGGTGATCGCGGGCAAGCATCCCGCGCCGCAATGGCTGGGCATGGATGCCGCGGAGAAACATTGCGCCGAGGGCATCGGCATCTGGAGATGGGCCGGCACCGATAAGGAGGCGGCTCCCGACGTGGTCATGGCCTGTTGCGGCGACGTGCCCACCTTGGAAACGCTGGCCGCCGTGGCCATCCTGCGCGAGCATTTGCCAGATCTCAAGATCCGCGTGGTCAACGTGGTGGACCTGATGAAATTGCAGCCGCACTCCGAGCACCCGCACGGATTGAGCGATATGGATTTCGACGAAATCTTCACCAAGGATAAGCCCGTCATTTTCGCCTTCCACGCCTATCCATGGCTGATCCACCGGCTGACGTACCGGCGCAGCAACCATCATAACATCCACGTGCGGGGCTATAAGGAAGAAGGCACCATCACCACGCCTTTCGATATGACGGTGCTGAACGAATTGGATCGTTTTCACTTGGCCATGGATGCAATCGATCGATTGCCGCAGACGGGGGATAAAGGCGGCTACTTGAAGCGGCAGCTCAAGGACAAGCTGGTGGAGCATAAGCGGCACATCGAAAAGCACGGCGAGGATATGCCGGAGATCCGCAACTGGAAATGGCCGGTATAAATGCGCGTCACCGTATTCGGTTCCAAGCAATATGAGCGCGCTTTGTTGGAGGATGCCGCGCGGGCCGCCGGCCACGTGCTGTCGCACCAATCGCAGCATCTGAATGCCGACACCGCGGCCTTGGCCGCCCGTTCCAGGGCCGTTTCGGCTTTCGTGAACGATTCCTTGAATGCGGAGACCTTGGAAATCCTGGCCAAGTGCGGCGTGAAAATGGTGGCTTTGCGCTGCGCCGGCTTCAACCAAGTGGATGCCGCCGCAGCGGAAAGATTGGGAATCATCGTAGCCAGGGTGCCCGCGTACTCGCCCCACGCGGTAGCCGAGCATACCCTGACCTTGGCCTTGGCGCTGAGCCGGAAATTGTGCCGTGCCTACAATCGCATCCGGGAAGGGAATTTTTCCCTGGAGGGCATGTTGGGAACCGGCCTGTACGGGAAAACCGTCGGCATAGTCGGCACCGGGCGCATCGGCGCGGTGGCGGCCAGCCTGTTCAAGGGTCTGGGATGCAAGGTTGTCGGGTATGACGTGGTTCCGTCGCCGGAATGCCTGCGATTGGGGATGACGTATCTGGCATTGCCGGATTTGCTGCGGACCGCGGATATCATCAGCCTGCATTGCCCCCTTACGCCGGAAACCAAGCATTTGCTTGGCCGCCGGGAGATCGCGCTGATGAAACCGGGGGCCATGCTGCTCAATACCAGCCGGGGCGGAGTGCTGGACGCCGGAGCCGTTATCGACGGACTGAAATCCGGGAGGATCGGAAACCTGGGGTTGGATGTGTATGAGGAGGAGGCGGACATGTTTTTCGAAGACCTTTCCGGCCAGGTGATCCAGGACGATGTCTTCGCGCGCTTGCTGACCTTCCCCAACGTGATCATAACCGGGCACCAGGGTTTCTTCACCGAAGAAGCCCTCGCCGATATCGTCCGCACGACCATGGCGAATATTTCCGAATTCGAAGGCACGGGGAAATGCGCCAACGCCATTCCCATCGCGAGGAAAGCCGCAGCTTGAGCGCAGGCTTCCGCTTCCCGGGCCGAACGGGTTATCGGTCCTGGAAGCGGAAAACCGCTTGTCCAGGTACGGCCGCAATGAGGTGGGGGCGGAAAAGCAGGCGGGCTGGCCGACCTTCCTGTTCAACAGCCTTAAAAACCCCCTGGCGATCTTGCTGGCGGTTTTATCCGGATTGTCTTTCGCGACGCATGATTACCGGGGCGGGGCCGTGATGGCCGCGATGATCGTCCTGGGCGTGTGCCTGCGGTTCGTGCAGGAGTTCCGCGCCGACAATGCCGCCGCCCGGCTCAAGGCTTTGATCAGCGTTACCACCAACGTCATCCGCGGCGGCGAGCCGCGGGAAATCCCCATCCACGATGTGGTTCCCGGCGACGTGATCCGCATAGCGGCGGGCGACATAGTCCCGGCGGACGTCCGCCTGCTCTCCGCCAAGGATCTTTTCATCACCCAATCCAGCCTGACGGGCGAGTCCCTGCCCGCGGAAAAGTTCGCGGATGCGGCCGCGGGCAAAAGCGTTTCGCTGCTGGACTGCTCCAACCTGTGCTACATGGGAACCAGCGTGGAGAGCGGAACCGCGTCGGCGGTGGCGGTGGCGACGGGCGCGAAAACCTATTTCGGCGGTATGGCCAAGGCCATCATAGGCGCCAAGGTGGAAACCAGTTTCGACAAAGGCCTTAAGGGTCTGACGCTTTTGATGCTGAAGTTCATGATGTTCATGGTCCCGGCAGTATTCCTCATCAACGGGCTCACCAAGCATGAATGGAAGGGAATGAACACCTTGAAGCGGGTCCCGTTTCCGGCTATACGAAACTGGACGAAATCCCTTTCGACTTCTCGCGCAAAATGATGTCCGTGGTGGTGGAATCGCCCAAGCGGGAGCGCCTATTGATCACCAAGGGCGCGCCCGAATCCGTTTTCGCCCGCTGCAAACGCTTTGAGATGGGAGGCCGCGTAGAGGCGATGACCCCGGAACTGGAAGCCGGCGTCCGTGGGGAATACCAAAGCTTGAGCGCGGATGGATTCAGGGTGTTGGCCGTGGCCTATCGGAAAATGGATCCCCGCCCGGCATACGGGCGCGACGATGAGCAGGATCTGGTCCTCAGGGGATACTTGGCGTTTCTGGATCCTCCCAAGGAATCCGCCGGCCCCGCCATCCAGGCCCTGAAGCGGCACGGCATTTCCATCAAGGTCCTCACCGGGGACAATGAGTTGGTGAGCAAGAAGATATGCCGCGACGTGGGTTTGGATGCCGGGACCATCCTGTTGGGCCCGGCGATGGAAGGCATGTCGGATCCGGAATTGGCGGCGGCCGCGGAAAAGGCCACCGTCTTGGCCAGGCTCTTGCCTTCGCATAAACAGAGGGTCATCCAGGCCTTGCAAGGGAACGGCCATGTGGTGGGGTTCATGGGCGACGGGATCAACGACGCTCCCGCCTTGCGGCATGCCGACGTGGGCATTTCGGTGGATACCGCCGTGGACATCGCCAAGGAATCCGCCGATATCATCCTGCTGGAAAAAAGCCTGCTGGTGCTGGATGAGGGCGTGCTCGAAGGGCGCAAAGTATTCGCCAACATCCTGAAATACATCCGCATGGGAGCCAGCTCCAGCTTCGGAAGCATGTTCAGTATGCTCGGCGCCAGCGCCTTCCTGCCGTACGTTCCCATGCTGCCCATCCAAATCCTGGCCAACAATCTGCTTTACGATATTTCCCAGGTCCCCATTCCCACGAACAATGTGGACGCGAGCCAAATCGCCCTGCCCAGGCCTTGGGACATGGGGGAAATCCGGAAATTCATCCTTTACATCGGTCCGGTCAGTTCCCTTTTCGACTACTCCACCTTCTTGGCGATGCTGTACGTCTTCAAATGCTGGGATCCGGCGCGCGCCGCTTTGTTCCATACTGGATGGTTCGTGGAATCGCTCTTGACGCAAACCCTGATCATCCACGTTATCCGCACCAAGCGATTGCCCCTCATCCAAAGCCGCGCCAGCCTGCCCATCGTCCTGACCGGATTGGCGGTGATGGCTTTCGGAACGGCGCTGCCGTATTCCCCCCTGGCCGCCTATTTGGGTTTCGTGCCGCTGCCGTGGCGCTACTGGCCCATCTTGGCCGTTACGCTGGGATGTTACGTCACCCTGACGCAAGGGGTGAAAGCGTTCCTACTTCGCCAGGGGACGGGCTCCGTGCCCGTCTCCAGCGCAGCATAGCCAGCTTCCGGCCTTCTTCCATTAGGAGAAAGACGAAGGGATAGCAGGCCAGCAGCGCCCAATGGCGCCATTGCAAGGGCGCGAGGCCGAAAATCCCCGCCAGGGGGCGCACGTGGATCAGAAGCAGGACCAATGTCATCTCCGTAACGATTGCTCCCCAAATCCAAGGGTTCCGCCGCTTGAGGCTGAAAACGGAGTAGCGCGAGCTGCGGCAGGCGAAAACGTTCCCGATCTGGCACGCTACGATTCCGGCCAGGGAAAGGGTCACAGCCTGCTTATACACCATGCCCGCGGCCGCCATGGGCATGCCGGGCCTCCATCCGGACAGCCAATACGCGTAGAAGAATCCGCCCAGGCAGAACACGGCCTGGATCCCGCCCAGCCAGGCATAAGCGCGCAGCAGGGTTCCGGGATTCAGCAACCTGTCCTTGCGGGATCGCGGGGGACGCGTCATGACGTCCGGCTCGGCGGATTCCATTCCCAGCGCCAAGGCGGGCGCCATATCGGTCCCCAAGTCGACGGCCAGGATCTGCATCACGTTGAGCGGGAGCGGGATGCGGAAGAGGGCGAAAGCCAGGAAAGGGACCAGCTCGGAAACATTGCTGGCGAATATGTAGGTCACGAATTTCCGCACGTTGTCGTACACGGTGCGGCCTTCCTGGACCGCGGTCACGATAGTCCCGAAATCATCATCGCGCAGCACCATGTCCGCCGCCGCGCGCGCTACTTCCGTTCCCGCTTTGCCCATGGCCACGCCGATGTCCGCTTGCTTCAAGGCCGGCGCGTCGTTGACGCCGTCGCCCGTCACCGCCACCACCTCACCCAGCCGCTGGAAGGCTTCTACCAACCGCAGCTTATGCTCCGGTTTCACGCGGGCGAAAAGCAGATCCGGGGACGTCAGCAGCGCGTCGAGGGCGGGATCGTCGAGTCCGTCCAGATCGCGGCCGGTAACCACGCGCGGGGCGGTTTCGCCCATGCCGATTTCCAGGGCGATGGCCGCTCCGGTCAGCCCACTGTCGCCGGTGACCATATGCACGCGGATGCCGGCGGAACGGCAGGCACGTAACGCAGCGGGTACGGAGGCGCGGGGCGGATCCTCGAATCCGACATACCCCAACAGCGTCAAATCCTTTTCGGTTTCATCGCGCAGCAAGCCGCCCGGATCGTCCATGGCGGGAGGAAGCTCCCGGCTCGCGACCGCCAGGACGCGGAAGCCTTTGCGGGCGAGGGTTTCATAGGCCCGCTGCGACGTTTCCAGGGCATCGCCGGGCAAGGGGGCGTCCGCGCCGTCGCTGCGGACATAGCGGCAGCGGGCAAGGATTTCCTCGGGCGCGCCTTTCACGCATGCGAGCAATCGCTCCCCTTGCCGATGCACCGTGGTCATGCGTTTGCGCGCCGAGTCGAAGGCGAATTCCCGCACGCGCGGCAGGGCCGCCTGCAGGTCCGGAGGATTCCCCGCGATCAAGGCCGCTTTCCAGATGGCGGCGTCGGTGCCTTCCTGCACGCGCCGGGCGGCGCTGGCGCCGGCGGTATTGTCGCTGCATAGCGCCGCGATGAGCAGAATGCGCTTCTGCGCTTCCGGAGCGGCGGCCTGCCATGCCTCCGCCCCCGGAGCCCACACGGCGCGCACGGCCATGCGATTTTCGGTGAGGGTTCCGGTTTTATCCGTGAGGATGACCGTGGTCGCGCCCAGGGCCTCCACCGCCGAAAGCCGGCGCACCAGGGCTTCGCGGCGGGCCAGGCGGCGCACGGCCATGGCCAGCGATAGCGTGAGCGTGGGCAACAGCCCTTCCGGAACGTTGGCGACGATGACGCCGATGGCGAACAGGAAGGCGTCCACCATGCGCATATGCATTGCCAATACGCCGAGGGCCCCGAAGGAAATCCCCATGCCCACGGCCAGCAGGGTTACCACGCGCGTTACCCCTTGCAGTTCCCGTTCCAAGGGGCTGGGTCGCTCGCGCTGCCGCGCCGTGAGCCACGCGATGCGTCCGAACTCGGTGTCCTTGCCGGTCGCGAAGACCAGGGCCCGCCCCGTGCCTTCCGCCACCGACGTTCCCGCGAATACGATGTTGGCGGGAAGCGCCGCCTCTTCTTCCTTGGCTGTCGGTGCCGCGACGCAGGCTACCGAGCGGGATTCGCCGGTGAGGCTGGAAAGATCGACGCGGAGATCCTCCGCGAACGCGATGCGGGCATCGGCCGGGATCAGATCGCCCGCGCGCAGGAAAACGAGATCGCCGACGACCACCGCTTCGGCGGGGATTTCGCATTCCAAGCCATCGCGTTGGGCCCGCACCATCACGGGGAGCATGGCTTCCAAAGCCTCCATGGCTTTTTCGGCTTGGAACTCCTGCCAGAAACTGAAGGCTCCGTTCAAGAGCACCACGGCCGCGATGGCCACGGCGAGCGAGGGCATGCCCGCCAGAAACGAGAGCAGCGCCGCGACCCAGAGGAGGAGGGCGAAGAAATGGATGAAATGGGTGGGAAGGATCTTATACCACGGTTTCCGGACCGCCGCGGAAATGATATTCCGCCCCTGGCTTTGCAGTCGCCGACCCGCTTCCTCCTGGGTAAGGCCGGATTCCGCGACCGCGAGTTCCCGGCGCAGATCGTCCAAGGAATGCCGCGCCGCGTTCTTCCAGCGGGCTTCCGGCTGCGCCGCCATCAAGGGGCTCCGCCGGCCAGGACTTCATCGTCGCGGATGAATTTCATCGCCAACCAAGGCGTCAAGCCGAGCGAGGTGACGAGAATGGCGGGCAGCCCGATCACGGCGAATTTCCCGATGCTGGCTATGCCCAGGTGGGAGGTGAAGAGCATGCCCACGAATCCCGCGGCGGTGCTCAAGGTGCACACCGCCACCAGCAGGCCGATGCCGGAATAAAGCTCCCACAAGCGGTGCCGGCCCAAGCGGAGGTAGCCCAAAAGCAGGTAGGTGCACACGTCCACGCTGTAGTCCTGCAACGTGGTGATGACGATCAGGTTGAAGACGCCGACCTTGACGTGGAACAGGCCCATCAATCCCAAGGTCCAAATCACGCCTACGGCCATTTCGATGCCGCAGATGAGCAGCAGTTTGCGGCTGCGCAGGATGAGGCCCAGCAGTAGCAATAGGATGACCGCCAAACAGGCGAAGAGCTTCCGGCTGTCCGCCTTCACGATGCGCGTGATATCGCTGAAGACGAAGCTGGAGGAATACGCGCTGAGATGTTCGCCGTTGACGTCGAAGTGCCCGTACCGATCCTGGAATTTCCCGGCTTCGATGGCGTTGGAGGAATTGTAATTGCCGTATATGAATCCGATCTTGCCGAATGAGCCGTCCCTTTCGCGCAGGAGATTGGCCGCCCAGGCCGGGATGTCCGCGCTGGAAAATGCCGCGGTTTGGCCGAGCTTGCGGAGCTTGGCGATCACGGCAGAGTCATCGCCGCCGGCATGATCGAAAATCCGCTTTCCCGCGCTGGCGGCGATGGCGTGGATATACTCCATGCGCATCCTCTGCGAGTCCGCAGGAGGCACGAAGGTGGTGAGCGTCAGGAAACTCCGTAATAAAGGATCCTTCTCCACGGTCAGGCGCTGGAACAGGGTGTCATGCAATGCGGCCATGGCGGCGGAGTCGCGCGCCAGCACCACTACAGGCTGGCTGCTGGTGCGATGGCTGTTCAAGGCGACGCTCACGGGAAGATGGCGCTCCGACTTCTGGTGCGTGTCGCGCAATTTATCGAAGTCGTATTCGAACCTCACCCTGGGCACGAAGCAGGCCAGGATCAAGGTTCCCGCCCCGATCACCGCGGCCGAGAACGGGACGATTTTACGGGAGCCTTGCTTTTTAAGCCAGACCGGCATGCGCAGCGGCGCGTGCCTGGAAACCAGGGACGGCCATATCCTGGGAAGTTTGGCGTGCATGCTTTCCCAGGTGAAAATGAAGGAAGGCATGATCAGGAAGGTGGAGATCAGGCTGAGGGCGACGCCGATGCTGGCGAGGATCCCGAATTCATAAAAACCCACGAACTTGGAAACCAGCAATGTCAGCAACCCGGCGATGGTGGTGGCGGCGGATACGATCAAGGAGAAGAACAAGGCATCCAGCGCTTCCTCCAAAGCCTCGATCCAGCTTCGTCCCGCGCTCACTTGCCGCTGCGCGTACCCCAGCACATAGGTGAAATAATCGATGCCCATGCCGAACAGGATGGAAATGACGAAGACGGTGTAAAGATTGAGCCGGCCGTAGGTCAAAGCGGTCAGGGCCAAGGTGAGGATGCATGTGAACGCGGCTTGCCAACCCAGCAGCAGCACGGGCGCCGCGCTGCGGAAGTAGGCGAACAGGATCAGGATATTCAAAGCGATGGAGATAACGGTGGCGATCATGCCATTGCGGGAAAGCGAGTTGACTTCTTCCAATTCCCGGTACGGCCCTTCCACGCCGATGCTCAAAGCGCTTCCGTAGCGGCTTTGCGAAGGCCCCAGCAGGGCTTTCGATCGCGCGAGCACGGTCTTCACATAATCGATATCGGAACTCGGGTATTTCAGCACCGCTTGCACCAGGCCCACGGTTTTGCCTTCTCGGGTTTTGCCCATGAGGCGCGCCCGCAAGCGGGCCGGAATCCCTTGCTTGGGATCGAATTCGCCCGGCGGCGCCGGCCCATTTTTGCCCGCTTGGAAAAATGCCGTGAACGCATCCGCGGCCTCGTCGGGCAATCCCAATTGCTGGGGAAGATCGGCCTTGAACCATTGCAGGGGAGGGGCTTTCCGCGCAGGCAAGGAGTCGTCGCTCAGCAGATCGACGCCTAAGGGCGTCCGGTTCCCCAGGTCCAATTCCACCTGTTTCAATTTTCCCAGAATATCCTTGAGGTAAGCGGAAGGCAGATAGAGCAAGGCATGCTGTTCAAAGAAAGCGTTATCGCGCGCCACCTGGGAATAGACCAGGTCCGGCCAATCCTTTTTCAGGGTGGAATCGATTTCGTCCTGGATGCGGGCCACCGAGTCCGCATCGTCCATGACGATGGCGATGGTGAATAAGTCCGCGCTGCCGAACCGCTTGTTCGTTTCCCGCAGGGCCCGGAAGGTTTCCGTTTTCCGGGGAAGCAGGGATTCCAGATCCGGATCGAGGCGGATTTTCAAACTGACGAAGAAGGCCGCCGCGCCGAGCAACAGGGAACAGGCCACCACGGCCTTGCGGCGCTTGAACGCGAAATCCAAATAGGCCCGGACGAAAAGGCGCTTCGTTGTCACTTCGGGCATTTTATTTCGGCTCCGGGCTGTGGACTGCGAGGCGGGATGCAAGTTCCGGCTATGCCCAACATAGGTGGATCCGCCCCCGTCTACAAGACAAATCGGGCCTGGTGGAAAAAACCAATTTTCCTGGTTATCTTCAATAGCCGCAAACTTAAACCCGCACGGGACCCTTTCAAACATATATTGGGTCCAGGCGGGGGAACCCCTCACTCACGCCTCCCGACTTCAGGATTTCCCAAGGCCGCCCCGGCCCGGAAACGCTGCAAGACCCGATACCTCTGAGGATTGCCGTTCGCAACCTGAAGCGGCATACGCTCGCGGAACGGGACGGATCATGGTTTGTTGTCCCTGCATCCGCACAATCACGATGAAAGACAGGAGCCGGATATGAAAAACGGAAAAATCCAATATGAAACGCGCGAAAGCGTCCTGGAATTGCTGTCCGATGATGAAGTCGCCACCGTAAGCACCGCGGAGACGGCAGGACGCCTGCTCGAAGACGATGAATACCTAGACTTGGATCGGCTCGATCAAGGCGTGCAAAGGGCGATTGGGACCGCTCCCAAAATGGGAAGCGTGCTTCCCAAGAAGGCGATCCGCTTGGAGACTTGGAGCAAGATATTGGCGCGCCTGGACGGCCACGGAATCGGCAAGACCGACGCTTCTGCGTAAACCCCTAAGGATTGGCCCTTGATGGGCCGGAGCATCGGATGGCCGTGAAAACCATGATGGTGGTGGATGAGGACCGGGCGGTATTGAGCCTAGTAAGCGTGGTATTGGAAAAGCTGGGGCATGCGGTTTTCGCGTCCGGGAACGCCGACGAAGCCTTGGCGCTTTTCGAAGTCAACCGGCCGCTGGAACTCGCTATCCTGGACCTTCGCTTGCAATCGATGGACAGCCTTGCCTTGGCCGCGGCAATGAGGATCAACCAGCCAGGCCTCAAAATCCTGTTCGTCAGCGGCAGGATTTCGGACGCCTCCGCGCTGCTGGTGCAAAGGCAATCCCGGCCCAAGTGCCGGTTCTTCCTCCACAAGCCGTTTTTGCCGCGGCAGCTTTCGGAAACGATCGCCATCATGATCCATGCCGACAATCATAAGACGGCGGATCCGTGAACCGGGGTGCGGTGGTGGCGATCCGCGGCAGCGTGGTGGACGTCCGCTTCGCAGGCCGCCTGCCGGCCATCTATGCGCTGCTGCGCGCGGGCGAGGGGGGACGCATAGTCATCGAGGTGCTTGCGCAACTCGATGCGCGCCGCGTGCGCGGGATCGCGTTGACCCCAACGCAGGGCCTGGCCCGGGGCATGGCGGTGGAGGATACGGGCGGTCCCTTGCGGGCGCCGGTAGGGAAGGCGGTCCTGTCGCGCATGTTCAACGTGTTCGGCGATGTCATCGACAAGGGAGAGCCGTTGGCCGGAGTGGAATGGCGATCGGTCCACCACGCGCCCCCGCCGCTGGCGCGGCGATCCACCAAGTCGGAAATATTCGAAACGGGCATCAAGGTCATCGACGTGCTAGCGCCCCTGGAACGCGGGGGCAAGGCGGGGCTTTTCGGCGGGGCCGGCGTGGGGAAGACGGTGCTGCTCACGGAAATGATCCACAACATGATAGGGCATCATGACGGCGTCAGCATTTTCTGCGGCATAGGCGAACGCTGTCGGGAAGGCGAGGAGTTGTACCGCGATATGCAATCGGCCGGCGTATTGCCCAGCATGGTAATGCTCTTCGGGCAGATGAACGAGCCTCCGGGCAGCCGGTTCCGCGTGGGCCATGCCGCGCTGACCATGGCCGAATATTTCCGCGACGATGAGCATCGTGACGTGCTGCTGCTCATCGACAATATCTTCCGGTTCATCCAGGCCGGGTCGGAGGTGTCCGGCCTGCTGGGCAGGATGCCATCGCGCCAGGGATATCAGCCCACGCTGGGCACCGAGCTATCGGGATTGGAAGAGCGCATCGCCAACACGGACAACGGGGCTATCACCTCGATCCAAGCCGTGTACGTGCCCGCGGACGATTTCACCGATCCGGCGGCCGTGCATGCCTTTTCGCATCTCTCCGCGTCCATCACGCTCTCGCGCAAGCGGGCCGGAGAAGGGCTGTTCCCGGCCGTCGATCCCTTGCAATCCGGATCCAAGATGGCGACCCCGGGCATAGTCGGCGAGCGCCATTACGCTTTGGCGCAGGAAATCCGCCGCACGCTCGCCCAATACTCGGAGCTCAAGGACATCATCGCCATGCTCGGGCTGGAACAATTGTCGCCGGAGGACCGCAAGGTGGTCGCGCGCGCGCGCCGCTTGGAGCGCTTCCTCACCCAGCCGTTCTTCACCACCGAGCAGTTCACCGGGCTCAAGGGCAAGCTCGTCAGCCGCAAGGATTCGCTGGACGGTTGCGAAAGGATCCTGCGCGACGAGTTCCAGGACTACCCAGAAAGCGCGCTTTATATGATCGGCGCGGTGGACGAGGCGAAGGCTAAAGCGGCTACCTCCAAGGCGGCACCGGCCCCGGCAGCGCAGGCGCGATAACATGCCGCAACCGCTGATGCACCTCAAGATCCTCCTGCCCTTCGGGATCTTCGCGGACAAGGCCGACGTCACGCGCATCGTGGCGGAGACGCGCGCGGGCTCGTTCGGATTCCTGCCGCGCCGGCTCGACTGCGTGGCGGCTTTAGCGCCGGGAATCCTGGTCTACGAAACGGAAGCGGAGGGCGAGGTTTTCACTGCGGTGGATGAAGGAGTACTGATCAAGACCGGCGCGACCGTACTCGTTTCCGTGCGCGGCGCACTGAAGGGATCGGATTTGGGGCGCTTGCGCCAGGCCGTGGAAAAGGAATTCCTGAGCCTGGATGGAAACGAGAAAAGCGCGCGTTCGGTCATGGCGAAATTGGAGACGGGATTCCTGCACCGGTTCGCGGCCATTCAGCATGGATGAGAGCATAGATAAGGCGGACGGGAAGAAAGGCGGGACGGCCGGGGGGAAAGCCGGATCCGGACTCGGCTTCGCCGCGCAAGTGGGCGCCCAAGCGGCCCGCAAGCTCAAGGCGCAAAGGCATCCCGCCCAGGGGGTGTGGTTCGGCTTGGGCATGATGGGGCTCATCGGCTGGTCGGTGGCGGTCCCCACCGTAACAGGCGCGTTACTGGGGCTGTGGCTGGACGGGCATCATGCGGGCAAGCATGCCTGGACCTTGCCCCTCCTAGCGGCCGGGCTGGTGCTGGGATGCGCGAACGCCTGGCGCTGGGTGGCCAAGGAAGATGAAGCGATGCGCGCTGAGGAGGAGAGCGGCGATGCATGAAACCCTGGTTCTGGTATCCGCGTGGATGGCCGGCACCGTCTTAGGTGCGTTTTTTTTCGGCGGCCTCTGGTGGACGGTGAGGGCGGGCATCGCTTCGCGGCAGCCCGCATTATGGTTCCTAGGAAGCCTGCTGGCGCGGATGGCGATGGCCTTGTCCGGATTGTACCTGGTTTCCGACCACCACTGGGAAAGGCTATTGGCTTGCCTGCTGGGTTTCATCACGGCCCGCGTCGCCGTGAACCGCATGATCCGGTCTCCGGAAAACGCGCTGCGCGCGACGGGGGCCGGAAATGCGGCTTAGCTCCGACGAACTGGTTTTCTGGCGGCACGGATTCATCAAGGTGAATGGCACCTTGGTATATACTTGGGCGCTGATGCTCGTGCTGGCGGTGGGCTCCAAGCTCGTCACGCGCAAGCTCTCCGCCCATCAGGAACGATCCCGCTGGCAAAACCTGTTGGAAATGATCGTCATCGCGATCGGCAAGCAAATCGAAGAGATCGGACTGCGCGATGCGGGCAAGTATCTGGGCTTCCTGGGCACGCTTTTCCTGTTCATCGCCGCGGCCAACCTTGGCACCGTCATCCCGGGCTACGAGCCGCCCACCGGATCGCTGTCGACCACGGCGGCGCTCGCCTTATGCGTGTTCATAGCCGTGCCCTTTTACGGCATCGCCGATCGCGGCCTGGGCGGCTATCTCAAATCCTACCTGGAGCCGACGCCCATCATGCTGCCGCTCAACATCATCAGCGAGCTTTCCCGCACCTTGGCCATGGCCGTGCGCCTGTTCGGCAACATGATGAGCGGGACCATGATCATCGCCATCCTGCTCACCATCACTCCCTTCCTGTTCCCGATCGTCATGACGGCGCTGGGCCTGCTCACCGGCATGGTGCAAGCCTACATCTTCAGCATCCTGTCCGCGGTCTACATCGCCGCCGCCACGCGCCCCGCGGGCCCGGAACCGATCCCGACCCCGATTCCGCGAACGGATTGAACCACCTAGCCAACCAAGGAAACCGAAATGGACTACACCAGCCTGATCGCCGTCGCCTCGATCATCACCGCCGGATTCACTACCAGCATCGGGTGCATCGCGCCCGCGTTGGGGGAGGGGCGTTCCGTCGCGACGGCATTGACCGCGCTGGCTCAGCAGCCGGACGCTTCCGCTACCATAACGCGCACCCTGTTCATCGGCTTGGCCATGATCGAATCGACGGCCATCTACTCTTTCGTGGTCTCCATGATCCTCATCTTCGCCAATCCGTTCTGGAACCACGTCATCGCCCAGGCCGCGGGGAAATAACCCATGCTCATCGATTGGTTCACGGTCGGCGCGCAAGCCGGTAACTTCCTGATCCTGGTGTGGCTGCTGAAGCGGTTCCTGTACAAACCCATCCTGGCGGCCGTCGATACCAGGGAGAAGCGGATCGCCGCCGCCATCGCGGACGCGGAAGCGGGGAAATCCCTGGCCCAAAAGGAGCGCGATGAGTTCCGGAACAAGAATGAGGCCTTCGCCGCGGAACGCGCCGCCCTTTTCGCCCGCGCCGGCGAGGAAGCCAAGGCCGAAGGCGCCAGGCTGCTGGCCGAAGCCCGCGGGGCCGCCGATGCCTTGAGCGCCAAGCGCGGCGAGACGCTGAAACGCGACGCCGCGAACCTGCACCAGGCCATCGTCCGCCGCACCCGGCAGGAGGTGTTCGCGGTCGCGCGCAAGGCACTGGCGGATTTGGCCGCGGTAGGCTTGGAGGAACGCATGGCCGAAGTATTCATCCGCCGCTTGGGGGAAATGGACGGGGCTTCCAAATCGGTTTTCGCGGAGGGATTGCGATCCGCTTCCGTCGCAACGCCCGTGTTGGTGCGCAGCGCCTTCGATCTGCCGGCGGCGCCGCGCGCGGCCATCCAGCAGGCCGTCAATGGAGCCTCAGCGGCGGAGATCCCGCTCCGCTTCGAGGCTGCGCCCGATCTGGTGGGCGGCATCGAGCTTACCGCCAACGGGCAAAAGGTGGCCTGGAGCATTTCCGAGTATCTGGCTTCCCTGGAGAAGAGCATCGTGGAGGTAAGCGATGGAGCGGTCGCCTGAAAATTTGCAAGAGGTTTTTGATCGCGCCTTCGCCGGGATCGATCGGACATTGTCGGGCTTCGCGCCGCCGATGGCGCCGCGCGAGGTGGGGGCGGTGACTTCGGTTTCCACAGGCATCGCTACCGTTTCCGGCCTTCCCGGGGCGGGCAGCGAGGAATTGCTCCGCTTCCCGGGCGGCGTGTCCGGCATCGCCTTCAACGTGGACGAGGAGGAGATAGGCGTGGTGCTGCTCGGCGAGTATGGGCATCTGCAAGCGGGCGACGAAGTCGAGCGCACCGGCCGCGTCATGGACGTGGCTGTGGGCGATGCCTTGCTGGGGCGCGTCATCGATCCACTCGGCCGCCCCGTGGACGGCTTGGGGCCCATCGCCTGCGAAGAACGCCTGCCCATCGAACGGCCGGCCGCGCCCATCATGGAACGCGCCCCTGTCACCGTGCCGCTGCAAACCGGCCTCAAGGTAGTCGACGCGCTCATTCCCATCGGCCGCGGCCAGCGCGAATTGATCCTGGGCGATCGGCAGACGGGGAAGACCGCCATCGCCCTCGACACCATCCTCAACCAAAAAGGGCAGGACGTTCTCTGCGTATACTGCGCCATCGGCCAACGGGCTTCCGCGGTGGCCAAAGCCGTGGCCGTGCTCAGGGAAAAGGGCGCGTTGGAATACACCGTGGTGGTGGTGTCCGAAGGCAACGATCCTCCCGGGCTCGCCTATATCGCGCCCTATGCCGCAACCAGCATCGCGGAGCATTTCATGGAAAAGGGCCGCGATGTGCTGATCGTTTACGATGATCTCACCCAGCATGCGCGCGCCTACCGCGAGCTTTCCCTTCTGCTCCGCCGACCGCCGGGGCGCGAGGCTTTTCCGGGAGACATCTTCTACATCCATTCCCGCCTGCTGGAACGGGCCACGCGCTTGCGCCCGGAACGCGGGGGCGGATCGCTAACCGCCTTGCCCATCATCGAAACCGAGGCCCAGAATATCTCCGCGTACATCCCCACCAACCTAATTTCCATCACCGACGGGCAAATCTATCTCTCGCCCTCCCTGTTCGAACTGGGCCTGCTGCCCGCCGTCGACGTCGGCAAATCCGTGTCCCGCGTGGGCGGCAAGGCGCAACGGGCCGCTTACCGGGACGTGGCCGGCGATCTCAAGCTCGCCTACGCGCAATTCGAAGAACTGGAAACCTTCGCGCGCTTCGGCGCGCGTCTGGACGAGGCTACGCAGACAAGCATCGCCCATGGGAAACGCATCCGGGCCTGCCTGAAGCAAGCGGAATCCTCGCCCGTTCCCGTGGCCGCGCAAATCGCGGTGCTGGCGGCTTTGACCGCCGGTTTCTTCGATCCGGTGCCGATGGAACACATGCCGGACGCGGAAAAAGCCGTCCAGGACGCGTCGAAAAGCATCCCGGCGGAAATCCTCTCGCGTTTCGAAACCGCCGGCAAGCTGGATAATGCGGATCGGAAAGCGATCCTGGACATGGCCGATCGATCGTTGCTGCCGTTCAGATCCGGGCCCGCGGGTCCGCCCCAACCGGAAACGCCGGCGCCGCTCGTTACCCCGGCGGCGGCCCCTCTCAAGGCGAAGGCGGCCGCTTGAGCGGGAATCCGGAAAGCCTGCGCCGCAAGATAGCCAGCGCCGGCGAGCTGCAGGGCGTCGTCCGCACCATGAAGGCGTTGGCCGCCTCCAGCATCGGTCAATACGAGAAGTCCGTGCGGGCCTTGGCGGAATATTACCGCACCGTGGAGTCGGGATTGGGGGCCTGCTTCCGCGCCAGCGAACCGGGCACCGCGATCCCGGAAAAAGCGGGGCGGATGGAAACGGGCCCCATCAGCGCCATAGTTTTCGGTTCCGATCAGGGTTTGGTAGGCCGCTTCAACGAAACGGTGGCCGATCATGCCGTCGCCTCGCTCGCAAGCTTGCGCGGCGATCTGCGCATCTGGGCGGTGGGCGAAAGGGTGCATGCGCTGCTGGCCGATGCGGGCCTGCCCCCGGCCGGACTGTTCGCTGTGCCCAATTCTGTGCAGGCCATCATCCCCCTCATCAGCCACGTGCAAATCGAAAGTGAATCGTACCGCGGCCGGCGCGACGATGCGCGCGTATACGTATTCCACAATCGCCCGCGTTCCCAGGGGCTTTACGAGCCCGTGACGCAAAGGCTGTTGCCGCTCGATGCATCCTGGCAGCGTGGGCTCTCGCAAGTCCCCTGGCCCGGCGCCGTGCGGCCGCAGATCATCGGAACCGGCCTGGAGCCCTTGCCCGCGCTGATCCGCGAATACCTTTTCATTTCGTTGTTCCGGGCCTGCGCGGAATCGCTGGCCAGTGAAAACGCCAGCCGCTTGTCTGCCATGGAACGCGCCGACAAGAACATCGGGGAATTGCTGGACGGCCTCAACGCGGACTTCCATCGTTTGCGCCAAGCCGGGATCGATGAGGAGTTATTCGACGTGATCGCCGGTTTCGAAGCTCTGGTCCGTCCGTCTTGATCCATTTTTCCGCGCCGCATCATTGGACGCCTTGTCATTGGACATCAACATGGCCCGGATTCTTTCGATGTGAACCTGGGATTGCCGGGCCCTCTCGGAAGCGGATGGGCTGAATCCCCGCTTGCCGGGCGCGGACATGCTCGTCAGCAGGTTCTTGCGCTCTTCGAACATACGTAAGGCCACCCATAGGTCTTTGTCCAATGATCCTCGGACAGTTGAAGTCGCTGGAAGCGGCCATGCCGTCTGACATCAAGGATAAGGTGGGTTTCGTCTTGATCACCATGGACTCCAAGAACGATAGCGCCGGAGCTCTCAAGGCATTTCGGAAAAAATCAGATCTCCCCGACGATCGCTGGGTGCTACTGCGGGGCGCAGCCGATGATACGCGTGAAGTGGCCGCGTTATTGGGCGTGCGCTATACTCCCAAGGATTCGAATGGCCGGATGGGGCATACCGGGGTGATCGCAATGCTCGATCGGGACGGCCGGATCCTGGCCTATGTCTCCGGCATCGCCGATCAGAAGGCCTTTCTCGCCGAGCTTACGCGCGCCATCACCGCAAAGCCATGAGCACAAGTCCGTTCGGATTCCGGAGCGGTCGCTCAGCGGGCTTTGCCCGGCACCTGCAGGATCAAAGGCAGTAAAGCCGACCCCAGATGAGCAGGCCGATTATGGCCATTCCCGAAGCCAAGGCCAGGTGGAACCCTCGGCCATGCGTCCAGATATCGGTTGTGATCCGCGTAATCATGGATAGAAGTATTAAGATGCCGTAGGCCAGGAATTTCCACAGATGGTTTTCCAGGATTTCCATCCTTCCGCTATGGGCGGTCATGACCCTGGCGGCGATCGACAGGGTGAGCCATAGGAAGCCGGAAATGAAAATGAGGTGCTCCCAGGCGAGAAGATAGGTCGGGAAGAAAATAGGCATGGCCATTCCCAGACCCATGGAAAAAAGCGAGAGTCGCGCCGCAGCCAGATAGGCCGGCAGCTTTCGGGATATCCCGGCCAGCCGCAATTGGCGCAAGGTGAACCAAGCCCAAATCAGGGTCCTCAGCAGATAAGCGGACCTCAGGACCGAGGATCCGGATCCGAGAGCCGGCGCGCCGGCTTCCAAGGCGTAACTGGCGAGGAGCAAGGAACCCATGGCCAGCGGTACGAACAAGGGGCTGCCTTTCTGATTTCGCAAGGCCTGCGGATCGACCAGGGCATTGCCGAACAGCTTAGGCAACAGGAAGCCGCCGATTCCCAGGATGAGCAATAAGGGAAAGGCCTGGAACTGGAGCAGGGACGCGCCACGTAACATACTTATATCGGTAACATGCATGATAACCAGGATGCGCAGCAAGGTTCCGACGGTGTCCGCCGCGAATGCCAGGGGTATGAAGGCGAAGGTGGAGGGCGGGGAGCCTTTCCGCTCCGGCCAGCGGCGCATTATGAAGGAAAGGAAATTGAGTATGAGCAAAAGGTGGACTACCTGGACGCCCGCGCGGGAATGCGGGGCATTGACCCAGGCACATAGGGATATCGCCAAGAAACCCGCCGGGAAAAGCAGGAGCTGAAGCCGTCCCAAGGGCCTTACGCCCAGCACTTTAGGAAGTATGGTCGTCAGGAAACCCAGGATGAAGCAAAGGAGGAAACCCTGGATTTGGAGGACGGCATGCCCCTCGCCCGGGTAACGAAAAGTTGCGGGACTGATATAGGACGGGATCCATGCGCCGATGCCGACGCAGGCAAGGAGAAAGCCCAAGGGGAAAAGCAATCGGTATGGCTCGCTTTGCAAGTCGGCCCATGATGGGGCAGGGAGCGGATGGCTGATTTTATCCTGCATGGAGTCTTCCAAGATAAATTTTGCTCGATGCATTACTGACCTGTGCATTGATATTTCAACACGCCGCATAGCGAACATGTTCTTCTTGAAAAAAAGCCCTGACCTTGGTCGGCGATTTTTGGAGATGGGCAATGTGGCTGAATACTTTTTCGACCATACCATCGGGACCCGACAATGAGGTTTTCCGGATTTCCGCTCATTGGATCACCGGATTCCGGTGCATTGGATCAGGGTCGGAACCATGTAACGCTGTAAATGCTTCGCAGAAACAAGAACGCTTCTTCCCGTCATTCTTAGAATGCCCTTCTAAATCCAAATAACATGTCTTATGCCAGTAAGGAATACCCCACCATTCGCCGGCAGCCTCCGCCATGTTTAATCTTTCGAGCAGGTGAATTTCCATCTGGATTTCAATATAAATCGTGATATCGAAAGCCGATGCCTGGCTTACGTGCGCACCCGTGAGAGGTAAAGATTCGAACTAAATCGAAATGCGCTGGATAGTCTGCTTCTCGAATAGAGGGGGGAGGGAGTCCGTAGACTCCCTCCCTTTGAAGAAGGCCGTTATTACCCGCGCAACGGTTCCTTCTCGCAGCTGATTTCAGGGTCTAAGAATGTAAATCATGACTTTCAATTCCCGAAGGGACATTTAACCCAGTCGACCTGAATGGAGTAGTCGGGTTACTGTTCAAAATTCATGAAAAATGGGCTTCGGCCACAATTTCTTGAAGCCTGACTGACGGCACAAAAAATAATTGCCGCTGGATGTGGTCTTTTTATAATAAACATGATAAATAAATATCATGTTAAATAAATCATCTTTTCCCACCTCGAAAATACACCCCAGCCCTCGAAGTGTGATGGGAGTCTTAATTGTGTTCACCGGGGTTCTTCTGGTTGCGGTTCCGGGCCAGGTTGTGGCGGATCCCGGTGTCAGCGGCTCTTACACCCTTACGGAGGCCACGAACACGAAGAAGGCCGTCAGCAAGGTGTGGAGCAACCTTCTGGCTGGCTACCAGCAGGCCCGTAACGCGGCCAAGGCGATGGTCAAGCAAATGCAGCTTACCTCCAGCCTCGCTCACTCGATGGAGGAAAACCTGCTCGCCTGGCAGTCCGTGGCGCAGCGGACCGAAGCGCTTCTCCATGCGGATGTTTGGGACGAAAATCCCATCAAGGTGGTGGAGAACCTGGAAGAGAACGTCTTCCAGAAATCGGATGCCCTTCTTTACAACCCGCATCCCGAACGCGAAGCAGGCTTCCGCTAAGCTCAATCAGTCCCGCAGGGCTTGGGTCAAGGGTCTCGGATGGAATGAAACGGACCTCACCGACGCGGGACGGAAAACCCTCCTTGGCACCTTGGGCCTCGTCTCCTTACGCCCGGATCAACGGAAGCAGAAGACCCGCGAGAAAGCGGCCTTCGATATCCGTTCAACCTCCCTCGCCAAGACTGCCGCGCGGCAGGGTCAGATGGACTACATGACCGACGATGCGGATGCGCATCTCTCCGCTCTTGGAAGCACGCTCACCCAAATGGATGCCTCTGAGGCTCGGTGCCTGGGGGAAATGAATGCCCAGCTCTCCGAGAACGATTTCGTCCAGGGCCAAATGGAAGCGCACCAGGACATGGATCGCCTGGAGCTCTACTCCCAAATCCTCTTGGCCAAGGCATCGGATTACAACCGCCGGGGTCTTCTGGTCCACCTGGCCATTGAACCTCTGGTGCTGCTTTCAACGGAACTGGAAGCGAGGAAGGTGCCCCATGAATAAGGGCATTGTCTTCCTGACCTCTATCATGGCCATGGCCATCGTTCTTTCAACGCGGGCGCATGGTGAAACCGATCAGACCTCGGCTCCCGTCGGCAATTTCTTTGATCCCGACAACCTGGAAAACCTGAATAAGGCGCAGACCGGCGCGTCCACGGCTCGGGAGGGGATGAAGCAGAAGAAGCTCTACGACGCGGGCAAATACAAGGACATGCTCCAATCGGCGTTCCTGACTTATCAGAACTCGAAGGTCGGCCTCATGACGCTCATCCGGAAGGTCCAGCAAAAGACCGAAGCGGTCCTGACCAAAGCCTCGGAGCGTGTGGACAAGTGGCGGACCACGGTTCCGAAGATCCGTGCCTATGCCCAAAAGACAGAACGTTACGCGGATGATTCTTACGACTTCGCGAAGACATTCGAAATGTCCGACCTTTGGGACATCGACCGGAATTTCTCCAAGGAAATGGAATCGCGGTTAAAGGATGGCCGACGCCTGGGCCTTTCCATCTGGGACTTCCTGGTTTCACGGATAGACCGGAAAGGATTCCTACAAGGAATCGAGGATATCCTGTATCCCGATTATAGGGCGGAGCTGAATCATTCCGCGCTGCATGGATTCGTGTACACGGATGATCCTTCTGAAAGCGAACGGGTCCCCATCTTCATCCTGCATGAAAGCCTGGGCGTCTTGAATGACGTACAGCAAATGGCCGAAGCGGAGCTGTCGCCGTCCACGGACGCTCCGGGGCTATCCAAGCAGCAGTACGTAACCCATCGTATCCGCGAAGCCCTGTTCGACCCGACGTCCGGCTTTGTCGATCAAGTTTCCATCCGCCAGGACATTTTGAACAAGGAATATGAAGTCGCCGTGAGGCGGTCCATTCTCCATGACAGGATGGCGGAAATGGACCTGCTCTGGGGAAAGCTCGCCGCCCAAAAGCTGGAAAACAAGGAGCGGACCACCAAAGCCGTGGCGGATGAGGTAAGCCACCTTTCGGGAACCAAGCTCAATCCCAGCGAATGGATTTACACCCGCTTCGGCCTTGAGGACAAGCCATGACGCCCCTTGAAGCCGTGAATGAACTCGCTGCGATGAGCCTGCACAAGGACTTTTGGAAGCCCTACCGGTTCCTCAATGACAACACCTTCCTGTTCAACGATTGGATGCGCGAGATCCGTCCCTTATCCGCGGGACTCCTCGTTCTTTTTTTGGTCCTGGAAATTATCCGGCGGCAGCAAGGAGAGCTTCGCGGCGAAAGCCCGATGGGAACCTATGCCACGTTCATCTGGGCGTCCCTGCTAGGGGCATTTTTGACGGTGCCGGGGCTGTATTTCGAGGGCATCAAGACCTGCATTGAAGTCGCCTCCTCGCTCTCCAATTCCATCCACAATGCCGAGCTCGATGCGATGGATATGGAAATCTCCAACCTGATGAAAGGGATTCTGGCCTCGACCCTTAATCCCGTAGCCTTAATGACCGCGTTCCTGGAACTGCTCACGCCCATCGGGCTTTTGACCGTGGTGGCTTATTACCTCGTCATCGCCATCCTCTACGCGCTTCCTTACATTCAGTCTTTGTACATCGCGGTCTTTGTTTTTCTGGGTCCGATTCTTTTGCCCTTTGCCCTATTCGCACCGATGCGAGTCGTGGCGCGGAAATGGTTCCTGAGTGTTCTCGGAGCTTCATTCATCAGCGTCTTTGGCATTATCGCCTATACCGCGATTTCCGTCTCCGGAATCTTAACCAACCTCGCCATGGCGGGGGATAAGCACGTGCCTTCCCTGGTGTACAGCTTCGTCACCCTGGCTTTCCTGCTCACCGTCGTCTGGTCCTCCTTCCGCCTCTTCGGCGCGATTTCCCTTTCGGTCCGGCAAGGATGGAACTCCGTATCGGTCCCGCTCAAAAAGCTGGGGGGCATGTGATGGCCACGCTCCCGGAAATGTTCCAGACCGCCACGGAGGAGCTCGGAAACCTCTCGGCGATGTGGAATCCCTTTGCCATCATCGAGGCCAAAGGACTCGATGGACATCCCGTCTTCAGTTCCATTCTTCCGAGAATCATCGTCTTTGGAATTGGCCTGCTTGTTCTCTTCTCCTTGCTCCGCGTGATTCATTTCTTCTCGGAAGCGATTTCCGGGCGGTCTCGCCCGGTGATGGGCCTTGCCGCAGAAATCGTCCTGGCCGCGGCCCTCCTTGTGTCCTACCCGGAATGGGTTCAAATCTTCCCACACGTGTTTGTCGCACTGGGAAGGGGGATACAGGAGGCCTCGGTTCAGGACCTTTCCGCCCAGGTGGCCGGCAGCCTCGCCCAGATGGGCGACGAACGCGCTTCGGACTTTCGGCTGTGGTCGGTCCAGGCTTTCCAACTGGGGATTGGAAGCCTAATCGCCGCATTGACCTCCACGGTGGCGTTGGTATTGCTCTGGGTGATGGCCAAACTTCAAGCCTATCTATTCACGTTCTGGTATTTGCTTGGACCCATCGCTTTGCCGACCATGGTATTCCCGCCGCTTCGGCATGTGAGCCGGATTTGGCTCGGAACTTTGCTCGGTGTTTCTTTCATGGCGGTTACGGGTCCGCTTCTCTTCGCGATTCTGACGCGGTCCCAATGGCTCCCGCATGCCTTCGCCGCCGGGGCCGCCATGGATGCCGTGACCTGCATGGTCTTCTCCATCCTTTGCATCGTGACCTCGGTATCCATACCCATCCTCTCCCAAAAGATTTGGAACGGAATCGAAGCTCAGGTTTTCAAGGGGGCCGCATTGGCTTCTGAGGGCATAGGCCAAACAGCCGGAGCCCTTTACACGGGGGGAAGTCGCGCGCGGGAGACCTATGACTCCCTGAAGGGTGGGCGCGCGGCTTCCCAGGGGGGATCCGGTTCAACCGAATCCCCAAAGGAAAAGGCGGGGTGATATGGCCTATACAACGATGGATGCCTATACGGATGCGGTCACGGAACTGGCAACGGTATCGGACATCTGGAATCCCTTCCAGCTCGTCTATTCCGAATCGGGCGGTAGTGTCGTCAATCAATGGCAGACCTTCATTCATTCGATGCAGATGGTCGGGGTGGGCTTGCTGGTCCTTATGGCGGCGCTCAAGTTCGTCAAGGTCTTCCTGGACGAACTGAACGATATCCCAGCCACCACGAAGATTCTGGGGATCGCCGTGGAAATGATTCTCGTGACCGTCTTCCTATTCAACTACACCTGGTTCGCTGAAATCTTCCCGTCGCTGTTCCACCAATTGACCAAATCCATTCTTGCATCCTACGAGGCGTCCCTGATGGATCAGGTCCTCTCTGCCCTCAAGGCCGCTGGGGCGGAAAAATCCTCCGAGATCAAATGGTTTTCCATCAATGCGATTGAGGCCTCGATCCCGAATATCCTTTCTACTGCCGCGGCGGGTCTCGGCTTGGCCCTGTACTGGGTCATGTCCAAGTACCAGGCGATGCTTTACACCTTCTGGTATCTGATTGGCCCCATTCTTCTTCCGTTTTATTTGTTCCCGCCTTTCCGGGGGGTCGCGGAGAGATGATTCGCCTCCCTTCTCGCGGCTTCCTTCATGGGAATCGTGGGCGCCATAATGTTCATCCTGATGGTCCGGGCCCAATGGCTTACCCTGGCCTTCGGAGCTGGAGCGAACGCCAGTTACATCACCGCTTTGGTCTTTGCCATCCTGACCCTGCTCCTCATGATCAGTATCCCTCGGCTATCCAATTCCATCTGGGATGGGATTTCCGCGTCGCTATCCCAATCTGCCACCACCGGGGCAAGACTGGGTGGCGCAGCCACAACCATGACCTTGGGAACCGTCGGGGCGATGACTCAGGTTGCGGGATCCACCCTTCGCCAGGGTACCGGCGTTGCCGGGATCTTGCACCGCTACAACACGAACAAGCAAATGGGCCTTTCGAAGGGCCGTCGCATTCTCGATGCCCTGCGGAACCGGGACAGCTTTGCATCAGGAGCCGATCGTAAGGGTGCGCCCAGTCGGACCGAGAAAACCCTTTCCGGGCTTTACCAAGCAGGTACTTCCCTTCGGGATATGGGCCACGGCGTCATGATGTCCCAAATGCCGTCTTCCGTGCAACGGGCAGAGCGGGCCTTGGGCGAGGCCGGAAAGGCTCGGGAGTTAGGACGTGCCAAGCGCAAGGAGCAGGACGCCGTGCGGAGCTACGTGGAGTCACGGCTTGGCGCGGGGGGTGGAGTCGCTGATGCTTCGGGCGCGGCGAGTGCAGGCAAAGCAACCTCCCAAGGACTCACCTTCCCGGAACGGTGGCGGCTGCCCCGGCGGGTAGGGGAATCCCTTGAGGAATCGGTGAAGCGAGCGGGAGAGGGATTCATTCGCTCGCGGAAGGTCGATGATACGCATGGGGCGCTGCGCAGGGAAATAGGCAAGCTCATCGGCAATGAACAGGCTGCCACGTTCCCGGTGCCGGAAAACTTCCGCCTCAAGCCACGCCGGAATCAATCGGAGGGCGAAGCCCTGCGAGACGCCGCCCTGGGCCTCCTCCGAAGCCAAAAGACCGCAGACCCGGAAGTCCGGAAGAAACTCGACCAGGAAGCGACGTTGCGCGAGGCTGTCCGTGTTCTAGGGCCTGACAGGGCGCAGAAGCTGATCATCCCGGAGGATTGGGCCATCGTGACCTATAAGGGACAGTCTCCGCGGCAGGCACTGGAAGGCTCGACCCGCGCCCTGATGCAAAAGCAGGGGCTCATCGACAAGAAGGATGAGAACGATGTCGCGATTCGGTACCGCTACGCCTTGGCGCGGCAGCGGAAGGGTATGCGGCAAGGCAAGGGCAACGGGAAATGGAACGCTGAGAGAAATAGCAAAGGAAACGGCAAAGGAAGTAAAGGAAATAAAGGGAAAGGCGGCAAGAAATGAACCCGACAAAGAATCATCGCACGGACCTTCCCTGGTTCGCAGGGTTGCTTAAGGAAAACCAGGCGTACAAAATGGCTCTCTTGGTCTTCCTGATTTCGAACCTGGCTCTGGCGGGCATTCTCTTTTGGCAAATGAAGAAAGGGAAGGAAGTCTACGCCTTCGACTCGTCGACGGGTCGCACGTACATCACGGGCCAGATTGGTCAAAAGCATGTCGATAACATGGTATTGTTCGCCACAAAGACGTTCGTGTCGGACTTCTTGAACTACGACGGCCTGACGATTGAACAAGCCCGCTTGGCCGCATTCCGCCGCCTTTCCCCGGCCTTGCGGCAGAAATTCAAAGAGGAGATTTCCGCCGAGGCGCCTATCAAGGATGCCATTTCCGGCAAGGCCCACTACACCCTCACCTTTGAGATAGAACCCGCCCTCATCACGCGCGCGCATCCCAATTACCGGGTGTTCTGCAAGGTGAAGCGCCTTATCCGCTTTGAAAGCGGGAAAGTTTCCGAGACGGAGCACGACCTCCGTCTCACCTGGAAAATGATGGAATCCACGCCGGACCGGCCGGACGGGCTCTACCTCACGGACCTCGAACGCATCAGCCCCGAGGATAAAGAAACCCTGAACGCCATTCTTAACCAAATCAAATAGGAGAAAACCATGAACACTTTAATCATCCTTTGCCTGCTCTTTTTCAATTCGCTGTGGGCAACTAAGACCTTCAAAGTGAAGGAGACCAAGGAGATCTACCCGCTCAATTGGGAAATAATCTATACGCTTAACGTCTGCAATTCGTACAGCACGGTCATCGAACCGCCGGAAGGATACATCCTCAGCGATGCCATACTGGGCGATTCGAAATCCTTCCAATCGGGCCGCACTGAGAACCGGCTTTTCCTGAAGCGGGTCGCCCCCGATTATGCGAGTACGAATCTCGTCCTCATCCTCACAGCACCAGACAAGACGAGCCGCAGCCTGACCTTCGAACTCACCGGCTATGATTATCCGAAGGTTTCCAACGTGCAGTTCATGGCCCCCGAAATGAGGGGCAAGAATCCGGAGGCCGAAGCCATGCGGAACTTCTATTCCACACAATTACAGCTCACCCTCATGGAGCAGGAGAAGCGATTGACGGGGACGATTCGGGACTTGACCCTTGAAAAAGTCGAGACCTTCCACTTGGACGCCGGGGACCTGATGGCGGAAAAGCTCGGAGTCAAGATCCACTTGGATGCCGTTATGAATTTGAGCGGCAAGGGGTACGTCTATGTCTCAACCAACAACATGGATCCCGATTTCAAAATCGTCACGCTGACTGGCATCCAAGGTAAAGACCTGGCGAAAACGGTCACGCTGTTCCGGACCACGCGGGACGAGCACGGCACCCGGTACATCTACGAAACCACTCCCTTCGTGAAGTGTGAAGAGTGCAAGAAGTACACCTTCTTCTTCCGCGTCTACCATGAGAATTCCCAACTAACCGCAAAGGTGAAATAGGAGAGCGCCATGGAACCGATCAAACAAAATCCAGAAGAGGATTCGGAGTTCCTCCGCAAACTCCAGGAGTCTGCAAATTTGCCTCCCGAGGAAGCCGGACTTTCCAAGAAGAGGAAGATCCAAATTGTCATTGCCGCCATCGGCGGAATGATTCTCCTCGCCCTTTTCCTTTTCCTTCCTGGTGGGTCCAAAGCCGACAAGCACGGCAAAGCGACTCCGGCCGTGAACCGGGGCCTCATGCAGGCCGAGGACATGCGCCGTCAGAAGGATCTTTTCGACCAAAAGAAAAGAGGTCCGGACGAGGAGCAATGGATGAAGCGCCTGCGCGCCTTGCGGGACTCGGCGGTGAGGGGGGAGGAGGTGCCGAATCCGGTTCCGCTCTTCCCGGAAAACCGGAAATCCCCTGCGCGGCTCGAAAGTCCAATGGGTTCTTCCCAAGGGGTGGGTGCGCAAGGTGAAGAAGGAACTGACGCGGATTCGGTGCGTGAGCATGTCCATATTGCAATGCCTTCCTCAAGCGGGTTCAAGGGTGTCAACTTCAAATCGCCCCTGTCCCTAAAGGGGGAAAGCAATATGCAGAATGTCCCTGGGGAGCCGACCGGGTTTAAGCCGGACGGCAAAATGACCCAGCGGATGTCCGATGAATATCAGAAGGCGTTGGCCTACAATTCATCGGAACAACTCGTCTTCACCCGTGACCGAAGAGAGGACGCGAAATCGACGCCCGCGCCGAAGGCGACACTCCCGGGTTCCGGGTCGGGAATCAAGGTCGTGGTTTCAGCGGGGCAGGAGCTTCGCGCCGTGCTCACTGAATCGATCAGTTCCGACTACCCTTCGGTTGCGAAGGCGACCATGACCTCACCCTCGGAGCTTTCGGGAGCGACCTTACTCATCTCCTATAGCCTGGGGGAAGAACGGGTCACGGCTCAAGTGGTGAAACTGGTATTGGCTGGGAAGGAGGGCGAGCGCGCGCGCGAAATCGCCCTTTCCGCCGTGGTCAAGAGTGGACTGCCGGGCCTGGCCGGGGACGTGAGTCACCACTGGATTCCGCAGATCACCGCTGGCCTGGCCAATGCGGGGTTAACGGCCGGGGCTTTGGCCTATGCGGCTCAGAACCAGAACAAGGATTTGGGGACGGCTGTTTTGGTGGCTCCCATGATCGAACAGAGCGTGCAAGGCGTCCTCAAACCCATCAACTATCTCGGTCGGGATCGTCCTATAACCGTCACCGTGCCGGCGGGGACGGAATTCACCTTGCTGGTCACGGAAGGATTCGAGGTGGACCTGTGAAGTGGCTCCTTTGCATCCTACTCCTCCTCGCTCCGATGTCAAAAGCGAACGCCGAGGCCTCACCATGCGAAGACATGGCCCGGCGGACGGAGCAGACCTTTAAGAAAATGGATGAAACCTTGAAACTCAAGGCGGGAATGCTCCTAGGGGAAATGGAAATGGCCAAGGACGCCCTTCAAGGATGCATTGAGCGCAATCAGGCCTTGAGCACCCAAATGGCTATGGTGTGGGTTCTCGGTGACGCGGGCCTTCTTGGCGCCATTGCCCTTCTGGTTTTGTACCAGAGGCGGATGCGGCAAGAGATCCGGCAATACGCCAAGATCATCAACGCCAAGTACCCGGAATTTTCCATCCGGTATGTCCCTTCCAACGCTTTATTTCGCTGGGCCATCGTGGTTCTTATCCTGTTGGTCCTGGGCCTCAACATGGTGGCCTTATTCCTATGAATCCTATGAAAAAGGCCGCTCTCCTTTTCCTTTGCGTATTGGGTGCCTGCCTTGAGTCGAAGGGAGGTCAGGGGATGGAATTCACTGTTTCCAAACCCTACGTCAAGACCACGGAACCAGGGCTGTTCATTCTGGCCTTGTCCTGGTTCAATGAGCGTCTATCGCCCTTTCCGGGATTTGATGAGTATGGGGTAACTGCCATGTTGCCTTGGAGAAATGAACCAGCTACCCAAGAAGGCCTGGAACGGACTACGGATTTCGTGGGACTGTACGCCGGGCATTTGTTCTTGCCCTTCCAGGGAAGGATTCGCCCAGGTTTCGATCTGGGCTGGGTATGGGAAGGGGTGGGTCAATCCGGTTCCAAAAGTCCTTCCAGGCAATTCGCTTTGTACTACGCCATGAAGGTCCAGGTGTCGTGTCTGACCTTTGTTCTATCGAGCAAGGGGATAGGCGGAGGAATCAACCTCAGCTTGTAATGGGATGTGAAAATGCTCTCCCGTAAATTCCTTTTCAAGTCCGCGCCTCATTCAATAAAAGCCTCCTTCCTATTTGCACTCGCCAGCTTCTGGATGCTGGGAATGGCAATACCCATTAACGCTGGAACCTTTCCCATGGTCGGCCAGACCTGGGTTTTTGTGAATGGTCCCAACGAGGACACGCATATCGTGCGGTCCCTTTCCGAGTTCGCTCCGTCCTCGGCCATCATGGCTCGATTCAATGGGGATGGCACGGTGGATATGCGTTACGCCAACCTTTCCGGCCGATTCCAGAAATCCACGACCGAGGCGCTGGATTCCATCGGCATGGACTTTCGCCGAAACGTGATCCGGAATTCCAATGCGTTCCAGGCTACCTACCAACCCATACCCGATACCGCTTTCAGCTGCGATGAAGAGTTGGCCAAGCTCTCGGCAACGCTTCGGTATAGTCGCTATCTGATGAATGGGGAAGAGACCACCCCCAGCTTGGACTCCAGGAATTGGCATTGGTTCTACGAGGTCCCGGACTGTTATGCCTCTAGGCCGGCCAGGCAGCAGGACCGGCAAGAGAAGAACCTTTGCCAGAACCATTGGTGCTCGGACCCGACGGATGAAGAATCTTCGACTGTCCAAGAAGTTTGCGACGATGCTTATACGGAGTGTCGCCAAATCATTGAGGAACCTTCGATGAAGTCACGCCCCTCGACACGATTCTTCTGGAACCTGCACCTTTTTCCAAAAATAATTCTTCACCCCCGGCACCCGGCCACAGGCCGCATCATGAAGGAAATTTCACTTTCAGAGGAGCAGGCCGTGACCTTAAGGAAACAAGCGATAGGCTCCCCAGGAAATGAAGAGCTTAAGCCTTACCTGAATCCGGTGATGGACGATTCCGCCTCGGTTTATTTTTCGGGCCAATTCCTATGGACCGATGCGAACTCCGATGGCGTATGGTCCATTCGCATGGAGGTCAGCGCCGAAGGGGAAGGTTCTACGGGCTTTTTTCATGATCCACCCGGGGCCTATCGAATCAGCTCCTTTGACGATTGGCTCGGTCTTCAGAAAGCCTTGCTGCTTCCTTTTTCCCGTGACGATGCGGAATACGACTTTTTATCGGACCTGGACACGCGTTGTCCTGGGTGGGCGTTCATGGATCGCCTGATCGGTCAAAAGGCCTTTTCGGTTCAGGAGGATCTCGAAGTCACCCTGCCGGATGTACTACCCGCGGAGCCCAGCGATCCGGCTTGGACCCGCGTTCGGCAGGAACGGGTCGAAGTCAATGGCGGGGTGGAGGTGCGAACCGTTGTAGCCGAGGACAGGACCCTGACGAGTCAAAGTGCCCTGGTCCGAAATATCAACTTTCCCTATGGGGATTATTTCTGGAAAGGTTGCCCGGACCTGGAGGACGGCACCTTCCATCGAACGAAATCTCAGCTTGCCAGAATCCTCTCCTGGCCCGTCCCTACCTGCAACCTCAGTACGCTTGGCCAGGCGCCGGGACTATTTCGGAATATTGGAATGCGGTTCAAGGGCGCAGAAGATGCCGAGGAAAAATCATTGGCGGACCAAAGGGCTAAGGAGGCCGAGTTTCAATATGAGAGAACGAAGCAGAAGGAAAGGCCTGCCGACCTGACCTGTCCTGATACCCCCCTTGACCTTCTTTTAAAGGCTCTACAGTCATTCGTGTGGACGTAATTTGAGACCGCCGCAATGGAAAAGTATGGCAACCCTGAAGTTGGCGAAATTGCGGAACCCCCGTGCCCCCGCCTTGATGAGCTGAATTTTGGAGTTAAGTCCTTCCGCAACC
>JANYDA010000052.1 GCA_025360005.1 Fibrobacteria bacterium
GGTGTTGAAGTCGAGGGCGTCGTTGGTGGTGCGGGTTCCGGTGATGGCGGTGATGACGGCGGGGGTCTGGACGTCGCGAAGCAGGCTGTCCGCGGTGGCGGAGTCGGTGAAGTCGCGGGAGATGTCCACCATGAAGTTGAAGGTGACGGGGGCCTTGGCCGCAGTGGTGAGAGCGGGCAGATCGAGGAACTGCAAGCGGTAATAATCATCCACTCCGGTATTGCCGCTGGCGCTGCTCGCTGCCGAGTTCATGGTGGCGCCGGTGGTATAGTTGGACGTGACGTTCTTGATGCTGAGCATACAGCCGGCCAGGGAATGGTACGATATGTCGCCCCCCAGCACCGCCATGCGCGCCTGGGCCTGCGAGGTGGCGGCCGACCATGCCGTGGCGGCTTGGGAATCGTAGCGGTTTGTCAGGTAGACGGCGGGCGCGTCCATGTCGATGGTGGGGCTGGAAAGGGTGTAGCTGGCGAAGATGCGCCCGGTGGGATAGACGGTGTAGCGCCTTACCAGGGATGCCGTCCCGTCTCCGGAAAGGGCGGTGGCCGTGAGGACCAGGGACAGCCGGGTCGCCGAGCTGTCCACCAGGGTATAGGTGAGGTTGACGGGAGTGGAGGAACCGGTGCCGCCGGAGAAGATGCGGTTGCTGGAATTGGTTTCATCGAACTTCATGGACAGAAGCCCGCGTCCGCTGGAGGTTTCGCGGCCCACCTGGTTGGTGGCGGAGGAGATGGCGACGTTGGGATGGGTGGCGGCGGCCTTCCATACATTGAAGCTGCCGAAACCGATGTCCGTGGCGGTGGCGGTGCCGGGCGTGCTCCACCCGTTCAGATCCAACTCCGTGTACCATTGGCCGCTGGTGGCCGCGCCGAACACGGTGTCGGCGAAATTCTTGATGACGATTTTGTCGCTGGCGGTGGCGGCAATGGTAAGGGTCTTCATCTTCGCCGCATCCCCCATGTACCCGCTGGAATCGTCATCGTCGATGAACAGGGTCTGATCCGCGCCCGTCAGGATCTTGTTGAGCTGCAAAATCAGGTTGGCGCCCAGTGCGGTGTTGGGGCTCACCGAGTCCGCCACAAAATCCGTGTTGGGAATAAGGCGCGCGCCGTTGAGGTAAACATACTTGGGCGTCTTGGCGCCGTACCAGTTGGTTATCAGAAAGGCGGGCTGCACGCGCGTCTGCGCCGCGCCCTCGTTGATGAGCGCCACCAGGCGGTTGTTGTTGTCCGCGTGCAATCCGTAATGGCCCGCTTTGGGGGAGAAGCCGCGGTTGCAGATGGACTGGATTTCCTGATTGGCCATCTCCATCCCGTAGATGCGGATATCGTCCAAAGTGCCTTGGAACTTGTCCGCCGCGGCGCCGCCGGCGCTGTAGCCGAAGATGAGATTGGAAGCGTTGGCGGTGGCGGTGGCGGCCACGGTGGAAGCGGCCACCAGCACGCCGTTGATATACATCTCCAGGGCCCTGTTCCCGGCCAGTTCGCTCACCACCGCCACGTGCGTCCACACCGCATCGGTCAAGACGGGGCTGGTGACCGTGGCGGCGCCCATGGTAAAAGCGATCTGGTTCTGCCCCGAGACCTTGCGGCAGAACCATCCATCCGAGGTGGTGATGCCCTTGCTCAGGATATACTCCGTGGTGCCCCCACCGGAAAAGTCCGGCTTAAACCAGAACATGTAGGTGGCCCCCGGCGCCGCTTCCGCCAGATCATTGTCCGTAACGGTAGCCGCCGATGACGCGGTCAAGTAGATGCCGCCTCCCACCTTGCCGGTAACGAACCTGTATCCGCTCCCCGACAGCGTGGCGTTGTTCTGGTTTTGCACGGCCTTGTCGCGCAGGGTGGTCCCGGCGCCGTCGTCGGCGGTCCAATGGCTGTTCAAAGCGTCCTGCCAACTGCGCTCCATAATCAGGGAACCGGACGATACCGAGAGCGGGCTGGGGTTGAGGGCGTCGGCCTGCAGGGTGGCGGACTTGGAGTAGTCCAGGCTTTTGTCGCCCACGTACAGTAGGAAGAGATGGCGGCGCTTCATGTTGACGGGAAGATCCACCAGGTCCGCCGTGCTCCAGTTGACGCTGTTGGCGGCCGTGGCCTGGCTCCAGGTCTCGCTGGCGGAGGCGCCCGCGTCCAGGTCCTGCGTCACGGCCAGCAAGGCGTCGCGCGTGGCCGTGGTCAGGTAGCCGAATCCGTTCTTGGTGCCCGTGCCGCCGGTGATGGCGGCGGTGGAGGAGGCTTCCTTGAGGGTGTATTGCACCGTGCCCACCGTGAGCGTGCCGGCGGAGAGATTGGCGATTTCGCTCTGGACATAAACCTGGCCGGAAGGATAGACGGAGTAATAGACGTTGAGATCCGCGGATGCGGAGACGGCCAGGCGCTGGCGGACGATGGCGCGGGCGCGGCTGCGCTCCACGAAGGTGGGCGCCAGGGAATTTCCGGTCTGGGCCGAAGCCGCATAAGAATCGAGGGTAACGTCGAAGAGCAGGGAGGCGGCCGGCACCAGATTGGCGGTGGTGTCGCCCGTCATATCGTAGAACCCGTTGATGCCGGAGCCGCGGGCCATGTCCCAGACCAGTTTCCATTTGGAATTCTTGACGATGAGGGTGTTGCCGGAAACCGCCGTGGTCAGGGAGTCGAACTCGCCCGCCGGATTGGGGGTATAGCCGGAGCCCTCGTAGATGCCTATGTCCGGAGCGGTTCCCTGGGGGCGCGTGTTGCCGAATAAATCCGTGTAGGAGCGATAGGGAACCTGTTGCGCACCCGCGGCGAAGGAGGCGGTGCCCGCGTCGATGGCGGGGGAGCCGGGGAGCAGCTTGAAGGCATTGCGATCGGTCAGGGTGGTGCTGTAGAAGAGCGGGTCTTTGAGGATGCTGCCGGAAGAGCTGGGGCCGACTATCTCGCGGCCGGAGGTGACCTTGTAGAACAGGTTGTTGGAAACGAGACCCACGTTGGCGCTGGCGGTGTTGATGCCGTAGTCCCAATTGTAAAAGATGTTGTTGGTCAAATTCATGTCGGTGAACCCGCCGCCGTTGGTGGCATAGATGCCGTAGGTACCTGCGTTCCCATTGCCGATGAAGGTGTTGTTGACCACGTTGAAGGAATTGTCGGAGGAGATATAGACGCCATAGGTGGCGGGCTGGTAGATGAGGTTGCTGTTGATGTCCCTCTGGTTGACGGTTCCCGGGAGGTAGATGCCGACATCGTGCACGGCGCCGGCGCCGTTATAGATACGGCATCCGGTGATGCGCTCGTTATGCTGACTGGACTGGATATGGATGCCCTGGGCGGCGTTCACGGAGCACTTCACGTCCAGGTTCCGCATGGTGCATTCGTTGCGGAGGACCACGGTGGCGGTGGTCGAGGATACATCCGTATAGGTGGTGGACCCGGTGAGAACGGCGCGGGAGTTATTATCGAAAGAGGCCACCACAATGGGCATCACGCTCGAAACGATATCCGCGTTGGTATAGGTGCCGGGCATAGCGCGGATGACCAAGGTATCGGTGACGGAATTGGACTCGCAGCTGGTGCCGCTGGAAGCTCCCGTGAGGGTCAGCTTGGGCGTGGCCGGGTTGCGCGCGGCCGTGCAGGAGTTGGAATTGTTGCCGAGGGCGGAGTCCACATAGATGGTATCCGTCAGAAAGGCATTGCCGGTCTGGTTGGCGGTATCGCTGGAACTTTGGGTGAAGGGGCTCCACGCCCCGGAAGTATTGCGGACGGCCAATCCGAAATAGTAGGTGTTGGGATAGATGCCCGGGTAGGTATAGGTTGAATCGGTTTTGGGCAGGACCACGACCCGGGTTTGCGACGCGGCGCCCACGCTGTCCAGGGAGCCGGAATACCGGACCCACAATCCCACCGAGTCCGCATTGGAAGAATCGGAAACCGGCGTGGACCAGGAAAGGGAAATGCCGCTACCGGGGGTGGCCGTGGCCGTAAGGGTGGCATTGTTATTGGGGCCCGGACGGGCATTCCAAAAGACATTGCCTGCCATGCGCTGGCTTTCATAGGCGAGCTTGATCCAGTTGGAGTCCCGCACCACGGTGGACATTTCGATTTCATCCAGATTGCCGGTATAATAATTCGACCCGCTTCGAATTCGGCCGAATGCCAGGTTTGCGGGCCCGGTCAAGGAATTAGTATTGGTGGAACCGCTGGCTTTAAGCACGCCGTCTAGATACAGGTATTTGGTGCCTGCAGTCTTGTTGCGCGTGGCTACCACGTATTTCCACGTACCGCTCTGAACCGTATCCGGGCTGGAGGTGAATATGGTATTGTCGGCATTTCCCGTGCCGAAGGCGGCGGTCTTGCCCACTATGGTCACGCCGAAGTCGTTGGCGCTGCCGGCTACTTCCCCGTCGACCAGGCCGTTTCCGTTCCACCATTGCGCGCCGGCTCCTCCTGCGGTTCCCGTGTTCATCCAGAAGGCTATGGTGAAATCGTCCTGGACCGGCCTGGAGATGCTGATGTACTGCGAGGATCCATTGAAGCTCCGGCCCCGGCCGATGATGCCTCCCACGTCCCCGGTGGAATTATCCGTTCCGTTATAGGAGCCGGTCGCATCGGTGACCGTAGTGGCCAGGTGCCAGGCCCCGGCGATGCCGTTGGTGGATGAGAAGACGCAGGTGGCGCATTGCCCGTCGGCCACGGACCCGTTGGTAACGTCATCGTAATACAGGGTGATGAAATCATGATCGCTGTTGCCGTCCACCCGGGGGACCATCACCCATACCTCGGCCGAATCCAGCGTCTTGTCCCAGCGTTCGATCTGGTAATTGAGCCAGGTCTTGCCGTCCCCATCCAGAAAGCGGATGTCGGGAGCGTTGTTCTGCACCGCGTCCACTATGGCGGAGCCGGTGATGCGTACCAGGAGCGGGAAATTGGCGACGTTGTTCATTACGTTGGCGCCGGTCTTGGTGGTATTGAAAATGTATTTGCGCGAGCTTGCGAAATCGCCGGGGGAAACGTTGAATAGCGGAGACGCATCGGCCCGCTGGTTCTGGTAGGCCAGTTTCACCCAATTGGAATCGCGCACCACGTTGGAGAGGACGGGCTCATCGATTTTGCCCATATAGTAGGCATCGGCGCCCCAATTGGACTTGCCGATATAGGCGTTGGCGCGGGTTATGGCACGAGTCCATTGCGAGCTCGTGGAGGTTTGCAGCAGGCTGCCGTTCTTGTAGAATTTCACGCTCTTGTTCTGATCCAAAGTCACCGTGAACTGCTGCCAGGCATTGTTGGTGAGGGCTCCGGCGGCGGTCAGCGTACCGCCGGAAGTGGTATTGTTATAGGCTGTGAAAGCCAAGTCGGAAGTGGTGCCATTACGCCCGACCAACAGATTATCCGAGGATTGCCCATTGCCGATATCCAGGAACCGCGCGAAGGAACCGCTCGAGGTGGGATAAGCCCAGAACGTATAGGAGAATCCCCGGCTGAAATCGGAATATCCGGATCCCAAGTCCAGGTAATCGCCCGTGGCCGTGCCGTCCAGCGAGTCCGCCCCCGCGATCACGCCCCCGACGAACTCGTCATTATCGTAATTGTTGGGCGTGGCCGCGTTGCCTCCCGAAACCGCATTGGGGCGCGCGCCCGTTCCGGAAGTATTCAAATGCCAGGCCCCTACGAATCCGTCCGCCGCCGCAAAGACGCAGGAAGCGCATTGCCCGTCGGGAACCGTTGCTCCCGAGGCTTGACCATAATACATGGTGATGAAATCGCCGGCGCTGTTGCCATCCACCTTGGGCACCTTGACCCAGATTTCCGCCGAATCCAAGCTCTGGTTCCACCGTTCGATGGAATAGTCCAGCCAGGTGACCCCGTCCGCGTCCAGAAAGCGGATATCGGGAGCGCCGGCTTGCACCGCATCGCAGATGGCCGAGCCGGAAACCCGGATCAGCATGGGGAAATTGGCCACGTCTCCCGCGACATTGGCGCCGCTGGCGGTGGTGTTGAACCGGAACACTTTGGAATTCTGGAAAGATGCCGTGTTGAAAGTGGTGGCGGAGAACAGGGTGCCGCTCTCCCGCTGGTTTTCGTAGGAAAGTTTGATGAAGTCGGACGAAAGCACGCCGGAATTGCCGGAGACGCGCACCTCGGAGAGGTAGCCGGTCCATCTGCGACCCGTCGTCTCCAAGTCCTCGCCGATGGAAAGATCGTAGGCCACGTTGGTCACGGCCCCCGAAGCGGCGACCGCCGCGCCGTCCGCGGCGCCGTCCACGTACAGATGGGTGAAGCTGCCGTCGTATGTGCCCGCCACATAATGCCAATTGCCATCGTTGATGTTAACGCTGCCGGCCACCGGTTTGGAAACGCCTCCGGGATTGGCGGAAAAATAGGCGGCATTGGTCGCATTGTTCCGGCTCAGTCGAAAGGAACTGGTGCCTTTGGCGGCGATAGTGGAGTAGGCGTTGCTCAAGGATCCGGCCTTGACCCAAGCCGACAAGGAAATGTTCGTGGTCAAGTCGTAATTGGATTCATTGGGCACGTCGATATAGCTGCTTGCGCTGCCATCGAAATAAGGGGCGTTCTTGCTGGTCACCGCCGCCCCATTGGCCATGCTCTTGACATAGGTTCCGTGGTTGGCGAGGGTGGACGCATCCATGGCCTGGTTTTCCGGGGCGTTGAGATGGAAAACCCCCGAGTACCCGCTCCAAACCGAATCCTTGACCGCATAAGGACTTGACGTGCAGGTTGAGCAACCATAATAAAGGGTGATGTAGTCGGTGGTGGAATTCCCATCCACCTGCGGAACCTTCACCCATACCTTGCCCACATTGTTGGCCTTATCCCATTCCACCACCTCGTGATAGAGATAGGTGCCGTCCTTGTCCACGAATTGGAGATCGGCGCCCGAGGCCGTGGTGGCGGAGAAATCGAGGTTGGCCGGGGAGAGGCGCAGCAGGATGGGGATGTTGGCGACATTCCCGGAAACGTTGGCCCCGGTGGAAGTGGTATTGAAATTGAAACGGGCGGACTTGGCGAAATCCGCGGGATGGGCCCCCACGGTAACCACGGTGCTACCCGCCTTTTGCGATTCGTATCCCAGCTTGATCCAATCCGCCGATCGGGCCGCATTGGAAACCCGGATTTCATCGAGGACGCCGTTGAAGGCTTGGGAAGCATCGGGTTCGTATGAACCTATTCGCAGCGAACGCGCATAGTCATTGATGGTGCCGGTCTTGGCCGTGCTCGCTTCCAGCACGCCATTCACGTAGGTCTTTATGTTGGCGCCGTCGTAAACGGCCACCACATGGTACCAGGATCCGTTGGAAAAATTCGTGGTCGCGTCGCAATTGGTAAATGTTCCGCCGGTGGTCGCCGTCCCCTGCCATACCGTGGCTCCTGAGGTCATACCCAAACCGTATTCGTCGTAAGGCGTGACATCCGATGCGGAATAGGCCTTGCTGAGGATTTTGTCATTCCCGGATTTGGCGGCCGTCTTGGCCCAGCCCTCCAAGGTAAAGGCGGTGGTGGGATGCAATGAGGATCCGGTGCTTCCCCCTCCCACGTCAATCCAGGTGGTGGCGCCGTCAAAGGTTTGTCCCGTCCCGATATTTCCGGTCACGTCGGAGGCGTTGGTCATGGCCGTGCCCGTACCGTCATTGCCATAGCCGGATGCGTCCTTGTAGGCCCCGCTGGTGGTGGACCCGTCCTCTTCCAAATGCCACACGCCCACGTAATTGCCGCTGGATTTGAAAACCGACTGGGCCGAGGAAAGGGAGACGGCGGTGGATTTGCCCCAATACATGCGGAACCATTGCGTATTGTTGTTCCCGTATATCGTCGGCACGGAAACCCAGATTTCCGCGGCCTTGTTGGCGGCGTCGAAGCGTTCGATCTCATATGGAAGCAGGGTTCCCGAACTGTCGGCGAAGCGCATGTCCCCGCCATCGCTCCGGGCCTGGGTGAAATCGAAATTTCCCCGGTTGAGGCGGACAAGCATGGGAAAGTTGCTGACCGTGGAAGTGATATTGGCGCCGGAAGCGGCGGTGTTCACGTACAACTTGGCGGAGCGGGACCAGGTGGAAAGCCGGGTGTTGGGAAAGGCCAGCAGTTTGCCGTCGGAGCGCCCATTCTCGTATTCCAGCTTGAGCCAATCCGCGGAACGCTGGACGGAGGAGATGCGCACCTCGTCGATGTAGCCGTCGAAATACTCGCTGCCCCCGGAACTGCCGGAACGGCCTATATAGAGGGTGTTCCCGCTGGGAATCAGGGTGGGCGTGCCGGAAAAAGAGCCGCTCGAGGCCAGGGCCCCGTCCAGGTAGATGTTATAGGCGTTGGTGGTGACCTGGTAGACCACGTAGTACCAGCGTCCCAATCCGGGCGTCATGGTATAGTCGGCGGTATGCGTCAACCAGGCTCCCGAGCTCCCGATATTTCCGTTCAACTTGGCGGACTGGAACTTGAAATCGAAGGAATAGTTCGAGTTCATTTGGCTGCTGATCAGGCCGTTATAGGTTTGCTGGCTGTTCAGCTGGGCCCAGAGGGACACGGTGAAGTTGCTTTGCGCCAGGCTGGCGGCATACGGAATGGTGATGGCCTGGCTGCCTGCTGCCGTGAACCGCCGCGCCTCGCCTATGGCGCCGGTGGCATTGGCGGTGCTGACATTGGTGCCGTTATTGGCGTGGTAGGTGGCGTCCGTGAAACTGCTTCCGGAAAGATGCCATACTCCCCGGAAATTGTTGGTGGTGTCGAAGACGGCGCGGGAGTTGGAGAGCGAGGTAGCCGAGGCGTTGCCCCAGAAGAAGTTGATGAAATCCCGATCGCTATTGCCGTCCACCCGCGGAACCAGCACCCAGATCTCCGCCTTCTTCAACGTGGAACTCCACCGTTCAATCTCGTACCCCAGGGCGCTGCCGTCCGGATCCGCGAAGCGTATGTCCCGGCCGTCCGGCTGGGCTTGGTCAAAAATGAAATTATTGGAGTCCAGCCGCACCAGGAGGGGGAAATTATCCACGTTGCCGCTCACGTTCGCGCCGGCGGAGGTGGTGTTGAAGTTGATGGTGGAGACGTAATTCCATCCGGAATAATTCACGAGACTCAGGGTCACCACGCCGCCGCCGGCGGTAATGGTCCCATAATACCCGGCCGGCAACGTCCCGATGTCGAGGGTGTTGTTGGTCAGGGTCCCGGTATAGGTCATCAAGGTGTACGTTCCGAAGCCGAATCCCGCGCCGGCCGTAACATTCAGGGTACCATCCAGGGTCAGGTTCCCGCTGATGGCCGTGAGGTCGGAACCAAGGGCGGAGGGACTCACGGTATATGTAAGCACGGAAGTGGAATTGAGGGCATGCGCCCCGGTGGTCAAGGTTCCCTGGTTGGCATTGCCGGGGGACAGGATGCCTCCGTTCTGGATCGTGACCGTACCCGCTACGGTACCCGTCCCGGCCAAGGTACCTCCGCTGGAAACCGTCACGGCGCTGCTGGCCGATAGGGAACCCGTCACGGTCAGTACTCCGGCGCTCACGCTGGTGGCCCCGGTATAGGTGTTCACCCCGGCCAGTATCCAGGTACCCGCATCCTGCTTGGTGAGCGCGCCGCTGGTAGTGCCCAGAATCCCGGTCAAGGTGCCGCCCTGGGCGCCGCCAAGGGTCAGCCCGAAAGTCGCTCCCGTTATCGTTCCAACATTGCTGACGGCGATAGAGCCGGTGCCTCCCAGAATGCTGCTGGCGCTGCCCAGGGTAATCAAGCCCGCGTAAGTGGCCCCGGTGGCGCTGCTATTCATCAGGGCGCCCCCGCCGGAAACGCCGGTTCCGTTCAGGGTCAGCGCCTCGGCGGAAGAATAGTTGAATCCGTTCATATCGATCGCGGCGCCGGCGGCTACGGTGGTTCCCGCCGCCGTAGTTCCCAGCGCGGAGGCGTTGTTGAGCACCACGATTCCCCCGTTAATCGCCGTGGCTCCCGTATAGGTATTGGTTCCGGAAAGCGTCAGGGTACCCGCCCCGGATTTGGTAAGCGCACCGCTCCCCAACCCCAACACGCCGGTAAGGGTGGTATTACCGGTTCCGGAAACGGCCAGATCCATGTTGGCGCCGGTAAGGTTGCCCGTGAAGGTCGCCAGAATATCCGGGGTTCCCGGATCGGTAACGTCGATGCCGGAATTCCCGTTCAGGGTGGTCGTGTTCCGGAAAGTCACGCCCGCCGTGCCGCTGGTGACATTGCCGCCTGCGGAGATGTTCAGGGTGTAGGCTCCGTTGGAGATATAGTTGTACAGGCTATGGGTCACTCCCGCCCCGGCGGTAAGGCGGTTGGTGATCAGATTGACCCCGGTGCCCTGAATTTGAAGCGAGCCCGTTACTGTCAGTCCCGCATCGCTGGAGAGAATCACCGTAGTGCCGGCGGCGGCGTACACAAAATCGTTGGCCTGGGTGTCCCCGAAGCAGGTGGCGTCCCGGCATTCCACGGTACCGGCAGAAAGGGTGATGTCATTATCGAGCTGTCCGTTGTTGGTTCCCAGCACCAAGGTGCCCGCGCTGGTCTTGACCACGGCCCCGGCTCCTCCGTAGGCGCGGACACTTCCGTTGGCGGTCAAGGTCTGGCCGGCGGCGATGTCGAAGGTGATGCTGCGGGACCCTCCGTTGGCGAAAAATTCCTTGGTCGTCGTGAATGAGCCGGTGACCGCCACCGTTCCGTTTCCCGTGAACGTGATCAAGGTGGCCGCGGAAGGGACCCCCAGGTTATTCTCAGCGGCTATGCTCACCCCTCCCGCCGAAATCGTTGTGCCTCCCGTATAACCGCTGGCGCCGGAAAGGGTCATGGTGCCGGAACCGGATTTGGACAGGGCGACCACCTGGGAGGTGTTGTTGATGACGCCGGAAAAAGTGGTGCTGGTATTGTCCCCGCCGGTGGTCAGGGTGAAGGTGCCCGCCCCGGCATTGTTGTCCACCGTGCCCGACCCCGCCAGGGAACCGATGGTCTCGCTGAACCCGTTCATCTCCAGGGTTCCCGTCACCGTCACGGCGCTGGCGTTGGGTATCACTCCCGCGACCCCCAGTTTAAGGGTGCCCGCCGATATCGTGGTGGCGCCCGTATAGGTATTGGCGCCGGATATGGTCCAGGTTCCCGCGTCCTGTTTGGTGAGGGCGCCGGTAGTGGTACCAAGAATACTGGTCAAAGTGCCGCCTTGCGCTCCCCCCAAGGTCAGGCCGAAGGTGGCGCCCGTGATGGTGCCCGCGTTACTCACGGCAATCGTACCCGTGCCGCCGATGATGCTGCCGGCGCTGCCCAAGGTGATCAATCCCGCATAGGTGGCCCCGGTGCCGCTGCTGTTGATCAAGGCGCCGCCGCCGGATATTCCGGTTCCGTTCAGGGTAAGGGCTTCCGTGGTGGAATAATTCAGTCCGTTCAAATCGATAACGGCGCCGGAGGTGATCGTGGTCCCGGCCGCCGTTGTGCCTAGCGCCGCGGTATTGTTCAGCTTCAGCGTACCTGCCGAAACCGTGGTGGCGCCCGTATAGGTGTTGGCCCCCGACAAGGTCCAGGTCCCCGCGTCCTGTTTGGTGAGCGTACCGCTGGTGGTACCAAGAATACTGGTCAAGGTACCGCCCTGCGCCCCGCCCAAGGTTAACCCGAAGGTGGCTCCCGTGATGGTGCCCGCGTTGCTCACGGAAATGGTCCCCGTGCCGCCCAGGATGCTGGCGGCCGCGCCGAGGGTAATCAAGCCCGCGTAAGTGGCCCCGGTGGCGCTGCTGTTCATCAAAGCTCCGGCGCTGGAAACGCCCGTGCCGCTCAATGTCAAAGCTTCGGCGGCGGAATAATTCAACCCGTTCAAATCCACAGCCCCTCCGCTGCCGACCGTGGTAGCGCCTGCCACGTCGCCCAGGGCCGCCGTGTTCGCCAACTTGAGGGTTCCCGTGTTTACCGTCACGGTACTGGTGAACGTATTGGTTCCCGACACGGTCCAGGTTCCGCTTCCATTCTTCTGGATGCCGCCCGGATTGGCGCCGCCGTTATCGGCCAGCACGCCGCTGAATGTTCCGTTGCCCGAACCATCCAGGATGATTTCCCTGAATCCGGCGCTGTTCGTCGGCGCGATGTTCCCGCTTACGGTCAGGGTGCCCGCGTTCACCTTGAACCTGGTGCCGCCGCCGCCTGTGGTCAACGTGAATGCGCCGGCGATGGTGTTGTTGCCGGCCTCGTTGATGATGCCGCCGTAAGTACCGTCCTTGGAACTGGTGAGGAAAGAAATGGTCGAGGGCAGGGAGATGTCCCCGCCGCTGCCGTCCAGCCGCAAACTGCACTGTCCGGAAGTGCCGTTGCTCGCGGTGATGGTCTTGGTCCCGCTTCCCAATCCGCTGGCCGTGGTGATGATGAGCCCGCCCACGGAGATGCTCACCGCTCCCGTAAAGGTGTTGGCGCCGGAAAGGGTCATGAATCCGGCCCCGGACTTTGACAAGGCCACGGTCTGACTCGTGTTCTTGATGATGCCCGAAAAGGTAGTGCTGGTTCCATCCCCGCCGGCGGTCAGGGTGAATGTGCCTGCTCCGGCATTATTGTCCACGAACCCGGCCCCGGCCAGGGATCCGATGGTCTCGCTGAAACCGTTCATTTCCAGGGTCCCGGTGGCCGTCACCGCGCTACCGTCCGGAATAACTCCCGCCGCCCCCAACTTCAAGGTCCCGGCGCTGATGGTCGTCACCCCCGTGTAGGTGTTTACGCCCGAAATGGTCCAGGTGCCGGCGTCCTGTTTGATGAGCGCGCCGCTGGTGGTACCAAGAATACTGGTCAAGGTGCCGCCCTGCGCCCCGCCCAAAGTCAAATCGAATGTCGCGCCGGTAATGGTGCCCACGTTGCTGAGCGCAATGGTGCCGGTCCCGCCCAGAATGCTGCTGGCGCTGCCCAAAGTGACCAGGCCTGCGAAGGTACCGGCCGCGCCGCTGTTGAACAAGGCGCCGCCGCCGGAGACGCCGGTGCCGTTCAAAGTCAATGCTTCCGCGGTGGAATAATTCATAGCGTTCAAATCGATGGCGGCACCTGCGGAAACCGTGGTCCCGGCCGCCGTGGTGCCTAGCGCTGCGGTGTTGTTCAGCTTAAGGACGCCGCCCGAAACCGTGGTGGCGCCCGTATAGGTATTGGTTCCCGACAAGGTCCAGGTGCCCGCATCCGCCTTGGTCAGGGTGCCGCTGGTGGTACCAAGAATACTGGTCAAGGTGCCGCCCTGCGCCCCGCCCAAGGTCAATCCGAAAGTGGCCCCGGTAATGGTACCCGCGTTGCTCACCGCGATGGTGCCCGTACCGCCCACGATACTGCTGGCTCCCGTCAAAGTGATCAAGCCCGCGAAGGTGGCGCCGGTACTGCTGCCGTTAATCAGGGCGCCCGCGCCCGAGGTACCGGTGCCGTTCAACGTCAGCGGCTCGGCGGTGGAATAATTGAGGCCGCTCAAATCGAGCGCGCCCGTGGATGACACCGTGGTAGCCCCCGCCACGTCCCCTAGCGCCGTTGTGCTCCCGGTAACCAAGGTTCCGCCGGTAATCGAGGTCGCGCCCGTGTAGGTATTGACGCCGGACAGCGTTTGAGATCCCGTGCCCGTTTTGGTCAGGGCCAGATTGCCCGCCACCACGCCGGAAAAAGCCTGGGTCGTAGTCATGTTCAGGGTCAAGGTGGCGGCAGTTCCGCTCGAATTCGTGACGGTGGCGGCGTTCGCGTTGGCGCGCGTCAAGCCGGCCAAGGTTTGCGAGAACCCGTTCAAATCCAGGGTGGCGGTTCCCTTTTCCGCCACATCGACTATGGCGGAAGTGCAAATACCATTGGCGGCTCCCAATACGATGGCGCCTGCATAGGCGTAGAAATCGGTATAGGTCCCCCCGCCGGAAACCGTGACCCGTTCGTTGCGGAAGGTGACAGGTACGGAAGAAGTGATGGCGCCGGTCAGGAATAAGCCTTCTCCCACCGTGTTGGAACCTCCCCGGAAATGCCCCCCATTGGCCGCGGTATTATTGATAGTGATGGATCCGCTCCAGGTCCCGGTGCCCGATCCCGGACCGCGCAGGACTCCGTTTCCGGTGCCGGCGTCGCTGGCATTCATGGTCAGGGAATTGGATATCGTAAATCCTCCCGTGCCGATGTAAATCGTCCCGGCGCCGTTCATCACCGCGGCGCCGGTTCCCAGGGCTCCGTTATTGGCCAGATACATATCTCCGGCCGTATGCAGGTAACCTCCGGAAAAGGTGTTGTTGGCGGTGAGCCTCCAGTTATGATCGGCGTTCATGATGATGCTGCCCGTGCCGCTGACTACGCCGCTCAAGGTATCGTACCCGCCTCCGGCCAAGGTCAAGGCGAAGCCCCCGGTCGCGACGGTGCCTCCGATGGTCAGGTGGACGGAATTGCTCGTCGACCCCGCGACTCCGCTGATGGTGGGGGCGGCCGTGGAGAATATGATGGGCGTGTTCAGTTTAATGTCCCCGACTGTGCTGCTGGCAACCGCGGTGGCTCCCCCGGTAAGGGTGACGGAGTTTCCTCCCACTACGAAATCACCCGCGCCGGCGGAGAAAGAGATGGATTTGAAACTGGTCGCGGCGGCGAAGTCGTTGTTGGGAGCAAGGCGCGTGCTGCCCGCGAACACGATATCGTCGCCGGCCACGGGCGCCACGTTGGTGCCCCAGTTGTTGGCAGTGGTCCAATTGTTGTCGCCGCCGCCGCCGTCCCAGGTCTTGGTTCCGGGGAAAGCCGAAGCAATGCAAATCAGGATCGCGAACAGGAGACGATGCAAGCGGAAAGTAACGGAAACCCCGGATTGGATTCCTGCCATTCCGGCAGGTCGCGAGAGGCGCCGATTACGTGAAAAGATCCGTATCCATTTCGGCGCAGTATTCATCAATCCCTGTCGGGTTTCGGAAAGAAACGCTTAGGGCAATTGTACGGCAGGGAATTCGCCGGCGTCACCTACAGATGTGATCCGGAACCTTCTCTTAAAAACCTTTAGGGAAGGGATCTTGGGAAAGGAAACTTTAAAAAGCCAAAGCCGGCCGCAAAAAAACCAAACTGCCGAAAGGGAAGGGAGCGCTTCAGCCCATCAGGGTTTTCATCTGTCGGCAGGTTCCGGCCACGTCTCCGGACGCGAAAATGGCGGTGCCGGCCACGATGACGTTGACGCCCGCGGCGATCACTTCCGCCGCGTTCTTTAGGCTTATGCCGCCGTCCATCTGGATGTCCAACGCCATGCCCAGCGCGTCCGCTTTGGCGCGCAGCTTGCGGGCCTTGTCCAGCGCGTAGGGAATGAACTTCTGGCCTCCGAAGCCCGGGTTCACGGACATGATGAGCACCAAATCGAGTTCGGATAGCACCAGGTCCAAGGTTTCGATGGGCGTGGCGGGATTGAGGCTTACGCCCACCCGCACCGGGTTGCCGGCCCTGTTTTTCAAGCCTTTCACCACGCGCACCAGGGAATCCAGATGGACCGTGGACTCCTGGTGCACGGTGATGGAGTCGGCCCCGGCCCGGACGAAATCGGCCACGTATTTTTCCGGATTGGAAATCATCAGGTGGCAGTCCAACGGCAGTTGAGTATGCTTGCGGACCGCCTCCACCAATACCGGGCCGAAGCTGAGGTTGGGTACGAAATGGCCATCCATGATGTCCAGGTGCACCCAGTCTGCGCCGCCCTGTTCCAACGCGGCCAATTGATCCTTCAAGGCGGCCAGGTCCGCGTTGAGGATGCTGGGGGCCAATTTGTTCGTCATTGCCATTTTCATCTCCATCCCCCGGCTCCATGCCGATACCGCCGCTGCGGAAAAATAGTTAAAAACTATTTCTCGAAGAATTTCCCGTCCGCGCGGACCACCACGTCCAGGGCCGCCAGGGCCAGCGCCTCCGGTATCCCGAACGTTACCTGCATCGCGTCCAGCAATTCCGGCCGCGAGAGCTTGGCCATGGTCCCGCCTTCCGGGGTCCGCACCAGCAGGCTCCGCTTCTGCAGGTAATATTGCGCTCCCCCCTGGATTCGGTTCAGGACCGGATAACGCATCATCGGCAACGCGTACGACGCCTCCCAATGGGCCAGGAACTCTTCCTCGCCCACGGCAGCGCGGCGGAAATCGAAGCGTTGTTTCAACGCCCCCCGCGGTCCGCTCCACAGGCGCCATACGCCGGCCCCGGGCACATCTTCCAGACGCACTTGGTTAGGAGAAACCCACGCCGCCGCGGAAAGCCCGGCCTCCGGCAAAAGCAGGGGATCGAAAATCATATAGCCGGGATCCAGCAGGTAGCTCCTGCCCTCCCAGTCGAAGCGCAACCCGCAATGGATGTTCACGGCCCTGCCCTTGTCCCCCATCAGGAAAGCGCATTCCATCCCATTCGCCCGCAAGCGGTCGCGCAGCCACCAGGTAAGGGAAAAGCAGGTGCCGCCCGCGCCCGTGTCCCGGGATTTCTCCAGCCAATCGGAGGCCAGGCCCAGGGTACTTTCCATGTTACCCCCGCGGCTGAAGGCGACGATTTTGCTCAGGTTCTCGTAGGGGAGGGCGGAGAGTTCGCGCAGGGCGGAAAGGAGGGGAGCCGGGAACATCGGGCGGGAATGGGGCTTATTTAAACAAGCCTACGCGGGCCCGTTGCTCCAGGAACAGATCCACCAGGGTCAGCGCCGCCATCGCCTCCACTATCACCACCGCGCGCGGCAGCACGCAGGGATCATGACGGCCCTTGGCCGCAAGGACGCGTTCCCGGCCTTGCCTGTCCACGGTTTTCTGGGGCAGGGAAATGGTGGCCGTGGGCTTGAAGGCGATGCGGCAAAGGATGGGCTCGCCGTTGGTGATGCCGCCCTGGACCCCGCCGGACCGATTGGTGGCGGTGCCGATGGACTCGAAGCCGGAAACGGCCTTTTTCGATCCGGCTTTCCCGCCCTTCGCGCCTTTTCCATCTTTGCCGTCTTTGCCCGTCTCACCCGCGTTACCCTTGTTCACAAAGGCATCGTTGTGCTGGCTGCCGCGCAGGCGCGTACCCGCGAAGCCGCTGCCTATCTCGAAGCCCTTGGTGGCAGGTAGGGACAGGAAGGCGCGCGCCAATTCCGCCTCGGCGCGGTGGAACACCGGTTCGCCCACGCCCTTCGGCGCGTCCTTGATCACCAATTGGATGACTCCCCCCAGGGAGTCCTGCGCCTTGCGCGCATCATCGATGGCCTTGGCCATCTTTTCCGCCGCCAGCGGATCCGCGCAGCGCACCGGGTTGGACTCGATGATCTTGAACCTGGCCTCGAGGGGGTCGATGTCCGCGTCGATGTTCCCCACCTGGGATACATAGGCGAGGATCTCGGTGCCGCAAACCTCTTTCAGAATCTTGCGGGCGATGGCGCCGGCGGCCACGCGCCCGATGGTCTCGCGGGCGGAAGCGCGGCCCCCTCCGCGATAATCGCGGAAGCCGTACTTGAGATCGTAGGTGAAGTCCGCATGGGAGGGGCGGTACAGCTCCACCATGTCGCCGTAGTCGTGGGAGCGCTGATCGGTATTCGGCACCAGCATGCCGATGGGGGTTCCCGTGGTCCGGCCTGCGAACAGGCCGGAGAGGATTTCCACCGTATCCGCCTCCTTGCGGGGCGTGGTCAATTTGCTTTGGCCGGGGCGGCGGCGATCCAGCTCGGCCTGGATATCGGATTCCGTGAGCCTGAGGCCGGCGGGGCAGCCGTCCACCACCACGCCCACGCCTTTGCCGTGGCTTTCGCCGAAAGTGGAAATGCGGAAAAGGGACCCGTATTGGCTGGACATCAGTTGGGTCTCAGTTTGGGATTGTTCTTATGGCGGTCCGCGTCGCGGAGGGTCTTTTTCTCCAGGTTCTGCTCCAGCGCCTGCGTCAGGTCGATGCCGGTCTGGTTGGCCAGGCAGATGAGGACGAACAGCACGTCCGCCATTTCGTCGCCCAGATCTTTGGCCAAATCCGCCTTCTTGAAGCTCTGATCCCCGTAGGTGCGGGACATGATGCGGGCCACTTCGCCCACCTCTTCCATGAGGATGGCGGTGTTGGTAAGCTCGGAGAAATACCGGACCCCTATGGTTTTGATCCACGTATCGACGCGGGCTTGGGCTTCTTTGAGCGTCATGAAAGGTTCCCCGGGAACAGGCCGCCGCGACGTCCGTTTGCCGCGGATACCATCCGCAACGGCGCGCACGTCTAAAACTTAGTTCACATTCCGGGGCCTGCAAAGCCGCGGCGCAAGCGGGCCGGCCGCCGCCAACCTCCCATCGCCCCTTCCCGGGGCCGGGAGCCGGAACCGGCGGCGTTTGTTTTTTATCTTAGGGGCCCCTGTCGGGGCAGCCAAAAGTCAAAATGCAAAGTGCAAAATTTAAAATGGAAGAAAAGATGCGGCGCCGCCCGGACCTAGCAATCAACCATACTCGCGAAGCCTCGGTAAATTTCGCGCTTTGCGTTTTGCACTTGGCACTTTGAAATCTCCCCCATGGATATCCTCCTCGTCACCCAGGACTTTCCGCCGGAAAGCGGCGGCATCCAGACCTATGTGCTGGAATTGGCGCGGAGGTTCCTGGCCAAGGGACATACGGTACGGGTCCTCTGCCCCGGTTCCCGCGCGGATGCCAACCCGTTGCCCGGTTTAAGGGAGTTGCGGCGCCTGGCCGTGCCCAGCTCACTGCTGTTCTTCCCCCTGCTAGGGTATCTTCCCGGTTACCTAAGGCGCAATCCCGGAATCACCCACGTGCTTTACGCCCAGTGGCAGGCCGCGGCGGCGGAAGCCTTCCCATGGCGCCGCAAACGGCATAAGAGTTTTTGCCTCGTCCACGGCCGCGAACTGCTCACCTCCGTGTTCGGGCCCTTCTCGCCCGCGCTGATGCGCCGCACCTTCGCGCGCCTGGACGCGGCCTTCCCCAACAGCCGGGAAGTGATGCGGCTTACGCGCGAAAGGGCCCATCCCCGCTGCGACCTGCGCTTGGCTCATCCCGGCGTGGATCCCGATCTGTTCCGCCCGCAGGACGCCGGTTTCCTGCGCCGGCGCTACGCCCTGGGCGAGGCCCCCGTCATCGTCAGCATCACCCGCATGGTGGCGCGCAAGAACCTGCGCCGCCTCATCGAAGCCCTGCCCGCCATCCGCGCCTCCGTGCCCGGCGCCGTGCTTATCCTATGCGGCACCGGCCCGGAACGGGACGCGTTGATGAAGCTGGCGCAGGCTGGCGGCCTGGCGCAAGCGGTGATTTTTCCCGGGCGTATCCCGGACGCGGAAATGGCGGCCCATTACAGCCTCGCGGACGTGTTCGCGCTGGCCAGCCTTTCCTCGCGGAAAGACGTCGAAGGCTTCGGGATCGTGTACCTGGAGGCGGGCGCCTGCGAGGTGCCGGTGGTGGGCGGTCTGGCGGGAGGCGTACCGGATGCGGTGGCCCACGGGGAAACGGGACTGCTGGTGGATCCGGAAGACACGGCAAAGATTGGGGAAGCCATCGTGGACCTCCTGCGCGATCGCCCCAAGGCGCGGGCCATGGGCCTGCGCGCGCGCGCGCGCATTCTGGCGGAGTTCACTTGGAAGGCCGCCGCGGACCGGGTCCTGGAGCTGATGGCATGAAATCGAACGCCATCACCGGCTTGGCGGCCAAGGTGCATGCTTTGGACGAGAGGCACTTCGCATGGCTTGCCTCCCTGGCTTTGCCCAAATGGATTTCCCTGCCCCTGGTAGTGCTGGTGCGCATAGGGGACGGGTACCTGTGGGGCTTGATCGCGTTGTGGTTGTGGTTGGCGTTCCCGTTCGCGGAAGTCCGGGCGATAGTCCTGCATTGCCTGGTCGCCATCACCGTAAGCCTGGGCATTTATTTTCCCATCAAATTCTCGCTCAAGCGTCCGCGGCCATTCGATAGCGGCATGGGCGCGAAGCCCCTTGTCCCGCCGTTGGATAAATACAGTTTCCCTTCCGGCCATACCATGAACAACCTGGCGGTGGCGCTCACCCTGGCGCACCATCTTCCCGGCCTCATCCTCCCGGCGGTACTGCTGCCTATCTCCCTGGGGCTGCTGCGCATCCTTTTCGGCGTGCATTACCTCAGCGATATCCTGGGCGGCGCTTTGCTGGGCGCAACGGCCTTTTTCCTGGCCAACGGCTTTTTCCCTTTCCCCGGTCCCTGAAAATCAGTATTTCCTTCATGATTCCTACTACCTCCTTTGCTTGCGGGATGCTAAAATATCCTGCGGCGGAACCAAGTGCGGGCGTGGCCTTAGGGCGGATAAAGAGGTATCTTAAGCTGGGTCGTCCATCCCGCGCATGGCCGGAAAAACAACCGCAGAAAGTATCGAGTTGCACCTAACGGTCCTACCCGCCCTAGGTTTGCTGGCCTGCATGGCCGCCCTTCCGGCCCTTGCCGCCAATGTTCGCGATAGCGCCGCTGCGCCGGATTCAACCGTCGTCCCCAATTCCGCCGCCGCCAACGACAGCATGCAGCCCCGCAAGTTTTACGAATACATTTCCTACCCCTTGCTGCAAGTGGTCACGTGGCCTTTGGAAACGGTGGTGGCCCCGGTGGTAAAGGGGATCATCTATCCCGTCAAACCGCCTTTGCGTTACTTCCTCAACGAAAACGTGATTGATAGGACCATCCAATTGATCAGCTTCGGGGATCACGATCGCATCATGCTCTATCCCACCATGAACCTGGCGCCGGGGACGGGATCCTCGGTGGGGCTCACCCTTCACTACAATTCCGTATTCGGCCGACCCACGGAGCGGCTGGTTTCCCAAGGAAACCTCTTTGTGAATGGGGATTCCAAATTCCGGGCCTATCTCAATGCTTCGGATCTGGCCGGCACGGGCGTGAGCGCAAAAGCCTCCCTGTCCCTGGTGCGGGTCAAGAATACCAACGTCAACCAACCGGGCACCAATTCCTTCTGGTATTATGCGGATACCTCCAACGTCTATTCGCTGGCGCTCAGCCATCTGGTTTTCGAAAAAGTGGGCCTAAGGGCATCCTACCAATTCCACGATAACAATTACGGGATATCGCCCGTCCGGCCGGACACATTGGCGGGTAACTTTTTCAAAAATGCCGCCGGCGTCCTGGATTCCACTACCCGCGGCCTCATGAGCTCCTGGACGGATCAGGTGCTGGTCGCGCAAATCTACCGGGACACGCGCATCAACGAGAACATCCCGTTGGCGGGTAGCCAATTCTACGCCACCTACCATTACCATCTTACCAACGCCCATCACGATTATCACGGCTGGGAGACCGGTATTACCAATTACTACAAGCTGGGCAAGGAAAAATACGAGATCTCGCCCGCGGAAGAGAAGCAGGCGGGGGGCTTGAGCGTGCGCAAGGTTCTGGAGAAGGTGGAAATGCAAAACCTGCGGAAGGGGTTGTTCAACCGCAAGGTGCTGGCCCTGCATGCCTACGCGGCGCAGGTGTACGAAATCAAGGGCAACACCATGCCCGTATACGGCCTGCAAACCCTTGGCAACGATACGCCCATGCGCGGCTATGGCGGCAGCCGCTTCCGCGATTATTCCGTGCTTTCGGTGAGCGCGGAGTACCGCTTTCCCGTGCTGCGCCTGGTGGATGGGGTGGTTTTCGATGAATACGGGATCTATGGGCGTTCCTGGGACAGGATCGATGTGCTGGATAACCTGAAGAACTCATGGGGCTTCGGCATCCGCGTGCGGCGTCCCGATATCTACCTGTTCCGGCTGCAGCTGGGTTTCCACGGTATGCAAGGGATCCAGCTGAACATGTCCGTGGACGAACCCTTTTGAGGCCGGGGCCGCGCCCGTGAACCCAATCGTTCCGGCCCGGATCCCGCCGGCGCATTCAGGACCGTCCAAGCGCATTTTCTACCTTTCGATTTTCCATCATGCCGGCACCCCAGGATCATAAACCGGACCGGCCGGAACCGGATCCTACCGCTGTTCCGGCCTCCGCCACGGCGGATGATCCCATCGAAACCCATCGCGATTTCATCAACAAGGGATCGCGCTTCATGTTCCTGGACAACCTGTCCAAGGTGGCCGAGCCTCTGTTGGTCCTGTTCTGCGCCAAGGCCTATGCAGGCGGCGATTGGGGCGTTTTCAAATACTATGAATCCCTGATCCTGCTGCTCACCAGGCTAGGATCGCTGGGGCTCGATCGCGGCATCGTCTGGATCTACTCCCGCTGCGCCGATGACGGCGTATTCGTGCGCCGCTTTTCGCGCGCGGTGAACCTGGTCTTCCTGCTCTCCATGGCCATATTCCTGTTCGTGCTCCTGCAACATCTGGGTTACCTCCCCGCCATAGGTTCCTGGACGGCCAAGTTGCCCAAGGCGCCGCCGGTGCAATTGACGCTGTTCCTGGCCAGCGTGCCGGTACAGGCCTGCACGCTCATCTTCCTGCAATCACTGCTTAACAAGCGCGTGCTTTATTTCACCTTGCTCACCCGCAATCTGCTGGTGCCCGTAGCCATCTATGCGCCCGCCTTGTTGCTGGCCTTCACGCCCTGGAAAACCGTGGGGCTGGCGTTGCCGTACCTGTTGGGCAACCTGCTGGGCCTGGCATTCGCCCTCTACGGCTTCCTCAAGTATTACCGCGTCTCCTGGAAGGACTGGGCGCTTTCCGCTTTCCCTTCCAAGGATCTGCTGCGTTTCTCCCTGCCGCTGGCCAGCACGGATTTTTTCATGAGCTTCGCCTACCGGTTCGACATGCTGCTGCTGGGCCGCTATTCAGGCATCAAAGAGGTGGAGATCTACTCCGTCATCGTAATGGTTTCCAATACCCTGCGCGGGCTGCGGCAATCCTTCGACGGCATCATGCTCTCCGTGTTCTCCTCCGGCGGAGCCAGCCGGGAAATCGGCGCGCCCCAGGCCCGCAATTTCAACTACGCTTCCTGGCTGGTGACTTCGGTGCAGATCCCGTTCTTCTTCCTGGCCCTGTTCTTCGGGCGGCAATTGCTCTCCCTGATAGCGCCCGTCTACGGCGAAGGCTACCGGGTGCTCGCCATCGCCACCTTCTTCAACCTGCTCACTACCGTGGGCGCATTCTCCGGCCAGCTTTTGGTGGGCATGGGCAAGACCTTCATGATCCCGGTTTCCCAGATCCTCTTCTTCATCGTCAGCATCATCCTCAACTTCCTGATGGTGCCGCGCTACGGCGCGGAAGGCGCGGCCTTCGCCACCGGGCTTTCCGTCGTCATCGGCGGCCTGGTATGTTTCGTGGGCATCTGGTATTATGCCGGCTCGCCCGTCCTCACCGCCGCTTACGTTCTGCCCATGCTCGCCGGCGCCGCCATCTATGCCGCCGCCACCGTCACGCACTTCTTCTTCCCGTTGCCCTTGCCCCTGGACATGGCGCTGTTCGCCGCGGCCAGTGGCCTGTTCGCCTGGCATGCCCGCCATTATTGGAGGAAATTCAATGGCCGCGCGGACTGAGGCGCCGGTCGTCTGCCTTCTGGGCAGCCATGAGCCCGACTATCCGCGCAATCGCAGCGTCAAGGAAGCGTTGCAAGCCGCTGGCTTCCGCGTCCTTTCCGCGCATTCGCGCGCGCCTTTCCCGTGGCGCCATTTCATCCTGGCCCTGCGCGCCTGGAGATGCCTGCGCGGCGAGCCGTCGCTTAAATGGATCTGGGTGACCGAGGGCGGGCATCGCCTGGTGCCTTGGGTCCGGTGGCTGGCCCGCGCATCCGGCCGCAAGGTGGCATTCGATCCCTTTCTCTCCCGCTACAACACGCGCGTGGAGGATCGCAAGCTCTATCGGCCCGGCAGTTTGCAGGCCCGCATCGCCCATTGGCAGGATTGGTCCTCCACCCGCGCCGCCCATCTGCTGGCATTCGATACGCAAGAGCATAAGGACTATTTCTACCGCAACTACGGCCTGGAGCAACCCTATCTAATCCTGCCGGTTGGCGTTCCGGAGGCGGTGTTCCATCCCCGCGCTAGGGCTTCGCTGCCCAATCCTTATCCCGTTAGGCCGGCGCCTGTCTTTCGCGTGCTCTTCTACGGTTCTTATATCCCTTTGCAAGGCGTGGAATGGATCGTGGAGGCCGCTGCGCTCCTCAAGGAACGGGACATCCGCTTTACCTTGGTAGGCGAAGGCCAGACCTATGCGGACACGGAGGCGCGCGCGCGCGCATTAGCCCTGGTCAACGTGGATTTCGTGGCGCCGGTGCCGGAAACGGATCTGCCGGCCTACCTGGCCCATGCGGATCTGTGCCTGGGGGTTTTCGGGGATACCGCCAAAGCGGCCAACGTGGTTCCCAATAAGGTAGTGCAGGCCGCCGCCATGGGACGGCCCATCCTCACGCGGGATTCCCCCGCGGTACGCCGTTATTTCCGCGCCGGGGAAAGCGTGGCCTTAACGCTCCCGGCCCATCCGCGGGCCCTGGCAGATGCCATTCTGGACCTCCGCAACCAACCGGCCGTAAGGGAAAGCCTGGGCCGGGAAGCCCGTAAGGTGTTCGAGGAAAACTTTTCCATCCATGCGTTGGCGGCAGTGTTAAAGCGGGCGTTGGGATAAAGTAAATTCTGCCGTTTGCGCTTGCACTTTGCGCTTTACCTCCTACCCTACGGCTTCAACAGCCTATGGATGTATTGGAAAGTCACAAACGATCGCATGGGCGGAAAATCCATCAGCTTGGCCAAACCATCGATCGGGCTCCCGCTTTCCCACAGGCGCAGGTTGCGCTTCTCCGCCGCTACCCGCAATCCCGCCTGACCGTAGAGCTGCATCAGGTTCCGCCGCGTGAAGAAACGCAGATGGGTGCGATCGTGGATGCCACGCCTGCGATAGGGCCATTCGCGCAGGAATGCCAAATGCAGCAAAGTAGTGAAATGCCCGATATTGGGCAGGCTGGCGATGATATGGCCTCCCGGCCGCAATAGGCCCGCAGCGTCGCGCAATACTTGCCAGGGATCCACCAGGTGCTCCAGCACGTCCCCGCAGATGATCAGGTCATAGCTTCCGGAGTGCGGGAAATCGCCCAGGCCGTCCTTGTTGAGATCCGCCTGCCAAACCTCCTTGAGCTTGCCCCTGGCTACTTCCGCCATGGCGCCGTCGTACTCCACGCCCCACACCTGTGCGCCGTACTTATCGGTCAGGTAACGTCCCATCTCGCCGGTGGCGCAGCCCAGGTCCAGCACGCGACCGGGTTTATCCGCAACCAATGCGAGCAGGTCCGTGCGGAGGCCCGTGTAAGATCGGTTGAAAATGGTATCCTGCATGGAACATCGCTCCCGGCGCGCGCGGATTAGGGAGGCGCGCAGGCAGGTAAAGCTAAATAATTACCGCCTCCCGCCTCCAAGCGGGCCGGATCTGAAACTTCTCAAAAAACCCGGGATAATCCCGGTTCCGCAGCGGGCATTCCCTTGCTTCCGCCGATCCCCAAGCCCTATACTTTTTAAAGAGCCTGCACCTCTTCATCCCGGAGTCGCATCGTGCAAAAACTCGTGCTCTGCTTGGGACTTTTGGGCTTCGCCCCCATCGCCGGCCATGGCTATGCCACCATGCCGGACAATCCCATCGCCTTCAGCAATTGCACGGCCAAGGTCAAGGTGGATGCGGCCCGGCTCCGGTCGGGGCCTTCCCTGGACGCCAAGATTCTGGGCATGCGCGTGCAGGACGAATCCCTATTCGTGACCAAGGTTTATGGTAAGTGGGTGCAAGTGCTACTGCCTCAAGGCGACACCGCCTATATGGCGGCCTACCTGTTGTCCTTCCCCGCCAATGAAATCCTGGAACAATGGAAGCGCGAAAGCCCGCCGCCCACCGTGGGCAAGAAGGCCAAGGTGAAATGGGCGCAGGTCAATTTCCGCAAGTACCCTTCCCTGCATGCGCCTCGCATCGGCCATTTCACCTCTCATGACGAGGTGGGCGTGCTTACGGATCTGGGCAATGGCTGGAGCCTGGTGGAAAGCCGCCAGGCGGATGGCAAGGGAACCTGCTTCGGTTTCATCGCCAACCGGGCCTTGGCCGCGCCGGATGTGCCCGACCCTCCGGAATGGTCGACGCCATTGGCGCAGGTTAAGCTCAATCCGGGTGAAAGAATGGAAAAAGAAAAGCGGACGGAAACGCCTTCCGATTATTGCCGCCGCACCGCCTGGACCCCGGAGCTGTTCGTAATGGAACTGAAAGCCAAGACGCGCCAACCTCATCGGGATCCGCTCTCCGCTTCGCCAGACCAACTCGTCGCCTTGCAGTAGCCCTTCCGCTAGTAAATCGTCCCTTCCAAGCCCGCCATTACCCGGAAGCGCAGCGGATTTCCATTCGGCTGTTCCCGCAAATCGGATCCGAACGCGTGCAATGCGGCCAGGATCAGTTTCAACCGATCGGAAAACAAAGGCTGTTCCAGGGAGATATGGTTCTCAAAATGGGACGCCACCTTGAAAACCGGCCCCCAAGCGCGCACTTCCTTAGGTCCCAGATAAGCGATCTGGGCATCCACGCGGGTTTTGACGGGAAAGATCCAACCCGCCCCGGCAATGGCCCACCAAGGGCTGGGCAGGAACTCGATGGCGTCCGCATCGTGCCCGAAGAATTGCCGGACTCCCGCCTGTAAGCGCCAGTCGGCGCGCGCGGCGAAACCTCCGGAGGCGAACACCTTGGCGCCGGCATTCTCCAAGAGATAATCGCTGCCCGCATACTCGCCCCGCCGCCGTATCATCCCCGCTACGGTATCCAATCCGCCCAAGGCGAAGATGGGCAACTCCCATTCCATGGCATAATCCGCGCCGATGCCTATCAAAAAGAATTTGCGGACTTCGCGGTATTCGGCGCCGCCCGCCCAGCCACGGCTTTGCAACCCGGGGTGGGATTCCGCGGTGGAATCGGGATCTTGGGTCAATTGTTCGGTGGGGATCGCGTACCCTTTGAAAGGATGATGGTAGTAGCCCTTCAGGAATTGCATGGGTTGATGCGTACCCACGGCTTCCCGCAACTCGGAACCGTGGACGGCGTTGAACATGCCGTCCCGATAGCCGAAGGACCCTTGCGATAGCAATCTGAAAGGCAGCGAGTCCGGCGCGGCCCAATCCTGGCGGTAGCGGAAACGGAAGGGATAGGTCTTCTCCTCAAAGTCCGCAAAGGCGCCTTGCGAGGATAAGGCCCGGCGTTGATAGCCGATATCGAAACGCCAAAGCCACGCCCCCTCCGAGGAACCCAAAAAACTCATGTTGATTTCGGATCGGCGCCAATGCGTTTTGTAGAACTGGTAGGGACTGGGCGAATCCCATTGCTGCTCAACCAGGCTCAGATCGAAATCATCCCCCACCTTATAATCGAAGTCCGCGTTGAAACCTTCCCAAGGGTAAGCGACGCCGGAAACCGGCGAGGTGGTCCACCACCATCCCCGGTTGTATTGCGCGGCAATGGTGGCGCCCCGCCTCTCGAAGGATCCGCCCAGGTTCGCCAGGCTTTTGAATGGGAGATCGGATCCGATCCAGGCTAGCTCGCCTTCCCCTTTGTTATCAGAGCGTACTTGCGCGCGGCGGCCGGCCAGGCTGCGTTGGGAATAAAGCCCGTTCTGATCCAGCCCCGCATGCAGGCGCAGGCCATCCAAGGCTTGCCAACCCACCTCCCCATCCGCATAAGGCGAAGACGGCTCGGCGCTTATCTCGTTCGATCCCCGCGCCCGGAGGGTAAGCGTAGTGGTATCGCTTTGCCAAAGGCGATCGGTACCGTAATGGAGGAATGGATGCGAAGACCACAGGAAGGGCATGGTTTCGCCTGTGGCCTGGTAAAATTCCCGCCCGGAGACGAAGCCTTCCACGCCATCGAGAAGAAAATGGTTTTGCGGTTCCTCCACCCGGTCCCGGAAAAAATCGGATTCCACAGGCAGGGCGGGCGCTTTTTCCCAGACCGGAGGCGCATCCGCCGCGCGGGAAGGCGTGGTCAGGCGGGAGGAAACCAGGAGGACCAATAGGTTCAACCAAACCGCCCTTGGTTTCGGGTTCATTGCTCGCACGGCCTTACTCCCATTTTTTTACCCCCAAAAGGATAGGATTCCCGGGGTTATTTTTCATCTCGGATACGGCTTGATGGAGTTATGGCCGGCTGCGCGCCGGACGGCTTACCCCGCCCTTGCACAAGGCGCGCGGCGAAGAATCCATCGTATTCGGATTCGCCGGGATGCAACCAAAGGTATTTCCGCTTGACCGCCCAGGCAGGCAGCAAGGCCGCCGCATCTTCCACCCGCCAATCCTCATGCCGGGAAAGGAACCCGTCCACCACTTGCGAGGTTTCCTCCTCTTCCGGGCTGCAGGTAGCATAGAGGATACACCCCCCGGGTTTGGCCAGACCGGAAGCCGCATCCAGCAAACCGCCTTGCAGGAGCGCCAAGCGCGCCAGGTCCTCCGGACCCCGGTTCCAACGCGCTTCCGGACGGCGGCGCAATACCCCCAGGTTGCTGCATGGAGCGTCCACCACCACCAGATCGAAGCGGCGCCGCAAAGCGGGAAAGGCAGGATCCATGACCACGGGAGCCAAGCGCTTATGCCCCAGCCGGTCTTGGGCATCGCGGATGCGGGTGAGGCGACGATGGGAAATGTCGTTGCAGACGATAACGGCCGTATCGCTATCCGGTTGGCCCAGAAAGGCGGCGCGTTCCGCCAGACAGGCGGCCTTTCCACCGGGCGCGGAACAGAGATCGAGCAGGGAAAGGTGCGGACGCCAAGCCGCCAACGCGGCGATGAGCCAGGCGGCCGGATCCTGGAAGGCGATTTTCCCTTGCCGGAAAAGATCGGAATGCAGGACCGTTTCCCCGCCTCCCTTGCTGGCGATCCGCAGGTAAGGGGGAGCATCCGCGTCGGAGGCGGTCTCCACGCCCAACGCCGTCAATGCTTCCGTTACTTCCGTAACGGTTGCCCGCGAAGCATTCACCCGCAGCCAAAGCGGTGCCTCCTGGTTGTTGCGATCGAGGGCCTTGAACAGGCCCTTGGGGCCCAGTCGCTTATGCCAGCGGCGCACCAGCCACTCCGGATGGGAATGGTTCACGGCCAGCGCCTTGAGGGTTTCTCCCGGCGCTTTTTGCAGGCCATGGGCGATCATTTTTTTCAGAACCGCGTTGGCAAAGCCGCCCTGGTGCGCGTCCGCGCGGCGCTTGGCCAATTCCACGCCCACGTTCACGGCGGCGAAATCGGCCGTGGCCAGGAAGAAAACCTGGTACGCGGTCAGGCGCAGAATGGTACGCATGGTCCCGCGCCCGGGCTTCCGCGCCGCGTACAAATCGATATTGTAATCCAAAAGGGAAAGGTTCCGGATCACGCCCAGGCAGATTTCCCGCACTAGGCCGCGATCGGTCTTGGGCAGGGAATGCGTATGCCGCGCGAAGAGATCCTTGAGGAATGCCCCGGTGGACTCCTGTTCCAAAAGGATAGTGAGCGCGGCTTCCCGCGAGGCATAGCCTTGCAAAGATTTTCCCGGGGATGGAGAGTGTCCGGGAAAATTAACTAATTGGCGGGCCGCCCCACCCGGCGGCAAGCCTGGAAGGCCATCCGGAAGCGCCATCCAGGCATCCGCTCCGCTGACCGCACGCATCTTGTGGGACAACTCCTTGGGAGAGGAAGAAGCCGGGAAAATGGGAGGGAGCCGGTTGACCCCATCCGCATATCCTGTACTCTAAAGGAGACGAATTGCGACGTCCGTCTTTTGACTTTGCTCCCCAAATAACCTTTATATTTCCATTTTTTTGGAATATATCCAACCGATAAGTATTTTTTTCCGTACTCTGTTAAGTGGATTTCCCTATATTTTGGAAGTCATGAAGGCCCTATTTGAATACGACAATTACCGGCATTACCTGCTCGACTATATGGCGTGGAACCGCTCCTTCAACAAAAAGTTCTCGCTGCGTTATCTCGCCCTCAAAGCCGGGTTCAGCTCCCACAGTTTCCTGGACAGCGTGGTCAAAGGATCCCGGAACCTCACTTTGGAGTCGGTGGGCAAGGTGGCCAAGGCTCTGCGCCTGGGACGGCGGGAGAAGCTTTTCTTTGAAGCTTTGGTAGCGTACAATCAGGCCAAAACCTTTCCGGAGCGCGAAGAGGCCTTCCGGGAAATGAAGAAAATCCGCAAGACGGTGCAGTTTTACCGGTTGCAGGAAAGTCAGTATGCCTATTACAGCCATTGGTACCTTCCCGTGCTACGGGAATTGGCGGTATATTCCGATTGGAATGGCGATTACCGCCGCTTGGCAAAGCTGGTTCGGCCCGTCATTGCGCCCGATCAGGCGGAGGGGGGAATCAAGACCTTGATAGAGATAGGCATGCTCTCACGTAACACCGATGGTACCCTGTCTCAGACCGAGCAAGTGGTCTCCGCGGAAGAAGTGCCCGGCTATATTTTCCGGGAAGCGCGCACCCAATACATGCTGCGCGCCATCGAGGCCGCGGAAACCCTGCCCGCTTCCGAACGCCATGTATCCTGGGCCGTGATGGCCATGAGCCGCAAGACCTGGGGGGAAATCACGCGCCTCCTCGACGAAGAGCGCAAGAAGGCATTGGTGATGGCGAGCGAGGATGAGGAAGTGGACGCCGTTTACGCGGTGAACATCCAGGTTTTCCCGTTGACCGATACGCTGAACCGTCCCGCCAAGGGGATTCCGGACAAAACATGAAGCAGCCAGGATTCCGCTTTTACCTACGTCCGTCCCGGAAGGCGCCGGCCGCTTTGCTGATGGCCGCTTTTCTTTCGTTGTCCGGCTGCCTGATGGGCGGCGGCAGCGATCAGCCCAACAAGGTTCCGGAGTGGAGCGGCACCGTGCGCGGCTTGGATGGCCAGGAAATGTCCGGCGCGCGAGTTTCCCTGTACAAGGGGACGTATCATCCCGGTTACGATGCGACCATAGCGCCGTCCCAGGCCGTCGCCATCGCGGATGCCGGCACAGACGCCAAGGGCGCCTTCAGCCTGGCCAAGCCGGGCGTCGGGGACTACTTCCTGCAGGGCCTTTCCGCGGACTCGGCCGCCATCGCCGTTTCCGGACCCCTGGATACCTTTTATCTGCACCGCACCTTGCTGCCCGATGTAAAACTGGCCGAAGCGGCCAGCCTGGAAGGTTCGATCACTTCGTCCAGTCCCGTCCTTTCCTTGCATTTGGCCGGCACCCATTTCCTCGCTATTCCGGATTCGACGGGGCATTTCGCTTTCGGTCCGTTGCCCGCCGGGGAGTTCTGGCTTATAGCCCGCCTGGGCGGGAATGCCGCGGACGCCGGCGAACGTTTCGCCGCCGTGCGCACTGTTGGCCTTTCGGCGGGGACCGCTTTGAGCATGCCGGGCCTGAGGGCGGAAAAGGATCTCCTATTGCTGTTCGACTTCGAGTCCGGGGACGGCTTTAGCAATTTGCGCGGATTGACCTACCCCTACGCGCAACCGGCCGGCAGCCGCGTGGGTGCCTGGAAGCCGCTGCCGCAGGCGACGGATACGGTGGGAGCCTATCGAGGCAGAAGTTACCATGTCCTGCTGAAACAAGGCCAGACCTACGGCTTCGCATTGGGGAACGGGTACTACAATCTTTCCAAGCTCACGGCCTTTACCTTCCAGGCGCGCGGCAAGGGACACATGGACGTAACCTTCCACACCGGCCTCATTTCCCCCCCGGATCCGTCTTTGCATACTTCCGTCACCCTCGACTCGGTTTGGAGGAAGGTTTCCATCCTCCCCGCGGACATCATCGTTGCGGCGGGATCCACTTCCGAACAGAAGGGATACACCTGGGATAAGGCCAAGGATCAAGTCGCCAAGATCACCTTCGTAGCCAAGGAGGCGAACGTGGAGCTATGGCTCGACGACGTGGCTATCGAAGGCATGGACTTCCGCGACCTGGGTCCGGCGCTGCCCGCGGGCCTGGACGCCTTCCCTTAGCGGGATGTTAAGCCCGGCTTAAGACAGGCGCAGGCCTTCCCGTTCTAAGGGTTGCAGGCCGTTCACGAAATCCGGGCCGCTCACGCGCGGCTTCCCTTCCCACTGCACCTCCAAAAGCCTTAGCCAGCCGTTGCCGGTGGCCACGATGGGGAAACGATCGGGCGAATAGCGCACCGTGCCTGCGGGTACGATTTCCACGTCCGGCGAAATCGTGATGCCGATTTTCACCGCATCGTAAACGGCCATCGATCCGGATGGGGCCGGTTCGATGCGCGCAGCGTGGATGCGCAGCACGCGGCCCGATCCCGCCGCCGTTGCGTAACCGATAGGATACGGGTTGAAGGCGCGGATGCGGTTGTGCAGCACATGCGCGGGCTGGTTCCAGTCCAGCTTGCCGTCCTCTTTTTTCAGCTTGGGCGCGGGCGAACTTTTACCGTGATCCTGCGGCTCCGGTTGGGCGCGGCCGGCCTCCAAATCGTCCAGCGCCTTCATCAGCACTTCCTTGCCCAGGGCGCTCAGGCGCAGGAACAGATCGCCGGAAGTCTCTTCCCCTCCGATGGGCGTCGCGGCGCGGGCGAGAACGCCGCCGTGATCGATCTCCCTGTCCAACTGGAACACGGTCACGCCGGTCTCGGCCTCGCCGGCGGCAACGGCCCATTGCACCGGCGCGGCGCCGCGGAACTTGGGCAACAGGGAGCCGTGCACGTTGACGGCGCCGAAGCGGGCCAGAGGGAAAAGGGTATCGGGCAGGATACGGTAGGCCACCACCACCAGCAGATCCGCGTGTTGGGCGCGGATGAGATCATGGAAGGCCGGGTCTTTCAAGGAAACGGGTTGCGCTACGGGGTAGCCCAGTTCCTGGGCTTTTTCCTTGACCGGCGGCGCGGCCAGCTTTTGGCCGCGGCCCTTGGGTTTATCCGGTTGGGTGACGACCAGGGCCACTTGATGGCGGCTGACATGCAAGGTTTCCAGGAAACCCACGGCGAATTCGGGCGTGCCCATGAAGACTAGTTTCATGGCTTCAAATCAATATAAATAAGGCTCCTCTCTCAAGCTCGCGCGGGAATGGTCCGGCACCGCCCCGGAAAGTATCTTTGCGGGATGAAATCATTCCGCGCCCTTATCTTCGATTTGGACGGCGTCATCATCGACACCGAGCCCAAGCACAAAGAAGCCAAACGCACTGCCTTCGAGAAGTACGGGCTGGCCGTTCCCGAGCCGCTCTACGACGATTTCCGCGGGCGATCCGATGAGGATATGGCCCAGCATGTGGTCAAGGAGTTCGGCCCGCAAGGGCTCGCCTGGAGCGAGGTGGTGGACTTGAAGCATCAGGTCTTTTCCACCTTGGAACAGGAGATAGAACCGGTCCCAGGCGCGCTGGAGTTCATCCGGAACGCGCGCGCCAAGTTCGAGAAGCTGGCCGTGGCCACTTCAGCTACGGAAAAAAACCAGATCTTCGCCTTCCAGCGTTTTTCTCTCTCCGCGTTTTTCGACGTGGTGGTGAACGCGAAGGATCTCACCCGCACCAAGCCGCATCCGGAAGCCTATTCCGTGGCGGTGGGGAAGCTGGGCGTCCCCGCGCAGGAATGCCTGGTGATTGAGGACTCCAAGAACGGCATCGTATCGGCAAAGGGGGCGGGCTGCGCCGTGGCGGCCCTCGCCACTTCCTTCTCGCGGCTGGAGCTGATGGATGCGGAAGCCGATTACCTGGTGGAAGGGTTCGCGGAATTGGCGGAGCTGTTGGGGCTGTAGCGAAAAGACTGAAAGCGGCGGCTCCCCACAAGCGGCTAACCCTTCTTAAGCGGCCGCCACCATTTTTCGTTCGCCCGGTACCATTCCACGGTCGCCTTGATCCCGGATTCGAAATCGTGCTTGGGCTCCCAGCCCAGTTCCCGGCGGATCTTGGAAGCATCGATGGCGTATCGCCTGTCATGGCCCAGGCGATCTTCCACGTACTTGATCGAAGATGCGTCCTTGCCAAGCAGGGACAGGAGTTTCATGGCTATCTCGATGTTGGGCCGCTCGTTGTTGCCGCCGATGTTATAGGCTTCCCCGGCCTTGCCCTTTTCCAGCGCCAGCAATATGCCCGAGCAATGGTCGTCCACGTGCAGCCAATCGCGCACGTTCTTCCCATCCCCGTAGATGGGGATCTGCTTGCCGTCCATGAGATTGGTGACGAGCAGGGGGATGAGCTTTTCCGGGAACTGGTAAGGACCGTAATTGTTGGAACAGCGCGTGATCAGCGTATCCATTCCGAAAGTATGATGGTAGGCGGAGACCAGCATATCCGAACCGGCCTTGCTGGCGGAATAGGGCGAGTTGGGCGCCAGGGGCGTGGCCTCCGTGAACAGGCCGGTGGGACCCAGGGAACCGTAGACCTCGTCCGTGGAGACATGCAGAAAGCGTCCGGTTTTGGCATCGCGCGCCACTTCCAGGAGAACCTGGGTGCCCAGCACGTTGGTCTGAACAAAGATCTCGGGCCCCAGAATGCTGCGGTCCACGTGGGACTCGGCTGCGAAATGGACTATCGCGTCCGGCCCCGTGGCGAAGATTTCCGTCATCAGGGCGCGATCGCAGATGTCTCCCTTGAAGAACTTGTAGGCGGAGTTGCCGGCCAGGTCCGAAAGGCTGGCCTGGTTCCCGGCATAAGTCAGCTTGTCCACATTGGTGATGCGCCAACCCGGGCGGGAGGCCAGCACCTGGCGGATGAAGTTGGATCCGATGAAACCGCAACCACCGGTTACGACTAGATGCATGCGAATGCTCCTGTATGAATATCCGGTAATTTAGAAAAGTGCGGAGGGAATCCTACTTGGAGAATTCCTTGGCGACCCGGATCAGGTCGTTCTCGATGCGCAGAAAAGCCTGCACCAGATCCGGATCGAAATGCTTGCCGGATTCCCCCACGATCATTTCCCGGGCGCGATTATGGGGAATGGGATCCTTGTAGCAGCGGCGCGAAACCAGAGCGTCGTAGACATCGGCCATGGCCACGATGCGGGCCGAGAGCGGAATGTCCCTGCCCTTAAGAGGCTTGCCGATGCCCGGTTCCACGAACATGGCCCTGGTGGCGCCGAGCACGTTGGGATAGCCCGAGCCATCGTAGCGCTGGTGGTGATGGTAGGCAATCTCCTTGCTCAGGGAATAGAAGGTGCGCCATCCCAGTTTCAGTTCCAACTCGTGCAGAAGATCGCCGCCGATGATGGTATGCATCTTCATGATTTCGAATTCGTCCGCGGTGAGGCCACCGCGCTTCTTGAGGATGTCGTCCCGGATTCCCACCTTGCCGATATCATGCAAGGGCGCCGCGATGAAGATTTCATCGCAATAGGTGCGGGTGATGTAGTCCGAGTACTCCGGGAACTTGGCCATCTCCTGCGCCAGCATGCGCGAGTAATGGCTCATGCGGATAATATGATCGCCCGTGTCCGGATCGCGCACTTCGGAAATTTTCGCGAAGCCGAGGATGGATACCTTCTGGATTTCGTTCCCGCGTTCCAAGCCTTCCAGGATACGCTCGTGCATGCTTTCGCTGGTCTTGCGGTAGGCGGAGGAGATCAACGCCAAAGCCGCGTACGGCACCAGGAACTCCGGCAGCCAGGCCAGGTAATGCAACGGCAGATGGGGTAGGAAACCCGCCGGACTCCCGTTGAGGAGGAGATGGACGCAGAAACGGATCAGGTGGAAGACGCATCCGAAAGCGAGGGCGGGCAGGAGAGGGTTGTCGAGGACGGTTTCGAATAATGCCAGGAAGCCGGGAGCCGGCGCACGAACGGCGACGCGTGCGGAGGGACGCTCAAAACGCTTTTGTGGGCTGTGTATGTCCAATAACGTCATGCCGCCGTGATCCTCCGGAGTACCTAGTTATAGTAAGTCTCAAGCTTGGCACGCACATAGGGTTTTTCTCAAGCATCCGGACGTCATGGACCCGTTACCCGCCCCGGTTGTATGAAAATCCGACGTTCTTCAAATTATTGAATGGGGAAAAAGCGATTTTACTATGATTTCCACCGCTCGGAACGCTGCGCCCCTAGTCTACAGGCCCTCAAACCCATGTCCCTATCCAGCTAATGCAACCCGATTTACCCAAGCGGCCCAAGCCCGGGGAGCGGCGCGAACAAGCCCGGGCGTTGCGGCGCGCGCGCGCCGCCTTGAAGAAAACCGGCGCATTCGAGAATCTCGGTTTCGCCCGCGTTGATCATGGCCGGGAAGCCCGCACGGGTTTTCCGGAAGTGGTTTTAGGCGAGGGCAAAAGCAGAGAGCAGATTGCCGCCATCACCCGGCGCATCCTGGCGCATTCCGGACGCATCCTCATCACGCGCATTCCGCAAGAGGTGCATGATTTCCTGCGGGCGGATTTCCCCCGTCTCAAATACCACGCCGCCGCGCGCGCGGCCTGGCAGGAGGAAACCCCGGTGTTACGGCCGGCCCGGCCGGGAAAGGCTCTCCCCCGCGGCCATGTGCTGGTGGTATGCGCGGGCACCGGCGACATTCCCGTGGCGGAGGAAGCCGCCCTCACCGCGCGTCTGCTCGGTTGCCGGGTGCGCAGCTTGCACGACGTGGGCGTAGCCGGCCTCAATCGGCTCCTCTCGCAATTGCCCGCCCTCCAACGGGCTTCCGTCATCATCGCCGTGGCCGGAATGGAAGGCGCCTTGCCCAGCGTGGTGGCCGGCCTGGTGGGCAAGCCCGTGATCGGCGTTCCAACCAGCATCGGGTACGGCGCCTCCATGCTAGGGATGGCGGCCTTGCTGGCCATGCTCAACTCCTGCGCGGCCGGCCTTACCGTGGTCAACATCGACAACGGTTTCGGCGCCGGGTTCGCGGCGGCCCAGATGCTGCGCCTGGCGCAAGGCGAACGGCAAACCCGGCGGAAATCCAAGGAACCATCCGGAGGGAAACCGGCAAATGGAAATCCCCGGCGCATCCTGAAACGCCCCTAAGCCGGTTTCCCCTGTCGGAACCGGCATTTGGCCTTCCCGGGTTGCGGCCCTTCTCTGCTAATTCGTAGAATAGCGCAGGAATGGGCGCGGTCCGCCCGTCCCCGGGGGCCGGATTTTCGGTCCCCAGGCGCAGGATTTCCCCCCACATGGCCAGGATAAACCCATCCCTCCCTTTCCTCATAGCCGTCGCGTTGATGGCCCTCGCCGCCCCAGGTAGCCTGGCCGTTACCGAGGCATGCGGCACTTTCACCTTGGCCACGGAATGGACCGCTAAGGAATCGCCTTACCTGGTCACCGGCGATATCTTCATCCCCGCCTCCTCGCGATTGCGGATAGGTCCCGGCGTCATCGTCCACTTCGCCAAGCCGCGCCCGTGCGCGGCCGAAAAGAACGGCAAGAAATCGCCGGAAATCGAACAGGCCGATTGGGCCGACTCGGCCTATTCCGGCATCAAGGCCGAAGGCACTTTCTATGTGCTGGGCACGGAAGATCAACCGGTGCTGTTCGAACCGGAGCAACCCAAGCCCGGCGCAGTGGGCTGGGACGGCATCCGCCTTACCGGGCAGCAGGCCGGAGCCGCCGAGATCAGTTTCGCGGTTTTCCGCGGCGCCAACCAGGCCGTCACCGTGGACCGGGCCGGCTTCGCCATCCACCATTGCCTGTTCGAGGGCAACAACACGGGCCTGTTCACCGGCCTGCGCGGCGACGTGGCCGTGGTCAATTGCGATTTCATCGGCAACTTCAGCGCCGGCATCGTCATCCGCAAGGGCGGGCCGCGCATGGCCAACAACATCTTCGCGGGCAACCGCTCCTACGGCATCTGGGCGGACGGCCGCCCCGCCGTCCAGGCTTGGAACAACGCCTTCTGGGACAACCGCGAGGAAGCCTGCTACAAATGCCCATATGCCTTGCTGGAACCTTCCCGGGTGAACGCGGACAAAGACTCCTGCGACCGCTTCGGCAATCTGATCGCGGACCCCGTGTTCATCGGCTCCGCCAGCTACGACGCGGCCAGGGAAGCGGACGTGCATACCGATACGCCGGCGCATCTGATCAAGGACGAGAAGATGGCGCAGTTGGAAGCGGACGCGAGAGAGAAAGCGGAGAAAGAGGCCAAGGGAAAGAAGAAAAAGGAATATACGCCCGTGGGCAAAGGCCCATACCTGCTTTCGCAATATTCCAAGCTGGTTAACGCGGGGAAATCCGGCCGCGAATTCCGGGACAGGGACGGCACCGCGAACGATATCGGCATGCATGGCGGACCCATGGGACGCATCACCTCCGACCCCTTCTGAGCGCCGCCACGAGTATGATGTGGCGCCGATCACGGCCCTCGGCCGAATCTTCCCAAGCGGGCCTCGAAATCCTCCAATCCGCGCCGGGACGGGCCTTGCCGGTTCGGCCCGCTCCCGCTACAATGGAAGCGGGACATCCGGCTTCCGGCCCCGGAAGCCGCGTCTTATCGGAGGCGTATGGAAATCGGCAGCTCTACATCGTCCGTGCAAGGAATCCAGAACGCCTTCGCCGCCAACGAGGCGCGCGCCAAACGCATCGCCCAGCCCGATGGCGGCCCCCAATTCGAGAAGGACATGGCCGAGCTTCCTTCCGACAAGGACAATGTGGGTTTCAACGTGAAAGCCTTGAAGACCAAGGATCAGATGTTGGGGACTTTGCTCGATATGGTGGGCTGAGAAACAAGTAGCTGAACTTCACGTTCCTGTTTCTATTAATACTTTGCAATGAGATGACGGCAATCAAAACCTCTTCATCATCGTAGTTTTGAATTTCAACCTAGACCTCAAGGAAGGGACGAGGATGTTCATCCAAACCTTCAAGGTCAAAACAGTTTCGATTCACGCTCCCGCGAAGGAACGACCTGGGAATAAAACTCTTCTACTTCCCCATCGTTTCAACTCACGCCCCCGTGAGGAGGCGACCCATCCGCGCCCAGGACCAGGCGTTTTCAAGTGCGTTTCAACTCACGCCCCCGTGAGGAGGCGACCACCGATTATATTTTGCAGCTCTTGGCAGTAGGAAGTTTCAACTCACGCCCCCGTGAGGAGGCGACCCGGCCTGTGCGACAAAGCAAGGCGTGATCGAGGTTTCAACTCACGCCCCCGTGAGGAGGCGACGCCTTCTTAGCCAGGTGGATTCCGTTTGGACTGTTTCAACTCACGCCCCCGTGAGGAGGCGACGCATATGGCTCGCTGGAGTACGATCTGACCTGGTTTCAACTCACGCCCCCGTGAGGAGGCGACACAGGCTGATCTCTCCGATGACCTGAAGCCGTATGTTTCAACTCACGCCCCCGTGAGGAGGCGACCCATGATTGTGCGGCAAGGAGTAGGATATAAAGTTTCAACTCACGCCCCCGTGAGGAGGCGACGCGTGTTGGCGGGGGCTTACCTCTGCTACACCGGTTTCAACTCACGCCCCCGTGAGGAGGCGACGTTGCGGCTGGGGAAATCATCCAGCAGGACGACGTTTCAACTCACGCCCCCGTGAGGAGGCGACCGCCACGCCATGCGCTTCGTGCCCGAGGAGAAGTTTCAACTCACGCCCCCGTGAGGAGGCGACTTTGGGCCGCTCGGAGGCCACAATTTTGGCCATGTTTCAACTCACGCCCCCGTGAGGAGGCGACCGCGTAGCATTATAATAACGGCAGAATAGAGGCATCCGAATAGTTAATCGCTACACGTCTTCAATTTTAAAAGAAGAGGATGGTTTTTGGAAGATAATATTATCAAAGAACGCGAATTTTCTTTGAAAATCGCATCGCTAGCCCCGGGTACAATCAATGGAGTTATAGGTTAGCGATAAGGCTAGACCATGATCAATGCACCCAGATCCGGTGGCACTTTCGCACCATGATGCTCCACTTTACGTTCCCAATTTGATCCCAAAAAATAGAATCGCAGACTATCCTCTTCCTTTTTCACAATATCGAAAAGGCGGGTTTTCAAAACTTCCCAACGTGCCGGATCAACATTGCATTCGAATACGGAATTCTGTACCCGAATCCCGAAATCCTCGCATGCTTTGGCCGTTTTCCTGAGACGCTTGCGGCCGGCTCGGCTTGTGGTCGAAACATCATAGCTGACCAATACCATCATCCTTACCTCCAAAGAAATGCAGGATAGAATTCGAGATCACCGCGAATGTGGCGTGCCAATAACCGGGCTTGGGCCAGAAAGCAAAGTCCGATCTCCAGCTCTTCCTCCAAAAACGGATGATGTATGACTTCTCGTTTCCTTTTCTGGAGGGCCGCCAGAACTGTCTTTCTGGTTTCCACCGTCATCTCGACTTCCGAGGAAGGCTGAACGGTAAAGCCCTTAACATCCACCTGACGAAGGTTGACCAAACTCAAAACCAGCCGATCCGCAAACGAAGCGCGGAACTCCTCCATCATGTCCAAAGCCAAGGAAGGTCTCCCCGGTCGGTCCACGTGAAGGCATCCGACATAAGGATCCAGTCCCACGGACTCCAAAGCGGAACGCATATCCATTGCCAGGATGGAATAAACGAAAGACAGCAACGCATTTATCCGATCCAAAGGCGGCCGACGACTACGATTATGAAAGCGGAATTCAGCGCCAGAAACCAAAATCATTGCATCAAAAACGGAAAAATACGCCTCAGCTGCATCTCCTTCAATTCCGCGAAGGGAATCTATGGCATCCGTTTTACGGGCCATGATTAGGCAATTTTCCATCCTAAGCAAAATGGATTCGATTTCAGCAAGGCGAGATGACTCCTGGTGGTTGCGCGAGAAGCGCAGTAAGGTTGCCCGTTGGTTTTGGATCTTGGCCGCAACAAAACATCGGGCGATCTCCAAAGACCTCGGCTGCGAGTCCGCAATGCGGTATTGCTCGCGGCGCAGAAGTACATTTCCATGCACCGGTCCCGTCAAACGAGCCATAAAACGCCCATTCCCGTTGAGATACGAAACGGTCACTCCTTCGCGCGCGCAATGCTCGGTCAACTGAGGCGATACACCTATGTCAAACCCGAAACAGACGATTTCACCAATCGCATGCAATGGAAACTGCGCCACCTTTTCGCGATCTTTTCGAACCGTGATCGCTTCTCCATCTTTATGGAGATAGGCGCCTTCCAAAGTCATGTAGAGGGTATTTCTCACATGTTTCATCCCAAAAGCTCCCTTCGATACTCCTTCATCTTGAAATCCGATGGGCTTTTGGGTTGGCAAATTCCAATTAAAGAGCATGATCTACAGCCGCGCATCCAAACGGCAGGTGGGAGCCGGCGCGAATGTATCATGGCGTCAAAGGCAGTAATCATTTCCAGCGTGCGGTTACGAAGAGCGTCATCAAATACCACTTCATCGCGACGACGGATCTTGCCATAGAAAATCGATCCCTCGGTTATTGTGGTATTAGTCATCTCTTCAAGGCACATGGCCTGCGCGCAAAGTTGGATCCTGTCGCAATCGTCCCCTTTCGGCTCCCCGCGCTTAAATTCCACCGGACGGATCACCCAATCACCGCTCAACCCAAGGAATTTCGCCGAGTCCGGAGCGTCTCCCACTTTTTCGACCTCAACCACGTCCAGGCGTCCATACAATTGCAACCTCAATGATTGGACCCGCACTCCCGAAAACTGCCGGATTCCCCGTCGGAATTCGCGATATCCTTCATCCACGCGCTCATGAAGCGTCCTGCCTTCGGCAGTGCGTTGATTTTCTTCCCAAGCTTGATCGAGATGAATAAGCCCAGCTTGGCGAGGGCAAAAGGCCATGTGTTGGAGGGCAGAAATAGGATGCAAGTCCTCGTCGTTAGGTTGCATAACAGTCCTCTAAGGTGCGCACCCGGTTGGCGCACTATTACTACTCCTTCGGCTTTGCCAAACGTCGCTTCGGTTTATCAGGAAGAAAATTCCCGGAGGACACTATTTTTCTTCCCGTCCGCCCCTCCAGTTCCTTGCGAGCTTTTCCGGCAACCGATCCGCCTTCACGCGCGGCTTCCCGACTTTCCACGAACCCCTTTGTGTCCCGGACTCTTGTAATCTCGGTCGTTGCAGCTTCACCTAACATGCTGAAAATCAATTCAAGATCGTTCATATGATCCCGAAGGTTTTCCCGCTTGATTCCCTTAACCCGCTTATACTCGGTGGGCGTAATACCAAAAGCCGCTTTGGAAATTTCCGCCGTCAGGATGGCGTAGTCGCGGTCTTCGCGGATTCCCCGATTCTTCCACTCATCGGTCAACTCCTCCCGGATGGTGATTGACCGCATGCGTTTTTCGACCCAGTCATCCGGATACCCCTTCGCTTTATATAATGCACGCGTGCGCTTGGTCGCCCTTTCCGGATCCTCGATTTCCTGAATCCGTTCATACCCAACCTTGGCCAACCATTTCTTGAATGGCTCGGCCTTTGGTGATGGGATACTCTGGATAATCCGAAAAATACCTTCCGTATTGGCGCATCCTAACATCTGGGGTCCGCCAAAAGTTTGAATAGTAAGGGGAGGTACAAGCTGTACCCACCCTTTATTCAATTCCGGGTCTCGTGAGCGCATTTTCTTGAGATACTGGCGAGGATCAACGCTATCAGTCAAAGCAGCCGCTACATCCTGAACGACGAAGAACCATTCCCCCTGATGCAGGGTTTTGCGGATTGATTTGCCTCGGAACAAGGCTATATGAACTGTATCTGTCATATTCAGACTTTTCGAATGATTTTTATGCCTTCCGGCAGGTTATTTTCATCGACGGAAACCTCATAATCCCTGTAGGAACGGGCAGGGCCTTTGGAATCAGCCTTTCTTTTGATTTGCACCCGTTCAAACAAGGTATGAGCCGCAGCATTACCTAATGCTGTACCGTGTTCAAAAACGATCAAACCCCGAGTAGACATTAAGCCGCGCGCGGCTGAGCGATCGTGCTCAAACATATTTTGAAGCGCACTCCAGAAAAGGTTCAAGTCATCATTTGAAAAGCCGGTTTGATTTGCCAAGTGCGCCGAAATGAATCCATGAGAGCAATATAAACCATAGGGGATGGTGAATTTCCGACCCATAGTACGATTGTCACCACCTTGGGCCTCGGCTTCTTTCTCTGTTGCAACGGCCATACGGGTGATACTGTGTTCCAAAGTAATTACAGGCTCTACGGAGCGCGCAAAAGTCATCTGGATTGGTCCTCGAACTTGACCCGCATTGGCACCGGTGCTCATCACTGCCCCAAATGTGCGAATGTCGAAATATGTTTTACACATTTGCACACGCCCCTTTTCAACTTCGCTGCCTTGGGCCTTATTTTTTTCATTTCGCTTTTTGCCATCTTTCGTGTCTTGAGGCTCTTTGTCCAGATCTACGCCAATCTCGTTATAAGCTCCAGCAATTTTCTGGTTGAGAATAGATTTCTCTTTAACGAAAATATCGTACGGCGATTTACCCTCTTTGGTCAGCAATACATAATTTCTGACTTTTCTCTTGATACAAACATCGGTCACCAATCCCATGCCCGTTTCGGCATCCATGCGAGGCAGGTTTCCTGCATCAGGATCGCCGTTAGGATTTCCATCTTGAACGTCGAACAACAAGATGAAATCGTATCGCTTGGCAAGCTCGCTCATAAACGCTCCTGGTAGTTAATGATTATTCAGATTTATCGGACTTGATGAAAAAAGCTTGCCGCTGATGATAATAGCCTACGGCAAATCGAGCCTGATCTTCCATGGAAAGATGTGCGGGAAGGTCAGGAAGTAAACCATTAAAGATTTCACCTAATCTTTTTTCGTGGTTAGTCCGGAAAGCCGGATTTTCAAGCTTGGCCAAGTGATGGTTCTTCAGCTTCAGGAGTTGAGGAAATACGCTTATGGGGTTGGAACTAGCAGCGCCATAGTAACGATCTCGAATGGAGGTATTGATCCCCGGTTGCGCGTCTTCTTGGATTTTTTCCAGTGCAGCAAACAATCGTCCAAGCCGATAGCCCGCATTTACATTAGCGTAGTCGAGAGCCACAATGAGTTCCTCCTCGGTGGTGGTTTTTTGATAGCGAAGTTGGCGATTCAGGTATGCCTTAAGGATGGCCGCTTGAATGCGTCTTACGTCCTGTTTCGCCCGAATACGCCTGATGGTTTGCTGCAGAAGCGTGGCCGGATATGGAGTGCCCGCAAGAATTGATCGCATCACATTTCCAGCCAAATTTGGTGGGATGTTGTCGATCTTGTCTTCTAAAGCGATTGCGGATAGCAGAAAAAAAAGTGCGTAGCTACCTTTGTCGTTCTTTGGTTGGACTATTTCCAAATCCTGAAAGTGTTGGCGTATTTTTTCGGAAAGCCCTGCAACGGTTCCCGCATGCCAAAAACGCACGGAAATTCTGGCTGCATTCGGGGACAACCCGAGTACGAAAAACGGAGTGGCATCGGCCGAAACTCCGGCGCCGGTGGTGGGACTTTTTAACAAGGCTTCGACAGCTTTTATCCCTTTGTCAGGGTCATCTTTGTCCACGCTCCAGAACGAAAAAAAATGTTCTTCAAAAGGAGTCTTATTCTGGGCCCAAAATACCGTGGTCGCATCACCGACTTGGACTTTGTTTTTTGAGTCCCGCCCCAGGAGATTGTTCAAAGCCGTGGTATAGGCAAATGTCGCATAATCACTTACTGGAGAATTGAAGTTTTGATCTTTACCATAAGAACGAAACGCTGGATGATTAAATGAAAGTAGTGAGGCCCCGAAGGACTGTGCGTCTCGCACGCCTTTTATCGAAGGATGAATTCGTGTGATGGGCGCCAAATTTCCAGTAACCAGGCAAAGATTTTTTTCAACGGAATCCTCCTGAAGTATGATGGATCCCGAAAGGCTTTCACAAATAGATACTGATTCAGAACCGTCGATTCTAAAAACAACGTTTCCATTTGAATCGGAGATTTCCTTCCATAGATAGGCATCCTTAGAACTGTCTTCGATTTGCTTGACTGGATTGGAATTGAGGAAATGCAAAAGAGCACTTCGATCCGGATGATCGGAAAGATTTTCTTTCACTCTGTCCCGAAATTTGGCATGTCGCTCGGACACATCATTTCTTGCGCGAGGGTTTGCACCCAATGCGTATTCAATGTTATCCCATAGAAGATTTGATTTAATGCCACTTGCTTTTTTCTCACCCGCAGGCACAAGGAAAGTACGTGGCCTCCTATCCTTTCCTTCTCCTTCCCTTGTATCCTCCAGCGCCTTAAAATGACCCTCGAGGTCTATTACCACAACATAAGGAATTCCCTTCCACTCAAATCCTTCGGGTGCAGTGCCGCTTTCAGGATCTGCTGATTTTCTTTGGTAGTAGTCATATAGAGATTGCAAAATCATTTTCGCACCTCTTCGCTTTCCCAAGCAGGAACCTGGATCATTCCTCTACGCATAGTCGGCCTGAAAAAAGCCGGTTTGGGAAATTTTCCGTCCGTAAAATCCAAATCGTATAGCATAAATCCCAGATCTCGATCCTCCTGGAGAGCCGGGGCCTTCACTTGCTCGACCGCGATTTCATTTTCAGGAATGAATTTGAATGCGCAGCTGAATTCCCGACAGCCCAGATAAGGTTGATTGAAGCACTGTCCTTTAGATACCCGTCGCTCAAACATCGAATAATATTTTCCAGGATTTTCATCCTTGGCCCAATCAATGCGCTCAGCCGAATCCAATAAGGAATCAGAAACGGAATGAGTGGTTCGGGGTCTCTTGGGTGGAGGGATGAATTCAAGTTCGGCATGAAGCCTATAAGCCACGTCGCGTAGAAATAGCCCGGCCCTTTGCTGGCGCTCATCCTCAATAAAAATACCACCGCTTCCGGGTGAGGCCACTTTGCCCACTTCGTTTCGACGTACCGAAATCCAGCGAATCGGATTCAGCACTTCGACTTTTCGTATCTGCCACTTTATGGCTGGCTTCCAAAAAATCGCCGTGAAAATGGCCCGAGCCGCCGAAGGTGTAATGATATCGTAGCTGACACGCTCCACCTTCATTTCAGGCCGTGTAAAGCAAGCATAGTCACCCTTGACTTCTAGGCAAAAGACTTTGTTAGTGTAGGTCAAAGAGAACATCTCCTTTCAAAATCAGCATATGAATTCGGTTCCCGTGTAGACGGGGCCATCAAGGCGTAGACCGAAGGTATCATCATAAAGATTCGGCACGCATTGCGCCCATACTCCCAACAACCCTTCAGGCCCTTTTATTTCCTGGATCGCTCCCTGATCTCGCAAACTTTTCCAGATACGATCAGGAACGTTAACGGTGTACCGTTGTAATCGACGCATTCTAGGTCTCGACGGACCGAGGCGGCGAATCTCTTCCAGAATACCCTTGCTGGAATACTTGCCGGACTCGAACCAGATGACTATGCCCCGACTTCCCTGCTGATCAATGAGTTTGTACCACACAGCGGCCGAACGGAATTGAAACTGCCCGGCTCCTGCATTCGTCAGGAAATAGTCTTTGAATTTCCTCCACCCGAAGTCATTGACCCGTCCATAGAAAAATTTGAAATATCGCTGAAAAGATTCCGGTGCCAGCATGCTGGCCCAATCCGGCGATGACCGCAATACTTCGGCGCCGGCATCTTCCCCTTTACGCAACAGCCCAGCGGGAGCCGGTTTCGGTGGGTGGAATATCACTACTTTACCTAGCCTGCCTTCAACATTTCGCCCTTCACGGTTGCAGCGACCAGCCGCCTGAGCAATACTGTCAAGACCCGCCATGGCCCTATAAACCACCGGAAAGTCAATGTCGACGCCGGCTTCCACAAGCTGTGTGCTTATAACCCTTAAGGGCTTATTTGTCCGCAACCCTGATTTTATTTCGGCAACCACGCGGGAACGGTGTTCCCCACACATCAAAGCTGACAAATGCACAGGAGTTTCCACCGTATTTTTCCGAAGCGCTTCCCAAAGGTCCCGGCAGTCCTGACGTCTATTAACGATGCACAATACTTGCATATGCTTGGCAAGCTCCAGGCTTAAACTGAGCCAATCCACTCTTTCCGGGCCCTGCATCTGTAAGGAGACCCTTTGAAGGCTACGCGATAGTCCATCTCGATCTCGCACAATCTCACGCACATTTTGCAATCCCTGAAATTTCGCTTCACCGGATCCTATCCCTCCCTCAAGCGCAGGTTGGGTTGCGGTGCATAACACCACCGTGCAGCCGAAATGCGAAGTTAATCCCTTAAGAACCGAAAGAGTTGGTGCAAGCAATTCCGGAGGAAGCATCTGAGCCTCGTCCAAAATGATAACGGAATTGACGAGGCTATGAAGCTTCCTTGATTGGCTGGTACGAGAGGCGAAAATCGACTCGAACAACTGCACATTGGTGGTGACCACAATAGGTGCGTCCCAATTCTCGGAGGCGAGGCGTCCTCTTGGAGTTTCCCTATCCGGATCAAGGTTACTATGATGTTCCAATATGTTGTCTGCTCCAAAGATTTCCGAAAATGTTTGTGCCGTTTGCTCAATGATGCTTGTATACGGAATGGCTACCACTATCCTGCGTTTTTTGTTTTTTAAAGCGTGGTCAAGAGCGAACGCCATGGAGGAAAGGGTTTTTCCGCCACCAGTTGGGACGGTAAGAGAGAAGAACCCGGGCTCTAACAAAGCGGCCTTTCGGCAATCTTCCAAAACATCCCGACGGATCTTATTAATTGGGAAATCGAAATTGCCTTCACGTTGGAGCCTGGTATCGCGCGCAATCAGACTTACGCTGAAAAGGGATTGTAAGGTCTCCAAATTTGTCAGGGGTTTCCGTAACTGGGGCTTCGTGGAATCCATAAATGCTTCCGTATCCAAAAAATCCGCGTCCACCAAACACGAAAAAAGCATACGAATCCATAAGTGGGCATGCTCCTGGCTAAATGGCGGATTGGAGGTGGGAAGCGGAGCTTCTAAAATTTCACCCGGAATATTCGCACGTTTCGCCTCAACAAGATGGGCGGGCTCCTTTAGCCGCTCCTCTAATCCTCTGCCTTCCGCTTCCTCCTTGATCCAGTCCGGCAATCCGGAGTGGTGTCCCGCAATGAGATAAGCCAATATCCTGCCGATGCCGGGATGGCGTTGAATGGCATGGATCGCACCCGCGGTGCTATGATCGACTTTCCCGGGAATGTTTTCCAAATGCGCATCGGCATTATAGCCACTGACAGAACGGATGTAGGATTGGAAATCGGATTTGTACTTCCCCAGGTCATGCCACAGACCCGCCAAACTGGCCCAGTCTCCGGACCCGAAGTGGGAAGCGGAAGCCCCTGATCGGCGAGCTACTTCTTGAAGGTGTTGAACGAGGCTATGTTCATCCCATTTTCCGTCGGTCATTTGGCGGACATGGGCAAGGTATTCTTCTGGCATCTCTCCCAAAACATAGCTCCTACCCTCTATCATTCCGTGATAGAGGTGTCCTCTGTTTCAGACCGTTTTAAGCTTGGGTTCCAATCTCGATCGAGCCCGCAGTAGCATTCCCGCTACTTCCTGCCGCAACTCATCCGGTCTCTCTATAGACACCTCATCGGCAAAGCGCATTACATCACGCGCCAGCTCATGGATGCTGCCGCAGGGGAATTCTAATCGTACCCGCCCCCCGTGCATAAGCCTTGTTCGCTGCTTAGGATGCCAGCACTCCTCACCTGCCAACCTTGCGGCCAAGCCGTCGAAAATAAGAACGGCCCTGCGCTTTGCCCGCCCCGCAAAAATCCCATAAGCATCCCCGAAATGGGAATCCAAAACCTCTCGGACGATGTCTTTCGCCGGAATGGGGATGACCTGGAAGCTCTTCATGCGACTAAGCGCGAACTCCCGAAGCTTTCCCGAATCGTGATCGAAACTGTCCAGATACCAGTTGTCACGATAGTGAACAAGGGTTTGGGGGGAAACCGTCCGCTTATGCGGCTTGGAATCTTTGATTCCAGTGTATTGGAAAGTTGCCTGATTCCGCGTTAGAACCGCGCGCGCTGCGGATAGAAGGATATCGGAATTTATCGGGCGGTGATGCGTCGGCAGCAAACGGATGCGATTTTTCCAATCGATTGTCTGCAAGTCCTGTTGCAGCAGAAGCTCCTCCATACGGTGATGAATCGGTTTCAACTTCTCTTCAAGAACGCCGCATCCCAAGGTTTCCAGCCAATGAGCGAGTCCCAGCAATGCGGCCAATTCGTCCGCCTTGAACCAGAATCCGGGAACTTCAAATGCCTTCCCTTCTTCGAGTCGGTAGCTTCCTCCTTCAAATACAATGGGAACTCCTCTTTCGCGGCTGCGGGACACAATGCGATGAACCGTGGGAGTAGAACAATTCCAACGTGTTTCCAAATATTTCCGCGTCAGCCGTCGGTGTCCGGATTTCAATAGGGCCGCGAGATCGGAAAGGCGATCGTCGGATATCAAAAAATTCTTCTCGTAAGAGGTTGTGGATTCAAGTTGCGTCTCGTGAAATTGAAGCCTATACTACTTATCAGTTGTGGGTCAAACTAGTGTAAACTCCGGTATTGGGCATTTGAAAAAAAGGTTTTGGGTAGGGCGAATCCGTATTCTCTGTACAGAGACAACTGTTCAAACCTCCTGCCGTGATGGATTGGGATCGTAAAAAAGGCGGAACCCTTTCGGATCCCGCCTTCCCTCGTGTGGTCCCGGATCCACGCAAAAGTGCGGACCCAAGTACAAGAAATAGGGGTAGGAAGATCCATGCCAGACGCACCGGTTCCCTTTTAGCCGCCATTTTAGGATGATTGTGACATGACCCGGTTCAAGAGGTACTTTGCCTCTGTAAAAAATCGCCTGCTTTGTCGGGACGGCTTACACTTCCTTCCGATTTCCTTTTCCGTCCGCTAGGAGTCCCATGTTGGAATTGAAATTCTCCCAGCTCTCACCGGTCCTGATCAAGTTCCTGGCGCGTTACGGGTTCGGGGAGGATTGCGCCGTCACCTTGGCGGGCGCGGCCGGATCGGGGCGCGTGTACTTCCGTCTGCAAATGGGACTGCGCAATTTCATCGTGCTGGTCTCGCCTTCCGACGATGCGGATTTCGGGCGCTTCCTGCGCATCACGCAATTCTACCGCCTGATGGATTTCCCCGTGCCCATGGTCTACTGCATCGACGATGCCGCGCATCAGGTGATCCTGGAGGACCTGGGCGATCGGCGCTTGTACGATTGCATCAAGGCGGGGGAACCGGCGCTGGATCTGTACCGCAAAGTGATCCATCAGTTGGTGGATTTGCAGACGCGCTGCTTCCAGCGCCATCAGGAAAGCCCGGACATCCGTTCGCGCCTTTTCGACGAGCATGATCTGCGGTGGGAAACCGACTACTATACCGTCCAATACCTGCAAGGCCGGCGCGGCATCGTTTTCAGCGCGGCGGATAAGGCGCGCCTGGAGGCGCTCTTCAAGGATTTGGCGCACCGGGTGGACCTGCAACCCAAATCCATCATGCACCGGGACTTCCAATCCCAAAACCTGATGATCCAATTCGACGGCAGCGTGCGCGTCATCGACTACCAGGGCAGCCGCCTGGGATCGGTCTACTATGATCTGGCGTCCCTGCTGCTCGATCCCTACACCATGCTGGCGGACGCGGACATCGACGAGTTGCTGCGTTACTACCACGCGCATTCGCTCAACCCGCTCCCCTTCCCGGACATGTTCCACCAATTCCTGCTGGCGGCCGCGCAACGCGTGATGCAGGCGCTGGGGGCCTATTGCTTCCTCAGCCGCCACAAGGGGCTGCCGCAATTCCTGGCCTACATCGGACCGGGCGAGCAGCGCCTCAAATGGATCCTGGATCGATTGGCGTGGCCGGAGATGAAAACCGTGTTGCCCAAGCTTTAGCAAACCGCTCCCGGCCGGGCCCGCAGGAGAGCTTCCGGCATCGCCCGGTCCACGGTTTTTTCCTACCTTGACACCCTTTGCATGGCACCGATCGGAAGGATGATCATGGCGGGGTTCTTCGTGGAAAAACGGCGCTGGCTGGCGGATAATTGGAAGGCCCTGCTCGCCATCTGCGTGATCGGATTGCTGCCTTTCCTCTCCTTCCTCACTGCTTCCGGCCAAGCCCTGTATGCGTCCGATCAATTGGGGGCTCCCGCCTGGAAATTCTATTTCGACGCGTTGCGCACCGGTTCCATCCCCATGTGGCACCCTTACGGCCTGGGAGGCATGCCCAGCTTCGACGCCGGCTTCGGCGACGGCGCCTATCTCCCCTTCCTCCTTGTCGGCTGGCTCGTGGGGCATGGCCTTCTGCCCATAGCCACCTTCATCTCCTGGATCTTCATCCTCCACGTGCTCATCGCCGGTTGCACCGCCTACTACCTGGTGAACCGCTTCTTCTCCCTGCATCGCATGCTGTCCGTGGCGCTGGCCGTGGCCTACATGCTGAACACCAATTTCATTTCCCATATCCATGCCGGGCATACGGGCAAGTTCTACATCATGGCGTGGTTGCCGCTATCCCTCTACCTGCTGCTCCGCAGCCTGAAAACGGGCGCGAAATGGTACCACAGCTTTTTCTTCGCGCTTTCCATCGCCTGGCTGCTTTCCACCTTCCATCCCCAGTTCATGTATTTCGTGCTGATGGGCTTCTTCCTGGTATGGGCTTTCAAGTTCTTCTGGCTGGCCAAGGAAAAGCGCCCGGCCCAGGCGCTGCTGTTGTCGGTGAAATTCTGGATCCCGGTGTTCTGCGGCATCGGCATGGTTTTCTTCCTCTTCTATCCGCCCATGCAATGGACCAAGCTGTACGGCGTCCGCGGCAGCGGAGAGAAGACCACCTACGAGCACGCCACTTCCTGGTCCATGCACCCGGAGGAAACGGCGTCGCTGGTGGTGCCGGAGTTCACCGGGCTCAACGAGAAGTATTGGGGACGGAATCCTTTCAAGCTGAACTCCGAATATCCGGGCCTCTCCGTATTGTTCCTGGGCATTTTGGGCTTCGCCTTTTTCCATCGCGAGAAGCGGAGATGGTTCTGGCTCTGGGGATCGGTGGGGCTATTGGCCGTCATTTTCGGATTGGGCGCGCATACCCCGCTGTTCCGGCTCTTCTACGCCTTTGTCCCCGGCATCAAAACCTTCCGCGCGCCCAGCATGATGCTGTTCTGGCTGGCTACGGCCTTGCTTATCATGAGCGCGGACGCCTTGTCGCGCCTTACCGGTCCCAAGTCCATTCCCGCGGACAAGAAAAAGAAATGGGGCAAGCGCCTTTGGCAGGCGGGCTTCGGCGCCGCCGGGCTCCTGACGGTAATCGGCTTGGCCCCGGACTTCTTCTTGAATATCTGGGACGGCCTCTTCGCGGCCGAAGGCGGCGGCAATATCGCCAATCGAGCGGCGGATCATTCCGCCCTGGCGCTGGGCTTCCTGCGCGGGGGCGTGCTGTTGGCCGTGCTGGTCTACTCCACGCGCAAATGGCTGCTGGATTCGGTGGAGCCCATGCGCTTCGGTCTGGTGCTGCTGGCCGTTACCTGCGTGGACCTGATGTGGGTCGATGCCAACTTCATCAAGGTCTATGATCCTTCTCCGGCATTGTCCCGGGAGCCCGCCGTCGCATTCCTGAAAGCGGACACCTCCGCTTTCCGCGTCTTTGGCCTGCCCGGCGCCTATGAACGCTGGAACATGCAATACCAGCTTATCGAAACCGCCGACGGCTGGACGGACAACGAGTACCGGTTGTACCGGGAATACCGCGGGGAAGATTACCAGAACAACCCCAACTTCATGGCCGGCCTCAAGCAGAACCCGGACGGTTCCGTCTCCGGCAGCCCGTTCCTGGACATGCTCAACGTGAAGTACCTGGCCTACCGCCTGCAGGGCGAGGGAGGCATTCACCTGGCGCCGAATACCAGCGCGCTGCCCCGGGCCTGGTTCGTTTCCCATTGGGACACACTCCCTGAGACCGCGACCCTGGATCGCATGAAGCAGACGGGATTCGATCCGCGTAAACTGGCCCTTCTATCCGGATCCGGCGTCGCTCCCAACCCTCTTCCCGCCGACGCAGGTAACCCCGGAGATACGGGGGCAGCGGCGGATTCCGCGCGCGCCGCCGCAAAACCCGCGGCGGGCGTCCGCATGGACTCCAAGGACTATGATCATTCGCAATGGACCGTGTCCGCTCCGGCCGAAGGCGTGTTGGTGCTTTCCGAACTCTGGTTTCCCCATTGGCGCGTTGAGGTGGACGGTAAACCCGCCGATCTGTTGCGCGCTGACTTCGCCTTCCGGGGTGTGCGGTTGGCCGCGGGCACGCATACGGTGGCCTTCTCGTACCATTCCCCCTGGATAGCGCTGGGCCTCAAGGTCTGCCTCGTTTCCATACTCGGGCTCGTCGTCTTTTTGATCGGGCTCCGCGTCCTGGCCCCCAGGCTGGAACGTCCCGCGCCGAACCTTCCGTGAGCGAAAACCGGCGCCGCTTGCCCAAGCCCCTGGCTTGGGTCTTGAAGGGTTCAATCGCCATCGCTTGCGTCTTCCTGGTTATCCACAAGGTTCCCTGGGGTTCGGTCGGGCCCACCTTGCGTCAATGCAACTTCGCTTTGATAGCCCTTTCCGTGCTCTTGCAATTCGGGGTGGCGACGGCCAACGCCATGCGCTGGAAGCTCCTCTTACGACAGCCGGAACTGCCTCTGCCCAAATACCTTTATTTCGTCCTGCTCGGCCAATTCTTCAACCTCTTCCTGCCCACCTATGTGGCCGCCGAGGCCCTGAAGGTGATCGCCTTCGGGAGAAAATACGGCGGCACGCAGGCCAATATCGGCATCGCTCTCATCACCAAGCTCACGGGCATGGTCATCCAAATCCTGATGGGCGCGATAGGCTTGGCCCTCTACGCAGGCGAACTGGGCGAGCGCGGCCTTTTCAGCCGCATCCGTCCCGGCGCCGCGTCCTCGGCCATCGCCGCCGGTGTGGCCGGAGCCGCGGTCGCGGCCGTGTGGTGGTTCCGGCATAGCCTCAAAGCGCAAACCTGGTTCCGCACCATCCTGGAAATAGGAAGCGATCGCAAGCTGGTGGCCGGGACCGTGTTCTGGACCGCCTTGATCCAATTGCTGGCGGCGGGCAGCAGCTATTGCCTGTTCCTGAGCCTATGGCCGGACACGCATTTCTGGGAAGTGGTCCTCTTCACCACCATCATTCTGGCCGTATTGTCCTTGCCGTTCGGATTCGGAGGGGTGGGTGTGCGCGAATACCTCAACCTGCTGCTCTTTACCGACGTGGGCGGCATACCGGCCCATATCACCTTCGCGGTAAACATCGTGGGATATATCCCGGTCCTGAGCGTGGCCCTGACAGGCGGCCTTTGGATGGCATTCCGGAAACTCAAAGAGTGAAGGCGTCCGCCATAGGAACCGGGATGGCGTACCTTTCGGAACGGTCCTGAAAACCCCGTTGCGAATTCGTATTATTCCTGGTCCCGCCGCCGATTCCGGTGCGGTACGATGGAATCGGGAAGGAACCAAGCAATGCTGCATCCCTTATTGCGAATAGCCCGGAAATACACGCAGTTCCTGCCGCGCAAAATGGGAGCGTTCCATTTCAACGGACGTTCCTTCCGCTATTATTGCGACTTCTACAACCAAACCTGGATGAATGAGCGCTGCATCGAAGTGCCGCTGGCCATGGACTACGTGAAGCCGGGATCCAAGGTGCTCGAAGTGGGCCGCGTACTCGATCATTACTACTCCTTTCCGCACGACTGCGTGGACAAGTTCGAGAAGGGCGCGCAAAACATAGACGTGGTGGATATCCGGACGGACGTCCGCTACGACGCTATCCTCACCATCAGCACCCTGGAGCATGTAGGCTGGGATGAGGATCGCAACCCGGAAAAGATCCACCAGGCCATCGATGTCCTCAAGCGGCATCTCAAGCCGGGCGGCAAGTTGGTGGCCACCTTGCCCTCGGGTTATAACCAAAACCTGGACGCCGATCTCGCCAAGGGACGCAAGCTGTTCGACGAGCAATATTATTTCCGGCAGACCGGCTTTGGAAATTGGGTGCAAACCCCTGCCTTCGTGCCCAGGCCTTACCTGTTCCGCGACGGGATCGCCCAATCCCTGGTCCTGGGCATCACCACGGGCCCCTGAGCGGGCGCATAGGTTAAGGAGCAAGGCAATGGCGGATGGAAAAGATTCGGGAAAAAGCGGACGTGGCGGCGTGGCGCTGGGCCATGACTTCAACGAGCAGCGTTACGGCCAGGTGCGCCCCAATGCGGCGGAGTCCAGCGACGATCGCGTGACCTTGATGATGAAACTGGTGGAGCGCCTGAAAAAGCAGGGAGCCGGGAGCATTCTGGACGTAGGGTGCACGGACGGGTTCCTCTCCCAGAAATTCCGTGACATGGGATTGTATACCATCGGCATCGATGCGTCCGCCTCCGCCGTGGAAACGGCGCGCGCCCGCACGGACGAAGCTTACGTGGCGGACACGGGCAAGGAAGCCCTGCCGCTGCCGAACGACAAGGTGGAATTGATTTGGGCGGGTGAGATCATCGAGCATATATTCGATACCGAATTCTTCGTGGAAGAGCTGCTGCGCGTCACCAAGCCCGGCGGCCGGCTGGTCCTCTCCACTCCCAATCTGGGCGCCTGGATCAACCGCATCGCCCTGCTGTTGGGAACCCAGCCCTTCTTCACCGAAGTCGGCGTGCGCCAGTCCAACCAGGGAAGCTTCCTGCGCAAGGTCACCACTCCCGCGGGGCATATCCGCAATTTTACCCAGTCGTCGCTCAAAGAACTTTTGCAACGTTGCGGCTGGAAGGTCGAGTCCATGCACGGCGCCGCGCTGCTGACGGGGAAATCCGTATTATGGCTGGATAAGATCGTCAGCCATGCCTTTCCGGGCCTGGCCACGGATCTGGTTTTCGTCTGCAGGAAATAATGTCGCGGAAATGAGAGGGGCGGGGCTCAGTCCGTAAGCCATTCCGCCACCGCCGTCCGTGCCGGCGCATAGCTGAAGCGCTTGAGAAAGGCTTGGGTAACGTCGAAGTTACGCCTCCGGAATCCCGGATCCCTAAGAATGGCGTCCATGGCTCCGGCGATCGCCTCGTCGTCCTTCGGGTCCACCGCCAGGCTCAATGGTCCGGCGATTTCCCGCAATGAGGTGGTATTGGCGGTCACCACCGGGCAGCCGCAGGCCTGCGCCTCCAGCACGGGAATCCCGAAGCCCTCCGCCAGCGATGGGAATACAAACGCGTCCGCTACGTTGTAAAGAGTGGCCAAGTCCCCGTCCTTCAGTCCCTCCAGGAAGAATACCTTGTTCTTGAGCCCCATGGATGCGATGGAGGCCAGCAACGCCCGATGGTTGGAGCCGTGCAGGACCTTGCCCGCTTTCACGAAGACGGCATCGGGATGCTTTTCCAGCACCAACCGGAAGGCCCGTAGGATGCCCGGTAGATTCTTACGCTTATCCCCCGAGCTTACATGGGCCAATACCTTTACGTCCGCGGGCAGGCCGTAGCTTGCCAGCCAGGCGGCCTTATCCACACGACGCGGCGCGAAGAGGACGCGATCACAGTCGAGCGGAACGGTCCGGATCCTTTCCGGAGCAATGCGAAAGCGCTCGCTGATTTCCCCGCGGGAATATTCCGAGCAGGTGAGGATGAGCGGGTAATCCGCCAGACCCCGGTACAAGGTGCGCGCCAAAAGGCTGTCCGCCCAGGAATCAGGATGCGTGAGATAGAAGATATCGAATGCGAAGATGCCCGCCCGCGGCACGCGCAGGCAAGCCAGGTTCTGGGTTTCCAAAAAGCTTTTCCGGAAAGGCGGGATCCGGCCCCGAAAACTCAGAGTGAAAACGCTTTTCCCCGCCGCACGGAAGCCCTTGGCCAAGCGCTCCGGTTCCGCGCCGGGCCGCCGCAATTCCAGGCAACCGTTCTGGCGGTTGAGTACCGCCTGGACCACGTCGGGGCGATCGGCCAGATGGGCCTGCAGGATATGGCTTACCCGGCCGGCGCCGGTTGCGGCCGACATACCCACGCCTATGAAAGCCGACTTGCCGGCGGGATCCACCGGCTCAAACCTTTTCGAGGAGGAAACGGAGTTCGCCGAATCCGCCCACGTAGCGGGCCCACAAACGCTCGCAAAGCCTGATATGGGCATTGGCCGCCGTATCCAGCAACCAGCGGATGGAGTTGGTAAGCCAGGGAAGGATCTTGTAAGAGTTTACGTCCGCATTGCCCAGGAAATTGATCCGTTTGCTCAGGATCCGGAAATGGCTGGTAAAGCCGTAGTTCTGATGGTAGCCGGGGATCCAGTAATCGAAAGTCACTGAAGTGAAGGGGCGGATATGGGTGGGATCGTCCCAGAAGCTGAAGGAAGACGCGTGGGGAACGCGGATATGCAGGAGGCCTCCGGGCTTAAGCACGCGGTGGAACTCGTCCATCAATCGCACGAAGTCCACGTGCTCGAGGACATGGTATACGTGGATGGCCGCCACCGTCCCGGCACGGAAGGGAAGCGCGGGGGCTTCCAGGTCCGCGATCACCTCGGTAACACCCACGTTAACCTGATCCACGCCTATGGTCCCGGGAATGCGCATCCCCCCGCAGCCGAGATTGATCTTGAGGCCGCCCACGGCATGCTTGTTTTCCACGTTCACGGCCATGCCCTTAGTTTATAAAAGCGGCGCCGGTTGCGTAAAGCCATCCGCTATCCACCGCTTTTCCTTTTCCGCAATCGCGTCCCAGTTGAAACCTTTGGCCCATTCCCGCCCCCCCTGGCCCAACCGGCGCCGCAGAACCGCATCCCCCATCAGTATCCGCAAACCGGCCCGCAGCGCATCCGCATCGCCTACCGGCACCACCAGCGCGGAAATATCTTTCTTAACGCTGGCGCGGAATCCGTCCGTGTCCGTGACCAACACGGGCTTGCCGGCCGCGTTCGCTTCCAGCGCGGCGATGCCGAAACCCTCGAAGCGGGAGGGGCTGACCAGGAACTGGCAGCCGGAAAGGAGTTCGCGTTTTGCGGACTCGGAGACATTGGGCCTCAGATCCACGCGCCCGGCGCATTCCGGCGGGATCAACCGGCGCACTTTCTCCAGTTCCTCCTGGGTGGCCTTGCCCGCCAACACCAGACGGGGAATGCGTTCCGGATCCCCGGCTTCGGCCGCGGTCGCGTCCCGATATCCGGCAAGCAGCAGGTCCAGGCCCTTCATATGGATATCGAAGCGCCCCAGGAAAAGAAGGTAGGATGGCCGGGTTTCCAGGGAAGGAAGGTCCAACAGGGCGGAGTCGATGCTGTTGGAGGTGATCAGCACCCGCGCCTTGGGATTGAGCTTGAGGATGCGCTCGGCCACGCTGCCGTTGGACACGATGAAGTTCCGGCCCAGACGGAGCATCAGGGACTCCAGTCCCAGCGGGATCATTCCCAGCAGGCCGAACTTCTTCACGGAGTCGCCGGCTACTATGTGGTGCAGCACTCCAAAGTAACGCCTGGGACGCAAAGCTCCGGAAAGGACGGGGGCGAAAGCGGAAAGACTGTTCCCGATGCGATCGGCCGAGTCGAAAAGGATGCGGAGGTTTGCCATCAGGCCGAAACTGATCCGGCAGGCCAGGTTGCTTTTGCCCCAGCCCAATCCGCGGATGCGGACGCCCGACGCCGACTCGGCAACGAATCCGGGAAACCGGCCCACGTAAAGGGTGGTATCCCAGTTCGAGGCATAGCGTTTCAATGCCTCCAAGTCCCGCAATGCGCCGCCGCCGGCGCACCACGGATTCCTCAGGCTGTCATAGGAGTAATAGGAAAGCGTGGGTTTGTCCGGCATCACCTGGCTGGCAAGGTAAAAAACCGCCGCGCCCCGACCAATCTCTTAGCGCGATTCCAGGTTAACCGTTTCCGCGGCCGCGGGGGCTCCGTCGATCCAGGCTCGGAGCCAGAGCAGTCCCTGGGGCAAATCCCTGGAGGGAACGGAGGCCTTGGCGGGCGCAGCCGCCCAAGATCGCGAAAATACCCGGCGGCCTTGCGCGTCGAACACGTCCAGACGCAAGGGTCTTCCGGCCTTGGCCGCCACCACCAAATCCGCTCCGGCATAGGAGAGGAAGGCATGTCGTGCCCCCGTTTTCCCATCTGCCGGACTTGAGCCCAGAGGCTTACTGGTGATTCCCGCCCCCGAAAAACGGCCTTCGTCCAGATAGGCGGAAACCAGGGTCAACCCAGATCCGGAAACGCCCTGCTTATGGACCGCCTCGATGTCCAGGAAATCCACCTGGTCTTCGTCGACATCGTCGCTTGTGGAAAGCACGACGGAGAGCCTCCCCTTTGCGGGATCATACACCGATGTTATGCGCGCGCCTTGCACCCCAGAGGTGATGCTCGGAATATCCGTGATGCCATCGGCCACCTGGAAAGCCAGCTCCCCGGACAACAATCCCATGAGGGACTTGCCGGCAAGACGATATCGGTAGCGCGATCCACTGATAAGCTCGGGGGCTTGCAGGAATAACGATGAACCGCCGGCTGCGCCCGCTTTCGCCAATCCCCGCTTAAGGGCGGGCATTCCCGCGGCCTTGGCCTCTTCCACGGGGAACCTTCCTATCCACCCCATGCCGTACTGGAACACCAAAGCCGCATCGTAGCTGGTGATTTCCCCGTTGCCGCTTACATCGGCCACGGCCTTGGTGAAGTCCGGATAATCGGGATCCGGCAAAGCCATCTTGCCCACCACGTAGTCGATTATCTTCTGCGCGTCGAAAAGATCCACCTCGCCGTTTCCGGTGACGTCCCCATAGCGGACGGAAGGCTTGGAAACCGTGATCCGACCAGGAACATTGGTCGCGTGAATGATCCCGCCGTCATCGAATTTTACGTCGGCCAGATCCAAGGATGATGACGCGCCCGTAGCCGCATCCGAGTTGATCCGGAACCCAAATCGGACCAGCTCTCCCTCCCCATACCCCAGCGGCTTGACGCCGCCGCCCATGGCCACCGTCGCCTCATCAGGCCGGGTCTGCTTCCAATCCAGCAGGGGCCAACCCTTAGCCAAGCCGCTATCCGCTTTTACCGCCAAGAGGGTTACCACGGCGGGATCGTATTCGAGATAAAACTGCGCGGCGGAAATGGAATCCGCTTCGAAATTGGACAGGTAAAGCGGCACCCATACGGTATCCCCCGCGGTTCCAAAATGCGATTTCATGCCCAGGTTCACTTCATGGACCTTAGGCCGTAACTCGGCCGCCATGGCGGCGATGGTATCCGCATCCAAGGCATAATTCCAGATGCTGACTTCGTCCATGTCGCCCCGGAATTTGAAGTCAATGGGCACGAACGCGCAGTCCCCCAGTAACAGATCCTGAGTCGTTGAAGTCACGGCGTCTATGCTCACGGCACGGATGGCATCCAAGACGCCGTCCACGTAGATGCGGAAAACCCTGTCCTTGAAGGTTGCGGCGATATGACGCCATTTGCCCAAGGTGACTTGGGTCTTGCCCAGGGCTATGTAGTCCCAGCGGCTGGTGAAATTATCCCTTACGTCCGATTGGACCACTCCAGGGGGTACGGGATGGCCTTCGATTTCGTGGATGCGACTGGGGATCATCAGACGGTAATTCCATTGATCCCCACCCGGCGCGACCCTGTCTATTATCGCCTGATCATGGGTTTTTTCATCGGTGCGAACCCAGGCCTGCAAGGTGAACTCCGGCGTGTTCATATCCGGCGAAAAAGGCACCCGCACGAGGTTGTCAATTCCGTTGAAGTGCAGCGCATTGCCCTTGACTCCCGCGGTCCATGCCGCTCCCGTGATGGTTCCATTATGGCCATTGCCGCTCTTATCGTAAAGCACCGCTCCAGAGGTTTGATCGAAATCGTAATGGACGATCAAGGATTTGCGCGGCACCGAGGGTCTTTGATATCGACCGAAATCGGCGACCACGGCGCTGTCGGACCACGCGTGATCATAAATGCGCACCTCGTCGAGACTGCCCCTCAGGAAATAACTTCCTTGCCCGTAGTCAGACGCGCCCAGGGTGAGCGGCTCACTGTCTCCGGCCAGCGGGGAGGCGGGGGCGATGCGGGATCCGTCCGGTTTCCCGTCTACATATACGAGCAGCTTGCCGGGCTTATAGATGCCGACCACTTGATGCCACGCTCCGTCGCATACATCGGTATGCCCCACAGCAAAGGTCGATTCCGGAACCGATGAATTCCAATATCCGGGAACCACGCGCCCCGCAGGCGTCCCCCAACCATCGCCTACGGATCCGGAAAGATGCATGCGGAGGTCGATAGGCGAGCCTTCGGGGGGTTGCCGGCTGATCAGAGCTTGATGATCAGAGTTATACAGCGTCTTGACCCAGCAGTTCAGGGTCCACTCCTTCAGGGCAAGCCTGGGATTGAACGGGATAGTAACACGCGAGCTACCATCGAAAACCATGGCTTGGCCGGATACGCCCGTCTCCCAACCGGCATTGCCGGAAACGGTTCCGTTCAAGCCATGGCCCGAGGCGTCCATCACCGAATCCGAGGGCCCGCCATCGAACCCCCAGTAGCCCACCAGGCCGGCGGTATCCAGCGGCGCTGCCGCCCCAGCGTTTCCCGGGCAAAAGGCAATGACCAATAATAACACGGCCGATAATCCGGCATAACGCGTCATGGCAGGCCGTATAGCGGCGTTTAATTTAGAGCCCATAGAACTCCCTATTTCAAGTGCAAGCGCGCCCCTAAATAATAACCCACTTACAGATGCCTGCAAATGGTTTTCCGGGACGCTTCCCGAAACCATTGCCGTCTCCAGCCCCCATCCACGCAAAGAGAACTAGAGACGCGCTGGACAATCGCAATTGCCGTGCCGGGGCCACAAGCGCAAGAAAGGAATGGGAAAGCGTATGGTACCGCGCCTGGTGGTCAAAAGCGCATCAGCATCCCATCCCGGCATTCTGAGGTCCCGAAAGCGGGACTCTCGATGTCAAAAGGGAGAGTAAAGATTTTTGGGTTCTCCAACGAGTTCCATTATGGGCCGATGATCGGAGGAATAGCGGCGATCGCTTTGAAATGGGCGCGCACTTCCGTGGAATCGAGATCGTAGGAATAGATGCGCACTTCATCCATGGCGCCTTGGAATTTGAAATCCACCTGCGGAAACTCGCAATCGCCCAGAAGCAAGTCCTGGCTGGTTGAATCCGAAATCGCTGGATCCGATCCCGCTATCCGCGCGGTGTCCAATTTTCCATCGACGTAGATGGAAATCCGCCGGGATCGGTTCGTCACCACCACATGATGCCAGCGGCCGTCGGCTACAAAGACCTTCCCGAAGGCGATTTCCTCAAAGGAAGTGGCGAAGTTCGATCTTACATCGGCTTGGACCACGCCCTTTGGAAAGGGCTGGCCATTTACTGATACATCGCGGCCCGGTATCAGCATTCGATAATTCCATATATTGCCGCTTGGCACCACTCGATCGATGATAGACTGGTCACCCTTGGTTTTTATAGTGCGGATCCAGGCCTCCAAGCTATATACCCCCAGATTGAAATCCTTTTTGAAGGGAATGGTCACTCTCGAATTCGCGCCATTGAACCACAGCCCTTTGCCGGAAACACCGTTGGTCCATTCCCCGTTGCTGATAATTCCATCATGACCGTTTCCGGATCTGTCGGAAAGAATCGATCCCGTACCTTCTTCAAAGTCCCAATGGGCAACAAGCCCGCGCTCCACCTCTTCGGTTGAGTCCACTTTAATAACAACCCGTGCCTGGCATGTATCAGAACCATTTTCAGCGGTGATGGTATAGACCAATGCAGAACCTGGATTAGGAACTGATCCATTGATCAATCTCAAGGAGTCGGGGATAAAATAGGTCGAAATATCCCCTAAGGAATCCAGCGAAAAGCCTGGCGGCAGGGCAGGTGAGGATGAGAAGGAGGCTTTGCCGCCGCGGTAAGTCTTGGGGGCAATTACCTTAGCTCGACCTAAAACAAAATGGACGCCGTCCGCAGGGTATTCCAAAAAGCGCGGTGGTTCGACTCTCGTGCTGAATACCCGGATCGGCCCGAAAGCCACTGAAAGTCCGGAGACGCGATCCACTCTCCATTTGTAGATGCTTCCGTACTTCAACGAAGATACGGACAGTCGCGGTGAGGTCAAACCTGATTTTAGAACCGGAAGGGGTTCGCCCCCCAATGAAACCCTCCATGTCTCGTTTTCCAAAAGGCTATCCGTATCTGACCAGCTAAGCAGCAGGGTAGTATCCAGGTTTGAAGCGGAGTCCAATGGAGCCTGTAGCGAAAGCGAATGGATGCCATGGCCGCCTGCCGGGCTCGCTTCGGTTTGCCCCGGACCGATTTGCACTTCCAGTTCCTCCCGCAAAGCTCCAGGCCCGAAACCTCGTAAGACCATCGAGGCGCGATCGCCTTTATAGTTGCTTACCCGCAACTTTAGGATAGAGTCTCCAGGAGCCGGCCCATTCCAAAGGGTGTCCAGACGGAACCCAAGGTTATCCTCAATGAATATGAATAGGGAATCGGCGTTTCGTAGTGACTTGGGCAGAAAAACTTGCAATGAATGCCCTCGCGCTTCGGTTTCCTTTTCCATTACACAGGACAAAGCGATACCTGCCAAGCATGTAAGAATGAATACCTTTAGTCGATATATACCGTTCCGTTTCACGGTGACCACGCCCTCCTCGCATCCGGCCAATGCGCAACTCGGATCATTGCCGGGTCGCTATCAATAAGGCCGCAGCCACGGAAAGGCTTGCGGTCGCCACTGCTATCCATCGCAGCCTATATCCCATGGGCCTGATTTTGGATCCCAAAAGCGGATCCGGAGTTATGCTCTGCGGCGCCGCCATGAATTCCCGGCGGATGCGTCCGAACAGAGCTTCCGTTTCCGGCTTGATCGGCAAATCCAGCGATGATCGCTCGGGTTGCAACCGGAGTAATTGGTACATACAGCTCGAGGCTTTCGATTCCCCACCTTTTTCTTCCGCATAGATGGCGCTCAAATACCTGAGGCATTGTCCACGAATAGCTGGCGGCATCGACGGGGACGAAAGCATTAACGTCTCCAGGGATTTCTTGGCATCCTCGCGTTTTCCGGCGGCGAATGATTGCCGGAGGCGATTTGTATCCAAGGATTGAGCGGAAGGCTTCTCGGATTGCGCATGGAGGGAAAGCGATGCGGCGAGGATGCAGCCTGACAAACGCGCGATCATGGGCGGAGCATCCCTTTATCAATAACTAGGCCATAGAAATCCCCATAAACATGGGTTCTTCCACCCAATACCGCAAACCGGAAGTGCGGATGCAGAGTTTGCCGGATTGCCTGGGCGTTGGAATTATCTATCGCCAACAGGGTGTCCCATTCGCCCTTTTCCGCTGCGGCTGAGTCCGCGCCCAGGACACGATACCATGTCCCGATCCGTTCAATTTCGGCGGCATAAGTCGTAAGCGGCGCCACGCCGGTGGTAGCCCCGTTCTTTCCGAAACCATACCCGGATCCGTTTGCCCCCCCGCTCGTATCGTTTGAAATACTAAAGCCTAGGCTTTCCGAGGCATGGAAATCCGTATCGGCCAAAGGGGACATGAAAAAATCCATGCGGATATTTTGGATAGGAGCCGAGTCGATTTGTTCATACACCCGCAAACGAAAATCGCCGCTCACCCCGAATGCCCCGGCCAGACCGTCAACATAGTCCTTGCCGCCGGTATCCGGATTGTAATGAAGCTCAAATCCATATTTTTTTTCCCCGCTTTCATCAAACCATGCAAATCGTTCCGTATTCAGGACTTGGTAATTTTGCCATGCAATCAATCCCGCCGAATCCGGAAAGAAGCCACGTAAGATCCTGGAAACCTTGAAGGGTACGCTGTCCACCGCGCCGCGGCGGTCCATCAAAGCCAGCTTTCCCGCGAAAGTCCCCAATTGGGGACCATTCATGAAAAGCGTTACGGAGTCTCCCTTTTCGCTCCAGTATTGATGCCCGGGCCATGTGGCCGGAACGATACGAGCTTCATCCTCATTGGAATCGCGCACGGAAAATACGCCTACCAGGGAATCGGGAAAGGAAAGGTCTTTTATGATTACCGCTTCGGAAATCGTCGGAGCCGTATTCTTCAGGCTGATGTCAGTATCATGCAAGCAGGCTGCCAATCCCACCCCGGCCGCCATGGAAAGACCGCATAGCATACGCCGCCGGCTCACAGGAGACCCCGTTTCAAAATTCCCATGCGACCAATACACCGGCATGTTTGGCCGTTAAGGAAAATGAACCGTCTATAGGAAGATTTCCGAATCTCTTTTTCAGAACCAGGAACTCCGCTAGCATGCATCCTCCCGCGATAAAGCTCCCGGCACCCATGACGCTGAACGCCAGCGTCCTTCGGTCCGCGGCCCGTACCGCTTTTTTAGCGCTTAGGTAATCCGCCGGCTTTCCGCTCACCGTTGCTGCGTATTCCAAATCACGATAAGCCATCTCTCCCTCCGAGTATGAATTGGCAGCAAGAGTTGCGCCAATAACGCCGGCTGAAAACCCGATCAGGCTGAAAACCAAATCCACCTTTGCCCGCCCCCTGGCAGATCCCACAAACCTTTGGCCGTCCACTTGGCGAACAGAATCCAGATAGGCTTGGCTCTCCAATGTAAACCGGTAATGATCCATGATTTCCTTATCAGCATAGAGAGGATCCAAAACTATGCCAGAATCGAGTTGTTGCGATTTAATGAATTGGAGGATGGATTCAGTCACCCGCCCCTTGGCGTAGTAGGCTACGCCCAAATCCAATCGGACCCGTGCAACTTCCTTGTCCTTCAAGTTCCGGTTCAGAGAGAGATGCTCCCCTAAGACGATGACACTGTCGTATTCGGCCCACTTGAAAAATTCTTGGAGCCGATCGAAATCAGCCCTCTCGGGAGGTTCGCCCCCAACCGACCCAGTTGCGGGCAACCGCAGCATGGCGATCAGGAAAAAGAAAAGCCAAACAATATGGGCCGTTCCCCAAAGATAAAAGCCGAATCCACGGGTTATAAGCGGCATATATACTTTATCAAGTCGTGAAATTTAGCAACCTGCCTGCACCACCCCGTCCTTTTTCTTTGTTCACCGGAAGCCCGGGCCAATAGGCTAAATTTTCCGAAACCCTTCCCCTGGAGCCTCTTTTCACATGTACTGCCTTAGGATATTTCAATCGGGTACCCATCAGGTCGTGACTCTAGATTATGACTTGCTGACCGCCGGTAGTGCGCTCGAAAACGAAATCGTCCTGAAGGATACGGGCCAACCTTCTCTGGCTTTTCGATTGTCTCGCGTCGATGGTGGCTATTCTTTTGCTTCCACAAGCCCGCAATGCAAAGCCTATGTCAACGGCAAGCGATGCGATTCGGCAATCCTTAAGCCTGGCGACCGGTTTGAGGTGGGGACCGCCGTTTTTATTCTGGACTTTTTCGCCGATCCCGCGCCTTTGCAAAAGTATGAGGATTCCAACCCCGCTATCCAGAAACGGGATTTGCGGTCGGGACTCTCGCACCTTTGCGCCGCAGTGGCCGAAGAAAGGGACATCAAGATCCTTCTGGATAAAACCATGCACATGCTGCTGAATATCTTCCGTGGGGATGAAGCATTCCTGTTCACGCTCGATGCACGCGGTGAGCCGCAGGTATTTGTGAGCTCGCGCCAGGAAGGGGTCCCGAAAACCCTGTTTAGCGACACCGTGGTCGCCAAAGTCTTACACCAGCGCCAAGGGGTGTTCATACGGAATGCCATGTCACATCCCGAATTCTCCCAGTCGGAAAGCGTGATGGCTTTGCAGTTGAACTCGGTCCTTTGCTGCCCCATCGCGGCCGGAGGACAACTTACCGGGCTGGTGTACGTTGGATCCAAGCGCCCCTCGGTTTCCTTCTCGGAAAGCGATCTGCGCGAATTGGAAATCTATGCCATGGTGGCCGGTTGCCTAATCAACCATGTTGGTTTCATCGAACTCCAGAGGAAGCTGCTGGCTACGATTCGGGTCCCGGGAGAGATCCTCTTTATCGCGGCCAGCCCGGCCATGCAAAAGGTGCAGGAAGAGGCGCAGATGGTGTCGACCGGGGATATTTCCGTTCTCCTGCAAGGCGAAACCGGTACCGGCAAGGACGTGCTGGCAAAATTCATCCATCAACAGAGCAAGCGTCGTGAAAAACCATTTTTAGTGGTTAACTGCGGCACTCTAAGAGGGGAAATCCTGGCAAGTGAGCTTTTCGGGCATAGGAAGGGATCCTTTACCGGAGCCGTAAGAGATCAACCCGGACTCTTTCTCGCGGCAAACGGAGGCACGCTTTTCCTCGACGAAATCGGGGAAATGGATATGGCGCTGCAGGCAATGCTATTACGCGCCCTGGAGACGGGCAAGGTACGTCCCGTGGGACAAGCGGAGGAAATCAAGGTTGATGTGCGGATCTTATGCGCAACTAACCGCAATCTGGAGGATATGATCGCCTCCGGCGCCTTCCGCCCAGACCTTTATTATCGCATCAACCAGCATCTTATCCACCTACCTCCATTGCGCGAACGCGGAGAAGATGTCATCCTTCTGGCACACCATTTCCTGGAAAAGGCTAAGGGCCAATACCCCGATAAGGCTATTGACGGGTTCCATCCGGAATCCTTGTTCGCGATTTCACGTTATGCCTGGCCAGGAAATGTACGGGAACTGGCGAATGCGGTTTATAAAGCCGTGCTTTTTTCCCCGTCTTCGGTCATCCGGATCTCTATCCCGGAAAAAAGTGGCCCATGGATCGGCTTCGATGAAGCCACTAGACGATTTCAGGAAGATTACCTTCGGAAAGCCCTTTCGATTTGCGGGGGAGACAAAAACAAAACCGCCGAGATGTTGGGAATGGGCCGAAGTACTTTTTTCCGCCATCTGGCATTGGCCAGAAACGATTCCTCTCCTGCCGATGGGTTGCAACGGTAAATTCATCTTGACCTTGGATTGACAACCCGATTTGGTACTACTGATTCAAGGGCGGTCCGGTTCCGATTCCGATTTTTCCAAAATTAACCGAAGCGAAGTGGTTTCACTCGGAACGATTTTAAAGGTGGAATGCAAGGGGCGGCAACCTTCCCGCACCAGGATCAGTTCATGGACACCGTCTTCCATCTGTATGGGCGATTTGGTGGGAGTGGTTCCCGCTTCTTTACCCTCCACGAACAACTTGGCGAAGGGAGGATTGGACTTGACGATCAGGTAGCCTTGCGAGGAGGGTTTCCCAACTTTAGTCCCCTCCGGTCCCCCAGGGTTGCCTACCTGGGGATTGTTCTCCACGGCAGCATGCTCCAAATCCGGTCCTGGTTGAATCGGCCTCGGTTGAGAATCTGGCTTACGATACCCAGGTTTTCGTTCGGGATTAAAAGAGCGGCCGGGTTGGTTTGCCGCAAATTTAAACTGGGAAACTGTCCCGACGGTTGCAGGGCTTAAATCGGCTGTCGGCAGGGAACGCGACGGAGCGAAGGATTGGTTGGGTAACTCGGGCGTCACTGGGAAAATTGTAATGGGGGCTTGAGTTCTATGACCCCATTGTCCCGCCACGCCTGCTAGTACGGCCAGGCAAGCCAATCCCCCTACCAATATTTTTTTCCGGAAACGCAACCGCAATTTTTTCAATAGGTCTTCCGCTTCCAAACGAATTTTTTCCGGCTCCGCACAGAAGGTTTCCGCCAGAGCATAGCCTTTCAAGGCCTCGCGCGGCTTGGCATGGCCTCGCACAAGCCTTGCGTGGTCCAGGAAGTGATCGGATATCTCTCGCTCCTCTTTTTCGCGGTATATGGCGGCATCCGCAAGGAAAGCCGCCAGCCTCCGCGGTTCAAAAAGAAATCCGAGCCCGCGCGCCAGGGCCTCCAATTCCGCCAGGCATTCCCGAGCGTTAGGGCGCGCTTGCGGATCTTTGGCCAGCATGGATTCTATGAGCTCCGGCAGCCCGGGCAAAATCTTCCGGTTCAGGCTTGTAGGCTTGGCGGGAGTCCTTTCCATGATGGCCCGCAGTACGGAATGGGGCGTATCCCCCTCAAAGGGAAGCCTTCCGGCAAGGCATCGATAGAAAAGGATCCCCATGGAAAAAATATCAGTTCTATCGGTCGCCTCGCGCCCGTCGGCTTGTTCAGGCGCCGAATATCCCGGGGTTCCCAGGAAGGATCCGGTGCGGGTGATGGACGTTTCCCCTGAAAGGAATGCGATACCGAAATCGGCAATGCGGACGCAACCTTTCTTGTCGAGGAGCACGTTGGAGGGTTTGATATCGCGGTGGTAGATGCCGCGGTCATGAGCGGAGGCCAGACCTTGCAGTAACTGTTGGAACAAGGACAACGATGCCAGGTTTGGAAGCGTGACGGCTTCGCCCTTCAACAAGGTGTCAAGGTTCACGCCGTCGATATATTCCATAGCCAGGAAAAGATTTCGTTCCTGATTTCCGTACTCGAACACCTTGATGATATTTTCGTGGGACAGCGCTGCGATAGCGACCGCCTCCTTGGCGAACCTTTTGACCATGTCCGCATGGTTATGCAAGTGCGGATGCAGTTTCTTAAGGGCAACCTTGCGGCGCAGAACATTGTCCTGAGCCAGATAGACCGTGGCCGTAGAACCGGAGGCGATTTCCTCCAAAATCGTATATCGCTCCGGATTGAGCATTCCGCTTTCGGCTCGAGAGCGGCTGGGGCAGATGGAGTTCCGGCCCGCCGCGGTCACAGGCGATAGGAAATATAACAGGAAAGTTTACCGGAGTTTTCCTCTTTCTCAAAGATGGGTCGATTGAGTCCTGGTAAGAAATCTCGTCCAGATGTCAGGACGGTTGTCAATCCGCAGCGGTGACCGCCTTTTGGAGATGCCGCTGCTACTTGGGTATGCTATTTCTTAGGGCGTTCCCTTCCAGATATTCCCAGCGGAATTAATGGCGATGGTAAAACCATTGCCCCGATCTATTTCGGTGGCGAGGCCGTTGTCGCAAAGGTCCCATGTAGATCCGGTCCATTTGTAAATCTTGCTTGACCCCTCGGTAATCCAAACTTGGCCATCCGGTCCAGCGCCAATGCCATATGCTTTAATCGATCCCCGTTTGATCCAAGAACCCCCTGTCAACTGATAGATATCGTTTTGTCCGTTGATGATCCAAGGGTTTCCGCCGTTATCCACGGTGATCCGCATCCCAAAGGCGCCGGAAGAAACCTTCCACAGACCGTTTACGAGTTGTAAGACCTCATATCCGTATGTTCTATCGAAGACACCGCCCACTGCCCAGACTTGTCCATTACCGGCGCCAATGTCCTGTATCGTTGCTGTGCCGAACGCGTTTGAAAAAGCGTTGTAAAGCACCCAATTCATTCCGACTGAATTTGCTTTGAATGCGTTGCCGGCGCTGTTTACGACCCAGACATTCCCATTGTTTTCTACTTCAACCCGAACGCCACGCCCAATGGAGGCGGATGGTGTCCATGCTGGAGAAGGAGAACTCAAATCATAATATTGGACCGCTTGGTCTCCCGGACCCGCATCGATTCTCCAGATTTTGCTCGCGGAACTCGCAGCGATTTCTTTGCCAGCTCCCGGAAGTTGGACCCAATTCAAGCCCGACATTGCCCCATAGGATAGCTCGTTTTTTTGAGGGCCCACAGTTTGTTCCGATTGGAGGCATCCTCCGAACAAAAGCGATCCAACCGTCACGATGGGAATAAGTAGCACTTGCTTCTTCATTTTCATCTCCTAAGTATTGGCTATAATTTTCTCTGGGAATTCCGGGATATAGACCGAATAGCAAGCAATGCAAGTTGCGAGCCAATTCCAAAGGGCGGTTAATCGCAGCGTGTTTTAGAATTTAAAGGACGAGAATCGGTTGAGAATCCCTTAGTAGGGATTCTGATCCCAATTTCAAAACAGGGTAAGAATAATGGTTTCAAAAAATGATATCGCGATCATGTTGGTTTGGGCTAAGGTCAACAAAATTCTGGTTATATAAAATCATGACTTTCTTTGAAATAGTTTGGCCCACTTATTGTAAGAGAAGCTCCCAAGACACTTCCATTTCCTAAATCCAAGGAGTTTATGTGAAAATCTTTTCTTATTGCCTTGAATCCTGTTTGATTTTTCTGACCGCGTCCATTCTGGACCTGAAAAGGCAGTGAAAAATATTGCGGGACCGATGTTAACGCCATGGCCGGCTATATCTGCGGTTTTCTAGTTTTCGACGCTCTTGGGACTACAGATCTGCTCATCCAAGCTAAGTCACCAGAGGATCCGTCTGGTGACCTAGATTCAAACAGCGGTCGCATCCAATGGGTTCAAGGACCCGAAATCCTCAGGGCGTTCCTTTCCAAATCTGGTTCGCGGAGTTGATGGCAATAGTGAATCCATTCCCTCGATCGATCTCGGTCGCGAGGCCATTGTCGCAAAGATCCCAGGTGGATCCAGTCCACTTGTAGATTCTGCTGGAAGGAATCGGCCCAGAAATCCAAACTTGCCCATCGGGCCCGGCGCCTATACCGTATGCCTTGATGGTTCCCCTCTTAACCCAGTTGCCACCGGTAAGCTGGAAGACATCGCTCTGGAGGTTGATGACCCATGGAGCTCCGTTCTTGTCCACCGTGACGCGCATCGCTCGCGCTGCGGAAGACCACCATTTGCCATTTACCAGGTTGAAAACCTCGTAGCCGTAGGTGGCGTCGTAACTGCCACCGACTGCCCATACCTGGTTATTGCCGCCTGCGCCTATATCGCGTATGGTGATCGTTCCGCTGGGATCCTGCGTATTGTATTTGACCCAGTTGTTTCCGTTGACGTCCGCTTTCCAGGCATCGCCGAGGCTGTTCACGGCCCAGACGCTTCCTCCATTCTCAACCTCTATCCGCACTCCCGATCCGATGCTGGGCTGGATCCAGGCGGAGGTAGAGGGATCCCAGTACTGGACTTTTTGATCCCCGCTACCCGCATTGATTTTCCAGATCCTGCCAGACGAACTGACGGCGATTTCCTTCCCGGTCCCGGGAAGCTGCGTCCAATTCAATCCCGAAAGGGCTCCGTAACTAAGGTCATTTTTTTGGGGCCCGGTCGTCTGCTCGGGTTGCAGACAGCCTCCCAGAAAAAGCGATCCAACTGCCACTAGAGGAATTAACCAAACTTGTTTCTGCATTTCGTCTCCTAAATTTTGGCCTTTATTTTCTCAGGTGATTCCGAGATCTAGACCGACTATGCAAGCAATGCAATACGCGAGCCAAATACAAATGTGGCCGTTTGATGCGCGTTTTTAGAATTCAAAGGGCGAAAGTCGGTTGAAAATAGCCCGGGATTGAGATTCCAATCCCAATTTTAGGACTGAGCAGAAACAAGGATTTTCAAAAATGGTATTGCGACCCTGTGGACTTGGGAAAATTTCAACAAAAACCTGGCCGTATGAAATCCATTCTTTCTTCAAAAAAGAATGGCCCACTTATCGCAAGAGAAATCCACCAAGGCATTTCAATCCCTTTTCCCTACGGAGTTTACACGGAAATTTTTTTCTTTTCCCTTCAGTCCGGTTCGGTTTTTTTGATCTTGGCTATTTTGGGTTGCCAAGGCACTGAACCTACTGCAATGGTGGATATACCTACCGGGAAGGAATCAACCACCAACGAAAATGCAGGTGGCAATTTAAAGAGCGGTATACTCAAAAGTGGCTGCTTGTTGGGTGAACCCATTGCATACAAGGAAATTGACGGTGACGCGGTTTTTATGGGAGACATGATCCTAAGCCCGGAGCAATTACGTTGCCCGGACACAACGGCGAAGCCTACCGGCGCAGCCCGCAGCGCTGTTGGCGCAAGGTGGCCCTACAACAAAGTTTATTACAACTTTGCTCCCGGTTTTTCAGGTCAAGATATCGTAATGAATGCTATTTCCCAATGGGAGTCCCACACAAAGATCCGCTTCCTAGTTCGGCAAAATGAGCAAAATTGGATCACCTTCTCGGACGATGGTTCGGATTGTAAGTCATTCGTCGGGATGCAAGGGGGAAATCAAACCGTGAAGCTTCCTGGATGCAGCACTGGAAATACAATCCATGAAATTGGGCACGCTTTAGGACTGTATCACGAGCAAATGAGAGCGGCACGGGACAATGACATCATTATGCATCCTGAAAACGCTGACCCAGCCAGTGCCGTTAATTTCAAAACATATCTCCAACTTTCAAAGGATGGTTTCGACCAAGGACCTTTTGATTTCGGATCTATCATGCTATATGGTTCCTATTTCTATTCAAAAAACGGATTACCCACTATGACAAAAAAGGATGGCAGTACGTTTGGGAGCCAAAGGACCGCCCCCTCAGCGGGTGATATCTCCCTGATAAACTTTCTCTATCCCCAACCTTGGAATCTGTTGCCGGGGCAGGCCCGAGATATCGGTGTAGGAGCGAATGGCACGGCATGGATCATCGGCTCTACTAAGGTGGGTTCAGCGGGGGATTATAATATCGCACGATGGACGGGATCCGGATGGATTACCGTTGGAGGTGGTGGAGTAAGGATAGACGTGGACCCAGCAGGGAATCCATGGGTGGTGAATGCAAGCCATGGTATTTATTACTGGAATGGAACATCCTTTTTACATATGCCCGGCAATGCAAATGATATCGGTATAGGTGCTGACGGATCCGTCTTTATTATTAGTAATACATTATATTCTAACAAAAAGGATTTCTACATTCAAAAATGGAATGGCTCTTCTTGGGTGACTTTGCCCGGTGCCGGGGTTCGCATCTCAGCCGATCAATCGGGCCATCCTTGGGTGGTAAATTCGAGTGGTACCATTTATGCATGGAGCGGCTCTAGCTGGGTCCTGCAACCAGGAATGGCATCGGACATAGGAATTGGTACCGAAGGGTCCGTCTTCATCACGTCAACGACGGCTATTCCTGGTACACACGATTACTATTTTGAAAAGCAAAGCACTTATGGATGGGTTTTAACTGGCGGGGCAGGCGTTAGCATTGACGCGGGTCCCGGAGGCGTACCCTGGGGAACCAATTCTAGCTTATCCGTTTATAACCAACTTTGAGAAAAGGTGATTCGTTGTTGGGAGGTATCGAACACAAAGTTCAAGCGGATTTCCATGGGACTTTTAAGCCTGAATCTCCCACCTAAAGTCCCGCCCGATGATCTGGTTCCGGGTGTGGTGGGAAATCGACGTCGCCGACTCTTCATAAATGAGGACATCCCGCAACGCCTCCGGCAACCCTTCCACGTCGGCCTCGTTGGAAACGTAGGGGCGGGATTCGCGCATCTCCGGCGCATAGCCGTAGCTGTAATTCCCGGTTTGTTCCATGTGGAACTTGGCCGCTTCCCATAAGCCTTGCGGAGTCCCGAAATCGAACCACGCCGCCTCGTGGCTGTAATTGGCCACGCCGATGGTATGCCCAGCGCGCAGCGCCGCGTTCCAATAAGGCTTGATGTCCTCGCATCCCGGCTTGACGAAATCCAGGAAGGCCTTTTCGTATACCGCGATGCCCGCGAAGGTGAGCCGCGCCAGTTCGCCGGGCGCGGTCGCATAGCCCCCGAAACCGTGCACGCCCAGCAGCTTGCCGTCCGCGTGCACGCTCAAGGTATTGTGAACCGGGCGGAAGATCCCCGCCAAGGTGGCGATATCGCCGGAGGCTTGGTGGCGCGCCTTCAGATCCTTGAGATCGATGGTGTGGATGAGATCGCCGTTATGCACCAGGAAGCGATCGGTGGTCTCCAGGATATGCCGGGCATTGTCCAGGCAACCGCCCGTGCCCAGGATCCGGGGTTCGTACAGGATGTTCATGCCCAGCCTTTGGGCGGGTTTTTCCATCTCCGCATAGAGATGATGGGTGTTGCAAAGGATGCGGTTGGGGAACAGGGGCTGGGCGCGGCGGAAATTTATTTCCAGCGCGCTGCGGCCCTGGAAGGTGATGGCCGGCTTGGGAATGCGATCGGTGAGAGGACGCAGGCGCTTGCCGTAGCCGGCGCACAGGAAGAAGGCGGATAGGGTACCAGGCATGTTACGTCAGTTCCGGGGAATCAGGGGATGGTGGGAAAAGCGCCCGTTACCGGCCCGCCGATCAGGATCTCGATGGGAAGTTTTTTGTGTTCGTATTCATAGGGCGGTTGTTTCCATTGGAACTGCGTCGGATACTCGCGCCGCACCAGGTTGAGCATCTCCACCGCGCTGCGATAGGGGAGGAAAACCTTGCGGTCGGTGACGTGGAATTGGGCCCCACCGCATAGCTTGCCCTGGAACTTGTGGAAGGTGGGCTGGAAATAAGCTTCCCGGAAGAACACGCCCGGCAATCCCAGCCGGTTTAGCTTGGCGGTGAAATCGCGCGCGTCTTTAATGTATTCCGCGCCGAACAACTCGAAGGGCTTGGTGGTGCCGCGCCCTTCGGACATATTGGTGGCCTCCAGCAGGCACATGCCGGGATAGACCACGGCCGTGTCCACGGTGGGCATATTGGGGGAGGGCAGCACCCAAGGCAGGCCGGTTTCCTCGAAATACATCTCCGGTTCCCAACCCTCCATCTCCAGAACGGTAAGGCCGCATTTGGGGAAGGCTTCCTTTTGGAATTGTCGCGCCAATTGGCCGATGGTCTTGCCATGGCGCACGGGAATGGGATGCAGACCGACGAAGGATTTATATTCGGGATCGAGAACAGGACCTTCCACCGTCACGCCGTCGATGGGATTGGGTCGCTCCAACACCACCACATGCAGACCGGCCTTTTCCGCCGCCTTCATGCACAGGTACATCGTCCAGATGAAAGTGTAATAGCGGGCGCCCACGTCCTGCATGTCGATGAGGATGGCGTCCAGCCCGGCCAGCATTTCCGGCGTGGGTTCGCGATGCTCGCCATAAAGACTGGAGACCGGGATGCCCCATTGCGGATGCAGGAATCCTTGCCATTCGATCATGTTGTCCTGGGTTTGCCCCAGGTAACCATGCTGCGGTCCGAACAAGGCTTTCAACTGGAAGAGATCGCCGTCGTGCGACTTCAAGACATCGCTGGCATGGGCCAGGGAGGCGGAAACGGAGGCGGGATGCAGCACGGCGCCGATCCGGGCGTTTTTAAGCGCGCGCGGCCAAATTTTGGCCAGCCTATCAAGCGGGAGCGAGACCGGTTTTTTGCTATTTTTCATCTTACCCAATCCGATGCGACGGGTGCTTTCCCACGCATGGCGAATGCTAAATAAAGTAATTCACCGCACCGGACGGGACGGTTAAATTCAACTTCACGTATAGCGCCCCGGGGACTCACCCTCCCCGGGAGAAATGAGGACAAAATGGGATCACTGAACAAAGCCACCTTGATCGGAAACCTGGGCAAGGATCCGGAAGTGCGGGCCATCCCCTCCGGCGCCAAGGTCGCCAACTTTTCCATCGCCACCACCGAGAGCTACACCGGCAAGGACGGCAACAAGGTCGATAAGACCGAGTGGCACAATATCGTGATGTGGCGCGGCCTGGCCGAGGTCGCGGAGAAATACCTGCGCAAGGGTTCCCAGGTGTACATCGAAGGGCGCCTGCAGACGCGCTCATGGGACGATCAGAACGGGCAAAAGCGGTACACTACGGAAATCGTGGCGGATAACATGGTCATGCTGGGACGACCCGGCAATGGTGGAGGCGGCGCTCCCCGCGAAGGCGGCGACAATTTTTCCCAGCAACGCGAACAGCCCGCCATGAACCCGGGCCGCGCTACCGGAGGCTCCTCCAGCTTCGGCGGCGGCGCCGGCAATTACGGAGCGCCCTCGTCCTTGCCGCCCCAGGCGGAGGATGATCTACCGTTCTAAGGTTCAGGGGCGGTTTGCCGCCCCAAGCTGAAATCGATGTCCGGCTTTTAAATACCCGATGGCGCCCCCAAGTCGGCGCTATCATTCCTACGATACCCAACCGCCCCATTTTCGTCGATATGGTTTTTGAACGGGGTATGACCGATCCGATCGTATCGTAGCGCACCACATCGACGAAAACCGCCGGGTCGCTTTCTTCAAAAGCGTTTTTCAAAGCGGAGACGGTTTTATGGATAGGCGCTCTCCTTGAATCGCGAGATCGATATCGGAGGCTTCCCGATGGGCTCCCAGAGCGCGCGAACCCTATTCCGCCCCTCCATTCGCGGGCTCCCCGTTGGCAGTATTTGGATTGTCTGGCCAATGGAGTTAGTAAAACCAGTTGGTAAAAACGCGATTTTCCATGGGAACGGACCGGCTTTGCCAAAGGGTTTGCGGCCGCTCTTCCCCCCGCCACAGGGCTATGGTAGAATGGACCCATGGCGGACAGGGCTACCCCGGATTGGCAAATGGACGATTCCGACGGAACCGCACCGCTCCCGTTGCTCTCCATCATCCTTCCCTGCTTCAACGAGGAAAAGAATATCGCGCCCGTACATGCGGCTTTGGCGCAAACCTGCGCCGGTATCGCCTGGGAAATGATCTTCGTCGACGACGGCAGCCGGGACGGCACCAGCGGGGAAGTCCGTCTATTGGCCGCGCGCGATCCCAAGGTGCGCCTGCTCCGCTTCGTCGGCAATGCCGGCCACCAGCATGCGTTACGCGCCGGTTACCGGGCCGCCCGCGGCCGGTGGATCCTGACCATGGACGCGGACATGCAGCATCCGCCTGCGGCCGTTCCCGCCATGCTCGCAAAGGCCCAAGAGGGCTTCGACGTGGTGCAGATGGTGCGTGCCGGATCGCAAGCCGGATTCCTGAAGGATTTTTTCTCCCGCGCGTTCTATAAAGCGTTCAACGCCATCTCCGAAGTGCCCATCCCCGAGCAGGCTTCGGATTTCCGCATCGTGAGCCGCTACGTCTGCGACGTGCTCAACGGTTTGCCGGAACGCAACCTCATCGTGCGCGCCATCCTGCCTTACCTGGGCTTCAAGGCGGCTTCCCTGCGTTTCCAATTGGCCGGGCGCTTGCACGGCCAGGCGGCTTTCAGCTTCCGGAAATCGCTGGACATGGGTTCCCAGGCTTTGTTCAATTTCAGCGCCGTGCCTTTGAAGCTGGCCATGCGGGTGGGATTGCTCATCTCGGCCCTGGCATTCCTATACGGCATCTACAATGTGGCTGCCAAATTCCTCTCCAATCGCAACGTACCCGGCTATACCGATCTCATCGCTTCCACGCTCTTCCTGGGCGGCCTGATCCTGGTCTACCTGGGGATACTTGGACGTTACATCCTGGTTATCCTGGATCATTTGAAAAGCCGGCCGGAGTATTTGCTGGCGGAAGAAACCGTTCCGCCTCCACAGGCGGCTTCCCCATCCGTCGCAAACCTTGGCAGTGCCGCGCAGGAGAACCACCCCCGATCGGAACCGCTTCGGCTTCCGCCGGACCGGCCTGCGCGCCCCCAGGGACGCCGGGCCTGAACGTCTTCCGGACCGTCGCTCCGGAGGTCACCAAACCCTTTCGTTTCCCCGCACTTGAATGGCACCGGCTGCCATCGATGACGTAGAATGAGGCCATGATCTACCTGCTTGCGGCCTGCCTGGGTCTCCTCCCCATCCTGCCCAGCCTCATCAAGGGCAGCCCCGTTCTCAACAACGATATGCTGGTGGCCTATTTCTGCTACTTCTGGGATTTCCACCGCAATTGGTCGTGGAGCCATCCGCTGGTTTTCTGGAGCTCAAGCTACCAATGCGGCATGCCCATGCACGCCTATTGGCAATCGGGCTTTCTCTACCCCATCACCTGGATCCTCTTCGGCCCGCTGTCCCCGCATTACGGGATCCATCTTTTCTACGCATTCCATTTTTTCCTGGGCATCGCCGGTTTCCTGCGCCTGGGACCACGCCTGCGCTTGGGGCGCGTTGCCTCGCTGTGGGCGGGCATCTGCTTTGCCCTCTCCGGCACCATGCTGGCCCGCTACGAACACGCCACCTTCCTGGCCGGATGGTCCTGGATCCCGCTGGTGCTTTCCGCCTTCCTCTCCCTGCGCGATGATCCCGGCCCCAAGGCTTTCTTCTGGTACGCCTCGGCCGTGGCCCTGCAGGCCCTGGGCGGACACCCCCAAGCCTCCGTCACCACTGCCATCCTCATGGCCGCGTTTACCATACCTTGCTTGTTACCAGTAACTTCCCCGTTACGTAACGGCCCTCGCATGGGCCGCCGCGCCGCTTGGATCCTGGGCGGGCATTTCCTGGCCCTCATCTATTGCGCGCCCATGCTGGTTCCCTTCCTGCAGTTGGTGGATCAAACCAACCGATTCGACGGGGTTGCCTGGGAAGGCGGCCGGGCCGGCGAAGCCGCCACCGCGGACCAGGCGGTCACGGCCGCCCGGGCTTCCGCCGCGGAGAAACTGGAGGCAGGGGTATTCGGATTCGAGAAATTCGCCACCGGCGGCATGCGGCCGGTGCATCTGCTGTCGCTCATCGCCCCCAACGCATTGGGCAGTCCCTCCAACGCGTCCTGGTGGGGCGGAGAGGTATGGGGGGAGGTTTTCGTCTATCTGGGTGGACTGGGACTGTTCTTCTGCTTTTTCGCCTCCCCAAAACGCGCCAACTTCGACCTGCGCTTGATCTGGATGCTGGGATTGGCCGGGCTATGGCTTTCCTTCGGCGCGCATCTGGGCGCAAGCCAAATCCTATACCATGTTCCGGTGTTGAACAATTTCCGCCGTCCTGCGCGCTTCCTCATCCTCTTCGCGTTCGCGCTGGCGCCTTTATCCGGCCATGGCCTGCAACGCTGGCTGGCGCATCCCAAGGGCCATAAGGCCGCGCTTCCGTTCGCGGCCGCGGCCATTCTTGTGACGATAGGATTGGCCGCCTTGAATTATGCCCCCGCGGCCTCACGGCCTCTTTCGCAACTGATCCTGTTTTTCAAAAAGCCGGATCCTTCCAGGGATTATGGCGTGAAGATTTCCGCCCTGCTGGGTCGGTATGCCTTGGATGCCGCCGTCCTGGCCATTTCCGCGCTGGCCGTGGCGGCCTATGCCCGCCTACACCGGGCCGATGCAATCCTGAGATCGATTAAAGGTAACAGGAAGGATACCCTCTGCAGCCCTCATAGGGCTGGCCTGGGGCTGTTGTTCCTGGTCCTGACTGCGGATTTGCTGCGCGTGCACTGGGATCATTTCTATCTCTTCCCGTCCGATTACTACCGTCGCCCGCCCGCCTCCGTCCAAGCCCTGGATACCGCCACGGCCCCTTTCTGGCGCGTCTCCCATTATCTGGAATATCCCGGCCTGGAAATGTGGCAGTTGCATAATGATCCCGTCGCCCATTTTGCATTGCTGGAGCGGGAGAAAACGGCCCTGAGTTGCGGTATCCACGCCGTCTTCGGATACCGGCATGTTTCCGCCCATCTGCCTTTACTTTGGAAATGGGATGCCGGGATAAGCCCGGCGCAAAAATCCGCGCGCTACCTTTTTTCCAATCGCCTATTGTCCGTCTATAAAACGGATTACCTCAGCCCGCTTGGCCGTTTCGATTCCGTGTACGTCTATGAAGTGGCCGGATGGCGGCCCCGCATCGGCATCGTTTCCCGGAGCCGGGGGGGAATCGAAAATGGATTCGGTCAAGGGGACGGTCACCCAGCGAGGGAACCGCGCAAAGAGGGGAACACGATCGCCTGTCCGTCGGGATTTTCCGGATACCGGCAAGTGTGCGTCCTGGAAAAGCGCGACGGCGACCTGCGCATCCAATCCGACTTCCTGCCCGGCGATACCTTGCTTGTACGCGAACGATTCAATCCGGAGTGGAAATACCGATTGGATGGAGGCGCTTGGCAAAGACCCCGGGAAACGGTGGACCATTTCATGGCCATGCCCCTGCCCGCCGAAGTCAAAGCGGTGGATTTAGTTTATTCACCCAGGATTTTTTATGCCTTGGCCGGACTGGCATTGGCGCTGACGGCAGTAATGTTGGGCTGTTTCCGAATATGGAAACAGCCCTGAGAAGGTATAGGGCACTTACCCTGTGATTATTTCTCCTTTTTGTGTCCTTCGTGCTTATTCTTTTCTGCCTTAGTAAGGGGTTTTCCTTTCAGGGCCGATTTCGCTTTATCGGAACTTACAGCAGCGGAAGTATCCCCCGCCTTAGCCGTTGAGGAATCCTTGGCGGCAGGTTTAGCGCTGTCAGCGGGTACTTTGGTCATGGTAGAGTCCGTTTTTTTTCCGGTCGTATCGGCTACGACATTCTGCTTGGTCACATTCACTTGGATTTGCTGGTAAACGGGAGGATCGTAAGGGACATGGTCGCCCTTGGCGAATTGCAGGATCAAGGTGTGTTGGCCCACAGGTAAATCCAACACGGCTTCCATTTGGCCTCCACCGTAATGAATATGCTTTGCATCCTTTGCCATGGGTTCGGCCGGAGAAGCCAGGGAAGCGTCCACGATGATATGGAAATGGCCATGGCCATCATTAACTCCCATCGTAGCCGGTTCCACAATGAGGTTTTCCGCCTTCATGACCACTTTGAAGGGGCTTTCCAGGTTGGATCCATCCGTAAGGTTACCGAAATACACCTTTTTAGTCCCGCCCCCGCCACAGGCGGCCAATAACAAGGCTGCTACTCCCAAGGGAAGAAAGCTTTTCCAACGACTGTTTCCATATTTAGGCATGACTGCCTCCTTTTAACGATGTTAGATCAGGGTTAATTTTATGGAAAAGTAAATTTTTGAAAGCGACTTCCAATAAGTACCGGTAGTTCTCGGATAATATTTGGATGTATTTTTTCAACATTTTCAAGAATCACTGTTGATATCCATCCAACTCAGTCCTTTTTTCAACAAGTACCCACAGGAAACTGTTTAAAACTCAGGTTGTTGGGATAAGAGTTAGGACACACTGTGGATACCTGTGTAAAAAATTTCTTCCCCATCAATCAACAAGTGATATTAAGGAAAAAAAACAACTTTCCTCATTTTTTCCACTTTTCACCACTCATTATAAATCATTGCTTTTCAAATACTTAGAAAAGAAAATGAGGTTTATCCTTGCTTATCAACCAGTCTATTCCTAATCCTGTATATATCTAAAACAAGAATGAATAGGAAAGGAAGAGCGTTGAAATAAAACGCCTCTTAAAATCCCCCACCCGATGGTGTCCTGATTGATACTGTCGGTAGTTGGCTGGCTGCCAGCTTTAGCCGCGAGAAATCCCTTGGGAGGCATCGGTGGACTCCCATGCGGTTCAAATTGCTTCTGATGGCTTCCTGGAGGTTGAAATCAAGTAAAGGTTTGTATCGCTGGAAGGCGCTGAAAAAAAAATATTTATCCACATTCTCACGCCTTTATTTCCTTATCGCAGGGTTTCTGCACTATCTTCCCACCGGCTATTCTCTAGCTTGCAGGAGTTGTTCCACCTTTTCCCAGATAGATCGGGCGGAAGGTTATTGCAGATAGATGTGGGAGAATAGGGGTTTACTTCGCGAAGTATGTTTCATTTTGCTTAACGCCTTTTCCTTGATCTGCCTCACCCGTTCCCTAGTGATGTTGAGCCGATTGCCGATATCTTCCAAAGAATGCGGCACTTCCGGTTCGATGCCGAAATACATCTTGAGCACGGCTTCCTCTTTGGGGCGCAGGGAATGCAGGGCATGGGAAACATCTTCGGCCAATTGCGTCCGCTCCATGAATCGCTCGGGACCGTTTTCATGATCGGTGGGCAGGATATCCAACAATCCGCTTTCTTCATCGCGGGACATAGGCGCATCCAGGGAGATGGGAGTATGTCCCATCTCTACGCTGGTCTCGATGGAGCTGATTTCCATTTCCAGATCGTTGGATATTTCCTGCGAAGTGGCGGGCCGTCCCAGCTTCTGTTCCAGCTTTACGGAAGATTTATGGATGCGGCTCAGCTTGCCGATGCGGCTGGTGGGCAGCTTTATCAGGCGCCCCTGTTCCGACAACGCCTGCAGGATCGATTGTCTGACCCACCATACGGCATACGATATGAATTTGAATTGGCGGGTTTCATCGAAGCGTTTGGCCGCGCGGATCAATCCCAGGTTGCCTTCATTGATGAGATCACTTAAAGGCAATCCCTGGTTCTGGTAATTACGGCATACCGATACGACGAACTTGAGATTGGCCTTGATCAGCTGGTGCAAAGCCTGGCGATCGTCATTGCGGATGCGTTTGGCGAGGGACGCTTCCTGCATGGATGTAAGCGGCTTGGACTTTCCAATTTCCTTATAGTAAAGGGAAAGGTATTCTTCGCTGGTAGGGGATTTATCGTTTGCGGCCGTTGCCGGGGATGACACTGTTCTCATACCCGATTAGTTAATCAAAAATCGGGCCATGTAACATGATAACGATCACGCTATCGATTTTGAAACGGAACTGCGATAAGAACTAGGTTTTTTTGAGAAGCTGATCCAACAGGGAATCCGGCGTCAAACCTTCCGCTTCGGCCTGGAAATTCAGCAGCATGCGATGATTCAGCGCGGATTTGAAGATGGAACGGATATCCTCTTCTACGGGAGTGGGGCGACCTTTGAGTAATGCTCTAGCCTTGGCAGCCAAAACCAGGAACTGGATGGCTCGCGGTCCGGCGCCCCATTTAACATATTTCAACACTTCTTTGTGCGAATTGTCAGGAGTAGGCCTAGTGGCACGTACCAGTTTCACTGCCAATTCAAAAACGTGATCGGAAACGGACATGGAGACTACCATATCTTGCAACTCCAGAATTTGATTTCGATCCAATACGGGTTGGATTTTATCCGTCATCTTGCCCGTATGTTTTTTGATAATGGCGAGTTCTTGTTCGTAGGTAGGGTAGTCCAATTGCAAGGCGAACAGGAACCGATCCAATTGCGCTTCCGGGAGCGGGTAGGTGCCTTCCTGTTCGATGGGGTTCTGGGTGGCCAGAACCATGAAAGGTTCTTCCAATTTTTCCGTGCGGCCGAACACGGTGACCATTTTTTCCTGCATGGCTTGCAGCAAAGCGGCCTGGGTTTTGGGCGGCGTGCGGTTGATCTCGTCTGCGAGCAGAATCTGGGTGAAGATGGGACCGTGGATGAAAACCAGTTCGCGCGACCCGGTGGATTTATTCTCCTGAAGAATTTCCGTGCCCAGGATATCGGAAGGCATCAGATCCGGCGTGAATTGGATGCGGTTGAATTTGAGATTGAGGGCTTGGGAAAAGCTGTTGACCATGGTGGTCTTGGCCATACCGGGAACGCCGATCAAAAGGACATGGCCGCGGGATAACAACGCGATGAGGATTTTTTCCAGGACCTCATCCTGTCCCACTATGACCTTGGAAATTTCCCTCTGGAACCGTTGCAGGATGCCGGGGATGTCTTGCAGCGCTATCGGCATTGATCTATCCCTTTTAAGCCGCCCGAGGAACGGTACCGGGGTACCGTGACGTGGGCAATAACGCGGCCGGGCCGTGATTTAATCAATGCGCGCCGGAAATTATATCTTCCGCCGATTCGGCCAGGACCACGGCTTTGTTCTGATGGAACTCCACGAAGCCGCCGGAAATAGTATAGAAGTTTTCCTTGCCATTGGCCCGGATCCGCACTTCGCCTTTGGAAAGCGTGGAAAGGATGGGCGCATGGTCCTTGAGGATCATGAAGGGACCCGCGGCGCCGGGAACCAGGAGGGATTCTACTTCGCCATCGTATACGGACTTGTCGGGAGTGAGGATTTGCAGCTTCATGCATTGCCCTTCCGGAAGGAAAGCTTGGGCCCATCTGCTGCCCAGAGTGGGTCACAACCGGTCGCAAGTGTGCTCGCTCCCGGCTCACGTGCCTTTGGGGCATGTTCGCTGCAGACCAAAGTGATCATTTCAGCGTCTTCGCCTTCTCCACGGCTTCCTCGATGGAACCGACCATGTAGAAGGCGTTTTCGGGAAGGTCATCATGCTTGCCGTCCAGGATTTCCTTGAAGGAGCGGATAGTATCCGCCAGCTTCACGAACTTGCCGGGAATGGAAGTGAAGGTTTCCGCCACGCTGAAAGGCTGGGACAGGAATTTCTGGATGCGGCGCGCGCGGTTCACGGTGGCGCGGTCCTCCGCGGAAAGCTCGTCCATGCCCAAGATGGCGATGATGTCCATCAACTCCTTGTAGCGCTGCAGGATGGCCTGCACGCCGCGGGCGGTCTGGTAATGCTCATCGCCGATGATGAGCGGATCCAGGATGCGCGAGGTGGATTCCAGGGGATCCACGGCTGGGTAAATGCCCATTTCGGAAATGGCGCGCGACAGGTTGGTGGTCGCATCCAAATGCGCGAAGGTGGTGGCCGGGGCCGGATCGGTATAGTCATCCGCGGGCACGTAAATGGCCTGGATGGAGGTGATGGAACCGGTTAACGTAGAGGTTACCCGTTCCTGCAGGTCGCCCATTTCCGTGGCCAGGGTGGGCTGGTAACCCACGGCCGAAGGGATACGGCCCAAGAGCGCGGATACTTCCGAGCCCGCCTGGGTAAAGCGGAACATATTGTCCACGAAGAGCAGCACGTCCTGGCTCTTGTCGTCGCGGAAGTATTCCGCTTCCGTCAGGGCCGTCAAGGCCACGCGCGCGCGCGCTCCCGGCGGCTCGTTCATCTGGCCGTAGACCAGGCAGGTCTTGTCCAACACGCCCGACTCTTTCATTTCGCCGAACAGGGCCGTGCCTTCACGGGTGCGCTCGCCTACGCCCGCGAACACGGAGTAGCCCCCGTGATGCTTGGCGATGTTGTTGATGAGCTCCATGATGATAACGGTCTTGCCTACGCCGGCCCCTCCGAACAGGCCTATTTTGCCGCCCTTGACGTAAGGGGCCAGCAAGTCCACCACCTTGATTCCGGTCACGAGCACTTCGGATTTCGTACTCTGGTTGGTGAAGGCGGGAGGCGCCTTGTGGATAGGGTCGCGGCGGACGTACTTGACCGGGCCGGCCTCATCAACGGGATCGCCCGTAACATTGAGGATACGTCCCAGGCAGCCTTCGCCCACGGGCACGGAAATCGGCGCGCGCGTGTTCAGCACCTTGCTGCCGCGGACCAGGCCGTCGGTGGAATCCATGGCGATGGCGCGCACGGTGTTCTCGCCGATATGCAGCGAGACTTCCAGCGTCAGGTTGTTCTCGCCCGCGCCCAGGATGGGGTTGGTCACCTTCAAGGCCGTGAGGATGGGAGGCAGCGAGCCTTCGTCATCAAAGGAAACGTCCACGACCGGTCCCAGCACCTGGGTTATCACTCCGTAATTGTTCTCAGCCATTCTCTCTCCTGATTTCCTTATGTACCGGGCGGCGGACGGGACTTACCCGTTCAACGCCTCCGCTCCGGATACGATTTCGATGAGTTCCTTGGTGATGGCGGCCTGGCGGGCGCGGTTCATCTTCAAGGTCAATGATCCGATCAGTTCCTTGGTGTTCTTGGTGGCCGCGTCCATGGCGGTCATGCGCGCGGTATGCTCCCCCACGGCGTTCTCCAGCAGGGCCCGCAGCACCTGGATGGTGACCAGCTTGGGCAAAAGCTCAGCGAACACTTCCGTGGGATTGGGCTCCACGATATAGTCGAGCCGAAAAGGGCTATGCGCGGGCCCATGGCTGTCCGCCAACTCCTTGGCATGCGGGGCGGGCTTGGCCGCGGCTTTTTTAGGGGCCGCAAAGGGGAGCATCTGCACCTGCACGGGAGTCTGGCTCAACACCGAATTGTAACGGTTGTACACCAGGTAAACCGCGTCCACCTCCCCGGAAATGAAATCCCCGATCGCGTTCTGCGCTATCTCCTGCGCGTTGGCGTAAGTGGGCACGTTGCTATGCAGGAGTTCCGCGGACTTGGCGGCCAGTTGGTTCTTGGTCACGTAGTCCTTGGCGCGCCGACCCAGGCCCAAAGCCTCGTTCGCCTTGGCGGCATCCAGGGTGCGCGCGAAGAACTTGAGCAGGTTGTTGTTGAAGCTGCCGGCCAGGCCGCGATCGGAGGCGACCACGATATAGCGGACGCGCTTCTGCTCGCGCACCTTCATCAGGGGATGATCCAGGTCCTGGAAGGAGGCGGTCACCTGCTCCAGCAGCTCCTGCATCTTCTCGGCGTACGGCTTGTTCCTGTTGAACGCATCCTGCGCCCGGCGCAACCGCGCGGCCGAGACCATTTTCATGGCCGACGTGATCTTGCTCGTATTCTGTAACGATTTGATCCGGAGGCGGAGTTCTTTGATTGTCGGCATGGTACGGTATTAGGCAGCGCTGAATTGCTTGCCGAACTCCTCCAGGGCCTTCTTGATTTCCGCCGTCAGCTTGTCGTCCAGCTTCTTTTCCTTCTCGATGGAATCGATCAGGTTGGGATACTTGGCGTCGATGAAGGAGAACAGCTGCTCTTCGTATGCCGCGATTTTGTTGACCGGTACATCGTCCGTATAGCCGTTCATGCCGGCATACACAATGGAGATGGTCTTGCCGATGCGGTAGGGCACGTACTGCCCCTGGCGCAGGATGCGCATCATGCGCTCGCCGCGGGCCAATTGCTTCTGGGTGGCCTTGTCCAAGTCCGACGCGAACTGGGCGAAGGCGGCCAGGTTGCGGTATTGGGCCAGGGTGATACGTAACGGGCCGGTTACCTGTTTGGTGGCCTTGATCTGGGCGTCGCCGCCCACGCGCGAGACGGAAAGCCCCACGTCCACGGCGGGACGCTGGCCGGCGTTGAACTGGTTGGTATCCAGGAAGATCTGGCCATCCGTGATCGAGATAACGTTGGTGGGGATGTACGCGGAAACGTCGCCCGCCTGGGTCTCGATGATGGGGAGCGCGGTCAGCGATCCGCCGCCTTCCTTCTCGGACATCTTGGCCGCGCGTTCCAGCAAGCGGCTATGCAGGTAGAATACGTCTCCGGGGAACGCTTCGCGTCCCGGGGGGCGGCGGAGCAAGAGCGACAATTGGCGATAGGCCTGCGCCTGCTTGGTCAAATCGTCGTACACCAGCAAAGCGTGCTGGCCGTTGTACATGAAGTACTCGCCCATGGTGGCGCCGCAATAGGGCGCCAGGTATTGCAAGGGGGCGGGATCGGAAGCGTTGGCGGCCACCACGCACGTATACTCCATGGCGCCCGCGGCCTTGAGGCGTTCCACTATCTGCACCACCGTGCTCTGCTTCTGGCCGATGGCGACGTAAATGCACTTTACGCCCTTGCCCTTCTGATTCAGGATGGTGTCGATGGCGATGGCGGTCTTGCCCGTCTTGCGATCGCCGATGATCAGCTCGCGCTGGCCGCGGCCGATGGGGATCATGGTGTCGATGGCCTTGATGCCCGTTTCCATCGGCTCGCACACGTTCTGGCGGCGCACGATGCCCGGGGCCTTGTCTTCGATGGGGCGCATATGGGTGCGATCGAGGGCGGGGCCGCCGTCGATGGGTTCGCCCAGGGCGTTGATCACGCGGCCCAGGATGGTGTCGCCCACGGGTACGGACGCGATGGTCTTGGTGCGGCGGGCGGTGTCGCCTTCGCTCACGGCGGCCGCGTCGCCCAGGATGGCCACGCCCACGTTGTCCGTTTCCAGGTTCAGCACCAGGGCGGAAACGGTCTTCTTCTCGCCCTTGATTTCGATCAGCTCTCCGGCCATGGCCTGGGAAAGCCCGAAGATGCGGGCGATGCCGTCGCCCACTTGCAGCACCGTGCCGGTCTCATAGGTATCGGCGGAGGTGTTGATGGATTCCAGCTGCTTGCGCAGGATGGATGTGATTTCGTCGGAACGGACTTCAGCTGCCATGATATATCCTATGCCTTCCTATGCGGCTAATTTCTGCTTGAGCAGATCGAGTTTATGCTTGATGCTGGCGTCCGTGATGGTGTCGCCTTGGACGATGCGGAATCCCGCTATCAGGGACGCGTCGATTTGGTTGGTGAGGATGTACCGCTTGCCGGGCCGCTTGGCTTCCAGCCCGCGCGCCAGCTTGTCTATCTGATCCTGGGCCAGGGGCCGGGCGCTTACCACGGTGGCGCGCAGAATGTTCTTGCGCTCCTCTTCCAGCGCGATGTATTCGTCCGCCACGGCGCGCAAGAGGGCGAAGCGGTTCTTGCTCTGCAGCAGCTTCAGGAATTGCTGGGAGAGCGGGGCCAGCTTGGCCGCGGCGGATTGCATCAGCTTGGCCTTCTCATCGGACTTGCGCACGGGATTGGCCAGGAACTTGTACAGGTCAGGCAGCTTGCGGAAGGTCTCCGCCAATGCATGCATGTCCGCGGAAACCGCGTCCCCCGCCTTATGATCTTCCGCGGCCTGCAACAGCATGCGGGCGTATATGATCGCGGCTTTTTCCTTTTTCATGCCTTGCGCTCTTCCTTACGCTTTCGACGGCGAAACGCCGGGCGCGGAGACTTCGTTGATGAGCTGATCGACCAATGCGCGTTGCTTGGAATCGTCCAGGCTGGTGCGGATCAGCTTTTCGGCGATCTGGATGGACAGGTCCGCCGTGGTCCGTTTCAGTTCCGCCATGGCGGCGCGCTTGGACGCGTCGATTTCCTGCGTGGCAGAAGCGATGATGCGCGTCTTCTCTTCCTGCGCGGCCTGCTCCAGCTTGCGGCGCAGATCTTCCGCGGCCTGCTTGGAGGACTGCAACAGGGCGTTGGCCTCATGCCTCGCCGCGGTCAGGATCCTGTTCTGCTCTTCGGCGATGCGCTTGCCCTCTTCCTGGATGCGCGCGGCCTCGGTCAGGCTGTCCTTGATGGTCTTGTCGCGTTCCTCGATGGCGGCGATGATGGGTTTCCAGGCCATCTTCTTGAGGATGAACAGGAGGACGACGAATACGATCGCGGTCCAGCACCAGACGCCGGGATCGAAACGCAGAAAGGCCGGCAGGCCTCCCGCTTCACCGTGCGCGGCGGCGCTATGGCCTACCTCGGTTTGGGTTTCCCCGGCCGGCGTTTCCGCTTGTGCGATTTGGAGCCCGCCCGGTTGCAGCCCGTTCATTTCGGCGCTCATTGTTCTTTCCTCTCCCCGCGGGCGGCCCTATGCCGTCCCGTTCCAATCAAGACGGTTACTTGAATGCTACGATGATACAGATAACTTGCGCGAACAGCGCCACGCCTTCCACCAGAGCGGCGGCGATAAGCATGGTGGTGCGCAGAACGCCCACGGCTTCCGGCTGGCGGGCGATGCCTTCCAAGGCCGAACCGGCCAATTTACCGATGCCGATTCCGGCGCCGATAGCGGCGAGTCCGGCGCCGATGCCGGCGGAGAGAAGTCCCATTGCTGCGTTTTCCAAAGCCATCGTTTACTCCTTATGGATTCTTAGTGGGTGTCAGTTGAAATCAATGTTCCTGGTGGATGGCCATTCCCACGAATAGGGCCGAAAGCAAGGTGAAGATATACGCCTGCAGGAAAGCCACCAATACCTCGATGAGGTAGATGAACAAGGTCATCGGCAAAAAGCCGATGGCGACATAATAGGATTTGAAGACGATGATGAGTCCGGTGAGGGACAGGATCAGGATATGGCCCGCCGTCATGTTGGCGAAAAGGCGGATGCAAAGCGCCACGGCCTTGGTGAACAGGCCCATGAATTCGATCAAGGCGATGATGGGCAATACGAAAAGGGGAACACCTTTGGGCACCACGTTGACGATGTAATGCACGGGCCCGTTATGCGCCATGCCGGCCAGGTTATAAACCAGAAACACGATCAAGGCCATGGTGGCGGTGAAGTTGACGTTGCCGGTGGCGGCGGTGAAGCCGGGGATCAGGCTGATGAGGTTGAGCGTGAGGAAGAAGAAGAAGATGGTGAGAAAGAAAGGCAGCCATTTGGGCGATTCCTTTTTCCCCAGGTTGGGTTCCACCACTTCGTCGCGGATGTAGATGACCAGCGCTTCCAGCGCATGGCCCAGTTTGGAGGTGGGCGCATTGCCCTTGCGGCGTCCACCCAAGGCGAAGAGGAGGATCAATAGCCCGCCGGCGATCAACATCATCAGGACATGCTGGGAGATCCCCATATCGATGCCGAAGATATGCCAATGGGGCAGGGGGATGACCACTCCCGGGAGCGGATGCCATTCATAGGAGTTGGAGATATGGTGGGTCAGGAAGTCGCCCAGGTTCTCTTCGGCGCGGGCCGGACCCGGGCCGCAGGCCAAACCGAGAATGGCGGTCAGGGCGAAGCAGGGCGATAGGAATTTCTTTGGCTGCATCAAGTGCTCATCAGGCTGGCGTTATGGCGCAGAAAATGGTGGATTTCCACGGCCAGATAGGCAATGAAGGAAATCATCGCGGTCAAAGTCAGGGCGAGCAAGGCAGACTGCTTTAGACCGCCCAACAGGATGACCCCGATCAGGACCATGCCGATGACAGCCATGCGTACCACCATCCCCATCAGGTAAACATTGAAGGGATTCATTTTTCCCCGGAAGCGGTACAATGGATAGATGGCGGCCAAGGCATTGAGGCCCATGAATACCACGGCTCCGGCGGCGAATGCGAGCGGATACCCTTCCAAGCGGGAGGAAACCAGACCTGCGGTCACGGCCAGGAAGACCATGACAATCGCGATTTTTTTGGAGTAGATGGACAAAACTGGGTAACCTGTTTTCCCGGAAAAAGATTTTTGCCGGGGTTTTTTTACGCGTGGGAAGCATAGCAAAGCAGCCGTAATCTTTAAAGGCCGCACGGGATAGCAAAACCCGGTTTGGGCTGTTCGCGCTAGGGCCCGGCGCCTTCTTGGCGTTCCAATTTTTTCACGGCACGATATATGGTATAACCGCTGGAGAAGAATCCCGCAAAGACGCCGATCAGCAATAGGATCGGCGGCGTCTGGAAATGCTTATCCAGCCACAATCCCCCGCCCACGAAAAGCAGCATATTGCCGACGATGATCCATCCCAGATTCAGGAAAGCAAGCCACTGGTTACTGCTATCCGCCTGCGGGTTTGGGGGGTTATTTTTTTTCATCCATCTGCATGGAGCAATTGCCTTGGAAAATTGCGCCCTCGTTGATGACCAACTCCCTGGTATTTAGGTCTCCCATCAGGATGGATTTGGATTCCAGGACGATTTTATCGAAGCCTCGGAGATTCCCGATGATTTGCCCGGCTACGGTTGCCGATCGCGCCTGCACCTGGCCTTCGATTTTACCTGTGGGCCCCAGCACCAACATGCCGCCCACATCAACCGTTCCTTTGAGGTAACCCTCTATCCTTAGATCATGTTCAACTTTGATGTCGCCCAGGATCTGGGTTCCATCACTGATGAAAGTCATTGCTGCGGCTACGGATTTGGACATAAGGCTCCTCTGCTACTTTAGGTATTGTTCCGGGTCCACGGATTTGCCCCTGACCAGGATTTCGTAATGAAGATGCGGGCCGAAACTGTTTCCGGTATTTCCTACCGCGCCGATGCTGGTCCCTTTCTCAACATGATCCCCGACTTGGACAAAGCTCCGGCTTAAGTGCGCATAGAGGCTTTGCAGCCCATGGTTATGATCGATTTTCACGAACCGGCCCAAGTCCCTGTCCTGGGCCGCCTGGATCACGATGCCGCTGGCGGCGCTCGAGACGAGCGCATTGCTTTCCGCGATGATGTCGATGCCCTCGTGCCGGGCTTCCGGAGTCCCGGCGCCGTTATAAGGCTGGCTGATGATGCCGGCCACCGGCCAGATGTCCGGGATCTCTTCCCGCGAGGGGAAGAGGGAGGGTCCATGCTTGCGCTTCTCGATGGCCTGCACATCCGCCACGAACTTGTCCAGATCGCCTTGGGAAAGCCGGCTGCCGCGATCGCCATCCTTGGAGGAGTCCCCTGCCTGCTCGGCGATGAAGGTTTGTACAATGCCGCGGATCTTCCGTTCCTGTTCGGCTATCCTTCCCAACTCCATTTCCAATTGGGTCATCTTCTGTTGCTTGTCCATCAGCTGGCGATTGATGGCGGCCAGATGCGACGCGGTCAGGACTTTGCCGTTGATCTCCGTGATCTTGACGGCGGCCAATGCGGTGGCGAACAACGCGATGACGATGGCGTAGAACAGGAATTCAAAAAAGCGGTAACGCAGCTTGATGGTCCAGGCATCGCTGGAGTCATCGGGGAGGACCTGAATGGTGATATAGCGTTTCTTCGACATCAGGGCCGCTGGAGGAGAGAGTGCAAAGTGCAAAGTGCAAAATTCAAAGTGCAAAATGGAGGAAAAGAGCGAGCGGCCGTTCGTGGCTGAAAGCGCATTGCAGCGGCTATCCCTGATTTATCTTAAACTTTGGATTTTGCACTTTGCACTTTGAATTTGACTTCTCTCTTTACTTAGTCAGTTGTCCACGCTCAAGCAAATCCGCGAAAGTTTCCAAATCCTGCCGGTTCATGTAATGGATTTCCAGTACGCCGCGGTTTTCGTTCCCTTTGAGGGTAACCTTGGTGCCCAGGAGAAAGCGCAACTTTTCCAGAAAGGCCTGGGCATTGGGATTGAGCGCCTTGGTGCTATCCGATTTGCGTCCGCCGGATTTTTCCGCGCGCCGCACGTTAAGGTGATCATCCACGATTTTCTGAGCCAGCTTGGCGCGCTTTTTCGGATCGGTTTGCAATAGGGCGCGGCCGTGGCCCGCGGTCAGCTTACCCTCTTTGATCATCGCCTTCAGATCATCTTCTAGTTTGAGCAGACGCAATGTGTTGGTGATGGCGGAGCGGCTCTTGCCCAACTTCTGCGCCAACTCGTCATGGGTGATGCCGCAATTGTTGATCAACTGCTCAAAGGCGATGGCTTCTTCGATGGCATTCAGCTGCACGCGCTGGATGTTCTCGATGAGGGCCATCTCCATCATGTCGCGATCGGAGAGCTGCTCGCGCACCAGAGCCGGGATCAGGGTACGGCCCAAAAGCCGCATGGCACGGAATCGGCGTTCTCCGGCTACTATCTGATAGCCGTCATGATGCTTGCGGAGGAGGATGGGCTGCAAGAGCCCTTTTTCCTTAATCGAGTTGGCCAGCTCTTGGATTTCTTCGGGACCGAAGTCAGTGCGCGGCTGGAAGGGATTTGGAGCTATTTTAGAAATTTCAATTTCCAGCGTGGCCGATCCCGTCTTGGGATGCACCACTTCCTGACCCAGGTTTCCGAAGATGGCTTCCAGGCCTTTGCCCAGGGCTTTCCTAGTCATTCAGGATGATCTCCTTGGCCAACTCCATGTAACGCATGGCTCCTGAACTCAAGGCATCATAGAGAATGATCGGTTGTCCGAACGAGGGGGCCTCGCTCAGCTTGACGCTGCGGGGGATGATGGTTTTGAACACCTTTTCGGAAAAGGTGTTTTGCACATCCTCGGCCACCTGTTTCGAGAGGTTCAAGCGACTATCGTACATGGTCAGCAAGGCGCCTTCGATGGAAAGCTTGGGATTCAGGTTCTGTTGCACCAGGCGGATGGTATTCAAAAGTTCGGCCAATCCCTGCAGCGCATAGTATTCGCATTGGATGGGAATCATCACCGTGTCCGCTGCGGTAAGTACGTTCAGAGTGAGCATGCTTAATGAGGGCGGCGAATCGATGAAAATGAAATCATAGTCGTCCCGGACCGCTTCCAGTACGCGCATCAGGCGTTTTTCCCGGAGGGGTTGGGTGATGAGTTGGACTTCCAGGCCCGCCAGGGAGCGTGAGCAGGGAAGGACCTCCAGGAAAGGCATACTGGTGGGCTTGACGAAATGGCGTACTTGGGCCTTGGTCACATCGCCTTCGGCCTGGGTCAGGATATCGTAGAGATCTTCTTCAAAATCCTGGGGACTGAAGCCCAAACCTTGCGTGGCATTGGCCTGGGGATCCATATCCACCAGCAATACCTTTTTCTCCATCGCAGCCAGTGCCGCCGAGGTGTTCACACAAGTCGTGGTTTTGCCCACTCCACCCTTCTGGTTGCAAGCGGCGATAATCCGGCTCACATCTCTCCTGTTTTGGTCGCAATGACTATAAAGTACCTGCGTGGATTTCCGGGGAGGTGATAGGGATAGTTGTCGACTTTGTCATAGCCCTGCGGGATATTGGTTTCTTCCGCGGTCTTGAAAGTCATGAATAGTCCGCCCGGCTTCAGCATTTTATAGGCAAGCCTTGCGTCCCGGGTGAACTCACCGAAGGCGCGACAACATACCACATCCATGTGGGACAGAAAAACCTTCTCGACGCGTTCCGAAAGGACGTGAAGATTGGGGATCCGGATTTCCCGGATCAACTCGGCCATCAATGCCGCTTTTTTCTGGCGAGGTTCAATGGCAAAGACATCGATGTCCGGACAGGCGATAGCGAGAGGAACGGCAGGCAGCCCCACACCGCTTCCCATATCCGCCAGCTTATTGACTTCCTTGAAAAATGGCATCAGTTGGACCGAATCCACGATGTGGCGCTCCCAAACGGTCGGCTCATCCTGTTCGCTTACCAGGTTGATGTTTTTATTCCATTTCCTCAGGAAATGTTCCACTTCCCTCAGTTTTTGGAGGGTTTTATCGTCAAATTTTGACGGATCCTGTAAAAGGTTTTCCATAGGGTAGGTAAATGTATCATAAAGTTTTTGGATTTCAATGATTATCGGCCGCTGAGGGAGAAGCAAGGGTGGGATGGGCGTTAAAAGGACGAGGAAAGGCAAGAATTTTGCCCCTCGACGTCCTATATCGAGCGCTAAGATCAACGCTAAGATGAATTGGGCGACTATTTCAGCCGGCGAGCTTTACTAGTTCCTTGGCACCTAGGAGCGCAATCCCATTTCAAGGCTTTTGATTTTGCTCCGACGCTGAATGTCGATCGCCGACGAATGCTGCTAAATCCTACCAAGTTTAATCCTTCCGCTCTCATTCAATTCTCTGTTCCTTGCCTTTTGACGTTTCACGTGAAACCATAACTCCTGGTGCCACCGATGTTTCACGTGAAACATGAACTTTGCCCTGTAGATCCAACAGGTTTTGAAAACGACCGTGGGCTAAGCCGTACCAGTAGGCGGGGTGGGTCCGAACTAAAATTTCCAAGATGCGATGGTAGCGGCGGGCTAGGTTTTTGTTTGGATGCTCGGATCGGCTTGGGTCTGCTATTTGGATAAGGCGAAGCTCTCCACTCGGAAGCAATGCGCCGAAAAATACCGGAGTGGGCGCTTTCTCGACAAGGAATAGGGGGAGAGGATCTAGAAGCAATCTCTGGCCAAAGAAGGGGGCCGTGACGGCGGAGTGATCCACCCGCTGATCCCACAGCAGAGCAAAGCAATTTCCAGCCTGCAAATGCCGCCAGGCGCGACGGGGAATATCTTTGAATATGATCTTCATTCCCAACCGGTTTCTCAGACGCACAAGCAAAGATTGGCTCCAGCCACGGGCCATGGGCCGCGCGCCGCTCAAGAGCGGGACCCCTTGGCTGGTCATCCATGCTCCCATCAACTCCCAGTTGTGAAAGTGGGCCGTCAAGAAAAGTGACGAGCTGTTTTTCAAACGCTCGAGAGACTGGAGGTCTCGATGGCGAAGATGAATGGTCTTTGCGTATCGGCCATGAAAAAATTGCAGCAGATCGAAAGCGAGGGCTTGATAGAATAGGAGTCGGAAACCCAACGAGTATGGAAGATGACATAAATTTGCGTTTAGGTGAATTTTTTCCCGTTTCCAACCCATCACAGTGAGAAAGACGACCAAGGGAAGAGAAAGTACCCCTATATATAGTTTATATAGTTTTTTCTTAAACAATGTATTTTTGATATTTTTTAGTTTTTCGACCCGATCACCATGGAAAACAGGAACTGAATTGGCCTAACCCTTGAATTTTCAAGGGGATGAAAACTAAATTGATCCCCTTCCTCTTAAAATGGATCTTTCATCATGAAAAGAACGTTTCAGCCTCGCAATCGTAAAAGAGTCAACAAGCACGGGTTCCGTACCCGCATGGCCACCAAAGATGGCCGCGCTGTTCTGGCTCGTCGTCGCTCCAAGGGCCGTCATAAGCTTACGGTCAGCGATCAGATGACTTACAAGGACATCTGAACTTTAAACTCCGCTTTTGATCGGGGGAGGTTCGCCTGTGAACGCAAGCTCGACCCCGGAGCCGGGTCAGACCCGGCCCATGCAGCTCCCGCTCAATAGACGTCGGCTCAACAAGCCTTATATGTATAAAAAGGTCTTTGAGAGCGGGAGGGCGCTAAGAAGCGCGCCACTTGTGCTCCGATTCTTCCACGTCGAGCAAGAATGCTCCCGTTTGGGTTTCATCATCCGGAAAAAAGTCGGCAACGCTCCTATGCGAAACTCCATCCGCCGAACCTTGCGCCAATGTTTCGCGGCCGCCTTGCCGAAAATCCCGGAAGGCACCTGGATCATTTTCGACGTGCCCAACAGCGCCTCGCAAGCGACGCGCGGGGAATTGCGGGCGCAAGCGGATTCCTTTCTCACCACCATCGGCGGCGCAGCTTGATATGTTCCCGGTGAAACCGATTCCGAAAACCCTCGCGATTTTCCTTATCCGCATATACCAAGCTTTGCATGGCTCTTTCTTCACCGGCTGCTGCCGCTTTGAGCCTTCCTGCTCCCACTACGCGATGGAAGCCATCGAGACGCGCGGCATGGCAAAAGGCATTCTGCTTTCCGCCTTCCGCATCGCGCGTTGCCATCCTTTTTGCAAGGGGGGGTGGGATCCAGTCCCTTCCGTCCCTTCGCATAAACCCTGATCCACTTTGCGCCTTTCCACCTTTAGGAGAATCACTTGAATAGAAATAGCCTGATGGCTTGGGTCCTGCTGCTGGGACTGATGTTCGTATGGACCGGTTATAAGCAGAGGCAGGCCACCGCCGAGAATGCCAAGAAGATCGAACAGCAGAAGAAGGACTCGGTGGAGAACGCCGCCAAGCTGCCGGCGCCGGTATCCGCCGCCGATTCCGCCGCCATCGTTGCCGCGGGCGGGCATGCTCCGGCCACCCTGGGCGTCGTGGCGCCGGGAGCCAAGATCGATTCCGCCGTCATCGCCCATCGCGTCATTACGGTGGAGACCAACAAGTTCGTGGTGCAGCTGGACAACCAGGGCGCTAAGATCAAATCGGTATACCTCAAGGATCTGGCCGGGCACAAGCCTTTCAATCCGGTCATCATCCCGGAAGAAGGCGGCGCTTTGGCGCTCACCGTGGATAACCAGGATCTGTCCAAGCTGCTTTGGCAGGTGGACGGCAAAGACAGCCTTTCCGTGAGGGGATCCGAAGCGGCCGTGGTGACTTTCAAGGGCGCAACGCCGGACGGAAAGAAAACCCTGGTCCGCACTTTCACCTTCACCGCCGATGGTACCAAGATCGCGCAGCACCTGGAAGCCTCCGCGCCCATGTCCTCCTATGCCATCAGCTGGATGTCCGGGCTTTCGGAAACGGAACGCATTGCGCATGGCAAAGGCGTGGGGCTGATGAGCACCTATTTCAGCGAAGCCATCCTGGACAACGGCGTGAACGTGGAGCGCGTGGCCTTCATGGGATCCAAGACTTTCAACGAGGAAAGCGGGGTGCTCAAATGGGCCGGCCTGCGCCGCAAGTATGTGGCCGCGGTGGTGAACTTCAACAAGGAGACCACGAACAAGGTGGTGGCCGTGGGCCGGGTCCCGGACGGGGAAGAGAAAACCTATCCGCACGATTATACCCTGCAGATCTTCGGCAACAATGTGGATGAGAAGACGCTGGATTTCGATTTCCTGGTGCTGCCGCTCTCCTACGATCAACTGCTGACCTACAACCAGAACTACGAGAAGATCATCTTCTCCGGCTGGGAATCCTTCTTCCGCGCGGATGTCTGGTACGTGGGGCTGTGCGGGGCCGTGCTGCACCTGCTGAAGTTCTTCTACGGGTTCGTCCACAATTACGGCGTAGCCATCATCCTGCTGACCTTGCTGGTCCGCACGCTCACCTTCCCGCTGACCATCGCCCAGACCAAGCAGGGCGTGAAGATGCAGCAGCATATGCCCGCCATCGCAAAGATCCGCGAGAAGCATAAAGGCCAGCCCCAGAAGGCCAATATGGAAATCATGGAATACTACAAGAAGGAGGGAGTGAACCCGCTTTCCGGCGTGATGGGCTGTTTCCCGGTGCTCCTGCAGATGCCGATTTTCATCTCCCTGTTCAACGTGCTGGGCCGATCGGTGGAATTGAAAGGCGCGCCCTTCGTGCTTTGGGTCCACGATCTGGCGCGTCCAGACGTGGTGTACGAGGCCTTCAAGGTCCCCTACCTGTTCCCGTTGGGCGTGACCATCATGCCCTTCTTCATGGCCGCCACCATGTTCTTCCAGATGAAGGCGTCCATCAAGGATCCCAACCAGAAGTTCATGGTCTGGATGATGCCGGTGATGATGTTCGTCTTCTCCTGCTCCTTCCCCTCCGGGCTGGTGCTGTACTGGACGGTTTCAAACCTCTTCACCATCGGCCAGACTTATTTCTTCACCAACCGGCTGAAGCCGGCGGCAGGCGCGGGCGCATCCGGGAAAAACGTCCCGGTGGTTTCGACGCGCAAACCGTCCAAGACCAAATAAACCGGAAAGCGACCGGCTCAGCGGCATAATGAATGCGATGAGCCGGTTGCCACAATGAACGCGACGAGCGCGGAGTTTGCATAGGCAGGCATCCGGGTGATGGGCCGGTGGGCCTATGAACGCGACGAGCATGGAGTTTGCCCGGCAAACTCCAAAGCGAGGAGCCTAACTTGGAGACCATAGTCGCCCTGTCCACGCCGCCCGGTACATCGGGACTGGCGGTGCTCCGTCTCTCCGGTCCGGCTTGCCGCGGCGTCGCTAAAACCCATCTGGGCCGCGGCGCATTGCAGGCCCGGCATGTATACTATGGTGCCTTCCGCGTCGCCCCTTCGGGCACCGGAGCTTGGAAACCGGGATCCCCGTTCGCTCCGGCTCAGGATAACGCTTCCGGGGAAATCCTCGATCGGCTGAACTTCGTTTTCTTTCCCGGGCCCGCCAGTTCCACGGGTGAAGACGTGTTGGAGCTTTATCCCCACGGCAACATGCTGCTGGTGGATCGCATCCTGAAAACCCTTTTGGATTTCCCCCGCGTGCGGCTGGCCGGTCCCGGCGAATTCACGCGCCGCGGTTTTGAAAGCGGCAAGATCGATTTGCTCCAGGCCGAAGCGGTGGGGCAATTGATCCATGCCCAGACCGTGGAAGCCGTTCGTAACGCCCAGCGCATCGTGGCCGGAGCCCTGAGCGCGCCGCTAAAGGCCTTGCGGGACGCCTTGGTGGATTTGTCGGTACGGCTGGAACTGGACGTGGACTTCTCGGAAGAAGAGGCCGATCCGGACTACGCCTCCTGGGTCCCTCGCCTGGAAAGCGTGCAGGCCGAGTTGGCCAAGCTGGCGACCGGTTTTGCAAAGGGCCGCGATTTGGCCCGGTCCCCGCGCGTGGTGATAATGGGGGCGCCCAACGCGGGCAAATCCAGCCTCATCAACGCGCTGGTGGATGAGGATCGCCTTTTGGTCTCGGAAATTCCGGGGACCACGCGGGATTACGTTGAGGTAACTTTGAGGTTACCCAGCGGCTTGGTGCAACTGGTGGATACCGCCGGTCTGGGCAGGCCCGTGGACGGGCTGGATGAATTGGCGATGGAGCGGACGCGGCGGCAATCGGAAACCGCCGATGTGCGGGTGTGGGTGCAGGATGGGACCTCGGCGGGAACAGAGGATGGCGGAGCCCCGCATCCTTTCAGCGCTTTGGCCTCCGGAGTTCCGGCGGTGCCGGGCACGGAGCAAGCTTTCGTCTTGCGGTTGGCTAGCAAATCGGATTTGCCCGGATTCCATGCGCCGGAGGGATTTTTGCCGGTCTCCAACCGCACGCGCGCTGGACTGAGGGAATTCCGGGAACGGTTGGATGCATCGGTATTCCGGGACCGCGGGGTGGGCGAAGACATTGTGCTGACTACGGAGCGGCAATTCCGGGCCGTAATGGCTGCACGGGAACGCGTGGAGACTGCGCTCCACGGTATGCGCGGCAAACCCGCCATCGAGATCCTGGCTTTTGAAATCCGGGAAGCGGCCGGATACCTGCAGGAATTGCTGGGCGAGATTTCCACCGACGAGATCCTGGGGAAGATCTTCAGCGGATTCTGCATTGGGAAATAAGAGCCTTACTTGAATTCCAGGGTATAAGCAGCCAACCCCAGTTTTTCCGCTATCTCTTCCGAGAAGCGTCCCAACAGCCTCTGATCGTATTTGCCGAAAGCGGTGGACTTGCCGTGCAGGATGAGATTGTGGAGGAAATGCTGCGCGGAAAAATAGCCGCCGCCATGCACCTTCCAGCCTTTGGAAATAATGCGGCAGCCGCTGCTGCTTACGGCCTCCACGTCGCCGCGGCCTTCCACTTGCAGGTATTGATACACGATGTTGGCATGATAAGGCGTGAGCGAAAGCGGGGAAAGGACCAGGTGGATGCCCCGCCCCCTGGAAAGGAGCACGAACTTTCCATTCTCTTCGCCCGCTTGCTCACCTTGGCTGGAGGCTTCGCGGTAGAAGGTGGCGAACAGGGAATTCGCTCGGCCGGCGCCGGTTTTTCCGGAGCTCATTGCAAGGAACGGACCCGATCCAGGATTTCCGAGGTGGAGAGGCCTGGGATCTTTCCGGTGATGTGCATGCGGCCTCCGTGGGCTTTGATCAGGGGCGCCTCGATGCAATCGGCGCCGTATTCGGATCCGTTCACGTGTACGTGCGGTTTGATTTCGGCTAGGAAGGGCATCGGTTCCGTCTCGTCGAAGATGTGCACATAATCGACGGCACGCAAGGCCAGGAGCATGCGAGCGCGTTGGGATTCGGGAATGATGGGGCGGTGGGTTCCCTTGTAGGCGCGGATAGAAGCGTCGCTGTTGAGGCCGACGATTAGAACGTCTCCTTGGGCGCGGGCTTCCTCCAGAATGTGGAGATGTCCCGCGTGCAAAAGATCGAAAGAACCGTTCAAGGTGACGATACGTTTGCCCTGCGCCTTCAAGGATTCCGCCAAAGCGGAAAGCCGCGCGCGCGCCAGCAGCCGGCTTTCCCCACTTTCGGAATCCAGCAATTCCTCGCGGGTGACCGTAGCCGTTCCGAACTTCCCAACCACTACACCGGCCGCTTTGTTGGCCAAGCGCACGGAATCTTCCAAGCCTGCGCCCGCCGCTCGCGCCAGCGCGAAGGCTGCGACTACCGTATCTCCCGCGCCGCTCACGTCGAAGACTTCGCGCGCCTGGGTGGGCAGGTTGAAATGGTTCCCGTTTCCGCGATCGAAAAAGGAGATCCCGCGCGCGCCCAAGGTCAAAAGGACATGCGACTTGAAGGTGGCGCGCAACGCGGCCCCGTTTTCCAGGATCAGGGATTCGCCGGGATCGCTTTCGATCTGGCCCAGCAGTCCTTGCGCCTCTTTCCAATTGGGAGTCAGGTAGTCGCAACCCATGTAATAGGAAGCATGCTGCGGACGCGGATCCACCAATACCTCCTTGCCGGCCGCATGGGATTCCGCGATCAAGGTTTGCGTCAATGCTTCCGTAAAAAAGCCCTTGGCATAATCCGAGAGGAGAACCATGTTGGATGCGTGGATGTGTTTCCGGAACGCGAAAAGGATGGCGGCTGCCGCGGCGGCATCTACGGCGGTCGTTTCCTCATAGTCCAATCGGAGCAACTGTTGGCCTTGGCCAACCAATCTGGTTTTCCGCATGGTGGGGCGGCCATCCCGAACGGACTCGAATCGGACACCGGATTTTTCCATCAACTCCCGGAATCGGATACCATGCCAGTCGTCCCCATCGATGCCGATCAAGATCGCTTTCGCGCCCAGGGAGGCCACATTGGCGGCGGTATTGGCTGCGCCTCCCAAAACGCGACGGGTTTTTTGATCGTCCATCTTAAGCACGGGAACCGGAGCTTCCGGGGATAGGCGCGAGCAATCCCCGCTCAGGAATTCATCCAGGAATACGTCGCCGAGCACCAGCACGGTCTGAGCGGCGAAGCGGGACAGGAGTTCGGTAGCATCCATTTTTCGGCAGCCCGATTGGGGGAATCCTAGATATTGTATTATCCATGATGGCGAAATGCCAGTCAGGCCAAGTCGGCATTTCCTTGGAGCGCCCGTTGGGTGCGGACATGCTAGGATCGCTCAGCCACCGGCCCATCCTCCGGGAATCTCGCCGCGTGGAAATCCCATCAGAATCATTACCAAAAGAAACCCCGGAGTCGGGGCTTCTTTTGTGGATCCGGAAAGCGGCTCATCGCTTTCCTGAAATTGCCGGCTTATCGCGCCCCTTCTTCGGCCTAGCTGGCTATGGCCAATTCCTGGATGTCTTCCATGGTCCGCAGATTGGCCAGGCCCTTTTCCTTGATTTGGCGTACCCGTTCCTTGGAGAGGCCTATGATTTCGCCGATCTCTTCCAGGTTCAGGGGTTCGTGATGGCTGATGCCGAAATACATGCTGAGGACGGTGCGTTCCTGGTCGTTCAGCTTATGCAGCAGTCTGGCCACGAATTTCTTCTGGGACGTTTGCGTGGTCATCAGATCCGGGGCTTCAGTATGTCCGTCTTCGATGACGTCCATGACCGAGTTCCCATCCTCTCCGTTGAGCGGCTCGTCCAAGGAGGAATGGCGCAGGCCCATTTCCATGATCTTTTCGATTTGGCGGCCGGAATAGCCCATTTTGCCGCCCAGGACGTCCGTGTCGATTTGCGCCCCGCCGCCGATGGTCTGGCGCATGGGGACGTTGTACTTGGAGAACCGGCGCAAGATCAATTCCTTTTCGGCCGAGATGCGGACCATGCGGGCCCGTTCCGCGATGGCGCGGGTAATGGCTTGGCGGATCCACCAGACGGCATAAGAAATGAACTTGAGTTTGCGGTTCACATCAAAGCGCTTGGCGGCTTCAATGAGACCGATATTGCCCTCGTTGATGAGCTCGGGGAGGGAAAAGCCCTGATTCTTGTACATGAAAGCCACATTGATGACGAATTTGAGATTCGCGCAGACCAACTTGTGGATGGCCTTCTGATCCCCGGTCTGGACCTTCATTAAGACTGCGATCTCCTCATCCTTCTTCAGAAGTGGATATTTAGAGATGTCCTTGATATATTGATAGTAGAGCGAGGCTCCATCCCACGATTCAACTGACTGATGCGTCATGGTTCACTTCCCTGTTGAGTTCCTGTATCAATAATACCCCCAACCTTAAGCGGTTTTGTCACGGTTGTGTCATACCCCTGTACTTGTTTGGCTAGGTATTTTCATTGTTTTTGCACGAATTTGGCCGGTTTCCGACCGGAAATTGCACAAAAGCGTTCCGTTCCATGGTTACTCACTAGTGCTGCATTAATTCCTACTTTTCCCATCCTCCCAATCATTTCAGGGATCTTACCGGTATTTCCAGGAGTCTAATGTGTCCTTCGTCGAACTGATCGCAAACGAAACCAAACTCAGGGCCGAGCAGGTCCGTAATACGCTGGCGCTCTTCGACCAGGGTTCCACGGTCCCCTTCATCACCCGTTACCGCAAAGAAGTCACCGGCTCCCTGGACGAAAACCAGCTTCGCTTAATCGAAGAACGGTATCTGTATCATAAAGAGCTCGCCGATCGCAGGGAAACGATCCTGAAGAGCATCGAGACCCAGGGCAAGCTCACGCCGGAGCTGAAGGCCAAGATCGAAGCGACCGATTCCAAGACCGTGCTGGAAGATCTTTACCTGCCATACAAGCCCAAGCGCCGCACGCGCGCTATGGCCGCCAAGGAAGCCGGCCTGGAACCTTTGGCCCGCATCCTGCAAGCGCAGGATGCGCCCGCTGCCGGGCAGACGCCGGAACAATTGGCGCAAGCCTACGTGAACGCGGAACTCAACGTGGCCGATGCCGCCGCGGCCCTGCAAGGCGCGCTGGACATCCTGGCGGAAGAGCTTTCCGAAGACGCCGCCATCCGCGGCCAGATCCGCGAAATGGCCCTCAGGACCGGGCTCTACACGGCCAAGGTCCGCAAGGAGCATGAAGGCAAGCGCACCAAGTTCGAGATGTATTATAACTTCAGCGAGAAGGTGAGCGCTTTGCCCTCGCACCGCATCCTGGCCATGCGCCGCGGCGAGAAGGAAGAAGTGCTGCGGACGGAATTGGTGCTGGAAGACGAAAAGTGCCTGGGAATCCTGGCTGCCAAGTCCATCAAGAGCGGTTCGCCCTATAAGGTGGAACTGGAGAAAATGGTCAAGGACGCATTCGATCGCCTGCTCAAGCCCGCCATCGAAACGGAAGTGCGCATGGCCCTGAAGGAACGCGCGGATGGAGAAGCTTACGCGGTGTTCCAGAAGAACCTGCGCGACGTGCTGTTGGCTCCGCCCGGCGGCCCCAAGGTGGTTATGGGCGTGGATCCCGGTTTCCGAACGGGCGTGAAACTGGCCGTCATCGACGGCACCGGCAAGCTCCTGGAGCATCGCACCATCTATCCCATGCCGCCGCAGAACCAGACGGATGCGTCCACCACCATCCTCTTGGCCATGATCGAAAGCTTCAAGGTGGAGATCATCGCCATCGGCAACGGCACGGCTTCGCGCGAAACGGACGAGTTCATCGGCAATGCGTTCAAGCAATTGGAAAAGGCGCCCATCAAGGTGGTGGTCAGCGAAGCGGGCGCTTCCGTGTATTCCACTTCGCCCCTGGCCGGCAAGGAATTCCCGGACTTGGACGCCACCATCCGCAGCGCCGCTTCCATAGCGCGCCGCATCCAGGATCCGCTGGCGGAATTGGTGAAGATCGATCCCAAGTCCATCGGCGTGGGGCAATACCAGCACGACGTGAACCAGAACGAGCTCAAGCGCAAGCTGGAGCAGGTGGTGGAATCCTGCGTGAACAGCGTGGGCGTGGACGTGAACAGCGCTTCGGAAGCGTTGCTGGGCTACGTGGCCGGCATCAACAAATCGCTGGCCAAGAACATCGTCGATCATCGCAACGCCAATGGCGCCTTCAACGGCCGCTCCGGTCTGGTGAAGGTTTCCTTGTTCGGTCCAAAAGCCTTTGAACAGGCGGCGGGCTTCTTGCGCGTGCAAGGATCCGACAACGTGCTGGACGCTTCCGCGGTGCATCCGGAACGCTATGATCTGATCAAGCGCATGTGCGAGGATTCCGGATTGCCGCTCAAGGATCTGATCGGCAACAAAGAGGTTATCGGCAAGATCGATCTCAACAAGTACGTTAGCGAAGAAGTGGGTTTGCCCACCTTGTTGGATATCGCCGCGGAATTGGAAAAGCCCAGCCGCGACCCGCGCGCCGAGTTCGTGTACGCGCGTTTCGACTCCAAGATACAGGGCCTGAAGGATTTGACCCAAGGCATGTGGTTGGAAGGCATTGTCACCAACGTGACCAACTTCGGCGCCTTCATCGACATCGGCGTGCATCAGGATGGCTTGGTGCATATCTCCGAATTGGCCGATAAGTTCATCGACGACGCCAAGAAGCTGGTGGCCGCGGGCCAAATCGTGCAGGTGCGCGTGCTGGACGTGGACGTGGAGCAGAAGCGCATTTCCCTTTCGATGAAGAAGGAATCCGCCGAGAAGCCGCAGGGACAAGGCCAACGCGGCGGGCAGCGCGGCCAGCGCGACCAAGGGGGGCAGGGCGGTCAGGGCGGCAATCAGAACCGCGGCCCGGCCAAACCCAAAAAGCCCACCGCCACTGTGGATCAGCTCAAGGACAAATTCGCCAACGATGACAAGAAGAAGCAGAACAACGTCAAGTTGGCCTTCTCCTTGAAAGCGTTGATGAGAAGCGGCCGCTGAAGGCGGACGCCAGGGGCGATAGTCCCGGCGCTTTTCCCGACTTCCGCTTCCGATGGCAGTAAGGCGCGTTCCCCAGGGACGCGCTTTTTTTGCGCCTTATGAATAAATGAACTTTCATTGGTCGGATCTCCAGGCCCTGTGCGTCTTTGGTCCCAGGCACAACACCATGGGAAAAGGGCACCAAAACCCGGGAAGGGAAAAATGAATTTCAAAACCACAGCGAGGATGGGTTGCGGCCTATTCGCGTTAATGTATCTGAGCGCCTGCGCCAGCGCCACCATCCGGCCCGGGGGCGGGGAGAAGGTGGGAGGCGCCCCTACCTACCAGAAGAGCAAGCCCTATTTCTGGTGGGGCCTTTCCGGAGAACATGAAATCGATGTGGTGGAAGTCTGCCAGGGCAAGGAGGTGGAGCAGATGCAATCGCAATTCACCTTTTTGGACGGCGTGAAATCGTTCTTTACCTTGGGCATTTATGCTCCTAAAACCGCTAAAGTCTGGTGCAAATAAGGGGAATGGGAAAATGGAAAACAAGCTTCTCTCCGCGCTCCTCGCCGGGTTTTGCCTCACCGGTTGCTCGGTCATGCATTTCAAGAACGGCCAAGTCAAAAGCGCCGGTCCCGTCCAGGAAAAATGGCATCATAACGGTATCTATAGCCTGGTGGAATTCAGTCCCGTGATCAACATGAATACGCTGTGCCAGGAAAAAACCTGGAGCATGATCACCACCAAACAAACCTTCGTCACCGGCCTGGTGGGGTCCGTAGACGATGTGGCCACGAGCGTATTGCTCCCCTACGGTGGTATCGATCTTTGGGATCCCCAAGTCATCGAATGGTCCTGCGGGGCCGGGAAATCCGCTTCGCCCGCTCCCCCCGCGCCCGCGGATTCCACGCGGTAGGTCCGAGTCATCAGAACCCTAGCCGTAAGGATTTCTCGATTCACCGGTGGCCCGGGCGGCTAGGGGCGGGTTTTAGCGGGGCTTTAGACCGTCGGCATTGCCATCCGACCCTTAGCTGACTAATTTTCCCTCTCCGGTGTTAAAAACCGGGCCATCAAACCGCTTTTCCCGGAAACGGGGAAAGCCGGATTCGGGGCGGGTTAGCTCAGTTGGTTAGAGCAGAGGAATCATAATCCTTTTGTCCGGGGTTCAAATCCCTGACCCGCTACCATTTCCCTCTTCAACCATCCACAATCCGGATTTCAGCCCCCGAACTGGCTCAAGTGATGATCCAGGTGGCGCCGTTGCAGTCCCTCCCATTCGGCCAGATTCATGGGTCCCAACGCCGGACTCACGGTCTTGGTAAACGGCTTAGAAGCATGCGCCTCCATCACTTCCAACAGGCCCCGTATCTCCTCGGTTACCCCTCGCACCGGCAAGCCCAGTTCCACCGTTTGGAAATCCTTCGCGGTGGGCGTTTTGCCTTTGGGCCATGGGATGATGAGGATCAAGGGGCGGAGAACGTTGCGCGATAGGAAGTTATGATCCTGGTTGACATGGAGCCGGCCCAGCGCCGCCTCAAAAGGGAGCCGGCAATGCACCAGCATCTGGCCCAGGTTCATCTTGCCCCATAAACCCCTCTCGGCGGGGTCGCGGGGGGAGAGCTTCTCGATCCGCGGGATCAATTCAAGGAAGGTTGGAAATTTCATGCGGTCCTCCTGAGGCCAAAAGATAAAAGTTGGAACGGAGGGAGCGCCCCTGGGGAATCGGCTTTATCCGCCGATCACGCTTTCCGGCACGTCCGCCGCATAGTCCACGCCCTTGATGCCGAAGCCGTACAGGCGGTGGAAGTCCCCGCGGTAGCCGGCTATGTCGGCATGCCCCGGACCATTGTCCGTATTGACCAATTGCCACAGGTAATCGACTTCGCGCTGCACGTCTTCGCGCAATTCCCAATCGTCCATACGGATGCGGAAATCCGCGTCCACGGGCACGGGCTTGCCGGAATAGAGCTTGGTGCGGAAAAGGCGATCCATCTGCTCCAGACAGCCCTCGTGGATGCCTTTGGCCTTCATCACCTTGTAGAGCAGGCTGATGTAGAGGGGCATGAAAGGGATGGCGGAGCTGGCCTGGGTGACAAGGGCCTTGTTGACGGAGATGAAGGCGCGGCCGCCGCTTTGCTTGAGGCGCTCATCCAGTTTGCGCGCGGTCTTTTCCAAGTGGTCCTTGGCGGTGCCGATGGTGCCGTGGCGGTACACCGCTTGGGTCACCTGCGGGCCGATGTAGGAATAGGCCATGCTGATGGCGCCGGGCGCGAGCAGGCCCTCTTTCTGGAGCAGGTCCATCCACATTTCCCAATCGTCCCCGCCCATCACGCCCACGGTGTCGCTGACTTCTTCCGGGGTGGCCGCATCCAGGGTGATGGTGGTGACCGCGCCGGTGTTGAAGTCCAGCGTCTTGTTGGTATAGGACTTGCCGATGGGCTTGAGTACGGATTTGTACGTCACGCCGGTTTTGGGATCCGTGCGGCGCGGGGCCGCCACGCTATAGACCACCAGGTCCACCGGGCCCAGCTCCTTGAGCAAGGCCACCGCTTCCGCTTTCATCGCGTCCGAGAAGGCATCCCCGTTCAGGCTCTTGGCCCACAGCCCGGCCTTATGGGCGGCTTTCTCGAAAGCCTGCGTCTGGTACCAACCGGGCGATGCCGTGCGGCCCTTTTCCGGCGGGCGCTCGAAGGCGAGTCCCAAGGTGCCCGCTCCGCTGCCGAAGGCGGCGGCAACGCGGGAGGAGAAGCCGAATCCCGTGGAGGAGCCGATGATGAAGGCTTTTTTCGGGCCCTTGGCGATGGGGGCCTGGGATTTGAAATGCTCGATTTGCTCCTGCACGCCCGCTGCGCATCCGATGGGATGCGAGGTGGTGCAGAGAAAGCCGCGGATTTTCGGTTCGATTATCATATGGGTGAAGCAAAAAGTAGCTACCCCGGGATCGAATTCCAAACGTCCCTTTCTAAAGACTATCTTTTTGTGCCCGATCGGGTTTTTCCGCCGCCACGTTTGGCGCGCGCCCGGCAGGAAGGGACGGCATGAAGTTCGAAGCCAACAAACCGGTATTCCTGGACGCCTTGCAGATGGCCGGCAATGCGTCGCCCACCAAGACCACGCTGCAGATCCTCTATAACCTGTTGCTGAAGTTGGAAGGCAACACCCTGGAAATCCGCGCCACCGATTTGGACATGACCATAGTGCTGCGCCTGCAGGTGGAAGGCCATGAGGACGGGGAAATCGTCATCAACTCCAAGAAACTTCTGGAAGTGGTGAAAGAGCTTCCGGACTTTCCCGTGCTGCTTTCCGTGGATGAATACATCGTCACCATCAAATCCGAATCCGGATTCCAATGCAACCTCACCGGCTTCGACGCCAGCGAATATCCCGCCTTGCCGGATTTGGGCGCGGCCAAGTCCTTCCATATCCCCCTGAAGGATTTCCGCTTCCTGAGCGAGAAGACGACCTTCGCCGTTTCCGGCGACTACAGCCGTATGAGTCTAACGGGCGCCTATTGCGAATTCAAGGAAGGCGCCTTGCAGATGGTGGCCACCGACGGGCATCGCCTGGGCAAGGCCTGGACGGCCGCCTCCGGCCTGCCCGCCCAGCCCGGCGTGATCCTGCCGCCCAAGGCCCTGTCGCAGATCCTGCGCATGTCCGAGGATCCGGAGCAAGTGATCCAAGTGGAAATCGGCCCCGCCAACGCGCGCTTTTCCACCGACACCATCGTCATCTTCACCAAACTCATCGAAGGCCCGTATCCCAATTACGAAAACGTGATCCCCAAGGATTTCTCCAAGCAGATGAAGGGGAACCGGGAGCATCTGGGCTCCGTGATCCGGCGCGTGGCCACCATGGCCAACGCGAAAACCAAGCTGGTGGTTTTCGGATTCCAGGAGCGGCAATTGGCGCTGTCGGCCAAGAACCAGGATCTGGGCGGAGACTCCGAGGAATCCCTGCCCGTGGAGTATAGCGGCGAGCCCGTGGAAGTGGGCATCAACGCCAACTACGTGCTGGAGGTGTTCCGCCTCATCCATACGGAAGAAGTGCAGTTCAAGTTCAACAATCCGCTCGGCGCCATCATCGTGGAACCGGTAATGGATAAGCCGAACTATTTCTTCATCGTGATGCCGTTGCGGATTCTTAAAGACGGCCAATAAGACCAGAGGCGATAGGCCTTCCCGCCGTCTACGGCCAGGATGGGAAAACACTGGCCCGCAGTCCCACGTTGCACCTTCCGGTCGCGGGGCCCTATAATCCTGATGTGAAACTTCCCTTTCGAGTTTTGGCCTGGGGACTGGCGTTGCTGCCGTTGCGCGGCCATTCCCGGCCATCGCTTCCGGAACCGCCTTTAGGCACCGCCTCGGCCTCCTTTGCGGGCGGGGGAGCGGCGCATGCTTCCGGGATCAACTCCGTGTTCGACAATCCGGCCGCACTTTCCATCCAAGACGATTTCCAGGCGGAAGCCGGTATGATGGGTTTGGCCGGCGGCATCTCCCCTTATTTCCTGTTCGGATCCAAAGGCGGCGGAAACTCATCCTTCGCCTGCGGCTATTTCTACGACGCCCGCGCAGGCGATCCGGAATATCCCGTGCGGCCCCGCCAAGGCATGGTGGCCGGGGGCTCCTGGCAGGCGCGTCCTTGGGCGTCCTTGGGCGCATCCGTGCGCAGCGTGGGCACGGGCGCGGGAGTGGGCCTGGAAGGTTTCGGCATCGACGAGGACGCGGGAGCCCTGCTCACGCCCTGGCGCGCATTGCGCTTGGGGCTGGCCATCCGCAACCTGCAGGAATCCGGGGCGGGCCAGGTACCCGAAGGGTTTCGGACACGCCGGAGTTACCTGCTGTCCGGGGGCGCGGGCCTGGAGCGCGTGGACCTGCTGGGCCTCACCTTCCATGATCCGGATGCCTACTACGAATTCCGATCGGTGGGTCCGCCGCCGGATGGGCGCATGGTCCATGCCTTCTCCGCGGCCGCCGGCTTTATGCCGGAAGGCCGGTTGGCATTCCGGGGAACCTTTCTGCTGCCGCAATCCGGAACGCCCGGCTATGCGCTAGGCACTTTCCTCAATCTGCCGTTGGGACGCCGCGGCGCGCTCCTGTTCGGTTATACCTTTCAGACCGGCGGGCCCCAAGCCACCGGGGAAGCGGACGCCTCGCATTCCATTTCCCTCCGCTTCCGCCTGGGCGCCAAGCCGGTTGCGCTGCCGCTCACGGTGGAGTTGCGCGCGGACAAGGCCTACGCCGCGCCGCGGGACAGCGCAACCCCGGCCCAGTTGGATTTCCGCCTTTCGGTCATCGATAAGACCCACAGCCATGCGTCGGGCGAAAACGATCTCCAGGCCGCGGAGCCTTTCCCCGCGGGGGCGGAAGGGTATCGGCCGGCGGGTCCTGAGGCAAAACCGCTGCGGGAGTCGGCGCGCGCGTTGTCGGAAGGCAGGATCCGGGAATGGCTTCTTACCATCCACGCCGTGGGCAAGGATGGCGTGGCCGGAGCCGAGGTGAAAACTTACCGGGGCCGGGATTTGCCTCCCAAGGTGATCCGATGGCTGGCCCTGGACGAGACGGGCAAACGTATACCGCCGGGATTTTATTGCTTCCGCCTGGAAGCGACGGATGCGGATGGAAACCACGGCAATACCGCATGGCAGATGGTGGAAATCGGAACCGATCCGGACGCGCCCGCCAAGTGAAGGGCCCGGATTGTGAATTCCTCTAAATGTCCTGGTAAATCAGGGGTTTAGCGATATATTCCCTGGAGGTGGGAACGGGTTCCGGATGCGGGGCCATCCGCCTAAGGGGGGTCTTCCATGTCGGCTCGCAAATCCTGGATCCTGATCGTGTTGGGCGCTGTCGGGCTGGCGATGGCGGTTGGTTCCGATGCTCCGGTGCAAGGCAGAGGGGCCGATCTTGGCGCAGGTGCGGGAGCCGCGGCCTCCGCCGATCACGGCGCTTATTTCGCGCCCGCCATGCGTTTCGACGCGGACGCAGGTAGCTTGGAAGTTACCTTCGGAATCGAAGAGGCCGCCCGCCTGTCCTTGAGCGCTTTCGACAGCCAGGGCAAATTGCTCGCCATCCTCTTGGACGAAAACCAGGGTTCCGGCTTCCATCATCTCTCGCTTTTCTCGAACCGTCTGCAAGGCTATCAGGGCCACGTGGTTTTCCAATTGCGGGACGGGCAATCCATCCTGGCCGAGACGCGCACCCGCGCCCGCTGAATCCCCGCTTCCGCCAACGTAAAGCGGGAGGCGTAGAACAGGCCGGGGCTATTTCCCGAACTGGCCCTCCACCAAGGCTTCCATGTCTTTTTCCTGCGCAGCCGTGTATTGGGGCATGGTCTTGAGGAGCGAGCCATCGCGGCCGAACACGTATACGGAAGGCAGGCCTTCGAAGCCGAACAGCTTGGACATGGCGTCCTCGCCGTCCCACAGAATCTGATAGTCCATTTTCATTTTGCGTACGAACTTGGCGACCTTCTCCTTTGGCCCCTTGTCCGTGCTTACGCCCACCACAGCCAGGTCGCCGCCGTATTTGCCCTTGAGGCCTTCCAATACCGGAATGGTTTGCCTGCAGCTTATGCACCAGGTGGCCCAGAAGTCGAGGATCACCACCTTGCCTTTCCATTCCTTGGAGGCATGGGGGTTGCCTTCCAAATCCAGGAGCGAGAAGGCGGGCAGGGTTTTTACCTCGGCGGCCATGGCAGAGGCCGAGAGGAGAGAGGCGGTGAGGCAGAGGGCGGATAGGAGGGTACGCATGGCCATATAATACTCATTCCCCGGCCGGAAAAAAGAAACCGCCGCGCCTAATGGCCGCTTCGTCCCCTTCCCGGCGACCCGAAAAAAAACCACGATCCCCGGCAACGCTTTTCCGGTCCGGGAGACAAAGGCGGCTGTAGCGATGCCGAAGGGCCTATCAATAAGGTAAAGCCCGCGGGAAAAGGGTGAGAGATTCGGGCATTAAAGGCCAATTTTTGAGACTCGAAAACCGATAATTCACAAAATCACAGGAGACGGAAACATGTCGAACAGAAAATGGTTGGCCACGGGGATTTTAATTTTGTCGGCGGTGGGGATAGCGGGGGCGCATTTGGACGGCAGTGGCATGAAGCCGGCCGGGGGCGAGACCTTTACCGTGGGCACTGCCACCAAAATCACCTGGAAGGTCGTCAATTTGCATGATGGCAAGATGAACATCGATTTCTCCGCGGACAATGGCTCGACCTGGAAAATCGTTAAGGCCTACACTGCGAGCGGCACTGGAACGCAAGAGTTCAATTGGACCCCAGACGCTGTAACGGAACATGGTAAAATCCGGATTTGCCAAACCGCGGGAGCTGCCGCTTGCACGGATGCACAAAACACTTCAAATCCGACAAGCGCGGCCCCATACATACTTGTCACGCCAAGCTTTTCCGTGTCGGGCACTTCCGGAATCGCGAAGAATGTGGAACAGGCCGGCAAGGACTTTTTTGAATTCCATCCGGATACCCGTGACCTGGATGTTTCCTTCAACCTTGCCGAAGCCAAAGACGTCCTCCTGCAAGCATTCGATGCCCAGGGACATTTGATCGCCACCGTGCTGGAAGGCAAGCAGGGCGCGGGGATGCACAAGCTCTCCGTATTCTCGAACAAGTTGAACTCCGTTTCCGGGGTGCTGGTGTTTAAGCTGAAAGCCGGCAATGAGGTTCGCACTCAAAGCTGGAACACGGCGCGCTGAGCCGAATCTAACGCAAACAGTCAATGCGGAACATGAATATGTAGGTCAGCGATATGATTGATATGGAGCCCGGTCTTAAAGATCGAAAGACAACCCCACCATCAAAGTCCCCTGCACATAGGTTTCATCGGCCGGGAACAACTGGTAATGGTAGGTGGGATTGATCCCGTCCTCTTCGCCGTGGGTATTGCGCAGGCCATGATCATAGCCGATGTCCCAGCGATCCGGCAGGTATGGGGATGCGGCCCAGCTTTCCGGGAATTCCGATCCCGCCTTGAACCCCAGCGTAAGCGAAGAGAAGGCGTAGAAGCGGATATCCGCGGTGCGGAAGGCTTCGTCGCCGGCATAGGCGTCCTTGGCAAAGGCGGCGGCGCTCTGGCGGTAGCCGCGCGCCCGCAGGCGCACATAGGTCCCCTCGCGCAGGTATTGGTACCATTGCAGATCCGCGGTGTTGGAGACCAGCTTCCAATCGTCCCGGTAATGGCGGGCCTCCAGCCGCAGCGATCCCAGTTGCTCCCCGATATGGAAGCCTTGGATGATTTGGGCGGAGAGGGAGACGCCGGTTTTTTCGCCGGGCAGGTTCTCCAGCTCCAAGCTCCCCGCCGAGGTGATGACGGGATTGTAGGGATGCCCCAGGAATCCGGAGCTATGTAACACGTTCACGGTAAGTCCGCTCAGGGTCAAAGGCGTGATGACCTGGGCCAGGGTGGCGGAGAGGGAGAGGATGTTGCGCTTGCCGCCCAGGCCTCGGAAGGGGCCGGTGGGATGCATGTCGTCGAAGAAAGTGGCGGCGGAGCCCCCTAAGGTGGTATTGCGATCGTTGCAATCCAGGGAACCGGACAGGGAAGGCGAATAGGAGCGATAGTCGTTCTCATCGCTGAAATAGAAGGCGGCGGCGGCGTTGCGGCCTTGCTTGGCATAGGCGAAAGTGGCCTGCTCGGAATGGCGGATTTCCCGTTGCGATGCGCCGGTAACCGCGTCCAATTTCAGATCATTGTCGGCCAGGCGGCCGATGTTGCGGAGGCCCAGCCGGCGCGAGGCGCCGGAGACCACGTCCAATTCCTGGTCCCATTGGAATTTCCAGAGCGGGGCCAGCTTGCGGAAATAGGCGAAGGCGGGCGTATGATTCCAGACGCCGTTGCGATCCCAGTAATACATATACTTGAAGTCCAGGCCTTGATTGGATTCGCCCGCTTGCGGGCTCGCGGTCGCGGCCGCCAGGAGGCATAGCGCCGCGGCCAGGGGTTTCAGCATCCGCATCCGCCGCCGGATCCGGAGCTGCCGCCCGAGGAGCCTTCGCGCCGCGGCAGATTATGGCTTTCCAGGCCGCCGCCCAAAGGGTCCGGAGCGCGTTGCATGATGGGGTCGCTCAGGAATTCGCGATCCTTCTGCTGCACGCGCGCGCAGCCGCAACCGAAAGCGGCCGTGAGCGCGAACAGGCCGGCCAGGAAAAAGGCCGGCGGAGAGGGGAATCGCGGGGGGGCAAGGGAAGCGCATGGGCGGGGCTTCATGGGGCGGGACTCCCTCCGTTCTTATCCTTCAATTCCGGCAAACCCTTGGCCACGGAACCCCAGCTATACACCTTGGGGCCGGGATGGCAGGCCACGGCGGAACAGGATTCCTGGGTGGGGTTGTAGCTGGCTGAATCGCCGCCGAAGCGGGCGGGATCGGAATTGCGGGAATCGAATTTGACGTCCACGGTGTTGTTCAGATGCGCCAGCGTGGTCATGTATTCCTGGAATTTGGGCGCGGGTCCGGGCCGCGCGGGCATGGGACGGGGATGATGCTGATGCAATGTATCTACACCCAGGAAAGCCAGGCTGCGGATGATCTTTCCGTCGGTGGTTTTGCCGTCCGCATTGGGATGGGAAAGCGTCCCCCATTTTTCTCCGCTGGTATCCTGGTAGATGGAATCGAAAAGGGTCAGCGCCTGGAATTGGATGGATAAGCTATGGCAATCCAGGCAGGTGATCTCGCCGTTCAGATCCCTGTTGGCGCCCGCATCCTTAAGATGATAATCATGGTTGCGATCGGTTAGGGGGTAGGCGTGGCAACCGGCGCAATCCATGCCCACAGCGGGCGTCGCCGTACGGGCGGTCAAAGCGGAGGAGTCCGCCTTCCAATCTCCGCATCCCATCAGCAGGGCGGTCCCAATGGCCGGCCACAGCTTTCGCCAGGGAATCTTCATCTCCGCAAAACTAAAAACCTTGGCGCGGATTGCCGATTATTCCCCAATTCTTGCCGGATTTTTCCCTGCTCCTTGGCCGCGCCGTGTTTTTCTCCGGGAGCGCAACGCGGCAGCGGCATTTTTCCATTACTCTTTGGCATGGCCCGGTTGCGGGCCGGCGTCGCGGGGCTTCCCAGGCGCGGGATCCAAACAACCATCACCGGGGAGAACGCATGCGGAACAACGATCGCGGGAAAAGCGGTTCGGCGGCAGCGCGGGCTTTTGCGGTCGCTTCCCTTTGCGCGTCCGCCTTGGGCTTCTCCCCGGCGCGCGCGCAATTCACCTACCCCGGCTGCCCGGATCTTCAAGCCGGGGATTTCCGCAAGGTAAGCCTGGTGGACAAAACCTCCTATCCGGACCTCGATGAGCCCATCAAGATGGATGTGGCCCATGACGGGCGCGTGTTCTGGATAGAGCGCGCGGGCGCGGTGCGGCGTTGGGATCCCGCCACCGGCAAGGTGGCCCTATTGGCTTCCCTCAATGTCTACGTACAAAGCACGCGGGGCGGCACCGGGATCGTCCTGGATCCGGACTTTGACCATAATAATTGGTTATACCTGGGATATACGCCCATGGGCGCCCCGGCTGATCACCACCAGATTTCCCGGTTCACCTTGGCCGGCGACAAGCTGCTGGACGAGAAGCCGCTCCTGCGCGTTCCTTTGCTGGCCAATACGGGCAATCACGCCACCGCCGCCATGGCCTTCGATCCCAAGGGCAACCTCTTCATCACCATGGGGGACGCCATCTCGCCCATCAATATCGGCGCGTTCGCCGTGGACGGGTATGCGCCCATCCATCCCGGCAATCCCAACCTGGACGCGCGCCGCACCGCCGCCAACAGCAACGATTTGAACGGCAAGATCCTGCGCATCCATCCGGAAGCCGCCGGAGGCTATACCGTCCCCGTCGGCAATCTTTTTCCGGAAGGGACGGCTGGGACCCGCCCGGAAATCTATTCCATGGGGCATCGCAATCCCTTCACCCTCTGGTACGACAGGCCCACGGGCTGGCTGTTCGTGGGGGAGGTGGGGCCGGATGCATTGCAAGCCGACCCCGAACGCGGCCCGGCGGCCCAGGACGAATTCAACGTGGTCAAGGGCCCGGGCAATTACGGCTGGCCCTTTATGGGCGGACAGAACATCCCGTACAACGAGTATGACTACGTGAACAAGAAAACCGGCCCCAAATTCGACCCCAACAATTTGCAGAACAATTCGCCATATAATACCGGCCTGAAAAACCTCCCCCCCGCGCGGCCGGCGCTTATCGCTTTCGGCCATGACGGCAAGTCGCCCGATCAATCCAGGTTCCCCCTGCTGGGAGGCCCCAGAGGCGGCGCGCCCATCGGCGGGCCACTCTATCGTTACCAGGCCGCGCTCGATTCCAAAGCGAAATTGCCGCCCCATTTCGACGGCGCCTGGTTCCTGGCCGATCATGAACGGCAATGGTTCCTGGCGGCCATGCTGGACTCGGCGGCGGAAAAGGTCGAGAGCATCCGCAACCCGTTCCCCGGCATCGCCGTGCACGGCGTCATCGGCATGACCGTCGGCCCGGAAGGGGCGCTCTACCTCATCGAATACGGCGAGATAGGTTATTCCTCCAACAACAATCAACGGATTTCCCGCATCGAATATCAGGGGAGCTGTTTGCCTAAAGCGGCTACCGGTTTATCGCGGCCCTTTGGCCATACAGGTCCGCGTCCGCCGGCCATGCGCCCAAGGTTGACGGCCGATTTATCCCGGGGCCGGGTGCTGGTCTATGGGGCCGGTCAAGCGACAGGTCCCGCTCATGATCTTTTCGGGCGCGCGATTCCCGCGGTTCGCAGGTTTCCCACGATTCCTTAATGGAAAAATTTATCCGGGGGGCGCTGTCTCGGGACGCGGACCAGGTTCCCCGCCGCCATCCCGCTTGCTACCTTTAAAGGATGGCCATCATCGGCGGCACGCCCGCCTGCCTCGTCTATACCCAGACCGCCGGCTACCGGCATGGATGCATCCCCAAGGGCATCGCCGCCGTACGCCGATTGGGACGCCTGCACGGCTTCGCGGTGGTGGCCACGGAGGATCCGGAGCGCATCCGCCCGGACCTTCTGGAGAACTTCACCGCCGTGGCCTTCCTCAACACATCCGGCAATGTGTTGGACGCCCAGGGACGCGCGGCCCTGCAGGCCTTCGTGGAAGCCGGGGGCGGCTTCGCCGGCATCCACGCGGCCTGCGACACGGGTTATGATTGGCCGTGGTACGGAACCCTGGTAGGCGCCTATTTCCTGAGCCATCCCCTGCAACAGAACGGCGTGGTCCGGGTGGAAGACAACGCGCATGCCTCCATGCGATCGATCCCGGCCCGTTGGAAGCGCTGGGACGAGTGGTACGATTACCGCGTCAATCCGCGCGGCAGTGTACGCGTTCTGGCCACCCTGGACGAGAAGACCTATCGCGGCGGCAAAATGGGGGAGGATCATCCCATCGTCTGGTGCCACGAGAACGCGGGCGGGCGCTCCTGGTATACCGGCTGCGGGCATACCGGGCGCAGCTTTTCCGATCCCGTCTATCTGGGGCATTTGCTGGGAGGCCTGCGCTATGCGCTGCGGCTGGACGATGCGGATAAGGGGGATAGGCTTGCTTAGGATACGCATATCGCTCCCCTCCGCCCTTGCCGTTGCTCTTCTCATCGGCTGCGCTTCCCACAAGGAGATCACCGCTCCTGCCATCGAGAACGCCATGCCCCGGAAAATCGGGCCGCGCCTCTACCGCGGGGATCTGGACGGTCGCCGGGGACTGCTGTTCTACGCGGCCTCGCCTTCGGCCCTCACCGTGGTCTACGACACCGTGCGTTGCGGCCTCTATGAAGTCTGGCGGGGGCCGGTGCCGGTGCCGGATACGGGCGCGGCCGCCGTCGCCGCCGCTGAAAAACCCGCTGCGGATGCGCCCTACGGGCCCCAAGGCCCCCTTTGCCACCGCCAACAAGCGGACACCTTATGGCGTGTCAGTAACGCAGGCGTTACCCTGGCCGCCCGGCCCCGGTTCCTGGGACTGGACCAGGACAGCAGCGGATATCTGTCTCTGCATTACGCCTTGGACCTGGCGGACGGAAAAAGCATCCGCGTCGATGAAAGCCCCGCTTACGACGATCATTACGGGGATGTCGCCCTGCGCCAGGAGTTCCGCTTCCAGGGCATCGAACCCGGCATGCTGGTCAGCGTGCGCCTGGGCGGCGAGGCCTACGCATGGCATGAACTCTGGTCGCTGAGCGCCAACGGCGCCTTGACCGGGGGCCCCGGCGCGGAAACCCTGGTGACGGGCGATGACGGCGTGTCGGCGGTGAAGCTGACTTTCGAGGGCTCCGTTCCGCAAGGCGCCGCGCCCTGATGCATTTGGAAACCCTGTCCCTGACCGGCTTCCGCAATTACCGGAGCCAGGAGGTTTCCTTTGCGCCCGGCCTCAACCTGCTTTCCGGTCCCAACGGCCATGGCAAGACCAATCTCCTGGAAGCGATCCACTACGTTTGTTTGGCGCATTCCCAGCGCACCCGCAAGGACAAGGAATTGATCGAGTGGAACGGCAACGCGTTCGTGCTGCGCCTGCTGGGCCGCATCGGCGGGCTGGCGCATGCGCAATCGGTGGAATACGCGGAGACGGGCGCCAAGCGCGTCAAGGTGAACGGCCGCGAGAGCAAACGCCTGTCGGATTTGATCGGCCATTTCGAGGTGGTCTCCTTCAGCCCGGAGGATTTGGATCTCATCCGCTCCGGCCCGCAACTGCGGCGACGTTTCCTGGACATCCTGCTCTGCCAATTCTCCCTGGACTACCTGGACACGCTGCGGCATTACAACCAGGCCCTCAAGCAGCGCAACAGCCTGCTCAAGCAAGCGGGCGCGGGCAATGACGTGCTGGCCGCCTACGATGCGCCCCTGGTGGAAGCGGGCGCGCGCATCACCCTTATGCGCCGCCGCGCCCTGGCGGATCTGGCTCCCCTGGCCCGGGACTGCTACCGATCCATATCGGACGGAGGCGAGGATCTGGAATTGGCCCTTTCCGGCTGCGTTTCGGAAGCGGAAGAAGAGCCCGCCCTGCGGGAGGATTTCCACCGCAAGCTTTTGGCATTGCGCGGGACCGAGCGCGAGGCCGGTCTTACCTTGGCGGGACCGCATCGCGAGGACCTGGCCATTTCTTTTTCCGGCAAAGCGGTGCGGGACTTCGGATCCCAGGGTCAGAAGCGATCGGTGGCGCTTTCCTTGAAGCTGGCTTCGGCGCGGCTCTTGGACGCCAGGAACCGGCGGCCGCCCATCTTGCTTTTGGACGATGTGTTCGCGGAGTTGGACGAGACCCGTAGGCTGCGCATCGGGGAATTGATCCGCGGCCAAGGCCAGGTTTTCATCGCCAATCCCCGCGCGGCGGATCTGCCTTTCCAGGCCGAAAAAATCATCACGCTCAGATGCGGTCGCGTGGTGGTTTGAATCCCTTTAGGCGCCTCCTCCCGACACCCTTTCCCAAGCCTTTGGCCGACCCCTTGGAATAGCCCGCAAAGGGCAATTTTTCTACCTTTGTGAGCCTGGAAAAAGCGACCGGAAAATGCCGCTCAAGGCGAGCGGAATGCCGCGCCAAGTGGTATCCTAAAGGGGTTCCGTACGGCGCTTTGCGGGCCGAAACAAAAGATGGCGAAACGCGCGGGCAGGCAGTTGGCGGGCATCTCCCAGGTCCTGGGCGGATTGCTGGACCGCGCCGGGCTGGGCCATCTGATCTACGAGGAAAAGCTGCGCGGGAATTGGGCCGCGCTGATGGGACCCAAAGCCTGCGCCATCGCGAAACTGGAAAGTCTCAAGGGTTGGACCTTGCGGATCAAGGTGGAGAGCGCCACTTGGCGCAACGAGTTGCATTTTCAGAAGGATGCCATCCGCCAACGCGCTAACGAGATCTTGGGCGCGCAGCTGGTTAAGGAAATCCAATTGTTTTGAAGTCGGTGTTTCCGTCGTCGAGAAGGATGTGAACGTGGAAGAGAACAAAGCCGTGCAGGAACCCAAGGAACATACCTACCAGGCCAGCGACATCAAGGTCCTGGAAGGCCTGGAAGCGGTCCGCAAACGGCCCGCCATGTACATCGGTTCCACGGACGCGCGCGGCCTGCACCATCTGGTCTACGAAGTGGTCGACAACTCGGTGGATGAGGCCCTGGCCGGGCACTGTACCCGGATCGACGTGGTCATATCCACCTCCAACGCCATCAGCGTGCAGGACAACGGCCGCGGCATTCCCACGGACATCCATCCCACCGAAGGCATAGGCACCGTGGAACTGGTCATGACCAAGCTGCATGCGGGCGGCAAGTTCAACCACGACAGCTACAAGGTGTCCGCCGGCCTCCACGGCGTGGGCGTCTCCTGCGTGAACGCATTATCTTCCGAGCTCATCGTCACCGTGAGCCGCGACGGAAAGCTGTTCGAGCAGACCTTCCGCCGCGGCGCCCCCCAGGCCCCGGGCAGGAACATCGGCGATACCGACAAGCTCGGCACCAAGGTGTTCTTCCAGCCGGATAATGAGATCTTCTCCGAGCTCATCTTCAACTTCGATACCCTGAGTTCGCGACTCCGCGAGCTCGCCTTCCTGAACAAGGGCCTAACCATCACCATCCGGGATGAAAGGGAAGAAGGCAAAGCCCACGAGTTCTGTTTCCCCGGCGGCGTCTCCGCGTTCATCGAATACATGGACCATCATAAGAAGCCCCTGATGGAAAAGCCGGTCCACATCATCAAGGAGCAGGACGGCACGCCCGTGGAAATCGCCTTCCGCTACAACGACGGCTATACCGAGAGCCTGTTCTCCTTCGTCAACAACGTGAACACGGTGGACGGCGGCACGCACGTGGTGGGCTTCAAATCCGCGCTCACCCGGTCCATCAACAACAAGGCCAAGGACTTCATCCCCAAGAACAAGAAGGAAGGCATCGACCTTACGGGCGAGGACGTGCGCGAAGGCCTTACCGCGGTGGTCTCCGTCAAGGTGTACGATCCCCAGTTCGAAGGCCAGACCAAGCATAAGCTCGGCAACCATGAAGTGAAAGGCATCGTGGAGACGGCCGTCTTCGACATGATCACCAACTTCTTCGAAGAGAACCCGGCCATCGCCCGGAAAATCGTGGAGAAGGTGTACAACGCCGCCGTAGCGCGCGAGGCCGCCAGAAAGGCCCGCCAATTGGCCCGCCGCAAAAGCGCGTTGGAGGGCGGAGGCCTGCCCGGAAAACTCGCCGATTGTTCCTCGCGCAATCCCTCCGAATGCGAATTGTACCTGGTCGAGGGCGATTCCGCCGGAGGCAGCGCCAAGCAGGGCCGCGACCGCCGCTTCCAGGCCATCCTGCCGCTCAAAGGCAAGATCCTGAACGTGGAAAAAGCCCGCATGGACAAGATCCTGGGCAACGAGGAAATCTCCACCATGGTGCAGGCCATCGGCACCGGTCTGGGGGAGGAATCCTTCAATGTGGACAAGCTGCGCTACCACAAGATCATTATCATGACCGATGCGGACGTGGACGGATCGCATATCCAGACCCTGTTGCTCACCTTTTTTTGCCGCCACATGAAAGAGCTCATCGATCAGGGAGTGCTCTATCTGGCGCAACCGCCTCTATACAAGATCAAGGCGGGCAAGATCGAAAAGTACGCGTTCAACGAGCAGGAACGCGACAAGATCCTGGCGGAGATCGGCGATAAGAAGGGCATCTACATCCAGCGCTACAAGGGCCTGGGCGAAATGAATCCCGAGCAGCTTTCCGTGACCACCATGCAGCCTGCCCACCGTGTGCTCAAGCGCGTTACCATGGAAGATGTGGTGGAGGCGGATCAGATCTTCACCATGCTGATGGGCGAAGAAGTGGAGCCGCGCCGCAAGTTCATCGAAGAGAACGCATACTTGGTCAAGGAGCTTGACGTTTAAGGCTCGTCGCTACCGAGTTCGCGTTGCGAACTCGGCGCTTCTCGCTTTTTAGGGGTCTGCCGGCTCGTCGCTTCGCTCCTTCACGTGGCCGGGGGCGGGGCGGTCGAACGCGTGGCTCGGTTCCTTTGCACGGCGACGAGCGCAAGGTCTCGTCCCGCAATCGCAAGCCATTACGGAACTCTGGCGGTATTGTTCGTTTCCCATCCACCCCTTTCCTAGGTTGACTAGGTTGAGAATATGGGCTCCGGTCCTTATGGAAAAACCAATCCGGCCCATCCCGATCCGATTTCCCCGAAAGCCCCGTAGCGGATCCGCAAGTCTTCGGCGTCTTGGGTCTAGGAAAAGCGCTACGATACCAAGGTGATTGCGATCGAACAGATAAGCTTAGCGCGTGGCGAGGGGGCTCCATGCTAATTTCAACCTATCCCCTTCTCTTCGCCGTTGCCTTGCAGGCGGTGCTGCCCGCCGCCGCGGAATCGCCGCGATGTGCCGGTCCGGGGGCTTGCGAATCCCGCTCCGCGCCTATCGCTTACGCTTCCCCGGGCGGCGCTCTCGATCTGGGCGGCCCCACGCTTTCCGAATTCCGCTCCGCCTACTCCGGCAGTACCATGCTTCGCAGCGATGCCCAAGGCTTCCTGGCCTTCGTGGCCACGCATCGCGGCCAAGGTCGTCTCCTCACTGGATCGGATTTGCGGGTGGAGGTGGCCGCGGCGGCGGCGGGTAAACCTCATGACGCTTATTCTTCGCCGTTGCCCGTTTCCCAGGCAACCGCTTCCCGGCCTATCGCATCCGCACCGGACACGGCCGGGCAACATGCGCCGCGAGCGTTACGGGAGTCACAAGCCAAGGTCACCGCGCATCGTGATTCCCTGCGGCGGGATTCCCTCGCGGCCTACGGCTTGGCGCATCCGGGTTCACGCGTCGACTCCGCTCCGGATGGATCGGACCGAACGGATCGATCAAATGATGAGGATGGAAAGGACAGTTTGATCCTGGGCGGAAAACCCGCGCGTCATGAGGAGGCCGATCATACCCGCGTGGACGATGATGAGGCCAAGGGCTGGTTCGCCAACCTGGTCCTGGATTGGACCGATCGGGGCCATGGAGGCCGCGGAGGCGGCATGTCCGGCAGCGATTGGGCCGCCATCATCTACGTGGTGGTGGGCGTGGTGGTGGTGGGCGCCTTCATCATCTATGGCGTGCAGACCATCGTGGAGCTGGCCGCCAATGAGGGGGATTATCCCCTGTTCCAGGAGTTGGGTTTCCGGCTCTCCTATTCCGGCAAGGAGTTCCGGGATGCGCAAACCGGCCCGGACATGTATCGCGACGCTTATCTCACCGGCATCCGTTACGCCATCGGTTTCGATCGGCCGGGAATGGGCATGGGCTTGAGCGTAGAGGGCGGCTACCTGGACGTGAAGCTGCGCGGCATTTCCGATCCCGGCCATTCCTTCGACTTCAACGGCGGGTACCTGGTAGCGGGGCCGTTACTGCGCTTCGGCAGCAATGATCCGTTCTCCTTCAGCCTGGAATTCCTCAACGGTACTTCCACGCATGCCTCGATAGGATGGATCAGCAAATCGCGCATGACCTTGCAAGCCAAGGTAGGCAGCCATACCCTGTTGGGCGCGCATCTGGGAGCCGTGTTCTACGATTTGCATTTCCTGGACGGCCTGGGCTGGCGGCAAGGGAATTTCAACCGCGACCTGAGTCTGATTTACGGCTTGGATGCGGGCTGGGAATTTTAGGCTCACGGCCAAAGCGGCTTGTCCTATTTACCCTTCTTACCGCCGCGGAACGGGGTCGTCTCCAGCACCAGCTTCACGTCCTGGTCGAAAGCCAGTTGCCAATCCTTGGTTTTGGGATCGTAGCCGTATACCTGGTTGGGCCGGAAACGCCCGTTGGAAACGGGCCGGTTGCCGGCATAATCCCACACGATGAACCATCCTTCCACCCTCAGGTATTTCTCCCTCACCGCGCCGCCTACTTCCGGGGCCGTGACATCGATCTTGCCCAGCGAGGATTGCAACCGGCTCACAACCAGCGCCAAATCGGCTTCCACCCCATGGGCGCGTAAGTAGGCGCGAGAGGGGATGGCGTAGGTGAAGGCGGGTACGCCCAGGGCCGCTTTGCGGGTGTAGGAAACGGTCTCGGAGTCCGCGGGCGGGGGTAACGTGTCTGCTACCCTGATCGGCGTGACGTAGTCCATGCCGCGGACCATCTCCCGGTAGAAGTAGTCGTTGAACTCCCGCGCCAGCACGGCTTTCGGGGAAAAGGGCGGACGGCCCGCGCCATCCGGGGGCGGGGGGAAAGCCGCGGACAACTCCCGGGGGTTCTCCACGTCCACTTGCGCGGTATCCACCAGGATCATCGCCAGGGTTTTGCCTTGCAGCGATGGGCCGGCATATTCCTTGGACAGTTGGCGATCGTTAAGGGAGCAGGCGGTAAAGAACAACATCGCGAGCGCGACGGAAGCGGAAACGAAACTTGGCATTTTGCGAAAGTAGCATTTGCGGCTTGGGTGCGCGTCCAAGGCAAGGCCGCGCTTGGACTTGGGATCGGCATTACCAAGGAAAGACCGCGAGTCAAGGAACCCTCAAGCCGCGTTTCGCTTTTGAGGGTTCTCCAGCCTCTTTGAGCAGCTTGGGTTTTTATAAGATAACCTGTTGATTTTAAACTGGATCACGCAAAATCGCGCCTGCTACAATAGCTCTTGCCAACGTTCACGAACATGGGGATTATGCTAAAGCGCCACTCGGACGAAGACCTTACTCGGAATCATTTCGACTGGACCTGCGGACCGGATCGCGAGCGCCTGGCGCCCGTGTTCACTTCCCTGCGGCGCATGCTGCGAAGCCGGGACTGGCCGCAAGCAGCCGACCTGGGGGAGACCGCCCTCATCGGCTTGCTCAATGAAGTCGAGTTCGAATTGCTGCAGCACCAGGTGCAGGTGGATTTCCTGGATACGCTTCCCGCCCGTGTCGCTTATCGCGGCATCCTGCAATTATTGGACAGCCCTATCGAGATAGGCGCTTCCGTTTATAAGATCACCCATGTGGACGGCTGCGACAGCGCCTGCGAATCCTGCTTCCAACTGGCCCATTGCTCCGTGGCCCGGGAAATCCTGGGCAGGGAGTGGAGCGTGGCGGTGGAACAGGCGGGCATCAATCCTTCCTGGACGGCCTTGTTCGCCCAAGAGGAAGAAGACTAAGACCTAAGACTCCCCTGGACCGATGCTGTCGCAGACCGTTGGTTCTGTACCGTATGGTCTCCGTCAGGCGTCGGGCGTCGGGTGCGGGGTGTAAATGCAAAATGCGCGCATTTTCTTG
>JANYDA010000001.1 GCA_025360005.1 Fibrobacteria bacterium
CATCGGCCGACGCGACATCGGCAAGGCACTGGAAATAGCCCGCGAGGGCAACGCGCCAATCGACCCCGACCTGCCAGGATCCGCCCTCGTCGGCGAAGAATACGACATCTTCTGAATCCGTGTCGAGGCGCCGGAGCAACGCGAACAACAACTCGAAAGCCTTGCGCACCTGTCCACGCGGGCCCTTGGCCGCAGCGCGAACGCACTTGGCGATGAGCCGTTCGAATTCCGAGATGAACGCATCCGTGCCCTCGGACTTCTTCATGAAATTCCCGGAGTCGACTTTGAAACTCTCGTAATATTCGCCGTCGAGGCTTACTTTGTGGAATTTACGGACTTCGGTGAGCAACGGTACGACGCCCCGCTTCCTCTCTTCGATCTCTTCGATCCCAACCATGTCGCCGATGAGCGCACCGAGCTTTGCCTTCGGCACGATTTCAATCGCCCGTTCGGCCACAATCAGTAGATGTCTACGATCCATCCGCCGCAGCGCCACACGCAGCTTTTCGAGGTCTGGGTTGCCGACCTTCATGCGCCTATGCCTCGCCCGGCCGAAGTCGACGCATTGAAGGTGTGACGGCCCCGGTGCCTTTTCGGGAGCGGTGCTGCTTCGCATCCGGATGTCCATTTGTTTCTTTCAAAGTTCGTACCCCATTTCCACCCAATAGCGCCAATCCTGAATCGCCTGACGGTCGGCGGACTTGGCCTTGAGCGGTTCCAATTGCGATAGAGGAAGGCCCAACTTGCGGCCCTGCCAGCGTGCCAGCACAATCATTTCGCGCATGCAGTCATCCTCAGGGGCCAAGCTCAGGACTTCGACCGTTTCGCCCTTTTTCAAAGGGGAGATGGCGCGGGGATGGATGCACTTGGCATGGAAAGGGAAGTCGAGCTTGTCATCCAGATAGTTGTACCAGCCCATTGAGCGTTGTTCGGAGTCGCAAGCATCGACGACGATTTCGTAGTTGATGCGGCGCTCGCGGGCCGGGTTGGGTTTGGGGTTAGGCATGGGGGCGAATCTCCAAAGTCACCAAACCTAAATCCACATCGCTGTCAAATATTGACCCCAAGTCAAAATCTTGGCGCGTCGCGCGGTACCTCACTTCCACCTCCCTCGCTCCAACAACTTGATGAAGTTCCTCTTCTGCCTATTCCCCGCCCGCACCGACTCCAGATACCTCCCGAACTCCTTCTTCTTTCCCAACCGCCCCATCAACCCCTGCACCTTTCTCAGCAATGCCACAGCCCGGCTGTATGCCTCGTTGTTCGTCTGCCCCAAGGTGGGTTCAATCAAGCGTTGGTAGATGGGCAGGGCCTCGGCCGGGTGGGCCTTCTCCCGCTTTTCCGCGAGTTGGAGCCATAGTGCAGGAGAACAGCCACCGGCCTTCGCTTCCCGCCAGGCGGCCTCCAGATCCCTTTGCCACAAAAGGATCCGTACCAATTCGGAGCGATCCTCCGGCGGCGACCCCGCCCAGGGCCCCGCATGCGTCGCCTTGGCCTTGGCTACGCGTCGCCGCAGGAATTCAACCGCCTTTAGCCGCCACTCCTTCCACCGGCCGGCCTTGCCCGCATGGCGCTTGAGTGTCTTATAGGGTTCAAGGGACGGGTGGGCGGTGAAATACCCCCAGGCAATCGCCATCGCCTCATCATGCCGCTTGCGGCGGTGGTATTCATCGGCCAGGAATTCGAGCAATCGGAAATCGGCGTCCTTCGGAAAGGCCTTTCGTCCCGCTTCGGCCCATTCCAACGCCCCGTCGCCTTTCCCATTTTCCTTGTAGGCCTCGGCAATCCGGAGATAAGCCCGGGGCGAGGAACGGTCGCGCTTCCGGATGGTGACCAGGGCATCCACGTCCCCTGACTGTTTGGCCAAGTTCTCCATGAGCTGGGTGATCCGATAACGGCGGCCATATCCATCGGCATCGCGTTGGCCGCCTTGGAGGGGCGGCACCTTGGCCCATTCCGCCTCGGCCAGCTTCCGGAACTCAGCCAGCCCCTTTTTACCGAGCAGGGCCGCATAGGTCTCGGCCGTGCCATGGAAGGCGCCCCAATTGCCATGCAGTTCCCACTCGAAGAGGCGCCCCGCCAGGGTGACGGGATCCGGCTTTGCCTTGCGGGCGGCCTTGAGGTGGATGTCCTGGAGCCGTTCAAGCAGGCCGCCCACATGGCCATCGGAATCGTCCACCGACCCTATGGCCCCCTCAAGTGCCTGGAAGGCGTATTCGGAAAGCTCCAGGGCCTCGGAGGCCCGTCCTTCCTTGAGCAACTCATCAATCGAATCAATGCCTTCCCCGATGCCGGAAGCATAGTTGTACACGTCCTGGTAGTCCTCGACCTCTTCATTCACGGCTTGGTCGATGGCCTTCCGGTAGGTGTCGAGATCGGGCCCCCGGGCGGATTTTTTGGCGACGGTGAACAGAAGCCGGCGGCGCAGCTTGTCATCGTCCATGGCCTGTTCCATGAGCATGCCCGCGAGAGTACTCTTGTCCTGTGAGAGGAGCCAGGCGCGAACATCTTCCATGGTCGCGCCCGAGGATCGAGCGGATTTCTTTCCCGGGGCCCGTCCAGGCTTCGCTTGCAGCCAGGCCAAACCGGCGGCCACGCCATGTTTGCAAAAGACGCCGCCCTGTCCGAGCGGACAATTGCAGTCGCAGCGGATTCGACCCCGCACCATGAAGAGCTTCACCCGGTACGACCGGGTTCCTTGCACATTGGCCGCCAGAGTGCCTTCGTGCTCGACAAAGGAGCTTACTTTTCCGCTTTTGAAATAGCTATCCCCGCGTTCGAACGAGCGCGCTCCAGCCTCGCGGCGCAATGCAGCTCGACTCAATGGGTTGGCTCGGGTTGCTTTCGATTTCAACGGAGAATCAGTCCTCTTCCATCCCGAGGCGCTTCCGCAATTCATCGACATCCATCACGACCATGGCTTGCCGATCGGTCGGGAGCCTGGCATTGGAGTTCTCGAATTCTTCGAGCAATTCATGCAGCCGCTTTCGGCCTGAAGGGGATTTGGAGGCTTGTATCGGCGTGATGCCTCCCAGGGCCGGCACGGGTTCGGAGATCCACCGAGACAGCATCATCTCCTTGACTTGCGGAAATATCGCACTGAAGTCCGCATCCTTGAGGCCACCATGGGCGGGCATCCTTTGGGAACTGTCTTTTTCGGCGTTCCCACTGGGACCCTTTTTCATGGCCTTCGAAAGCATGGAGGCGGAAGACTCCTCCTTTTTTCCCAGGAAGGTGATTTCACCCAGGCTTTTCAACTTTTTCTCCCATTTCTTGAATCGCTCCCTGGAATTGGTATCCAGCCGCAGTTCATTCGAGCCTTTTTTGATCCGCAAGGTCCCCATGACCATTCCCTTGGGATTGAGCCAGGTGAAGAGGCGTCCCCCTTTCTCCTCCTCAATCTGGAAATTCCTTTGCCGCTCCAGGGCCGAGGCCAGAAGCCCGGAATCCGGAGTCGAAAAGCGGGCCTGGATGGAAACAAGTTCCTCGCCGTCCGAGGTGGCCAACTGAGGCATGGGAGGAAAACGGGAAGCATGCCAGATCCAGAGATCCACCCAATAGAAGACGATGGGATTGGCCTTGAGGAAACCGTGCAGGGGCAGTTCCGGAACCGGATCCAGCCGTTCATCCCCCCGCAAGAACTTCAACGCTTCCAGAAGCCGGTCCTTTTCGCGAGGAGGGATGACGCTTCCGCCCAGCGACTCAAAGGCGAATCCGTCTTTACCGGGAATGGGCACCAATCGGCCGCAAATAATGTCGTAAAGTCGCCCCGTTGTCGATGCGCTTTTATCGAATAGGGTGAATCGCTTTCCGTCGAAAAGGTCCTCGACCACAAGTCGTCCGGTTTCGGGGGAAAATTCCCGGGCCTGGAAATAGGTCAACCGCGCGTCCTCGTAAGCTTGCAAGAATTCCCGTTCCACCAGCGAAAACCTGTCCGGCATTTGCGTCAGCGCGAACCGGGCTGGCGACTGGCCTTTCAAAACGAAGGCGTCGGAAAGGGAGGCCAACATCTGGTTGCTCAGCGCCTTGAACGACACCTCGTCCTGCCTCAACCTTTCCAGCTCGCCATCGTCGAGCAGGGGGGTGCCCCAATAGAAATCGGCATAGACCTGGATTTCCTCCTTGGTGGTATTTTGGGTGATGATCCGGTCCAGTTTTTCCGTCACGGCCCGACGCATCGCGAGATGGGATTCATAGCTGAAATCGAGGGCCTTCCGGCCATGGGTCTCAACATCATTTTGCAGACAGCACTTTTTGTATTTCTTGCCGCTTCCGCAATGGCAAGGTTCATTCCGACCCGGGTTTTCCATCCTGGGAAAAATATGAAATAGGGTTATGCGGGGGTGGATTCGAACTCCAAAAAAAGGCCTGGCTTTTCTTGCGAAAAACCAAGCCTTCTTCATTTGGTCGGAATCGCAGGAGTCGAACCCGCGGCCCTTTGCTTGGGAATCAAAACAGGAAAGACTTTTGCGACAATGGAACCAAGCTGGTCGATAGGAAACGACCTTGAGTATTCGTTTAACCAGAAGTCCGCCCAGGATCCCCGGTTCATGTTTGGGAGGTCGCCAAGTGTACCCCGAGTGTACCCTTCTGCGTAAAACTGGGTACGATTCGGTGGGGTTTCGTCGGGAGGGGCAGAAATAAGAAGGCCCTTCGAAGTTGTCAGTTCTCTAGGAGAATCAACAACTTGAAGGGCCTAATGTTGGTAGCGGGGTCAGGATTTGAACCTGAGACCTTTGGGTTATGAGCCCAACGAGCTACCGGGCTGCTCCACCCCGCACCGAATTTGGTGTAGGGCTAATGTACTCCAAAACCGATCCGATGTCAACCATTCTCTGGCTGATCCCGGGCGAAATCATTCCGGCTTATCCAGCTCCCGGAACAAATCCCGCACCGCCCGATCCGCTTCCAGGAATACCAGTTTTTCGGAAAGGTGGTTCAGCGCCAAGCGCGTGACATGGAAGGCCTGTCCCAAGGTCATGAAGATGGAAACCATCTCCATCCTGCGCGCGATGTAATGGTGCCCGGCCATGCGGAAATGGGAAGCGCCCAATTCCTCATAGAAACGGAAACCCGGCGCCGCGCGGCGTTCCACGCGCCTTTGCAAATGACCGGGGAATATCCCCGACAAGAACAAGGCATAGTTCCCGATATGCGTTTGCATGGCGAAGCGGTCTTCCGCTTCCATGCGCTCCAATGCCTCCAGCATTTCATGCAGGTAATCCAGATGCCCGTCGTCATTGGGATTGGGATTCCGCAGCCTTTGCAGCAGGGAGAATTCGGCCAATACCTCGGCCACATAATCGGCCACGTCTCTATCCAGGATCTCTTCGCGCATGAGCGCGTGCCTCACCAGCACGTAGAAATAGAAATGCAGGGAAACCCGCAGGCAACTCCGCAGTTCCAACACGGCCCGGAACAAGCGGGGTTGATCGAGAAGCCTGTCCAAGCTTCCCTGATCCTCCAGCAAGCGGATGATGCCTTGGGAAGGGCCTTGGCGCGCCGGAGAGACCGAAGCGATGAAATCATAGTCCGCAGCGGTGAACTGCGTGCGGCAATTGGGACGGATAACTTTCATGGAAGCGGAGACCTCCTCTTTATCTTATCGTCGAATCCTCGGTTTTAAACAAGCGGGTATGCGTATCGCGGCCCGTAAATCCGACCTAAAAGCCCAACTACCTAAATATTTTAGGTCGTCTCCCCTCTCGGACGCAATGGAATTCATCTGGGTTCGGCATTCCACAGGGACTTCAAATCGTCGGGAAGCCTATCCCAAGCCTTCACCAGGCCCTTGTCCAACCGCGAATCCAAGGCTTCATCCAGGTCCATCTCGGCGCTGCGTTCCGAATATTCCATGGCCCACTCCGGGGTTCCGGCTGCAACGTTCCAAAGCAGCAAGGCGAAGGTCCACTCCAAACCGCCTTGGTGTGAGGTGGTGGAACGCGGCGCGACCCTTACCCGCATCCTGGCCGGCAAAAGCAGATAGGCCGCTCCCAGCATGCCTCCCAATCGATCCAGGCGCTTGCGTGCGGCGGGATCGGTAGCCCGATCATGGGGACGATAGACAACCTGGTCTCCGGAATCGGACAACCATTTATCCCAAGGCACGGCGATGCCATCGAGATAGGACATCAGATCCAATTTTGATTCCAGCAAAGGCTGGTTGGGCGCGATCAATTCCACGGTCTTGGCGGGAAATCGCGCCGCCAACTTATCCTTTAAGTAGTTCTCCAGGAAGAATTCCATCCCGTTGGCCGAAAGGCGATGGCAGGAATCGCAGGATAGGGATTCCCGGTAGTCCTTGATCGAGATCGGCAAGATGGCGATCTTGTCCTTGCCCGGCGCGTTTCCGGCCGCAGCGGATTTGACGACGGAGCTTGCGGGCGCCAGACCTGCCAACTGCGGCCAGAATAATTGGCGATCGGAAAAGACCGCGCTGCGGACGCGCGCTCCACCGGGCGGCGGAGCAGCGGCAGCGGCAAGAGCAGCGAGAGCCAAGCAGAAAACCACGCAAGCCGGGAAAACCGGGAAGGGAGGAAAAGACGATGGGCGCGGCATGGATCAAAACTACACAAGCAGGGCCGGAAGGGCCAGCTAAACGCGGGAAGCCGGGCGCGATTGCGGCAATCGCTTCACGCACTCGCCGCCAATGAGCGGGTGGGCTCTTCGCGCACGCCCGGGACCGGAGGCCGGATGCGCTTGAGCTGCTGGACGAACCGGGCATAGGCCGCGAAAGCCAGGCCGGGATGATCGAAATTTTCGTAGAACAGATCGCGGATATCCTTTAAGGGAATCAGCCCTTTCTTGACGGCGTAATATAGGCGGTTGCCCAGCATATACCCTAGCTGGGTGCTGAAGGTCTGCGGGAGGGCCGTACGCTCGGAAAAGACGGCCGCGAATTTCTTGCGGAAGTCCATCTCCCGAGAGCTGCGCTTCTCCAGGTGTAAGTGTTGCAGGATCAAGCGGGAGATTTTCACCGTCTCCGCGTTGGGCGTTTCCAGGCCCTGCTTGGCCTTGCCCAAGAACAACCGAAGCGAGGATTCCGTAGGCGCCTTGCGCTTCTCGTTGATCATTTTCGACCCGAAGAACCCCAGCGCCTCCGTAAGCAGATTGGCATAGAAATAATCATGGCCCAGCGGCGCCTGCTTAAGCGGTCCGCGCAAGACCACGTTCATGAAATGGGTGGCCTCCTCCGCCGCCTGGTTGATGCTGGAGTTGGGCAGGTAGACGAGGTAGGAATCCATTCCCGCATCTTTGTACTCGATGAGGAAGCCTTCGCCCCGGCGTATCTTCTCGTTGATGCGGCGGATCTGCCCGCGCAGTTCCGGAATGCTCTGGATCACTTCCGTGAAGTCCAGGTTGCGGGAGGAATAGACCGTGAGCCTCTCCATGGTTTCCATGGGGAACCTGAACTGGAAAAGCGAATCCAGGTTCTGGATGATGGATTGCAATTGCGAGAAATAATTCTCGCCGGAAAGCTCCGCCCAGTTGCCGCGCACGGGGAAATACCCCTCTTCCGCGTATTCCAGCCAATCCAGATACGACTGCAGCTTAGTGGCTGGAACCGTATTCATAAGGCAAAAGCTGTCGACGCCGATTTGCAGCACGTCCGCTTCCTCTTTATGCTCGGCCGCCAGCATCCAATACAGGTTTTCGGCATTCTGGTAGATGAGCGTGCGCTGGGGAACCACGCCAAGCGGCAGCACCCGGGCATCCACCTCTTTAGGCAGGTGGTTGGGGGAAATATGGTAATCGCCGTCCACCACATAGACCAGGGCGCCCGGATGGCGTATCAACGCCTGTCCAATCACCTGGGCGGAAAAGATATCCCGCGCCTGCAAGGACATTTCCGGATTCTCGACTTGGGAATTGATCCCCAGCACCGGGATTCTCCGCTCGCGGCAGAAGTCGAGGATATGCCGCCAGGGATTCCAGTTGTACGCCCATTTCCGGGCGTAATGGATTTTATGGAGGAAAGCCTTTTCCTCCAGCTCGCCGGACATGTAAAGGTCCACCCATTTCTGATCCTTGCCATGGAACATTTCCAGGCAAAGAATGATTTCGCGCTTGCCGGCCAGCTCCTGCAGCATTGCCAGGATGGAGCGTTGCGAGTGGCGCAAAGTATGATAGTCACCATGGTATACCACGTCGCTGGCGATAGCACGACGGAGTAATTCGGATTTATTGGAAATGGCCTGGTAGGATTTCAGATACCGATGGTATTCCCGGCCATACTTGGCGACAAAGGCATTGGATCCAAGGCTGCGCTTTACTTGGCGCTGGTTCTTTTCATAATTCTCGCGCTGGATGCGTAGAAGTTGCGCGCGTAGCCTAGCCATAGCCAGCTCCGGAGGAGAACCCATCCCAGCTAAGTCCATGATTATTATCAAGTTGGCTACACATCGCTAGCATCCGCTTTATTATCCCATAAATCCGGCCACCTGGATACGGCGGACCTCCAACCCATTCTCCCCGTATTGAAAATAAATTCACAACCTATGCGATAAAATCGTACTTTTTTTCGATTTCAAGCCAAAACCGTAAAATTCGGTTAAATAAGGGATATTCGCAATGGGTTTCAAATGCGGCATCGTCGGTCTGCCAAACGTGGGCAAATCGACCATTTTCAATGCCTTGACCAGCGCCGGTGCGGAAGCGGCCAATTTCCCTTTTTGCACCAAAGAACCCAATGTAGGCATGGTAGGGATTCCGGACGGTCGCTTGCAAGAGCTTGCCAAGGTTTACAAACCGAAAAAAGGAATTATCCCCGCCGTCATGCAATTCGTCGATATCGCCGGCTTGGTCAAAGGCGCCTCCAAAGGCGAAGGCCTGGGCAATCAGTTCCTGTCCCATATCCGCGAGACGGACGCCATCATGCATGTGGTCCGCTGCTTCGAGGACATCGACATCACCCACGTGGACGGTTCCATCAATCCGGTCCGGGACGCGGACGTGGTAAACATGGAGTTGGCGTTGCGGGACATGGATACCGTGGACAAGAAGCTGTCCAAGGACAAGAAGATGTCGGTGCTGGCCACCAAGGAAGCCAAAGAGGCCAAGGCCCGGGTGGAGGTTTTGGAAAAACTCAAGACCGCCCTTGACGCCGGCAATCCCGCCCGCAGCGCCGGCTTGACGGACGACGAGAGCGCCCTGGTCAAGGACCTGGGACTCTTGACCCTGAAGCCGCAATTCTACTGCGCGAATGTGCGTGAAGAAGAAATCCATACCGGCAACGATCATGTCAAAGCCATGACCGCCTATGCCCTGACCCAAGGCAGCGAGGTCTTGGTGTTCAGCGGCAAGATCGAAAGCGAGATTGCGGAGCTGAACGAGGAGGAAAAAGTTTCCTTCCTGGAAGAGATGGGCCTGAAGGAATCGGGCCTGTCCATGGTCATCCGCAAGGGGTTCTCCATGCTTGGGTTGCAAACCTATTTCACCGCGGGCGAACAGGAAGTGCGCGCCTGGACCATCCACAAGGGTTGGACGGCTCCCAATGCGGCCGGCGTCATCCACAGCGATTTCGAACGCGGGTTCATCAGCGCGGAAACCCTGGCTTATCAGGACTTCACCAAGTTCGGCACCTGGCAGGCCGCCAAGGAAAAGGGCCTGGTCCGTAAGGAAGGCAAGGAATACATCGTCAAGGACGGCGATATCATGCATTTCCTCTTCAACGTCTGACGCGGGAAAATCGATCATGGCCATGGAGGAAGAACCGGAAGAAAGCTTCGATCAGGATGAAGAGGAATACCTCGAAGCCCGCATCGACAATATTTCCGTCAGCAATCTGGGCTTCATCGTCTTCCTCAAAGCCATCGGCGACTCCCGGGTGCTGCCCATTTTCATCGGGGCCAATGAAGCCCAATCCATCGCCATCGCCTACAACAACCAGACCCCGCCCCGTCCCCTGACGCATGATCTGATGAAAAACGTGCTGGGGATGCTTGACGTGGAGGTCACGAAGATCCAAGTGACTTCGCTTTCCGAGAATACCTTCTACGGCCGAATCCATTTCAAGAAAGAAGGCATCGAGGATATGGATATCGATGCGCGCCCTTCGGACGCCATCGCTTTGGCCCTGCGCTATAAGGCGCCCATCTTCGTCCACAAGGACGTATATGAAAGCGCGGCGATAGTGGTCAAGGACGGCGGAGAAAACGCCGCCGAAGCCGCAAGCGATCCTGAATCCGATGAGGAGTCAAAGGGCGAAACCGATTCGGCCGGGGACACGCATATGTCCCAGCTGGAGCGGCTCAAGGAAAAACTACAGCGGGCCCTGAAGGCGGAGCATTACGAAGAAGCCGCGAGGATCCGGGATGAGCTGAAGCGGTTTGGGGAGGGGAACTGAATCCTCCCCCTTATCTTGGAGGCAGACCGAAATTGAGTTCATCGACACCCGCTGTTTTAGCGGTTGGACCATGATTACCATCACCGGGATTTTTATTTTTTTCCGGTGGAGTCATCAGAACCGCGGTCCCTACTCCAACCACGGCTAAAGCAGCTACGCCTCCTGCGGCTTTCTTCCAGGTCCAGAAACCCGGGCTTTTATCCAGTAAGGCTTCCTTTTCCTTAGTGCTGAGGGCCCCGTCCGGACGATCAGCCTCAGATGCCTTGCGGTCCGTATTACCTTTGGTCAGATCCATGTTGTTGATTGCGTGCCAATTGGATTCCATGGCGTAAAGGCTTCCATCCGGGAGGATCATGCCGGAGCTGCCCTTGAACCAACAATTGATGATTTTCACTTGGAAAGAAAAGGCGGTGATCGGCGTCGGCGCCTTCATCACGCCAGCGTATTCCATTTCCAGCCGGCCTCCTTCGGATACTTCTATGCCGCCCCAAGCGCGCCGCCCCGCCTCCACGCCGTTGCGGTTGCTGTCCAGGGATCCGCTGATGGAAACGTAGGAGTTCTTGGTCCCCTTAATGATGAGCGTACCTTCCACCTTGATAACGCTGTTCAAAGTGGGTTGGGCGAAATAAAGCATGGTGCCGGGATAGACCACGGTGGTAACGCCCTTGCGCACGAATACGGTATCGCAGTTGAGGGCGAACGGGAATTTGCCGACTTGGTCTTCCTTCCCAATCACGGTTGGCAGGCTTTGATAGAAATCCCGGTTCTCCAGGCAACTGGCGGCGCCGACATCTCCGGCCGCAGCGGCAAGCAAGAAGAGGGCTGGGACGATAAAACGGATTGTGCGGATCATGGGGAAACCAACATCCTTTTCTGTAGTCTGGCTTGTTTGCCGCCGGCAACCACGGTGAGCCGGTAGAGATAAATGCCCGGATTCCAGGCGGAGGCATCCAACGTTACCACCTGATGCCCGACATGGATATCGTCCAAACGGGTGCGGGATACCGAACGGCCACGCATGTCCGAGACATCCAGGATGGCGTGACGCTCCCCATTGTCCCAGGCGGGCCAGTCCAACGCCACATTGGTCTTGCCGCGGAACGGATTGGGGAAATTCTGCGACAGACCCAGCTCCTTGGGCGCTCCCGCCTGGATGATCTGGATGCGTTCAGCGATAAAGGCCGCATCGCCGGACAGCAGGCGATAATCATTGGCGCCGGCGGTAATGGCAATCGATCGCAGCGAGGCTTCGTCGTATATCTTCCCCGATTTCATATCGACCAGGCGAACTTGGCGCTGGTTTGCGTCGATTCCTTGCAAGGCGCCCGGCCTGAGCGAGAACGCGGCATCCCCTGTATGGCCGGCCACTATTTCCACGCTTTCATCGACAGCATCCAGATTGGCGACCTTCTTGATCATAAAGCCGGACTTACCACCTACCCGGAGCTGGACACCCGCTCCGGGTGAGGGAAGGAAAGGGATATTTATCCGATCGGGATCGGCTATCAGATCCATGTGAGAGTCGCCCCAATCGGACTTCAACTCCAGCCGCAAAGTGCGGTTGAAAGCGAGTGCAGAGGGTTTTAAGGCCGGCTGGCCGGTGGTATCCGCGAAGGGATCGAAAACCAACTCATCCGGTTGCTCTGAATACACGGCATAGCCTTCGAAGTCGCGCAATACGGTGAAACCGTTTTCCCAGCTGTATTTGATTGCATTGGTTGCCGTCACGTTCGCATTGTAACCCAGTCGGAAGAAGACGGGATTTTTCTGCATGCCTGCATGGACGCGCGATGTCAGGATCCGCGCCGGATAGGGATTGGAAATGAAATTCCAGCCCATTCCAAGCGGGACCGATTGGGACTTGGCGCTGATCAGACCCGAAATGGAATTCAATCGAAGGGTGCAGGTGCGCGAAGAAGCGAAAAGGTATGCGACTCCCGGTTTCACTTTCTCGGCATTGATATTCGGAATGCCGCTGAACTCCGAAATCGCTCCGTTCCATTTCAGGGTTACCAGAGAATCCCTGTCAGAAATTAGCGTGGTGTCGGGTGCGACCGTTCCCCGAGCAACGATATTGTAAAAGTTCCCTTCAAAAGGAAAACCAATCAACCGCCATCGTTTCAAGGTCAAGGTATCGAGGTCCGAGGGTATTTCGATTTTCAGTGACGGTCCTGATAATAGCTGGAATGGGCGCGTAATGGCATCCGTCCCCATATAGTAGCGTATCCGGTAGAAATACATGCTGGTGGGCGACACGCTGAATACCGTCGAAGAATCGATGGGTTTTTGAACGCAGGAATCCATTTTCACCGCGCCCGTCTCATTGAATGATTTCAACTCCACGCAGTAGCCGGTTACCGGCTTGACCAGGCTATCCAGGGACTTGGAGAAGATGCTCAATAGATTGGTGGCCGGATCGAATGCGGGGGAGATTCGAGCGTAATTCTCCGGCGGGGCGAATTTCTCGATAACCACTATGAATTCATCTTGCGCGGGAACCTGCTTGAGGACTATGTGACCGAGCGTGGAAGATTGATCCACCGTCAGTTTCACCCATTTGTTTCCATGAAAACCCCATGCGGCCACACTATCCTTGATCTTGTAGACGTTAACGGGGAATGAGAGCGAGTAGTTCCCGTACGGTATTAGATCCGTCTTCCCAATCGATCGCCCGCCCAAAAAGCGCGCGCTTGCCAGGTTGGTATCGATCTGCGCAGCCGAATCCAGGAAACCGGCGGTCAGCCTTACCGCCGACAATCGACCTGAACTCGAGGAAGTGAAGCCTTCCAACACGGTGCTATCCCCAATGCCCTCGGTGGCGGAAGTGGTGGAAACCTGCGATATGACGTTGAATTTCATGGCCAGGAAAAAAACCTTTCCCGCGTCCAAGTTGCCGATAGAGATGGTGAAAAATCCGGTGGAGTCCGGCTTGATGGTATCCAACTTAGAAACGGCCGAACCGGTATTGACAAAGACATTCTGGTCTTTTGTTCCCGATAATCGAAGGATGATGCGATCGGAAGAATCGCGTCCGGTCCAAACGAACTTATAACCGCTGGAAACCCGGCCATACTGGGCCGTATCGATTTGTATGCCTTCGGATACGGTAAGCTGATACCCATTCTTGGTTATGGTTCGCAATGTCCCGCCCTTTACAGGGTAAGTCGAATCGCCCCTGGGGGCGCTCAATCTTTCCACCAGATGCGCTATCATGCGACTGCCCGAAGCCGTGTTAAAGGGAACCTTTGCGGTAAAGCGGTTCACGGTATCCATAGCGACGGGCACTAGCAAACCGGATGCGGGGATATACCAAAACACGTTCGCCGGAGAAAAAGGGGCCGACTTGGCCGGCTTGGTCCCGAAAGTAACTGAATCCGACAGGCTCGCCGTGGTTTCAAAAGTGAAGTTAGTGCTTAGGCTGCGAAGATTATTAGGGAGAATCGCCGGCCCTTGTTCACTGACGATGGTGGCCCCCGCCGAATCGACTTTGGAAAAAACCAACTTGTCATTGGCTGTCAGCTTGGTTTCCGAATTCTGGGGGAGGACGATGTTGAAGCCCCGCATAGTATTGCCGGAATTGGCCAGCACGTAATACCGCGCCGTCAGCAATTTGTTCGCGAATAGGCTGGGGATGTCATTCAAGTTGCCGGAGACGGTTTGCAAGGCGGCTTGTCCCAGCGAGTCCTTCGCAAGCAGAATGGGTTGCCCGTATTTGGATGCGATATTGTATTTGATACTGTCGATCCGGAACGCACCGAAGCCAACCCACTTGGAACTCGGATACAAGGGTCGGATGGCCGGCTGGATTTCAGCCCCGAAAAGGGTGGACGTGTCCAGAATGATTTCTTTAGGGAATAAAGCGGGTTCAAAGAACGCGGTCAACCTTCCGCTCGGCAGATTCCAGCTGTGTTTTAGAGAATCCCCTGGAAAAACATTGTAGCGATTCGGCCGCTTTTGGCCGCCGGCCTGCATGCCGATTCCGGTGTCGAGGCTGGAATACCAGTTCCAAAGTTCAGAATTTGATTTCCCCAGTTTTGCCAAGTCAAATTTGACATTCCTGAGAGTATCGGTTTTCCAGAGTGCATCAGTTTGTCCGGGCTGAAAATCGAAACTGTCCCAGGTAGTTCCCAGCCGGTTGTCCCGGACATTGGCATTGCTGACGTCGAAGTTTGTTTGCCAAAATACCGATTTTCCGGCAGTGCCAAAGGCGTCTACCGCGGGAGGAAAAGCGATCAAGTTCCGGTTGATGCGAAGTCCGGCCGGAATTTGAAGTTGAGAGTACTCGGCCGTGATCCGGAATTGGCTTCGATTAATGGTATTATAACCGATGTCCAGATTTTCGCTTGCACTAGCTTGGATGGATCCTGGAAAATTGAAAAGGTTGTTGTTGAGTACGATGGTTCCTGTCCTCAAATTTATAACCGCCGAACCCTTTCCATTCCTGGAAACGAAAAAGGTCCTTCGGAATGTCACATTGGAATTACCGTCGCCAAGCCAGCTCATAAATGTGTTGTCAAGAGAGTCCGCGAAGATAAGGCAATCTTCGATAAGAAGGGATTTATTGGCTTTGTTGTCTAAAGCCCCGGCGATTAAAACGGATCGAGGCCCGGCCAATTGGAAAGCCAAACCCCTGATTATGACTTTTCCCGGCATCGACTTGACATCCATGAAGGTGGTATCGTTTCCCACCCTGATGACTTCATCTGAGTTCGCGTCCGCCCTCATAAGCATAAGGGAATCGATGTTGGAGCTGGGCATGTCCAACCTGAGCCTGCCCACATTGGCGTAGTTGCTGAAAAGAATGCTGTGAAAACCTTTGTCGGGAGTGGCCTGGAGAATATCCGACACCTGAGTCAGGTCTCCAGCTACCTTGATGGGATGCTGCAAGTCGGCCAACGCCGGAATAACCTTTAACGCGACCATGCAGGTGATGACCGCAATACGCTTCAATCTATTTAGCGGCAAAGAAAGGTCTCCCATGCTAATTCCCATTCGGGGATCCTTAGGAAAAATGCCTAAATCAAGGGGATATTGCAATCTAACCGAATGGTTCTCCGCGAAATAAACCATACGGCTCAAGGGTTGGTCGAAACCACGCGGCAAACGGGGAGCCCATGGCGCCTATTCTCGGGGGATTTTGGCTAAACCATAGGCTGCATTTTGCTTTTCATGGAACTGGGGATGTTCGGGCTTTGCCCATTCCATCCTTAGGACCGTTTGGCCTTGGGTTTGGCCGCCGGTTTTCTGACGGCCGCCGTCCCCACCGTCCGGCACAACTCGCATTGGAGGGGATGGTGGTTGCGGGCGGGGCAGTGTTCCCGTCCATAATAAATCATTTGCAAATGGAGCTTGGACCATTTTTCCTTGGGGAAAACCGCTTTCAAATCCTTTTCCGTCTGCGCTACGTTTTTTCCGTTGGAAAGTCCCCAGCGCTCGGCTAGTCGATGGATATGCGTGTCCACTGCAAATGCCGGTTCCCCGAATACCTGACTCATCACCACGGAGGCGGTCTTGTGCCCCACCCCAGGCAACTCTTCCAACTCCCCCATGGTCCGGGGCAAACGGCCGCCATGCTTTTCCAGTAGGATACGCGAAAGGTTCCAGACGTTGCGGCTCTTGGTTTTGGATAGGCCCACCCGGCTGATAAAGGATTGGATCTTTTCCGGGGACAGCTTGACCATGGCCGCGGGATTGTCGGCCAAGGCGAACAAAGCCGGGGTGGCCAAGTTCACCGACTTGTCCGTGGCCTGCGCCGAAAGCAATACGGCTACGCACATGGTGAAGCCGTTGGTATGGTACAGGGGGATGGGCGGATCGGGATAAAGCCTATCCAAACACGCTTGAATGGCCCGGGCCTTTTCTATCCTGGTCATGCTCGATCTCTCCCCTTGTTCCCGAGTAGTAAATTAACAATACTGGGAGAGGGAATACCCCCAGCCTCCGGGATGGAACCGACATGACGGGAACGCGACCAATCATAATCATCACGGGAGCGGCCGGATTCATCGGCAGCGCATTGGCATGGCGATTGAACCAACGCGGCCGGAACAACCTGCTTCTGGTGGACGAACTGGATCGTTCCTCCAAATGGAAGAACCTGGTACCCCTGGCCTATCATGATTATCTGGACAAGACCGATTTCCTGAAACGGATCGTCGAAGGGAGCTTGGATGGAGCCAGCGTGGAAGCGGTTTTGCACATGGGGGCTTGTTCAGCGACGACGGAAACCGACGCTGGTTATCTGGGGCGGAACAATTTCGAATACAGCAAGACCTTGGCCGAATGGTGCTTGCGGCAGAATCCTCCGGTGCGCTTCGTCTATGCATCCTCGGCCGCCACCTATGGGGACGGCAAGCAAGGCTACCGCGACGATCATATGCTCCTCCCCGCCCTGCGCCCGCTCAACCCTTACGGCTATTCCAAGCATATGTTCGATTTGTGGAACCTGAGGCAAGGCCATTTGGATAAAGTGGTGGGCCTGAAGTTCTTCAACGTATTCGGACCCAACGAATATCATAAGGACGATATGCGCAGCATGGCGGTGAAGGCTTTCGAGCAGATCCGGGAAACCGGGCGCGTACGGCTATTCAAATCCCATCGCCCGGACTATCGTGACGGTCAGCAACTGCGGGACTTCCTCTATATCAAGGATGCGGTGGATATGGCCTTGTTTTTCCTGGAACCGGATCGCCCCGGCGGCATCTACAATGTAGGGACGGGGCAAACCCGCAGTTGGCTGGAACTGGTCTCCGCTTTGTTCCAGGTCTTGGGGCTGCCATCCAAGGTGGACTTCATTCCCATGCCCGAATCGATACGGGACAAATACCAGTATCACACAAAAGCCGAGTTGGCAAAAATCCGTTCCGTCGGATACACCGCGCCCGTCCTCTCCCTTGAAGAAGCCCTGGCCGACTATGCGCCCTATCTGGAAAACGGAAACAAGAACCTGGGTTGGTCATGATGATACTGCCGCGGTGCGGGAGCATCATTCAGGAGTTCCGGCCGCGCCGAAACTCCCCGGGGACTTGCTCAGGCTTCCTCATTTGCAATTCCCGCATACGCCCTTGAATTCCAGGTGGTGTTCCGTGATGCGGAAACCGGAAGCATCCTCCACCTTGCCCATCAGACCGGCTGGAACGCAAATGTCCAGGTGCGATACCAAGCCGCAATCCCGGCAGACGATATGGTGATGATGATGCGGATGCGCGCGCGTCTTGGCGCCCAGGCCGCGCGCGCCCGGAGCGGCGGATTTTTCGGGATGCTTGATGAGCGAGAAGAAGGTCTCCTTTTCCCCCGGCAAGCGGAACTCTTCCAGCAAGCCCGAGGTCCGCAAGGCGGATAAAGCGCGATAAACGGAACTCAAATCGAATTCGCGCCCTAAACTACGGTGGAGGCTTTGCAGAGTCCAGGGCTTGTCCCCTTCCAGGAACCGGCCCAGCACGCGCTGGCGGTTGGCGGTGACCTTGACCTTGGCCTTGCGCAGCCTGTCCAGGTAAGGCGCAGCGGGGTCTACGGGCTCGCCGCGCTTCATGGGAGCGGCGGGTTGGCAAGGGTGCCCGCCGGAGCATCGGCCGCATCCATTTTATGGTGCAGGGCGGTATGCCAGAAACCCAGCAAGACGGAAACCAGGAAGGCGGCCGCGAATCCATACGCGGTGCGCGGGCGGCGCCGTATGATGGCGCGCGCATGCGGCACCAGGCTCACCAGGGTGACATAAGCCAGCAGGCCCGCGCTGAACGCGAGCAGTAGTTCGCTATCCGGCATGCCGCGCACCCAAGGACTGCCGGCAATGAGATAGGCTGCAGGGCTGATCAAGGTGTAGCCGATTCCAAAAGCCGCCAAACCCGGACCCCGGAAGCCCGTCCGCTTGAGGACCTGTACGATGGCGAAGGAGGAACTGATCTTGTGCACCAGCATTCCCAGATTGAGGCCGGAGAACCAGGAAGGGCCGAGCAATCCGATCAGAAGCCCGTCGTTCAGCGAGCACACGGCCATGGCCGCCAGGGACATGATCCCGAAACCGCGATGATCGTGACCGGTCTCGCAACATGGATCCCTTTTGAAGACGAATCTGGAAAGCAACGCCATCACGGAGATGCCAGCGACGAAGGCGGCGAGGGAGCCCTTGGAGTGGGAAAGCGCGTCGGGAACCAGGGTGGAGAAAACGAAGCCCGCGAAGAAAGCCACCGCCAACGGATACAAGTAATCGATGACGTCCTGGGCATCGTCGCGGCCGGTCTGCCCATCGCGCTTGCGGAAGAGGCGGAACAATGCGGAAGGCCGGGCCCCCAGTCCAAAACCCAGGGCGCCGCTGATTAAGAGTCCCAGGGGGAGAGCGATTCCGTCCATCGGCAAAAGATAATCGTACCTCGCTCTAAATGCAACTAACTTGCAATTGCAATGGGCGGTTGTCTTGGCGGATTGCTACTTTAGCCCGGTGGCCACGTTATTCCCATGCTATTGGCGCTTATTGGGATTGCCTCTTTCCAAAGCCAAAGGCCTGATAGTCGACCGGATACCATTTTCCCTGGTGGAAACCATGATCTGGATCGGCGCCGCTTGCTTGCTGATCCTGGTCGCCGCCGCCGCTCTCGGCCGGTGGAAAAACATCCGCAGTTCCGGTGCGCCTTTCTTCCTTTTGCTGGCCGGACCCATCCTGCTGCTTTTGATGGCGTTGGGCCAGGGCGCGTTCCCCTTGAGTCTCGCCCCCTCCGCTTGGAGGCTCCCGCTGGCGCAGGCGTTCACGGGGCCTCCCCTTCCCTACCAGGAATTCCGCCGCTCGCTGGAGCGGCGCGAAAACCGGCTCATGCAAACGTTCTCTCCGGCATACTACGAATCGCTCGGCGAGGAGGAAATCCTGTTCGGCTGCGATCGCGCGCTCGATACCGTGTTAGCGGATCTGGGGTTGGCTCCGGGACGCCGGGTGACGAAGATGAAACCTATGGGACCGCTGACAACCTTGCTTGGCCTGAGCTATGGAGGCCCGGCGTTCCACGATCCATTCTTCGGGGAAATGGCCATGGTCCGTCCGCAGGTCCACCCGGCCCCCCGCTACTGGCGGTTGATCGGAATCTGCCATGAGACCGCTCATGCGAAAGGTTTTACCCGGGAAATGGACGCCGAGATACTGACGCAGTTGGCGCTGAGCGGATCCGCGGATCCGCGCTATCGCATGCTGGGGGACATCATGTTCCTGCGGAAATCCGGAGAGCGCGTCCATTATCCGGAATACCTGCGAAGGGAAATCCGCTCCAGTTGGGACAGCTTGCAAGCCGTGGAAGCGCGTCAGCCAGCCGTCCGCTTCCTGAAAAAAGCGGCGGTGAAATTGGGTTTCCAGAATTCCAACGGCAAGTACGGGAGCCGGGAAGGTTCCGAGCATTGGGATCCCGCGCATCCGTTCTACGCAACCATCGCCGGGTTGATGGCAACGACGCACGCTAAACGGTACGCGGATGGGCCGTAAGCGTAGGCGGGGATCTGTCTCCCGGAGCAATCACGATGGAGCCGAAAAGCCGCCGGGGGAAAAATCCGCGCCCGTGCGCGCCGCCGCCGGGTCCGCCTCCCGCTCCGCCCGCTTTGGATTGCCCCCGCAGGTGGAAGAGGAAATCGATTTGCATGGACTGGCCATCGATGAAGCCATGGTGCAAGTGGAACTGGCTTTGGCCCGTTGGCGCAACCGTCCCGGGGCCTGCATCCGCGTCATTCATGGGCAAAGTTCCGGCAGCAAGATATCCATCAAAGGCATGCTCAAGCGAAATCTGGAAACGCAATGGAAGGGCCGCATCCGGTCCTTCCGCCCGGAGCTGGGGAATCCCGGAGCCACGCTGGTTTTCCTACCCGGATAGGAATCCGGCAATCTTGAATTCCCGCGGATTTAAAGGTATTTCTAAGGCCTTTCGGCCCCGGATCCGGTACGCCGGCAAGTCCCGTTCTCGCTTGGAGCCTTGATGAAATTCGAAAAAAACATCCTTTGCATCGGCGCCGGATACGTTGGCGGCCCCACCATGAGCATGATCGCCCACAAGTGCCCGCAATACAAGGTCACGGTGGTGGATATCAACAAGGATCGCATCGATGCCTGGAACAGCGGGACCTGCCCCATCTATGAACCCGGCCTGGACGAGGTGGTAGCCAAGACCCGCGGCCGCAACCTCTTCTTCTCAACGGAAACCGACAAGGGCATTCGCGAAGCCGATATCATTTTCGTATCCGTAAACACGCCCACCAAATCCTTCGGCCAGGGCGCAGGTCAAGCCGCCGATTTGCAATACTGGGAAAAGACCGCGCGCCAAATCCTGGCCAACTCGGATAGCGACAAGATCATCATCGAAAAATCGACCTTGCCCGTGCGCACCGCGGAAGCCATGGAACGCATCCTCAATGCCAACACCAAAGGCGTCCATTTCGAGGTCCTCTCCAACCCGGAGTTCCTGGCCGAAGGCAGCGCCATCCAGGATCTGGAAAAACCCGATCGGGTCCTGATCGGATCGCGCGAGACCCCGGAGGGTACCAAGGCGCGCAAGGAAGTCGTCGAGATTTACGCCAATTGGGTTTCCAAGGCCAACATCATCGAATCGAACGTGTGGAGCGCGGAGCTTTCCAAGCTCACCGCCAATGCTTTCCTGGCGCAACGCATCTCGTCCATCAACTCCATCTCCGCGCTGTGCGAGAAGACCGAAGCGGACGTGGACGAAGTCGCCTACGCCATCGGTACGGACTCGCGCATCGGTCCCCGCTTCCTTAAGGCCAGCGTTGGCTTCGGAGGCTCCTGCTTCCAAAAGGACATCCTCAACCTGGTCTACATCTGCCACGGCTACGGCTTGCACGAAGTCGCCGAATATTGGGAGTCGGTGGTCAAGCTCAACCAATGGCAGCAGAAGCGGTTCATCCACAACATGCTGGGCAGCATGTTCAACACCGTCGCCGGCAAGCGCATAGCCCTCTTCGGGTTCGCCTTCAAAGCCAACACGGGCGACACGCGGGAATCCCCCGCCCTGGCCATCGCGCGCGGGCTGCTGGAAGAGCATGCCGAAGTCATTATCACCGATCCCAAAGCCCTGCCCCATGCCAAGGACGATTTGAAGGATGTGAAGTCCGGAGTCACCTTCGAGCCCGATCCTTACAAGGCCGCGCAGGGGGCCCATGCGATCGCGGTGATGACGGAGTGGAAATTGTACGCGGAGCTGGACTACGAAAAGATCTTCGCGGCCATGTCGCAACCGGCCTTCATTTTCGACGGCCGGAACATCCTCGATCACCGGCGCTTGTTCAAACTGGGGTTCAACGTCTTCCCCATAGGTAAGGCCCCGTTGAAGCATTTTTAAGAAGGCGATGCGCGGATCCCGGCGCAGCCGGAGCAGCATTTGAATAGTGCGGCGCCCGGCGCCGCTTTTTCATTCCCGGCGGAATTACATCACTATGAGTTCGGCGTTCAAGGCGCCGGCGCGCTTGATGGCCTGGAAAATGGCGATGATATCGCGAGGCGAAACCCCCAGGGTGTTCAGGGACTTGGCCAGGTCCGCCACGTTGGAGCTGGTGGGCAAAACTTTCATTTCCGGCTTGGGCTCGTCCACCTTGATGTCTTCCGATTGGGTGCTGCTGGATGCTTGCGTGGTTCCGCCGAAAGGGGCCGCGGCATTGGAAACCTGGGCCTGTTGGTTGTCCTTGACCTGGATGGTGATGCTGCCTTGCGAGACCGCCACTTCCGAGATGCTGACGTTGCCGCCCGCGATCACGGTGCCGGTCTTTTCGTTCAGCACCACCTTGGCCACGGTGGAAACCAGGAAATCCAGGTTCTCCACTTCCGCGATGAACTCCATGCGCTTAGTCTTGAAATCATCGGGGATGGCGATGGCGATGGTGACGGGATCCTTGGCTTCCGCCACCGGCTTCTTGAAGTTGGCGTTGATGGCTTTGGCCATGGCCACGGCGGAACTGAAATCCGGATTGGACAGGGAAATGCGCACTTCATCGGACGTCATCAGTCCGCCGGGAGCTTCCTTCTGAATGATGGCGCCGTTGGGGATTTCCCCTACCAGGGCATGGTTCTTGGTGTAGGATGATTTGCCCTGCGGGCCGTCCTTGTTGATACCGCCGATGCTCAGAGCGCCTTGGGCCAAAGCGTAGATTTCCCCGTCGGTGGCCTGCAAGGGCGACATCAACAGGGTGCCGCCTTCCAGGCTTTTGGCGTCCCCTATGCTGGAGACGGTGACATCGATATTGGATCCCCGTTTCATGAACGGGCTCAGCTTGGAGGTGACCATCACCGCGGCCACGTTGCGCACCTGGATGCGTTCGCGGGGCACTTCGATGCCCGTATTGCGCAGCATGTTGACCACACTCTGGGTGGTGAATTGCGTGCGAGGCCCATCGCCTGTGCTGCGGAGGCCCACCACCAGACCGTAACCTATAAGTTGCGTCTCGGCCAAGCCGTCCAGCTTGGCTACGTCCTTGATGCGCGACGCATCGACGGTGATCGCGGCGACGAGGCCCAATGCGCAGATGAATTTCATGGTCGATGTTCCGGTTTTCATATTCGCCTCGCTCAGAAAATCCAGTTGATGAACCGCGCCAGCAGCCCGGGGCGGGCGGCTTGGTGGTTGTCGCCCTGGCCGGTGTATTGGATGCGGGCATCGGCGATTTTCTCGGACAGCACGGTGTTGTCGGGGGATATGTCCTCCGGCCGAACGATGCCGGAAACCCTGAGGATTTCCTTTTCGCTGTTGACCTCCACTTCCTTGTTCCCTTCGATCAAAAGGTTCCCGTTGTCGTATACCGCCACGATGCGGGCCGACAGGGTGGCCTTGACTAAGCCCGCGCGAGAGGTTTGCCCGGCGCCTTGGTATTTCTGCTGCATGCCGCCTCCGAAGCCCACCGCGGGACTGTAGCCCTTGGCGGCCGCGCCGGGCCAGGTCACGTTGAACGGCTTCATGTCGATGGACGCGTCCTGGGACTTGTCCGTGCTGGTCTTGGCATCGTTGCTGGCCTTGGCATCCTCCACGATGAGAACGGTGATCACGTCTTCGGCGCGCTTCGCCTTTTTATCGGTATACAGGGAATAGTTATGGGGCATGGCCTGGGCCAGCGCCGAACCCGCACAGGCTCCCAACATCGCCATGGTGAACATCGTTCTCAGTTTCATACCCGCTCCTTGAATTCCATCCGGCCGCAAGCGGCCTTTGATCGCCCGGCTATTGGCCGGAGCGGTTGCTTCAACCGCCAGGGACCGGCTCCAGCCAGCCATCCTCGGTCACGCGCACCCGCACCAGCCGCTGGCTGGCCAGGCTCTTGGCCATAATGATCTGTCCCGGCAATCCGTCCTGCCTGCATACCGCATCCGCGGTGATGCTGACGCCGCCGGTGCGGTACACTATTTTCGCTTCCTGCCCCCGCTTTACGGCGGGCGGCATGGCCACCACGCGCGGCGTGATGATGCGTCCGGGGTTGATGGTGACCTTGGCCAGGAACCCGATCAGTTTCTTGGGATTGCCTACCGCGATTTCGTTCATCTGGGTGGTCTCGCGCATTTCCACCGCCACGTTGCCGGCATCCAGCGGCATGTCCCTGCCGATTTGCCTGGTCGCCACCAGCACCGGTTCTTCCACGCGCAGGTTAATGGTAATCGGTATGTTACGTAACACACGCGTTTCGTTGCGGACGGCCAGGTTCATATCCACCTTGCCCTTGCGCTTGGAACCGGCAAAGGCGAGCTCCAGGCCGTGCGGGGCGATGGGGACGAGGATTTCCGCGGGCGCACGCGCCAATTCCCAATGGCGGATCTCGCCGGAGCGTTTGGGCAGGTCGGCCACGAACGCCTCGATCAGCTTGGCCAGGGAATCGGAAGGCAACTTGTCGGCGCGGGTGGAAATACGGATGGTCTTATGATCGAAATCGAAAGCGAAGCGGTCGCTGAGCGGCTGAAGAAAGCGCGCGAAGAGGACGTCCGTATCCAGGCTGCGGGTAAGGCCGAAACCGGCGCTCTTGGCCACTTCCAGGGTTTCCAATTCCGCCACGGCATGTCCTCCGCCGGCAACGATGCGGGCGATATCGCCCAAGCGGATTCGCTCGCCATCCACGGTGGACTGATCGCGAAAACGGATGGACACCTGGGAGAGCGCGGCGGCATCCGGGATCTGGCCGGGGGATGCGATGGAAACGTCCAGGCCGGCTCGCAATCCGAGCGCAACCAGGAACCATACGGCGCGCGTACCCATCATCCCTTCAATTGGTTGGCGAGTTGCAGCATACTGTCCGAAGTCTGGATGGCCTTGGCGGAAATTTCATACGCTCGCTGGGCCACTATCATGTTCACCATCTCTTCCACCAATTCCACGTTGGAAGCCTCCAGGAATCCTTGCGCCAAGGTGCCCAAACCGTTGGTGCCGGGCGTACCCGCCTCCGGTTCGCCGCTGGCGGGGGAAACCTGGTAAAGGTTGTTGCCCATGGATTTGAGACCGCCTTCGTTCAGGAACTTCACCAATTCGATCTGGCCTATCTCCTCGGTGGTGCCGGTATCCGTCATTTGCACGGAGACCTTGCCGCCGGCGTCGATCTGGATATCGTGCGCGCCGTCCGGGACGGTGATCTGCGGTTCCAGCGGAAAGCCCTGCGAAGTCACCAAGGTGCCGTCGTTGGAGACCTTGAAGGAACCGTCGCGGGTATAGGCCACTTCCCCGCTGGGCATCTGCACTTGCAAAAAGCCGCTGCCGGTGATGGCCATGTCGAAAGGATTCTTGGTCTCTTGCAGGTTACCCTGCCCGAAAATCTTCTGATTGGCCACGCTGCGCACGCCCAGGCCCAATTGCAAACCGGCCGGGGACTTGGCCCCGTCGGCCGCTCCCGACCCGGGGTCGACGATGGTCTGGTAGAGCAGCTCCTGGAATTCCAATTTGGATTTCTTATAGCCGGTGGTGTTCACGTTGGCGAGATTGTTGGAGATGTTGTCGATGTAAAGCTGGTTGGCTTTCATCCCCGTCGCCGATGTATATAAGCTGCGTATCATATCCTACCCCTTAGGTCCCTCGCGGGCCCGATTGCCGTCCTAGACCCGGCCCACTTCGGTCACGGCCTGGTGCAAGGTGTCATCGACCGCCTTCAATGCTTTTTGATCCGCTTCATAGTTGCGGTAATCCGTTATCATGTTCACCATGGTGGAAACGGGATCGGCGTTGGATCCTTCCAGGAATCCCTGCATCAGCCCCACGGTTTTAGGAGCCATGGGCGGGTTTTCCTTGGGATCGGAATTTCCGAACAAGCCGTCCTGCCCGTATTGGAGCTTCTTGGTATCGGGAAAATCCACTATCCCCATGGTAGCCGTCTTGCGGCCGTCCATATAAATCCCGCCGTCCTGGAGGAATTGGACCGAGTCGCCTTTAAGGACAATGGGCTGGCCGCTTTCATCGAGCACGCGCTTGCCGGAAAGGGTGACCAGTTCCCCATAAGAGTTGAGGCTCATGCCGCCGTTGCGGGTATAGCGGGTGCCGCCGTCGGCCGCTTCCACGGAAAAGAATCCGGTTGAAGAAAGAGCCAAATCATAATTGTTGCCGGTGCGGACCATGGGCCCCTGGGTGAAGCTGGTGTAGACTTCGCTCAGATTCTGCATCTCCTTCTGCCGCAATTCACCGTCGTCATTGCGCCCGATGCTCACTTCCGTCTTATTCACCAGGCGGGCCATCTTGAATCCGTTCGTGCTGGTATTGGCCAGGTTCTGCGCATGGATATCCTGTTTGGCCAGGATGTTGGTCATGCCTCGCGATGCCGTGTATAGTCCGTTAACCATGGATTCCGCCTCCGTCCTACGGAAGGAAAGCAAGAACCAGACCAAATGCGGGAGGGATGCTGGAGGCGGATTAACGGGGTGGTTTAGCGCTGCATCCGCGCGGGCTGGCAATTTATGCCCGGACTTGGGTTGGTTGGGAAAAAACTTCCCTGGAAGTTTCCCTTTAATTCCCGCTTCGGGAATCAATTCCACTTCGGAATCTATTCCGCTTGGAAATACCGGAGGCGGCTTTCGCCTGGGGATGATCCGCTCCGAATCCGAATCCGAATAAACCCCAGCTTAAACCTGGCCCCGCACCTTGTCCAGTCCAAACGCACGTTGCCGTTCCAGGAAGAATGCCGCCGCGGCTTCGCCTTCCAAGCCGATATCGCGGGTAAATGCGTTCACGTACAAATCGATATGCGCTCGCAGAACGGGTTCAGCCATGGATTGCGAATGCGATCGACACAGGCGCATGGCGGCTTGCGGATGCGCGTACGACCAAGCCAGGCTGGCCCGGATCGCCGCCTCTACGGCTTCCGCCAAACCGGGCCGTTGCGGTTCCAGGCTTTTGCGCAACGCGACCGCTCCCAGGGGAATGGGATACCCGGTGGCTTGCTCCCAGTATCCCCCCAAGTCCCGCACCAGATGCAGCCCATCGGCCGCATAGGTGAAACGCATTTCATGGATCACCACCCCCTGGCAGGGTTCCGATGCCTGCAGGCGCCGGTATAGCTCATCGAAAGGAAGGAACCGCTTGCGCAACCGCGCGGGCGCGGACCCGGCACTGCCGGAAGCGGCGAAGAACTCCAGCAGGAAGTTGGCTGTGGTATGTTCTCCGGGAACCAAAACCGGAGCCGCGGGATCCCAAGCGCCGGCGGCTGCGCCCGGCCGGTTGGAGAGCAGCAAGGGTCCGCAGCCCCTTCCCAAGGCCCCACCGCACCGGAGCAGCCGGTATTCGGAGGCGCAAAATACGTGGTTGGCATAGCTGATCTTGGCCATATCCCATAGGCCCTTTTGCGCGTCCCGGTTCAAGGTTTCCAGGTCATGGTAGTCGAATTGGAACTCCAAGCCGGGCGCGGGGACTTGGCCCTCTATGAGGCCGGCGAAAATAAATACGTCATTGGGGCAAGGCGAGATGGCGGCCCTTATTTTCATGCGTTCCTCCCCAGCCAGCGGCCCATGTAAACCCGCAGATTGGCCAGGGCCGTTTCCACGTTGGCAGACCGGAAATCCCGCGTGGAGGCGTGATTGCTGATGGCGCGCACTTCGCAGACCGGGATCCCGGCCTCCCGCCCGGCCCAGGCAACCGCCGCGCCCTCCATGGTTTCGAAATCGGCGCCGAAAATTTCCCGACGTAACTTGCCGGTTTCCTCCAGTCCGGTGCAAGCATTCACCGTGCAGCCGCGCGCGGCCCGCAGATCGGGCTTATCCCCGTTTCCCGGACTTTCCCGCAAAGGATCCAGCGTCAAGGGCAACGGCAGGCGGTATTCCTCATCCGACCATGGAAAGCCCGCCAATGGAAGGAACCTTTCCGCGTCCGGGGTTTGCATTCCAAGATCGCCGAACACCTCCGATTCGCCCGCGACAACCTCGCCCAGCGCCAGACCGGAACCGGGGTAGGCTCCCGCGATCCCCAGGTTCAGGATGAGGCCGGGTTTGCTTTCGGTCAGCAGGGAGGTCAGCCGCGACATTGTGATGGGAGTGCCCACCCCCGTCACCGCATAGGTTACTTTGCCGAGGCGGCGGACCCAAGGCCTTGCGCCCGCTTGCGGCAACTCCTGGAAGCTCAATCCGATCGATGCCAAACAGGCTCGCATTTCCATCTGCGTGGCCGCGCAAACCAGCATCATGCCAGCGTCCGGGCCAGGGGAAGCAAGCGCTCCACCTCTTCATCACGGTATTCCGCGGGAAGCCGTTCCAGGCAACTGGCCGAACCGAATGCCAGGGCGCGCCGGAACGCCTCCGCCATGTCCAATCCCGCGAGCAGGAAATGGGTCACCGCGGCCGTGACGGTATCCCCCGCCCCGATGGGATTCACGACCAGGGGCAGCACCGGCGGCGATATCCTCGCCAGGCGCTCCCCCCCCAGTAACACGCATGCTTCCCCGCCTCCGGAAGTCAGCAGGAATCGGGCTTGCGCGCTCGCGGTGTCGCCCAGGCTTCGCTTCAGGGCCGCATATTCGGTTCGGTTCACTTTCAGGCAGGTGGCCTTGGCCAGGGAATCGGGCCGCATTCCCTGCCAGGCGTCCACTACGGAAACGGAGGGACGATAGCGCGCCAGCAGGGTATCATACAGGCCCTCCCCGGCTCCAGAAGGCACGGTGCCGCAAAGCACCAGGGCATCGAAGGCGTCCGCTTGCGACGGCAGCGTCTCCAGTAGCCGGCGAGTTACGCCGGGATCCGCTATGTGGAAAGGTTCGATGATTTCCGTGGCCGCTCCCGCGCCGTCGGGATCCAATCGGGGGAGCCGGGCGCCTTCCCGCGCTTCCCGGTGCAACAGGGTGATGCATTGGCGCGTTTCCGTTTCCACCCAGGCATGCAGGCTGCGCAGCCCCAAGGCTTCGCAGCCCGCCAGGCACTTGCGGCCGTTATCGCCTCCCAGGACCTGCAGGAGGGAGACATCGTGGCCCAAGCGTTTCAGCACCTTACCGGCATTGAATCCCTTGCCGGAGGCCAGCGTGGTCCGCGATTGCGCGCGGTTGACTTCGCCCGGAAGGAAATCGGAAAAGCCCAACACCGTTTGCCATGCGGGGTTCAAACCCGCAACGAGGATCTTGGCCATACCGGAAAAGGTACCAAGGGATGAAGGCGGGCGCAAGGATGAGGGACCAAGAGGGAAGAGAAGGCGGAGCTGCCGGAGATGTTTGGAATTGGAGGGGAGGATTGTGGCGGGCGTTTCGTCGGGCGAAGGGCGGCGGGCGCAAAAACCGGGACACTACGCAGATGCGTAGGCTCCCAGCAATCTCCCGTTTTCGCCACCGCTTTTTTTCTTGTCCTAACGCCCGTCGTCCGACGCCGAGGCGCCAAGCCGATGGCGTTTAAAAGTTGCGCGGATACGCGCCGGTCGCCCTACAAAACGCACACTCCAAGCATCTCAAGTCGATTTCCCGAAAACATCCCCGATCTCTTTTAGACCGCAACAGCCGGCCCCCAGGTCTAATGCGACGGCACAGCCGAAGCCTGTATCAGCTTTACCTGGGAGAAATACGATACTTGGTTGCGGCCGTTCTGCTTGGAGGAGTACATGGCCTTGTCCGCGTTGTCTATGAGTTCCTGCTTGTTGGCCGCATCGACCTGGTAGGTGGCGCTGCCGATGCTCACGGTGACCCGCAATACCCTGCCGTCATTCTCGATTTGCAGGGATTCCACGGCCTTGCGGATGCGCTCCGCCAAGATACGGGACTGCGCTTCGTCCGCCTGGATGAGAACTACCACGAACTCTTCGCCGCCGTAACGGGCGCAATAGTCCGTATTGCGGATGGAGCCTTGCAGGGCCTTGGCCACCATCTGCAACACCAGGTCCCCCACAGGATGCCCATAGGTGTCGTTGAACTTCTTGAAATGATCGATGTCCATCAGCAACAGGGTCAGCGGCGTATTGTAACGTTGAGACCGCTCCAATTCCATGGTCATGATGTCCTGGAACTTGCGGTGGTTGGCGATCTGGGTCAGGCCGTCGATGGTGGCCAGCTTTTCCATCTCCGTATACATGCGTGCCTTGGTCAGCGCCGTGGTCACGTTGGCCATGATGGTCTTGAGCAATTGCAATTCGGTCTGGGAATATACCCCGGCCCGGTTGGACTCCAGTCCCACCACGGCCCATACGGATTGGCGATCGTCGTGGATAGGCGCTATCAGGATGTCCTGCGGCTTGGCTTCCTCGGGTTCGTCCCGGTCGAAACGCACGAAACGCGTTTCCAAGCGGAACCCCTGGCTCACAACCGATTTCCGGTTGCGGAATACGCTTCCGTACAGGCTCCGGTTGTCATGGATGTCGAACTCCATGCCCTCCGTGAGGGCTCCGGGATCGCCGATGATGCGCCATACGGCGCCCTTGGCGGTGGCGGAATTATAGGCCACGATAATCAGCCGATCATGCTCGAAGGTTCGCATCAAAGATTGCGTGAGAACGTCGATGACTTCCTCCACCTTGAGGGATTCGGAAAGCTTTTTCGCGATCTCGTACTGCAGATCGGCCTGGATAGCCACCTTGTTCATCTGGTAGGTCAACTTCGCGCTCGTGATCATGGCCGAGGCGATTTGCGTGAATCGGTACATCAGCTCTTTATGCTCGTCCGTGAAGGCGCGCATGTTCTCCGAGTCCACCAGCAACAATCCCTGGATTCGCTTGCTTTGGTTGTCCATCACGCGCATGATCATCATCGAGTTGATGTTTTCCTGCTCGGTATAGTATTCCAGTTCGCCCGTATAGGAACGCAGGTTGCCCGTGATGAAGCCGGCGGGCTTGTTCACCGCGGATCCGATGGTGCCTTTGCCGAATTCGATCACGCAATCGTAATTGAGGTTGCGGCTCTTGGTCACCACGGCGTTGAGGGTGAGCTTATCCCCAAGCTCCGACACCAGGAATCCCAGCGATGTGTAGGCCTTGAAATTGCGGCTCATGAAATACACCACGGTGTTCAGGATGTCCTTCATGTCCTTGAGGGCTTGATCCCCCTGGTTCTCCAGATAGACTCGATTGAAGAACTGGGTGGCCTGGGACGTTTCCACCAGCTTGTCCTCCCCGGACATGATGACCGAACCCTGGGGAGTGGGCCGATCGGCGGCCGCTTGCAGCGGGGATACCGGCGCCTCCGGAGGAGGTACCGGCTTGGGCAATACCATCTTGCCGCGTTTGAAACCGAGCAGGACCACCTGGAACAGGGTGACGCTGACTACGGGGAAGAAGATGGAGAAGACATATTCGGGTATATTCTGCACCGTGGAGGGCGGAGTCCCCGGCAAGAATCCATACAAATGGTTGGTCACGATGGATACCGCACCGGCGATGGTGAGCAGGATGATATAGACCGAATGCACCGGATGGGACTGGGTGCCGATCAAAGCCGCCGTCGCCAAGGCGATGGTCAGGTTCAACTTGTATTGCACGCCGCCCAGCAAATGCATGGCGACCCATGCGAAGGCGAACAGCCAGACCGCCTGGCTGAAGGTGGCGATGCGATATTGGGAATCCGTGGAGCGGGTCAGGAAAAGGAAAAATATCGCTTCCGCCACCAGTGTCCCCGTCAAAGCCGCCTCATAATGGGGAACGGCGGGAACGGGCAACATAGGAGCCCCCACCAGGCTCAAAAGAAGGGCAGGAATGATTTGCAGAACGGTCAGGAATACCATCATAGGCGTGTGCCGATTTCCATATTGAGGATGGCGTGGATAATATTCAATCCCTCAAGAATTATCTTTAGCTAGTATAAGACATATGGCCCGCCGAAAACTAGGCCGCGAACCCGAAATCGGGAAACGGTGGCCATATAAAACCCTGAATTACCTTGCTCCAAACCAGCTTTGGAAGTTCCTGACCTGGAAATCCGGCGGGAACCTGCCGGACGCGCCCTTCCAATTGGGCAAGGTCCTTTCCGACAAGATCAGGCTGCTTATCCTGCTGCCGGAGGATTTTCAACAGGTTCTCCTCGCTTTCCCCGTGGTGCAAAGCCTGATCAACGACCTTCCCGGTTCCGAGTTCCTGTTGCTGGCCCCGCAGCCATTAGCCGGTTTCCTGGGGGCCCTTTTCGGCACCCATCGGGTGGCGGCCATTCGCGATGAGGACTTCCATTGGGGAGAACCGCATTTCCAGGAAATGCTCCGGACCGTTGCCGCTTTCCGGCCCGGCATGTCCATCAACCTGCGCCGGGAAACCCATCCCTTGATGCATTTCCTGGTGCGCTCCAGCGGCGCCGCCATGCGCGTCCAGATTTCCGGGGGGATTCGGAAGCCTTTCGCCAATATCTTCCTGCAGCCGCAAGATCCGGTCAACCATCTGCGCCGCCATCTGCTGGCCTTGCGGCTCTGGGATTTTTCCGAACGCCCCGTCGTTCCCAAATGGAGCCGGCTGGGAGCCAGTCCCGAGAACCTGAAAGAAGCCTTTGCCTGCCTGGCAGCCAAGGGATTGCGTCCCGAAAGCAGCCGACTGTTCCTATGGCAGGGGGTTTCCCCGCAACGGGAGCGGGAACTTTTCCAAGCCACGGTGCGGGAGCGCGCAAACCAGGGCGCGACGCAAGCGCTGGTGGTCATAACCGCAACCGGTCCGCTCTGGAACGCCCCGCCGCCGCCCCAAGATTTGATCCTGAGCCTGCCTGCCCTGGAAGTCGAGTCCACCGGATTGCTGCTCGGGTTGTTCGCCCAAAGCGCCCGCAGCATCGGCACCAATGGCCCTTTGCTGCACCTGGCCGGGATTGCGGACACGGACGTGAACGGTCACTTTACCGCGGAGGACGAGCCCTGGGACACCGGCTTCCTGAATCCCAGGTTCAAGGTCAGCTACGACCTTCGGCCGGATTGATCGCCCTGATTTCAGACGAACTTTTTCAACTTCCCGTTCTTCTGCACCAGCTTGACGATTTCCTTCAAGCGGGACGCCTTATCTTTGGGCAGTACCAGGGTGACCCCTCCGGTTTGCACGATCAGAAGATCGGAAACGCCGAAGGCGGCCACCAAGCCGTTCTCGCAGAATAAGGTATTGTTGCCCGACTCCAGGGAAAGGCACTGGCCCACAAGGCGGTTGCCGTCCCCATCCGGCTTATGCAGGCGATCGAGCGCGGACCAGGAACCGATATCGTCCCAGCTGAATTGCGGGATCACCACGCGGATGCGATCGGCCTTTTCCATGATGCCGTTATCGATGGATATTTCCGGAACGGTCTTATAGATCTTCCGCAGTTTCCCGGCGAAAGCGGGGCTCTTGGGATTCAGATCGCCGGCCGCCTCGAACACGCGCGCGATTACCGGTTGATGCTTGCGGAATTGTTCCCACAGGTAATCCACCCTCCAGGCGAACATGCCGCTGTTCCAAAAGAACCGGCCCGAATCCACATAGGCTTGGGCGGTGGCGCGATCCGGTTTTTCCACGAAACGCTTCACCGCGAAGCTGTCCAGCCCATCCACTTTGCGGCCACCTCCGTCCGTCTCAATATAACCGAAGCCCACTTCCGGACGATCCGGTCGGATGCCGAAAGTAACCAGGGAGTTACCCTCCTCGGCCACTGCGGAAGCGGCCCGCATGGCTTGGGCGAACTTCTCCGGCGGCGCGATGGCATGATCGGCCGTCAGCACCAGCATCACCCCTTTGGGATCTTCGCGCTGGATAAGCCGGCAGGCCAACGCCACCGCGGCCGCGGTATTGCGGCCCATGGGTTCCGCCACCACTTCCACCCCGGGCCGCTTCCCCATAAGCTTCTTAACGGGTTGCTCCAGGTTCTTGCCGATGACGAGCCGGACCTTTACCCCTTTCTTGAATTTCCGGAGGTTTTCCAGGGTGTCTTCCAACATGGTTTTTTGGGTGACCAGGGGAAGCAATTGCTTGGGGTGCTCGGCATTACTGTAAGGCCAAAAGCGTTCGCCTCGGCCGCCGGCCATCACTATGGGGTGTATCATTGGAGTCTTCAATCTTAAAAAAGGTGGAAATCGGCCTATAATTTACTGCCCCTGAAGGGTAAATCCAACCCCGCCGGGACCGCCTGGGACGCAAAGGATGCGTAGTATTGCGGGGCCTATTGTATTATAATGGATAAAGTCCGGAGGTCACTTTTCGGGCGGATTCAGGCAAATCGGAATGAAATCCAGCAAATTCGCGAGCGAAGTAAAGGATGCCTCCGTCAAAGAGTTCGTGGATTTGCATATGCACTCCACTTTCTCGGACGGCGCTCTGCAGGTCAAGGATCTAATCGATCTTTGCCGGTCGCAGGGGCTCTCCGCCATCTCCATTACCGACCATGACAATATCGACTCCTACGAAGAAGGCAAGGAGTACGCGTGGGCCAGCGGGATAGAATACATCCCCGGCGTTGAAATCAGCTCTTCCGTGGACGGCAGCGACATCCACATCCTGGGTTACCTCTTCGATCCCACCCACCTCAAGCTGAACAAGACCCTGGTGGAATTACGGGCCCGCCGCGTGGATCGCGCAAGGAAAATCGTGGATAGGCTGGAAGAAAAAGGCGTGAGGTTGAATTACGATAAAGTGGTGGCCAGGGCCCATGGAGGTAGCGTCGGCCGGGCGCATATCGCAGCCCAATTGATGGAAGAGGAATTCGTCGCCACCTTCCAGGACGCCTTCACCAAATACCTAGGCAACGAATCCGAACTGATGATGGATTTGGATACCGTCAAGCTATCCCCGGCCGAAGCCATCGGCCTGATCCGGGAAGCCGGCGGCATCCCCGTGATGGCCCACCCCTCCAAGACCAACCGGGATGACTTGCTGGACTTGCTGGTGGAATGGGGGTTGATGGGAATCGAAACCTATTGCCATGGCCAGACGAATGCGACGCTGCAGAGGTATAAGACCTTCGCCCAAAAGCATAATCTCCTTTGCACCGGCGGTGCGGATTTCCATGTAAAGCGCTATGATGGACGCAACTCCCCGGGTAGCCTGCGGATCCCCTACCAAGTGCTTTCTACCATGAAGGAAGCTAAGGGGACCAAGGCGCTCTAAGCGCCGCGCCAGCTCTTGAATCGGTTCAGCATGGACCGTGCAATCCCTTATTTAACATCCTCTTGTAAAGAAGATGACCAGGCGGGATGAAAACGCCCCTCGGCATCCAGGATTAAGCCTTCGTCCCCGCGGTTTTCATTCCCGAAATAATCGATGCTGTCATTTTCCTTGGCGAAGAGCCGTAGCTCACTGCGATGGAAATCCAATGACAATGTCACCTTTCCCTGACGCTCCAGGACACATGGCTCCCCGGCCACATCGATTTGCAATTCTCCTTGTTGGTAGAAGCGGATAGAGGCTTTCCGCAGGCATTGTTCCATACAGGCCTTTAGGTCGTCGATGCGGAAAACCGTGCGGACCTGGTACCATCGGCCGAAACTGATCCCGAAGGCGACGAGTATGGCAAAGGTCGATAAACCGGTGAAGGGGACTTTGGAAATGCGCGCCTCCATCACATCCGGCTCCACGGTTTGATCCCGCATCCGGCTGCGGGCATCATCAAGGACCTCCTTCAGCCTTTCCCTTGTGCCTTTGGTTTTAAGCCAGAATGTCCTGCCCAGCCAACGGATTATCAGGATCCAGATGATGAAGTCAAGCCATACCGTGGTTTTGAAAACCGTTTCATTCCACTGGAAAACCAAGGTGAAATCGATGGAAGCGAGAACCACTAAGATAAGGTTGAGGAAGGGGTTAACCCAGGAATCCTTACGGACTTTCTCGGTCTGGAAAACCTTCTTGGCCACCCGGTTATAGGACTCCACCAAGCTCTCGAAACTGCGCTGGGAGCGGAAGGACAGATAGCGGATGAAAAGTACTGAGGCGAACCCCAAATAGCAGGCTTTGATCGAATGCACGCCTATCCTGCCCCACTCCAAATGATGGGAACGATCCAGGATCAAGGCGGAGATCTGCAGGCAGATGAACAGGCCAAGCCACCAGCCCAGCACCAGGATATTCCGCATTCTCATAACTGGGCCATGGTACCAATTTACCAGCCGGCCGAGCAAGCTTTCCCAAAGTAATCGTCATTTTCCTAAAACCCGGCCTTCAGGACACTTACAAGGAAGATTTTTCCTTGACTAGATGCGAGCCCGGCATTAAACTTTTGAGGCCTTTCATAATGGACCGACACATAAAAAAACCTGGCTTCAGCGAAACCGTTTTCGCCAAACTCTTCAACATTGTCGCGGGCAAGGACTACCTTGTCTCGGTTGAATGGGACGCCCGACGCGGATCGCAATTTTTCCCACTCAATAGCCGGCTCAAGAACTGGGTGTTGTTTGGCGCCGGCTTGGTTTCCCTTGGAATTCTCGGTTTGGTGGGCGAATCAGGCGCCTGGATGTATCGGGAAGTTTCCCTGCAATACCGGTACGAGGAAAATGCATCCCTGAAGTCCGAGTTGAATTCGGTTCTACAGGTGCAAGGCTCGGTGGAATCCAGCCTCGACAGCCTGAGCCGATTGGAAGAAAAAATCCGCGCCCTATATGGCATGAACGGCCACGACAAATCCTTCCTCGCCTTTGGAATGGGTGGACGGAGGCCGGATCTGTCCGGACAACCCTTCGCCTCGGCAGTGTCGGAACAGATCCTGAGTTCAAGCCTGAAGAACCGGCAGATACAGAGCAAGATCTCCTACACCAGTTCCAGCTTCAAGCAAATCGATGAGTTCGTCCGCTTCCGGCACAACCTATGGGAACATACCCCCTTTGTACTCCCGGCCAAAGGCCAGATCACCAGCGGCTTCGGCTATCGCCTGCATCCCGTAACGGGCGAAAATGCCATGCACGAAGGCCTGGACATCGCCAACAGCCGATGGACCCCTATTTTCGCCACCGCGGACGGCATCGTGGTCACTTGCAACCAAAGCGGGACTTTCGGAAACCTGGTGGTGCTGGACCACGGCAACGGCTACCTGACCAAGTTCGGGCACATGACCAAGATCATGGTGGAAAAGGGCCAGTTGGTGAAACGCTACGGCCTGATAGGATACATGGGCGATTCCGGACGTGCCACGGGCATCCATTTGCATTATGAAGTGCATCGCGACGGTACCCCGCAAAACCCCGAGAAATACATTTTGCCTTCGGGCATCCTGGTAGATTAAAATCTCAGCAGAGCAAAATCCCGTCGCATGACTATGCGGTGGACGCAGCGGATGCGGACACCCATTCCCATGCGGTCTTCCCTGGAGCGCTGCTGGTGCCATTGCTGATCTTGATCCTGCTCTTGGCCGCAGCACGGCCGCGCGGCGAGGAGTTTTCCGGCGAACCGTTCTTGCTGGGTTCCAGCGTAGCGGACAACGGCACCTCCGGCGCTATCCCTTCCCGATTATACACGGCCACGCAGTTCTTGGATTTCCCCGCCGATTTCGGAGACGCCAATACCTTGCGGTTGGAGCTGGCGGATCTTCCCATCTTCGGGGATTTGAGCCAAAGCTGGGACGGCGCGCTGGGATATTCCCTGGATGCCAAAACCCATCTTTCCGTTTACGGGCAACTGGTCAGTACCCCCGATATCCCGGTACTACCGCTGCTGCGTGGTTCCAAGGAGGATCGCCTGAACGATCCCGGCTTCCGTCCAGTGGCCTGCGATGGCTGCCAAGAGATGCGGGATATGGTCTATCTGGTAAGCATGAACTTCATGCGCAAATACGACACCGAGTTCCCACGCCTGGACGCGTTCAGCCGTCCCATCCCCATCCAATTGAGCGCCGGACTCACGGCCAAGTACTTCTACGAGGAATTGGAGGGCGGCGACTATATCGCCCAGAATATGAACCTGGATGCCGGCGCCTGCATGAAGTTCTTCTGGGGCTTCAATCCTAGCACTGGCCTATCCGACAGGAACATCAAGATCCAGTTCTCGGGATTTGAAATACTCCCGACCCGTCAGCAAAGCGAGTTCGGCGGCGCGCAGGTTTACGAGAAGATGGATTACCGCTGGCGCATGTCCGCCAACTGGGAGGAGGGATTCCCGGATCTGGCCAGTACGGTATCGGCCGGGTTCTCGCAGAAATCGGAAGGCGGCAACTACCCCGCGGTGGGATTGGAATGGGATCTCAAGGAAACGCTTTTCCTTCGCGCCGGTATGGACAGGGATTTCATCAGCGCAGGGGCTTCGCTGGCATGGCGCTGGGCATCCGTCCACTACGCCTTCCGCTACCACGAATTGGCTTCTTCCCTGTACCAGGTATCGTGCCAGGTGCAGGTGCCTTGAAGCCGGGGAGGTCAAATGCAAAAGGCTTTTGCCTTTTACATTTCCCTCACACCACTCCCGACCTGATTATTTCCCGGTAGAGGAACGCGCTTTCCTTGGGAATGCGCTCCTGGGTTTCATAGTCCACGTAGACGATGCCGAAGCGCTTGAGGTAGCCCTCCGCCCATTCGAAGTTGTCCATCAGGCTCCACTGGAAGAAACCGGCCAACCCTAAACCTTCGCGCACGGCGCGGTGCGCCTCGCGGACATGGTTGCGCATCCATTGCACTCTGTCCAGATCGATGATGCGGCCTTTTTCGTCGCGGATATCCTCACAGGCGCAGCCCGTTTCCGAGATGTAGGATTTGTTCACGCCGTAGGCTTCCCGATAATAGCGGGTGCACCAGTACAGGGCCTGCGGCACCGGCTTGAGCCAATCCAACGCCAGGTGCGGATAACCGTTGGGGAAAGGCAGCATGCGGTAGCCGGCGGCATCATCTGCGGGCTCCACGAAAAAACCAGAGTATACGTTGATACCGATGAAATCCGTGGGCGAGGAAATGAGCTTCATGTCCCCATCCTTAATCACCGGGGCGTCGGCGCCTTGCTCCTCCAGCCACCAGGGCGCGTAGGCCCCTTTGAAGATGGGATCGTTAAGGTAGGAACCAATGCGGACAAAGGCCTTCTGGGCCGCTTCCTCATGCGCGGGCGTTTCCACCAGGGGAACGGGGATGATGGGGTTGTTGACCAGGCCCACTTCCGCGTCTTTGCGCGCGAATTGGCGGACGATGCGGACGGCCATGCCGTGGGTGAGAAAGGCGTTGTGATAGGCCGCGTTCAGATCCTTCCGCGGCACGATGAGTCCGGGCGCATGGCGGCCATCCCCGTAGCCCATCCCGATGAAGCAAGGGATTTCATTATGCGTCATCCAGTTCTTGACGCGATCGCCCAAGCGTTTGACCACCGCTTCCGCATAGGGCCCGAAAGCTTCCACGATATCGCGGTTGACCCAACCGCCCTGGTCCTGGAGCGATTGCGGCAGATCCCAATGGAACAAGGTGGTGAAGGGGACGATACCCGCTTCCAGGAGACCGTCCACCAAACGATCATAGAAATCCAGCCCGGCCTTGTTGACGGGACCTCGGCCCCCGGGAATCACGCGCGGCCAGGCGGTGCTGAACCGGTAGGCCTGTATCCCCAACTCCTTCATCAGGCGGATGTCCTTTTTCCATAGATGATAATGATCGCAAGCGACATCCCCGTTATGGCCCAAAGCGACCTTGCCGGGAGTGCGGCAGAACTTGTCCCAAATGCTTTCCCCGCGTCCGTCGGTCCAGGCCGCGCCTTCCACTTGGAAAGAGGCCGTGGCGCAACCCCATAAAAACCCTTCCGGAAACCAATCCTTATCCACCCTGGGTCTAATCGACATGAGTCCTTCCTGCCGGCGCCTGTATTGAGTCCGGAAAATGCGGGGTTATGCGGTTATTTACCGTTATTTAGTGGCGAAAGGAACGCCTTCGGTTCCGGCGGGGGCCCGATTGTCGCGCGGGCCGAAATCTCACATTACGCGAACCGGTTTTCCCTTTTTCCCACTAACCCCAGTGCGCCCCTATGCGGTGGGAAGGATGCGTTCCGTGGCAGAAGTCGTTCTGAAGCATATCCATAAGGTCTACGACGGAGGTGTCGTAGCGGTCCAGGACCTTTCCTTTGAGGTCCAGGACAAGGAATTCCTGGTCCTGGTGGGACCATCCGGCTGCGGCAAGTCCACTCTTTTGCGTATGATCGCGGGCCTGGAGGAAATCACTTCCGGGGACCTGTTCATCGACGGCAAGCGCTGTAATGACGTGGCGCCCAAGGACAGGGACATCGCCATGGTGTTCCAGAACTATGCACTGTACCCCCACATGACCGTGGAAGAGAACCTGGCCTTCGGCCTAAAGCTGCGGAAGCTGCCCAAGGATGAGATCAGGCGCCGCGTGGGCGAAGCCGCGGAGATGCTGGGCATCACGGCTTATCTATCCCGCAAGCCTAAAGCCCTGTCCGGAGGCCAGCGCCAGCGCGTGGCCCTGGGCCGCGCCATAGTCCGCAAGCCCAAGGTATTCCTGTTCGATGAACCGCTTTCCAACCTGGACGCCAAGATGCGCGTGCAGATGCGCGTTGAGATTTCCCGTCTGTCCGGGCAACTGCAGACCACGATGATCTACGTGACCCACGACCAGACCGAAGCCATGACCATGGGCCATCGCATCGTGTGCATGAAAGACGGGGTGATCCAGCAATACGGGACCCCGATGGAATTGTATAAGCATCCCACCAATAAATTCGTGGCCGGCTTTATCGGCATGCCCCCCATGAATTTCCTGCCTTGCGAATGGAACGGCGAGTCCTTAGCGATCACCGGCGCCGGGGCAACGGGGGTGTACGCCACCGATTTCAAAACGCATCCGGCCGCAAAACCCATCCTGGGAGTGCGCCCGGAGCATTTGCGCCTGGAGCGCATGGCCAACGATGGCGGCAAAGGCGAAGCGCGGGCGGGAATAGCCGCCGAAGTGGAAGTGGTAGAACCTTTGGGGGCCGAGACCCTTGTGTATTGCCGGGCCGGCCAGCATCGGGCCGTGGCGCGCATCCATCCGGATATGCTGGTGGGTCGGGGCGACCGGGTCACCTTGATTCCCGATGCCGCGCATTTGCATTTCTTCGATGCCTGAAATTTCCGATCCGAATCGCAGGGAGCCAGTATGAATTATCCGGGTGCCGTAAAAACCGTTGTCTCCGCCTTGGCATTGGCGGCGTTAAGCCTGTTGGCAGGATGCAACAAATCCGCGGCCGGCGCAAAAGGCGAAAAGGGCGAGGCCGCCGCCGCCAGCGTGCCCAACGGTCCCGGCGAATTGCTGGTCTGGGTGATGCCCAACTCCCCGAAGCCGGAAAAGGACATGGAGTCTTTGCTGGAGCCATTCAAGGCAGCGCATCCGGACGTGACCGTGAAAGTCTCCGTGCTGGACTGGGGCAGCGCCTGGACCAAACTCACCACCGCCGCCATCTCCGGCGACGGTCCGGACGTGGTCCAGCTCGGCACCACCTGGTGTCCTTTCATGACGGACCTGGGGGCCTTGCTCCCGCTGGACGACTTGGACGCGGAAATCCACGTGCAGCAATCCTTCCTGGCCAGCACCTGGGCGGCCGCGAAGCCGCGGACTTCCGAGCATGTGACCTCGGTTCCCTGGTTCATCGACGTGCGCCCCATGTTCTATCGCACGGACGTATTCGCCCAGGCCAAGGTGGATCCCAAATCCACGGCCACTTGGGACGGCTACCTGGCAGCATTGGAAAAGATCAAAGCCGCCGGCATCAAGAACAACGGCGAATCGGTCTCTCCCATAGGCTTTCCGGGCAAGAACGACTGGAACGTGGTGCACAACTTCGCTCCCTGGATCTGGAGCGCGGGCGGCGACTTCCTGAGTCCGATGGGAGATAAATGCGTGCTGAACAGCCCGGAGGCCATGAAAGGCATCCTCTTCTACCTGGACATGGTCCGCAAAGGCCTTAATCCCAAGACCAACATGGAGAAGAACACGGCCCAGGTCTCGGCGGACTTCGATGCGGGCCGCCTGGCCACCTTTTTTGAATCGACCATAAAAAATGTCTACCTGCAACGGCCCCCGGAGCAGGGCGGTTCCGCCGGCAGCCACGTGGCCGGCAATTACGGCGTTCTTATGCCCCCCGCCGGGCCCGTCAAACGCTCCCTGTTCATGGGCGGATCGCATCTGGCGGTATTCAAATCCTCCAAGCGCCCGGACCTGGCGAAAATGCTGGTGCGTTACATGGCCGCCGACAGCTCGGCGCAATTGGCCTACGCGGACATCTCCGGATTCCTTCCCGCGCTCAAGAGCGCTTTCGCCAGCCCCTACTTCACGGCCGATGCCAAGCGCAGCGTGTTCAAGGACATGGTGCAATACGGCCGATGCTATCCGGCCGTGCCCTACTGGGGCGAGATTGAAACAGCCATCCTGATGAAGCGCCTGGGCAACCTCTTCGACATCGCAGCGGAAGTGAACGGCCCGTATTCGGAAGCGCTGGTGAAGGCGGAGGTGGATGCGGCGGTTAAGGACATCGACGGCCAGATCGAAACCCATTTCAAGAGCCATCCCGAGCAAAGGGAATTGCTCCAGAAATCGCTGGCTGCGGCGGAATAGGCCTGATGTTCAAAAAGCTGCTGCGTTCCATTTCCCGGAACCGCGTCCCGTATTTTTTCCTGTTGCCCACCATTATCGGGATGTTGGTGCTGCAGGCCGCGCCCATCCTCCAGGGTTTGTATCTGGGCTTCTTGCGCAGCCGCAAGGACAAACTTTTGGATTATCTCTCCGCGCCCTGGGCGGGACTGGACAATTACCGGGAGATACTCTTCAATCCCAACAGCCCCATCCGTTCCGGCCTGTGGGACGCGGTCCGCAACACCGCCTGCTACACCGTGGCCGTTACCATCGGCACTTTGGCCGTGGGCACCGCGGCCGCCTTGCTGGTCAACCGGGAATTCCGTTTCCGGGCCGCGGCCCGCACCCTGATGCTTTTCCCCTGGATTGTACCCACTTATGTGGTCGGCCTGTTGTGGGGGTTCCTGTGGCAGCGCGAAGTGGGCCTCATCAATATCGTGCTGGTGGATTGGCTGCATCTCTTCGCCGTGAAGCCCACCTGGCTCATCGGCCCCAATACCCTTTGGGCCATCATCATTCCCACCATCTGGCGGCAATGGCCGTTTTCCATGCTCATGCTGTTGGCCGGCCTGCAAGGCATCCCCAAGGACGTCTACGAAGCCGCGGAAATCGACGGCGCCAACAAATGGCAGGCGTTCCGCCGCATCACCTGGCCCTTGCTGAAACCGGTTTGGGCCATCCTCATCCTGCACGGGCTCATCTTCAACGTCTACTCCTTCAACATCGTGATCATGATGTTCGGCAACGGCGCCGGATATCCCGGCAAGCACGGGGATCTTTTGATGACGGATCTGTTCCGCAACTCGTTCCAGATGTGGGATTTCGGCACCGGAGCGGCCATGTCCTCCCTGCTGATGCTCGCCATGATGACCCTGGTTTTCATCTGGTACCGCATCTTCCGGGACCAGCTCACGGGGAAATGACCGGTTAAAACATGCAACCCAAAAGCCGCAAACCCTTAAGCCGCCTCATTACCGGATTGACCTGGTTCCTGGTCGCCGTCCACCTGGTCCCCATCGTGTGGATGGTGTATTGCGGGCTGAAGGACAATCAGGAAATCCTTTCCGGCAAAGTGATGCCGGGCCGCCGCCAGAACGAGATCGTGTTCCTCAGGGAAATGCCGCAAGGCTACTTGGCCGGCACCGCGGACGGCGGCATCACCTTGTTCGACAGGCAGGTGCTGAAGAAAATCCGCCATGCGGAATTGGGAACCTTCGCCACCGGATTCCTTTTGGAGGGAGGTACCTTGTGGGCCGCCTCCAGCAACCGCGGCTTGCAGGAAATCGACGCGACCGATCTGAGCGTGCGCCATACCTACGGGGTGGAAAAGATAGCCGCGGCCTATGGGAGCGCCTGGAGCACGTTGTGGGTGAACGAAGTGGCCGGTTCCTCCCTGGCCCGGCACGGGGACACCCTGTTCCTATCGTACCAGATCAAGGGTTACCCCGGTGTTACGGCCTTCATTCCCGCGTCGGGACGCTTCCTGCCCATGCCCGGATTTGCGACCAAGGAGGGCGGCGTGGTGCGTTCGATGACGCGGCCTCCCCAGGATTCCGGAAAGCAGGGAAACCTGGTGCTGGCGACGGAGCAAGGTATTTTCCTCCGCGCCCTGGATTCCGATCGGCCGGACAAATTGTACCGGGCCGGGAAATTGCCTTCCGTGCCGGAACGCCTCTGCGCCATCGATTCCCATCGCTTGCTGTTGAGCGCGGATTCGCGCGCCTTCGTTTTTGATCTGGGTGGCGATTCCGTCCTGGCCTGGCTGGACCGGAAGCCCGGCAGCGGCATCATCACCGCTTTCGCGGCCGATCGCGGACGCATCTGGCTGGGGGATTCCCGGGGCGCCACTTCCCTGGCGGACACGGCCATCGGGGATTCCAATGCTGCGGTCTCGGTATTTGAACCCCGGTTCCCGGCCGTTGCGGGAACCTCAGGCGATATCACCTCCTTCCGCATCACGTCCATCCTGCCCCTGGCTACCGGAGGCGTACTGCTGGGCGGACCCAATGGAACATTGTCCATGCTCGATGCCTACGGCAAACCCGTGGCGCAGGCTTTGGCGCCCCGGCCCTCCATCTATATCCATTGGCGCAACTACGTAGACCTATGGCGCAACATCGACTTCGGCCTGTACCTAAAGAACAGCTTTATCGTCTGTTTCGGCGTCATGGTCTTGGCCATGGTGCTGGCATCCATGGGCGGCTATGCGTTGGCGCGCTACAACTTCCCCGGCAAAAACCTCTTCGGCTATTCCGTGCTGGCTACGCAGATGGTGCCGGGCATTATGCTATTGCTGCCTCTATACCTGATGTTCATCAGCTTCAGCCGCGCCACCGGGCTCATCGTCAAAGGCACCTATAGCGGTTTGATCCTGACCTACGCGGCCTACTTCGTGCCCTTTTCGATCTGGATCCTGCGCGGATTTTTCGCATCCTTGCCCAAGGAGCTGGAAGAAGCGGCCTTGGTGGACGGGTGCGGGCCCATCCAGGCCTTCTTCCGCATCATCATCCCTTCCGCGCTCCCCGGCATCATCGCCACCGGCGTCTACGTTTTCCTTTCCGCCTGGGACGAGTTGATGTTCGCCTGGGTGCTGACCGACGAGAAAACCTATACTATCCCGGTGGGGATACGACTGTTTGTCGGGAATTTCCAGAACCGGTATGATTTGATGATGGCGGCCGCTACGGTATCCACCATACCCGTAATGATTCTTTTCTTCTTGATGCAAAAGCATATCGTTTCCGGCCTCACGGCAGGGGCAGTCAAGGAATAAGGGAACATCGGCGGAAAAAGAATGTCGATAGAAAAAATAGGCGGGAGGACAAACCCGCCGTCCCAATCCGGACACCAATAGGAAACGGAACGGGAGCCCTGGGACGAGGGCTGAACAACTTGTCCGAGCCTTGGGAATCGCAATGATACGAATCTGCCATGCAAACAGGTACCTGGCCCTCTTTTGCACCTCCTTGTTGGGTTTGCTCCCATGCAAGGCGGCCGCCGAAGTGGCTGCGGACCCGGATACGTCCGGCATGGGGCTTCCGCCCATGGATGCGCTGGAGTCCAAAGTCCGTTCCACCCTTCTGTTCGGCGGTTCCAGCCCGGTCTCCTTCTCCGGCGAAGGCCGCCTCAAAATCCAAGAGCATGACTACTCGAACTATCCCAGCTACCTGGACAAGGATCAAACCTGGACCCAGGCCAATTATGAAGGCAACGAGTCCATGCTCCGCCTGTCCATGGTGGTGCACGCCAACCGCAATGCCGTACTCTGGTCCAAGATCGGATTCCAGAATACCTTGCCGGGAATTTTTGTGAATCACAGCGCCGCCTCCAGGGATACCTTCGGCTTCGTCCGCGAACAGAACCGCCATGACAAGAGCGACATCACCGCGAACATCCACGAGGACATGGCCGCGGGCCTGGCCATCCGCACCGTGCCGGCTTCGTTCTGGTTGCGCATGGGGAACATCCTCTGGACGGAAGCATCGCCGCTGACGATTTGGAAAGATCAGCCCCGCACCTTCGCCTGGGATTATCTCCCCTTTGAAGTGGAGCAGCCGGTATCTCGTTACTACGAATACAATATCGCCAAAGGCGAGAAATCCGGCCGGGCCGCCTGGAACAAAAAGGCCTTCAACGGCGTGGACTTCCGCAGCATCGATCTTCCCGCGCGACTGCAAGTGAATCTTCTCTGGGCCGCGTTCGAGCGTTACGACAACTTCGAGCGCGAGTACGTGGACTTTTCCAATGACCTGGGATTGGCCGAGCTGGGCACGGATGCCAAGCAAATCGGCATCGGTGATTCCTTTCGCCACATGTACCATGGCAGGCTGGCGCAGGAAAAGGTCCTGGGCAGCGAATTGACCCTGGGGCTCAACATGGTCGGCATCGTTTATAAAAACGATATCGTAGCCTCCGATTTGTGGATCAAGGATTTCGGCCTCCTCCAGAAAACCTACCGGGACTCCACTACCCTCACGCCCCATTCCTACCGGGTGGGCGAAGGTTTCTTCAAGGAACCCAAGGTCCTTTCGATAGACTTGCGTGGACCCATCAACGACAAGCTGGAAATCCATTTCGATGCCGCCGTGGGCGTAATGGACACGGTTTGGATGCGCTACACAGTGGACTCCAGTTCCAGCGCAGCCACCGCGCCCAAGACATTCCTGGGCGCTTCCCAACGGGAATCGGTCCGCGCCAATCCGGCGCCGGCGTTGTATGCCCGCATCTCTTCCAAATACCTGGTGCCCGTGCGCACGGATATCGCCTACATCGCCAAAGGCTTCTACTCCCCATTCTCCTTCGCAGCGCCGGTGGACGCCTTCATCCCTTACGGCTCCAACCTGGTGGGCGCGGGGAAATTCATCGCGCGGGGGGAAGGGTCCCCGTATACGCAGAACATGGCCGGCATCAACATCGCCGTCTCCCCCAATGTGGGGTACGGACATCTCCGCTTCGCTTACGGCCAGCATTTCCAACCGCAAAAGGCGCGCGACGTGCTGTTCTTCCCTTACCGCCTCAACGGCCAGGACTACAGCAGCACCATACAATCCTCCTACAACCGCTGGGGCAATGATCTGGTGGACGTTTCCCTGGGCGCGCCGTATAAATACCGGCTGGGCGATGAAAGCTACAAGACCACCGCTTTCAACAACCGTTCCGGCCCCGAAGGCGGCGGCCTCCACAGCGACTACCTCTCGATATTCGAAGGTTTCGTCCCTTACGAAAGCGCCGCGCAGGCGGACACCAACCAGATGCAGAGCACATCCATCACTACGCGGCCCAGGGGATTTCCCACCCACCAGAAATGGACCTATAATATGGAACTGGACGGCGCCTGGGATCTGGGACCGACCATCGGATATGGTCATGATCTTTTCCTTAGCGGCTATGGCGCCCTGAACGGCATTTCTTCCCAGGTGAAGGCCCTGTCCCTCAGCCCCAAGGACATGATGCTCTGGGGAGTGTACCTCCGTGCGGAACCGGCCATTGCGCTCTCGGACAAGTTTTACATCCTGGGCCTGGCGGGATACGAGAACTGGCGTTCGGACATGGCCTATATGCTGGACCCGGCGTCCGGCGCGTCCATGCGCGTTCCCATCGACTATAAGGACTATGCCTGGGGCTTGGGCTTCGATTGGGATTTCGCTTCCCGGGTAGGCCTGCATGGCCGCTACAAGCAGATGTGGCATAAAGACAGATTCTACGACGCCAATGATTGGACCAACACCTTGGTCTCGGCGGAAATCAAGATGTGGTTTTAACAGGAGCCCCCATGTTACCTTCCCTATACAAGGCAGCCCTTTTCCAAGCCCTGGCGATAGGCCTGGCAGGCTGGTTGCCCGCCGCCGCGCTTACCGGCGCGGACTCGGCCGGCACGGGCGCCGGCGATGCCGGCATCCAGAAAACCCTAGACAACATCCTGGCCAAGGAAGGGATTTCCATGGGCGGGGCCTTCCGGTCCCAGTACCTGCATTCATCCATCTCCGGTCCTTCCACGGTGGATACGCGCCGCTCGGAAGAAGGCGTGGAATATACCTCGGTGGATTTCGACATCCGCGCTCGGCCCAACACCGCCACGCAAGGCCGCCTGATCGTGCGCATGCACCAGGATTGGCGCAACTTCTTCTCCGATATCGGCAATCCCATCAATACCCGCTGGATCAGCATCGACGGGAACATGAAGGGGATGTACCGCTACAACGCGGGGGACTACAAGCAGAAATACAGCCCGCTGACCCTGTATACGGCGGAACCCGATGTAATGTACGAACCGACCATCTTCGCCTCGGACCGCCAGGAGGCCATGGACGAGGCCTTTGTGGGCGGTCACGAGCGCCTTCTCCAGGGCGTGAACCTGAACTTCGACGCTGCCTTGGATCGGGGATCGAATCCCCTGTTGCGCGAAATCCACTTCAACCTGATGGGCTCGCGCCTGCGCAACGTGGACATCAGCATCCAGAACGGCAACAAGACAACGGACAATGTGGAAGCCGCCAACGCGGAAAAATACCTGGCCGCTTCCAACTTGGATTTGACGCTTCCCGTGGGAGCCTCCCTGGGCGGCAGCTACCTGCTCATCTTCGATAAGAAGGGAAGCTTCGCGTCCACGGGCGGGAACCCGGATACCGCTGCGCAATGGACCTCGATAGTCGCGGGAAGGGCGGGTTATGATCTGGCCACCTTGACCGGCGCCAAGGATTGGAACATCGGCATCTCGGCGGAATACGCCATGTCCAAGGACGATACCAATTGGTTCGCGGCCCCGAACGATTCGGCGCTGACCAAAAGCACCATCGACGGCTCCGCCTTGCTGGCCCGCCTGTACGGCAGTTGGAAGCCGGGTAGGGCCTTCGGCGTGAAGGTTGGCGTCAACTACCTTAAGAACGAAGCCAATTACCGCAACGAGCTGGCGCAAAGCCCCGTTTTCATCGGCGAACGGATCCTGAATATCGAGAACGATTCCACCCCGTTGCTGCGGCGCACGGACGACGTGCGCACCCGCAATTACTCCACCTTCGACGCCATGTACCAGCACGTCTTCAAATTCTCCCCTTCCGCGGCGACCAATCTCTGGCAGAAGGCGCCCTTTTCCAAAAATGCCTACAACAGTTCCATCATGACGCAAGGGGAAATGGCCGCCTTCGCCGCCTTGCGGGCGGATACCGCCTTGCAGTTGATCATGCCCTTTGGCCCGGCGACGCCCAATCGCGGCGGCATCCAATCCGACGTCACCTTGTCCTTTCTGGACGATCGCATCGAGGCGCAGGCCCTGTTCGCAAGCCTGGAAAACGTGACCGGGGTGAAGGTCGATTCGGTCCGCGCGCTGCCCGTCACCAAGTTCGCCCAGATGGGAGGAGGCCTGAAAATCGAAGCGGGCGCGCTCATCGGGCTCAGCCTGCCGTTCACGCTCTCCGGCAGCTTTATCCGCTCCAGCGCCGAAAACGGCGGCATCGCGGCGGATACCTCGCATCCTTCTCTCAAGGTCACCAGCGATTTCATCAACGCCGGCATGCAGTATTCGTTCTGGAAGCGCTTCGCCCTGCTGGGCGGTTACCAGAAAATCGAAAACACCATCAATCATGGTGGTACGGAGGCCAAGCAGACCCAGATCCATTACGCCGGCGGACTGGACTATAAGGTCGCCGCGGGCGCGCATTTGCTGTTTTCCCTGGGGCGCGTCTCGGTGGATAATCCCGCCGGTCCCGTGGATACGGACTTCTCCCAATTGCAAACCGACCTTTTCCTGACCGTCCATTTCTGAACCGCAGGGAGATGCCGTGGCAGCCGTGAATCCGATCCGAAATACCAGCCGCGTTTACGAACTAACCGGACTAACCGGGCTAGCCGCACGATCGGGAAAGGCCGCAAAAAACGGCCTGGCCGGCGCCGTCGCTGCCGCCGCGATGGCTTTGCTATGCGGCTGCGCGCTCCAATTCAAGCCGCTGCCTTCGGCCTCCGCCGCGGGCGGGGACGGCGTCTCCCATGGAGATCCGCGCACGGTGGCGCGCTTCTTCGACGACGATTTCGTGGCGGGAGGCTACCAGTATACCTATCCGGACGCGGCCAAGATCTTCATTCCGGAGGAATCCGGGCATGAGAGCGAAGTGTCCCTGCAATTCGATCTGGTCGCCAATGATTATTCCGGCGGATCGGTATGCCTCTACAACCTGATGTACGATCTGACGCCGTACTATTCCCGCGGGGCTTTGCAATTCTGGATCAAGGGCGCGCGCGGCGGCGAAATCGCCTGGGTGGCCCTGGTCGATGACGAGAACCGCGACAGCAAGAAAACCGTGGTGCGCCTGCCCTTGAACGATCTGGGAGGCATCGGCAACGAGTGGAAACTGGTGAGCATCCCCTTGGCCAAGTTCGGCCGCAAGGGCGTGTATTGGGACGCCAAGAAACGCATCGAAGTGCCCAACGCTTTCGACTGGAACGCGGTGACGGAATTCCGCATCGAAATCAAGAAAGCGGAAAACCCCTCCTTCCGGGTCTGGGTCGACGACATCAAGGTGCTCCGCGACGTGTTCGACGCGGCCGAAGAGAAGCCGACCGACGACTGGCAGGATAAGCAGGAAACCATCCCCATGCCCGTGACGCAAGCCAATCACGGCAAGGTGCTGCATACTTTGTTCCAGGATGCCTTGCCGGAAGGCGGCTTCACCTATCTTTACGGCGGCAAGACCGCGGCGAAGGTGCAACCGGGGCCCAAGCCGGAGCAAGGCGTATTGGCTTCCTACCTGGACGGCAATGAATATTCCGGCGTGACGCTGGCGCTGGGCGAAGGCAAGAACATCGATCTGCGCAATCCCCGCTCCGCCCGCGGAGCCCTTTGTTTCTGGGCCAAAGCCGCGCCCGGCGTGCGCAGCATCTACGTAGGCCTGCTGGACAGCCGCCCGGACGGCATCAAGGTACAGACCAAACAGGTGCTGGGAGACTACGGCCCCGTCGACACGGTGTGGAATTATTTCCAGATCCCTCTCAAGAAATTCGGCGCCACCGGCTTGTATTGGGACGCCGGTAAGATGGCGGAGATTTCCGCGGCCATGAAATGGGACCAGATCAACGAAGTGCGTTTCTCGGAGAACAAGGACGAGAATAAAACGCCGGCGGGACAGCCGATTTCATTTTACGCCAAGGACATCGTGATCACCGATGACATCCCCGGATACGTGGATCCGGACGAATACTGGACCTCATTCAAATCCTCCGAGCCGGACATGCTTTTGCACGATTTCGAAGCGGGTGCGCAAGGCTGGGAAAGCGGCAAGGGTCCCAAGTCGGAAGTGGCTTTCGCCGTGGATGCCCTGAAGGGTATTCCGGGCAAATCCCTGGCCATCACCTATCGCCTGGCCGATTGGTGCGACGTACTCTACCGTTACGATACCAACGCCAGCCCGGCGCGCATGCGCGATTGGACCAAGCATTACGGCATCCGCGTTTCCATCTATACGCCTAAGGCCTTCCAAGGGGTGACCATCCAGGTGCATGACGCCGGCAACGAAGTGTTCGTGGCCAATACCGGCGCCACTCGCGGCTGGAACGACATCCTGGTGCCCTTCCGAAACTTCGTCAAGTTCCCGTATTACCAGCCGCCGGACGCGGTCCAGAACGGAAAATTCGATCTGGGCGCCGTGCGCGTGCTGGACTTCAAGCCCGCCGGGGACGGCACCAGCGGCTCCTTCCGCGTGGACAACGTGGCGCTGACCAATATGCGCGAGGCGCCCAAGCATGTTGCGCCCGCGCGCCGCGAATTCAAGGTCGCCGGAGACTTCAACAAAACCGTCACGGCCAAGATCAACGATGGCCTGTTCGGCATCAACGCCGCGTTGTGGGACGGGGATTTACTGAATTCCAGGACCAAGGACTACGTCAAAGCGGTGAAGCATCAAGTGGTGCGCTATCCGGGCGGCTTACGCGCCGATGATGATCATTGGAAGCAGGTATTGGATAAAAAAGACGGACTGGTGGACACGGATGAATTCCTGGCCTGGCTGCAGGAGACCGGCAACGAAGGCATGTTCACGGTCAATTTCGGAAAAGGAACCCCGCAAGAGGCCGCCGATTGGGTGCGCTATGTGAACGTCACCAAGCATGCGCATGTGCAGTTGTGGGAAGTGGGCAATGAACTCTACGGCGATTGGCATCCCCAGCATACCACGGGCGATGACTACGGCAAGCGCGCCGCCGAATTCATCCAGGCCATGAAGGCGGCCGACCCGACCATCAAGGTGGCCGTGGTGGGCGTGTTGGACGGCGAGTGGAACAAGCAGGTCCTCAACTCCACCAAGGATTTGGCCGATGCCCTCATCATCCACCATTATCCCCAGCACAGCGGCGAAGAGAACGACCAGGCCTTGCTGGCCTCGCCGCAAAGCCTGGACGAGATTATTCCCAGCGTGCGCAAGCAGATCAAGGAATACGGGACTCCGGGCAAGAGCTACGGAATCTGGCTGACGGAATGGAACTCCGTGGACTTCAAACCCGGACCGCAAACCCTGTCGCTGGCAAACGGCCTGTTCGCGGCGGACTACCTGGGCATGCTGGCCAAGCACAACATCGATCAGGCGGACTACTGGGACATACACAACAACCTTACCGAGCAAGGCGGCGACTACGGCTACCTGTCCCGCTCCGGCGCCGCCGACGGCGATCTGGTTCCGCGCCCCTCCTACCACGCTTTCAAGCTGGCGAGCGAAGCCCTGCGCGGCCGGATGGCTGAATGCAAGGTGCTGGGCGACGAAAGCGATGTCACTTGCTACCTGACGGAAAGGCCGGGCGGAGGCAAGTCCATCCTTCTCATCAACAAGCATCCGGTGACGGAAGCGGTGGTAACCTTGGCGATACCCGGTTTCAAAGGGGCCGGCACATTGAAAAAGTTGGATGCTTCCGATGCCAAACCGGGCCCCGGCCAAGGCGAACGCGTGAACCTCTCCGAAACCATGAAGGTGACTTTGCCCGCGTATTCCGCGGTCGCAATTTTCCAAAACTGACCTTCGCCGGGCCCGTCAAGATGGGGGCCCGGAAAACGGCTTGGGTTATTAGACGGGAACGGCTTGGGAGCGGGCCGTTTTTACGGCCTTTCCGTGAACCCGGATCGCTTGGCTACATACTAATCCCACTGACCCCGATTCCCAAGAAAGACCGAATATGGGTTCTTTGAAACGATCGGGGCGGCGGATCCCCATGCGAAGCATTCTTGCGGCCCTGGCCCTGGTTTTTTCCCCGGTGCTCCTGCGCGCGCAAGTGAATGTCGACAAGACCTGCGCGGCCTGCTCGCGCCTCAAGAACGACTCCCTTAATATCCAGGTAAGGAAAATCCGCCTCAACCAGGTCGGCTACCTGCCCCAGGACCAGAACAAGGCCGCCTTCATCGCCAACCCCGTGGGCACCTCTTTCGACGTGGTGACCGCGGGAACCGGCCAAGTGGTATTCACCGGGGCCCTAAAGGATGTGGGCAGCCAGACCGAAGGCGCCATCGACATATTCACCTATTACAATTCCATCACCCCGCTGGTGGATTTGCACCGGCCCGCGGCCAATGAACACCTGTACCGGGCGGACTTCTCGGCCTATAAGACCCCGGGGAATTATCTCCTCAAATGCGGTGCCGACACTTCCGCGCATTTCGAGATCGATCCCAAGGTTTACAACTTCGTGTTCGAGACCACCATGAAATTCTTCGGCGCCCAGCGCTGCGGCAAGACCGACAGTTGGCTGCACGCCGCCTGCCATCTCAAGGACGGCGATTTCCTGGGCGCGAAATATTCCGGCGCCCTCTCGGGCGGATGGCACGATTGCGGCGATCATATCAAGGTCGGGGAAACCACCGCCTACGCAGCCGTGGTCTTGGGGATGACCTACGCCTTCTGGCCGGATAAGGCCGAGGACTTCTACGGAAAGTCCTATAACGATACGCTTCCCTTCGGCACGGACGGCGTGCCCGACGTGCTGTACGAATCCAAGATCGGCGCCGACTATATCCTCAAGCTGTACAACGTGAGCAAAGAACTGGGGATGATCGAAAAGCACAACATGTTCCACAGCATCATCGACGGCGAGGACCACTCCTACTGGGACGTTCCCGAACATCAGGATGCCGCGCCCCACAGCAAAGGCGGCCCTCCGCGCACGCCCCGGGACGGCATCGGATCCGACGTGGCGGGCATGTACGCTGCCGCGCTGGCCTTCTTCTCCAAGAGCTGGGAGCCATTCGATCCGGCCTATGCCAAAGCCTGCCTCCTGGCCTCCAAGGACATGTATGACAACCTGGTTATCAACCGGCGCGGCACCCCCACCCTCAACGAGCAGGGCTTCTACACCGCCGGATCCGGGCCGCAAGTGGACGATGAGGCGTTGGCTGCCTTCGCATTGTGGTATGCCACCAAGGATCCCCGCTACCGCAAGGACTTGTTGGAAGACCCGGCCATGGGCGCCAATCCCCTGAGCATGTACAACCAAGGCACCTTCCCCACCGGCCTCTTGGCCAACAAGAACAGCGTTCCTTTCCACGCGGGAGGATGGCCCACCGATTTCCAGAACACGCATGCTTACACGCTGTTCGGATTGGTGAAGCTGATCCTGGACAAGCCGGATGTCGCGGCCGCCTACGGTCTCACAGCCGCTACGGCCGATTCGCTGAAACAGGACGCCATCGCGGCCCTGAAATACTCCATCAAGGTGGCCAGCGGAGGCGCCGCCAAGTTCGGCGACATCAACGCCAATGAACCTTACCACGACCTCTTCTCGGAAAAGTGGGGCTACAACCGGTACAACATGGGCGTGGTCCTGGAGCTCTTCCTCTATTGGGATCTGACCCATGATCAGAACTATTACAACATCGGATTGGACAATCTCAACTATGTGCTGGGGATGAACCCCTGGGACATCAGCTTCATCATGGGCGCGGGCGAGAAGAACCTCCAGCATCCCCACAACCGGGCGTCAAACCCGGAAGGCTATAATGCCGGCGGTTTCCCCTATCCCTACCGCTCTCCCAAAGGGGCCTTGATGGGAGGCAGCAAGCCCACCGATCCGCTGCGGGACTTCTGGCTGGAATACGACAACACGGAAACCTGCATCGACTTCTCCGCGCAAATCCTGATGCCCACCCAGATCCTGGCCGCGAACCTGCCGCCGGATACGGAGGGACCCAAGTTCCGCTCCGTAAACATCTTCCCGGAGGAACGTAGCGCGCTGGTTACCTGGACCACGGATGAGATCTCCCGCGACACGGTTTTCCTGCTGGATTCCCCGGGCGGAAAGCTGTTGCAAACCCTGCCCGCGGCGCAATTGGCGCGCAACAAGCAGGTGGACATCCAGGGCTTGACGCCCAACACCACCTACTACATCTACTTCGCCGGTATCGACGTGCGCCGCAACTACACGGTGGATATGAACAACGGCGCCTTTTGGAAGTTCACCACCAAGACCTCCACGGTGGCGGCAGCCATCACCGACGTCAAGGTCTGCAACGAGACCCATGAGTCCGCGCTGGTGACCTGGTGGACCAAGAACGGCTACTATCCCAGCGAAGTGGACTACGGAAAGACCACGGCATTGGGCCTTACCCAGTCTCCCGACGATGCGGGCATCCCCACCCTGTTCCATCGTGTTACCCTGAAGGATCTGGAAGCGGCCACGCCGTATTTTTTCCAGGCCGTCTCGGGCGCAAGCAAGGACGATAACGGGGGCAAGGACTACCAATTCTCCACCACCCAGGTGCTCGTCAACTATACCGTGCGCATCAAGCCCACCAACAAGGCTTCCGGAGGCAAGAGCACGCATTTCTACATCGACGTGGCCAACAACGAAAGCAAACCTTATTTCGGCTTGGAGATGCGATACTATTTCACCGCCGATGCCACCGCCGCCGCAGGCTTGATCGCCACCGGGTACGACAACCAGATATTCGACGTAGGCGGGAACGCGCACCAGTTGGCGGTGGGTTCCACCATAATATTCGGCGCCGCCAAGCAGGTTTCCGGCATGGCCGACCAATGGTATTTCCCCATCACCCTGAACGATACCCTGCCCGTGGCCGGCCGGGCCCGCTTCGAGCTCCAGATCAACACGCGGGGCGCCAACAATACCACCGGAGACGAACCGTTTTCCTTTTTCGACAATGCCTGGTCCGTCCGGCCCCATCAGCAACCGCCGGACCCGGCGGCTTTCGACGGCGTGGACCTTTCCAAAGGCGCCACCGGCGTCTATAAGGATCCGGAAATGGTGGTGGCCGTCAACGGCAAGAATGTACTCACCTATACGGAAGACCCCTATATCACCGCCTATTATAAGGGCGTGCACGTTTTCGGGTACGGGCCCGATTACCGGACCACGGACAAATTGGTGGTGAGCCGCAAGGCTTCGCTGACCCTCACCCAGCCGGTGACCAGCCCCCTCGATCGTTACGATCTCAGGCAAGAGGCGGGCACCATGATCCTGGCGGGCAAGGCATCCAGCGATCCGGACGGCCGCATCGATGCTATCGTCATCAATGGGGAAACCCTCGACGAAAGCCGGCTCCAACGCTCCGCCGCGGGAGTGGAATTCAGTCGCTCCTATACCTTGACGGAAGGAACCAATGTTTTCGACGTGATCGCATGGGACACCTCCAACTGCGCGGTGGAATCCCGCAAGCTGATCGTGAATTGGATGAAAGCCCCTCCCCTGCCGCCGCCGCAAGTCGCCAAGCCCTTCGCCGATCCCGCGGGCAAGGCCGGTAAGGACTCCTTCCTGGTCAACCTCGCCACCGCCACCCCGGGCGCCGCCATCTGGTACACAGTGGACGGGAGCGTTCCGGTTCCCGGCTCGGCGGGCAGTTCGGCCTATACTGGCCCCATCCTGATCAAGGACGCCCTAACGCTTAAAGCCATCGCGGTCAAGCCGGATTGGCTGCCCAGCGCCGTGATGGAGGAGAAGTACGAGATTTCCAGGTTCGCCACCGTCAATATCAAGCAGGCCGTCTTCCGGGACGCCGATGCCGACGGGTATGCCGATGCCGTGGAACTGCTCCTGGATACGGCCCTGGGCCGTCCCGACGCAAAGGTGATCGATGGGCAGATGGCGGGGGCGAAGCTGACCTCCGGACTGGAACTCGCCGGTTACCGTATCACCGGAGATACCCTGGTGGCCGCCCTCAGGCCCAACACGGCTTCCCTGATCGACGGCAAGGAAACCCTCTCCATCCCGCGCCCCGCGGCCGATGCGGATGGTATGCTTCATGCCGGGACCCTGCCCATCAAGGACGGAATAGCACCCGTGATCCGTCGCGCGGTCCTGCGCCGCGGGACCGCAGGCGCCCCGGACTCCCTGCAGGTATTCTTTTCGGAAGAGCTCGCCGCAAGCGCGCAGGCGCCTTCGCCTTTCCTGGCTTTGCATGCCGCCGATGGCGCGCACTATGCCTTCGTCCTCACCGGAGGGCAGGCTTCCCCCGCCAACGCGGACAATCTTTCCCCCTGGCTCTACGTCATCCAATCGGTCCTCGCCGATGCCGGCGGGCCGTCCTCCCCTCCCATGGCCGGGGACTCCGTTTGGATCGGCCCGCTGGCGGGCCTGGCGGATAAATACGGCAATGCGCAGTCGAATCCCGCCAACGTGCGCGTGCCGTTGCGGATTTGGACATCCCTGGTCTATACCATCGAGCCCGTGGCCCCGGGAGGCGTATCCCAGGTTTCCTCTGCGCCCCAGGGCCCGGCCTGGTCCGTTTACGTCGGGCCCGGATCCGGCCCCTCCATAGGCACGGCCCCGGCGGCCTTGCCCACCACTCCTCTGGTTCCCGATCGCCCCCATTCCGGAGGGCTGGTACTGGATGCGACCCATCCCTTCTCTCTGGTGTTGCGCGTGCACGACAACCTGGGCCATTTCGTTTCCAAGGTGCGCCTGGACATCGCCGATAACGATTTGCTCCGGCTCCCCCAGGGTAACTTGCCGGGTACCCATCGCTTGTACCTGCTCTGGAATGGAACCGCCGATACCGGCGGCCCGACGGGCACGGGGGCCTACGTGTATGTATGGAACATCGCGTTCTTCCCCACCGAAGGTCCGCCGCAAACCTCCGCGGGCAAACGCATATTCGGGATGCTCCGCAACCGATAACCGCCCGGGATTGAACCGGCCGGGGTTAAAAAACACTAACCGGTCATGCATCCCCACATTTCGCGCCGCCACGCCTTATTTTCCATCCCATTTTCGCTTTCCGCCTTCGCAGTTGTTACTGCGGTCGGATGTTTCGATCGTGACAATGCCACTGAGGTTCCTGCTGCCGTTGTGAATGCGGATTTCCCCTCCGCAGCCAGCCTCAATGCCAAACTGGGGCGCGGTATCAATTTCGGAAACGCCTTGGATGCGCCGCACGAAGGCGCTTGGGGCGTCACCCTGCAGCCGGAATGGTTCCAATGGATCGCGGATTCCGGATTCGCCACCGTGCGAATCCCCGTGAGCTGGTCCACCCATTCCCAATCCGTTCCGCCCTATGCCATCGACTCCGCCTTCATGGCGCGGGTGGTTTGGGCCGTGGACCGGGCCCTGGCCGCCAAGCTCAACGTGATCATCGACATGCATCATTATGACTCGCTCACGGCGGAACCGGAAGCGGAACGCCCGCGCTTCCTGGCCATGTGGCGGCAAATCGCGTCCCGCTTTGCGGGCTATCCGCCCCAATTGCTGCTGGAAATCCTGAACGAACCCAGCGGCAAGGTGGACGCGGCCACCTGGAACTCTTTGTTGAACCAGGCCATCGATACCATTCGCGCCATCCAACCGCGGCGCACCTTGATCGTGGGCACGACGCCTTGGGGCGGTCTGAGCGGACTGGCTGATCTGGATCTTCCGGCCGATAGTAACATCATTGTTACGGTACATTATTACGAGCCGTTCCGGTTCACCCATCAGGGCGCAGCCTTCTATCCGGGCGCCGATGCCTGGCTGGGAACCCTTTGGCGGGCCACCCCGGCCGAGCGCGCCCAGGCGGATGACGACATCAAAATCATCCGCACTTGGGCGGAAGCGCATCATCGGCCCATCTTCCTGGGCGAGTTCGGAACCTATGAAAAGGTGGATTCGGTTTCCCGGGCGTTGTATACGGAGTATTTGACAACGCATTTTTCCCAGGCCGGATTCAGCTGGGCCTTATGGAATTTCGGTTCCGACTTCGGCGTTTGGGTGGATGGGAGCAAGACCTGGCACGGCGGCTTGATGCAGGCGATGCTGCGTCCCGGGCATAACGCTTATCTGGACTCAATCCTGAACGCGACGCAAAAACTCGACTTGGGCAAGTACCTGGTCTTCGACGATTTCGAGGACAGCCTGAAGGATATTCCCACCTCTTCCTCGGACTGGCAAGCCAAGCTGGGGAGGCCTTTGCCGCAAGCCCCCTCCCACTATTACACGTTCTATTCGGAATCTTCCCTGGTCACCGATCCCGCGGGAACGCGCTTGTTGAGATACAACGAGGTGGGGCCTGACAAGGCGCCCTCCAATTTCGGCTTGGCCCAAGGCCCATGGGGGTTCCAGAGCCAGGGATTGCATGTCAAGATGAAACTGGCGGGCGGGAACTACCCCTTCGCCGGATTCGGCGCGGGTTTGTTCGCCGGCTGGGACTCCTCCTTCACCGATCTGACGAACATGACCGCGGTGCAATTCCGGGCCAAGGGCCGGGGCGAATGGAACCTGCAGATCGTTTCCGATTCCGCCTACAATAAGGCTCCTCCGGACAGCAACTGGGGGCAAATGTACGTGCATTTCATCCTTACCGATCAATGGGAGACCTACGTGTTTCCGGCGGATTTCTTCGTACCCAAGAAATACTCCAAACAGGAGGCCGATAAGCTGACCTGGGAAGCCGTGCGCGACAAGATCATCGCCCTGGAATTCATGAACGGCCAATCCTACGGCGAAAAGCCGAATGACAGCCTGGAAATCTGGATCGACGACATCCGCATTGTCGGGGTCGAAAAAAAGAATTTCGGGCTCTGATTCCCGCTCCCCACCGGGGCGGCAATATGATTAGTTTTGGCTCATGCCCAAGCGAATCATCATCACGGGAGCGACGGGCCTGGCGGGTTCCGAAGCCGTACGCCAAGCCTTGCTGGACGAAGAGATTTCCGTGGTCACCGCCATCGTGAGGCGGCCGCCGGCCATCCAGGATCCCAAATTGAATATCGTTCTCCACGATAATTTCCGGGACTACTCCAGCCTAACGGAAATCTTCGCTTCGCATGACGCCTGCTTGTGGTGCCTTGGGATTTCCCAGACCCAAGTGACGGAAGCGGAGTATATCAGGATCACCTACGAGTATGTCATTACCGCCGCGCAAGCCATGTTGCACGCCAATCCGGGAATCGGCTTCGTTTTCCTCAGCGGTATGGGCGCGGATTCGCAAGAGAAGAGCAGTACGCTTTTCGCGCGCATCAAAGGGAAAACGGAAAACAATCTCAAGCGGCTGCCTTTCAAGAAGCTGGCCATCGTGCGCCCGGGCGGCATCATCCCCGTTCACAAGAAGGAGAACGCGGCTTTTTTTGAAAAGCTGCTTCTCCCTTTCTATCCCATCATCCAATACCTGGTGCCCTTCGCCATGATCTCCTCCGTGGTGCTGGCCAAAGCCATGCTCCACTTGGCCAAGCACGGCTCGGACAAGACCATCCTTGAGAATATGACCCTCAAAAAGCTTGTCGGCGCCGCCAAGTAATCGCGGCGGCCACGGCATGGCGTCGCATCCGCCGATGATTCCCCGAAGTCAAATCCCGACGTGGGCATAGTGTCCTACAGCCTGGGGAACGATGACTAATGGATCCGAAAGGATTCCCGGTCCGGGTTTTTTGAGTCGGCCAGTCCGTCGCCGCCCAAAAAACCCCGGTCCGGAAAAAAATGAGACTCCGCCATGCTTCCACTAGAGGGGGTTGGGAAGCAGGCGGAGTCCGAGGGCCCTAGAGAGGGGGTCTAGGGCCTTTTCCAAATTCACCGATAAATGCGCTCTAACATCTTACGAGGTGTACCTTCACGGTCCTTCCGCGCCGACCAGGATGCCGTTGATGAACTCCCGTTTTTCTCCCGGAGTGGCATGCCGGATGAAGTACCAGCCGGGATTCAGATGCAAACCCTTAATACTGACCGCCTGCCCTATCCCCAGCGGCTGGAGGGCGCGGACGGCTACCGTACGGCCGGTAAAGTCCATGACTTCCGCGGTCCAAATCCTTTTCGATCCTTCGGCGGGGATGAAGCGGTAGCTCAAGTCCCCCTTTTCGGCCTTGAGCAAGGCGAATTCCTTGGGCCGAGCAAGGCCGTAGGAGCGCAATGGGGCGCCTCCGACGGTCAGGTTTTCAATGCGGACATTGTCCAGGTTGAAACGTACGCTGGAGGTGCCATAATAGGTGAAGCGCAATCCGGTCACCGAAGATAGGCTCACCGCTTTGGCCGTGGTTTTCCAATCGGGTTGCGTCATGGCGCTGAAGGGAATGCGGATGCGCATCCAAGTGTCTCCGGCGAAATCGATCTTCTTCCCGTTATAGGCCTTGTCGGCGATATCCGATTGCTCCAGCTCCACCCAAAGGCTGCTGCCCGCCGTGGACTTGACATCGAATATCACGCTGGTGGCCGCGCCCAGACTCACCGCGGTGGCGGCCGCATTGAAGGTGGCGCGCACGCCCGCGTAGGGATGGGGCGCTCCGGCGCTGCCTATCAGCCGGATGGAAAGGCCGCGGGAAGCGGATTCGCCTTCTCCTGCGACGATGGCTGCGGCCATGGTGGCTGGATTGCTGGAAGACGTGCCCGTGGGCTTGTCATTGAAAATCTTCCAGGGCCCTCCCTGCTTGGACAGGCTGTCCGTGTCCTCGAAGTCGTCCACCAGCACGTCCGTGGCCTTGAAGGTTTCCTTCTTCAGCCCCGTTACATAGAATACCGTCGTAGCGCGGCTGGCATGATAGGGCGCGATATTGGGGATGTCCAACTTCACGTCCACCGCTTCGCCCGTGACAAAACTTCCGGAATCGACTTCCCCGGCCCAGGTGGCGGAAATGGCGGCGCCGGTCCCCCCGATGGTCCGCTTGGCTCCGCTGATCCTCCCTTTCAGGACGATCTTCCAGGCCGCGGAAGCCGCCAAAGCTCCGCTGATGACGGCGGATTGGGTATTCAAATCGACATTGCCGGGCGTCACCGTAAGCGGCGTGGCTATGCGCACCAGCCCCGCAGGGGGATTATCATAGTCCCGCAGGAAGCCGACCAGGCCCACCATGCCGGCGTTGTAATTGAGGGCCACTTCCGTATTCTTATAGTTGTTGGCATCGCTGCCGTTGAAGCTCCAAGCGGAGTTTTCCGGCTTAGTCGCGTCGAAGGCGCCGTTGGGCGAAGGACCGGACACAACGCCCCCTTTCAGACGCACGCCGTTCAGCCGGGCCACGTCATTGCGGTGATGGGGGGCCGTCGGGCCGTTTCCGAAACCCACCACGTAGGACTGGGTAAAGGGCGGCAACCCCGCCACCCAATGCGCCTGGTTGCGCGCGAAATCCAGGTATTGACCGTCTCCGGTGATCATGAACGCCAGCGCCGCGCTGAACCCGGCGCAAGCCGCGTTGCCGGCATTGCCCCAATCGGAATTGATGAAGGCGCCCTTGATGAGGGCGGAAGCATTGGCCGCCTTGACGACCCGGCCCATGGTAAAAGACACGTCGGATAACCAGGGACCGCTGGCGTTTTCACCCAGACGCGTGAGTTCGAATGCGGAGATATCTCCCACATTGGCGTATCCCAGCACGAAGAAATGCTGGCCTACCTTGCCTTGGAAGGATTTCGCTTGGGCGAAATAAGCCGTATCCTTGGTGGCGCGGTAAAGTTCCACCGCCGCGCAAGCCATCTTGTCCAGGAAAGTGGTGCATTTGTAGAACTCGCCATTATTCTGTTGCGTGGAAAGCCTCTGATTGGCCACGGCGAATTGGAACGCCTCCTTGGCCTTGGCCAGACAGGCTGACGCGTAGGCTGCGTCGTACGGCTTGTACAGAACCGACATCAAAGCCAGGCTGGCGGAATACAGTCCCGCGATGTCGGCGCCGCCGCCGGTATAAACCGGGCGCGGGCTGGTGCGCTGGGAATTGGCATAACCGCTTTCGCCCAAAGCCTGATGGTCGGCGCCGGCATTGCCCACATCCACGACGATTTGCGACGGGGATATCACCGCGCGCATCATGTAGTCGGTGGCGATCTTGACTTCCCCCAATATGTCCGGGATTTGATCGGGCGCGCCTTTATAGTCCCACGAGGTAGCATCGTCGTAACCCCGGGGAAACACATCGTATCCCTTCAGGAGGCAGTAAGTGGAGAAGCTGAAAGGCAAACCGAACTTCACGAAATCGCCTGCGTCGTACCAACCGGAACTCAGATCCTTGCCATTGAGATTATCCCCGCTGTGCGGGAACGGGGAAGTCTTGTAGAACGGATTCTTATTGTCGATGGTTTTATCGCCGGCGCGTTGATAACCATAAAATTGGATGAGAAGGTTGTGCAGGTTTTGATAGTTGGGGTTCTGGGCCCCGGCATCAAGGGCCAGAGCCAAGAACGCCAACCACTGCACATATCGCAATGACTTGAACATGTATCGCATCTCCTGTTCCGTGTTAGTGGCTTGCCGTGTGGTTTAGGTTCGGAAGGGAGACGGGCTTTTATGCGCGGCCCGGTGGAAGCCTTGTGGCGCGGCGGTGAGGCCCCATGAAAAAGGCCCCCTTGGACAGGGGGCCTTTCCGGGAAGCGGAAGGGACGCGTCCCTTCCATTTACAAACAATCCGGGATTATTTGAGCAAGGTGACCGGCGCGCTTTCGCTGACTTTGCCGTGACGGACTTGCAGGGTATAGAGGCCGCTATGCAGATCCTGGGTGTCCAGGGTGGCCTGCAACAAGCCTTTGCCGGAAAGGCTGCGGCTGGCGGCGACCGATCCCTTGAGGTCGATGAGCCGGAGCACGACGCCGTCTGCGCCTGCGGGAAGGGTGTAGGCCACCTGGATGCCGCCGGCAACCTGGGACATACGCAACCCATTGATGGACTTGGAGCCATGATTCACGATCCCGAGAGCCGGGAAGGTGGTCATGCCCATCATCTTCACGTTGTCGATGGCCACTGCGCCCGTGGTCCTGGGAGCATCCTGGATGGCCCATTGGAACTTTTCCAGCGCCGAGGTCTTGAGGGGGTTAGTGGCCAACGCCGGAGCATCCGCCCAATCCGGCAGGACCAGCTTGGTCCAGGGAACGGTGGCGCTTTTCCAGATACCGGCCGTGGCGGGCAACATGACATAATGGACAACGCCTTTGTTGGCTCCCAGATCCTGGTTGGCTTTGACCTCGAGACGGATGAACTTGAACGTGGCGGCGGCATCGGTCCAATAATCGAAGCTAATGCCGGTGGAGGCCGTAGCATCCAGGAACGCGGTGCCCAATTGATCGGAAACCTTGGTGCCGATCCCTACGAAGGGCATGATGGTGGCGGCGGCTTGCAGGAAGGATGGCCCGAGAGTGGCTTTGATATAAGCGCCGCCGGTGCCAAGCGCACCCTTGGTCGGGGAAATGGTCAACAGCGGGGTGGTGGGGGTGGTCACGTCAGCGCCTTCAAAGATTTCCGAATAGTCCTTCTGAGCCGTTACGGCGCGGCCATCCGCATCGTTATAGACGTACCAGTAGCCGCCGGCGGCATTCTGGTTGGCGGGCCGGCCGCCCAAGGTAGCCGGGGGCTCCAGGTCGGAAAGCAACAGGCCGGTGCCGGCCCCCTGCGCGCCCACGCAAGTCATGCAAGCGCTGGGCGGAACCCAGGTATAGCCTTCAACGGTGACATCGTCGAACCAAAGCGTGCCCTGGGTCAGGGTTGCATTATCATCGGCGGAAACGGAGAATTGCAGTTTCTGGGCCTGGGTCAGATCCAACGGAATGACGGCGGTAGCCCAAGCCGGGCGGGTCAAGCCCCCCAAGCCTTCGGACAGCAGGAATGAATATTTGGTCCAAGTGTTGGTGATGGAAAACTCAGCGCGATGGTATCCGAAATCCGTCACCGTTTTAGTGGTCAACTCCACGCGAATCTTCATGGGTGCGGAGGCCTTGGCCCAGAACGACATGCTGGTGCCACCGGTCAGATTGAGCACATTGCCATTGTCGGTACCCGGGGTAAGCTGGGTACCCACGCCCACCATCTGTCCGTAAGCGCAAGCGCATCCTTTGGAGATGGGCTTGCCCGTACCGTATTTGAAATCCATTTTCAAGGATTTGGTAGAACCGTTCGCGCCTACGTCCACGGATTTGGTGGCATCGAACAAGAGCTCGGTCCCAACGCCGGGAGTGGCGCTCATAACCTGCGAGGTTCCCCCGTCGGCGGCGTCGGTATAGAAATAGGTGTATCCCAAGAATTTATTCTGGTTGGATGCCGCTTCATAATCATCGACCTTGGAGACCACTTGGGCCTGTGCCGAGAGGGCCATGGCCAAAAAGCCGGCTAGGCCGATGGCTCCTTTGGTCAGGCCTTGTCCGGCCTTGGTGGAATGCTTGGATGACATAAATTTCTTTCCTCCGCTGGTTGGGACCGGCTTCCCCCACAAGGGTTCGCCCGGATCTTTGTAGTCAGGACGATTAGTGTTCCCTTCTGCGCCCAGGGTTCATGGAATCGCCCGACGTCTGCAAAGGTTGCTTTAAGGGAGATTACGGCTGATTCGCCTGAACCCCCGGCCATGGCATATCCACTAAGAAAGACTGATGAAAAGGGAGACTCTCATGGACCTTGCCCATTCCGACGGAAAATCAATCGCCCCTCTTTCGCGCCCGGCGCAAGCGTGGCGCATACCGCGCGGGAGAGGTATTTTGGCGGGCCTTTCGTTGCTCATCGGAACCGGCGTTGTCCAAGCGGAGCTTTGGAATCTGCCTTATGCCCGCCCCGCCGCTTACGATTACTCCGGCATGTATTCCCCTTCCCTGAAAGCCTATTTGGGGATCAGGCCGGATTTCTTCAAGACCGAATTGCAGAACGCCTGGGGCTATTACAAGCAGAACTTCATCATGGCCAACGGCCTGGTGAATCATCGGCGCCTGGAAAACAATGCCGTGGTGGGAACCAACGAAGCGGTTTCCGAAGGCCAGGGTTATGGAACCCTGCTGGCCGTGATCATGAACGATCAAACCACCTTTAACCGGATTTTTGAAGCTGCGAACGCCCAGATGTGGGACAACGGCAGGAAATCGTATTTCGTCTGGAAGTGGCCCGGCGGCCAGGGCGCGGCCGCGGACGCGGATCTCGACATTGGATTGGCGCTGGTTTTCGCCGATGCAATGGAGAAAGCCAAGCTTTGGCAGCCCTACAATAAGGGCGGGATAACTTACCAAAGCCGGGCCATGGATATCATCCGCTCCATCAAGGCCAATATGAGCTCCCAGAATTACCTATTGCCCGGGGATAATTGGGGAGGAGACGGGGTGAACAACCTGAACCCCAGTTATTTCTCCACCGCATGGCTCAAGGTTTTCGATCTCTACCAGAAGGAAGTCGACTTCACGGCCATCATCAATAACTCTTATGCCGTGCTGGCCAAGACGCCCAGATACGCTTTCGGGCAAGCGCCCGATTGGTGCAATCCCAACGGCGGCCAAGCCAGCCAGGCGGGCGGCAAACTGGATCAAGGCCTGGGAATGCACAGCGACGCCATCCGTACTCCGTACCGCATTGCCATGGACGCCCTTTGGTTCAACGATGATCGCGCCATCGCCTATTGCAAGAATGCCAAGAAGACCCTGACTGAATACGGCAACCCCACCATCAAGCTGATGGCGGCGCAAATGGCCGAGTATGATAAGAACGGCCAGGCCACTTTGGAGACCAAAGGATCGTTCGATAATGTAGCCATGTGGAGCTGCGCGGTGATGGGATCGAAGGACGTCGACTTCGCCCAAAAAGCGACCAACTCCATCATCATCGGCATCATTTCCGGAACTTCGGCGGACTATTTCGGCGATGTGGCGCTGCAAGACGACAAGTTCTATTTCAAACAATCCCTGGGTATGCTGGGCTTCGCCGTCATAGGCGGCCAATTCCCAAACATTTTCTCCGACGCCAAGAACCCCGTCTCGTTGCTTTCAGCCCAAGCCGCGACCAGGAACAAGATTTCCCTGCGCTATTCCGGGAACGGCACGCCGCTTTGGTTGAGTCAGAATGGCATTCCGGTCACTACAGCCGTGGGGGATCGCGGCGGCAAACCGGACCTCACTTATCACAATGCTTTAGGCCAAAAAGCCATTCCCCTTCCATAGTAGTATCGGTTTTTTTTACACTCCGGTTCCGGCTCATGTCATATTGGGACGGTGCCTCCGGGCGGTCCCGCCCATCCGTTCCTTCCCGGCCCAGGCCCGCTCCTTCACGAGCGGCCTTTCCGCGTCCACTCTGAACCCTTGTCGTTTTCTCCGTCACTAACTCCGCAGCAGCGCCGCATCCGGAATCATGGGGGAAGCCTTTCCGGCAAGGGTGCTCAAGGAGAGACTATGGCCTTTCGAGGGATGACGAATCTTTGCCCGGCGCTGGCCATCGTCGCCGGATTAACGGGTAGCATCGAGGCCGCCAGCTTCACGGTTTCCCAGGACGGCCGGGGAGCTTTCTCCTCCATCCAGAAAGCCGTGGACAAGGCCGGCAAGGGCGATATCATAGAGATCCTGGACGCATCCGTTTACGCGGAACAGGTGACCATCGACAGCACCAAGAACGGACTGATTCTCCGATCCAGCAATCCCACCGCCCCCAATAAACCGGTGATCCAATTCCAGGACCGCGTGAACGTGGGCCCCACCACCGCAGCCGATTCCAAGATCGAGAGCAAGATAAATTTCGATCAGAACGGCGCCTTGAGAATCATGCGCGCCCGCAACGTCACCATCGACGGCATCGCCGTGGACGGCGCCGGCCCCTACCCGTTCGCTTATCCCGGCATCTGGAATTCCAAAGACCCGCTATTCCACGGCAATGGCGCCATCACGGTATGGATCTCCGGGGACGTGGTGATTCGCAATTGTGATATTCGTAATGCATATATCGGAATCAACGTCAAAGACCGCAACGAGGGCGGCATTTTCGCAAACGCGAATCCCGCCGACATCCAGCCCTGGAACGTGGTCCCGCTCTCCGGATTCGGCAAAACCGGCAATCATCTCTTCGAGAAGAACCGCATCCATGGCAATTCCTGGGGTATGTTTTTCGAATCGGCCTGGGATCTGGGCTCGAACATCCGCTACAATCTCTTTTACGAAAACCACCATGCCACGCCGGCCCTGTCCGCCCAAGTGGCCAAGATGCCCGACGGAGCGAACCAGCCGGGCGGTGCGCTTTTCTTCAAGGACGTTCTCCTGAGCCCGGTCGCGATCTACAATAATACCTTCTGGCACAACAACCAACTCATTTCCGGCCATTGGCAGGCGGGAGCGCAGCATCTGCTCTTCAACAATATTTACGCGTCCCCTTACCAGTACTGGTCCCTCAACAAGGATTTCACCGATTTCCAGGATATGGACGGCTCATTCGGGAATCGGACCAAGAATTGCATTTACGCGACCCAAATCGCCCCGCCGGTGAGCCGCAGCCAGACTTACAATGCCGGCGCCCAGGACACGGCCCTCAACAAATACGTTTCCGTGGAGCAAACGGTGACCGCCGTTTCCCAGGTCCGTATCATGAACAAATTGGATCACGTCGAAAACGAGGGACTGAAATTCAACATCATGATCCCCTTGTCCAGCGGGCCGGTCGCCAAACCCCAAGTGGCGGATTGGGTCATCCAACCGGGCGCGCTGATAACGTCGGCGCAGGCCGGCGGATCCTTTCCTCCGGAAGCGAATGTCCGCTGGTACGAGATAAAATTCAAATCCACCGACCCCGCCAGTCCGGATTTCCTGAGCCCCGATTGGGATGACAGCGTGGTCCAGAAATACGTGAAGGATGCCGGTTGGCCCGCCTCGGGCGTGCGGGACGCGGACGGCAGCCTCGCGGATCTGGGAGCCATTTCCTCCACGGGCATCCCCGTAGACGAGATCACGGTCAAACCCTTGGCGCCGGTCATCATCAACGCGACCACGGCCACGCTTTCCTTCACCATCACCGGTCTCAGCGGCAGATTGGACAATCCCCGCGTCAAGATGCTGGGCTGGCAGAACAACCTGGATTTCCAAAAGGATATTTTCGGGAGCAACGCCAAACCGCTACCGCCCTCCATGGACATGACTTCCCAGGCGGCCAACGCCAAGATCGAAACCAACGGATCCACCTTCACCATTACCGTGCCCGTGCGCGGGCCTATGGATTATTACGCTTTCGCCGAGATCATCCTCGAAGGGACCGGGTCCAACGGCAAACCAATCGTCACCAATGTGGGCTTCCTCCCGTTCCGCAAACTGGACTACAAGTTCCTGGTGGAAATCCTGGACAATTCCGGGAAAAAAATCACCGCCATCAAGGTCGGGGAAACCGCAAATCTCAAGATCACCCCGCAAAGCCTCAATGGCTCGGCCTTCAACAACACCATCGCACCCGTTACGATTTCCCTGAACTCGGGCGCGGATTTCCTCACTTCGCTCTCGCCCAACACCAAGCTGACCGTGGATGGCATTACCGGGCCTACCGCCAAACCGGCCATCTTCACCAAGGTTCCCATCGGGGGCCTGGAGTTCGTTACCGTGGCTGGCATCTACAAGCAAGGCACCAATTCCCTTGCCTTCTACGGCGTCTCCGAAGGCGTGAAAATCCTGCCGGGCGATCCCGAAAAGATCGTCTTCCAGGATCCGCCCTCAAAAATCCTGAATCCGGGTTCCGCCCCCGTGCTGGATCCGGGCATGTCCTATCCCGTTAAGCTGGAAGTACGCGATCGTTTCGACAATGCCGTCAGCGCGCCCGTCACCGTCAGCATCAAAAGCAATCAGCCCGCCATCGGGAACATCGACGGAGCCCTGACCGCCACCACCGACTCCTCCGGAATGGTCCAGTTCGCGGCCAAGGTGACCAACGGCGATTTGAACCAGATTTTCGAATTGGAGGCCAGCATACCCGGCAAGCCCGCGGACAAGGCCGATCTCAAGGTGGGCAAGGCCCGGGATAAATTCTGGGTGCTCTACGCCGACGTGGCCGCCTTTGACCCCGCCGCGGAACTGCGCGGTAGCGCGGGCGAGAGGCTGGCGGTCACCATCCGCGCCGGCAAGGATGCCAACACCAAGCTGGCCGATCGCCAGACCGATTTCAAGATCGACGCCACCCCCGGCCTCGCCGTTTTCGCTTCGGCCGCCGATGCCGCTCCCGCCACGGCTTTCAAGCTCGTCAACGGCGAAGCGGTAGTCTATGTAACCGGCCTGTTACCTGTCGAGAACGGATCCATCACCGTCTCCCCCGTCACCGACAACACCATCCTTGCAGGCGCGCGCGCCAAGATCTTCTTCACTTTCACGGCCGTGAGCGTTAGCTCGGCCTCATTCCATGCGGACAACGGCTTCGCCAAAGTGGATCGGGTGGAGATTTTTTTCCGACAGGATCTCAAACGCTCTCCCGATTCGCTCAAGCTTTCCTGGCCAGCCAAGGACGTGAACGCGCTCACCGTCAAGGACGGCATTACCCTCGATCCCGCCAATCCCAAACATATTACGGTAAAGCTTGCCGCTCCCTTTCCGGAAGGCCTTTCCGGAGGCGTTGGAGCGGGCACGCTGTTCACCTATGATCCGGCAACGCCGGACATTCCCGTGCAGGCGACCGGATTCACGGGCGCGGATTCCGTGGGGCCATTGCTCGACAGCGCCAAAGTCCAGGAAAAGATCGGCCCGGGCGGGGACACCCTATTCGTTGCCTTCAACGAGAAAATCAATCCCGCGGGATTGGAAGGCGCCTCCCTTATCCTGATCAGGGCCGGCGGCGCCCCGGTAACATTGGCGATACTCTCTCCCCTGGAACTCGCCGCCGGCAAGGGCTACCGTCTGTCGCTGGCCGATCTGGGCGCGCAAGCGCCCGCAGAAGGCGACTCCCTTAAGATCAACCCGGCAGGAAGACTGACCGATGCCGCCGGCAACCACTCCCATCCGGACAACCGCCCCGTGGCGCTGCGCCTTAAAACCATACCCAAGCCGCCGGTGCTTACGCTCCGCATGGATCGCCCCCTGCAAAGCGTGCAAAATGCGCCCCAGGGCCTGGACTTCATCATCCTCTCCCCCAATCCGGATTCCAGCTGGACGCCCGTGCAAGGTAGCCTTCCCAACGGCGGTTCCGCCGACTGCCGGACGCTGGCCTGCGGAGATAAGGTGCGCGGGGACGCGACCGGCGCCATCGACAGGCCCGCTTTCACGGTGGAAACCGATCGGGGGATTAAATACAGCGTTACGATTTTCACAAACCTGGGCGAATTCGTGAACGGTTTCGACGGGGAAATCACCAACGCCCAATTGGGCCTGGACGAACACAATCTGCCCGCCTCCGGCGCCGCCTCGATGTTCCGAAAGAATGCGCAAGGCCGTTTCCCGATCAAGATCAGTTGGAATGCCCGGGCGCATGACGATGCCCGCGCGGCTACGGGCGTCTATATCGCCAAGGTCACTGCCACCAGCAGGGCGGAAGATATTGACGGCAAGCCATACGGATTGGCGCAATCCAAAGCCATCCGCTTCGGGTTGATGCGCCGTTGATGGGGGCCTGACCGGAAGAGGCTCCGGAGCAACGCGCGGCAAATCGCCGTAGGCCGGGAGTTAGGGGCGGTAACCTATGATGACGGGAAGCGGCTGCCTCTCGTATTCGGACAGGGCGCTGCCGGGAAGCAGGGAATAATCCCAGGAGGCGGGATTGATGAATTCCGGCTGGATGTTCAGGTTCGCTTTCCTCAGGTTCACCACCCAGGTGGAATCCGCCGCCGTCGGACCCCAATCGGGTGCATTGCCCCAGACGTCGGATTCCCTGACCACGAACGCGTCCTTAGGCCCCACATCCGGACCGCGATAGATGCCGATGCCGGCGTTGGAAGCCACGAGGGTGTTGCTGATGGTGAGGGCATTGATGGGAACGTCCACATGGATCCCATCCTTGCGGTTGTCCGCCAGCGTGCAATTGGTAATCTCCCCGGACGGGCTCAGCAGCTCTAGGCCATGACCACCGCTACCCGCTACCAGAATATTGAGCAAACTCAATTTGTAGCCTTGGGATCCGTCTCCGTTCTGCAGGATGCCTCCGCCTCCGTTGGCCAGAAACCGGGAGTCCTTAACATCCGCATCCCCGTCGATGACCTCCAGCCCATACCTGGCGCTGCTATCGAATTGGCAATTGCGGAAAGTAACGCCTCGGCTCCGATCCAATTTGAATCCGCTCAGCCGGCCTTTGCGGAAAACGATGTTCTCGAACCGGAGGAAAGATACGGAGTCCAGGAATACCGCATAGTCCGAGGCCGAGGCCCTGGCTTTGTCGAATGCCTTGAAAACGGTTCCCAGGCTCGGGTACCCGCGCACCACGATGGGTTTCTCAGCCGTGCCGGAATGGGAAAAGCGGAGATTGGCGGGGAATACCCCCGGGCCAATCAGCAGGCTATCCCCCGGTTGGGCGGCCAAGGCCTTCCCGGTTAGGGAATCCGCATTGGTGATGACCGGCTTGTTGTGGGTGTTCCTCAGGAAAGCGATGGAGTCGTTGTAGCCCTGAACCCTTGCGTTGTCTGCGGCCCTGGCGGTGTTGTAGCCGCGTATGGAGGAGTTGGAATCCCTGACCGCGGCGTTCCCGCTGTCGATCCGCTCTTGCAAGCGCGCGAACCCCAGGGAATCCCTTTTGAAAGGGGCAAGCACGGAATCGATGTAGGCCGCTCCGTACACCAGCAACGGGTTATTGTCCCGGTTCAATGTGTTCATGAAGTCCTTCACCTCCGAACCGCGGATGTGGAGACTGTCCCGGCGGGTTTGGAAATCCGGGTAAGGACCGAAACTGCGCAAGATATCCAGGGACGGAAAGAACAATTGGTTGCGCAAGGAATCCACGTTGGTGGAAGCCTTGTTCGCGGCATCGATGGAAGCGTTGGCCGTGCGGATGGAGTCCTCGCCGGAACGCTTCCTGGCATTGGCCAGCGACAAAGAGTCGCCGGCGCCGGCATCGCGGGCGAAAAGCGCTTGGTAAGATGCCAGGTAGGCGGCGAACAGGCCCTCCACCCCGGCGCGCATCACCAACTCCGGCCGCCAGGCCTGGCGCACTTCTTCGCCGGCCTTGGGGCCGACATTGATGGGATCGAAAGGATTGGATCTTTCGATGCAAGAGCAGACGGCGAAGGCGAAGAAGGCGGCGGCCAAACCGCGCAGAGGGCCCGGCCGGTCCGGCGGATGCGGAAACTTGTCCATGATCATGGGTATAATAAATGTAATCCTATCGGAATCGCCTCGGGATTGGTAAATTTTCCCTCTTGGGAGGAAGTTCATGCCTTTGCTGAGGATGCTGGCGGTTATCATATCCATTGGCGCGGGCCCGGGTCCATTGCCAATCCTGGCCGCCCCCGCCGCAATGGCCCCGCCCGCCATGCTGCTTCCCAACCAAGGGACCGGCACGCCGCACCGGGCCGCGTTGCCGGCGGCCCAGCGCGCCTCCGCCCCCACCGATTGCAAAGCCGGCAACCAAAGCCTGTTCTTCTCCCCCCACCCCCTGCTGGATTCCCGTACCGTGCCCGGTTTTTCGGACAGTGTCCGCCACCAATTGGCCGCGCCCCTGAACGAACTGGGCTATTGCCTGATAGAGGTCAAGGATTACCGCACCATCCTGGACACGGCCCGATACGGCGAGAACCTGTTGTTGCAAACCCTGGTGGATGATGCGAACGGCGGCGCGAGTACCCTCCTGGTTGCCTTGTTGCGCGTAAAAGATCTGGCCCAAGGCAAGCTGTCCGAAGCCGTGTCCCGGCCGTTGGTCTCGATCCGCTACAACGCCGACGAAGTCTCCAGCCTGCCTAATATCCTCTCCAAAAAAATCTCCGAGAACATGCGCAGCCAATACGTGGCGGATGTACTCATCCGTTCCCATCCCCCCGGAGCGCTGGTGCGCACGCCCACCGGACTGGAAGGCAATACGCCGGTAGAGTGGGTCATGCCGCTGGGTAGCGTCCCGGTTACCTTGGAGAAATCCGGATACCTCACAATCCGCCGCGATATCGATCTTTCCGCCGCGGGCGTGCACAGCTATGATTTGCAGATGGTGAAGAAGCGTTTCTACCATTCCAAGTTCATCTACCCCGCATTAGCCGCGGGAGCCGTCGCTTTTGCGGCCTTCGCCCTGGAGAACCATTATTATTCCGCTTACCAGGCTCTGGGTTCCGGCGATCAGCAAAACCGCCCCGCCGCTTTTGCGGACGAGTTCCGCACCGCAAAAACCTATGAGCGTCTTGGGTATACGGCCATGGGCTTGGCCTGGTTGAACCTTGCGTTATGCTTCAGCATCTGAAAGGCTTGGGGAATTTGAGAAATACCGCAGGAAAATCGGATGAATTTCGGAATGTAATCCCACCAGGGAAGATTCGCAGGACAATTATGAACTTTTCGTCTGGAGCTCCCACTAAAAGGAATAGAGGGCGCAACGAATGAGTCAACTCACAGAACCAAGCAAGGAATTGCTGAGCGAGTGCAAGACCGGGAATCCGGTGGCCTTCAAAGAAGTCTTCCATATGTACCGCAACTACGCCTACAACCTCGTCTACAAGATCACCGGCCCGGAAGGCGAGCATGAGGATCTGGTCCAGGAAGCTTTCTTTCAGATGTACCTGTCGCTGAAATCCTTCCAGGGCAATTCTTCCTTCAAAACCTGGTTCCACCGCATCATCATCAACACCTGCACGGCCCGCTGGAGGTTCCAGGAAGCCGGCAAACGCATTTCCTCCAAGAAGACCACCAGCCTGGAAAGCATGGATTACGAGCTTCCCAGCCGCGACGAAGGCATCCATAAGGAATTGGAGCTCAAGAACCTGGTTGAATTGGCTCTGGCTCATCTCGATGAGAAGCTGCGCGTTCCCCTGGTCCTGAATATCTATAGCGATATGGATCTTTCCGAAATCTCCGTGGCCTTGGACATTCCCGAAGGGACGGTGAAGTCCCGCCTGTTCACCGCGCGCCAAAAAATCAAAGAATACCTGGATACCCTGGAATAATGAACGCCAAGCTTCCTCCCAACCTCAGCGGCGGCGGCGCCTCCGGACACGGCGGTCCGGAGCAGCGTATGCGCCTCTTCGAGAGCCTGCTGAAGCAGGACGTAGAAGTCCGTTGCGACTTCGCGAAGATGGAGAAGGTCCTGCTGGAACGCATCCAGAAGGCGGAGGCTTTCGGCCCCTTGTCCGTACTCAAGGAAGAACATACCGCACCCCCCGGTTTCTTCGATAAGATGGAAGGCGATCTGCTGGCTCGCATCCAAAATCATCGCGAATACGAGCAGCCGGTGAACGATATCCTGGCCGGGCCAGTGCAACCTTCCGGTATGGAATTGCACCGCATTGAGAGCCGGTTGGACGAGCGCATCCACAAAGCAGCCCAACTGGAGCCGTGGGAGCAATACCTCAAGGCCGAGATCCCGCTTACCCTGGGCCGGTGGGAAGCGATCGAGAACAAGCTTTTCACGCGCATCGATCGGCATCGCAAATTGGAATTGGTTTCCCCGCCTTCCTTATGGATGGGCCTGGGGCTTTTCCTGAAGCGCCCGGTCGCCGCGGTAGCGGGCGGTTTGATCCTGGCCATCGCCGCCCTGGGAGGCGGATTGGCGTACCTGCAAAGGCCCGCCCCCGCCATCGAGACCCTGGTGTATCAGGCCCAGGGCTCCACCGTGAACGATGCGGATTCGCCGTTGTCGCAGGGCCGTCCCGGCCTGCAAGGCCGCAAGGACATCCGCTCCAAGGACGACGGCGCAATGATCCTGGTGAACCAGCGCGGCTTCGTGGAAATGCACAATGGATCGCGTCTGGAAATCGAGCAGGCCGATCAGAAGAAGGTCCGCTATCGCGTGGGCTTCGCCGGCCACGGCAACACCGCGCGCGGCAACGTCACCTTCTTCGTGAACAAGCGCAAGGGCAATGAGAAGTACCAGGTGGCCACGCCGGATTACCGCATCGAAGTGGTGGGAACCTATTTCCGCGTGCATCCGGACCTGGGCGGCCGCGTCTCCACCTCCGTCCTGGAAGGCAAGGTGAAGATCCATTCCGACGCCTATGGCGACTTTGAAATCGCGGCGGGGCAAAGCTTGGTCTACGACGCCGTGTATGAAAAATACCGCGTCGAGGACGGGGGGGCCAGCGTGCGCCGGGAAGACATCGAAACGGTCCCCGGCGTGGACGAGCTGGATCATTACGGCGTGGTGACGATTACCTCGGACGCGGAAGGCGCGGACGTGCGCATCGACGACCGTTACAAGGGCGCTACCCCCTTGGTGGTGCTGCTGCCCCCGGGCCATCATGCCTTGCAGCTTTCCAAGGAAGGCCGCACCCAGGTTGACACGGGGCTAACCGTGGCCAACGGCAGCGCGCAGCGCCTTTCCCTGGCCCTGCCGGCCCTGAATGCCGCGCCGCCGCTGGCAGCGCGTCCCGCCAAACCCGAATCCGCCGGCCCCAAAGCGGCGCCCAAGGCCGTCGCCAAACCCGCCCCGGCCCCGATCGAAGTGTCGCGCGCGGAAGAAGCCGACCTGATCTTCCGCAAGGCGGATGACGTGCAGGCCAAGGACTGGCAATCCGCCGTTATGCTGTACCGCAAGGTGTTGGAAAACCCCGCTTCCAAACCCTTGCGCAAGGAAGCCGCTTTCTTCTCCATCGCGCGCTTGCGCGCCGAGCATGACAAGGAAAAGGGAACGGCCAAGGAGGATTTCCTCCGCTACCTGGCCTTGTATCCCGACGGCGCCTTCTCCGGAGAGTCCTGGCTGCGCCTTGCGGAACTCGAGGTGGGCCGCAACAACGATAAGGCCATCGAGTATTACCGGCGCGCCATCGAAAAGCTCCCGCGCCATCCGCACCTTTCGGAAATCCAGCATCATGTGGGCCTGCTTTACCTGCAAGACAAACGTTATGATGAAGCCGTGGCCATGTTCCACCAGAGCCTGCAGAACATCCTATACGCCAATGAAACCGAAAAGCGCAAGATCTACCGGAGCCTCTACCGTGCCCTGGTCCTCAAAGGCGATCGCAAAAGCGCCGATTTGATCGATAAGGAATACCGCCTGCCCGAGGATAGCATCGGCGCGAAGTGACCTTTCCCCTCGCCGGCAACCCGCCCGCCGCGGGAACAATCGGGCTCCCATAAGAAATTCCAAGCAACCCGCCTAATGGCCGACATCCATAGGGCGGAGGCGATCCAGCCTTCGCCGGCTCCCGGGACCGCGCAAGCGGGCAACCGTACCCGGGATGGGAATTGCATATGATCAATGGCGTACAAGCAGGCGGAAGCGGGCATACCCGGCCTACCGCGCAGGAAATCTTCAAGAAGCTCGACACGAACGGGGATGGAAGCATCGACATCGATGAACTGTCCGCGGCCAAGGGCGGAAAAGCCGGCAAAGGCGAGGATGCCAAGACCCGGATGGCCAGGTTCGATACCAACGGGGACGGCAAAATCGACGCCTCCGAGAACGAAGCCGCGATGGCCAGGATGGACGAGGAAATCAAGAACCGCGTCAAGGGCACGAAGCACAAAGGCTGCGATGGAGATGGCGGCGCGAACGAACCGGGCGGATCCCAGGCCGCTGACCAGAATCAAACCTTGGCAAGCCTTTTGGATTTGCTCAAGCGGAAATCCGCCTCCGGCGACGGGTCCGATCAAAGCGACTCCTTGCTCTCCCAATTGCAAACCGCCATCCAGACGGGCACGCAATACACGGACTCGGGCGCGGAGAAGTGCTCCGTGCAACAAGGTCCGGTGAACCTCAAGGGATGAAGGAACCTTCCGGGACCCGGTTGGGAATATCGGGTCCTTCCCTATGCTCCGCCGGATCGGGCCAATCCGGGTTGAAGCCGGGAAAATCCGCGGCAGTTAGGCCATTCCCTTGTAAGCCTTCTCGCGCAAACTCGTTTCCACGATCCCCCTCAGGATGCGGATACTTTCCTCCAGATGTCCTACCCGTCGTTCCAGCACAGCCACATCCGGGGTAACCTCGCGGTTTCCCCGGGGCTCGGCCTCCTGCCCGGCGGCCTTGATCCATTTGCTCAGCATCCCGGGGGAAATCCCCAACGCCTTGGCGGCATGCGTCAGGGAGCCGCCTCCGCTTGACACCAGGCCCACCGCATGGGCCTTGAAATCCTTACTGTACCGGATCCGGGACTTGGCCATCGAAAATGCCTCCACTGCCGCGCCAAACGCGCGGGCCAACGGGATTGGACAGATGGGAGGCGGGACCGGTTCTGGGAAAAACCCGCCGGTCGACCGCCGGAACCGTGGCACCCTGGGAGCTATGCTTAGGGGGATTGGCAGCCGGCGCGGGCGGGAATACATTATGATCCAAGCCTGTTAAAGTTCAGGGGAAAGCTAAAGGAATCCTTCGATGCAATATTTCATTCTGCCGGGCTATGGCAATTCCGGTCCCGGCCACTGGCAATCCCTTTGGGAGAAGGCCGATCCCCGGTTCCGGCGCATCGATCTGGGGGATTGGGAAGCGCCGCGGCGCGAAACCTGGATTGCCAGGCTTGAGGCCCAGGTGGCGAAAACCGGATCCCCGATCGTCCTGATCGCGCATAGCCTGGCTTGCCTGCTGGTGGCCGCGTGGGCCAGGGAGGTATCGCCCGCCTCCGTGAGGAAAATCAAAGCTGCCTTGCTGGTGGCTCCGGTGGATCCGGACGGTCCCGCTTTTCCCGCATCTGCCGTAGGATTCTCCCCAGTGCCCGTCTCCCCTTTGCCTTTTCCGGGTTTGCTGGTGGCAAGCGGGGATGATCCCTATTCGGATCCGGAAGGCTCCCGTCGTTACGCGCGGGGCTGGGGCACCGCTTTCGTGGACATCGGGAAGCGAGGCCATATCAATTCCGACAGCGGTCTGGGCGATTGGCCGCAGGGCCGTGACTTATTGGCTTCGCTCCTCAATGGTTGAACACGGCACCGGCGCATGAGCGCGACTGCGGCCCCGTTGCCGGTTTACCGGGATGCGAATTTCCTGTGCCTGGCGCTTTCCCGGTTCCTTTCCGCCACCGCTATCCTGATGCAAAGCGTGGCCATCGGATGGCAGATATATGCGCAGACGGGAAAGGTATCCTACCTGGGTTATGTCGGATTGGCCCAGTTCCTGCCATTCTTCCTGTTCATCCTTTGGTCCGGGCAGGTTGCGGACAGGCAGGATCGCCGGAAAATCCTCATCGGCTGCAATATCGCTTATCTGATCGGCTCCTTAAGCTTGTTCGCCTACTCGCTATCCGGCGGCCGCTCGGTGGGGCCCATCTTCGCCGTCCTGGTCCTGCTGGGGACATCGCGCGCATTCGCCATGCCGGCCAGCCAGGCTTTGCTGCGCAACGTGGTGGACGCCTCGCAATTGGATCGGGCCTTGCCTATCTACACGGGCCTCTTCCATGTGGCCGTGGTGGCCGGACCGCTGCTGGGAGGATTCCTGTACCTGGCGGGCGCGCCCGTCACCCATCTCACCGTTACCCTATGCCTGTTGTCGGCCACAGTGATGCTCTCTTTCGTCAAGACGCGGCAGGTGCGGGAACCGCGCATGCCGGTCACATGGCGGAACACCCTGGAGGGCTTCCGGTTCGTGGGAGCCAAACCCATGTTGCTGGGGGCCATTTCCCTGGATCTGTTCGCCGTGCTCCTGGGAGGCGCCACCGCCATGCTGCCGGCCGTGGCCAGGGACATCCTGCACGCCGGGCCCTTCGCCATGGGCATGCTGCGGGCCGCGCCCGCCGTGGGGTCCACGCTCGCCTCCCTGTACCTGGCGCGTTACCCCCTGCGCCGCCACATCGGCCGCTGGCTATTCGGCGGAGCGGCCTTGTTCGGGATGGCCACCATCGCCTTCGGCCTGTCCAGATCCATCTGGCTTTCGCTGGGCTGCCTGGTGCTGCTGGGCCTGGGGGACATGCTGGGCGTTTACGTGCGCCAATACCTGATCCAGAGCGGCACGCCCGATTCCGTGCGCGGACGCGTAAGCGCGGTAAGCGCCGTGTGCATCGGCGCGTCCAATGAATTGGGGGAATTCGAATCCGGCGTGACGGCGGGCTGGCTGGGAGTATCCCGATCCATCGTAGTGGGCGGGGTCGCCACCCTGATCGTCATCTCCGCATGGATGGCCCGCTTCCCCATCCTCAGGAACATGGACCGCTTCCCGGCTCCGGAGAAATGATCGGGTCCATATCTGGCAGGTTACCATACCCTGTATGTTACCGTATCGGAAACGTTATCCTGAAGGAAAAAACCTTCCGCTCCCGAAGTATGGCGCGGGTTACCCTTGGGCGACGTAGGCGGCGATGGCATCGCCCGCCAGTTTGTCCACCATGTCGTTGTACAGGTCCCCGGAATGGCCCGCCACCTTATGGAAGCGGACGCCGGACTTGATGTCCTGGATGCGCTCCACATAGCCTTGGGAAACTTCCGCCTTCACTTTCCAGGCGCCCGTGGCCCACATGGAAATGCCGGAATAATCATGATGGATCACGGCCCGATAGCCCTGCCCATGCGCCCATTCCATGGCCCGCGCCGCGGCCTCCAGCTCCCCGTCGATATTGCGGGATAAGGCATCCTTCTGGGTGACGCCGGAATCCTGGCCGATAACCTTCCCGTCGCGTACCGCCAGCCAGGCCCATCCGGCCCGTTTGCACTTGCCATGGATATAGGATCCGTCCACGTAAACCAATACCGTACCTGCCGGATAACCCGCCTCCGCCTTCTCCTCCACAGATAGGGAGGCTTCCCCGGGAGTGGTCAATGCGATCCAGGTCTGCGCTTCCTCCCGGGTGGCAAAGCCCTTGAACTGGACGTTGGGCACTCCCCGCGTCGCCCGCAGGCAGTCCGCCCAATTGGAGTAGATGCGATGGGCTTTGTCTTGGAAAACAGCCGCATAAAAATTTTTCTTCGCCAACCCCGCTCCTTTGGCCCGTCCCCGGAGGGCTGCGCCCGTCCGGGTATCCGACCTGAGGTTATTTATTGCCGCCCTCGTATCGGCCCATAGATCCCCGGAAAAAACCCAGCAAGGTACCTTAATCGCTTGCGGCGGGCAAGAGGAACGGGACCGGGCCGCCGGCCGCTTTGCGCGGGGAGATCCGCGATCACCCGGCGTCTTTCCGAGGAGGCTATTTCACAGGACGAATTCGTAAGGCACCACGAACTTGACCGGTATCGGCCGGCCCTTTTCCACATAGGGTTTATAACGGGTTATCCTCGCCGCTTCCAGGGCCGCGCTATCGAAATCCTTCCCGCCCGATTTTTGGATGCGCGCGTCCATCACCTTGCCTTGCGCATCGATCGTCACCATCACCAGTACCCTGGAGGTTACCCCCTGTTCCTCGGCCCATTCCGGGTATTTCGGCAGGATTTTTTCCAACGGCACGGCCTCCTGGTCCAGCAGCATCGGCTCCGGCGGGGGCGGGGGCGGCGCGGGTTTAACCACCGTATCGGCCTTTTGCATCAGCGTATTTCCGGTCGCCACGGCCATGTCCCCGTTGCCTTCCGTGGCTTCCTTTTCCAGGCCGAATTGCGGCGGCGGCGGTTGGTTCAGCGGAGGCGGGACTGCCTTCTCGCGCGGCGCCGGAGGGATAGGCTTGGGAGGATCCTTGATTTCCTTGGGCGGGGGCGGCGCCTCCACGATGACTTGCAGCCCTTCTTCGTCCGGGAGAAGCCGGCCGGAAATCCTGCCGCCCGCCAGGAAGATCCCCGCCGCCGCGCCCAAAGCGCCCAGGGCGAGCAGGAGATCGCGCCCGCCCGGAGACGGATGCGGGGGAAGATGGAGACGGAAATCCTCGGGTTCGGGGCCCTGGGGGGGACGCCGCGCGCGCCTGCGGGGGGCGGGAGCAATCATGGGGCTTGGCGGACGACTTTGAGGGCGTATTTGCTGATTCCGGAACCGCGCACCAGGTCGATGGCCTTGATCACTATCCGGTAGGGCAGCTCCTGATCGGCCGCGATGAGGACCTGGTAGTCGGGGTTGGCGGCGGCCTCCTTGTGTAACGCGTCGGTTACCGAGGCGGAATCCGAAGGCTGCCCGTCGAGGAACATCATGCCAGCCTGATCCAGGACCAGCCCGGAAGCCTTGGGCGCGGGATCCCCGGCGTGCGCGGCCTTGGGAAGATTAACCTTAATCTCGCGTTGATCGACCACGGCGCTGGTGATCATGAAGATGATGAGCAGCACCAGGAAGATGTCCACCAAGGGGGTGATGTTGATGGAAGCGATGATCCCCTCTTCCTCATCCAGCATATCCGCCGCCATCAGGCCTCCGGCTTCCGGAAAACGGCTTGCAGGCTGCGGGCCATGATCAGGCCGCGGATTTCCCGCGCCTCCTCCAGAATGGCCTTACTCCGGCTGCGGAGCAGGTTGTAGAAGATCACCGCGGGGATGGCCACCAGCAAGCCCAAGGCGGTAGCCACCAATGAACGCGAGATGGCCACCATCACTTCGGAGCTGCCGCGCCCGCCGGAGGCGGCGAAGCGATCGAATGCGGAAAGGATGCCTATCACGGTGCCGGTCAGGCCCAGAAAAGGCGCGTTCGCACCCACGGTTCCCAGGAAGGAGAGCCCGCGCGTCAATTCCCTGCGTTCGCCGGATTCCTGGACGTCAAAAACCTTTTCCAGGGCTTCCGGAGCCAGGCCAAGATTGGCCATGCCCGTCTTGATCACGCGTCCCGCGACAGTGGCCTCGTCCCGCTTATCGGGAACCACGCCGGAAGGCAAGGGGGATTGGATTTCCCGCGAAAGCGCGGCGATCCACTTGGCGGGCGTCCCTTGGGCCAGGGAGCAGGCGCGCCAACGCCAGGCGAAGATGACGATGGCCGCGAAGCCGAGGAAAAACAAAAGCGAGAGCAATACCTTCTCGATGACGAGGAGCAGCGGGAGCAGATGACCGATTAAAGCGAACATGGATGGGATGCCTCCGATTCCGGGAATGGGTTCAGTTTCCGCGCCGCTTATCCCGTTCTATGGAAGCGGCATGCAGGATAGGGACCGGGATGGTGTCTTTCAATGCGATCAGTTGCACCGTGAAACTATCCAGCGCGGCGGCGGAGAAATAGCCGTCCCCGCCTTGGATGTTGGTGTAATGCAAAGCGTTGTTGGCGGCCCTGCGGCTGTTGCCTCCCCGATCCCCCCCCAGGGAAATGCTGAAAGAAGGATTGAAGGCGCGCTGGTATTCCACGTAGAGCGAGTCCACCGCGTAGAAATAAATGGCGTCCCGGCCGGTATAGTCGAGATTGCGATTGCCCCATGCCAAAGTGTCCGGATAACCGGTCACGCCGGGATCCGCCTTGCCGGTGATGCCCAGGAAGCGGATATGGCCGCGTTGGTACAGGCCGGCCGTGTCCACTTTTTCGTTGCCGAAGATGGAGCGCAGGCTTTGCGTGATGGGATCGAGAATACGGGCCTGCGCGGTATCGTACGCATAGGCAACGGCCAGCCCGCCGAAGTCGCGCCGATCCAGATCCTGGACGAAGCGCCATTGGCGGGAATAGCGGCCTATGGGATCCGGGTTGGCGGGATTGGGATCGGTAACCTTGGCGGGATCGAAAATGTAAAAGGCCGTATCCCCCTTGGTCAACGGCCGCAGCACTAGGCCGCCGGCCAGGTAAACCCGGAGGTCTTCTTTCTCCACCCCCAGCCGCGAAAGCGAACGGATGGCTTCCAGACTGTCGTAAAGCCGGCCCAATGTCTGCGAATCCGCCAAGGCCCGCGCGGTCAATGCCGGCGGGAGGCCCAGGGAAAGGGAAGGATGCAAGGACTCGATGGGCGCCCAGGCCGTGTCGCGGATGGCGTAATGACGTTGCACGTAAGTTACCGCGGTCAACGTATCCGTGCGCCATTCATGCCGTTGCGGATACTCGCGCGCCGCGTCCCATTTCAGCCAAGCCTGCAGGCGGTAGCGGCCGCCCTGGCGGGCCGTGTCCGCGCTTCCCGCCTCGGGAAGCCACACGCGCGTGTTGGAGGAAGACATCCGGTAGGAAACCGTTTCCGGCGGAGACGCGTCCGTGCGGATGACCAGGGCCCGCGAAGCCGCGGAGTCGATGAAGGCGGCGGAACTGTCATAGCCGTTGGCGAAGGTGAGCGGACGTTCGATCCAAAGGGTATCGAAAGGTTTCCCTTGCACCAACATGAGCGCCACCTCAAGCTGAACTTTCGCCACTTGATCCTGTGGAGTCAGATCCCACGGGCCCAACAGGCATCCGCCCAGCGCCAGCGCCGCAGCCGGGGCCGCAAGCCTTTTAATCCATTTGCGTTCAGAACTCATATTCGTACCCCAGGAAAACGGGCAGGAACGGGAACTGGTAGAAATAGGTCTTGGTGGGAGGGTTGGAGTTCCGCTCCACTTGCACCAGGTAGACGTTTTTCCGGTTCAAAACGTTGAGGAGAGTCCAGTAGAAACGCCAATGCCCCTCGCGGCCCACGTCGAAAGGGGTGATGTCCAAACGCATGTAGTCCGGCCGATCCAGCGCGTTGCGATCGTCGCTGAGCAAAGCGGTGGGAGAATTGCGGCGGGTGTTCTGGAAGGCATCGTGGGGCCGCGTGTACAGCCCCAATCCCGTATAAGGCAGGCCGGTATGGTAATTGAATTGCAGGTTGGTGCGGAAATACCTGCCTTTCTTCTTGGCTTCCCAAATCGCGTTTCCGTCCGCGCCTTTCCAGTTGATGTTGGCGGTGAGCTTCACCGAATGGCTCTGGTTCCAATCCGCGTAGTAGATTTTCTCCGCCTCGGAGGTGATGCCGTTATCGAAGGCGGCATGCCGGAGCACCGCCTGCGAGTAGGAATAACTGATGTCCCCGCTGACGGCCCCTTCCTCGCGCTTGAGATCCAGTTCCGTGCCCAGCGCATATCCATCGAGCGAAGAGAAGAGCGCGGAAAGGTCCCCGCCTTGGGCTTGCAGGCTGTCGATTTGCGCCGTAGTCTGGTTGGGATAGAACAAAGGGATGGCGCGCACATCCTTGTAGTAGGCCTGCCAAGAAGCCGTCAGCCCCAACATGGTGAGATTCTCCTTCTCCACGCCCATGGCCCCGAGCAAAGAACTGGTGGGTTTCATATCCCCCTTCACGGCGTACCAGAACTCGTTCGGCGTCTCCTGATCGGTAAAACGCAATGAGGCCAGGTATTGATGGTAATATCCCGCGTGGGCGTCGAACCGCCAATCCTTCTCCGGGCGCCAGGTATACGTGATACGGGGATCCCAGGTCCAGGAGGCAATCCCTTCCTTCACCACCTCCGCCAATCCGGATCCGGCCGGATGCTGGAGCCGGGGATAATTGTACACGCGCAATCCGTATGCGAGGGTATGCCTGGGGTTGAGCACCCAGCGATCCTGCAGATAGGCCGCATGGAGGTCCACGGAGTATTTGTCCTCGAGGTAACTGTTGCGGGCCTTGTTCCCTTGCAGGAAGTCCACCCAGAAATAATTGAACTCATACCCGCCGGCAACGGCATGCCCCGGAATCCCCGTATACAACAGGCCTTGGCGGCTGTTGATGGTCCGGATGGAATTGTCGAAGCGGAGGATATCGCTCAGGGAAAAAGTCTGATCGAACCCGGACCAAGCGATGGTCCCCTCATACGCCAGGGTAGGCGTCAATTGCAGGTGGGCGTTCAGGGGAAAGGCCTGGTTCCCCCAATTCAGGATCAGCGGATCCAGGTTCAAATCGTCGCGGCCCTGGTAGGCGGATACCCGCACCGTGTCCCGTCCATGGGTCCAGGCCAAATCCCCTTGCCAGTCGTAAAAGAAATAGCTTAAGGTGAAATCGATCAGCCCCAGCTTGTTGGCCCCTCTAAGCGCCTGATCGATCCAGGTCCTGCGCCCCGCCAGCGCCCAGGACCAATCGCCTTTCCGCCCGTCCGTCTCGATGCTGCCGGAGAAGGTGGTAACGCGGGCGATACCGGTAACCTTGGCGCTGTCGCCGGGCAAGGTGCCTGCCAGGCGGCTGCTGGAATCGAACGTGGATCCCCCGTCCTTGGAATGGACCGTGAGCACCGAAGCCAACCTGTCTCCCCAATAAGGATCGAAACCGCCCTTGTAGAAATCCAAGCCGCCCACGGCATCCGCCAGGAAGGTGCTGAAGAGGCCTCCAAAATGGGCGGGGGAATAAACCACGGCGTTATCGTACAGCACCAGATTCTCATCGCTGGCGCTGCCGCGCACGTACATCTTTGTCGAGAAGTCAGAAGAAGCCACCACGCCGGGGAGGGCTTGCACCGCGCGGATGACGTCCGGTTCCGCCAAGCCTGGCAAGCGCCGGATCTGCTGCACCGTTACCCGTTCCTGCCCCAGCACCTTGGCCTTGCGGCGGCCGCGCACCACCACGGTCCGGCTTTCCTTGGCTTTGCCATCGTCGAGCAGCTTGGCCTTGCGGGCGGGTTCGGGCAGGGAATCCTGCTTCACGCTGTCGGCGGGAACGCTCAGCGTATCCACCACCAATCTTTCCGTGAACCGCAAAGGAGCCAGCTCCAGCGTATCGAACCCCCTGGGCTGCACCAAGGTGCAGGCTTTGTTTCCGTTCTGATCCAGGCATAGATCGAACCGTCCCGCCGCCCTCGCGGCGCTGTCCAAAGCTACCGTCAAGCTCCATCGGCCCGCGCTGTCCGCCAAGGCGTGCGCGGAATCGAGACTGACCCGCGCGCCCGCGGGCGCCGTTCCCTTGAATACCACGCGATGGAGGCGGCCGGCCGAATCGGCCGATGCCGTTGGGGCCGTATCGCCCGGGACTGCCCGGGAAAGCGTTGGATTTGCCGCGGCACCCCCTGGGGCCCCTTGGGCTAAAACGACGCAAGGCGCCGTCGCAAGCAAAATGAGGATGAGCAGGGAGATCGCCGGCATTTATTTTAAAAGGAGGTTTATCCGTAACATGCTGTCAGGCAAAAGCGACCACCCCATCCATGGATCGGAAACCAATCGTCAGTACAATTTACAAGCGCGTCGGGATCCCTCATGGGTTATTTTGTAAATCAATTGTAAACCGGGATTGCCATCGGCGGCGCCGGACTAGGCCCGGTTTTTCCCGTTGAACACCATCCTCATGGCAGTACCCTCGCCGACTACGCTGGTGACGTCCATTTCCCCTCCATGCGCGACCATGATCTTGCGGCAGAGGCTCAACCCCAAGCCATATCCCCCCGAAACCCTGCCCCTGGATTTATCCACCCGGTAGAAGGGCTCGAATATGGCCGCCAGTTCCGATTCGGGAATGCCCGGGCCGAAATCATGGAAGGCCAGGATTACTTGCGTTCGATCCCCGAGGGATGACTCATGCAAGGAGACGACCACCGGATTCGCCTGCTGGCAAGAATACTTCAATGCGTTTTCCAATACATTCCGGATGACTATGGCTATCCGGTCCTTATCCATGTCCATGGTGGAGCCGAGCGGGGGGGAATCGAACCGGATCCCGGGAGAGGCGTATTCATATTCCTTCAGGACCCGGCCCACCAAGGCCCACAGGTCGACGGGTTCCAGGTTCAGGATGCCGGGAGGGCTCTCCAGCCGCGCGGACTCCAGGATCTCATTGATCATTTTTTCCAGTTCCCGGACGTTCCTTCGCGCCACCTCCTTGGATTCCGGCCCATCGATTTCCAGGGACAGCTTGATCCGGGTCAAAGGGGAACGGAGTTCGTGGCTCACATCCAGCAGCAGTTGTTCCTTGGATCGCATTACCTCGCGGATGCCGGACAGCATCGAGTTGAAGGATTGGCCCAATTCCCCCAGCTCGTCCGTCCGCCGGATTTCCACCCGCGCATTCAGATTTCCCCGGCGGGCTTCGGAAAAACCGGAGTGCAATTCCTTCAGGGGCTGGAACAATTTCCGGATCAGCCAATAGCAGATGCTGAGCACCAGCATGATGGAAAGGATCAAGAACGGTATGAACTCGATCCATTTCTCATGAATGGGTTCCTTCCCGAAGAAGAAGGCGATCCGGCACCCGTCCTTTTGCGCCAATGCGAAGCGGTGGCGTTTGAACCGTCCCAGCCGTATCCCTTTCGATTCCGGGACCGGGCTCGAAAACGATTCCAGTTCCGATAGGGAGGGAAGGCCCGGCAGCGTGGACCAGGAGGATTTGGGTCCTTGCAGGGCGATATCCAAGCCCCATTCGTCGGCAAGCCTCCTTCCGGTCGCCGAATCCGCGCCCGGGTCCATTTTCCCCGCCAGGAAACCCGCGAAGGTCGCGCGCGACTTTTCCGAATTCGGATGATGGTTGTCTTCTACGATCAACTCCAGGAAGCCCGCGATCATCGCCACGATCAACACGCTGGATGCGATATAAGTCCCCAACAGCTTGAGGAAAATCGAAGGCCGGAAGGCTAAGGATTTGCGGCCCGCGTCAACCATTCGGGCCGGCGTCCCGGATGAATAGATAACCTTCCCCCCATACCGTTTTGATGTAACGCGGATGGTGGGGGTTATCCCCCAATTTCCCGCGCAGCCTGCCGATCACAACATCTATGCTGCGGTTCATGGCTTCCCACTCCACTCCTTTCGTGCGCAAGGCGATGGTATCGCGGCTGAGGATGGCACCCGCATTCGCTATGAGCAAATCGAGCACGGCGTATTCCATCCCGGTCAAGTCCAGGGATTTTCCGCCTAGGAAGGCTTGCTTGGAGGAGCCGTCCAAGGTTACCCCGCGGATGCTGTTGACTTCGGTTTTCCCCGGAAAACCGATCCGCCTGAGGACGGACTGGATACGGGCGACGAGTTCGGTAGGCTCAAAGGGTTTGGGCAGATAGTCGTCCGCCCCAAGTTGCAAGCCCCTGACCCGGTCTTGAACATCGCCTCTGGCCGTCAGCATGATGATAGGCATCCGGCTCCGGGTCCGGATCTCCCGGCATATGGCGAAACCGTCCTGGCCCGGAAGCATCACGTCCAGGATCATCAGGGTCGGGTTGGCGCTGGCAATGAGGTTCAAGGCATCCTGGGGAAGGGTGGCAGCCAGGATCTCCCAGCCGAAAGGAGACAGGTAAACCTTGAGAAGGCTGATAAGCTCTTCGTCATCGTCCAGGATTAGGAGTACCGGTTTGGGTCCGGGCTTCAATACTGTCGGGCCGCCATCAAGAGAAATTACATCGACGTCGGGGCAAAAGCATCCGGTGACGGCTTGGACGGAGCCGGGGATTTCGTTTTGGATTCATTCCCGCCCGCCGTTTACATTCGGTTTACAAAAAACCGGCGTAACGGCTCCACGGTATTCCCAGTTCCCGGCCCGGGCCGGAAGAATGAATCAGGTGACGCTTCACCGGGGAGGTTCCTATCTTACCTATCCGCATAACCTTTTGCAAAAGAGCTTGATCCATGACGCGTGACGACTTGCTCCCGGTCCTTCTGAAAATAGCCCGGGACGTTACCGACGATGAGCAATTGACGTTCGCTGCCGAAACCCCGTTTGCGAAGATCGAGGCATGGGATTCCATGAATCATGTCCACATCCTGGTTGGCATGGAGGATACTTTCCGGATCCGCTTCAATGATGCGGTGTCGTTGCAAAGCGTAGTGATCGTCCAGGACCTATTGGATATTATCGCCGGCCTGAAAGGGCTTTAGTAACTGGCGGCCACCACCAGATTGGCAAATGAGAAATCCTTGCAATTCCTTTCACTAGAATTCCTGGCTGCCCTAAGCGTGGTTTTCCTCGCTTACTGGGCGATACCCGCCAAGACCTGGCAAAACATCCTGCTTCTTTCAGCCTCATTGGGGTTGGTTTTTTACCTCAGCCGGATGGCATTGGCCGTCCTGATTGTTTCCACGATATTCGAGTGGCTCTTAGCGCGGAAAATGGGCGGCCGCACGCCCGTCCAAGGCCGATCCGCCTTGCTTTGGTCGTCCATTTCCATAAACCTGGCCCAGCTCGCTTTTTTCAAATACTCCGGATTCTTTTTGCCCCAAGCGATTGCGCTCGTTTCGCGTTTCGGCCTCAATACGGCGAGCTTGCATATCCTAATGCCCGTCGGCCTCTCCTTCTGGACCTTGCAGAAAATGACTCTCACGCTGGATGTCTATTTCCGGCGGGCCGAAGCGGAAAAAAACCTTTTGATGTGCCTGCTCTTCACCAGCTTCTTCCCCACCCTGTTGTCCGGGCCCATCGAGCGTTCCCGGGATTTGCTTCCCCAATTCCGGCGCGGACGCGTGTGGGACCCGCAGCGGTTCTCGGAAGGAGTCTGGTTGTTCGCGGTGGGCGCATTCCTTAAGGCGGTCATAGCCGATAACGTGGCCTTAAGCGCGGATGCCCTGCTCGCGCCGCGCAACTCGGGTTGGCCGCTTCTGCTGGGGATCTGGGCGTACGCGTTGCAAATCTACGGGGACTTCGCCGGCTACTCCTACATGGCCCGCGGCATCGCCAAACTTTTCGGCCTGGAAATCACCCAGAACTTCCTGGCTCCTTATCTCGCGCGGAACCTGTCCGACTTCTGGAAACATTGGCATATCTCCTTATCGGGATGGTTGAACGAATATATTTTCGTGCCGGCTTCCATGAAATTCCGGCGTTGGAAAACCGGCGGCATCATTTTCGCCGTTTGGTTGACGTTCATAGCCAGCGGACTCTGGCACGGAACGGGACTCACCTTCTTCATCTACGGGTGCGTACATGCCATCGGCCTGACCTTTTTCATCCTAAGTAAAAATCTTCGCAAACGGGCTAAGGAAAGATTCGGCGGGGCCTACCTGGACGGACTCGCCACGTTCATCACCTTCCAATATGTTTGCCTGGGATATGTTTTCTTCCGCGCCCCGGACCTCACCACTGCCCTGGCGCAGATAAAATCCATTTTCCATTCCGTGGGAAATCCGGCCGGCTCCGGGTTCGACTGGAAGATCCTGCTCGTTTCGGCGGTGACGGTTTACTGGCTGCAATCCCAGATTCGCGAAAAGAAGGACGTTTTCTGGGTGTTCAAACGTCCTATCTGGTATCGGATGGCCATCTACCTGGTGCTGGGGTTTTTCCTGCTCCGCTTTTATGCTCCCTCCGATGGATTCATTTACTTCCAGTTTTAAAGGAATGCCCAAGGTGAACCCGCTAAAACCGCTCCTGCGAGATTTCCCCGCCGCCACCCGGGCGTTCCTGCTGGCTGTTTCCATCACCCTGGTTTTAACATTCGTGATGCGCGTTACGTTCCATAGCAATAAGCCCGGGGTTTTCCTGCTGGGCGATTCCGGGATCGGAAATTACCGCCTGGATCCGGGACAAAGGCTCCAGGATTTCCTCGAACGCTCCAACCCTAAGACCGAGGTGGATAACTGGGCGGAGCCCGGGGCCACTCCCATGGATTTTTTCCTGCAGTACAGCCGGGGATGCGCCCTGGCCGGCAAACCCCGCACCGCCATCATCGCCTTTTCACCCGACAAGTTCCTGGAAGCCCCGGATTTCCACCGCTTCGATGACGGCGGCGTGAACCTGAGATGGCTCCCGTGGAATTCTACGGGGTTGAAACTATTCTCCCGGCTCACCGGGAAGGAGCGGAACGCCGCCATCGTACAGCAGGCGAGCATGCCGCTCTATGCCGCGGCGGACTTGGGCAAATCCCTGTGGATCCGCTATGTGCAATGGCCGTGGGAACGTTCGCAAATGCTGACTCCCTCCGGAGAGCGCAAGAAGCGGATCGAGATGAAATCCATCGAATCCGGAAAAGCCAAGGATACTTTGAAGCTCATCGGCGACGATGCCTTCGCCGAGCTTCCCTTGGCAAAGGATTGCGAGTTCTTGCTCCGCTCTTTGCGGGAACAAGGCGTAGAGACAAGGGTTATCCTGCTCCCGATCGGAAATCCGAAACTGATCCGCCTGACCTATTCCAACCATGCCCAAGCCAATCAGGACTCCGTTAAGGCCAGGATGCGCCATTGGCTGGATGTCCAGGGACAATCCTATGTGGATTTCAACGCTCCCGGGGAAATGGATCATTTTCCGGACTCCACCTGGGATGACATGAGCCATTTGAAATCCCCCTCCGCTTTCGCCTACATGTCCCGGAGAATCCAGGAGTTCCTGAGATCGGCTGCGGTACGCGATGTCCAGATGCCTTATTCTTTGGTCAACTCCAGCGGCGAGGATGGAAACGCGGACGCGAGGAATTGACGTGAGGCCCGATTTTTCCCGGCCCAACCTGGCCGAGCTTTTCTATCACTCCGCTTCCGTGTCTCCTGAAAGCCAAGCCCTGGGTTGCGAGGACCTTTCCCTGACCTACGCCCAACTCCTGGATCTGGTGGAGTCCGTGCGTGTCCCGCTCGGCGCGGACGGTTCTGAGTTCGTAGGTATCCTCGCCTATCGCAGCCCGCTGGCTTATGCCGCCGTGCAGGCCATCTTGGCGGAAGGCAAAGCCTATGTTCCCCTCAATCCCCTGTTTCCCGCCTCCCGGAACGCATACATTCTCCGCAAAGCGCGAATCACCACCCTGATCGTGGGGGAAGAATGCGCGGATTCCCTGTCGGCCCTGCTGCCGGAGTTGCGGAAGGCGGCCCATCCCATCCGGTTGGTTTTCCCGGAATGGATGCCATCCTTGCGGAGCCTGGTTGATGCGGCCGGCGAGGCGGTTCTTCCGATCGAAATGAAAATGGGATCGGCCCTTTCGCCTACGCCCGTAAAAGCGATTCCGGAAGACGGGAGCGCTTATGTCCTGTTCACCTCCGGCAGTACGGGCGTGCCCAAAGGAGTGCGGGTGCGGCATGACAATGTCCTCTCCTATCTGCGTTCCTTCCTGGCCGCCTACCCCATCTACCCGCATGACCGGATTTCCCAGACCTTCGATCTCACTTTCGATGTCAGCGTGCATGACCAGTTCATCACCTGGGCCGTGGGCGCCGTCCTCATCGTGTTTCCCGTCAAATCGCTTTTCTCGCCGCTGGCCTACGCCGCCGCCCAGAAGCTGACGATATGGTTCTCGGTGCCGGCGCGCGCCGCTTTCCTGGAAAGCGCGCGTCTGGTGGTACCGGGGGCGTTACCGGACGTACGCATAAGCCTGTTCGCGGGAGAAAAGCTCACCTGGAAGACATGCGAAATCTGGAAACGGATAGCGCCCCAAAGCCGAATTCTCAACCTGTACGGGCCCACGGAAGCCACTGTCGCTTTCACCCATTTTGAAATCCCGGAGGATTTTCCGGAAACGCGCGCCTATCAAGGCGGAATCCCCATCGGCAGAGCATGGCCGGGTCAAAGCGTCCAGGTACGCGCGGCCGACGGTTCCCTTTGCCGGGCCGGGCAGGCGGGATCGCTTTGGCTGGCCGGAGATCAGCTCGCACCCGGTTACCTGGACGAACCGGAAAAAACCGCGGAGAGATTCATATCGCGCGACGGAACCCTCTGGTATCGCACCGGCGATCTGGTCATCGAGGAGGCGGATGGGGCGCTGCAATACCTGGGCCGCGAGGATTTCCAGGTGAAGGTGATGGGCTACCGGATCGAGTTGGGCGAGATCGAACATGCCCTGATGAATTGCTCGGGCGCGGCCTTTGCGCTCGCCGACGTCGCGGCCATCCGGGGAGGGATGGAAGAGATATTTTGCGTGCTTCCCGGGCATCTGGCGGAGAGCAAAAAGGAAATCACCCTTTCCCTGAAGCGCTTGCTGCCCGCTTATATGGTGCCCCGGCATATTTTTTTCATCGATGACGTCCCCTTGAACGCCAACGGCAAAATGGATCGCGGAGCCCTTAAAGCGCAACTCACGCGGTCATAACCGGGTTTGCATTGCCTGGGTTATCGGCTACGCCTTCGCTTTTGCCGCCGCTGCCGCCGCCGCCAGCTTCGGCTCCGGAAGCAGTTTCAATGCCAGCCAGGGCGTAAGACACATCGACGTCCCCAGCAAGGCCAGCAGGCCCAACACCGCGAACTTACCGATGCTGGCTATTCCCATGTGGGTGGTGAATAGCATCCCCGCATATCCGGCCGTGGTGGTCAAGGTGGAGACGGCCACCAGCACGCCGATGCCCCCATACAATTCCCCGATGCGATGGCGTCCCAGGCGCAAGTATCCCAGCAGCATATAGCTCCCCACGTCCACGGCATACCCTTGCAGGGTTGTGATGACGATCAGATTGAAAGGCCCGATTTTCAATCCCGACAAACCCATCAATCCCAGTATCCAAACCAGACCCACCGCCATCTGGATCAAGCAGGCGATCAGCAGGCGCCAATCCCGGAAGATCAGCGCCAGCAACAGGATCAACACCCCGACCATCCAGATGGAAACGCGCAAGCTGTCCGATTTCACGATGTGGATGATGTCGCTGAAGACGAAGCTGGTGCTGAAGCTCGCCAACCTTTCGCCGCCGGCGGAGAGATGGCCGTAATGTTCCTGGAAAACCGAAGCATCCAGGGCGTTGGAGGAATTGTACCGTCCGTAGATGAAACCCAGGCGGCCGTAGCTGCCATCGCGCTCCCGGAGCAGGTTGAGGGCCCACGGCGGGATATCGGCGGGATGGAAGGGCGACGTCATGGCCAAGTCGCGCAAGTTGGCGATCATGGCGGAATCGTCCCCTTTGGCCCTATCGAACACGCGTGCGGAGATCAATTCCCCGATGTGGTTTATCTCCAGCATCCGTTCCTGTTGCGCCTGCACGGGCGGTACGAAAGTGGCCAAGGTAAGGAAGCTGCGCAAATACGGATCGCGGTTCACGGTGAGACGCCGGAGCAAGGTATCCTGGAGCGCGGCCATGGAAGCGGAATCCCTGGCCATGACCACTACCGGCTGGCTGCTGGTGCGATTGCTGCCCAACGCCACGCTCACGGGCAGCCCGCCATCCTTCTCGCCGCGCGTGTCGCGCAATTTGGAGAAGTCGTATTCAAAAGCCAGGCGCGGTATGAAAAAGCCAAGCACCAGGGCACCCGCGCAAACGGTGAGGGCCGTTCCCTTTACCAGCTTGGGCCAATCCGGCCGCCATGAGAAGGGCCAACGGATCGGATCAGCCGCCCTGATGCGCAGCCATGCGAATCCCGGCACCGAGCCGAGGCTTTCCATAGCGAACAGGTATGCGGGCAAAAGCAGGTAGACGCCGGCTAGGCTCACCACTATACCTGCCGAGGCCTGGACGCCGAACTCATAGAAACCCACGAATTTGGAAGCCAGCAAGGTCAGCAAACCGGCCACGGTAGTGGATGCGCCCACCAGCAAGGAGAAGAAAAGCTCATCGAGTGTCCTGGCAAGCGCCGTCGCCCAATCCTCGCCCTCCCGGACCAGTCGCAGCGCGTACCCCAGCACGTAGATGGAAAAATCGATCCCCATGCCGAACAGGATGGAGACCACGAAAGCCGTATACAAATTCAAATGGCCATAGATACCCATGGTCAGGGCCAAAGTCACCAAGCAAGCGATGACCGCCTGCAAGAAAACCAGGAACACGGAACCGAAATTTCGGAAAAACGCCGCGATGATGAGGATGTTCAGTCCCACGGATATCAAGGTTGCCAATAAGCCGTTGCTCGCCAGCGAGTCCACCTCCGCCAATTCCTTGTAAGGGCCCTCCACGCCGATATTCAGCCGCGCGCCGTATTCGGAACGCAAGGGGCCCAGCAAGGCATGGCTGCGCGCCACTACCGTCTTCACGTAATCGAAATCGGAGCTGGGCTTGGACAGCGATGCCTGCACCAATCCCACCAACTTGCCCTCGCGGGTCCTTCCCATCAGGCGGGAACGGAGCGAATCGGGGATGCCGCTCTTGGAGTCGTATTGATCCGCGCCGGTCTTTCCCTTTTTCAAAAACCGGGTGAAGGACTCGGCGGCCTCGTCCGGAAGTCCCAACTGCTGGGGCAAGTCCGCGTCGAACCACTCCCGCTTGGGTTTGGCGGCCGCCGAATCCTCGTCCAGAAGATCGACGGTCAATGGCCCTTGCTTGCCCAGGTCCAGCCTCAAGTCCTGGATCTCCCGCGAGATTTTCCGCAACTGATCCTGGGGCAGGTAAAGCAATGCGTGTTTGCGGAAAAAGGAATTGTCGCGCTGCGATTGGGCATAGACTACGTCCGGCCACTTCCGCAGCGAATCCGCAAGCCTATCCTGGATGCGGGCCAGTTCCGCGGGATCCTGGATTGAGATGGCGATGGTATAGAGGTCGGAACTGCCCAAGCGGGTCTTGGCCTCGCGCATGGCGCGGATGGTTTCCGTGTTCCGCGGCAGCAGGGCGTCGAGATTGGCGTCTATGCGCAGATGGGTGGCATAGAATCCGCAGAGCGCGGAGGCGCCGAGACTGATTGCCACGATGAGGAAACGATGGCGTTGGGAACGGCGGATATGCGACAGCAGCAACCGTTTCCAAAACCCGGCTTGGCGGGAGGATGTACCGACAAGGTTATTTTTCTTCGTTGATGTCACCGGAAGCCTCTATCTTTTGACGGATCCGCAATCCCGCGCCTTGGCAAAACCCGTCGCCCGCGAGCAAAGTAACCCCGGAATCGCCGGCGGTCGAACCGCTGGCCTCCAGGCAATTTTTCAAATCGACGGTTTTGAACCAATCGTCGACGGTCAATTGCAACAGCAGCTTATTCAGGGCCGCCGCGGTGATCCTGATCCCGGTGGGACCGTCGAAATCCAATCCGTCCCGCAGATTGAGGCGGACGGAAAACGGCCTTGCCCGGCCGTCCGCGCTATCCGTCCCCCCCCTGATTTCCATGTTCGGGGTGTTGGTATCCACGGCGGGCGCGGACTCGTTATCGGAAAGCTCCAGGCCGACCCGGGTATAAACGCCTTCCGGCAAGCGCAGATGTTCCAAAGGCGGATTGGACGCGCCGGTCATCAGATCGACGACGAAAGGCCCCGGAAGCGAAATCCCATCGCTGTCGCACGTGTATCCGGGAGCCGATTCGCAAGTCAATCCCACCGGAAGACTGAGATCGATTTTGCGCACCGCAATGGTGAGGGAAGAGATCTTGATGGCGGAACCCGCGGAGTCGAACACCTCGAACGTACCATCCGGGTTACGTATGACCGCGGCGGCGCTTTTCCGCAGCACCGAATCGGTAAGCGAATTGGCCCTGAACACCAACGCGACTTCGGCCAGGGGCGGGTTGCCGGCGCCCGTTCCGCCGGACACTTTTTCCGGCTGGCAGCGCAGGAGCACCAACCCCAGCGCCAGAACCGCCGCCCTCATTCCCGGGCTCATTGCGGATCCTTCTTTACCCGGGTCAAAGGGAACAATTGGAGATTGACTTGGTAGACTGCTTCGGCGTGCTGCTGGGTGCCGGCAAAATCGAGGATGTCCCTCCAAATCACCTCCATGCGCGACTTCAATTCCAGGAATGCGCTTTGGGTGAGGCCGATGGTCACCGAACGCACATCGCGTTCGCCAGGACCGAAATGCTTAAGCGCATCCTGCCCCAACTGCATGGCCGCCAGGTGGTAATTCCGGAGCGCGAGTTGGCTGGCCTCCGACTCCGTGGCTATGACGGGGTCCGCAAGACGCCAAGCCATGGTTTCCGGATCCAACCGGACGAGCCCCAGCTTTTGCAGCACATCCCTCGCGCCGTCGACTTGGGCGGCGGTCAGGCGGGGGAAGATGCGCTCCGCAATCCATCCGCTGGTTCCGTCGAAGCCAGGGTGAGTCATCAATTCCCGGACCACGGGATTGTACCAATTGCTGAAGAACTCATATTGCGATTTGTCCAGGGTCTTTACCGCGGCATACCGTTTGTTCTTCAGGATGTTTTGGTAGAAAAGGTTTTTTTCATCCCAGCTCTTGGCTTGGCCGTAGCCAACCAGGTTCTGCAGGAATTCCGTTTCCGTACGATTGAGTTTGAATGCCTTTGCCACGGCAACGGCATACTTGGAACTTAGGTTCCGCTTTCCCTGGATGACCATTTGCAGGAAGTTGGGAGAGGAAAACCCGGAGCGTTTGGCGAAAGTCCGGAATGAAAGCTTTGGGGAATCGGCCTTCAAGGCCGCGAAAGCATCCCGAAGATAATCGCGGTATTCGAGATAGGTATGGATGTCCGGTTTCATGGATGGGAAGCGTTCCCAACCAAGCGGGCCGGGGAATCCCAATTATACAAAATCGCCGACGGTAAAAACGTCCGGATTCAGGGTTGTTCCACCTGATCCTCATAGTTGATTCCGCCGGATGCCTCGATGTTCCGCCTCACCCTTATGCCGGTCCCGGAACAGAAACCGTCCCCTTGCAATCGGACAATGCCGGCGCTATCGGAACCGGCCGGGGAGGCGGCCATGCAAGCCTGCATATCCGTCCCCTGGAACCAGTCGTCCACGTTCAAACCCAAAAGGATGTTGTTCAGAGTATCCGATTTGATCCTTACTCCCACGGGATCTCCGAAATCCAAGCCCTCGGTAAGGTTAATCCGGATCACGAATCGTTGGCCTGCGGACCCCAGCGCGCCCATCCTTCCCCACAGGACGATATTCTGGCTCGTCGAATCCCAATCGGTCAAGGAGTCCTGTTTGTTCGCAATCAGTTTAAACCCGATCTTCCGGTAGAGTCCCGCCGGGATCTTGAAAACATTCAAAGCCGGATGGGATATCCCACGCAGCAAATCCAGGTCGAACGGACCTTCCAGGGTGGTTTCACCGTCCTTGCAGGGAAGCCCGGAAAAGATGGGGCAATCGAGACTGTCCGGCAATGCGAAATCGATGCCCTCCACGCGCGACACGATGGAATCAAGCGATAACACGGCTCCGGCGGAATCCCGTATCACGAATCCGCTGTCCAAGGCGATGAGGCCGGAGGCGGTGGATTTGGGCAGAATCCTGGGGCCTGAGGATTTCGCCTTGAGAGCCAAGGTCACCTCGCCGAGCGGCGGGTTCCCTGCGCCCGCGCCTCCGGCTACGCGTTCAGGAATGCATTGGAAAAAGGAGATGCAGGTAAGCATGAGGCAAAGACGGAGTACCGGAATCATATCAAACCTTTCCCTCGCGGGAGGAAGGGCCCCGGGTCAGCGGAAACAATTGCAGATTCACCTGGTATACCGCATCGGTCTCGCGCTGGGTTCCCGCGATTTCCAAAACTTCTTTCCACACGTTTTCGATTCTGGATTTCAATTCTCCATAGGCTTCATGGGATAGGCCGATGGTTACCGAGCGGACATCCCTTTCCGCGGGCCCGAATACTTTCAGGCTATCATGCGCCAACTGGATCGCGGCCATATGGTAGTTGCGAATCCCCAGGTGGGTGGTCTCCGAATCCGTGCTTACCACCGTGTCCACCAAGCGCCAGCGACCGGAATCCGGGTCCAAACGGACCAAGTCCAGGTTCGTCAGCAGGGTTTTGGCGGAGTCCACCTGGGCGATGGTGATGCGCGGGAAAATACGCTCCGCGATCCATCCGCTGCTCCCGTCGAACTCCTTGTGCACCAGCAGCTCGCGGACGACGGGGATGTACCAATGGGTGAAAAATTCATACTGGGATTTGTCGAGGTATTTCGCCGAGGCATAGCGCGCGTTGCGCAATATCTTCTGGTAGTAAAGATTTTTTTCGTCGAGACTCTTGGCTTGGTCGTAGCCCACCAGGTACTGGAAGAAATCCGTCTCCTGTTTGTTCAGCTTGAAGGCCTTGGCAGCGACCACGGCATTCGTGGAACTCAAATTGCGCTTTCCCAAGATGACCATTTGCAGGAAGTTCGGAGACGTGAATCCCGCTTTTTTTGCGAAGGTCCGGTAAGACATGCGGGGTGAGGCCTTTTGGATAGCCGTGAAGGCGTCCTTAAGGTAGGCCCGATACTGGATGTATTTGAAGATATCCGGTTTGTTCATAAAGATGGCTTCCCACTCCGCGGTCGGTTGCCGGGAAGCGGCGATGCCATGGGCACCGCCGCTGTTGAACGGCAAAGAAAGGTTATTTCACCTCCGTGGTGTCGCCACCGGCATGGCCGGACGCTTCCTGTCCTTCGACAGCGTCCTTAACGCCGCCGACCTCTCCATCCTTCTTATCCTCGGTTTTGGTCGAATCCGATTTTTCTTCGTCGCCGCCTTTCCCGGCTTCGGTGCCTTCCGCACCTGAATGGTGATCCTTTTCATCGCAACCCGCGACTTCGGCGGAATCCTTTACTTCAGTAGAATCCTTTACTTCAGTAGAATCCTTTTCATCGGCCACTTTGGCGCTATCGCCGTCCTCGTGACCTTTCCCCATGGCTTTTTCATGGCTGCAGCCGGTGCTACCGGTATCGACCACGCCGCCCTTGGTCTGGGTGGACAGGGCTCCGTTGGAATTGCTTGCAGGGTCGGAAATGCCCAGACATCCGGCCATAAAAGCCAGCGACAGGCATCCTGCCCCCAAGGTGAGAGTATTCCGCATAATGACTCGATTCATATTCGTTCTCCAATGTTAGCGTTGACCTGGGGCGACTCTTCGCTCCGGAACTTAAGATAACATCGATAATAATTCATGATCAAATATTATATATTTTAATATGATTCATCATTATTTACATAAGACATTGATTTTAAATATGTTATAGGATAATAAATTTTTAGATTATTTTTATTATGAACCCATTATGATTCATTTAAGTCCGTTTTTGGGAAAATTCGTTTCGCAGTTACTAGGTTTGGAACCAGTGTCAAGGAGGATATTATGGCTCTTGGAAATGAACTCCATCGTTTGTTCGCCACTTTATGGTGCGGCTGCGTCTTGGCGGCCGCCAGCGTCCCTATGGAAACGGAAACGGCCCGCACCATCACCAGGAACGGCTTTGAGGCCAACGCCTCCGTTGAATACCAAGCCTCTTCGGAAGGGGCCGAATGGGCCGTACCGTTCGCTTTCGAGTACGGAATCCTGGCAAACCTAGAGCTGCTGGTAGAGCCGGTGTTATTCACTGCAATCCGACCCGATTCCGGGCGCAAGGCCTCCGGCCTGGGTGACCTGGAGGTTACCCTGAACTACCGGTTCCTGGAAGAGAGGGGAGCCATGCCGGCTTTAGGTCTGGCCGGAGAGGCTAAGATAGCCACCTCTAACGATAGGCTGATAGGGACGGGGAAGTCCGATTATGCCGGATATTTCATCGCCAGCAAAAATCTCGGATGGTGCGACGTGCATGGCAACCTGGGGTATACATGGGTGGGCCAACCTTCCGGAGCGCGACTGAATGATTTGATGTCTTTTTCCCTGGGAATGGAACAGGCCGGGATGGGAAAGTTCCAATTGCTGGCGGAGGTATCCGGCAATATGCCATCCTTTTTCGGGAAAGCCGGGAATACGCCCGAGAATCCCATCACCCCGGAAGCATCGGGAGGCGAATTGGTGGGCACCGTGGGCGCGCGTTATTTCTGCGCACGGAAAATGGCGCTCGCGATTGGCCTCAGCTACGACAATAGCAATGCCTTCCTTCTTTCGCCCGGACTCATTTTGGGGTTTTAGTTCGCCCGGATCCTACGGTTAACCGGGATCAGCATGGATCCGGACCAGTAACCGGGGAGCGTCTCTGGAAGGAGAAGGCACCAGCAGAAACTCCATCCGGGAAAGGATGTCCCTTATTTGCGGACGGAGACTGCCGGAGCGAGGGCTGGAGATCGGGGATGCATGCAAGCGGGAAACCGCATATCCGATTAACGCCGCGGCCGCGCCGGCCAGAACATCGGAGGGAAATGCTTGCCAGAAGCCACCCGCAGGACTCCCACGGCCGTGGCCGTCCCCAGGCCGCCGGCCCGCATCAAGGGAGCCCAGCGAGAATCGGGATGCCTGGCTTGAAAAGTATATCCGGCGAAAACGGCAGCGGGAAAAGCGCCGGTGGCGTGTTGGGAAAATCCCATTCCGGTCGCAACCGATATTCCGTGTCTTCCGCGGCTAAGGCCTCACCCAAAGCGAAGCCGAGGAAAGCGGCGGCTATTTTTTTCGGCCGCTTCATCTGCCGGCCCCGAAATCAAAATGCATCCAAGCGGAATCGAGTCCACTGAAAAAGAACCCAGGGTCAGCTGGAATGCATGCGAAGCAAAATTGATTCATGGATTTCCGGTTTCCGCCTTCGCCTAAGGTACTTTGGGTTGGGTTCCTGGCGGACCGGGGACATTTATTTTCCGCCTATCCCCCTCAACCGGTTGACGCAGCCATTAGCCTCCGTCACAATAGGGAGCCGGGGAAGAATAACGAAAACCCGGACAAGAAAAGCAGAGGATCCAAATGGAATTGAAAAATATCGCCAGCCAACCGCCGACTCCGCGCCAACCGGCTCCTTCCGCCGGAGTGGAATCGGGAACAAGCGGAGCTGTCCAGAATGAGGCGCCGGCACCCACCCCGGCCTCGATTCCGAATCAGAAAAGTTCCAACCTGCAAATCAGCGGCGCGGCGAAAAAACTGCTGCAAGAAGCCACCGAGACCGCGGCGCAAACGGCAGCCGAAGCCTCCAAGGGCGATCCCCAGGCTAAAAGGCTCCTCGCCAAAGAGGAGGCCGCGAAGGAAAGAAACGAGCCGAATCCTGCCACCGAAGCCAAGGGCGGAAATTTCGACCTGAACGCCTAGCGAGTGCCGAAATAAATATCTTATTGCGGTGATCATTCCCTTTCTGGTATTGCTGCTTTCCGGATTTGCGGCAGCTACCCCCGATTCCCTCTCTCTGGAAGATTGCCTGGCGCTGGCGCGGGAGAGTAATCCCCGTTCCCGGCTATCCGCGAATTCGATCCTGGGTTGGGATTTGTCGCGGCAGGAACTCAAAGCGCGCAACCGGCCTCAGGTCAAGTTCAAAGGCATCTTTGAGTACGCTCCCGTCGGCAAATACTATGGGTACGATCCGGGCCTAACTAACGGCGGTCAACTGGGCAGCCAGATAGCGGTGGAACAAACCGTTTATGACGGCGGCATCACGGGCATCAAGTCCCGGCAAGCCGATTTGGGATGGTCCCGGTCCAACCATGAGCAAAAATTGGCCGGGCTGGATCTGGAATACGATGTCACGCAGGCATTCACCGAGGTATTGCGGCTGCAAGAGGATTCGGCCCTGAAACAAACCGGCTTGGCAAGGCTGCGGGAATACTCCGGCCTGGTCGAGCGGATGCATGCCGGAGGCCAAGCCGGGTATACCGACTTGCTCAAGACGCGCATCCATGTTTCCGAATCCGAATCGGCGGCCAAGCTTACCAATGCCGATCTGGAAAGCGCAAAATACGCCCTGGCGGAACTCATCGGTCTGGAGCCGTCCGCGTCCATCCAGGTGAAAGGCGAATTGGATGCGCCGTTCGATCCGATGCCGTTGGATACCACCGTGAATGCGGATTGGAAGATCGCGGAACTGGAAACGCAAATCGCCGACTTGGACGTAGCCGCGGCGCGCAGCGAGTGGAAGCCCACTCTTTCCGTGGCGGCGGATATCGGGTTGCTCACCTCCATCGACAATCTGAAAGCGGCGCCGCAGGACCGGGCCAATATGCTGGGGGCATCCGTGGGGATGCATTTGGACATGCCCATTTTTTCCTGGGGATTGGCAAAGACCCATCTCCTACAGAGCCGGCTCGCCGTGGAGAACGCGCGGTGGCAATGGCGGGCGCATCGGCGGGAACTGCTCTTCGGATACCGCAAAGCCCTGATGCAATGGGAAGCGGCGCGGGATCATCTGAGCGGATTGCGGGCCGATCTCACCGCGGCCAAGGACAATTTCGACCTGACCAAGGCGAAATACGCGGGCGGTTCGGGACTGGCCTCCGAGGTCCTGGACGCCCATCAGCTCTGGGTGGAAACGCAAGCCAGCCTGCTGCAGGCCCGGGCCGATTTACGGAACCTGGGCGCCAGGCTGAAGCGGTTGGAAGCCCGTTAGGGCGGATGGGGAGATGCGCGTGAAGGCTTATGGAAAAGGAAAATCGATATCCTTGCTTTGCCTGCTGATTCCATTGGGTTGTTCCCGGCACGCCAAGGAAGCGGAAGAGGCCGCCGCCGCGGCGCCCATCGTCGAGGTCAAATTGGACTCCCTGGTATCGGGCCCGGCCGAGGATGCGCTTTTTGCCACCGGCCGCACCGATGTTTTGGGCAAGGAGAACGTGGCCTCCCCGATCGCCGGAAAGCTGTTGGCCTTGAAGGCATCCGAAGGCGCTTCGGTAAAACCGGGGCAAGTGGTGGCCTTGGTGCGCACCAAGGAATCGGAATCCGCCGTGGAGGGAGCGCAGGCATTGTTGAATGGAGCGGGAAGCGATGCCGAAAGACGGGAAGCCAAAAGGGCCTTGGACCTGGCTCTGGCTACCCAAAGCACCCTTTCGTTGCGGGCCAAACAAGGCGGCGTAGTGGCCAGCCGCCTGGCCCAGGAGGGAGAGCAGATCGTCGAAAACCAAAGTCTGATGCTGATCCTGGATCTGAGTACCCTGGATTTCCAGGCAGAGGTTCCCTTGTCCGGAATCGAACGCATCCGCGTGGGGCAGTCGGCCACGGTCAGCTTGCAGGCATTGCCGGGATCGGTTTTTTCCGCGCAGGTCCAGGCCATTCTGCCCCAGATCCAGACGGCCAGCCAGACCTTGTCCATCCGGCTGCGCTTCACGGGCCGGCCGGGCGATGGGATGCGCGGGGTTTTGAAAGCCGATATGGCGGGCGAAGCGCGTGTCATCCTTTCCACCCGGCCCAATTCGCTCTTGGCCCCCAAAACCGCCTTGTTGCGCAGCGATGAAGACGGCAGTTATTCCCTGGTGACGGTGGGTCCGGATTCCTTGGCGCACATAGTGAAGGTCAAACCCGGGTCTCCGCAGGGAGAGCGCGTGGAAATCCTGGGCGATGGTTTACGCCCGGGCCTGCGGGTGGTGACCCAGGGCCAGCATGGCTTGGCGGATTCCACCAAGGTCAAACCCGTTCCATGAATCCGGGTTTCTCGCCGCTGGGTTTCCTGCGCAGGCACGCCAAGGCATTCCTCTTCCTCACCCTGGTACTGGCCCTTTCCGGCGCCGTCATGTCCGGCCTGATGCCGGTGTCCCTGTTCCCGGATATCACCTTCCCCCGCATCACCATCCTTGCGGACAACGGCGAACAACCCGTGGAACGGATGATGGCGGAGGTGACCAAGCCCTTGGAAGAGGTTTCCAGTTCGCTTCCTGGCATCCGGGAAGTCCGTTCCGTCACCGGCCGGGGTTCCACGGAAATCTCCCTCTTCCTGGATTGGAATGCCAACGTCCTGCAATCCCTGCAAACCCTGCAGGGGAAAATATCCGCCATCCGCAATACCCTTCCGCCCTCCGCGGCCGTGCAGGCCGAGCAGATGACGGTTTCGGTTTTTCCGGTGATGGGATATAGCCTGGCGTCTTCCCAACGCAGCCTGGTGGAACTCCGGGATATCGCCCTTTACCAGATCCGTCCCGCGCTGCTGCGGGTGCCCGGAGTGGCGAAGGTGGAGATCACCGGCGGCAAGACGCGGGAGTACCTGGTGGCCTGCCGGCCCGACAAGCTGCAAAGCTACGGGATCACGCCCTTGCAAGTATCGGAAGCCATTTCCAAATCGAACCAGGTCTCCGCTTCCGGGCTCCTGGAAGACAATTACCAGATTTACCTGACCCTGGCTTCGGAAAGCCTGCAAGGCTTGGAAGGGATCCTCAAAGCGACCGTTGCGGTCAAGAACGGAGTGCCCATTCCGGTATCCGCGGTCGCGGAAGTGCGGAGTTCCATCCAGGACGAACTCATCCGCACCACCGCCCAAGGGGGCGAAGCGGTCCTCATCACCGTGCTGAAACAACCGCAAGGCAGCACGGTGAGCATCGGCGCGGAAATCGCGGCGCGCTTTTCGGGATTGAAGCTGCCGCCGGATATCCATGTCGAAAACTTCTACGATCAGGGCGATTTCATTCGCGGATCGATCTCGTCAACCAAGGACAGCATTCTCATCGGCATGGCGCTGGCCATGATCGTCCTCTTCTTTTTCCTGCGTAGCTGGCGCGTTACCCTGGTGATAGCCATCGTGGTTCCCTGCACCTTGGCGGCTACCTTCGCCATCCTGCATATGCTGGGCCAATCGGTGAACATCATGACCTTGGGCGGCATCGCGGCCGCGGTGGGGCTGCTCATCGACGATTCGATCGTCGTGCTGGAAAACATCTTCTACCACATGGCCCATGGGGAAGCCCAGCAAGCCGTTTCCCAGGAGGGGTTCCGCAAAGCCGCGGATCTCTCCCTCAAGGAAATGTCCGCCGCCATCCTGGGATCCACCGCGACCACGCTGGTCATCTATATCCCTTTGGCTTTCCTGGGCGGACTCACCGGCAGCTTCTTCGCGCCCCTTTCCATAACCATGGTCATCGCTCTCACCTTGTCATTCGTCCTCTCGGTAACGCTGACGCCGCTGCTGGCTTCCAAGTTCATCGGGAAAAAGGATATCGAAAGGGAACGGAAAAAGGAAGGGCGGCATTCCGCCTTCGGCGCCCGCTACGAAAGGCTCCTCCACGGCCTGTTGGGGTTGAAATGGCTTATCGTCCCGGCCGCCGTGATCGTTCTGGCGGGAACTTGGCTTATCTACCGTAACGTAGGCAGCGGGTTCCTGCCGGACATGGACGAAGGGACCTTTATCCTCGACTACGAATCGCCTCCCGGAACCTCGCTCGCGGAAACGGGCCGTATGCTGGCGAAGGTGGACCGGATCCTGATGGCCATCCCGGAAGTGGAATCCTACTCCTGCCGCACCGGGACGCAGTTGGGATTTTTCCTGACCGAGCCCAACTCCGGGGACTATACCGTCAAGCTCCGAAAGCAACGCGCCCGCGGGATAGAAGACGTGATCTCCGAGGTCCGGGGCAAAATCGAGGGCAGCCTGCCTACGTTGAGGGTGGATTTCGGCCAATTGATGGCGGACGTCATCGGCGATTTGGCCAACAATCCCTCCCCCATCGAGATCAAGATTTTCGGCGAAGACCAGGCCCTGGTGCAAAATACGGCCAAGGAAGTGAAAGCCAAGATAGAATCGGTGCACGGCGTGGTGGACGCATTCGCAGGCATAGTGATTTCAGGCCCGTCTTTCTTGATCCATATCGACGAACGCAAAGCCGCCCTGGCCGGATTCGCGCCCGGAGAAGCGGCGGAGAACCTGGAGATAGTCCAAAGCGGCAAAGCGGATTCCCATGTCCAAATCGGAGAAAAACTCATTCCCATCCGCGTACGTTACCCGGACGAGTACCGCGGCAGCATGGAAAAGCTGAAGGGCCTGGTACTGCTGACCGCGCAGGGAAATCCGGTCCCGCTCAACCGGATCGCGGATTTCGAAGTGGTGCCGGGCCAGGCGGAATTGCGCCGGAACGGACTACGGCCTTTCGTCGCCGTTACGGCCCGCATCGAAGGCCGGGATCTGGGCAGCACGGTGGCCGAAATCCAGAGCCTGCTCAAAAAGGACCTCCGGCTTCCGCCCGGGATGAGCCTGGAATTCGGCGGCCTGTACGAAACGCAGCAGGAATCCTTCCTGGGTTTGCTGTGGGTAGCCGTGATCGCCGTACTGTTGGTTTTCGCGGTCCTGCTCATCGAGTTCCGGGAATTCACGGTCCCGGTTTCCATCCTCATCATCAATGCCATGTCCCTCTTCGGGGTGGTCGCCGCCTTATGGATCACCGGGGTCAGTTTCAACGTTTCGAGTTTCGTCGGTTTGATCATGATCATCGGCATCGTCGCCGAGAACGCGGTCTTCCTGATGCATTATGTCCACCTGGCCCAGGCCGAGGGCATGGATCTGGAAGCCGCATTGGTGCATGCGGTCCGCATCCGCACGCGGCCTATCCTGATGACCATGTTGGCGGCGGTATCCGCGCTGTTACCCCTGTCCCTGGGCTTGGGAGCCGGGTCCCAGATGCAACAACCGCTCGCCATCGCCGTAATCGGCGGTTTCGCGATATCCAGCTTTCTATTGCTGTTCGGACTCCCGATGGTCTACTTGATCCTCAAAGGCGGAAGCGCGAACCGGACCGGCTGACCACAGTCAGGGCTGACACGGAACGGTGAAGCGCCTGAAACCCCGCCGCAATCCCGGCTTGATAGTTTGCACGACGGGAACTCACTCCCGCTTTCCGGCCCGACGCGGCCGGATATCAATCCAAAGGAGATCATCGTGCAAAAAACCGTTTCCCTACCGGATATGTATCCACGCACCGCCGCTTTGCCGGGAAAGTGGAGTTGCGCTCTGGGAATTTTCCTGGGGCTGGCCTTTTCCGCATCGGCCCATGAGCGCCAATGCCGGGATATCGATCGCGTTCTGCTCCTGAGCGTGGACGGACTGCATGCGGTTGACCTGGAGAGGTACATCGCGCTCCATCCCCATTCCAACCTGGCCCGCTTGGCCGGTTCCGGGGTCACCTACACGGCGGCTTCGGCCGCCAAGCCTTCCGATTCCTTTCCGGGATTGCTGGCCATCGTCACGGGCGGAACGCCGGTATCCACCGGGGTTTATTACGACAATGCGTACGACCGCGGTTACTGCCCTCCCGGCTCCGGCTGCTCCACCCACGGCACCGAAGTTGTCTTCGATGAATCCATCGACATCAACCAGGATTTGCTGGATGCGGGCGGCGGCATCGACGTTGCCAAGCTCCCGCTGGATCCCAAACGCGGCAACGCCCCGGTCTATCCCCACGACTACCTGCGCGTCAATACCCTCTTTGAAGTGGTCAAAGCCACCGGACGCCGCACCGCCTGGTCCGACAAGCATCCCGCGTACGATATCGTGAACGGTCCCTCCGGCCACGGAGTGGACGATCTGTACACTCCGGAGATCAACAACGCCGCCAATCCCACCGGCAACGTAATGCTTACGGAAGCCTATGACGATTTGAAGGTCGCGGCTATACTCAATGAAATCGGCGGCTGGGACCATGCGGGCAAAAAGCGCGTGGGCGTGCCCGCCGTGTTCGGCATGAATTTCCAGGCGGTGAGCGTCGGCGAAAAGCTGGTGGGCTACGTGGACGGATCCGGAGAACCCTCCCCGGCGTTGGAGAATGCCTTGGATCATACCGACAATTCCCTGGGTTTGATGATCAAGGAATTGGAAAAGCGCCGCTTGTCGGAGTCCACCGTGATCATCCTCTCCGCCAAGCACGGCCAGTCCCCCATCGATCCCGCCAAGCGGCATATCGTCAGCGACAAGATCATCCCCGGTATCGTCGAGGGAGTGATGCCCGGGCTTTTGGCCAAGGCTACCGAGGACGACGTGGCTTTGCTTTGGTTGACCGACGCGAGCAAAGCCCCCCAAGTGGCCAAAGCCTTGCGCGACAATGCCGCCACCGCGGACATCCAGGAGGTTCTCGAGGGCCAATCCCTGCAGCTGATGTTCCCCAATCCCAAGAAGGACAGCCGGGCGCCGGATTTGATCGTCCTGCCGAACCAAGGCGTCATCTACGCCAAACCCACCGCGACCAAGACCGCCGAGCACGGCGGCTTCAGCCTGGACGATGTGAACGTGCCTATCTTGATTTCCAACCCGCGCTGGGATAGCGAAAAGATCAAAACCCCGGTGCAGACCACCCAGATCGCTCCCACCTTGCTGAAGCTGTTGAGGATCAATCCCCGCCGTTTGCAGGCGGTGGTGGCGGAGCACGTTTCGGTATTGCCCGGTATCCAGTATGCCGAAGAGCGGGATTGATGGATAACTGAAGGATGGTTTCGGCCGTTTGGATCTCAGCCGCTTTATTTCCGGTTTCCGTGAACGAACGAACGCGCGAAATCGGCTTGCGGCGATCGATAGGCGCCACCGGCCGCGCCATCCTGCTCCAGTTCCTATCCGAATTGGTGCTGCTTTCCGTGATAGGCGGGTTGAGGGGAGTCGTGCCGGAAGTGGGGGGGCGGCCTACCTGATATCCGATTTGGCCGGATGGATAGTGTTGGTGACCTATCCCGCGATAGCGATCGCATTCCTATTCTCCGTAAGCGTCGGGGTGGTATTCGGTTTTAACCCGCCCGGAAAGCACCCCGGCTTACCCCGGTGGAAGCGCTTCGCTATGATGTACCCACGCTGACGGGGACCCTGAATGGACCCGAAGAAATCAAAAGGAGGGGAAATAAATTTCCCCTCCAAGCCTGAGCCTTTTTCTTGCGAACCAGACCGGTTTGGAGGGGGGAAGTGGTGGGTACCGAAGGGATTGAACCTTCGACCCGCTGATTAAGAGTCAGCTGCTCTACCAACTGAGCTAGGCACCCGAGGCGCATAAATATAAACCATTGTTGTATTATTTCAACTTATTCAAACCAAGATTCCCATGCCGCCCCACTCCCCCATTCCCGACCCGGCCATTCCCATGGAAGACGGGTATTTGGCCCACCTGCGCCTGGAAAAAAGGCTCAGTCAGGAAACGGTTTCCGCCTACCTTTCGGACCTGCGGCTTTTTTTCCGGCAGGCAACCCCGCCCCCGCCCAAGCCCGCAGCAATGGGGCTGGCGACCCTGACGCTTCCCAACCTGCGCGCGTTCATCCGGAGCCTGGTGGAATTGGGCTTCGCGTCCGCCAGCATTTCCAGGTATCTCTCCGCGCTCAAAAGTTATACCGGGTATCTTGCGGATGAAAACCTGATCGCCGGGGATCCTATCCAAGGTTTGCAAGGTCCGCGCCAACAGCGTTACAAACCGCAGAGCCTTTCCCGCCGGGACATCGAAGCCTTGTACGATTCCCTGGATGCGGCCGTGCTGCGCCGGGACGCAGGGGCAAGGCGCGACCTGTGCCTGGTGGAATTGCTGTACGGACTGGGCCTCCGCATTTCCGAAGCCACCGGCCTCAAACTGGATCAGATCAATCCGCCGGAGGGCGTGGTGCTGGTGCAAGGCAAAGGCAAAAAGCAACGCCTGGTTCCCTTGGGGGGCAAAGTCGCCCTGTCCATCCGCGCCTACCTGGAGAGCGATTGGGACGCCAAGGGCCGCACCGAAACCTTGCTGCTCAATCGTTTCGGACGCAGCCTTTCCCGCATGGGCGCCTGGAAAATAGTGCAGCGCATCTGCGCGCGGGCGGAGATCCGCATCGCCGTTTCCCCGCATACTTTCCGGCATTCCTTCGCCACCCATTTGATAGAGGCGGGCGCCGATTTGCGATCGGTACAGGAGATGCTGGGGCATGCCGACATCAGCACCACCCAGATCTACACCCATCTCGATCAGGCATACCTGCGGGAAGTGCATGGCAGCTTCCATCCGCGCAACCGCCGGGTGCCTGGGGCCGCCCAGCTTCCCAAAAATTGAAACCGCCACCCTACCTACGTCCTTATTTTTTGCGAGCGAGGCGGTATACTCTCACAAAATCCAAGAGATCTTTTAAAAATCCTACGTTTTTCCAGTCTGAACCGGCTTTCTCGCCTACATTCTAGGGATTCCGGCCAATCGAAGATGGAACGGCTCGGAGGGAGAACGAAAATCATGCATTCGATCCTGCGCAATTCTTGTTTTGCCGCCGCTTTGGCCATGCTACCCGCTGCGGCGCAGATTCCCACCGGCGTCACCTTCGAGACCTTTTACGACGTGGCCAAGATCTCTTTCACGCAGCCCACTTTCGTGGGACCGGTTCCGGGCGATCCGGATCAATTGATCGTGATCGAGCGCGCCGGGAAGGTCTCGCGTCTGGTCAAGTCCGCCTCCGGCTATGAGAAGAAAGCCTGGTTCTCCGTGGACCCGGACACCGCCACGCATTGGGACGGAGTCTGGACGGTGGAGTTCCATCCGAAATTCCTCCAGAACCATCTCTTCTACGTTCTTTACCGTCAAAAGATCAACGCCACCCGATCCGTGATCGAGGAATGGAAGGCCGATGCGGATCTGGCCAACCCGGTCAAGCTCCGCTCCGTCATGGAGTTCGACCAGAAAGGCATTCATTCCTCCGGCGACATGAAGTTCGGGCCGGACGGATACCTGTATTCCTCCCAAGGCGATCGCCAGCAAAGCGGCCAGGATCTGAACGAAACCTGGGGCAAGATGCTCCGCATCGACGTGGACAAGAAGGATCCCGGGCTGGAATACGCCATCCCCGCGGACAACCCTTTCCGCACGCAGGCGGGAACGCGCGCCGAGATCTATGCCTTGGGATTCCGCATGCCTTGGCGCATGAGCTTCGACAAATTGAACGGGGATCTGTTCCTGGGCGACGTGGGGGAAACCACCCATGAGGAAATCAACCTCGTCACCAAGGGCTCCAATTACGGCGCCGGAATCGTGGAAGGCAATTGCGCCACCAACTGCGCCAAGCTGACGGACCCGCTGGTGGCGGAAGCGCGGACGGCTGCGCAATGCGTCATCGGCGGATTCGTATACCGAGCGGATCCGACTTCGAAATTCTACGGGATCTACCTGTTCGGGGACTATGCCATCAAGAAGATTTACGCCGGCCGATTGAATGCCGCCAAGACCGCCTTCTCGGAAGTGGTCTCCGTGGCGGACGCCATGCCCGGAAACGTCTCAGCCCTGGGCCAGGACGGTCGAGGCAATTTCTACGCCGCCATGTATACGGAAACCGGCGCGTCCCTTGCCACCCAGATCTACCGGCTTAAGCACGCGGAATTGCGGCCCGAAGCCAGCGTGGGCATCCTGTCGCGTACATCACCGGGGATCCAAGGTAACGGAAATGTTACCTCGGATGCGGGCGGTTACCGCGTTTTCTCCTTGGATGGCAAAGCGCTGGGGCGGATAGAGTTCCCGAGCGGCCCGGAATCCGGTAGCCGGGCAAGCGGCGAAACCGGAAACAAATCCGGCGCCAACGTGCGTATCTTCCGCGATGAGAACACCGGTCGCATACGAAAGTTTATCCTCCCCTCGCCGTAAGCACCCCAACCGCGGCAATCTTGCCGCGGGTTTCCGGCGGAAACCCATTCCCAAGACCATACCCTCCGCGTGGATCCTTCAGCGGTGGAATCCGCATCGATCAAACACCCGACCCGCGCGGATGCAACCGCTTAACAAGCCCGTCCAGGTTCCCGAAGCAACCGTACAGCAGGACCAGCATCAACAAAGCGAACCAGATCACCGGACCGAAGGCCAGGCCGATGAACACATGCATGCCCAGTCCCACCCACAGCGCCGACTTGCGCGTGAACGGGAGCAGGAACCAAAGCGGCGCCCCGGTTTCAAAAGCCAGCACCACGTATTGCAGCACCGGCCAGGCGGAATACGGCAGGCTCCTGGCTATCCAATAGGAAGCCCGCGTCTGATAGGTATCGAACAGATGCGTCCATAGCACATGGCTGTTACTGAGCCAATCCCCGTGGATCTTGCTGATGCCGGAAGCCATATACAACGTCACGAGCAAAGCCTGGAAGAACCGGATGTTGCCCCAGGTCACCCTGGGTTCCTCCGCTCCCGGGCCGCGCTTGCGGAAACGCCTCCGGGCATCGACTCCGTATGCGCACCCGCTTGGCGTCAGGAACAGCGCCACCGCCAATACCGCTCCCAGCTTGCTGACGGTAAAAGCCGCCAGCCTGTCCGCCATCGCCAGGTATAAAAGGCATAGCGCGAAAATGCCGGTCGCGAGGCGTGTCATGAATCCCGCCGACACGCAAAGGCCCGCGGCTGCCGTGACGGCGCATATGGCGATAGCGCCCCACAAGGGCGGCGGCGGAAAGTACCAAGGCTGGCGCCAATCACGGTGGCCCAGATCGGGAACCTGGAACCCATGCTGGGTAAGCCACTCGCCGGGATGCATCAGCCTGGAACTCAGGAATCCGAGTATCGCCAAGGGGATTAACGCGCGCAGGAATTCCAGGCGGAGGGCGGGCTGCGCCGCGAAAAAGCGATCGATCCGTTTCCGCCCGGCGGCCGCGACCGCCGAACCCATCCGCAATCGCCGTCCCTGCGAAGCTTTCATTCCCGTTCGCGGCAGCGTTTCCAAATCGCATTCTCCGAAGATTCATAAAGGGTTTTCACGGCCGCCGCCGGGTAGTCCGATAGAGGTCTGCGCGCATAGCGTTGCGCGCCTTCCTCCGGCCTGGGAATCGGGGTCATGGCACTGACGATGCGGACCCCGCCTATGAGCCCTACATCCGGCTCCTTACCGGCCGCTTCCAAGGCGGCAACCCGGGCATTGTGGGCCCGGATCAGAAAGCGATCCAAATGCCCCATCACCTTGCCGTTGGCGTGATAGAAATAGACGGCGCGCTGGAAGCGGTTTTCCTTGTTTCCCGCCTGGATGGGAAAATGCGCGTCGACATCCATCTCCCGGAACAGCCCGTCCCGGCAAGACCAACCCAGGACGCGGAACTCCATATCCGCCTTTTTGGATTCGGTGAATAAGCCGGCCACTTGGGTGAAATAGAGTATGGGGCCGGGGACCCAGGCATAGGCGAGCCCGCTCCGCCACTCCCCGATGATCACTACCAGAAAATACAACAGCGATCCCGCTGCCAGCGCGTACCGGAAAACGGCGGGCCCGGGATTGGCCACCGTCGCCTTGTTTTCCCCTGCCGCGATGCTTGCCGTACCCCTGGCCATTGCCCTTGCCTTGAACCGTGAATGCGGGGTAACTTACTTAATCCTTTCCCGGATCAAATCCGGACGGCGCAGCCAAGCCGTGAAAATTCAGGCAGCTACCGGCTGCCCCATGCCGGCCATGGTCTCGCAAATGCTCTGCAGCCTCAGGATGGCGGCCTTGTCACCGCGGTATTTGCAGGCCAGTTCCTTGCGGTTCTCCCAGAACTTACCGTTGACGCCCGTCAATTCCGGAGCGGCAGCCAACCAAACGGCCGTATCCGCGCCTTCGGAGGGCGTCCTTCCGCCCAGCTTGGAAACCATGCCGAACAGGAATTTCTCGAACCCCTTGGCGCTGCGGTTCAAATCCGTTTTCACCAGACCCGGGCTCATGGCGTTGGCGGTGACCCCGCTTCCGCGCACTTGGTCCGCCAAGGCCCAGGTGAGCATCCTATCGGCCTGCTTGGCGGCGGCATACAGGTTGGCGCCATTGTACTTTCGTTGCTTGTACTCCACATCGTTGAGGTTCAGTCCTTTCGCGAAAGTGGACGCGATATTGATTATGCGCGCATCCGGCGCGTCCGCTCCGTTCTTGGCCGCCGCCGACAAGGCCGGCAATAGCAATTGCGTCAGCAGATGCGGCGCCACCACATTGGTCATCCAGATCAGATCGATGCCGTCCGGCCCCAGCTGACGATCGGATGACCAGGATCCCGCGTTGTTGATCAGGATGTCCAGCTTGGAATACCTGTCCAGAAAAGCCTTGGCGAAGGAACGCGTCGAGGCAAGCTTGCCCAGATCCACCTGCATGATGGAAAGGGAGGCCGAGGGCGCGTCCGCCTGCAACTCCCGCTTCACCGCATCCGCCTTGATCAGGTTGCGGCAGGCCAGGATCACGTCCGCCCCTTGCCTGGCCAGGCCGCGGGCGATTTCCTTGCCTATCCCGGAAGACGCACCCGTGACGATTGCGAGCTTGCCTTTTAGGCCGTAGGCGGTTTTAGGATCGGACATGGGATGCTCCCCGGTTTCAGGTTTCAGGTTTTACCTAGCTATGAAATTAGCTAGTCGCTATACTTTTTACAAGGACCTAACATTTTTATAGCTTGATGCCATGCTGTACAAGGGGAAGAAGCTGGAAGTGAGGATGAACGGGCGCACCTACCATTGCGCGCTGGACATCACCATGGATTACCTGGGAGGGAAATGGAAGGCCATCGCGCTCTGGTACCTGATGGGCAAGCCCCTGCGCTTCAGCGAACTGAAAAGGCGGATTCCCGAAATCACGGAGAAAATGCTTTCCCTGCAATTGAAAAACCTGGAAACGGATGGTCTGGTATCGCGCAAGGTGTTCGCGGAGGTGCCGCCGCGCGTCGAATACACCCTGACCGCGGACGGCAAAACCCTTATCCCGGCGCTCAAAGCCATGGCGAAATGGGGACGGACCAAGGCCCAGCGGGACGGGAAAATCATCGCCGTACCGCTGGAGGCGGCGCGTAAGGCGTCCCGCAGGCGTTCCGGGGCCGCGCCTAAGGCAAGGAAAAAACCTTGACGGTCAGCCGATCCGTTGCGGAATTGTCGCCGTAGCCGATATCGATGTAGGTGAAATCGATGGGCTTGCCGGTGCCGGTGAAGAGCATGTAGTAGGTGTGATCCTTGCGCCAGGTTCCCCACCAACGCAAGCGGGGCGCATAGGCATTGGGAGCCCCCGTCTGCATCTCATCCACCGCCAGGCCATAGTCGGTGTTGGCGTCGCCCACGTCCAATTGCCCCACCCCTTCCGCATTGTAGTCCATGTAGTCGGCATCGCCCTGCCCAAGGCCGCCTCCGCCCACCTTGCCGGAACCGGCGGCCTGCAAGAGGTATACCCGTGACAGCTGGGTTACCAAAGCCGAATGCACGGTCTGGCGGAGCACGGGAACCTGCATGCTGTCCAGGGGCTTGCCCAAGGCAGGGGGTGCGGGAGACAAACGGATCAGGGAAACAGTGATGTTACCCCCGGTAGCCGTCCCGGATTTGGCGAGCTTGAGGGACAATGGCGTTCCTTCTCCGGTGACGGTCAGATAATAGGCATGATCCGCTTTTGCCCCCCCGTACCACTTCATGCGCCCCGCCTTCGCGCCCTTGGCCAGGTGGATGGCCGGCCGGCCGATGTCCACGCCCACATCGATTCCCGAAATGGAATCCGAACCGTTCCCGCCCGCAGGGAAGCCGTACTCGGCATCGACCAGGCCTCCGTCCCCCAACGCCACCGCACCGGCAGCCTTCAGCAGGTACAGTTCGCCTTTGGCCAAAGCGGTCGCGAAAGCCACCGATGCCCCTCCCGCGGGGACCTGTACGGATTCCAAGGCTTGCGGGGGGATGATCCCCGAAGTGTCCGGGGTCATTTTCAGGGTTATGCCCGGGGCCTTGGGCGTGCCGGCGGGCACGCTCAGGCTATCCCGGCGATATCCCTTTTTCACGAAGGAGACGAGATGCGGTTTCGAGGTAGCCATCCCTTTGGATAGAGCCTTGCCGGCCGCCCCCCGGCTTGCCTGGTCGGCGCGGAACAATGCCGGACCGGAAGGCAGCTTGGCCAACCGGAACCGTTCGCTCCCCGCGCCGGTTCGCAAGGTCGCGGAATAAATCCCCAAGGGAAGATCCCGTAAGGACACGGTCCAGGCTCCGCTGCCGGGCGGGGAAGCGAAGTCCGCGATCCGGCGACCATGGAAATCCAACAAGGAAATCACTGCGTGATCGGCGTATCCATTGAGAGTGATATTTTCGCCGCCCACGGCCATTGACGTATGCGCGGATGCCCGTTCCGGAAGGACGATGGCTGAATTTGGATCCGGGAGGATCAAGGTGAAACGCCCGTCGGGGGCGGTGGCCGCCGACGCGCCCTCCGCGCTTACGGAAACGGAATCCAAGGGCGCGTTGGATGCGGCATCGGTCACCAGTCCCGTCAAGGTGTCATTGACTTGCGCTTGGGCGCCGGCCAGGCCCAGGCAAACCAGCCCGGCCAAGAACTTATTTGGTAGCCGCCGGGCCGTCTTCTTTGGAATTGATTTCAACGGAGCTGTTCCGGTATTCATCATACCGGCGCGGATTGCGTGTTTCGCATTTGTCCCATTTGTTCCATTTGTTCCTGTTCAATTCCGCATTCGCGATTGGGGGTGAATAGCCCGGCTCCAGCATAATACGCGCGGATAAGGATTCGCGCCTCTCACTTGTCGCACGCTGAGGATAATCCGGTAATCGTGCAAGTGAACCGGGAAAAGAGCAACCCCCCGGGCAAGCCGACCCGCCTTGATGTCGGTGGGCGCCAGTTGCAGGGCCGCGGATATATCCGCGCCGGTGGGATCCCGGGGGGGGTTCCATGCCGACATAGCCGGCTTTGCGGAACGTCAGGGTATTGGCCGCGGCGGAGGCCTTCCTCGGATAAAGGTTGGATGGGTCTCCACTTTCCGAGGGGGAGTGGGCGAAGTTTAACCCGGAGGTCCGCTTTCCCGGTTCCGCCGCGTAGGGATTCCGCTGGCAAAACGCCAGCGAGTTTGCAGGGCGGTTTTTTTCAGGATGCGCCATCATTGGTAGGTTTTTTGAATCCTCAGGCAAGCCTTGCGCCCTCCGTGGCAACATGTCCTCCCGGGGCCGAAACCATTCTCGTCGGTTTTGAGGTATAATGCATAGGATCGAAGAACGCTATGAAAGCATCCAAGCAAGAACCAAACGCCAGGCCCGATATTTTCCGTTATGCGGACTATCGCGCCTTCCTCAAGGACAGCTATGAATCGCGTAAGGCCGCCAACCCGGCGTTCTCGCACCGTTACCTGGCCGCCAAGATAGGTTTCGATGCCGGGCAGTTCTCCAAGATCCTGAGCGGAAAGCGCAACCTGACGCATGCCATGATCCTGAAGTTCTCGGATCTGTTCAAGCTGGGAAAGAAGGAAAAGGAATACTTCGAGCTTCTGGTGCTGGCCAATCACGCGAAAACACCCACCGACCGCGCGGAACTGCTCGCGAAGCTTCCGCCGTTGCGCCCCAAGGCCGCCAAAGCCGTGGCCTCCGGCCTGGATGAATATTACCGGCATTGGTACCATAGCGCTTTGCGGGAGCTGCTTGGCTTCTATCCTTTCCGCGGCGACTGGAACGCCTTGGGGCGGATGCTCGTCCCTGCCCTTTCGGCCGAGCAAGCGGAAAAAGGCGTGATGCTATTGGTAGAGTTGGGATTCCTGCAGAAGGATGCGCAAGGCGGATTCCGCATTTCCGATCCGCATATCACCACCGGGTACAAAAGCCCTTCCGCGGCCGTGCACCATTTCATCCGGACCACGCTGGACCTGGCAAAAGGCTCCTTGGACGGCTTTCCCAAGGATATCCGCAATCTGTCCACCCTGACCTTCAGCACCTCGGAGAACCACTTCCTGCAGATCCAGGAAAAGATCCGGCTGTTCCGCAAAGAGCTGGCGGATGAAGTGGACAAGGTGGAAAAGCCCGAACGCGTCTACCAACTCAATATGCAAATCTTCCCGCTATCGGAAACCTGGGGATCCGGCAAATGAAAATCCCGTCGACGCTATCCGTGCTGGCGGCCAGCTGCGGCGTGATGGCGGGGCTTTGCCTCACCGCATGCGGACCCAACCGCGTCGCCGGAGGCACCAGTTCGGAGGCGGAGGCGCTTCTGCAAGGAACGGTGACCAAGCCGGACGGTTCGGCCGCGGCGGGAGCCCGCGTGCGCATCCGCCCCATCGGCTACCTCTCCCGCTCCGGAACGGATACCTCCGCGCTCGCCGATTTGGTCGCCGATTCCCTGGGCAAGGTGAAATGGACCACCCGCGATACGGGACTCTTCAACCTGGAAGCGGAACTGGGGGATACCTTGGGAACGCTGATAAGGGACATTTCCCCCGGCCGCGAATCCGGGCATCTCACCGCATCCCTGGACACCAACGGATCCATCCGCGTCAACCTGGCCACGCCTCAAGCCGGCTCCGGCTATTCCCTGCGCGTCTACGGAATGGAACGGTTCCAGGCAGCCGATGCCCAGGGTATCTTCCATGTTACCCTACCCGCCGGCGGCTACTCCCTCCTCATAGAGCATTCTCCGCCCTCCGGATCCCCGCTCTTGGTCCGGGACGTGCAGGTGGCCAGTGGAAAAACCACCCTGCTGGATTCGCTGCGCTTCCCGGCTTTGGATTCGGTCCTGCTGGGATACTGGGCCTTCGAGGAAGGCGGCGGCGATTCCGCCCGGGACGGCTCCGGGAACGGGCACGCGGGAATGGTGCGCGGCGCCCAATGGGTCGCGGGCAGGAAGGGCCTGGGACTCCGCTTTACGCAGGGACAGGGATACGTGGACATGGGAATTCCCCAACCGGACACTTTCGCCTTCGGCGCGGCCAGGGACTATTCCTTTTCGGTATGGGCCAAGACCGACAACCCCGTGCCCAACCGGGGGCTGGGGCGACGCATCATTTCCAAGCAAGGGGGCGCCAACGGATTCTCGTATTTCCTGCGCATCTTCCCGGATGGACGGCCCGGCTTCGCTTCCAACACGCGCAAGGACACGGTAAAAGCTCCCGCCGGATCCGTTACGGCCGCGCGGGATTTGATCGCGCCCGTGAACGTGGGCGACGGCGCCTGGCACCATTGGGCCGGGGTCCGCAAGCGGAACCGCCTGACCTTGTATATAGACGGCCAGGCTGTCGCCTCCGCCAGCGACGACAGCCTGAGATCGGATTATAGTTTTATCGATTACAATGATCACAGTGCCCTGCTATACCCGGATCCCGGGCAGGACAATCACCTTTTGATCGGCTGCGCCAAAACCGGCGTGGACGGTTTCGACGGCGTGATCGATGAAGCCCGCGTATACGGCCGCGCGCTCACGCCCCAGGAAATCCTGCTGCTCGCCGATCCTTTCTAAGGATCCGTTAAGTTACTCCCCCAGTTTCCCGCGCAGGAATTTCACTTCCGTCTTGGAACTGGTGAGGCCGATGGCGGCCTGGAAATGCGCGCGGGCCTTCTCCGTCTCCCCCACCTGCGAATACAGCTCCCCTAATGTCGCATGCAGCAGGTAGTAGCCCTTAAGCTTGGGATGCTCTTTCAACGGTTCCAACTTTCCGATCGCCGCCCGCGGCCCTTGGGTTTGCGATAGGATCACCGCCCGGTTCAGTTCGATCACTGGATTATCCTTCAGCTCCGCCAATAAGGCGTAGCAGCCGTCGATCCGGTCCCACCGCGTGGACGCAAAATCCGGAGCCGTGCAATGTTCCGCCGCAATGGCGGCTTCCAGGTGGTATTCCGTAAGCTCATCCCCCTTGGCCGCCTCGGTCAACAGGTATTGGCCCGAACGGATAAGTTCTCTGCTCCAGCGTGTTCGATCCTGCCGGGAGAAAAGGATCAACGCTCCCCGATCATCGATGCGGCTTTCCAGGCGCGCGGCATGGAAGCACATCAAGGCCATCAGGGCGGAGGAGGCGGGCTGGCCGGGGAAACCGTCCAGGAGCAGCCGGCACAAGCGCATGGCCTCGTAGCAAAGATCCTTGCGGATCAGGAAATCCGGATGGGAAGAGTTATAGCCTTCGTTGAAAAGCAGGTAGATGCCCAGGCGCACGCCCTTGAGGCGATCCTGCAGGGATGCATCGTCGGGGATTTCCAGCGGCAGATCCCGATCGCGGAACTCCTGCTTGGAACGGGCCAGCCGCTTTTCGATGGCGGATTCATTGGACAGCAGCGCGTTGGCGATCTCCTGCACGGAAAAGCCGCAGATGATCTTGAGGGTGAGGGCGAGCCGGGATTCCAGGGGCAGGATGGGATGGCAGCAGACGAACATCATGCGCAGCATGGAATCCTCCACGCGCTCTTGCTGGAAGGACTCCTCGAAGCTGCCGAGGGTGAGGCCGTTCAGCTCCAGATCCAAGGCGTATTTGCCGGCCAGGGTCTCCCGCTTGAGATGGTTCAGGGCCTTGCGTTTGGCCACCGTCATGATCCAGGCGCTGGGGTTTTCGGGGACGGATCCATAGCTCCATTGCGTGAAGGCCGCCAGCAATGCTTCTTGCACCACGTCCTCGGCCAGTTGCAGGTTGCGCACTCCGAAAATCCCCGCAAGCAGGGAGACTATTCTCCCCGACTCATGGCGGAAGAAATGCTCCATCTCTTCCGGGGCCATTACATATTGCCCAGTTTGCGAACCTCCAGCTGGCAATGGTCCAGCAGCGGGTTCTCCTTGGCCAAGGCCACAGCATCATCGTAATCCTTGGCCAGCACGATGCAATAGCCGCCCACGATTTCCTTGGACTCCAGGAAAGGCCCGTCCGTAATAACGGTTTTCTTGTCCTTTACCAACCGCCCGGTGCCGGGTTCCAGCGGCTGCCCGCCTTTGTAACGTCCCGCCACGACCATCTTTTCCTTCCATACGGTGAAGGCTCCCATCCGCTTTTGCATCACCTCGGGGGAGACGTCGTTGTAATCGTATCCGCGCACCAGGAAAATGAATTCATCCATCGTAAACTCCTTGTTTGCATCCCGGGCCTAACATCGGGCCCGATTAACACGATGACAAGCGGCCGGATCGGTTCCGGACAAATAAATAATCTTTCCCATCCCGCCTAGGGATTTCCCCTACTTGTTTTAAGGGCCTCTACCCGATTCAAACCGCGGCGATTCTTGGTAAACTCTGTTTTATGTCCATGCAGTGAAAGCATGATTTTCCCGATGGAGGCCATGCGAGTGGATGTCATTGCGGGCGCCGGCAAGAAACGCCGAAGTAAAAAGCCATTCCTGCGGCCCCAGGAAAAAGTGGCGGAAATGATTCTCGCATCCCTCGGTCCTTTCGGGGAAATCCGCAGCAGGACCGTATCGGGCCTTGAAAAGCCCGGGCTCGCCGACTGCCTCTTGATCGAAGGCATGGTAAAAGGCAAACATCATCGGGTCATGGTAGCCAATGCCCGGGCAGCATCCAGTACCTCCGCGGAAGGCTTTCGGCGGGTGGCCGCCCTCCGCAAAACCTTGGGGGCGGATGCAGCATTCATCTGCGTTCGCGGCGCTCTTGGCGGCGAGGCATTGCTCCGCTGCCTCCACCTGGGTTTGATACCCGTTGAGATCCATTCCTCCGGGAAAGGGCTTAAGGTCCATTTGGGGTCCGCCACCGTGGTGCGGCACACATCCATCCAATCCTGGGCGCTCTCCACATCCGATTCCTCCGATGCCGGAAACGGGAAATCCTTCGACGAGGAATCCGGGGAGCTTCTATTCCAAGGCAAATCCGTCCGCCATTGGATAGGCCGGGAATCCGCGCGGCTGCTCCGCAAGGTGGAACGGGATTGCATCCTTTCCGCCCGTTACCGTTTCAAGCAAAGGGTCACATTCCGGATCCGGAAAGGAACGTTCACCGCAGACGCCTTCGAAATCCGCTTCGCATGCCGGATCCGGAACCGGGTGCACTCCCTGCAGGCCGATCTGGAGGGATTGGAATACCGTCACCGCCTGCGCCAAGCGGTCCCAGCCGCAAGAAAATCCAACCGGAAGCCGGGGCCGGGAGGATTGGCAGGCTTGATCCAAAACGAATCCCCGCTCGCCGCCACCGTCCCGGTCAAGCCCCGGTTGCTGGTGTACCATCCCGTGGAAGCCCCATCCCGGCCAGGTCTGCCGGATTTGTCGCGGCGGATCCTATCCGTGAGCGTTGATATCAAATATTCCTGAGCATATCCTTACGGCCCAGGCCGGGCAGGCTCCAATCGCTGATGATGATCTGGAATTTGCGGCTGAGCAGGGACAATCAAGCCTTTTCCGCGTCTTCCACGGCAACCGCTTCGTGCCCCCGGCCTTTCAGAAAGGAGTCGCACGGGGCCGGATTGACGGGATCATCTTCGACGAGGAGTATGTTCCTGGAGGTTCCACAGGATCGGCAGCTTGCTTCATACCGTGGGGATATCCTATCATTGATCGCGGATACAATCACGGCAAAGGAGCCTTGCATTGAAAACCGAGCCGGATGCCACAAGCAAAGCCACTCTACGGATCCTGGTCGTGGACGACCATCCCGTGGTGAGGCAGGGGCTGGTGATGACCTTGGGCAGGCATCCCGGATTTTCCGTCTGCGGGGAAGCGGCGAGTCTGCCTGAGGCATTGGACGCGATCGCCAAGAACCCGCCCGATCTGGTCCTCTCCGATCTGGTGCTCGAAGGCGCCAGCGGATTGGACCTGATCAAAGAGATCCGCGCCCGGCATCCCGGCGTACCTGCGCTCATCCTCTCCATGCATGACGAGGAAGTCTATTCGGAAAGGGTTTTGCGCGCCGGGGCGCGGGGCTACCTGATGAAGAACGAACATCCCGATCGCATTGTGGAAGGCATCCTCACTGTTCTGAAAGGCGAAATCGCCATCAGCGAAAAGATGAAAGCCAAGATCCTGGGACGTATGGCCGGAAGCAGGGAAGCGAAGCAGGGCTTTTCCGTGGATCGCCTAACGGATAGGGAGCTGGAGGTATTCCGCCTAGTCGGCGAGGGGCTTTCCACGCGGAAGATGGCCGACAAACTCTCCCTCAGCATCAAAACCATCGAGGCCCACATCGCGCATGTTAAACGAAAATTGGGTACCGAATCGGGAAGGGAGTTGCAATTGCGCGCCTTCAATTGGATAGCCGATTCCGGATCCCGCCGCCCTCCGGTATAGCCCTTTCGCCTCCCGATCCATCGCTTGCTTCATCAGCTTGATCCGTTCTACCCGTCCGGCGCCGGGTCCGGTATCTGCGTTGCGTTAACGCGGCGTCTCCAGTAAGCCGCAGGTTTCCTCGAACACATCCTCCAAATGCGGAAACATGGCGGCGAGGTTTTCCGTCCGGCCCGATCCGGCTTCCCCTTCCATGGCTTCCAACTGCCCGAACATGCCCCTGGCCCCGATGGTCCCGCAACCGCCCTTCATCTTATGCAAGGCTTTTCCCACCTGCCTCCAGCGGGAGGCGTCCAGATCCGCGCGGAGGGATTCCAAGGAAGTCCGCGTGGTATCCACGAACAGCCGGATCAGGCTCCGCACCATCTCGGAACCCCGGCTTGTCCCGTCGGTCAAGTTTTCCAAGCGCGCCCAATCCACCATGGATTGGGCGGCTCCGCCATTGCCATCGGATGGCATATCCGATGAGGATGGAGAACCGGGGAACGGCAGGGCATCCGCCTCCGTCTTGATCCATTTGCGGAGAATCTTGGCGATTTGCTCCAAGGTAAAAGGCTTGGAGATATAATCGTCCATGCCCTCGGCCAGGCAGCGTTCCCTGGCGCCGTTGACGGCATGCGCCGTCAGGGCGACGATGCGGGTACGCCGTCTTCCGCTTTCCTGCGCCCGCAGCCGCCGGGTGGTTTCGTAGCCGTCCATGACGGGCATTTGGCAGTCCATGAATACCAGATCATAAGGTCTGGCCAGGGCGGCGAAGAGCGCCGCGGAACCTTCCTGGACGGTTTCCACGTCGCACCCCATCCGCTTCAGCATGGCGGAAGCCACCGTAAGATTGACGGGGTGATCGTCCACCACCAGGATCCGGGGCGGGAAGGCCCAGTCCGGGGAGATGGAACCGGCGCCGGCCTTTTCCGGAACGGCAAGGCCTACCCCGTGCCAATCCGGGAGCGCGCAGCGGATGGCGTTGTATACGTCCGAACCGCGCCAAGGCTTGGCCAGGATCCCCGCCGCTCCCGCGCGGACGAGTCCGGCCCAGCGCGCCTGTGCGAAAAAAGGTAACGTACAAAGTACCGGTACTCCTGCGATACGGGCGCGGGACAGGATCCGCAGCGTCGCCTCGGATTCGGCCGCCTCCTGAGGCAGCGCCAGGATGGCCAGCGCAACGCCGGACTCCCCCGGAGCGTCCAGGTGGCGCAGCAATTCCTGGCCATCGGCCAATGCCCGGGTGGCGAAACCGAAGCGCGTCAGGATCGCTTGGGCCTGGGAAAGGGACTCCCCATGGGGTTCCACCATCAAGGCCAGCTGTTTTTCCCCGTCCCGATCGGCATCGTTCTCCCATCCGCCGCTTGTCCCGCTCTCCCCCAGCCTTACCGTGAACCGGAAACAGGTTTCCTCCCGCGGTTTGCTCTCCACCCAGATCCTTCCCCCCATCCGTTCGACCAGTTCCTTGCTGATGGCCAGACCGAGTCCGGTCCCGCCCGCCTTGCGCGCCAGCGTGGCGTCCCCTTGCCGGAAAGGCCGGAACAGGTTCTCCATGGCGGCGGGGGAAATCCCCGGTCCCCGATCGGCCACTTCAAAAAGTACTTCGCAAGCACCGCCGCTTTTCGCGAGCAGGCTGCTGCCGATGCGGATGGTTCCCCGATCGGAAAACTTCACGGCATTGCCCAGCAGGTTCATGAGTACCTGTTGCAGGCGCACGGGATCGCCGATCACGCGCGCGGGGATGGCCGGATCCGGCTTGACGGCGATTTCCATGCCTTTCTTCTGGGCCATTTCCAAGACCGACGTGAAGGCGCCTTCCACCACCGCATCCAGGGAGAACTCGCTGGAATCCAGATCCATGCGGCCGCTTTCCAGCTTGGAGAAATCCAGCACCTGGTTGATGAGCGAAAGCAGATGGTCCCCGCTTTCCCTGCCGGCCCGCGCATAAGTCTGCTGTTCCGCGCTTAACTCCGTATCCGACAGCAAGGACATCATTCCCAATACCCCGTTCAAGGGGGTGCGGATTTCATGGCTCATATGGGCCAGGAATTCCGACTTGGCATGATTGGCGGCTACGGCCTCCTTTTCCGCCGCGGCCAAGGCCGATTGCGTGGCTTTCTCATGGGTCAAATCGATGGCGACGATGAGGTATCTTTCCGATTCGTCCACATGGGCCACGCCGCGATAAACCGGCACCGTCGAGCCGTCCTTCCTGCGGTAGCGGGTTTCCTGCGGATCCATTTTCCCGGTATTCCGGACGGAAACCTCCACTTCGGCATATTGCCGTTTCAGCTCCGGGACATGGAGCGATTCGGCGGTAACCTTTCCCGCTTCCAGTTCCTGCCGCGTATATCCGGTCAGATCCAAGTACGCATCATTGGCTTCCTCGAATACCCTGGACTTATTCATAACGGCCATGCCGACGATGTTGGAATCGAACATGTTCTTGAAACGGGATTCCACCACCCGCAATTCCGCCTTGGTCCGTTTCAACTCGTTGGTATCCAGGACCATGCACAGGGCGTTCCCATTGCCTTCCATCTTGGTGGCGAAGAACAGAGTATTCAAGCGGGCGCCGTCCCGCAATTGCCATTCCCGATCGAAAGGCCCCATGCGTCCCGTTCGCTGGAACTGCCCGCGGCGCGCCTCCGCCCCGTCCGCGTACTCCGGAGTGGCCATGGCGGCGGTGTAGATCAATCCCGCCTCCAATTCGGGGCGGGTATGCCGGATCATGGCGAGGAAGGTATCGTTCGCTTCGGTGACTTGCCCGCGCAGGTCGGTGACGAAAATACCTATCAGCGTGCTGGACAGGAGATCGCGGTAGCGCGAATCGCGCAAGCGCAATTCCCGCCGGGCGTGCTTCAATGGGCCTATGTCCATCACCATGCACAGGGCCCGGTCCGGTTCCTCCATCAGCGAAGCATAGGCCAGGCTGCTGAATACCCTGCCGTCCCGCAAGGTCCAGTCCCGCTCGAAGGGGCCGATCTGCCCATCCAGCCGGAAACGCGCCGCGTTGGCCTGGGCCTGCCCCAGGCCTTCCGGAGTGGTCATGCTGTACATATCGATTTCGCCTTGGGCCAAATCCTCCCGGGTGTATCCCATCATGGCCAGGAAGGTTTCGTTCGCCTCCTGGACCTTGCCTTGCAAATCCGTAACGTAGATGCCGATCAATTTGCTGTTCCACAAGCAGCCGTAGCGCGATTCACGGCTGCGCAGGGCGGCTTCCGTGCGCCGCTGGCTTTGAATGAGGGCGGCCGGAACCAAGGAACAGAAGGCGGCGGCATATGGGAATACCTGCATGGAGACCAGCATCCCGGAACCCGGTTCCCCGCCCAAGGCGAAAGGCCCTTGGCCGCGGCTGGTGAACCAGGCCGTGATCACATAAACGCCCAGTTGCACCGTGGTCGCACCGCGCGCTCCGAAGCGCAGGGCCGCCCACACCAGGAAGGGAAAGGCGATGTACGGCATCGGCCTGCCCAATGCGGACCAGAGGACGGCAGGGCGGGCGAAAGTCACGTAGGCCATGAACAAGGCTGCGGCGGTCCCGGCCGCGAACTCGGCGCTGGACCACTTCCTCCTTTCCCAACGGAAGCCGCCATGCAGCCAGGCCAGCATAACCGGCGTAGTCACCGCCAAGCCTGCCGCATGGGTTACCAGCCAATTCCCGCATTGACGGGCGATGCCGCCGCCGTAAAAGAGGGAAGCGGTGACCCCGCCGATGGCGGCGGAAACTCCCGCGCTGCCCAGGCAGACTATTGTGAAGAAGCGGATGGTACCCGGGAGGTTACCCAGAAAGGCGGAGCCCCCCGGAAGCCCTTTCACAAGGCGGAAGGCCGCGGCCACCTCCGCGATGTTGGCGAGGGTGAAACCCAGGCTGGGAAGCACGGTTTTGCCATGGAACAGATTGGCTGAGAAAAGCGCGAGCGCGCTCATGCCCAAGACGGCCCGGCGCCAGGGCGGCGGGCAGCGGAGCAATACCGCAAGGAGGAAACCGTTGCCGGGCCAGAAAACGGAAACGGAATCCGGACCCCGGGCGAATAACATGCTGGCGGCGATGAAGGCCAGGTAGAGGCCGGCCAGGCCGCCAATGGCCGCGATGTCTTTGAAAGCCTGCGATCCGCGCCCCTGACCCGTTTGCTTGGCTATTGCCGGATCCGTTCCATCTTCATTGATAGGCTTATCCATGCTTGCGATATTATCGCATTCCCACCCCTATTGGGACCGTGCTAAACCCGGCGCGGGAGTACCGCGGGCCTGCGAAAGGCCAGAATCACGGGAAATAGCCAACTGGTCCCAGCCCCGGAGAAACAGCTCGATTTACATATTAGCTATAAGCCCACGCGTACGATAACGGCAGTCCAGGAGGCGACGATACCATGAAAGCCAATCAACCGATGTCGAAGGCTTGCTTCGCGATCCTCGCGCTGGCCTGCATAGCCTGGTGCCAGGCCCCCGGGTGTTCCGACGACTTCTCCAATCCGGATGTCGGCGGCGGCAAGACCTGGAAATTCGTGGACGCGGACAGTTCCGTTTCCGGCGCCGCAACCGTTGCCGGCGGCATGTTGGATCTTTCGGGACGGGGCGCGGATATCTACGGCAAGAGGAACCAATTCGTCGCGGTCGATCGGCAGGATGTCAAAGGCGATTTCGATGTCTCAGTGAAAATCACCTCCCAGACCAACAGCAACGGCTGGGCCCAAGCGGGCATATTGATCGCGAACAATACCGAGAAGCTTGCCGAGGGGGGCTATTTCGTACTCGACGTTTCCCCCGCCAACGGCCAGAACGTTTTCTACGATGCCAAGGACAGCCTGGGCCAATTGGAAAGCCGCGTCGGCACCGTGGGCAAGACGGCCTATCCGGTCTGGCTGCGCGTCAAAAAATCGAACAAGAAATTTTCCGCCTGGTACAAAAATGCCGAAGCGGACGCCTGGAAGGTGGTTGCGGAAAACATCGCCCCGCAAGGCACGCTGGCCGATTCGCATATCGCCCTTATCAGCGTGAGCCATAATGTCGATATGGATGCCCACACTCTTTTCGACGACTTCACCTGCCTTAACGGCACGGCTACGGGTTTGCGGGCTTACCCGCCTCTCCCCGAGTCTGTTCGGAGCCCCATGAAAGAGGCCGTGAACGCCCTGGGCCGAAGCGCGCCGGAGGCAACCGGCTTCCTGTGGAAGCGCAAAGGTTAAACGGGTATGGCTTGATCAGCGCGACGCCGTTCGGTCCTGCAACCGCTTTGCCTGATCCAGATGCGCAGCAACATGCACCCGCAGTTCGGCCCAGCGCTTTTTGACGGCATCGTTAACGGCATTGGGAACCAACTGCGAATCGATGGTCTCCAGCGCTTTGGCATGGCCTTTTGCCATTGCGTCTATATAGGCATGCTCGAAGTCCTTGCCATCCAAGGAGGAAAGAGCCGCCAATTCCCCTGCGCCATCGCTGCGGAGTTGATCGACGCTTTCATTCGCCGCAAGAGCCACTTTCAATTTTTTAGCCAGCCTTTCGGTCTGGGCGGCATCCGCCGTATGTTGATCCAGGAGCATACCGGCATAAGCGGTCGCCTCGGGCCCCATCATCTTTTTTCCAGCCACGTTGGCCGCGGCCACCTCATTGCCGTCCAACGTCAGGACCCACGCCAGGATTTGCGCGTCCGTGAATTTCTCGATCTGCGCGGGGGGCACGACCGTATCCGGAACCATGCCCGCGGCTGAGCCGGAGGGAGCTTGGGCTATGGAAGGGGGGGGCGGCAAAGACCGCGGCGGTGACGCAGGTCTGTCCTCAACAAACCTATTCGCCCGGGGGAGAACAAGCGCAATTGCGGGGTTTTCGTTTTTTTGGGGTGGAATCCAATCCGCGCAAGCCGGATGGTTCAAAAGGGCCCTTCCCCCTCGCATCGGCTTAAGCCTCTTGGGAAACTTTGCTGCGTTTTTTGCACCGCTTTGTCGGAATCGCATCCACGACGCGACCCCGGCTGGCCCTCCTACTGATACCATCAGGGAACGGAGTCCGGTATGGGTATGAAAATGGGCGCGACACGAACCTTGATTTTGTTGGCGTTGGGAATGATCCGCGCGGCGACGGCGCGGGATTTCGTCCATCCGGGAGGCTTGCTGACGCAACCGGATATCGATCGCATCAAGTCCTCCATCGCCGCGAAAACGGAACCCTATTCCCGCGCTTGGACGGCCTTCAATCAACGCGCGCCTTCCACGGGCCGGCAGCCCAGACCTTATGCCGTGCTTACCGATGCCGGCAATTCCGCCTCCGTGTATGCGATGCAGAACGATGGCCATGATACGTATGCGCTCGCGGTGTACTGGGCGCTTACCGGCAACGATGCGTACGCCGCCGCCGCGGTCAGGATGATCATGGGATGGGCCGCCGTCCTGGACGCGAAAAGCGGCACTCCCGTCGCCACCATGAGGACCGGCATCGGCATCAACCAGATGATCAATGCGGCGGAACTGCTGCGCCATGCCAACGGAGGATATGCGGGATATACGGCGTCCGATATCGCCGCCACGGAAAGGATGTTGCGGATAGCCGTCTATCCGATCCTGCACTCCGCGTGGGGGAATGTTCCCGCCGCTTGCGGACCGCCCGGAGCGTGCCAGCTTCCCTATGGCGACGGCAATTGGGGGACCGCGGCATTGGCCGGCTTGATGGCCGGCGCGGTTTTTCTGGGTGATTCCGCCTGGTTCCAGGAGGCGGTGGAGGTATACAGGCATGGCAAGTGCCCTTCCGTGAACCGCTACATCCTTGCCGACGGCGTCTTTACCGGCGAAACCGCCGAGAGCGGCCGGGACCAAGGACATCCGCAATTCGCCGTGGGCAATCTTCTCCAGATCGCGGAGATGGCTTGGAACCAGAACCTGGATCTGTACGGCGAAAGCGACAACCTGCTGTTGAAGGGCGTTGAGTATCTGGCCAAATACGGACTCGGAAATACCGTCCCCTATACGATCTTCGGTACCTGCCATGTTACCTACCCTTCCATCTCCTCCCAAAACCGGGGGGTTTGGTATCCCATCTATGAATTGGCCTGGAACCATTACCACAACCGCCGCGGGCTGGCAGTTCCTTACGCCGAGCAGGTGCGCTCGAAATACGCTCCGGAAGCTTCCGTCACCGACCAATTCGGGTTCGGCACCCTGTTATATACGCGTTCCTTTTCCCCGCAAGCGCCCCAAAGCATTGCGCGGCGATACGGCGGCATCCCGCTGTCGTCTCCGGAAGCATCGGCCCTTTCCTTTACGGATGCCGTAGGGAGGACCGTGATCCTGGCGCGAAGCGGAGCGTCGTATGCGCCGGATCGATCGGCCGCAGGGCCGATCTTTCCGTTACCGGCAACGCAGTCGAAAGCAAAACCCGGCCGGGGTAACGTCGGCGCTGCGCCCCAGGCAGCGGTAATTGACTCCACCCGCCGCTAGGCCGCATGCGATTGCCGGACCGACCGCATCTTGGATAACATCGGCCTGCCTGGGTGGAACCCGGAGGACGGGAATAGCACCGCCGATCCGGCCAAGAAGGATATTTCAGAATGAGAAAATGGGTCCTGCTTATTCCGGCTGCCATCATCGCAAGCCGCGCGGAGGCCGCGCAGAAGGCGGGCGATTGGGAAACGCTGAAGCTGAGCTACTCGCAGCCTTCCTCGCCCAACGATTTCGGCGGCGTTCTCCCCATCGGCAACGGGAGGTTGGGAGCGAAGGTTTTCGGCGATCCGGCCAACGAGCATTTGGATTTGAACGATGCCACTTTATGGGCCGGGGAACCGCATCCATCGGGCACCTCCCAGGACCGCCAAAAGCTCCTTGCTCTCCGCGCGGCGCTGGAGGCCCGTGATTTCGGGAACGCCAACGGCCTGGGAGGCCAGATGGGCCAAGGGAACAACTGGGCCTACCAACCTTTGGGAAGCCTGGATCTCCAGGTGGACGGAACCGCCGGGTATTCCGGCTACAAGCGGGAGCTTGATCTGGACCGCGCCTTGATCACCGTAAGCTACACGGCCGGAGGGACCCTCTTTACCAGGCAAACCTTCGCAAGTTATCCCGACCAGGTTATCGTGATGCGGATATTCGGCAACCGCCCCGGAAAGGTGGGATTCACCGCCAAGCTGGCCACGCAGTTGCAGGGGAAATACGCTTTGGACGGCGGCAATACGATGGTAGCGACGGGCCGGGCCCCCTACTATAACCGGGGCGGAACGGGGGGAACCGCGCAGTGGTCGCAGACGCGCGGCATGGGGTTCGAGTCCAGGTTGCGGATAGAGAACATGGGCGGCGCGATTTCACCGAATAGCGGGGGACTCCGCGTGGCCGGCGCCGATACCGCCGTGCTGATCTTTTCCGCCGCCACCAGTTTTAATGGTGTGGACAAGGATCCGGCGACGCAGGGAACGGATCCATCGCCCATCGCAATGAGGGCCCTGGACGCCGCTGCGGGCAAAAGCTATGACCAATTGCTGGCCGCCCACTTGTCGGATTGGCGGGACTTGTTCCGCAGGGTCTGGGTGGATATCAACGGGGAAAAGCCCAACCGCTATGCCATGGCGTTCCAATGCTCCCGCTATAGCCTCATGTCCTGTTCGCGTCCCGGGCATGCCGCTCCCCGGAATGAGCAAGGGATCTGGAACCGGGATCTCCATCCCGCCTACGATGCCAATTATACCCTGAACGAAAATCCCGAGAAATTCTACTCCCTGGCCGAACCGGCCAACATCCCGGAGACCACGGAGCCTTTGCTGGCCTTCATAGCCAACCTGGCCCGCAACGGAGCGGCCACCGCCAAAGACGTTTACGGATCCAGGGGCTGGGTGGCGCACCATAGATCCGATGTGTGGGCCATGACCGCTATCGCGGATGGCCCTTCGGACGCTTGCGTTTGGCCTGTGGGCGGCATCTGGCTTTGCCAACATCTGTGGGAGCATTTCGCTTTCGGTCTGGATACCGCCTATTTACGGGATTCGGCTTTCCCCTTGATGAAAGGCGCGGCCCTATTCGCTCTGGATCTGTTGGTCGATGATCACAAGGGGCATCTGGTCACTTCCCCATCGATCTCTCCGGAGAACGGCTTCAAGAATCCCGTGGGCGGAGGCCGGGTCGCGCTGAGCCGGGGATCGACGATGGATCTCGCTTTGATCCGCGAGCTGTTCGGCAATTGCCTCAAAGCCATGGATATCATCGGGGATGACCCCGCCCTGCGGAGCGAAATCCAAACCGCGCTCCCCAAGCTCCTCCCCTACGCAATCGGCAGCCAGGGCCAATTGCAGGAATGGTCGGAAGACTTCCAGGAAACCGAACCTACCCATCGCCATGCCTCCCATTTGATCACGGTCTGGCCTCTGTCGCAAATAACCAAGCGGGCAACGCCGGATTTGTTCGCGGCGGCGCGCAAATCCCTGGAGTTGCGCGGCTCGGGAGGGTTCCACCCCGACAAAGCCGGCATGTGGGCGCGGCTCCAGGACGGCGATCGCGCCGCGGCCGCGTATGGCACCAATTGGCCTGCCCTGTACGAACAGCCTCCCGGAGCCATCGCGGAGATGCTGTTGCAAAGCCATACCGCGGACTTGGATCTGCTCCCGGCCTTGCCTTCCACCTGGGCGAGCGGAAGGGCGATGGGCCTGCGGGCCCGGGGAGGATTCGAGGTCGACATCGAATGGAATGCCGGACATCTTACGCGGGCGGCCATCCGATCCGCTTCCGGCCGCGCCCCCCAAGTGCGCATCCAAGGCGCCGTCGTCACGCTCCCCGATCCGCGCATCGCGATAACCACGGCCACTCCCGTGCGCGCGCCCGGCACAGGGGATCCTTCCGGATTCACGATGGTAACTTTGTCCGACGGATACCGCATGGTGAATCCCTTTCCAGGTCCCTACCGGGCTTTGATCCTGGATAGCCGGGGAAAGCAAGTCAAACGGTTTTCCGGAAAGGGTCCGGCGATGTATTACTTTTCCAAAAGAGACATGCATCCAGGCGCCTACCTGCTCACTTATGAACTCGGGGACGGGAAGATCCGCGGCGCGCGGATACTACCCGTGGTTTTACCGTGACCCGTTCGCCATGGTTGCCCTTCTTCGTTTGGAAAGGCCTGTTCATACTGGGTCTTTTCGCCGGGACAAAGGCGTGGTCGGCGGAAATCGATTCCAGGGAAGCGGAAGCCGGCTCGCTGGGAAACGGAGCCGCGCAGACCCCCGTTGCGAACGCCTCGGGCGGAGCCGGAGTTTCCGGCCTGGACCATGCCGGCGCTTACGCGCAGTGGGCCGACGTCGAGGGCGGAGCCGGAGGGGCTTGCGTTTTCCAAATCGTCTACGCATGCGCATCCCCCGCATCGGCCGTCATGAGCGTATATGCCAACGGCACCAGAACCCATCGCCTGACCTTCCCGGTTACCGGGAGTCCCGGAACGTTCGCAACGCTTACCGATACCATCCCCTTGTATCCCGGGCGGGCCAATACGATCAAAATCCAGCATGACCCGGCCGACACCGGGGCCCAAATCGTGCTCGACAGAGTCGCCATCCTGGATCCCGTCCGCGAGAACCCGGATGTTTTCCAATTCATGATCCGGACCCCCGACTACGCCGCTTGGCTGTGGATCCCTCCCAAGGCCCCGTTCGTACGCGGTGTGGTCGTCGACAAATACAATCTCCTGGATCCGGCGATCGTGACCGATGCCTCCATCAGGAAAATCTGCGCGGAGGAAAAACTCGCGATTGCATACATAATGGCCTTGAACGCAAACGCCCCGATGCTGAACCTGATGAACTTCGCGTACACGGCGGGAGCGGGCGATACCCTTTTGAACATCCTTTCCGGTCTCGCCAAAGCCTCCGGCTACCAGGAGGTCGCCCATGCTCCCATCATGACCATCGGCCATTCGGCCCAGGCGGGATTCGCGTGGCGGCCGGCCTATTGGGACAAGTCCCGCGTATTCGCGGAAGTCTCGATCAAGGCGATCCAACTGGGCGGTTATAACGGGGATAACATGGACGGCGTACCCGTTTTGCATATGGTGGGCGATTATGATGAGTGGCAAATCAAGGACTACGATACCTACGGATGGAAATTCACCCAAACCGATTTGGGCTTGCGTGGAAACGGCGCCAACCTGGTCGCCACCGTGGTGGAATGGGGCGGCGGCCATTTTGAATTCTCCCAAGATGCGGGGAAATTGGTCGCCTTGTTCATCAAGAAGGCCGCGCAAGCGCGGATCCCGAATGCGGCGGCCATGACCAATCCCGTAACCTTGTTGCACATCAATGCGAACTCCGGTTGGCTGAACTCGGCCTACTACGATAACAGCCGCTCCTGGGAACCGAAGCCGACCGGCCAATACGACGGGGACGCAAAGAAGGCTTTCTGGTATTTCGATCAGGAGTATGCCTTTGGGTGCAGGAACTTCACCTTGGAAAGCAAGGGCGGGAAAAGGCAAATGGCCGCCTTCCTGACCAATGGGCAGCCCTCTCCGCAATATTCGGCCACCGCTTCCGCCGGGGCCATCGGCCCGCTGGACAATCTTATCCCGGAGGCGGACGGGGTAACTTTCCGGATACCTATGGCTTTTAGGCAATCGATTCCGGACTACCTGGCTCCCAACGGCGGCATGGCCTTGGAGCATGGGTCGGCCGCCCCCAATTTCAGGGTTATCGATGGCCCCCTGATCAAATTGTCGGAAGACAGATTCCGCATCGCCTACAACATCACGGCCTATTACAAATGGGAAACCTGGCTCGATGCCTATGCGCCTACGGACGGCGTTTTCGGATACATGCAGCAGCCGGCGACGCTGGACATCCCCAAGAATACCTCCGGCGCAAGCCAGACCATCGCCTTCGGCAACCTGCCGGACATAACCGGCAATGCGGGAGAGATCACGCTGGATGGCCGCTCAAGCGCGGGAGCCCAGGTGGGATACTTCATCCTGAAAGGGCCCGCGGTGATACGCGACGGCAACAAACTTTCCTTGACGCAAATCCCGTCCCGAAGCAAGTTCCCGCTGGAAGTCACCGTAGTCGCCTACCAATGGGGACGGAACACGGCCCCTCGCATGCAAACCGCGGCTCCGGTAGAGCGGACCTTCCGGATATTGACGCCTACGTCAATCCGGCCCGTTGCGGCCCTGCCGAGGTTGCAGGGGATGGCGGTGAAAAGAACGGGAAGGACCTTATCCGTTTCATTTTCATTGTCCCAGCCGGCTAGGATCGGCCAAAGCATTCTGGGCTTGACGGGCAGGATGGAATACGATTTGGGAACGATCGCGTATCCGCAAGGATGGCGCACCGTGGCCTGGGACGCCGGGATTTTCAGGAAGGGAAACCATATCCTGGCCTTGAAAATCGGGGGGCAAACCTTCCGCAAAGTATTCACGCTGGATTGATAGGCTCCGGTTTTTCAGAACCCCCAGGTAAGGCGCGTCAAGTAATAGAATTGCCGCTTGGGATCGGTCAGTACCGTGCGGGTGGTGAGGTTGTAATTGAGATCGATGAGACGCAGGTGATCGGAAGCCACCTGCAATACCACGGTCAGCCCGAAAGGGAACTTTTTCTTGGCGAAAACCGACCAACGCCAATCGTCCTTATGCCCCACGCTATCCGTATCCCAATGATCCGCTGCATACCCTATGGGAAGCGGGGTATTGCCCGTCAGTTGCGTGCTCCAATCATTCGCGTAAGGATTCCGCAGGTATTCGGCCTGGAGGCATAGGATATCCGCCGCCCCAAAGGCCGGTAAATTTATGCCGGCCATTACGGGCATGCGGTCGATCCGTTTTGTGAAATAGACCGGATAGTTTTTGACGCCGAGCAAAGCCACTTCGGAAAAGATGCGCAAGTCTTCCTCGCCCAACCCCGCCTTCCCCTCCAGGCCGAACAGGGCCTTGAGATCCAAGGCCAGGCGCCCCATCAATTTGGTGGACTGATAGGTATAATACTGTTTGGAAAGCGATTTGACGGCGGTGGTATCCTGGGCAATGGCCGATCCCGAATATGCCCCTCCCGCGGTGTCGAGGGAAGCATAGTCCCCGGCCGGCACGAAAACCTTGCGGGACCCGTCATGGATATCCGCAATCGAATCTCCCGCGAAGTGGAAGTAGTAATAATTCCTGGGGGTGGTGAAAGACGGCCGCGCGGGAAGCACCCGATCAAAGCTGATCCCGCCGCCTATTTCCAGCGCCCGGCCCAAATGGAGCGAGCCCAGATAGGTCAGGCTCATATCGTAAAGCGGATAGCGGTTGGTCTCCGAGGTAAACAGGATGTGGTTTTCCATCCTTCCATTCCAGGCATGGTTCTCCAGATCGACGCCCAGCAGGCCGGCCCGCGCGTCATCGGCTATGATATAGCCGCCGGTTTGCAAGGTGAGCGGATAGGCGCTGGAGCGGAAAAGGTATTCGCCCAGGTTGCGCGCGTCCTGATTGTACTTCAGCGGGAATTGGCCCAAGGTCATTTTCAAATAAGGATTGCCGGGATCCCCGAAGCTATAGTCCAGGGAGGCTTGGGATATCCCGAAAATGAACATGCGCTGTTCCGTCTGGATGAAATTCAATTCGGTCGGGAAGGCATAGAAGTACATGCCGCCCAGCCCTAAGCGGAAGCGGAGCCTGCCGTTGACTACCGCTTCGTCATCCACCCAGACACCCAGGCGGTTGATTACCTGATTCGAATACCCTTCCCCTTTGACTCCGTATACCAACGAATCGATCATCCCTCCTTCAAAGGTGCCCAGGAAGGAAATCGGCTTCCGCTCGATGTCCATGGGCGCGGCGGCTGAGACGAAAACGGCTAGCAGAAACAAAATCATTCGCATCGGCATGGAGGAACCCTTTTGGAATCGGAGTGGACTTGCGCTTCAGGGCCCGGAAAGGCCGGCGCGCTCGGGTATTGGCAGGGCGCGGCCGTTGAGAATGAACCATCCAGGCTCGTGCCCGGGCGCCGGAAAGGTGAACGAGCCTTGATTGGCCCGGTCGATCCTGTCCATGCTTGCCTTGAGAGGCGAGGGCAAGGATGGCGATCCGCGCCGGATAGCCGTGGCCCGGGGAACCTGCAGATAGATTTGCACCCCGTTCTTACTCGATACCACGATGTCGGGGAATCCGTCCTTGTCCAGATCAGCCACTTGGAACTGCGTCCCCACGCCGGAGTGATCCGCTTTGATGACATAGTAGTCGAATTTCGGGTTGGCTCCCGGCGTGACCTTGACCCAGTACAATTCGGCCGGTTCCTGATCCCCCTTGGATCCGCTATGCGCCCACTTCCGCTTTCCGCCTACCACGTCCGGAATCCCGTCCCCGTCCAAATCCGCTTGGTACAAGGCGTGGTTGGTGAAAGGAACGGGGTTGATCATGTTCTGCTTCCAGGCATTGTTCCCCAGGTTCTCCACCCACCAGATTCCGGGGCCGTGGGAGGACGCGGAGATAAAATCCATCTTCCCATCCTGGTTGAAATCGTAGGGAAGCATATGGCTCATGGCGTTTCCGCCGTCGGTTTGCAGGATTGTCGCGTTGAGGAAATTCGCGGCGGTATACACCCAGGCTCCCGTACCGTTGGCAGGCTGTTTATACCATCCCAGCGAGTGCACCAGATCCGGTTTGCCGTCCCCGTCCAGATCGAAAACCCCCATGCCATGGCTGAACACATAGCTGTATTGGCCTTTGCCGGCCGGGCAGATTTTGGTTTCCACGAAATTGCCGGCATTGTCGGGCGTCCAATAGCTCCAGCTGTTGTCGCCATAGTTGGAGGTCACCAGGGATTTTTTCCCGGAGCCGTTGATGTCCCCGAACCAGGATTGTTCTACGCCGTAGGAATACCCCTGGCCCGCTCCCAGCACGTGCGCGGTCCAGGACGAATTGGTTTTGCTTCCCTTGGGGTTCTCGTACCAAGTGGGATGATCCCCGTGATAGGGCACCACCAACTCGTCGGGCCAGCCGTCTCCGTTGAAATCCGCCACGAACGCGCCGTGGCAATTACTATACCGGCCGGGATCGTAATAACCGTTGGCGGCGCGCGCATTCGTCCCCACCGCGGGATGGATGGGATGCCGGATCCAAGCGCCGGCCATTTGGGGATTGGGCGATTCATACCAGTAATCGCCCACGTACAGATCGTTCTTCCCATCCCCATCCACGTCCGCAACGCCCACCCCTTCGGAAACGAACAGGCTGTCCACCACGTAATGATCGAATTGGATGGGACCGCTGATAAGCCGTTCCGCATTCGCCGCGCAGCATAGGATGCCTACGGTCGAGAAGATCAAATCCACGTTTCGCATTCGCTTCCCTTGGTCAGAATATGATTTTGGCCGTCACTACGCCTTCGGCCGCGACAACCTTCAATAAATAAAGACCGGGACGCAATGAGGCGGGCACTCGGTACTCCTGCGGAATGGTTCCCTGGACCGAGAACGCCAGCACCCCGTTCGGATCCCAGAGTGAAATGGAGTGGGCGCCGGATGAACCGATGGAAATGAGCCGCGATCGCATTCGCAGCCAGCCCGCATCCCTGAGACCCAGGATGGGCGTAGCATTCGCCGCCGGGAAAAGTCCAGCGTCCTTGCAAGCGCCGGTATAGCGTATCCGGAACAGCCCTCCCTCATAGGACACGAAATACAGAACGCCATCCGGACCATGCTGCATATCCACGATTTGACCCGGATAGGAAAGCTGCGCGAATATTTTCACATCGCCCGTGATACTGTCCAAACTCGGGTTCATGCTCCAAAGGTGGAATCCATAGGAAACATTCCGGCAATCCGCCACCAGCCATTTCCGATCGAATTGCGGCGGGAATCCCGATGGGGGCAGATTCCTCCCGTCATACCGGAACAAAGGTCCCGAGGTGGGGCATCCCTTGGTGCGCTCATACAGGGCGTTGTGGTTGGGCGGAAGCTTGTGCACGGGGACATCGGGATTGTTGTTGACGATATTGTTCCTGTCGTGGATGGGCGGGATGGGGATCCCATACAGCGTCCCGCTGCCCGCGCCGTTCCTGGCCAAATGCTCGGGACCCATTTCGTAACGCGCCGCGAAGTAAGGCCAACCGCCGTAGAAGGGTTCTTTGATAACGTCGAACTCTTCCAGGGGAACCGCATTGTTGGGATTGGTATTCGGATCCGGATCGGGACCGAACTCCGAAAACAGCATGCGGCCGCTTACGGAATCCGAATGGAGGGTGTAGACGTTCCGATTGCCTTTGATATAGAGTTCCGGACGCACTTTGGCGGAATCGGAATAGTCGTCCGCGAGCAACGGATTACCGGAAGCGCGGTATTTGGCCGCGAAGAACTCGCCGAAATTCCCGGGCGGTACGCCGTATCCCCTTGCGCCATTGTCGGGATGGATGCGCAGGATGGCGCCGCGCAGGTCCTTGGTATTCCCTGGCCCCAGTTCCATGGTTTGATTGTCTCCCACGGCGATCCACAAATTCCCTTTGGCATCGAAGCTCATTACGCCGCCGGTATGCCAATGATTGCGGCCGCTGGGGATTTTCAGGAGGATTTTTTCCGAAGCCGGATCGATGTTTCCGTCCGGGGCCAGGGCGAACCTGGAGATACGGAACGAGGACTCGGCGGGTTGCCCGCTTTTATTCTGGAAGGAGTAGTTGAAATAGATGAATCGGTTTCGTTGAAAATCCGGATCCAAGGCTATTCCAATCAAACCATCTTCGTTACTGGTCGCCGCGGGCAGATTGCCGATTGTGGTCACCTGGCCGGTGGCCCCGTCGAATTTCCGCACGGCACCGGACTTTTCGGTGAAGTAAACCTCGACATTATGATCCGGCCGTTCGGCAACGGTCAATTTGGTGGGGCCGTTGGCCCCCGTCAACGGTTTGGCCAGGTTCTCGATCAGGAAGTTCTGGTCGCTCGCCTGGCATCCCTTGTACGTCCCCAAATCCACCGCCCGGGCAAGGCCCGCGAAAGAGAATAGGATGAAACAAGGCCACAGGGCGCGTTTGCCGACTTCATACATATTCCCAACCTAGCGGTTTTAATGGTCAGGACGGGGATATTTTCCTCGGCAGGAAGGAAAATCGCTGCCCGATACGCAGCGGATTCTCATGCGGCGCGCCGTTTATGCCCTTGCTCTTTCCGGCCAAGTCTTAACTTCCTGCATTCAGGCGCGAGGCATGGCCACGCTTACGCGCCCACCCGGGGAAATCACGGCCGTGTTCGATCGAGTGCGATATTTCATGAAGAAACCGTTCCTTCGCCGTTACCTCCCCTATTCCCTGCTGCTGTTGGGATCCACCCTGCATACCGCCGAAGCCTTCACCCATCCGGGTCTGTTGGATACCCGCCTGGATTTGCAACGCATGAAAAAGGAAGTGGCCGCTGGCACGCATCCTTACCTTGACGGCTGGAACAAATTGCGCCAGGATCCGCACGCCTCCCCCGCTTACAATCCGCTTCCCTGGGATACCGTCACGCGCACCCTGGGCGCGGTAGGCACGGGCTTTCAGGATTTGAACTCGGACGCCCTGGCGGCCTATTACAACGCCATCGCATGGAACATCACCGGTGACAGCGCCCGCGCCCGCAAGTCCGTGGAAATCCTGAACGCCTGGTCCGGCCGGTTGCAGGCTATCGAAGGCGACGGCGATAAGTATTTGGTGGCCGGCATTTACGGATCGCAACTGCTCTTCGCCGCGGAAATCATCCGGCATACCTATGCCGGTTGGAAACCGGCGGATATAAACCGCTTCACGGATCTGATGCTGCGGGTCTTCTATCCGCTGAACCATGATTTCCTGATCCATCACAACGGTTCGCGCGTGGATCATTATTTCGCCAATTGGGATGCCTGCCAAATGCTGGCCATCGCGGCCTTGGGGGTGTTTCTCGACGACTCGGCCAAATACCTGGAAGCCACGGAATATTTCAAATCCGGCCGCGGCAACGGTTGCATCCTGAAGGCGGTATGGGACGGGGAAACCGGCCAATTGCAGGAAAGCGGACGCGATCAGGCGCATGCCCAATTAGGCATCGGGCTGCTGGCCGAGCTTTGTGAAATCGCCTGGAGCCAAGGGGACGATCTGTACGGATTCGCCGGCAACCGCCTGCTAAAAGGTTTCGAGTACACCGCCGGCTATTTACTGGGCAACGACGTCCCCTTCAAGATCTATTCCGATTCCAGCCGCACCTTTACCGTCATCTCCGCGGTGAATCGGGAACAGCGCCGGCCCATTTACGAAATGGTCTGGAACCATTACGAAAACCGCCGCGGCACCCCGGCACCCTACACCAGACAATTGGCCGAGGCGATCCGACCCGAAGGCTACCATGCCGATCATCCCGGCTTCGGAACCTTGTTCTTCACTTTGCCGCGCCTTCCCATCGCCATGCAAAAGCCGCGTCCCATGGGGGCCCGGCCCGGAGAAGAAACCTTTGTCGACGCCTTGGGCAAAATAAGCCCAGGCAAACTTTCCAGGAAGGAATATCCATGTCCCAAAACAAGCGGTTAGCCCCCAAAAAACTCTGGTTGATTTTGCTGGGCGCCTTGGCGTCATCGGCGGCGGCCGCGGAAGATTCGGCGTGGGTGCAAATTTTCAACGGCAAGGATATGTCCGACTGGGATATCAAATTCCAACATCATCCTCTGAATGAAAATTTCCGCAACACCTACAAGGTGGTCAATGGCCTCTTGACCGTCGACTACGGCGCTTGGCCGGACTTTCCCAGCTTCGGCCATGCGGCTTACAAGGTGCGGCCTTTCACCCATTACCTGTTGCGGTCCGAATACCAGGTGTGGGGAAAGCAGGCTCCGGGAGGCCCCGGTTGGGCCGTGGAGAACAACGGTTTCATGCTCCACTCCCAATCCATGGCGAGCATGGGCCTGGATCAGGACTTCCCCATCAGCCTGGAAGCCCAGCTATTGGGCCCCCACAATGGTTCGGGCTCGCCGAATGCCAAAGGCACCATGAATCTGTGCACGCCCGGCACGGCCTTCTATACCACGCCCAGCGGCGGCAGCGTTGTGACCAGCCATTGCCTGTCGGCGACGGCGAATCCGCGCGCTCCCGTGGATACGGGGTGGGAACGGGTTTCGGCGCTGGTGCTCGCGGATTCCCTGCTCCAGTTCCGAGTGGACGATAAATCCGTGCTGGAATTCTACCGGCCGGTCTATTGGAAGGGGAATGTGTCCGGAGATACCCTCCATGCCCCCGCAAACGGCACGCCCTTGACCGGCGGATATATCACCATCCAAGCGGAAAGCGCGCCTTACCGGTTCAGGAAAATCGAAGTCTTGAATCTGGTGGGCTGCATGGATAAAAAGTCTCCCGCCTACCGCTCCTATTTCGTGAAAAATGATCCGGCCGCCTGCTCGGCCACGGTCTTGGATGCGCCGGGGGCATCCGCCTCCTGGGGCCTCAGCATGGAAGAAGATGCGGACGGCATCTCCCTGCGCGGATCCCAGGCCGGCATCCTGGAATTGCGTGCGCTTTCCGGAGCCATCCTGCAACGCTATCCGGAGGCGCAATCCTTCCAAAGGCATATCCGGCTTCCTGGCCGGGGAGTGTACCTGATAACGTGGAAAACCGGGCGCGGAACCTGGATTAAGAAGTGGGGAATGCCATGAAGTATTCGATGAACATGTTGCTATGGAGCGATTGCGTTCTGGAGGAAAAATATTTCCCTCTCTTTGATCGGCTTAAGGAAATGGGATTCGACGGGATTGAAATCCCCGTTTTCGATCCGCAACCGGATAAATACGCGGCCCTGGGCCGGAGGCTGGACGCCGTGGGATTGGAACGCACGGCGGTAACGGTAGCCGGTCGGGAAGCGAATCCCATCAGTCCTGATCCCGCCAACCGTAAACGCGCGGTGGAAAACCTCAAGAAAGTATTGGACTGCTGCCAAAGCGGCGGGATGGAGATATTGGTCGGACCCTACTATGCCGCCATCGGCGAGTTCACGGGCCAAGCGCCCACCGGGGACGAATGGAAATGGGGATTGGAAAGCATGCGGCAGGTAGCGGAGTACGGGCGGAAACTGGGCGTAGGCCTGGCGCTGGAATTCCTTAACCGCTTCGAGATCTATTTCCTCAACTGCGCCGCCGATACGGACCGGTTCGTCCGGGAAATCGGCATTCCAGGCTGCGGCAGCCTCTACGATACTTTCCACGCCAACATCGAGGAAAAATCGGCCTCCCTTGCCATCGAAAAAATCGCGGGAACGTTGCGGCAAGTGCATATCTCCGAAAACGATCGCAGCACCCCGGGACTAGGAAACGTAGCCTGGGAGGAAACCTTTCTTTCCCTGCAGCGGGTGGGGTATGATGGCTGGCTTACCATCGAAGCGTTCGGCATGGCCATGCCCGCCTTGTCGGCGGCGACCAAGATTTGGCGCCGGATGTTCCAGGACGAAGAGAAGCTCGCCAGGGACGGCCTGGCCTTCATGAAAAAAATGGCCGCGGGCGGACCCGGAAGGAGCGCCCTTTTGGAAAAGCCGCTCCCCTGAAGGGGTAACGGGTACTTTCATCACCCGGGATTCCCATGGGATTTGTCGATGCTTGCTTGCACCATGCCCAGGAAATTCGCAACGTCCACGCTCAGGAAAGGTTTCGCGAAAAGGCCATCCATCCCCGCTTTCATGCAACGATCCCGGTTTTCCTCCATCGCATCGGCCGTGACCGCGAAAATGGGAATCCGCTTTCGGCCCAGGAGAATTTCTTTTTTCCGGATCGCCATGGTGGTTTCGTAGCCATCCATGCCGGGCATCTGGCAGTCGAGTAAAACGGCCGCGATGCCTCCCTGGTCCAGGAGTTCCAGGGCTTCAGCGCCGTCTTGGGCTATCTTCACGGACCAGCCCTGTTTCTGGAAAAGCATGGCGACGATTTTCTGGCTCAAATAATTGTCTTCAGCCAGGAGGATTGTCTTTGCGACTGAGGAAGGCAACGCTGCAGAGGAGGACGCCGGCATCCGTTTGGAATCACCCTGGTTTTCCACTCTGACCCCGCTCCGATTCCGGATCCACCCGAAGGCAATAAAAGCTTAGCGCTATTGAGGGCTATTGCGCATCATCCAGCGATCCCGCGCCACCGGTTCCGAGCCGCGCATCCGATACCCCGTCACCGAATTGACGAAGATAACTCTACCCGCATCGCATCACAATTAATTCCCGCATTAAACTGGGAATGGGAAAGTACAATCCGCACAGCGCGGAAAAAACCGTGCACTTTGTGCGTACCAAAACCCTATCCCGCAGAGGTTTTCGCAGAGGCAAATGAGGGAACATATGTTACACCGATGACATTTACAAATCATTGATTGAGGTAGGCGTTGCGCGCCCCAAACCGTTGCCACGCTCCGGGAGCATTGAATGGGTTTGTTCCGCATCCTTCGATTCCAGGATCCCGCGAATCCCTCGAGGACTCCCCTTCCGGTAAACTTGGAAGGCATACCCTGCGAAGTCACCCATGTGGAAACCACGGCCGCATTCGAGGACGCGCTATCCCGGGGCTTCTTCAACCTGATACTATGCGAAGACGGTATTCCCGGGGGATGGGGGGATACCCAGGCAAAGCGGGTGTTTTCCACCGGCAAGGCCCACAGCGGCGGGGTACGCTGGCGGTTGCGCGGCGAAACGGAGTTCCGTTGGTCCTACTTCAAATCCGTCCCCATCCTGAACGGGGATGGCAGCATCGGAATGGTGATTAACACCAGCGTGGACATCACCGAACTTAAAAAAAGCCAGCAGGCGCTCGAAGAGAAGGAGCGCTTCTTCGCCATGTCCTTGGACATGCTGTGCATCTTGGGTTTCGACGGCCATTTCAAGCAGCTGAATCCCGCTTGGGAAAAATGCCTGGGTTGGAGCAATGAGGAAATGCTTACCCGCCACAACAGCGAACTCATCCATCCGGAGGACAGCGAGCAGACGCTGGAAGCGGCGCGCAAGATGTTCCAGGGCGAAACCCCGATTTCATTCGAGAACCGCTACCTGTGCAAGGACGGGACCTACAGGTGGCTGCAATGGAACTCCACCGCGCATATGGAGGCCAAGGTGATTTTCGGCTTGGCGCGGGATATCACGGACCGAAAGCGCATTGATCAGGAGATCCTCAAGGCCAAGGAAAAAGCGGAGGAATCGAGCCGCGCCAAGGGCAGGTTCCTGGCCAATATGAGCCATGAAATCCGCACGCCCATGAACGGCATCATGAGCATGGCCGGATTGCTGGCGGATATGGACTTGGATGAAAAGCAAAAGCATTTCGTACGCATCATCCAGACTTCCGGGAATTCCCTGCTGCGTATCATCAACGACGTTCTGGATTTTTCCAAAATAGAACAAGGGAAGCTCCAGCTCTATGAAAAGCCGTTCCACCTACCTGAAACGGTTTCCGACGTGGTAGCGCTTTTGGAAACCCAGGCGGAGGAAAAGGGCTTGGATCTAAGCTGGTCGTTCGCGCCGGGTATGCCCAACAGCTATCAAGGGGATGCGGGGCGGTTGCGGCAGGTCCTGATCAACCTGCTCGGGAATGCCATCAAGTTCACGCTCAAGGGGAAGGTGGATCTTCGCGTAATGGCATCCGCTCGGGGGGACGATGGGGTGCTGCTCCGATTCGAAATCGAAGATACCGGTATCGGGATCAATTCGGAGACGGAGGCCAAACTGTTCCAGGCCTTTTCGCAATCCGATACTTCCGACACCCGGCGCTTCGGCGGCACTGGATTGGGATTGGCGATCTGCAAACAACTGGTCGGATTATTACGGGGGGAAATAGGATATGCCAAGCGGTCGGGACAGGGCAGCATCTTCTGGTTCACGGCGCGCATGGGCATCCATGATCCGAAAAAGGACGTGGATCCCCGGGTGCGGGCGCAGCCTCTTCCGCCGGCGCCGGAAAACCTTCCCCCCCTGAAAATCCTGGTGGCGGAAGACAACAGGATCAATCAAATGGTGGTCCTCAGCCTGTTGGAAAGGCTGGGGCAGCGCGCTGATCTGGCGGTCAATGGCCGCCAAGCGCTGGAGGCCTGCCACCTCCAGGACTATGATCTCATCTTGATGGACTGCCAGATGCCGGAGATGGACGGCTATACGGCATCCAACAGTATCCGCCATCTGGAAAGGAAGAATCAAAAGAAGCGCGCATTCATAGTAGCCATGACCGCGGACGCCCAAACCGGTACGCGGGCAAGATGCGAGGCCGCCGGCATGGACGGCTACATCAGCAAGCCCATCATGACCCAATCCCTCCAGGAAGCGATCGCGAAAACGTATTCGGGAACGGAGCAGGAGGAATTCCACGGTAAACCCGATGAAAGCGAAGTCCCGTCCGCCGCGGATGATTTGGACCAGCGCATTCTGAACCGGCTCCGGGCCCTTTCCGAGGATGATGAAGCCGGAATGTTCCTGGAGTTGGTCTCCGGCTTTCTGGAGCAATCGGCGGAGAAAAGCGCGGAACTGAAAAGGCTTCTGGGCGCACAGGATTATCCCGCCCTGGGAAAGGCGGCGCATGGGTTGAAAGGACTGAGCCTGAATTTCGGGGCCGCGGCCATGGCCAGGAAATGCGATTCGCTTCAGTCCGCGGCGAAGATCGAGGACAGGCAAAGCGCTCTGGAAATCCTCTCCGGATTGGATGCCGCTTTGGCAAGGACGCGCGTCGCCCTATCCGGTCTCTCCGGCCTGGGCGGGCAGGGATGGGATATTTCAACGCCGGCTTCGCAACCGGAGAAAAGAGAGGCCGATGGCTAAAAAGGGACGGGTTCTGGTGATTGATGATGAAAAATTGATCGTCAAAACCACATGCATCCTCCTGAGGCATTTGGGGTACGAGACCCTGGAGGCTTACGGCGGCGAGTCGGGATTCACCATGGCCAAGGAAGGTAAGCCCACGCTCATCCTCCTGGACCTGGTGATGCCCGGCATGGATGGCTGGGAGGTATTGCGGAAACTCCGGGCGGATCCCGAAATGGCGAATGTCCCCGTGGTGATTTTCACCGCGAAGGAATACGCCAACGCCGAAGTGGTCGGCAACCTGCAAGGCGCCATCGGCCATATCGGAAAGCCCTTCGAGCCCGAGGATTTGGAAGAGGTCTTGCGGAAAATAGAGGGCGGCGATGCCTAATCCCATGATAGTCGACTATGAGGGACTGAAGAAAATCCTCGATCAGTTTTCCTGCGGCGTTATCCTTGCCGGCGAGGACGGCGAAATCCTGGTTTGCAACGGCAAGGCTCCCGCGTTGTTGCAAACCGATCCCATCGACCTGATGGAAAGAGGGGTGGCTGCCGCGCCCGCCTGGTCCGGCCTGGCATCCGCGATCCGTTCCGCCTGCCAAACCCAACAGCTCCGGCAATCGGTGGAAGCGTCCCATGACGGCAAGCGCTTTTCCATTACCGTGGTGAGGGACGGCCTCTGCGTTTACGGCAAGGCCTGCATTGTGGCCATGATTGACGACATCACCCGCCAGAAAGATCTCGAAGAGTTATGCTCGGGGTTCTTTTCCGAATTTCTAAGGCGCATAAAAGGCCCGCTGACCTCGGTGAAAACCGCCTTGTCCGTTCTCAGCTCGGACCAATACGCTTCCCTGGACACCGAGGCGCGCGAAGTGGCCAATCTTGGCCATGAAGAAGTACGCCGTCTGCACGCGCTACTGTCCGACATGGGGGATCTTTTCGCCCTGGACAGCCCTAACGCGGCCACGGATCTTTTTCTGGAGAACGTCGAGGTCCGCTCCGTCATTAACCGTTGCTTGCGCCGGGTGCAGAAGGGGCCTCACGGGCTGGACCGCAGGATTGCGATTGCTTTGCCGGAAGGCGGGCCGCCCTTGTGTCTGGTGGCCGACTACGAAAAACTGGGGTTAGTCCTTTACCATCTTCTGGAAAATGCCTTGGCTTATTCTCCCGCTTCCGAGGCGGTGTACATCAAGGCCGCCCAGGCGGAAGGCATGATCGAGATCCGTGTCGAGGATCAGGGGATCGGGATCTCCCCTGCGGATATGCCGCAGGTTTTCAACCGGTTTTTCCGGTCCTCCGATCCCGCGGCCGCCAAATCGGAAGGGGGCGGCCTGGGGCTGTTCCTGGCCAGGGGCTTTACCCGGCTCATGGGCGGCACGCTGGTGCTGGAAAGCCGGCTTGGGAAGGGCACTACTGCGGTGATCCGCCTTCCCCGCCCCACCGAGGGGGGATGGATAGAATGAAGGAAGGGGGCGAGGCCGACGACTTGATGCAGGGGCTTCAGGAGGAAATCGATCGGCTGGAAAAACTTCGGCATGTGGCGGCGATGGAGGAAAAGCCGGCGGGGCCGGCCAACCCCGATCGGGAAACGGTTTCTTGTATCCACGTGAAGGACGGCGGTTCCCTCAACCCCTCCTTTCTTAAAGGGATCGAGTTCGCGCGCCTGACCGTGGAATATAAACTTGAAGCCCTGCTTCCCTCCCAATTCCTTTTCCTGGCGGAAGTGGAAAAGGACGGAGTGATAGCCAACCGGGATAACCGGAGAAAATGCGAGCTGAGTCCCGGGGAAAATATTTCTTCCCGTATCGTAGCAGGCCTGGAAAGGTATCAGGCCAAGGTACGGGGACGGGTGATTGCCATCGGCGATCAATTCCACATCCTTCCCTCGGACGTGGACGGAAAGATGGTTTCCCGGAAGGATGCCACGAATTTATCCGCCTATCTCGACGTCTACCCCGCTTTCGGCAGCGGACGCGTGACCGATTTGGCGGCGGTCAGGGAATTCCTGGAAAAGAACAACATCCGCTACGGCATTCGGGAAGGCGCGATCCTGGAAGCGCTCGAAAGCTGCGGCAAAACCCGGAAGCCCGTCAAGGATGTGCTCGTCTCCAAAGGATTCCCACCGGTGGACGGAAAACCCGGTTCCATCGAATATCTCTTCGATCGGAATTTCCAAGGTCCCCTGCACCTTGATTTGAACAATGAAGGCAAGGTCGATTTCCGGAACGTGAAATGGATTCCGGTGGTGACCCAGGATCAGTTGCTGGCGCGCATCACCTCCGCCGTTCCCGGTACCGATGGCGTGGACGTTACCGGCCGCAGCCTGCCTCCCAAGCCGATCCCCAAGTCCTATTTGGTACCCGGTAGAAACGTGCGCACGGAGAAGGAGGAAACCGAATTCTATTCGGAAATCAACGGGTGCGTGCAGCTGAACGGATCCCTGCTGGACGTCATGAACGTCTTCGTGGTCAATTCGGATGTCGATTACCATACCGGGAACATCACCTTTGAAGGCAATATCATGATCACGGGAAGCGTGCGCAAAGGGTTCGAAGTAGCGGCGGATGGCGATATCCTGGTTCTGGAAAACGTGGAACCCTGCAAAGTCAAAGCCGGAAGGGACATCCACGTCAAGGGCGGCGCCCTGGGCGCGGGCAAGGGCCAGTTCCGGTTGGAGGCGGGACGGGACATTTCCGTGGGGTATTCGGAAAACGCCTGGCTCGAGGCCCATGGAGACATAGTAGTGGAAAACTTTTCCCTGCAAAGCTTCCTGTATTGCAGCGGCCGGATCCTCCTGGAGAAAAAAAAGGGGTCTTTGTTGGGCGGCGAAGCCATCGCCGCCAAGGGCGTCGAAGCCAAATCCTTCGGGTCATCCTCGGGAATCAAAACCCACGTGGCCACCGGGGTCGATTATGCCCTCAAACGCCAGCAGGCATCGCTTGCGCGCCAGGCTTCCGAATTGAATGAGGCCATGGCCAAGATCGATCGGTTCCTCCGTTCCCTGCTCGAGCTTTCCAGCCGCGGCGCCCTCCATCCTTCCAAAGCGCAAGCCCTCAAGGAGATCGTGGAAAAGCGCAGGCAGATTTCCAAAGCCCATGCGGCCATCACCACGCGAAGCCAGGAATTGGAATACCAACAGGAAAACCTGGAGCCGGGCCGGATAAAAGCCATTGAAATAGTCCACCCGGAAGTATTCATTTCCATCCGCGGGCGGACCGTTAAGGTGGTAGAGTCCCACTACCGATCGCTTTTCCGCCTGGACGAGAAAACCGACCAGATCATACGCGGACCCGCCTGAATCGATCCGGCGCACCGGTTCCTCAAAGGGAGAGGATGGCGCAGGACTCCCTATTTGAAGCGCACTACCGCGCTACTCCTTCGCCACCTTCACTTGGACGCCACTTTGCCCGGCCACCTTAAGGCGTACGATATAGGTTCCCCCGGGGATTCGCCGGGCCGCCCAGTTGGTGGTATAGGTCCCGGCTTTTGCGCGCCCATCCAGGATTACCGCCGCCCGGCCGCCCTTTACATCGAATACTTCCAGCCTTACCGCCACCAGTTCGGTCGCTCCCTTGGGAATGGAATAGGTGATGGCCAGGTTTCCGGAGGAACGGGAAACGCTCAGCCGCGCCCTTTGCGGGCCCGCGCCCGCCTGCGCATTCGGCACGATGCCGGTGGTGGAATAGGAACCGGTCAGGAAAACCGAATGCAATGCGGCCAGGTTCAGGCGCACCCTGGTGATGACGGCGCCGCCCTCGGTCACCTGCGTGTATTCGGGAGTGGATATGGCGCCGGTATGCGGATCCCATTGCTGCGGCGTGAAGCTGCCCCGCAAGCGCGCGAAGGCGTTCACGGTAGCCGCCGAGTTGTTGCCGAAAAAATAGATGTTCAGGCTATCCCGCAAAACCTTGTGGATGTACCGCAGGCCGCCGGTTTGCGGCTCGAACTCCACGTCGTACACGGTAACCGCGTTGTTAAGGGCGGCGAGCATATTGGCGGTCGTCGCCGTCCCCAGGAAAACCGAAGTCCCTCCGTTCGCATTCGTCACCGTCTGCCCGGTGGCCGGGAACATGGCGCGGACCACTTTGACGACGGAATCGTCGTCCCCGAATTCCGCCGACTTCGAGGGCAGCAATCCCGTCGCTATCACCTTGCCGCCGTTATCGTAGAATTGCCTTATCTTCCGCAGGTTGCTCCAACTGATGACCGCACATGCCGGCACGATGATGACTTTGTATTCCTCATGGTTAACGGCATTTTGGAGCTGCAGGGCCGGACCCGAAACCACGCACTTCTCGTCCAGGACGTCGGGGTGGATCCAAGTGAAATCGCGGTTTATCTGGGAGGAAAGGATCTCCCCCACGTTAGGGTAATCGAGATAAGGAATGGGCACGCGCTCGCTCATGACGCCGGAGGGGCCGTCGAAGTAGAACGCTCCCTGGCATGCGGCGATGGGATAGAGTATCGCGATATCGGCGACGTGCCGCGCCCAAGGCTGCAACATCACGCCGCATCGGCCGTGCCATTGGTTGTAAGCCGGGGTGGGAAGGGAAAACGTGTGTTGCATCTGGATGCCGTCGGCCAACTGCTCAATCGCCGTTCCATAATCGCCGCCGTTTTCGATGTTGACCAGGGATTTGTCCCAATTATAGGCCGCGGAACTGAAGAACTTATAGAATAGGTGAGTGTAGGAATAGCCGATATCGTCCAGACCCGGGATGGACGAATATTTAAAGGCTTTGATCACGTCCCCTGTCGAGCCCACGGGATCGGTCCAATCCTCGTTGTCCAGATGCCCGGTGGCCCTGACGCCGTGGGCATCGTCCCAGGCATTGACTTGCTTTATGAAGCCTTCGGAAAAAAGCGTGGCGCGGAATCCGAACAGGTAATTCCGCGCGGCCTGGGTCTGGGGGCCGATGTCGTACCACAATGCCGGATAATAAACCCTGGGGCTGAAGCCCCACTTTGCCATGAATTTCAGGTTGTAGAGCGGCGTCCATTCCCTACCGGACCCCATTTCCAGGCTGGGCTCATCGTACCAGGAATACTTGATGGTGTTCCCGAAATATTCCGGCATATTGTCGTAATAGGGTTGATAGGCCATGGATATGAATCCGGCCACCGAAGCGGAATCCAAATAATCGCATTGCGGGTTGGGGCTTTTTACGCACTGGAATACCATGACGTCCCACCTTCCCGCCGGCACGCGCCAGATGATCGCGTTCCCCTTAACCGAATCGGTAAGATCGATGAGCTTTTGCGGCTTGTCCGCCGTGTCCATGGCGACCACGGCCATGAGCGTCGTGGTCCCGCCGCTCTGGATGGGCGCGGAAAAGACCGCGGGTCCGGATACCCAGTTGTCGATTTTATTCAACTGCTTAACGGTATTGCCGGGGTAGCGCGTCGCCAGATCCTCCCCCTGAGGAAGCGGATTGCAAAGGCCCCCATGGTTGGCCCTTCCGTATCCGGCGCTTCCGCTGGGGAATTGCTCTTCATCATAAAGCGTGTAGGAACCCCCCAGTTTATGGATGGTATCCAAGGCCGCGGATATTTTCCGGAAAAATGCCGGGGAACGGTAATTGGCGCAAGTAGCCAGTTCCCCCAATCCGCCAAATCCGTCGGTAGTCAAGGACGTGCCCGCCTTGGATACGTCCCGCAAGCCTTTGGGCCGGTACTGCAACGGCGGATTCGCGAAATCGCTTTGCATATCGGCATTACCCGGATCATAAAATAAGATGAGGAAACCCAAACAGGCCGCGACCGGCGCGGGCAAAAATGCTATCCGCTTCAGCATGACAAACCGCCTCTGATGGAAGCGCCCCGGTTTACTCCGGATCCGAATCCATTTCTCCAGTACTTAATGAGTAGGGCCGAAACCAGCTCGCCGTTTTGTTCCCAGAATCCGATTTGGCGGCAGCGGGGATCAGGATCGATGCCGGTGGGGCCATAAGGGGGGATTGCCCGGTGTAATCTCCGGTAAGAGCCGGATTCAAGGGTCGCGCATCCATTAACGCCATCTAAAAGCGCCGAAAGGGTGGGAAAGCCGGGTATTCCACCGATAAGTTTGTGGTGGACCTATTGGCAAGTTATCTTCCTGGAACGTCCGGATTGTCCTTCCGGTATCAAGCACACACTTTCCCAAACAACGGAGCAGACGTGGTTGATCAACCTGACAACCTTACTGCCTTAAATTCGGACGGGAAAAAAACCATTACCGTGGTGGGGATCGGCGCCTCCGCGGGAGGCCTGGAGGCCTTCACCCGCCTGCTGAAAACCCTTCCCGGCAAACCGGGCATGGCATTCGTTCTCATCCAGCATCTGGAACCCACCCATGACAGCCATCTGGCCGATATCCTCTCCAAGTCCTGTGGCTTTCCCGTAACGGAAGTCCGGGACGGCATGGCCGTGGAGAGCAACCACGTTTACGTTATCCCGCCAAACTGCAACATGGCATTGGCTCAGGGGATTCTGCGCCTCACCCCCAGGAGCGAATCGCGCGGCTTGCACCTGCCCATTGATTTCTTCCTGCGCTCGCTGGCCCAGGAAGGGAACAAACGATGCGTGGGAGTCATCCTGTCCGGAACGGGGACGGACGGCACCTTGGGGCTGGCCGAAATCAAAGCCGCGGGCGGAATCACCTTTGCCCAGGACAGCGGTTCCGCGAAATTCCCGGGCATGCCGTTAAGCGCCGTTAAGGAAGGCTGCGTCGATATGGTGCTGCCTCCGGAAAGCATCGCGCTGGAGTTGGCGCGCATCGGCCGCCATCCGTATTTCAGCTACCGGAATGCTGAGAAGGATGCCCAGCCCTTCGCGGGATACGAAGCCGAATTCAACCGCATCATCGACCTGCTACGGGTCTCTACCGGGGTCGATTTCACCCAGTACCGGGATACCACTCTCAAACGCCGGCTTATGCGCCGCATGGCTTTGGGCAAGTGGGATACGCTTAAGGAATACGTCGGCTCTCTGGAGAGCGACAAGGAAGAGGTCAGATCCCTTTACCAGGATATCCTGATCCACGTCACGCGTTTTTTCCGGGACCCGGAAGTGTTCCGGGCGCTCGCGGCCACCATTCTGCCCGCCATCTGGAATGCGAAATCCCCGGGCGAAACCATCCGCGTCTGGGTGGCGGGCTGCGCCACCGGAGAGGAAGCGTATTCCCTGGCCATCGCGCTGAGCGAGTTCCAGAATTCCCGGGAAACCCGGTTTCCGTTGCGGGTCTTTGCCAGCGATATCTGCGAATCGCCTTCTTTGGTGCGGGCCAGGGCTGGCATCTATGCAGAGAATATCGAGCATGACGTTTCCACCGAGCGCTTGCGCCGTTATTTCGTAAAGGAGGAGGCGGGATACCGGATCAGCAAAGAGATCCGCGAGATCTGCATTTTCGCCAAGCACGACGTGACCGCGGACCCGCCTTTCGCCAAGCTCGATCTGATCAGTTGCCGCAATGTCCTCATCTACCTTTCCGCCCCGCTGCAACGGCGCATCATCCACGCCTTCCATTACGCCCTCAATAGCGACTGTTTCCTGTTACTTGGAAATTCCGAGATTATCGGGCGGGACACGAACCTGTTCAGCACCGTGGATTCCGAGCTCAAAATCTATTCCAAGAAAATGACGACCGCGCGATTGCCCATACTTGCCTCCAAGGGCAAGCCGTCTGAAACGGCGGAAAAAGCCGGTCCCGTACTCCGCCGTCCCACGCCCATGGATTTCCAGCAGGTCGCCGATCGGGTGGTGCTCAGGAGATTCGCCCCTCCGGGCGTGCTCGTCAACAAGGACATGGACGTTCTCCAGTTCCGCGGGCGCACCAGCCCGTTTCTGGAACCTCCCAAGGCCGGCTCCAGCTTCAACCTTGTGGTCATGGCGCAGGAAGGCCTATCCCTGGAGATCCGCAAGGCCGTGGCGGAAAGCGTCGCCAGCGGCCTCCCGGTGGTGAAAGAAAACGTGCGGATCATGGAAGACCACCATTTCCGCCGGGTGAACGTGGAAGTCCATCCCATTAAACTGGCTACCGCCCCCGATCCCTGCTTTCTCATCCTGTTCGAGGAAATAGAAGGAGAGGACTCCCCTGCATCCCCCATGTCCAACCGGAACCAGCGGGGGTCGCCGGGGGAAGAGATGGTCGCGCTGCTTCGATCCGAGTTGGCGGCGGCGCGCGAGCACCTGCAAAACGTAAGGGAACAATCGGAAGCGGTGAACGAGGAGCTGAAGGCTTCTGGCGAGGAGATGGAATCCAGCAACGAAGAATTGCAAAGCACCAACGAGGAGTTGGAAACCGCCAAGGAAGAGTTGCAATCCGGCAATGAGGAATTGGCCACCATGAACGAGGAGCTGCGCACCCGCAATGTGGAGCAGGCGCAGCTCAACGACGATCTCTCCAATCTCCTGGGCAGCGTGCAGATCCCCATCATGATGCTGGGAAGCGACCTGCGTTTGCGCCGCTTCACCCCGTCAGCGGAAAAAATGCTGCACCTGACCGGCGCGGACGTCGGTCAACCTTTGCGGACCCTGAACTTCTACTTTCCCAATCTGGATCTGGGGAAATCGGTTTCCGAGGTGGTAGCCTCGCAAAAACCTTCCCTGCGGGAAATCCAAAGCCAGCATGGCCGATGGCACGCGCTCAGGATCCACCCTTACCGATCCTCGGACGGCAAGATCGACGGCGTAGTGTTGGTGGTGCTCGATATAGACGAGACCAAGCGCGCCCAGGAACGTTTGCAGGAGAGCGGGGACTATGCCCGCTCCATCGTGGATACGGTGCGGGATCCGCTGCTCATCCTGGAAGAAGATCTGCGGATCCATTCCGCCAACCTTTCCTATTACCGTTTTTTCGGGACCACGGCGGAAAAAACCGAGGGCCACTTTCTCCAGGATGTAGGCGACGGCCTATGGAAGATCCCGGAAATGCTCGAACGCCTGGGCAAAATGACCCTGGTGGGAGGCGAGTTCGCGAACTTCGCGGTGGAGCAGGCGTTGCCGGGCGGGACCGTGTCCCTGATCCTCAATGCGCGCAGGCTACCGCCCGGTTCCATCCGCGGACGCATGACCCTGCTGGCCATCGAGGACGTTACGGATCGCAAGCATGCGGAATTCGTACAGCTGGAAACGGCGGAAAAGCTACGGCAGTCGCAGCGGATTGAGGCTATCGGCAAGCTGGCGGGGGGCGTGGCGCATGACTTCAACAACCTGCTGACCACCATCAACGGATTCAGCGCCCTGTGCCTGGAAAAAACCCCTCCCGAAGGGGATATGCACGAATATCTCGGAGAAATCCTCAGAGCCGGGGAACGGGCCGCCGTGCTGACCCGGCAGTTGTTGGCCTACAGCCGCAAGCAGATGTTGATGCCCAAACTGCTGGATCTCAACGGCGTCGTTTCCAACATGCACAATATGCTGGCGCGCCTGATAGGACCCCGCTTTCGGCTCTTGCTTTCCCTGGAAGAACGGTTAGGCCTGGTACAGGCGGATCCGGGCCAAATGGAACAGGTGCTGATCAACCTGGTGGTGAACGCGCGCGATGCCCTGCCGCTGGGAGGCGAAATAGGCCTTTCCACCCGGAACCTGGATCTGGAGCCGGAGGGGGAATTTCCGGAACTCCATCCTTCCGTGCCCAGAGGCTTCTACGCGGAATTATCGGTTGTCGACAATGGAATAGGCATGGGGGCGGACGTGCTTTCGCGGCTCTTTGAACCGTTCTTCACCACCAAGGAGTTAGGCAAGGGCACGGGCCTGGGACTCTCCGTGGTGCAAGGCATCGTCACCCAAAGCGGAGGCTATATCCTGGTGGAAAGCTCGCCGGGCGTGGGAACGGAATTCAAAATCCTGTTGCCCCGGGAAAAGAGCGGGGAAACCACCATTCTCCCCCGGCAGACCGTTGCGGTTCTTCCCTCGAACAGGACGGAAACCGTGCTCTTGGTGGACGACGAGAAAGCGGTGCGGACCTTTACCCGCAAAGTCCTGGAGATGCAAGGCTATACGGTGCTGGAAGCGGAGAATGCGGAGATGGCCATCCTCCTCAACGAACGGCATAAGGAAATCCCCGTCCATATCCTGGTGACCGATATCGTCATGCCCGGAATGGGAGGACGGGAGTTGGCGGAGAAGTTCCTGGGCACCCGTCCCAAAAGCCGGGTTCTGCTTATGTCCGGCTTTACCGAGGATACGGAGCCGTTACGGAACGGCCTACTGGAAAAGGATTTCAATTTCATCCAGAAACCATTTTCCGTTTCCGAATTCACCCTGGCCATGCAGGAAGCGTTGAGCGTGAGAGTCTGAATCAGACCGTCCATTTCCAATCCCGGATCTCCGGCAAATCCCGTCCATGCTTGTCTATGTACCGCTTGTGCTCCGCCAGTTTGTCCTTGAGCCTGCGCTTCAGATGGGCGCCTTTATCGCCCGTCTGCGGTAGGCGATCGATCGCGTCCATCACCAGGTGGAACCGATCCAATTCATTCAACACCGTCATGTCGAAGGGCGTGGTGATGGTGCCTTCTTCCTTGTAGCCGCGCACGTGGATGTTGCGATGGTTGGCCCGGCGGTAGGTCAGCCGATGGATCAGCCACGGGTAAGCGTGGAACGCGAAAATGATCGGCTTATCCCCGGTGAAGATATCGTCGAAATCCATGTCGCTCAATCCGTGCGGATGTTCCGAGTGCGGCTGCAGCTTCATCAGGTCCACCACATTGACCACGCGGATCTTGAGGTCGGGCAGCTGCCCGCGCATGATGGATACGGCGGCA
>JANYDA010000063.1 GCA_025360005.1 Fibrobacteria bacterium
CAAACTCGATAATAAATCCGATTATGGCGCGGCGATCCGTGCCAGTAGGACGTCGGGGAGCTGCATGGAGTTCAATAGCGACCAGTTGCTTATCACCGCCTCTCCGAATTATTTCACGGCGACGCACCAAGGCGCCCGCGTCATGCTTTTTTATGCGCTCGACCAAACTGGGACGGGATTCACAGAGATGACCCAAAAACTTCCCGTCGTGGGAGGCGGGGCGCAACGGGCGGGTTATCCGATGAACTGGACGGTCAATATCATTTCCGTAGTAGCCGCAACGGACTACTTCGTGATGGTAACCGATCTCAGCAGTTCATCCATTCAAGTCATGTATTTCAACGGGGATGCGATCTATGACGTTGCTGCGTTGGGCGGCATTACAACCGGGGTTCCGAATGTCTGGGTGTCCAACGATTATTTCCTGGAAAAAGGACCTGATTTCCGCTTCTGGCAAAAAAAAGCCCTCTCGAATGGGAGCGTCACTTTTGTCCGCGGCGCTACCGCTCTTCCTTTCAATTATCCTAACAACGTAGCCAATGCATTTCCTCTGGTTCGCACCCATCCCACTGCCTTCGCCATCGAATATTACGATAAGCCGGATAGCATCGGTACCCGTCCGCTTTTGAATACCAATGGAAGCGTCTACTCCGTGGGTCTGTTCCAAGTCAACCGAAACCTTACCAATGGTTGGGCTTATAGGACCACCCAGCTGACCCAAAACGGAAGTAACTTTTTCGATATCAGCTTCTCCCCATCGGACAACCAGATATTCGCTTTATCGGGTTATAATGCCAGCGGACATGTTTGCGGGGCCGGTCAAAGTTGCACATTCGGATATAATTTCGTGCGGACCCATCCTTTCAACACAACCACGTTCATTGACCCGGTCAATGATCTCGCCTCTTTCCCAATCGACCCTCCCAGCCTGCTTACGCAAACCCATGCCGCTCTCAGCAATGCGGGACGCATCGCCGTATTCGCCTACCTTAACCCAACCAGCCGGCATGTGGAATTCAACTACTTGCAATGGAACAGCAACGGATATGATGTACCGGAATCCTATGCCTATGTCTCCGAATTCTCCTCCAGTTCCGGGCTAAGCTCTGACCCCAAAGACAATGTCAAGTATGCCATCGATTGCATGAAAGACGCCACTTGGTCCGTAGACCTGAACTCCAATACGCAAAACCTGGAATTTGAATCTTGCGACGTGAGCCAATCCAGCAGCACAGGCGTGAGCCTTGGCGCCACCCGCTACATTTTCAATGTGGATATCCGCAGCCATCCCCTGTACGGCAAATACGCCGCGCTGAAAGGACAACTTCTGGCCACCGCAGCCTACTCGCAGGGATTGGATACGACCTACAAGGCGAACACCTTGAACGAGCCCGCCCATAATAGCGCCTGGCCAACTTCCCTATACGTCACCCGTCCCTATAAGCAAACCGCAAAGGTTATCGCCGCGAACCAATCGCACATGACCTCCACCACCAGCTTCCATACCTACAATGACAATAACGGCGCCCCCGCCTTCACGGTGCAAGCGCTGGGCTCCGGACCGCACCGGGTATCCCAAACGCTTTTCGACTCCAAATTCCTTCCTACCCAGTCCATTACGTATGCTGCCGCATCCTATCCGGATACGGGGTCTTTAAAAAACGCCTCGATCACGACCTATTTAAACAGCCAATCGCCGTTCACTGGTTTAAAACCAATCAGCAGTTCCAAAAGCGTCACTGATAATACCTACCGGTTCCAGCATAGCGAAGCCTGGCGGGACATCGATGCGTCGCTGAGCCAAGCGGGCATGAAAACGGGCAACACGCCGGCTTTCAATCTCAATGAGGGGTGGATGACCACGCAGGAAATGACTCAGTGGAACCGCTTCAATCAACCCACTGAATCCAGATCCCCCCGCAGCAACCAGTCCGCGGACTCGTCCTATACCAGTTTCTTTTATGAAGGCATGCGAAGCGATCCCGTTGCCTTTGTTTCCAATGCCAAGCTGGAAAATTGTGCCGTGCTGACTGCGGAAAACAATAATGCCGGCCTCTCCACCTTGGATGAACCGGGCAAATGGACGACCTCGTCAGCGGTTTCCTATTCCTCATCCCTTTCGCATACCGGCCGCTACAGCTTCAAGGTGGTGGACAGTTACGGACCCACCCTCAACCGAATCCTAAAGGATGTGACCCGTTACCAATTCGGGTATCGGATTTCCGGGTGGATGTATGCTACTACTGGAACCACGCCTGTTTTAGGCGTAGAACGCCGCCGGGCGGACAACTCCATCGCCTCGGCCTTCACGGGACAGCCCGTGCATGGCTCGTTCCCGGAAAACCAATGGGTGCGCTGGGAAGCGAATCTTTCCTATGCGGACCTGACCGCCAACGGGTTATTCACCACTTCTTCGGCGGATTATCTTCGCATCTATTTCGGGACCGGAAGTCCGAAAGGCAATGCCGCCAATGTCGTTTATGTGGACGATATCGTGTGCACGCCCTCCAATTCCTCTTTCAGCCTCTCTTCTTACGACAGCCGCGGACTTACAACCAGCGCCACCGCGTCTAACCATAGCACCACGTTTTTTGATCTGAGCGCCCGCGGGGAAACCACCGCAGCAAGGGACGAGAACTTCCGCATCCATGGACAAAACGGACTCCATCGAATGGGAGAAAACTAATGCGCTTCGTGAATCTTCGTACTCTGAGTTCAGTAGCAATTCTTTCTCTCACGGTGTCTTCCAGCGAAGCCTTGACGCCTTCCCGCGCCTACGCTTGGTCCATGGAAAAAGGAAACCTGCTCCCCAATTGGAGTTTCGAGAACTTTTCCCAATTCTGGTTCGACTCCGCGCCGACGGGGTTCACGGTCACCTCCCGATATCTGGCCGCGAGCGGCGTTCCCGGTGGCGCCAAAACGGGTAGCTACGTCGCAAAAGTCAGCGGCACCTCGCCGGACAACAACACGAATAAGCGCCTCACCACAGAATCGTTTCCCATTCTTCCCGGTCAATTCTACACCTTATCCTTTTATTACCAGGCGTCTTCCTTGGCCGGATCAACGCGTCCCGAAATGGATTTTTTCTCCGATCGGAAGCAGACCGTGGCGGCTTCACCGATCGGGGCGTCGTATACGGGGCAAGGCGCATGGACGTTGTACTCGGCGCAGTTCACGGCTCCGGCCAACGCCCAATTCGCAGCCCTGACTTTAGCTCAATCCACAACGCAAGGATCGGGGGGCACCTTTTATTTTGACGATGTGATAGTGGAAGAAAGCACTCCCACCACGGCGGAAATGCTGGGAGAGCGGGCCCGCATCACCGAGACCATGGCCTTTGGAGACGGCCTGGGCCGCAGCCTGCAAAGCCAAACCAAAATCGCGCCTGGAAAATACCTGGTAGGCGGTACGGGTTATGATGACTTGGGCCGGCCCGATTCCACCTTCCTGCCCTTCCCCGTTTCCCAAAATGGAGCCGCACTCAATGCCAATCTCCTCTCCGCCTCCAAAGCCTATTATGCGGGAGGGACAGGTAAAGGGCCCGATGCGGGCGGATACCCTTTCTCGGAAATGCTCTATGCCAACGACCCCGGTTCCCGGGTCCTGGCCGCCAGCGCGCCCGGAGCCGCATGGAAATTGACCGGAACCCACACCACCAAAAAGGGATTCTACTTCACCTCCTTCCTGCTCCAACTGCCGGCCGATATCGAGAATCCCTCCGCTGACAATACGGAGGGCGCCTACCGGGTAGAGTGGATGCGCGACGCCGACAGTAACTTCACCTTGACCTACGCCAATCAACTGGGACAAGTCGTTGAGGAAATCAGGCCACTGACGCATAGCGGCAGTACCTCCAGTTGGAAACTGACCGCCACCCAATACGAATATTATCCCGACGGACGCTTGCGGAGGATCCGCACGCCCCTGGACGTGCAAGCGGTCAATTACAACTTCGCCGAGGTCTACGAGTTCAATACCCTGGGCCAACTCACCAGTAAATTCACGCCCAATTCCGGCCTGACGCAGTATTGGTACGACCGCTCCGGGAACCTCCGTTACTCACAGGATTCGGGTGAAGCCATCCGCGGCCAATACCGCTACCGCGCTTATGATGAACAAGGCCGATTGAAAAGCGAAGGCCTGCAGACGCTTTCTTCCCTGACCCAGGACATGGCCGACCAGGACGATTATGCCGGAGGCACCCGGGACGAGGAGGTCGGCTACATTTACGATGACCTCTTAACCTTTACCGCCCGGACCGGCTATACCCTCAATGCCGTCATGCCCTACTATTATTTCTTCGATGGAACGCATTCCCAAGGCCGCCTGGTGTGCGCCTATAATCGCAACAGCGCCAACTCCACCAACGCCTTCACGGCCCAGGATAAATTCGTCGCCGATTTCTATGATTACGATGAGCGTGGGCGCATGGCGAAAACCCTGAGATCCATTCAGCCAATCCGGGACCCGGACATGAAATACCAGGACGGGTACTTCACCTACGATGAGAACGACCGTCTCATCGAGACCTACAATTTCCTCAACGCCGCCTCCGGCACGCTTTCCACCCAGCACATTTACGCTTACGATTCTTTGGGACGGCTGAGCCAAGTGCATGGGCTCTCGAACCAACCCTTGGCCCAATTCAAGTACTATGATTTTGGGCCCGTGCAGCAAGTGCTTTTGGGGGGCGACGGCACCGGTACCAAGGGCACCAAGGTGGAATACGTCTATAACATCCACGGCGCCGTCCAGGAAATCCGCGCCACGGATTTGCTCAATGGCAAAATCGTCTACCAGGATTACCTGGGGTATGATCAGAAAAGCAACAGCGCCTCCACCGTCCCCAATCCCATCAAGCCCCGGTTCAATGGGACTATTTCCCAGGAGCTCTATCGCTTCACCAACGATGTGGCCGCCCTGAACCCGGTGCGCTTGATGAACTACGATTATGACGGCTTGGGCCGCATGATCAAATCCGACTACCGGAAGAACACAGGCACGCAGCCGTTCTACTCCGACGGAACGGTGAACTTTCCCATCCTGGCCTGGAACACCACCAGCGCGGATGAGAGCAGCAGCTTCAACTATGACGTGAACGGACGGATCACAGGCCAGCGCACGGGCGGCATCGCCGCAGCGGATTCGGCCCGCTATGTCTATCGGCCCAACAGCTATCAGCTCGACCAAGTCACGGGGAAGGTGAATGCAGTGGTATCCCGGGACATGTCGGGACCGGGAGCGTTCGGCTACGATGAACAAGGCAACCTGAACTGGGACGGGTCCAAGGGCATGAGTATCCAGTATAACTGGAACCAGCAGCCCATCTCCTTTTTCGTGGAAGGCGCGACGTTCGGACTGGCGGAAGCCTATTACGATGCGGGTGGGAACCGGGTGTTCAGCCGGGTGGATGACAACACCCAGGTGGTCTGCAAGTACTACCTGAACATGGGCACGGGCATGTCCAAGGAATACACCGAGGTCTTGGATGAGAATACCCTAGCGATAAAATCCACTTCGATGACGGTGAACGTGTTCGCCCATAGCCAGGTGGGGCGCCTGCGCAATGACGGGGTGTATGAGTTTTTCATCAAGAACCATCAGGGCTCGACGATGAAGACGATGGGGCTGTTGGGCGGGGATCCGCCGAGCGGGGGCGCGAGTTATGATTACCTGGCGTATGGGGATGTGCGGAAACTGAAGGAGACGGGGAGTTCGGTCACGCAGAAGTATACGGGGAAGGAGCATGAGGACTTGACCCGGCTGACCTACTTTGGGGCTAGGTGGTATGACCCGGAATTGGGGCTGTTTATGAGCACGGACCCGGCGGGGCAATACGCTAATCCTTACTCTTTTGGCCCGGGTGATCCTGTGAACGGAACCGACCCCACAGGAATGACTTGGGGTATTTTTAGACCCAGCAAATGGGGAAATTTCTTTAGCGATGTCGGCGATGGTTTTGTAGGGGCGGGGAAAGAGGCCAATGAATATACCGAGAAGGCGTATAATAAATATTTCAATGATGAATGCCACTATGAAACGAACGAACATTGCCGTGGGCACATTCAACAAGCTGTTTCTTCTTCAAACACCATGAATCAGTTGGTTGAAAATTGTGGACATGGAGATGCGAATGCCTGTAATACATTGCGTGCCATAGGATATTCAGATCAACCTAATGGATGGCCTGGCAGTTATGATCGAAAGCTCGCCGTCTACATCATGGAAAACGGTAGCCATAAAATAGGGGCTACTCTCACGGTAGGCGGTGGCAAGGCTGCTCCTGCAGTTCAATACGACAATGCGACAATTCCTTTAGGTGTCTTTAGTACTGGAGGGGGTGGCGGCATATCAAGTAACGAGGCCTCCGCAAATGCCGCAGTTCACGATTATCAAAGTAGATTTTCGATTGATTATGCCATTGCAAATGGACCCGGTCCTTCAGCTGATAATTTGATTGCTGCAAATGGGTATACATTTGGAGTCTCAGGAGAAGTTTCAACGGTTTATTGGGGCGGCGGTAGAGTACTAGGCTTAAATCTCCAGTATGCCTCCGGAAACGGACTTCACTTGTATGGCGTATACACTAGACCTGAGGACATGTCTAAAAATCGTTGGTTTGCGCCGGGAGTTTCTATTACTGCCAATTATGGCAGAGGTAATGGTAGTTGGGCGGGACCTTTTAGCGAAACGTTTGGAGGAGTAGGGCCGGTTTCATTCGGCACCTACAATGGAGGTTCTGGCGGATGGCATGGAAGCAGTTTGGGGTGGGGGGCGCCACTCTGGTTAAGTTATGGCAAGGGTACATTATTTTATACACCACTTTATTAAGCTTTATTGGTCAACCAATCATTTATTGGTCGAGGTACAATTGATTCATTTTTTAATGTGGTGCGTTCTACTAGTTATGCTTATAAGGACAGTCGTTTTCCACCTTTTTAGAGGAAAGCTTAAAACCTCTGGCATCAAATTGAACATTCTTGGTTTCAATGTCCCATTTTATCCTCAGCTTATTTACAAAATGCAGAAACAGACTCGTAGCGAAGAGCTGGAACGATTTTGTGCCATACTTAACTATTTAGAAATTCTGGTTTTATCGTTACTGCTTGTGCTTTTCGCTTTGATGTTTATACTGAATAAATAAGTTGATTCAAGGCGCGCCCCTAATCCCGAATAGGAATCGCTCATTTCTTGATAAACTTCACGATTTGAAAATCGTCTCCCAGAACTTCGGGGTCGGAATGTCCTTGAATCGATCGGACCAGGGTGGCCGCGCCTCCTCTTCCGGAGTGAAGTGGCTGATGCCCACCAAGACAGCCATGGCCAGCAGGATCAAGATCAGCGCAGGCCTATCCAGCATGTTCGCGTTAGCGATCATATCCTTAGAGAATTGAGCCGGAGAACGCACCACCTTCTGCAGGTAGAAGAGGCTGCTCAGGCTGCAGCAGGACGCGGCGATATCCATGATGAACCGTCGATTGCCCCCCTTGGGGATCTTGAAATACCACTTCCAGCGCCGCGCCGTGGAACTCATCTCCCTAAGTCCGATATAAGTTGGCCAAGCGAGCAGGGTGCAAAAGCCCCGTATGTATTTGAACAGAAGCCCCGTCAAGGTGGCGAAGAACAGGATGAGGGGAATGAGGTTTAGAAACGCCTCCCACCCCTTCATGCTTTCCCCACTAAGCCTTTAGCCTGCCGGAGCAAAGCCCTTTGATCGGCCGGTGAAAGCGAGTCGAACACCTCCTGCATCTTGCCGGCCCGCTTGTGCTTCGGCGCCTTAGAAGGCGTCTTGGGTTTTTCCTCGATGCCGTACAGGGCGTTAAGGCCAACCCCCAATACCTCTGCGATTTTGGCGAGCCGCTCCGGGGTCGGGCTGTTCTGGCCCTTTTCCCAGCGCGCGATGGAATACTGCTTCACCCCGATCTTCCGGGCGAGTTCGGCCTGGGTCACCCCTTGCTGCCTGCGAAACTGACGGATCTGCATTCCGATGTCCATGGACACAATATAAGGCGGGTTTTGGAGGCGCTTGCCAAAGTATGCAAATTGTGCATATATTCGTAATATGCAAAAAGTGCATTAAACCCCTTGACAGGTTTTTAGCAGGAGGGCTTTCTCATGATGGATGAACTGGAAACGGGAGACGTGTTCCGGGCGGCCTACCTGGTTAGCCAAGGCGGGCACTTGGTCAAAGCCACGGCTAGCGGCGGCCACGTGATTCTAACCCTTAGCGGCGAGGCTTTGAAGGTCGAGGACCAGCGCTATCGCAAGGCCGCTGGCCTGGTCGAACCGCTGACCCTCAAAGAAAATCTGAATCGCCTGCGCGACCTGGTGAAAGACACGCTTCGCAATAACAATACCCCAGACAGGAGACTCCCTCATGCCCATGCCGCGTATCCCGCAAGACGCGCTTGATCGCCTCAAGGCCGAGATAGACCTCCCGGCCCTCATCCGCGCCAAGGGCATCGAGCTAAAGCCCCATGGCGAAAAGGATCTCGTTGGCCGCTGCCCGTTCCACGACGACAAAACCCCCTCGCTCATCGTCACGCCCGCAAAGGGCCTGTGGCATTGCATGGGAGCCTGTCAGACCGGCGGCGACGTGGTGAGCTGGGTGATGAAGGCCGACGGTGTGTCGTTCCGCCACGCCGTCGAACTCATCCGCGACGGCAAGGCCTCTTCACTTCTGGCCACCGATAAAATCCTCAAGCAAACCACGGTCCCGCGGTTGCCCTCGCCGGTGAGCCTCACCGCCGATGACGACACGCTCTTGAGCCAGGTGGTGGACTACTACCACGCCACCTTGAAGCAAAACCCCGGCGCGCTGGACTATCTCACCAAGCGCGGCCTCAACAATCCCGAAGTGATCGACACGTTCCGCCTTGGCTACGCCAACCGCACCTTGGGGCTTCGCCTCCCGGATAAAAACCGCGACGCCGGCGCGGCCATCCGGGGCCGCCTGGAAGCGCTCGGCGTGTACCGAAAGGCCAGCGGCCACGAACACTTAAGCGGCTCGCTCACGATCCCGATCCTGGGTGATGCCGGCGACGTGCTCGGCCTTTACGGCCGCAAGATCCTCCCCAACTTAAGCGCCAACGTGCCCCGGCATCTGTACTTGCCTGGGCCGCACCGCGGCGTGTTCAATCCCGCGTGCCTGGAGTCCAAGGAGATCATCCTCTGCGAAGCCTTGATCGATGCGCTTTCCTTCTGGGCCCATGGCTTTAAGAACGTGACCACCAGCTACGGCGTGGAAGGGTTCACGGAGGAAATGCTCGCGGCCTTCCTCCGTCACGGCGTGAAGCGGATGTACATCGCCTACGACCGCGACGAGGCCGGGGACCGCGCGGCGGACAAGCTCGCGCAAAAGCTGCTCTCCGAAGGGATCGAAGTCTTGCGCATCCTGTTCCCGCATGGCATGGACGCCAATGAATATATCCGCAAGGTCAGCCCGCCGGAGAAGGCCCTTTCCGTCCTTTTGCAGTCGGCGACGTGGATCGGAAAAGGCACTAAGCCCCAGGCGATGACCCTGCCGGCACCCACGGTGGAGGAAACACCTTCTCCCTCCTTAGCCGCTATAGCTGCGGCACCGATGGCGGAAAAGGCCGAACCGGAAAAAGTGAATGTGCCCTGCCAGATCCAAGGCGAGGACGTGCACCTCTCCTTGGGGGACCGCCACTTCCGCGTGCGCGGCCTGTTCAAAAACCTGTCCTTTGACCTGCTCCGCGTGAACCTACGCGTCTCGGTCGGCGAACGCTACTACATCGATCAGTTGGACCTCTACCACGCCAAGCAGCGCGACACCTTTATCGCCCATGCCGCCCCGGAAGTGGCCGTGAAGCCCGAAGTGTTAAAGCGCGACCTCGGCCGCGTCCTTTTGAAACTCGAAGAGTTGCAGGAGGAAAAGATCGAAGAAACCCTGCGGCCCAAGGACAAGGCCGCCCACATGATGACGGCGGAGGAGGAGAAAGACGCCCTCGCCTTGCTCAAGGATCCGGAGCTCTTCTCCCGCATCCTTAAGGACTTCACCACTTGCGGCATGGTAGGCGAGGACACGAACAAGCTCCTCGGGTATTTGGCCGCCACCTCGCGCCTCTTTGAAGATCCCCTGGGTGTCGTCATCCAGAGCTCTTCCGCGGCCGGCAAGTCCTCGCTCATGGATGCGGTGCTGGCCCTGATGCCCGAAGAGACGCGTATCAAGTACAGCGCCATGACGGGCCAGGCCCTCTTCTACATGGGCGAGACGAACCTGGAGCACAAGATCTTAGGGATCGTGGAAGAAGCGGGCGCGGAAAAGGCGAGTTATGCCCTGAAGATCCTGCAATCGGAAAAGGAACTCTCCATCGCCTCCACCGGCAAGGACCCGCAAACCGGCAAGCTCATCACGCAGGAATACCGGGTCAAAGGGCCCGTGATGCTGCTCATGACCACGACCAAAATCGAGGTGGATCCGGAGCTGATGAACCGGTGCCTGGTCCTCTCCGTGGACGAGGATCGGGAGCAGACCCGGGCCATCCATGCCGCCCAGCGCGAAGCGGAAACGCTGGAAGGCTACCTCGTGAAGAAGGAGAGAAAGGCCATCGAGACGCGCCACCAGAACGCCCAGCGCCTGCTTCGCCCCTTAAAGGTGTTCAACCCCTACGCCAAGCGCCTGACCTTCCTGGACGACAAGACGCGCCTGCGCCGCGATCATAAGAAGTACCTGATCCTCATCCGCACCATCGCGCTTCTCCATCAATACCAACGGCCCTTGAAGAAAGACGGCCGCTTGGGGGACGTCCCTTATCTCGAAGTCACCCTGTCCGATATCGCCTTGGCCAATCGCATTGTGCACGGCGTGCTCGGCCGCAGCCTGGACGAACTGCCGCCGCAGACGCGGCGGCTGCTCCATCTTCTGCATGGGCATGTGCGAGAGGCCTCAAAGGTACGTGCCGTGGATCAGGCGGACTTTCGCTTCACGCGCGGGGAAGTGAGGGCGTGGACGGGATGGAGCGATAGTCAGCTTAAAACGCACCTCTCCCGGCTTCTGGACCTCGAATACCTGCTTCTCCATCGCGGCGGCCGGGGGCAGTGCCTGGTCTATGAAATGCTTTACAAAGGCGAGGGGAAGGAAGGAAAGCCCTTCCTCCTGGGGCTTCTGGATGTGGACGCGCTGCGTAAAAAGGCGGCGGGATATCCCTACGATTTGAACATGTCTGGGTCTTTAGAGGGGAAGTCTGGGACAAATGGCAAGGAGGAGGGCCCAAGTCTGCCCCAAACAGGGGTTAAGTCTGGGGGTAACATGGATGTTCATACACCCATAAACGCCAATGAGAACAGGGCTCGCCGCGTTCGGAATGCAAAAGAGTCCGAAATCGCACATCTGGACGCTTTGAAAAAAGACGCCGATTCTAGTCGTACCTTAAGCGGTCCTCCTTCCTTAGCCGCGGCCTCCCTCGTCCCGGAGCCTTGAGCATGACCCGCAAGAGCCTGCGTAAAAAGGAAAGCCCCTCGCAGCATGCCGAGCCCGGCACGCTCTTGTTCCAAGTGGAGCCCTATCTCGAATCGCTACGCGCCCGGCACTACTCGTCTTTGACCGTCGAGGTCCGCCAGCGCATCCTCTGCTACTTCGTGAGGTGGAGCCATGAGCGGGGGGTCACCGCTCCAGAAGAGGTCTCCAGGGCCATCCTGGAGCGGTATCAGCGGCATCTGTTCCATACCCTGTGTAGGAAGGGCAAGCCCGTGGCCGCCCGGACGCAGCTCGCGTACCTCTTGCCGCTCAAGGGCTTCTTCAAGTGGATGACCCGAAACCATATCATCCCCGCGAACCCGGCCGCCGATCTGGAAATGCCGCGGGTCCCGCACCGCCTGCCCCGGCAAGTGCTCACCGCCTTGGAAGCGGAAGAGATCCTCTCCATGCCCGACCTCACCACATTCGTGGGGCTTAGAGACCGGGCCATCCTGGAAACCTTCTACTCCACGGGCGTGCGGCGCCGGGAACTCATCTTCCTCAAGCTTTCGGACCTGGACCTTAAAAACGGCGTGCTTTTCGTGGACCAGGGCAAGGGCAAGAAGGATAGGTACATCCCCATCGGGAAGCGGGCCTTGCTTTGGATCGAGAAGTATCTGGAAGAGGTACGGCCTCGCTTTGCGGTGGAACCCGACCCGCTCTATCTCTTCCTCACGCCCTTTGGGGAGTTCATCAATCCCAACCACATGACCGCCATCATGGCGGACTATATCAAGGGCTCGAGCGTGGGGAAAGTTGGTTCCTGCCATCTTTTCCGGCACACGATGGCCACGTTAATGTTAGAGGGCGGTTCGGATCTGCGTTATGTGCAGCTGATGCTCGGGCACAGTCGACTTGAGACCACGGAGGTCTATACGCATGTGGCGATCCATAAGCTCAAGGCCGTCCATGAGGCCACGCACCCGGCGAAGATGAAAACCAAAGAGTCCTGTCCGCCTCCTCCCCCCGCTGGGGCTGCTCCGCAGCCGTTCGCGTTCGGGGCTATGCCTCCCATACGCCCCGAACGCGAAAAGGCCGGCCTTGGGGTTGGTTCTTCCCCAGGAGTCAGCCCGGTTACATAAGGCCTGTTACGCAAACTGCCCTTGGCAGTCCGGCCGCTTCCCGGCCTTCGCGTAACAGGCCTTATGCAAACCACAAGGTAAAGATGCGCCGAGTCGGCGCATCCTCGGCCTTAGCCAGCGCCCACCCACCCGGAGGAGGGGAATCCTTCTTCTCTTAATAGCAAACCAGGTTGCTTCGCGGCGACCGAAGGTCGCTGGGAAGCAACCTGGCCGGGGCCAAACAATACAGCCTGAGCGGGAAAGAATGGGTCATGGCCACGCCCGCACAGGTTCCGGCGCGGGGCACGCACGGGGGCACAGCCGCGCTCGCCCTCACCGCTTCGCCCGCGCGTGGCTTTGAGACCGCCAAGGGCGGCCTCAAAGGTTGTTTTAATACCCCAAAACCCAACGAGTTCGCCTTGTTCGGAGGGGTTGACAAGACAACACCTATGTTGTATTCTAAAAGAATGGCCATCATCGTCTTTTACCGGAATGAGAATGGTCGTATGCCAGTGAAGGAGTCGCTAGAGGAGTTATCCAGCCCCGATCAGGCGAAGGCCGCAGCTCATCTTTCTCTTTTGGAGGAATATGGGCATACCCTGCGGGAGCCTCATGTTAAGACGCTTAAAGAGGGGTTGAAGGAGTTACGGTTCAAAATTTCGGCGGGCCAGTATCGGATCTTTTTCTTTTTCCATGTAGGGGATACCGTGGTTCTGCTCCACACCTTGCAAAAGAAAACGCAGGAGACACCGAAGCAGGATATCAAGCTCGCACTTAAGCGCATCAAGGACTGGCAGGAGATGCATGGAGGGTAAGATGAAAAAGGAAGATAAGGACAATACCTTCAAGGGCTACCTTGATGGCAAGCTCAAGAACAAGACCTTCCGCGAGGCCTATGAACACTATCGCGATGGACTCGCCATCGGCCTGCAGATCCGCGACCTTAGGGAAACCGCAGGCTTTACGCAGAAGAAGCTGGCTGACCGTCTTGGCGTGTCGCAGCAGGTGATCGCGCGGCTGGAAAGCGGCGAGGCCGATAATCCCACCGTCAGCACGTTGGAGCGGATCGCCAAGGCCACCGGACACCGTCTGCACTTCCAGTTCGAACGAACCCGGAAGACTGCTCCTTTGCAGCGAAGCCGCACCAAGTCTGCCACCAAATCCGCATAGACTAAACTGTCTTCTCCTCCCGGGTGGGACGGCGCGCGGAAGTACCCGGGCTAGGCCGCGCACGCGGCCGTAGCCGAAGCCGGCCAGTTGGCATAATGCCTTTTACGCGAAGGCTGGGAAGCAGCCGGACCGCCGCCAGGCGGTTCGCGTAAAAGGCATTATGGCAAGGACCAAGGCACCCTTGGTGCCCGGGGACGGACTGCCCGGCCGGGACCTGGGGTGTGAGATGCGGGGAGCGCGGAGCACCGAACACCCCGCCGCGTCAGCGGCCCGCGCGGGGGCGGGAGGTGGAATCCCTGGCCAGAGAAATAAACGACATCTACCTTTGAATCGGTGGTAGAAACCGAGCCCGGCACGTTCTATACTTCGCCCTTCTTCCTCTTAGCCACCGTGCTCAGTGGCCCAAAACTCGCGTCTAGGAAAAAATCGTTCCAGGGTAACACCTGCGATACGGGTAAATCTCGCTTAAGCCCAGAAACCGCGCCGGGTTACAATGCCTGGCCTTTGAAAAGTCGCATCAGACCGGTCATTGCGCAGAAGTATACGGGGAAGGAGCATGAGGACTTGACCCGGCTGACCTACTTTGGGGCCAGATGGTATGATCCTGAGTTGGCCACCTGGTTGAGTCCCGACGCCGTTGATGTTTACGCCAACCCCTATGTGTTCGGCGGCGGGAAAGCCGGTGCCGATCCCCTTAGCTATGTCGATCCTGATGGAAATTGTCCGATTTGCGTTGTTCTCGTGATCGCGGCAATTGGCGCATACGCGGGTGCCTCGAAGGCCAATCACTCTATCGATCCTACCAAATGGGACTACTCTAGCGGCTCCACATACGGATACATGGCCGGAGGGGCCGTTATCGGTGCTGCTTCAGCCGTGACGGGTGGATATGTAGGCGGCGCGGTGCTGGCGGGGATGGGTGGGGCGGCTGCGGGAGCCGGAGCGACTCTGGCGGCTGGTATGGCGGGTGGTGCCGTTGGAAGCTTAGTCTCCGGAGTTGGGAATTATTCTCTGGATGCCGCCTACGGGAATGCCAATTTCTCGGGTACCGGCTTGTTAAGAGTCGCCAGTGTAAGTCCGGCTACGGGTGCCATAGGTGGCGCTGCGGGTTCGGGATTCACCTCGTTGGTTGGAACTGTCAATATTGGGAGCTACCAGATTGCGAGCCCAGTGGTTCGTGGCATGATCACAGGCGCGATGGGTGGCGCGGCTGCAGGGTATGCGACTGGATTTGGAGGAACATTGATTGCTGGCGGGAGCTTGGCACAAGCCAATAGAGGAGGCTTGAGTGGACTGTATATTGGGGCTGTTGGAGGTGGGATTGGTGGCGGTATTTCAGGATATGCCAGTGCACAACGAAGCGGTATTAATCCATGGACGGGGAGGTCGTTGGAAAAATCGAGAGATATTTCTGGATTTAGCAGCCACTCTGACTTTTTGAAGCAGACAAAACTGCTTCCTGCGGATTTAAAAGATCCTTCTTCTGCGCTTCAACCTGCGCAGGTCAGGGATCTTGGAGTGTCTCCGCAACAATGGCAAACGCATTTAGATTACTATGACTATCTGAATACGTTTACTCCCGCTACTAATGCTGCTCCTAGAATCGATAGAATAAATGAGTACCTAAGGGCCCTTGGTGAAGGTGGTAGCTATTGAAGCAGAAATTTCGTTTCACTGTCAATATTTCTAATGAATCTATCAAGTATGTCTATCTGGAGCCCAACGCCTTTGAGTACAAGGTCAATGTTGGTGATAAGTTGGAAGTTGTCATAAACGAAGCGCAGATTCCAGAAAAGTTTTTCGACGAAACAACTCCGTTTCAGATTGACGTTGATAAAGACGCAATTACGATTTGGTTCAATGTGATTCCAGAAGATGCTTTTTTGAACGGAAAGTCAGTTCATTTTCGCACGCAATAAAGCCTTTTGAGGCTTGCCTATATTCAAACTGGACAAGAAGCCTTAGCTAATTGTTCGCGTGGCGCATGGTCTGGAACTTCGGATGCGTGAGTAGGCCGGCATCGGGATCGATCGTGAGATTGCACGTGGTCTTCCCTTCCTTCTGCCACTGGAAATGCTCGCTCACGGTCATCGCGTAGAGCAAGTCCGCATCGAGCAGCATCCCGACCACTCGCGCCTCCGTCAAAAATGCCTCGGCCTTTTCCTTGGTCGTGAAGGCGAAGGTGAAGGCGAAGGTGAACGCGCGTTTCGTGTCGGTGAATCCTCGCGCTTGTTTATCCCGTGATCCCATGACCAGGAAAATCTCCGTCTCCTCGGTATATCCTGCCTCGGCGGGCCCCGCTTGCGTTCCTTCATCGGGGCGTCTTGATCCCGTCCTGGCTAGCCAAGCTGTCGATGATGCGGGCCAGGGTCTGCTGATCCTTCTGCGGGAGCTTCGAGATCATGGGCAAGCGCTTTTGGATGGACTTGGGCGGCAGGGGGCCGCTTCCTTCGACCTGGACATCGCCGAGCAGCACTTTGACCGACACGCCCAGGGCGGCGGCGAAGCGCTTGAGGAGATCCGGCGTCGGCCCTTCGGAGTTCCCTTCGTAATGGGAAATGAACCCCTGGTTAACTCCCATCTTCTCAGCGAGTTTGAACCGCACCGGAAACTCTGGAGGCATTTTATCTTGAGAGGACGAGGTAATGATGCCGACAAAACGATATTCATCAGAGGTCAAAGAGCGGGCAGTTCGGATGGTCGGAGAACACCGATCCCAGTACGAGTCTGAGTGGGCGGCGATCGTTTCAATCGCCACAAAAATAGGCTGTACTCCAGAGTCGCCTCGCGCCTGGATTCGACAGGGTGAACGGGACAAGGGCAAGGGCCCTGGCCCGACCACGGATGAGAAAGAGCAGATCAAGGTATTGGAGCGGGAAGTTCGCGAATTGAAGCGGGCCAACGAGATCCTGCGCCTGGCATCTGCTTTTTTCGCACAGGCGGAGCTCGACCGCAAACTGAAGTAATGGTTTCCTTCATCGATTCCCACAAGGGGAAATTCGGGGTCGAGCGATCTGCAAAAGCTTGCCGATCGCCCCGGCGACATACTACGAGCAGAAGGCCCGGCAACGGGACTTTACACGCCTGCCGGAGCGAAAAAAGCTCGATATGCGGCTGAAGGAAAGATTCAGCGTATATGGAACGAGAACTTCGCGGTTTACGGCGTGCACAAAGTGTGGATCCAATTGGAACGTGAAGGCACGTCCGCAGCCCGCTGCACCGTGGCGCTGTTGATGCGTGTATTGAGCCTGAAGGGCGCGGTTCGGGGCAAGAAATGTTTCACCACGGTTTCTGATGGTTCGAATCCTCGGCCGCCGGACCTGGTGGATCGGAAGTTCAGGGCCAGCCGCCCCAACCAGCTCTGGGTGGCCGACTTTACTTTCGTGGCAACCTGGAATGGCTTTGTCTTCGTCGCCTTCGTAATTGATGCCTTCGCTCGGAAGATCGTCGTTTGGCGAGCGGCGGGATCAATGAAAACGGATCTTGTGTTGGATGCTTTGGAGCAGGCGTTTCACGAAAGGACCGACAAGGAAGGCCTTGTGCACCACAGCGATCGAGGCGGCAATATTTGTCGATCCGTTACACTGAGAGGTTGGGTGAGTCTGGAATCCAGGCCTCTGTCGGGACCACGGGCGACTCGTATGACAACGCAATGGCGGAATCCATCATTGGCCTGTTTAAGACCGAAGTCATTCGTCGGCGCGGTCCCTGGTGCAATCTGGAGACAGTGGAATTCGCGACCCTGGAGTGGGTTGATTGGTTCAATAACCGGCGGTTGCTCGAACCCATCGGCGACATCCCGCCCAGAGAATTGGAAGAGATGTATTATTCAAATCTTTGAGAACCCAGCCGAGGTGGCTGGACTCAAGCAAACCAGCCTCCGGTAAAACCGGTGCGGTTCAAAATCGCAAAAACTAGCTTTTAACATTAGGCCATACAGTTGGCTTAGTTTTTAAGTATCGCGCTTTCTGAAACACGACCGGCCCCGCTGGATCGATGGGCAGGACGCTGCGATGGGATGGGACCGGAGCCAACGGGTGGAAGGTCCCACTAGGCCTCTACCTGGCCGAAGCCCGCGCCGGCGAGCGCGTCCTCCGGGGTCGGGCTTGCCTACCAATGATAGGCGGCAAGCCTGACCCCGGCATACCGCCATCGCGCGGCCCGTCCGCTATTGCTTGGTCAGCACGATTTTGTCGATGTGCATGGAATAGCCGGAACTGGCCCCGTTCTTGCCAGTCACAGTGAGGCGCAGCACCCGGTTGCCCGTGGTCGAGAAGGTCATTGAGCCCAGATTGGCCGGGACCTGCCAGGCCTCGGTCGCGCCATACATATCCACAGTGCCGCCTTGGTTGCTTCCATCGATACTGGATTGCACCACGGCGCGGGTGTTGAGGCGTTTGTAATAGAAGGTCACATTATAGGTGCCCGCGGTCACATTGGGCAAGGTCCATTCGCAATAATTGCCGACGGCGGTTCCGAATACCTTGATCGCTTTCCCATTGCTGAAGCGCGCGTCCGATTCGATCACGGTGGAAACGTTCGCGGTCGTGGCCAGATTTTCCGTTTCCAAGGTGACGGCGGAGCCGGATCCATAGGTGGCCGTGAAGGTGGCATTGGCGCCGGGGGTGGAGATGTCATGCGTGGCGGCCATGCCGTCGGACCAGGATTGGAATGTCCACGTTTCGCCTCCGGATGATTGCGGCGAAACCACGCCCAAGGTCCGGGTTATCCCCACCACGCCGGTGAAAGTGAACGGGGTGGCTTGCGCCATTCCGTCCAAGGTCACTTGCAAACCGGTGGGATTGGCCGCCAAGGTGATGGAAACCTTCACGGGAAGGACGTCCACCGAATCGCGGGCGATGAGCCCCTTGCTGTCCTTCACCGTAAGGTAGAAGCGGTACCAGATGTTCGGGGACGTTTCCCCTTGGGTGGGAATGGTGATGGAACCGGATTTGCTTCCGCTTACGGGGCCATAGATAGGATGCGAGTGAAGGTTGCCATCGTTATGCCAGAGCCTCACTTCCCAAGTAAAGGCCGAGGCCGGCAAGGTCCCGTCTTCCGGATCCGTACCGCTACCCGCGAACCCGATGACCTGGCCGCCCTTGAAGGTGGCTCCCGCGGCCGGACTGGTGATGTTCGCCGCAGGGGGCATATCGGCGATCACGGTCAGGGTAGCCTCATTGCTGGTGGCGCTGCCGCTGGCATTGCTTACGATGCATCGGAATTTGGCCCCGTTATCGGAGACCTGCACGTTGCCGAGGGTATAGGAAGGCGAAGTGGCCCCGCTGATATCGATTCCGTTCCGTTGCCACCCATAGCTGAATGGCGTCGCTCCGGATGCGGCCACCGTGAAGGTGGCGCTGTCGCCCACGGGCACGGTTTGGCTGGCGGGCTGCTGGGAGATCACCGGAGCGGAACTGTTTGTGTAAGAGATTTTCCGCACCGATCCGGAGCCACGCTCCACGTAATAGAGGGCTCCGTCATCTCCCACCACGATGTCCGTGAGGCTGCTGATACCGCTGGCGAAATTGGAAACCGTCTTGGAACCCACGTCCAGCCGCTTGATCCAGCCGCCGCAATAATCCCCAAAGAAATAATCCCCGACATAATCGGAGGGAAAGCGGGTGTTGGTCGGATTGTAGAAATCTCCTCCCGTGATGGCGCATCCCGAGCTATGGTTGTAAGTGTAGAAGGGGGATTTGAACCGGCTGTCCGAGGTGACGCCTTCCGTGGTCGGCCAACCGTAGTTGGCGCCCTTGGCACCGTCATTGATCTCTTCCCAGGTGCTCTGGCCCACATCGTTGATGAACAGCCTGCCCGTTCCCGGTTGGAAGGCGAAAGTATAGGGATTGCGCAGGCCCATGGCCCAGATCGCGCGGTTGTTGCCCGAGGTGCTTCCATAAAAGGGGTTATCGCTGGGAATGGTTCCATCCGCATTGATGCGCAGCAACTTGCCCAAGGGAGTGTTCAGGCTTTGGGCATTGGCCCCATTGGCATTTTCCCCCACCGAGATGTACAGCTTGCCATCCTCGCCGAAGTGGAGGGAGCCGCTGTTGTGATTGGTGGCGCTGCTGAGGGTAGGCAGATCCAGGAGCACCGTTTCCCCGCCGGAGGCCACGTCCCCATTGGCGGTGAAACGACTCACGCGGTTATGCGGTCCGGAGCTGGACGTGTAGTATACGTAGACGAAATGGTTGGAAGAAAAGGCCGGATCGAAAGCGATGCCCAGGGCGCCGCGCTCCCAGCTGGAGTTCACATTCAGGGTCACGAACGGCGTACCCAGCAAGGACCCGTTCTTGATCACGCGGACCCGGCCGGCCTGCTCGCTTACGAAAATCCTCCCGTCCGGGGCGATGGCCATCAAAGTGGGGTTGGTAAGGCCTCCCGCCACCGTGACATCCGAAAACGAGGCCGGCACCGTCGCCAGGCCAACGGCCAAGGTCAACTGATCCGGGTGGCTCTTGACGGGATTGGAAGATTCCATGCAAGCCGCCAGCAACCAAGGGCTCATGCCGGCGAGGATCCATCGGCCTAGGCCTTGGCGGGAAAGAACGTTTCGGAACATAGGAAACCGGGTCATCCGTGCAACTCCTGAAGAATGTGGGTTTGGGAATCGGGGTTCCCGGAATACGGGGCCGAATGTAATTTGAGGCGGCAAGCTGTCGAAACATTTTTTCCGTCACGACTCTATGCTTCCATTCGGATCATTGGAAAGGAGTCCAAATCGGGTGGAGCCGGAGTTTCTCCGTTCACCCGCCCGGCAACACTTTTTCACGGCTTGGCGTTTTTTGCGAGCAGGATTTGCGGGCTGAACAGTAACGAAAACGAATGCCTCCGGCGGTTTACTGCCGGTGCAAAGAAGCAAGGTGGCCGTGTCTCGATCGACCAAAAGGAAGTCTGCTCCGTACTCGGCGGCCTTCGCATCCGCCAGGCCCGCCAGCAGCGACTCCATGGGCAGACCACAGGAATTCGGGCCCTCAACAACCGTGACCGTTGGCTGGAACAAGGCATACGCATCCTTGCCCGGTCCACCCTGGTCGGGCGCCTGGCAGCCGATCAGGAACAGGGTAACAGCTAGGATACCCAGCAGCGGAAGCTACCGGGGCCGTCTACCCATGGGTAGGAGCCGTGAAGGCGAAGCCGGGTTACCGGCAGGACCCCGGATCCGCGCGCCCCCGGCGGAAGAAACGGAAGATCACCCGGTTGGGCCCGGTTTCAGTAAACCGGCAGCCAGCAGGATCCCGGCCTGCACGGCCCGATATCCTTTGTCCGCCGTAAGCCGGAACCCGTTTACGTAGATCTCCCGGACGTCCCATCCGGGCGCGGCCAGGGTAACCTGGGCATGACGGGTGGAATCGGCGCTTCCCTCCACCTTGGCCGCTGCTTCTGGAAGGGAATTGCGGTCCGGAGCCAATCTTGCGCTTGCTTGATTTGATGGAGGGCGCCGGCCTCTTCGGCTTGCCGGATGAGGGGCGGGGAAGGATCTTTATACTGTAGAACAAATGATCGGGGCGGCAAAGCTGGTAGCGGGCCAATGCCTTCCTGAAGCATTGAATAACCGCTTCTTTCCTTCCTTGGCCCCGCCTGAACCCGGGTATGGGACTTTTCCACTAATGAAACCGTCCTGTTCCGCAATCCACCCGGTGAAAATCGTCGAAGGGATAAGATGTTCCGTTCCGCTTTGCGTCCTCTTTCCCGCCCGGCTCCCCGCGCGATTCTTTTTTCCAGCCTGTTCTGGATTATGCGCCCGGGCCTGATGCTGCTGATCATGCAATGTTCCGGCGAGAACCCTTCCATAGCTCCGGGAACCTCCGATGCGGGCCCCAAACCGATCCCGGTTTCCTATTACGAATCCTTCGACACGCTGGATCCGGGAAAGTGGGGGTACCAATTGTATACGTTTGACGGCAACGGCTGCAATATGAGGAAGGAAAACGTTCGGGTAGATAGCTCGCTGGCTTCCCTGAAAACGGAGGTTAACCTGGACCCTACCCTTCCCAAGAAATACAACGGAGGCGAAATCGCCGACACGCGGTTTTACCTGTACGGGTACTATTCCGTCCGCATGAAATCGAATCTCTGCAAGGGCACCGTAAGCGCCTTCTTCCTCATGAACCAATGGACCGCCCTGGACTGGGAGCATAAGGAAATCGACATCGAGTTCCTGGGAGCCAACCGGGCCGCCATGCAATGCACCAATCACGACTTCCAGGACGGGGGCAGAACCTGGAAATCGTCCAGTAAGACCCTGGCGCTTCCCTTCGACGCCGGAGCGGCCTTCCATGAATATGGAATTCTCTGGACTCCGGACAGCGTCAGCTGGTTCGCGGACGGCCGACGCATGCATACCGACACCAGTTATGTCCCCCATGTGCCGTTGCAGATCCGGATCAATTATTACGCGGGGGAGGCGGCCGTGCCCGGCATCCTCCAATGGCTGGGGGAGGTGGAGGATGCCTGCCTGCCGACCACGGTGGACATCGATTGGATAAAAAGGCAAACGCTGGAAGAATATCGTGAATCGCGCCCTTAACATTCGGTGTTGAAAAGTAATGCGTCGGCCAATCCCTTCATTACTTGCCTGTCTCGAAGAATCCCATCCGCCGGCCACGCAGATTGAAGAGGGGAATAGGTTCCTTCCCATTCGAGGCGGATCCATACCCCACCAGAAATGAGGAAACCTTGAGCCCATTGCGTCCTTCCCGGCTTTTGCGCGGCACGGAGCCGAGTGCGGCGGAACCGGGGGCGCCGATGACGATGATGGATCCGCTATTGGCGCCGGTGACGAAGGCGTTATGGGAAGTGATGTCGAAGGCGATGGTCTTGGACCCGTTGTCGGGCGAGATGGACCATGGGAACTCCCGGTTGTTTAACTCTTCTTTCATAGCCCAACACCGCCATTTTCCGGACCAGTCCACCCGTTCCGGCACCCCCATCCCGCATCAGCAGCATTCCGAAAGCGATGATACGCCGCCCGCCCGATATGTCTTCCGGAACAGTACGGATTTCTTTTGCCAAGGCTTTACAAGCCCCGGCGGGATTCCCACGGTGATGACAAGCCGGCAGGTGTTCGGCATGAAATGCTTAGCTCCGGAAAAAACTTGCGTCAGGCCGAAAGCATTATTTATTCAACTTAGTGCATGGCCTAGAGATCCAAAAGTCACCGGGTAAGGGGACATATTTATGGACGGCTATGGACTATTGAAAAAATTTATGAGGGCGAATGCCCATCAGAGGATTTCCCAAGGTTGCGTATGCTTCCCTTGGTGATACTGTCTTTGTGCAACCATGGGACAATAAAATTTTGATAATTCAGCTCCCGCCCTTATTGACAGAGTTTATCCGGATTCCCATAAAGTCGTCTTTCCCCTAATGGATATTAAAGGGTATAAAGGACAACTTCGGAATCCCATTCTTCCCCAAAACGGGCTTACCGAATCGAGCCACTCCGTCCAGTTCTATGAAAAGGACGAGTTCCTGATTTCCCAGCTTTCCCGGTACGTTTCCTCCGGGTTAACCTCCGGAGAGACCTGCCTGGTCATTGCCACGTCCGCACATGGGGCCGCGCTTCTGGAAGAGCTGGCGAAGATCGGGTTGAATGTGGAAGCGCAGGTTGCAGAATCCCGATTGATCTTGAAAGATGCGGCCGATACCCTGGCGGCTTTTATGATCGGGGCCGCCCCGGATGAGGCCCTCTTCCGGAAAGCGCTACAATCGATTCTCACTCAGGCTTTGGCCCTGGACAAGCCCCTGCGAGCCTTCGGCGAGATGGTGGCCTTGCTCTGGGCGAGTGGCGAGGCGGACGCAGCCGTGGAGCTCGAGGGACTCTGGGAAAATATCCTCGCCGAAAAATCCATCCGGCTTCTTTGCGCTTATCCCCTGCAAGGCTTCAAGGACCCCTCCACCCTGGGACAATTCCTAAAGATGTGCGATCGCCATGCCCATATCCTGCCCTCGGAAGCGCTTTCCTCCCCGGATATGTCAGAAGGGGAAAAACTGCGGGCCATGGCCCTTCTGCAGCAGAACGCCGTCATGCTGCAGGCGCAGACCCTGGAGGCGGAGGCCGGCCTTATAGAATCCCGACAGTTGCATGCCGCCCTCGAGGTCCTGAACAGGACCGGGGCCAGCCTGGTGGCGGAGCATGACCTGGATAAGATTTTACAGCTGGTGACGGACGGAGGCCGGGAAATCACCCGTGCCGCGTTCGGTGCCTTCTTCTACAACGCGGTCAATGCCGAGGGTGAGGTCTTGTCGCTCTACACCTTGTCCGGTGCTCCCCGGGAGGCTTTTGCAGGATTCCCCTCACCGCGCAAGACGGGGATTTTCGGTCCTACCTTGGAGGGACGCGGACCGGTCCGTTACGATGACGTCACCCTGGCTCCGGAATTCGGTAAAATGGGTCCTCACCATGGCATGCCGAAAGGGCACCTTCCGGTCCGCAGTTATTTGGCCGTGTCCGTCATTTCGCGCACCGGCGCGGTGCTGGGCGCCCTTATCTACGGGCATCCGCAGCCGGGCGTCTTCAAGGAAAGGACGGAGCACCTCATTACCAATCTGGCTTCTCAAGCGGCCGTCGCCATCGACAATGCGAAACTCCAGACCGCCCTGCAAGAAGAGCTCAAACAGAGGCGACTGCATGAGAAGGAATCCCAGAAATATACGGCTATTATCCGCACCTCCAGCGACGCTATCATCATCAAGGATCTCAATTCCACTGTCACGAGCTGGAACAAGGCCGCGGAGGCCATTTTCGGTTATCCGGCCGAGGAGATGATCGGGAAATCCATTACCCTGCTTATCCCTTCCCATCTCCAGGACGAGGAGGGAATCATACTCGGCCGTATCCGGAACGGCGAAACCATAAATCATTATGAGACCATCCGCCAGAGGAAGGACGGAAAGCTCATTCAGATCTCCCTCACCGTTTCGCCCATTATGGACTCGTCCGGAATCATCGTGGGGGCCTCGAAGATCGCCCGGGACATCACGGGCATCAAGAACACCGAGGAACAGCTCAGGCAGAGCCAGAAGATGGAGGCCATCGGCCGCCTGGCAGGGGGCATCGCCCACGATTTCAATAACCTTCTCACCTCCATCAACGGATTCACCGACATGGCCCTGGCCGAGGTAGGGAAAGAAGGCGAGGTTGCGGACTACCTGGCGGAGGTCCGGAAGTCCGGAGAGCGGGCTGCGGCCCTTACCCAACAGCTTCTCGCTTACAGCCGGAAGCAAATACTGTCCCCAAAACTCACGAACCTGAATGAAGTCGTCACGGACATGAACAGGATGTTGAGGCGGATCATCGGGGAGGACATCACCATCCGCACGACCCTCCATCCGAATCTGGGAACCGTCCGGGTGGATCCCACCCAGATCCAGCAGATCATCGTGAACTTGGCCATCAATGCCCGGGACGCCATGCCCGGGGGCGGGACTCTCTCCCTGGAAACCGCCAACGTTTTCATGGACGCCAATTTCGAGGCGCATCATTTCGAAGCCCCGCCAGGGCCCTTTGTCATGCTTAGCGTCCGGGATACGGGAACGGGCATGAGTCCGGAAGTGAAGGCTCGCATATTCGAACCCTTCTTCACGACCAAGGCGGTCGGCCAGGGAACGGGCCTGGGGCTATCGAGCGTGTTCGGCATCGTCAAGCAAAGCGGAGGCGGCATCACCTTTGAAAGCGAACTTGGGACGGGGACGACGTTCAGCGTCTTCTTTCCCCTGGTGGATTCCAAGGATAAGAAGGGCGATTCCGGTCTGAGGTCGGGCGGTTCGCCCCGTCCCTCCAAAGGCACCATCCTTCTGGCCGAAGACGAGGGCGCGGTTAGAAAGTTCCTGGCGGCTACCTTAAGGCGGGATGGGTACAATGTTCTGGAAGCTCCGGACGGCGCACTCGCCCTGGAGACAGGAAGGCATGCGGAAAAATTGAACGTGCTGTTGACGGATGTCGTGATGCCCGGCATGAATGGCGGCAAGCTGGCCGAGGAGTTGAAATCCATCCATCCCGGCCTCAAAGTCCTCTTCGTCTCCGGTTATACCCAGGACATAATCTCCATCGGCGTCCTGGAAGACAGGGATACGGCGTTTATCCAAAAGCCCTTCAACAGGGAGGACATCCTGGGGAAAATCTCCCAACTGATAGATACCCAGCCTAATTGATGTAACTCGTAAGATAAAGAGCCCCTTCTTGATACCCGATGCCGCGCCATGGATCCGATTCTGGAGTAACCATGGTGTTACCTAAACGGGGGATCCAGTTTATCCGGCGATTGTTTCTTGACCTAAATCACCGCTTTCATATACATCCTCTCAATCCGTTACGCTTTCGTAATTTACTCAAATCATTTCGTACTTCCGCCGCCAAATCGAATTCAATTCTTTTGAAAGCGGGTTGCGAACGGATCCAGGTTCCCCGGGCACCCTTGGCCACTCTCACTTCGTAGCCCTGCAATTGCAGATGGGAAGCAATATGGCCCAATGAAATCAGAAAACAGCCAAACTATCGGCTTGGAAACAAGCCGGCAGCAACGCCTTCAGGCGTAAATAGGCCATTTGGTTTTCCGATTCATCAACGATAACATAGGGGTTACCCTGGCTATCGTATCGGGTCCGCAGAACTCCGTCGCCGATTCCGGCCAGCCAACGGTTCAAATCGAAGATGACATCCAGGGAAACGCGGCCCGTGGAACACCAAGGCTGCACGGTTGCGCTGTCGAAAAAAAGACGGAATTTCAAATCCGGCGGGAATTCGATTTGGAACCGGGTGGGTATTCCGCCGATATTTTTCGCCGTTTGGATATAACGCGGATTGTCGGGCAACGGAATGACGGAGGATTCGGGAAGGGCGAAGGAACCTTCCGGGGGATAGAGCAGCATATCCGCGCCTATCCAATTCGAAGATCGGATTAAAATCTGCGGCAAGGAAGAGGTATCCGCCGTCTTGGCGATATCCACTTGGCGACCATTGGGATATTCCCACAGCGTTTCTTCCAATTCACCGCGGCCCCGATAATGCACGTTCATGACGCGAAGGGCCATGTTGTAGGCAATGCTTTGGGTATCCGCGGACACCGTGCGAATGCGGATGGAAGCGACTATTTCCGGGTTGCCCACTTCGGTGCTGGCCAGGTTCATATCCCTGCATCCCTGCGTCCCCAGTAGGAGAATCAGGAAGGCCCTGGCCACGTGCACGGTGATTTTACCCATTTTCGGAAATCAAAGGGAACAGCTGGATGTTGACCTGGACGATATCCTCCGCGTTTCCCGAGTCCGTGGTGAAGTTCAACAATTCCTTCCGCATCAATTGGATCTGTTCTTTGATCTTGGGAAAATCCTTTTTGTGGATCGCCAGGGTCAAAGAGGAAATATCCCTGCGATGGGAAGGCTCCTTGTCCAAAGCCTCCATCCCCTTCTGCATCAGTTGGCGATGGTAATTCTTGACAAGATGCGAGCGAACCTCATCGGCCGTGGTGATGATCACGTCAGCCTGAATGTATCCGTTCGCGGTCCTTTTCAAAAGCCCGAGGGAGCACAACAGATGCAAAGATTCCTTGGCTTCCTGGGCCGTGAAAGGGATTCCCAATTTGGAGCCTATCCAATCGGCATTGGGCCGGAAGGTTTTCAAGGCGGTCAGTTCACGGATTACGATATTCCGCCAGTCAGAGAAAAGCTGCAATTGCGCTTCATCCATTTTGCGGAGGCCTAAACGGGTCCTTACCTTCAGGATTTTTTGATAGTATCCGTTTCGCTCCACGGTTGCGGAGGACTGGTTGAAGAATACCAGGTTTCCGAAGAATTCGGCCTTCTGTCCCTTGAGCTCCAAACCCACCAGAAAGCGGGAAATTGTTTTTTGGCTCAAATTACGTTTGCCGTCAATCACCATCTTCAAATGGCTCGCGCTTTTCAATCCGGCTTTCTTTGCGAAAAACCGATAGGAAAAAATGACTTGCCGGCTTTTTTGATACTCGTAGAAATCCTTTAGAAAGGTTCTGTAATTCGTGTAATGGAATACGTTGGGTTCGGAGGATGAGTAGATATCGGCCTCGAAGACGGAGACTCCAAAAGGATAAGTCCCGCACCTGCTCCCGGCAAGACGCCGCCTTGCATTGGCGTTTACAAAAGTATACGGATAGTGAGTCCCGCCCGATAGGACATCCCCGCCGCGAAAGGAATTTTTAAGCCATCAAGAAGGGGCATTCCCTTCCCAACAGGAGAAAAACATGCTCTCTAAAAAGGCGGATGGATCATTGTTCATGCGCGGGTTGTTCGGCGCTTCCGTTCTCATGGTTTCCGGTTGCATGAGCACCGATAATTCCAAAACCTCCAATGGTTTCCAACAGGTCAATCTGGTATCGGACACGGCCGGCTTTTCCGCCAAGAACCTGGACCCGGATCTTCTCAACGCTTGGGGAATCGCGGTAGGCTCCGGAGGAACTTTCTGGATATCCGACAATCATTCCGGAAAATCCACCTTGTACGACCTTAACGGAAACACGCAAGGGGCCCCGGTTTCCATACCCGCGGGCAAGGATTCCGTCGGATCGCCTACGGGCGCCGTTTTCAACGCCACTTCCGATTTTCAAATGCCGGATGGGAGCGGCAAGGCGCTTTTCATTTTCGCCGGAGAAGATGGATCCCTATCGGCGTGGAATACCGGGGCCGCGGCGAAAATCGTCGTGGACCGTTCCGACTCCGACGCCGTATATAAGGGCTTGGCCTTGGCCGCCGATAACGGGAAGAATTTCCTCTACGCAGCCAATTTCAAAGGCCGCGCCGTGGACGTTTTCGACGCAAGCTTCCACCGTGACCTTACCAAGGCTTTCCGCGATTCGACTTTGCCGGCGGATTATGGTCCTTTCAACATCGCCTCCATCGGAGCGAACCTTTTCGTCGCTTATGCGAAACTCAATCCCCCCGATAACCATGACGATCAGGCTGGGGCGGGAAACGGTTTCATCAACGAGTTCAAAACCGACGGAACGCTGATCAGGCGCTTTCTTTCGGGCGGAGAACTCAATTCCCCATGGGCGATGGTTTCCATTCCCGGCATGTTCGGCCCGTTCCTGGACGGAATCTTCGTGGGCAATTTCGGGGACGGCCTTATTCACGTTTATGATGGGCAGGGGAAATTGCTTGGCCAAGTGCAGGACGCGGGGGGCCGCGCCATCGGCAACCAGGGATTGTGGGGCTTATACTATTCCAGCGTTGCCGTTTATGGCGGCACTACCAGGAAGCTTTTTTTCACGGCCGGTCCGGACGAGGAAAGCCACGGAGTGTTCGGCTATTTGGCGCCGCAATAGAACGATCCTCCTCTTGGCCGGGGCGCTGGGCTGTTTATCCCGGGCCGACTGAGTTCACTTCTTCAGGGTGAACAAGGTGTCGGCCTGGGGCGCCGTCAGTACTACCAAATCCTTGTATTGCACCTCGGACGCGCCGGCGTGGATTTGCAACCCGATGGGCCCGCGTTTCAGACGGGCCGGATTCTTATCGGTGTAATTGACCACGGCTACGCCATTGACTGCCATGCGGATGGTTCCTTTTCCGATATCCGCGAGGATTTCGGCATGGTTCCAAACGTCATCGGGGAAACTCGGCTTCGGTTCCGGAAGCCCGGCGTTGAGTCCGCCGGCCGAATAGTCCCACATCCAATTATGCGGGGGCATGACGTCGATGCAGTTTCCGTATCCCCAATCGTTGACCTTGGTGGGGCGGCTGCCCCAGAAGCAGATTCCCAGATGCTGGGACTTGGAAGGGAGGCGGGATGAGACCACCAGCCGGAAGCTGCCGAAGTCGTCCTTGGAAATGGCCAATTGGCCTCCGTTGGTCGCCTTGCCGTCGATGGCATCGTCCTTGATGGACCAGATGGCGGGATTCGCGCTCCAACCCTTCAGGGTAGCGCCGTCGAAGAGGATGGAGTCTCCGACCGATGCCAGGTACACGGCCAAGCCGATGCGGTCCGCGAGGGTCGGGGATAGGGTAACCGGGCGGTAACCCTGGCGGGAGACCGCGATGCCGGCCGGGTCGGCCGCGCTCTTCCCCAGACCTGCCGCCTCGCGCCGGGGCGGATCCAAGGGCTTCAGGGAAAATGCCTCCCCTGCGCTCATCACCATCCAAGCCCGCGAGAATCCCGGGGCGCGAATGCGCAGGATGCCCATGCCCGCTCCCAATGATGCCGGCAGGCCCGGGTCGATTTCCCCGTTGGCGGATATCCGCTTGGGTCCCTCCGCGAGATCGCCGCCGATCCTGAACCACTCCCGTGTGGCCATAGTGCCTTCCGGCGCCGATAGGATCAGCTTTCCGCCGCGTAAAACCGGGGATGTTCGCGAGGACGCATAGGAGGCGGGGAATGCCGAAACCGTGGCTTCGGTGAGTTTATAGGAGCCGTCCATTCCCGTCGCCACGCAGCCCTCGCCGGGAGGAGTGAGGCATACCTGGGCCGCAACGATCGGCGCCGCGAACTTGTCGAAAACCTTTCCGGAAAATTCATAGGCTCGCGATTCCGGGGCGAGCGAAAACAACGCCGCGACGCTTATGGCCGCCCGCTTCCATCCTCTATCCATTTTGCCTCTGACTAACGGCATCGAAATACCCCGGGGTTGAAGTTTACAAAGCGAGGGAAGTCTGATCGCCCCCCTGCATGTTCAACAAAGGCTTCGACGTAGACTTAGAGCTTCCGCCTGCGACCCCGGACGGGACCAGAAAAAGAGGAACCGCCAAAAATGGGTCGAACGGCAGAGATGTTACTTCGCAGTTTAAGCCCAATAGGCTTAATCGAAACCATGCCCATCCGGGATTCCGTTGGCATTTTGCCAGCGTAGACAAAAGCCGATGGCGCCGACCGGCGGAAGACACGGCAAGGCGAAGCTACCCCGGGAGATGTACTATTTATCCCGGCCCTTGGAATCGGGTCAGCCGGGAATCCTACATGACCGTTTCCGAACGACATGCCGTCCGCAGAAGCATGGCCGGATCCATCCTTGCAGGCGGCGCCATCCTTAAGGTTAGGCTCATGCTTCACCGACGCGGCTTCATGGGCATGGTTCTATCGGTCGCTCTGGCCGCCCTTTGCGGGTCCTGCGCCACGGACGCGGGCGATTCCGCCCCGGATGGCAATCCGCTGCGGGCCGACTCCATCACCTTGGATTTATTCTCCCTGAATGCCGTCTTGCGCACCCGCAACAATGCGGGCGAGTTGACTCCTTTGGGGAATTCCCTGCGGATGGATTTCGATTCCACCGTTACCGTGGGGGAGCAAGTGGTGATCCGTACGGAAAAAAGGGTGAGGACCTACGCGGCGTATTTCCTCCATGAGCATGACATCCATTGCGATGGCGTGTATCAGGGCGATGCGGCGCTGCTCATCCTGTTCGACGACAGCATGCCGGGAAAATGCCGGGACACGGTGCTTGCCGATGTTCCGGCTTATCCTTACCGGACGCCCGTGGCGGTGAACTTCCTGGAGGGAAAGGGTTTCTGGATCGGTGCGGGGCAGGTGGAGTTCGCGCGCGGGAAATTGGAAATCCTTTTCGATTATTTCCCCTGAGCGGGGATTATTCCATCCACAGCCAGGCCGTGGGGAAATCCGCCGCGATCGCGGCCAGCGGGACGCGGCAATCCTCCCCGTTCTCGGCTGCCCGGAAACGCGTTCCCGTAAAGGCATGCACCAGCCACTTGCCGGACCATTCCCCGGGCAGTACCAATTCCTCTCCTCCGGTTCTTTCGGCCCGGCCCCCGTTAACCTCCGCGTTACCTGTGGCAAGGCCATCCGCGTTTCCGGAGACTTCCCGATAGGCCAGAGACAGGGGCGGAACCGGATCCGGTAACGTTAAGGTTACGGAAGGGGAGCGGATACGGATGCAGACGAGCAGGTTGCGGCCACCGTGCTGCCGATAAAAAGCCAGCCAGGACAAGGCCGCCGGCCCATCGCCCCGGATGGCCACGGGATGGTAGGCGCCCGCCAAGAACAGATCCGGGAAGGCTTTCCTCCATTGCAGGCATTGCCAGAGCACGAATTGCTTGATGCGGCCGTCCGGCCAGCGATCGAGCAGGTCCAGGATCCGGCCGCGCCGCGCCTCCGCTCCCGGATCGCTTTCGCCGGGGACGGCGCGATCGCCAAAGGCGGGGGAAGGGGCAAAGGCGTTCCGGATCCACGTCAGGCCGGATGCCAGCTCCTCGAAATCGACCGCGCGGCGATTGTCCGGATCGACCAGGGAAAGATCCCATGTTTCGGTTCCCTGGTATACGTCCGGAACTCCCGGCGCCGCGCATTTGCAGGCGATCTGGTTGAGGGAATGGAACGCGCCCTCGCGCGCGCAGGTTTCCAGAACCGGGAACAGGGCTTTGGCGACCTTGGGACCGGAGGCGCCCAAGAGCAATTCATCCACCAATCCCGCCAAGGCCGATTCGTACTTTCCGTTGGGATTGATCCAACTGGTGCGCAACTTGGCTTCTCTGGCCGCCTTTACCGCGAAGGCCCGCAAGCGATCGGCAAGGGCCGCATCCGCAGGAAGCGGTTTGCCGTCCGGTCCCATCGGCCAGCATCCAATCATGGATTGGAACAGGAGATAGGCATCGATGTCGGAGGGAGCGGCCTCGCCCGGGCCGCGCCGGATTGCGGCCGCCAGCTTGGCCAGGCGGGACACCGCCCGGCGCCACGCGTCGGGAACCTGGGACAGCACGTTGATGCGCGCGCGCGCATCCTCGCCGCGCTTGGTATCGTGCGTGGCCGTGGCCAACAGGGTATGCGGAAAGGTCTGCATCCTGATCCGGATGCGCCGGTGGAATTCGTCGGCGGGAATCCCGGAGGAACCGGGGTCGCCGCCCACCTCGTTGAGGGAAAGCAAAACGAGATGGCGGTAGAAAGCGGTATCCTCCACGCCCTTGGCCTGCACGGCGCCGCTCAATTGCTGGAGCTTCATGGAGAAATCCAGGCGCTGTTCCGCGCTCAAGGTGGTCTCGGGCGTTCGCGTTTCCGGGCTCGGGCCATTCCCGCCGGAAGGCAACAGGACCGTGCGGAGGAAACCGAAAATGGAACCCTCCATGGCGGGATTTTCCAAAGCGGCGGCCTGCAGGGCCGCCTCGATGGCTTCCCGATCCCGTTCCGAAATCTCCCCGCTGTCCTCGTAGGTGCGGTAGATGGGCAGGCAGACTACCGTCTCCCGCAAGGCATTTCGCAGGGCCTCCAGGGTGAAGTCGCGGAAATTCCGATCGGCTTCGGAAAGCCTGTCGATACCGTTGGCCAGCACGTTGAGTTCACTGCTCATGGAGGTTTCCAGGATCAGGCGCTTGCCGTGGCGGGCTTCCTGGATAAAGGATTGCGAGCGTCCCGTGACGCTGCGGAATAGCCGGCCGAGCTTGGCCAGCCCCGCAGGATCGACGAACAGGCCGTTCAGGTCGCTCAGGAATTCGTAGCCGGTGGTCCCTTGCACGGGCCAATCCCGCGACAGCAGTTCTTCGCCGCAGAGGATTTTTTCCACTATGATGTAGAAGGGCGATGGGGAGCCTTGGGAAAAGGCCTTGCCGGAAGCTTCGGCCGCGCCGACAGCCGCCCCGGCCGCGCCCACGGCCCCACCAACGGCGGCTTCCGCCATTGACCGCAAACGCGCGAGATAGCCGGCGGGATTGTAAAGCCCGTCCACGTGGTCAATGCGCAGCCCCAGGATGGAGCCCTCGGCCGCGAGCCGCAGCACCAGGGAATGGGTGGCGTCCATCACCTCCGGGTTCTCCATGCGCAGGCCCGCGAGCCCGTTGACGTCGAAGAAGCGCCGGTAGTTGATCTCCTGGCCCGCCGTGCGCCAATAGGCCAGGCGGTAGAATTGCCCCTCCAGCAAAGCATGCAAGCGATCGTAGCTCTTGACTTGGCCGGCAATGCCGTTCACCTCCGCCACCTTGGCCTCGATAAAGGTCCGGACGACCGGGTACGCCTCCACCAACGCGGCCAGGCGTTTGCGCGCAACTTCCTTTTCGCGGTGGCGCTCCTGGACAAGCTTCCCGTCCGCGCCTGGGTTAACCGGCAAGTTACGGTAGGCGGTCATAATGCTCAGGTATTCGATGGCTTCCGGTTCCGCGTCGCCCATGGGAAGGCCGCTTTGATCCCCCAGCGCGGCCGGGATCATCCCCGGGTTCACGGGGAAGATGTTGTCCCCGTACCGGAACCGGAATCCGCCCTCCGCGAATTCCAGGCGGATCTCCCCCCGTTCCAGCGTCTTGCCGTATTGGTCGCCCAGGATGGGCAGCAGCACCTTGCCTTTGAGGTCCGGTTTCAGCGGATCCCAATCGATATCGAAGTATCCGCGGTAAGGGGAGGATTGGCCGTTCTCCAGGATATCCCACCACCAAGGGTTGCTCCCCGAATCCGCGCCCATGTGGTTGGGCACGAAATCCAGCAGGCACCCGATACCGGCTTCCTTGAGCGCCGCGGCATAGGCCAGGAAACCTTCTTCCCCCCCAAGCTCCGGATTGATGCGATTGTGATCACAAATATCATAACCGTGCGTGCTGCCGGGCTTGGCCAGCAATATGGGGCTCAGGTACACCGCTCCGATGCCCAGATCCTTCAGATAGCCGATTCTTTTCCCTGCCTCGCTGAAAGGGAAATCCTTATGCATTTGCAAGCGGTAGGTGGAGGAGGGGATGCTCATGGCGCGCCTCCCTCCGGCCCCAGCAACGGCGCTTCCGCGATCCAGGCTCCGGCGCGCCGGAATTCCAGCGCCAACCGCCCCGCGCCCAAAAGATGTTCCCGGACGGGGAGTGAGTCCATGCCCATGGCTTCGTCTTCGGAACTGGCGATGCGGGTCCAGGCTCCGATGGCGGGCCCGCTCCACGCGGGTTCCAGGGTGCCGCCGCCGGGCGCCAGGCAAACCACGCAGGCCAATGCCTTCCCTCCCGCATGGCGGAATAGCAGGATGCCCGTTCGGCCGGAATGCCTGACCGTGGCCGCGCCGCGATCGGCGGATTGCGCGGCGGGATGCTCGCGCCGCAGGCGCAACAGCAAGCGATGCCACGCCAGGATGGCGGCGGGCTCCCTTTCGGCGGGTTCCTGCCAGTTCAGTTTGCTCCTCTGCCAGGTGGCCGCATCCTGCGGATCCGGGATCCGCTCGCGGAGGACGGGATCGCGGAACGCGGAGAAGCCCGCGAATTCGCGCCGCCGCCCTTCCGTGACTTTGCGCCCCAGCTCCGGATGATGGTCGGTGAAGAATTGGAAAGGCGTGGCCGCGCCCCATTCCTGCCCCATGAAAAGCAAAGGCGTCTCCGGGGCCAGCAGCAGCAGGGCCGTGAGGGCGAGGAAGGTCTCCCGGGAAACCCGGTGATGGAGCCGTTCGCCCATGGGCCGGTTGCCGACCTGGTCATGGTTCTGCAGGAAGATCACGAAATTGTCGTAGGCCAAGGGGACGGGATCGCTGCCGGTGCCCAGATAGCCTTCGCCGGTGCCGTTGCGATGCCAGCCCTGATGCAAGGTATAGGCGATGAGTTCCAGGCTGCCCAGGAAAGGCTGGATGTAGCCTTCCCCGTCCCCGGTAACGTGCCGGTATACATGGTGGTGCCAATCATCGGCCCAGACTCCGTCCAGCGCATAGCCGCCTTTGGCCGGCGGAAAGCAGAAATGATTGGGGTTGCGATGATCTTCCGCATACAGGAGGACTTCCCGATGAGGAATATGCCCGCGCGCCACCGCGGACAATTGCGCCAGGAAAGGGTTGCCGGCATCGTCCTTGAGAGCGTGGGTGGCGTCCAGGCGCAGTCCGTCGAAGCGGTAGTCGCGCAGCCATTGGAGCGCGTTGGCCAGGAAAAACCGGCGCACCTGATCGCTGCCGGGCCCGTTCAGGTTCATGCCTTCCCCCCAGGGCGTACGCGCGGCGGCGCTGAAATAATCCCGGCTGAAACGGGCCAGATAATTGCCGTCCGGCCCCAGATGGTTATAGACCACGTCCAGGAGCACGCCCAGGCCGAGTTCATGGGCGGCATCGATGAGGCCGCAGAGATCCTCGGGAGAGCCGTAGGAGCGATCGGGGGCGAACAGGGAGACTCCGTCGTAGCCCCAGTTCCAGCGCCCCGGGAAGGCGGCCACGGGCATGAGCTCAATCAGGGTAACACCCAGGTCACGTAGGTGGGGCAGCTTGTTCCGGGCCGCGGAGAAAGTTCCCTGGGGGGTGAAGGTTCCGATATGCAATTCATAGATAACCCGGTTGGCGCGCGGGGGCAAAGGCGGGTTGGGCCGGCGGAAGGGCAGTCCGGTTACATCCACGGCCCGGGAGAACGCGTGCACGCCTTGCGGCTGGGAACGGGAAGCCGGATCGGGAAAAGGTCCGGCGCCGTCCACCTTGAACCCATAGTCGTCTCCGGGGCGGAAATCCTCCCGGGAAAGGAACCAGGTTCCCTCCGCTTCGCGCCGCATGGCCAACGCCTCGCCCGTGGCGGCGCGGATCCATTCCACCCTGGCGGCGGCCGGCGCCCACACGCGAAAGCAGGCGAGGGGCGGCTGGAACCAGCATCCCAGATTATCATCGGACTCGATCATGGCGGAAATGTCTCCTTGGACCCGGGATTCTAAAAACCTTCGCGGAATTCCGGGGTCCGAATGTTTATAGGAAAATATCCAATCGCGGGAGCGGGCGGCGATTTTTTTGGGCCGGGGTTCCTACCCGAAGAACGACGCGAAGAGCGGCGCGAAGAATCCCGCGATTTTACTATGGAGGCCGGCGCGCGGATTTTAATTCAAGTTGGATGCGCAAGATCCAAGCAAACGAAGTCGCCCGGCCGATTCAGGACACCCCGGCCCCCCAGGCCACCCAAGTCACAGGGGACCCGCTCTGGTACCGGGACGCCGTCATCTATGAAGTGCGCGTGCGTTCCTTCCACGACGGCAATCAGGACGGCATCGGCGATTTCAAGGGCCTGGCGGAAAAGCTCGACTACCTGGAAGAGCTGGGCGTGGATACCCTGTGGCTGCTTCCTTTCTATCCCTCGCCCTTGCGCGATGACGGGTACGACATCTCCCATTATACGGCGGTGCATCCGGACATGGGCACCCTCGAGGACTTCAAGGCGTTTCTCGCGGAAGCGCACCGGAGAGGTTTGCGCGTGATCACCGAGCTGGTACTCAACCACACCTCCGACGCGCATACCTGGTTCCAACGCGCCCGGGCCGCGCCTGCGGGAAGCCCGCAACGGGAGTTTTACGTGTGGAGCGACAGCCCATCCCGCTATGCGGACGCGCGCATCATCTTCAAGGATTTCGAGCGATCGAATTGGACTTGGGATCCCGTTGCGGAGGCTTACTATTGGCATCGCTTCTATAGCCACCAGCCCGATCTCAACTTCGATAATCCCGCGGTGCAGGAAGCCTTGCTCGCGTGCGTGGATTTCTGGTTGAAGCTGGGGGTGGACGGATTGCGGCTGGATGCCGTGCCGTACCTTTTCGAGCGCGAAGGGACCACTTGCGAAAACCTCCCGGAAACCATCGATTTTCTCCGCCGTTTGCGGAGTCATGTGGACGCGGCCTATCCCGGAAGGATGCTGCTGGCCGAGGCCAACCAATGGCCGGAGGATTCCGTCCGCTACCTGGAAGGCGGCGACAAATGCCATATGGCCTTCCATTTCCCCGTGATGCCGCGTATGTATCTGGCCCTGCACATGGAGGACCGGTTCCCCATCGTGGATATCCTGACGCAGACTCCGGCCTTGCCGGAGAGCTGCCAATGGGCGCTGTTCCTGCGGAACCACGACGAACTGAGCCTGGAAATGGTGACCGACGAGGAGCGCGACTATATGTACCAGGCCTACGCCAAGGAGCCCAACATGCGGCTCAACATGGGCATAAGGAGACGCCTGGCGCCCCTGCTGGAAAACGATCGCCGCAAGCTGGAGCTGCTCAATTGCCTGCTGTTCTCTTTGCCCGGCACGCCCGTGCTGTATTACGGCGATGAGATAGGCATGGGCGACAATACCCACCTGGGGGATCGCAACGGCGTGCGCACCCCGATGCAGTGGAGTTCGGATCGCAATGCCGGATTCTCCAAGGCGAACCCCCAAAGCTTGTATCTACCCGTCATCGTCGATCCGGAATACCATTTCGAATCCCTGAACGTGGAAACCCAGCAGGCGAATCCGAATTCCCTGCTATGGTGGCACAAGCGCCTCATCGCTCTGCGCAAACGCTTCCGCGCTTTCGGACGCGGCAGCTTCGAGCTCCTGCAACCGGACAACCACCGCATCCTGGCTTTCATCCGCGAATACGGGGACGAGCGGATCCTGGTGGTGATGAACCTGTCCCGCTTCGCCCAATATACGGAGTTGGATCTTTCCCGTTTTGAAGGCGCCGTGCCCTTGGAACTGTTCGGCAATACGGGATTCCCTCCCGTGAAAGGCGACAAGTACCCATTCACCACCGGGCCCCACATGGTGCTTTGGTTTTCCCTGGCAGCCGCCCTCCATCCCGATCCGGGCAAGCCGGCCTTGGAACGCCTTCCCCTCCCCGTTTTGCAAGGCGCGGACTGGGATGCGTCGCGGCCGGAAACATGGAGGACGGATGCTTTCGCCGCGCTTGGAAAAACCCTCATCGGGTATCTGCCGGGTTGCCGCTGGTATGCGGGCAAGGGCAGGAACCTGAAAGCGGTGCGCGTGGAACGAGCATCGGCATTGCCGATTCCCGGCAGGCAGGCATTGCTGCTGATGCTGCGCTGCGAATACGCTGAAGGCAATGCGGAAACCTATTTCCTGCCGGTGGCGGCGTTGACCTCCGAGGAAGGGAAGGATGTCCTAGCGCGCACGCCCTCGGCCGGCATCGCGTGGATATCCGGGGCCGGCGCGTCGGCCGCGGCCGGAGAGGGAGGAGAGAGGACGGGCCTGCTCGCGGATGCGATGGCATTCCCGGATTTCTGCCGGGCATTGTACCAACGCATGTATGGGTCGGGGTCCATGGGAGATGATTGGGACGGAAGCGCGCTGCGAGGCGGCGGCAGCGAGGCTTTCCGGCAGCAGGACGTTTCCGGATCCTTGCCCGTGAAGGTCATGGATGGACAACAGAGCAACACTTCGGTGGTATTCGGCGACAAGTATATCCTGAAGGTTTACCGCAAGCCGGAAGCGGGGATGAATCCCGATTTGGAACTCAGCCGTTTCCTTACCGAGCAGGCTTCCTTTGCGCATGCTCCCAAGGTGGCGGGCTGGCTGGAGCTGAAGCTGGAGGGCGGCTGGGCCACGTTGGGCATCCTGCAGGAATTCGTTTCCGAATCGCGGGACGCTTGGTCCTACACCCGGGACGAGGTCTGCAAGTTCTTCGAGCGCGCGCTCGCGGCCGATGCGGCGCAGGGCGTGGCCATCCCGGAACCGGAAGCGCTCCCCGGTCTTTTGGACGGGGAAATCCCCGAATCCGCCAAGGCCTTGGCGGGGGGATTCCTGGCCAAGGCCGAGCTACTGGGGAAGCGCACCGCCGAACTCCACCTCGCTTTGGGCCAAAGCCACGGCGATCCCGGTTTCGCGCCGGAAAACTACGGTGCCATGTACCAGCGCTCGGCCTTCCAGAGCATGCGGAACCTGGCTTTGGGGGTGTTCCGGATGCTGCGGCAACGGTTGGGGAAACTACCGGCCGACACGGCGGAGGCCGCACAGAGACTGCTTGAACATGAGAAGGAGCTGCTGGACATCCTGGAAACGTTCAAGCGGACGCCCATCGACGCCACGCGCATCCGCCATCACGGGGATTTCCATTTGGGGCAGGTGCTGTTCACGGGCAAGGATTTCATGATCCTGGATTTCGAGGGCGAGCCCATGCGCTCGCTGGCGGAACGCAGGCGCAAGCGTTCGCCGCTGCGGGACGTAGCCGGCATGATACGCTCGTTCCACTATGCCAGCGTCTCGGCCTTGAATGACCAGGCCGATTCCGGCGTGGTCCGCGCTGCGGATCGCGCGCGCCTGCTGGAGTGGGGACGCCGCTGGTGCCGCTGGGTTTCCATCGCCTACCTGCGCGCCTATCTCAAAGCGGCGGAGGGAGCCGGGTTCATCCCCCGGCATCGCAACGAGCTGTCGGTACTGCTCCAGGTGTTCCTGCTGGAGAAATCCCTGTACGAGGTTTCCTACGAGTTGAATAACCGTCCGGGTTGGCTCGCCATCCCCCTGCAAGGCATCCTGGACGTGCTTGTCGAGGGAGGGCGGTGACGCCGTTCGATCAACCGCCCAGGACTTGCATGCGCCTGACAAGCGATTTTCCGCCGGAAGCCAGCTGCACCAGATACACTCCCGGTTGCAGGGCCGCGTCCAGGCCCAGGCGCTGGGGGCCCTTGGCGGCATGGACAACAGTCAGGTCGTAGCGCTTGCTTCCGCCGGCGGAGTAGATCCTCACACTGTAGCCGCCCGCCTGCGGCAGGTAGAATGATAGGGAGCCCGGGGCAAGCGAGTACAATCCCATGGGCTTCTCCGCGGCGATGTTGGCCGCAACCCCGCTTACGATTTGGCAGACATGGCTCGCCGATCCGCCCAGCTTGGTGAACTCCGCCGTCACCGCCGCATCCTGCGCATGCCAGTTGGCCAGATCGTTGACCCGTTGCATCTTCATCCCGGTGTACATGGCGTCCATGAGGGCGGCGTAATTCTTCCAATCGCAATCGGCTTTTCCCATGGCGTCGCGCGCGGTGACGGTTTGGCCCGCGGCCTTGTATGCCGCTCCCCGCAGTTTCTCGGCGTAGTAGAGTCCCAACCAGGCCAGGGCCTTGATATTGTCGAGGTCGATGCGCAATTCGCTGCCGGACGCCGCTCCCGACCCGCTAATCAGATCCAGCGCGCCCTGCGAGGCGGTCTGGATCTCATCCGCCACCTTATATCCGGTGCGCCCGTTGGCGCCGCATTTGCCCGCGGCCGTGTTGGCGATGGAGCACATGGTCGATCCGTTGGTGGGCTGGACGCCGGCCATCTCATCGATGGTTTTGAAGCCGCTGCTGGAGTGGCAGGCCTCCGGCCACCAATGGTAATCCAGGTTCCAGGTGCCTTGCACAATCTCCGTGAACAAGGGCACGCCCTGCGAGGCTTTGCCCCAGGCGGAAAAGAGGGTAGCGGCGGAGATACCCGGATATTTCCCGGCCATCTTGTTTATGAATACCGCATCCGGGGTGTTGGGGTTGTAGCTGAGCCGGCCCCAGAGCATTTGCGTGTACCAGGTCCGCCGGATCTCCAGATCGCCCTTGAAGAGCGCGTCCTTGCTGGCGAATACGCGCGTATTGACCCAGCCATCGGACCCATAGAAGAAACCCTGGATATATTTGTCCTTGTCCGGGAAGCCGAGCAAGTAAGCCTTCGCGAAAGCGGGATCGCCCCAATGCAGCATGAAGAAATCCTCGTTGCGGACCTCCAACCAGGTCTTCAATCCCGCCTTGGTCAAATCGGCGGGGATGTTCCCGTCCACGGTGGTTATCCAGGTAGGATCCGGGGCGGCATACATATGGGCCTTGGAATACTTATAGGACATGTCGAGGCGGACGTTGGGAAGGTTGAAGAGCGGTTGGAAATTGGAAACCACCGCCGGCCCGCCGGTCTGGTGATAGCGGTGCACGAAGGTGACTTTCCGCTCGGGATGGGCTTTGGCATAGTCGTACATGCCCTGGCCGATGGTGGACCACATCCATTTCTCCTCGCCGTCCGACGAGAGGTTTCCCATGTTCTCGCCGGAGGTGACGCCGAACCCGGTGAGGTCCGGATAGGTTTCCAGCAACTGGGTCATGCACTTGCGCATGTAGGTGACGGTGGCGGCGTTGGTGGGGCTGTTGTCGATTCCGTATTTGCCGGTGGCCCCGTCGGTGTAGATGCTCCAATCGATGATGTAGATCTCGAAACCCCGGTCGCGTCCGTAAGCCATGACCTTTTTCCAGAAAACGATTTTCTCATCGATGCTCATGGTCTTGGTGAACCCGTTGAAGCCTTTCACGTCCTGGAGCGCCACGTTGGGGTACTCCGGCATGTTCAGGAGCGCGGGGAAAGGATGCAGATTCCACAGGGAAAGCACGTTGTAGCGATGGCGCGCCATTTCATCGAACCAGGCCGACCAGAAGGTGAAGTCCCAGACGTGGGGAATGGCGTCCTGCATCACCGTTCCCGGAAAGGTATTGGCGGCGGTGCCGGCCCCGTAGTAGGTGGGGCAGCGCGCATCGAGCGGGATGTTGAATTTGATCCCGCGCCTCTTGATGTAAGGGGATTCCTGGGTATTGTAGCTTCCGGACAAACCGTCCGTGCGGATGTTCTCCGCCAATTGCAGGCCGCCGTACATGGCGCCGTTGGCGTCCCCGCCCAGCGCCCAGAACCCGGCCTGCGTTTGCGTCGTGGTGCGCAGGGCGTAGGCCTGTTCCCCCAGGCCCGTCACCGCGTTTCCGCCCTGGGCGGCCAGTTGCGTGGCCACCATCGCGTCGGCCGCGGTGGCGATCACGATTTTCTTGTTGCCGTAAGCCGCGCCCAGTTGCGCCAGGCCGAACGATTCCACGCCTATGCTCCGGGCTTGCAGAGCGGCCTTTACATCCCCGGCCGCGAAAGCGACTTGCGCCACCGTGCTATCGTAAAACAGGCCCACGGTTTCCCCGTAGGAAACGGATGCCATTGCCAAAGGTCCTACCGCCAAGGCCCACGCCAATGCGAAACCGGGAATACCGCCATGCCTCATCGTCGCCCCCATAGTGATACTTGTGACGCTATTCTTCTGAATCCGTGGCCGGAATCCGGTTTGCCGCCGAGAATGGAGTGTCGTCCGCACAATCTATCCCCAAAAAAGTGGGGCCACCGCGGCTATGTCTAAAGGGCTTTTGGAGCGGGGAGAATCCGTACTCTGTAGAGTACGGGGCTTGGGTGAATTCTCTTAGGCCCTCGTCGTCGCAGCGGGTTTGCTGCATCCAACCCGCCAGATTCTCATAGTCCTCAAGCCCTGCGAGGCGCAGGAAATAGGAAATACGAAGTAACCGCAAGTAACGATCCCCGAAGCCGGTTTCTGGGAATTTTCCCGCCTTCTACCCTAGTTTTACCCTTGTCTACAGGGGGGTGGGGTATGAACGCAAGGGAAGCGAGTAATCTGCTACGGGCGGGCCGCCGGATAAACGGCAGAAGGGTCGGCAAGCGGATGCAGTGGCCGGCGTTGGGAACGGCCGTTTTCCTGGCGATGATGGGACCGGGTTCCGCGCTGGCGCAGGGCAGGTTCAGCATCGGCAATTGCCCGGACGTGATGGAAAGCCAGTTCAAATACGTGCCCCTGGTTGGTAAGGCCACCAGCGCGCAGACCAAGGCGCTGGCCATCGATCCCTCCCTCTCCGAACCCATTCACATGGCTTTCGATGCGCAACCGGGCGGCAAGGTGGACGTCTATTTCACGCAACGCAACGGCACCGTCAAGAAATTCGCCGGCGCTACCAATACGTTGTCCGTCCTCGGCCAGATCAACGTGACCAACAGCGGCGAGATGGGCATGACCGGCATCGCCCTGGATCCCGGCTTCAAGACCAACAATTACTTGTGGCTGTTCTACGCGCTCGCCGGCCAATTGCATCTTTCCCGTTTCACCCTTACCGCCGGGCAGATCACCTCCGCCACGGAGAAGCCCATCCTCACCTACCGCAAGGTGAGCAATTCCCATATGGGCGGCGCCTTGGCCTTCGACTCCAACGGGGACCTATGGATTTCCACCGGCAACGACGCTTCCGATTATCCGCATGCCTACGATGAGAACAGCGAAAACGGCAGCAGCGAAGCTTCCTCCGCCAACATGAACGATTTGCGCGGAGGCATCCTGCGCATCCATCCGGACAATTCCGTCAAAGGCTATTCCATCCCGGCCGGCAATTTCGGCGAATACTGGTCCAAGTATTTCAATGGCAAGGGCGATACCGCTTTGGGCAGGGAGTATGCGGATCCCACCCGGGTCAAGCCCGAGCTGTTCGTCAAAGGCACGCGCAACGCCTACAATATCGCGGTGGATACCGCCAAGCATTGGGTGGCCTTCGGCAGCATCGGCATCAACGTGACCACATCGATTTCGGAAGCGCATTTCCTGCTCACGCGTCCCGCCTTCATCGGCTATCCGTATTTCGCGGGAGGCTTCGGCACGGAACCGGGCACGGGCTATTACGAGTTGTGGTCCGGGGCGGGGGCCTCCACCTTCAGCGCCGCCCATCCCGGATTGACGGAGAGCAACACCGCTCCCGTGAACAATTCCAAGTGGAACACGGGTCCCAAGCGATTGCCGCCCGTGACTCCCGGTATGCACTCCTACCTGCGCGGCACCACCGGCGGGGCGGCCGTGACCGGATCCTTTTACCATTATGATCCCGCTTCGCCTTCCCCCATCAAGTTCCCGCCCCATTTCGACGGCGTCTGGTCCATCACCGATTGGGTCCAGAACGACAACATCGCCAAGCCCTCCGGGGGAGGCTTCAAAGGCGTGAAGATCTTCAAGGTCAAGCCCACGGGCGACGGCTTGCTGGACTCGCTGAAATGGTTCAGGAACTTCGGCATCACCGGTCCCCTGGACATGCAGTTCGCGCCCGATGGGGCCATCTACGTGCTCAACTACGGCCCCGCCTATTTCGGTACCACGGCGGAAACCAAGCTGGCCCGCATCGAATACACGGGTGCCTGCCATCCCACCGGCGCCGATTATGTGCGGCAGCCTTCCCAGCGCGAGCCCTCGCGGGCCAATGGCTCGCGCCTGACGGTGAACCGCGAAGGCGCGTACACCCTTACCATCCGGGATATGCGCGGGCGCGTATTGGCCAGCCGGACTGGCTCGGGTCCCCGGACCTATTCCATGCGGGAATTGCTGCCCGCTTACGCGCGGAGCGGCCTGCTGATGGTCGCCCTTTCCGGCGAACAAGGCACCGAACGGTTCCGGATCCTGGCCGAATAGGGTTCAGGATTCAGGGTTCGGGATTCCGGCATGGGTAACAGGGCGGTTACTGCAATGCGCGCGCGCCCGCCTATCCTTGCGCTGCTCGGGCTATCCCTCTTCGGCCCGCTTGCGGCCCATGCGCGCCTGGTAGAAGCCGTCACCGGGTATCGCATGGACGATAGCGCCGCGCACCCGCCCCTGTTGCTTTCGGAAACCGGTTTGTACCTCCGCCCGGCCGCTATCGGCAGCGCGGTCCGGGCGCCGTCGCCTGCGGTCGACCCGGCTTCGCTTTCCGATTCCATCTACCCATTCTCCGTCAACGTCCCGTTCTGGAGCGACGGCGCCGCCAAAGAGCGTTTTATCTGCGTGCCTTTCGGCCGGAAAATCACGCCCAGCGATTCCGCGCCGTACGTCTTTCCGGAAAGCACCGTCTTCATCAAAACCTTCGCATTGGACACCATCGCGGGCGATTCCTCCAGCCGCATCCGCATCGAAACCCGCTTCCTGGTTTTCCGCACCCATTACGGCTACCCCTATTTTTCCGGCCTCAGCTATCGCTGGCGCCGGGATCAAAGCGACGCCGATCTGGTGCCGCCCAAAACGGGCGAGGACGCGCTGATCCCGGTGCGCGCGGGCGGGCAAGCCAAGGGCCTGCGTTGGCGCTTCCCCAGCCAGATCGAATGCAACCGCTGCCATGTCCCGGAATACCGCGGCGCGCTGGGATTCCTCACCCCGCAATTGAACCGGCCGTCCCCGGGAAACCCCGCCATCAATCAGCTTCAGGACCTGTTCGAGAAAGGCTTGCTGGCCTCCAATCCCATCCAGGGGAAACCCTCGGCCTTCCGCTGGCATGGCTGGGATGATTCCTCCGCCGGTCTGGAGGCGCGCGCCCGATCCTATCTGGCGGCCAACTGTTCGCAATGCCATGGCAATAGCTACAAGAACCACTCCGTGATCAATTTCGATTACTTCGATTCCTCCCAAGCCATCGCTTATAGCCCGGAGAACTACGAAGGCTATGTAGGGCGGCCCAAGCCGGGCGATTCCATCACGCCGCAATTCGTCTATCCGGGCCGGCCGGACAGCTCCTATCTGCTGCTGCGGATGCTCTCGCGCGGGACTCCGGAGGCATTGAGCCCTGAACAGATGCCGCCTTTGGCCAGCTACCGGGCGGATTCGGCGGGCGTGCGGGGATTGCGCGATTGGATTTGCGGGATGCCGGGCGCCACCGCGGATACGGTATCTTGCACGTTACCTTTTGCGGATGCCGCCGATGGCTATGCGGATGCGGCCGTTCCGGGGGCGCATTCCGGGCTTGCCCGCTTGGGCGGATTCAAGGCCGTGCTGCGCGGCAGGGAATTGCGGGTGCTCTCGCGGGAGCCAGGCGGGCCGGATCCGCGCCTTTATGATGCCGGGGGCCGCCGGGTGCGATTATGGCGCGTCGGGCCGGGACGATACATAGTGGCCGGGCGTCCGCGCCGGGGGATACTCTACCTGCAGGCGCAGGGACGGGTGATCCGGTTGGAGTATCCGGAATAACTGGGGAAATAATGAGAAATTCCATATGTATGGCATCACGGGTAGCGGATGCCGTTACCGGAAGGTTATGCGCGCGAGTCTTATCCGTTGGGTCAGGCGTCGCCGGCCGGATTTTCCTGTCCTTTGCAACGGCTTTCGCCGTTTTCCCATCCACAGCCCAATCCGAACCCGCTCCTGTAGCTCCTGTAGAGGCTCCCGTTCCGGCCTTCTATTACAATACCCTGGGGCAACCCTGGCAATCCGTAACGCCCGGTTCGATCGATTGGGAAAATACCGGGGGCTATGCCAATGTCCATACCTATCCCGCATCCGCCCGATCCTCTTCCGTTATGGCTTTGACCTCGCTGGTAACGGGTCTGACCTCTTGGGCGGAAATAGCCGGAGTAGCCGGGGGGAACTTGACCGGCTCGGATGGAGTCCAGGAGATCAACTTCTTCGGTTCCACCATCCATTTCGCCTGGGACATGGGAGAAGATAATGGATTCGCTTTGTACGCGGCCCCCGCATGGACCGTCGATCATAACGGCATCGCCTCTTCCTCCCTCTCGATTACCGGTTCCATGGGCCACGAACCCTCCGAAGGCTGGAGCCGGGATATCAATGCGGCCGTCAATTACATAGACCAAAGTTCCTTCTCCGCGGTGACTTCGCCGGAGGTGAACAACTTGTGGACGGGCACGATGCTCGCTTCCCTGGGACGCGCCTGGGGGCAACACTCAAGCTATTCCGTAGAAGGTTTCGCATCCTATTCATCCGGAGACCTCCCCCCAGGTGCCGGATTCCCGGCTACGGGCAGTGCCTGGCGGCTGGGAGGAGGCGCGGGCTATCAGAGAAACTTCGGAAAAGATCCGATCGGATTGGCCTGGGCCGTCTATGGCGGGTCCCAATGCGAATGGGCGGACGTCGGCACAGGGCAAAAACCGTTCTCGCCGTCCTTTGTCGTGAATTTCAGCGTCGGTATGATCCGCCGCAGATAGGCTTCAGGGCCGAGTCCCTCGGCCTCGGAAATACTTCTTGGGCGCCCCCGTTCCCTTCCGCAACCGTTTCCGCTCCCCCGCCGGCAAGGCCGCCCGCTCCACGCATGCCTCCGAGCAACACCCGTTCAACCGCGCCACGCAGGCTTGGCATTCGATCAGCAGGATATGGCAGGCTTCATTCCGGCAATTGCGATGCGTGTCGCAGGGTTCCCCGCAGAGATGGCATTGGGAGACGATATGCGGCGAGATCCGTTCCGCCATGCGGTTGTCGAAGACGAAATTCTTGCCCAGGAACTTGTTCTCCAGTCCTTCCGCTTTCACCTGCCGCAAATACTCGATGATGCCGCCCTCCAATTGGGCCACGGACCGGAAGCCTTGGTGCCGGAACCAGGCGCTGGCCTTTTCACAGCGGATGCCGCCGGTGCAATACATCACCAGGTTCCCATCCTCCTTATGTCCCTTGAGCTCTCCGGCGATGATGTCCAGCGACTCGCGGAAGGTGTCCACGTCCGGCGTGAAGGCGCCCTGGAAATGGCCGATCTCGCTTTCGAAATGGTTGCGCATATCCACCAGCAAGGTTTTCGGATCCGCGATCAGATCGTTGAACTCGCGCGCCCGCAAATGCCGGCCCGCCTTGCCGGCGTCGAAGGATGGATCCTCGATGCCGTCCGCCACGATGCGATCGCGAACCTTGAGGGTCAGCTTGAGGAAGGACTTGTTGTCCTGTTCCACGGCGATGTTGAGGCGGACGCCCAAAAGGAAGGGATAGCCGTCCAGATGGGCTTTGAATTCCGCGAAGCGGAGAGCGGGGACGGAGAGCTGCGCATTGATGCCCTCCCGAGCCACATAGATACGTCCCAGTACGTCCAGCTTTTCCCAGGCGACGTATAGTTCGTCCCGGAAGGCTTGCGGATTTTCCAGGCGGTGGTATTTATAGAAAGACAGCGTGAGCCGCTCCTGGCCCGCTTCATCTATCAATCCGGCCCGTTGCGCCGCGCTCAGGGTGTTGTACAGGGTCATGCGGCCTTAAGCCACGCTTTCGGCGCTGTAGCGCGCGATGAGGCCGGTGCGGATGGCATATCGGTAGGTGCGTTTGAACACCCAACAGGAAAGTGCCAGGTAGGCCGCGGCCAGCGCTCCGCCGACGGCCATCGATCCCGCGGAAACGGTCCCCGAAGCAAGGCTGGCGCGCATGCCCTCGAACACATAGGAAGGGGGTAACGCGTACGATACGGCGCGCATCCAGGCGGGCAGCACGGAAACGGGGTAGAATACCCCCGCGAAGGGGGAGATGAGGATGGGAATGGGCCAGATGAACCATTCGGAGGCGGGGCCCAGCCGGAGCACCATGGCGCAGCCCAGGACCCCCAAGGATATGCCGGTGAGGAACAGGATGGCGATGAAGGGGATGGACACCAGGCCGTAGGAGAAGAAGGACAGGCCGAACAGGGTGGTGGCCAATGCCAGCATGACGGCCAGGCCTACCGAGCTGGTGAGGATGCTGGTGATGACCAAGCCGCCCACGTATTCCGAAACGGAGAGCGGCGTGGCGAAGAAGTTCAGGAAGTTGCGCGACCAGACGTCTTCCAGGAAGGCGATGGTCACGCCTTGCATGACGCGGGTAAGGAAATCCCACAACAGCACCGCCCCCAGCAGCTTGGGCACGAAACCCATGCCGTGGGCGGTCAGGGAATCCAGGTAACGCGAAAGGAACCCCCACAGCACCATGTCGATGGCCACCCACAGGAACAGCGGGATGAAGCGGGAGAAGCTTCCGCGCATCAGGTAATATTGGCGCAGCACGATGGCGAAGGTGCGGTCAGGCGACATGGTTCAGGCGCCTCCGTCCACATGCGTGTCGCGGGCCACGGCGATGAACAGGTCTTCCAGGGACTTTTGTCCGTGCTTGGCAGGCAGGGTTTTGGGATCCCCTTCTAACAGAATGCGGCCCTGGGAGAGGAACAGGACGCGATCGCAAACCTCTTCCACCTCGTACATGTTATGCGATGTCCACAGCACTCCGCCCGCGCGGCCGTCCGCGAATGCGCGGATATGCTTGCGGATATCGCTCGCCATGGCGGGATCGAGCGAAGCGGTGGGTTCGTCCAGCAGCAGCAGCTTGGGACGGTTGAGCATGGCCTTGGCCAGCGCCACGCGCGTCTGCTCGCCGGAAGACAGGACTCCGCACTTGGTGCGGCGGAATTTCTCCAGCTCGAAATGGACCAGCAATTCCTCGATGCGATGGCGCAGATCCTTGACGCCGTAGATTAGGCCGAAGATGCGCAGGTTGTGGTAGACGGTGAGGTTGCCGGGCAGGGGCGCGTATACGGCCGCGAAGTTGGTGCGCTCCAGGGCCCGCACGCGTTGGGCGCGCAGGTCGATGCCCTCGATGTGGATACTGCCCGAGGTTGGTTCCAGCACGCCCAGGATCATGTTGATGGTGGTGGTCTTGCCGGCGCCGTTGGGTCCCAGCAACCCCACGATTTCATTCGCTTGGACCTGGAAGGAAATGGCCCGCACCGCTTCGACGGCTCCATAACGCTTGCCCAGGGATTGGACGGAGAGGACGGGCATGGCGGTGTAACATAGTTTTTTTCGCCCGGGCATGGGAAAGGCTGCGGGAAATTTCCCGGGGGCGTACGAAAAGTTATACTTTACCCTTTCCGCAAAGGCCGGCCGCTTGGGACAATCCACGACTCTCTACCGTTTCCACATCAATCTCTCGGATATCGATCAGGGCGTGTACAAAACCCTGGACCTGCGCCTGGCGATGCATCCTTCCGAGTCGTATGCCTACCTCATCACACGCCTGATCGCCTTCGTGCTCAACGAGCAGGAATTCCTGGAATTCGCCCCCGAGGGCCTGGGGGATCCGGACGCCGCCGGCATCAGCGCGGCCACGCCCAACGGGGAGATCCGGCTATGGATCGAAATCGGAAATCCCAGCGCCCGCAAGCTTCACAAGGCCGCCAAGGCCGCGAAAAAAGTGCTCGTCTACACCTATAAGGATCCGGAACCCCTGCTCAAGGAAATCCGCGCCAACAAGGTCTATCATGCGGAAAGCATAGGCATCTTCTCGCTGGCCCCGAAATTCCTCGAAGCCTTGGCCGCCCGCCTGGAGCGGACCAACACCTGGAACATAGTCCTGCATGAAAAGACCCTGAACATAAGCGTGGGGGATGATTCCGAAACCGCCGACCTGCTGGAACATCCCGTCCAGCTTGCCGGTAACGGATAAGTTACCTTAGGCCGGACCCGCTCCCAGGAGATCAGCGCGGTAAAGCCAGGATTTCCAGCTCGGATCCTTTCCACGCGATCCTGTCGCCCACGCCTTTGCCTTGGAGGGCCGAACCCAACGGGCTGGCCAGGGACACGGTATTCACCATGCCTTCCGCCGTCTCCAGTTCCCCCAGGCTGATGCCCACCCAATACCAACCGGAAGCCGTACCTACCAGGCTCCCGAAGCCCACTTTGTCGCGTAGGGGCGCGGCCGCCATGCGATCCAGCACATCCAGGTGGACCAATGTCGCCGCGTGATTGCGCTGGATGAGCGCTCGCGATTGGGCGATCATCTCCCGGCCGGTTTCGTATTTGTCTCCGGCGCTGCTCTTGGTTTCCGCCGCCGCCGCTTGATCCAAGCTTGACAATTCGCGGGCATATTCGGCCATGCGGTTGTCCAGGTATTGCCGGCATTGGGCCAAAAGCGATTGCCTATGGGGCGTCATGTCCTGTCATCGGGCTTTGGCATGATCGATTCCTTACCAATGGGAAAATGCAACATGTCAAAAAGATCGTCTACAAGAAAGGCCGAGTCCCGCTTAAAAGGAATGGGGCGCAAAGTCCCGTCCCGCCTTCCCGGGTTTATTTCACTTCGATGTCGCGGAAGGAAATATGGGCGATGCCCTTACGCTCCTGCGAGAACAGCACCCCGTTGCGGGTGACGTAGTCCTCCCAAGTCCAGGACACTCCCTTGCCGCGGCTTTTCTTATGGTAGGTCCACTCTTTGATCAGCCCATCCTGCGTTACGAACAGTTCATAACTGTCGTTGGGCGTATAGCCGTCCGATTTAAGATAGGCCACCGTCACCCGCCGCAGCTTTTCCTTGGCCTTGGGCGAAGCGGAAAAGCCGGAGTCGATTTGGATGCGCGTGTCTTTGTCCATGCCCAGGTGCAGCGGGAAAATCAGCCAGTATTGATCGTTGATGAAATCCTTGTCCAGCGACTTCGCCTTTTCGCTCATATCCTTCCGCGAATAGGAGAAGCCCTTGTCCACGCGGGTAACGCTGTCGTTTTTGGGTTTCCAGATCCAGGTGCGGCTGGGGCCCATGCCCAGCATCTTGCCGGCGAAGGTGAAGCGGATCTCGTTGGCCTGCTTGAAGGCCGGGTAACCGTAGCGGGCCAGAATGGTGTCCACCAGGGTTTCCGCGCGGACGGGAACCAGGCATCCCAGGGTAACCGCCATGATACCTAAATATTTTGCCGTGGAAACCATCGGACCTCCCGGGAAACGGCCCCGGATATCAAAATACCTACTCGGAGCGGGGAAGACGGTAAAATCCGCGCTGCCGTCCGGATGGCGACCGGGCCTAGAACGCTTCCTTGATATTGATGGCCGGCGCCACCGTCCCGTCCACGAAGCCGATGTCGATGCGGATGTTCATGCGTTCGGCGGGATTCATGGCATAGCGCAGCCCCGCTCCGTAATCCGGCCGGAACGCATCCAACGCGAAGTCCCCGGGCCCATGCGCCACTTGTCCCGTTTCCGCGAAAAGGGCGTAGCCCAGGCGATTGCGGATCCAGGGATGGCTCAACCAGGACCAATCCGGGAAATAGCTTTTGTACTCCGCCTGCAGCAGCAGGAGATCGCGATCCCGGTATTTGCCGCGTATGATGCCGCGCATGGTATGATCGCCGTCCGCCGTGGCCAGATCGCGGAAAGGCACGTCGCCCGCCGTCGCCAGCCAGGTGGCGGAAAGGCCGATAGCGCCCGTGGCGAAAACCGGAAAGAACCGGCGCGCTTCCAGGGAATAGGAGTCGTAGTCGTATCCGCTGCCCCAGGCGCCCCGATACCAGGATGCCATGCCGCGCAGCAGGCAGCCTCGGCGGGCCCAGTAGATGGCGTCGCGGCCGTCGTAGGTCATCACCGCGCCCAACCCGCTGGTGAACCCGCCCTCCCTGCCGGCCACGCTATCCGTAAGCAGGGAGCGGGTCCCTTTGTCCTCGATGGATTCGTTCTTGAACAAGGCCTGCGGGCCCGCGGAGAAATTCCGGAACCATTCCCGCTCCACGGTAACGTTGCCGCTAACCCCTTTGGCGACATACTTGTCGGCGCTGTCCTTGGGGATGTCGCTGCCGTTCCCGATCCCGTAATAATCCGCCGGCCATTGGATAAAATCCAGATCCGCGGTCACATGGTAAAGGTTTTTTCGCAGGTACCATTCCGGATACAGGTCCACTTCCGCCTGGGCCTTTTGCGAGATCCGCGCGGTGAAACCCAGGGTGGACGGCTTGTTGAGGGTGTCGCCCGGATTTAAAAAACGGATCACCAGGGCGCCCACCTGCACGCCCGTCTCGGCGTTGGAGATGAGAATGGGCACAAAGGCCCAATGCTGCGCTTCCGGCGCCGCCTGCGCGCGCGGAAGCCTGGGAAGCGCCGCGGCCGCGCATAAGCAGAAAGTCAGGCAGGGACGCGATAGGTTCATGTTCCGCCTTGCGCGCCCGAGCGGGTTTTCAGGATCCAGTACAAGCCTTTGGCATCGGATACCATTTCCTTCTGCATCAGAAGCGCGGCGGTTTCCTCCAGCCAGGATAGGATTCCCCACGCCACGGCCGCATGGAACAGCCAGGCCCGGAATCCCCATGTGAATAGGATGAAGAAGAAAAGGCCCTGGAGGTAAGCGCCCAACTTGCAGGAGTAGAGGTGCAGGCTGGGATACTTTCCGAATTTGAGGAAGGCGACGGCGATGGGGAGCAGATAGCAGGCGAAGGCCAGCAACAGCGGAACGGCATGGGGAGCCAGGTCGGCCCGTTTGAACTTCGCCATTCCCGCCGCGGCCAGGATGTACAGGGTGATATCGGCCAGCGAGTCCAGGCGCGCGCCCAAGCGGGTTGCCTGGTTGAAGGCCCGGGCGATGAGACCGTCGAGGATATCGCTGATCAGGTTGATGCAGAAGAGAACGGCGAAGAGGGTTTCCCGGCCCGTCGCCGCCAGCCATAGGATCAGGGGGAAGGTGGCCAGACGATACCCGCTGATCAGGTTGGGAAGCGTGAACAACCTCTCCGCGCGCATCAGGCCGGCGATTGTTCGCTAGGGTCCCCGGTCTTGGCGCCCGCGGCGCCCCCTGAACCCAGCAGGGCGCGCACCGCGGCTTCCATCGTTTCCGCCGTGGTGGCGGCCGGCATGGGTTCGCCTACCGTGATGGAGACCGTCCGACGCGAGGGCTTGGGCAGGCCGTGCATGGCTTTCCCGCCTTTGCGGCTGAAGAAGCTGCCCCACAGGCCGTCGATGGCCATGGGCACCACCGGCACCGGGTCCCGCGCCAATATGCGCTCCACGCCGGGCCGGAAGGGGTTGAGCGCTCCGTCGTAGGTGATCTTGCCCTCCGGAAAAATGCAGACCAGGCCGCCGTCCTTGAGCCGGGCGGAAATCAGATCGAAGGCCTTTTCCTTGACGGCCGGGTCCTCTTTGGCGGGGGCGATGGGGATGGCCTTGGACAGGCGGAAAAGCCAACCGAGCAGGGGATTCTTGAACATGGAATTGTCCATTACGAAATGCACCGGGCGGCGGCAGGCGGCGGTGATGACGAACCAATCGATGAAGCTGACGTGGTTGCAGACGATGACGGCGGCGCCCTCGTGGGGGACGGATCCCCGCCCGGAGTAACGCAGACGGTACGTGGTGCTGGCCAGCATCCAGACCACCAAGCGCATGGCGAATTCCGGGATCAGGAGGAAAATGTAGGCGGAGACGGCCAGATTTAGGATGGCGGTGAAGAACAGGATCTCCACGGTGTTGAAGCCGATTTTGAAAAGCAGCATGGTGATGACCGCGGAGGCCACCATGAACAGGGCGTTGAAGATGTTGTTGGCGGCGATGACGCGGGAACGGGAGTCCTCGTCCGCGCGGTGCTGGATGAGGGCGTACAAGGGTACGATGAAGAGGCTGCCGGATATTCCCACCATGGCCAGATCGATCATGACGCGCAGTCCGGCGGAAAGGTAAAGGCCGTGCAGCAATGCGCTCACGCCCAACAGGCCGGGCAAGGCGGGCGGGTAATGGATGAAGGCGAGATCGGCGCAGAAGACGGTCAGGCCCAACGCTCCCATGGGCACCAGGCCCAATTCGATTTCGCCGCGGGAAAGTTTGGCGCAAAGCACGGATCCGATTCCCACGGAAAGGGAGAAGATGGCCAGCAGCAGGGTGACCACGGCCTCGTTGCCTTGCAGCATGTGCTTGGTGAAGTTGGGCAGTTGCGCCAGCAGGGTGGCCCCGAAGTACCAGAACCAGGAGATGCCGAGGATGGAATTGAATAGCGCTTCCTTCTTGCGGATGATGCGCGTGAGCGCGGCGGTTTGCGAGAAGGGGTTCCAGGAAAGCTTCAGTTCCGGGGCCATGGCCGGAGCCGGGGGGATCTTAAGGGACACCAGGTAACCCAGGAAGGCCACGCCGACGATGGAGCCGGAGATGGCGGGGATATCCCGCTTGCCTGCCAGCAGCCCGCCCGCCAAGGTGCCGATGAGGATGGCCAGGAAGGTTCCCATTTCCACCAGCGCGTTCCCGGTCATCAGTTCGTTTTCCTTGAGGTGCTGGGGCAGGATGCTGTACTTGGCGGGGCCGAAAAAGGCCGAGTGGACGCCCATCATGAACAGGGTGAGGAAGAGCAACGGGTTTATGCCGGTGAAGAAGCCGATGGAACCGACGATCATGATCCCGATTTCCGCGGCCTTGATGATGCGCATGATGCGGGATTTCTCGAACTTGTCGGCGATTTGCCCGGCCACGCCCGAGAACAGGAAGAACGGCAATATGAAAAGCCCCGCGGCCAGGTTGGTCAGCATTCCGGACTCGGCCTCGTTGGCGGCGCGGAAGGCGAACAGGATGACCATGGTATTCTTGAACAGATTGTCGTTCAAGGCTCCCAGGAATTGCACCCCGAAAAAAGGCCCGAACCTTTTCCGGGCCAGCAGATTGAACATGCTCATGGAATCTCCGCTATCGGATGGGGAAGGAAGGTTGGAAATCGATTCCCCTCAGTATAGTATTTATCGCGTTTCCGGTTCATTTCCAAGTTGGACGCGCGGAGCCGCGCGCGCTGTAACGGGGAGGGGCGGAACCCTGTGCGGGAGATGATTATCGGCGCGGAAAAACCACCGACGCGAAGGACATAGCGGGCAAAAAAAACCGGAGAGGTCACCCCCTCCGGATCCGGTTCCCGTTACCGTAAATAAAAGATGTCAGTTTTGCGATTGCAGCAAGAGGCGCTGTCCCGGCTTCACGTTCTGGGGCATCACCACTCTGCCGCTGCCGGGAGCCACCGGTACGCGGCCCAGCAGGCCGCCGTCGGCGGACCATACCAGAATGGCGCGGACCGGACTCGCGGCGTCCAGGTCCACAACCATGCGGGTTCCCACCCAATGGGAACGCAGGGACAAGCCCCGCCCCGCTCCGGGCGATACCAAGGTGGTCGGGGAAACGAGCGCGAAATCGGCGATGCCGGTTTCCCCGGCGGCCAGGTTCAGGTTATTGCTTTGCTCGGTCTGGAACCCTGTCATGGAGACGCTGACGCGGTAGGCCCGGGGAGCGAGCTTGGTGAAAGCAAAGGCTCCGTTTGCATCCGTGAGCATGGTATCGAGAGCATTTCCATTACCTCCTCCTCCTCCTCCGCCCCCGCGGATCTGGAAAAGGATCACGCGCACATTGGCCATGGGTGCATGCGTCGCCCTATTCGTCACCACTCCCTTGAGGGTAGCGGTAGTATCCCCGGTCGCCATGGCGGTCAGGGCCAAGTCCACAGTGGTTTTGAGACCCCCGGCCACGGCCACGCTTCCCATTACCGCGGTGCTGAATCCGGATGAACTTACCGTGATGGTATAGTTCGCCTGGTTGGCTACGCTGTCAAATGAGAACGTGCCTTGCGCATCAGTCATGACCGTATCCGGCCTGCCCCCGAAGCCTCCTCCTCCCCCGCGCATCAGGATGACGCGCGCGCCCGCGATGGCGGACCCGTTGGCCGCATTGGTGATCTTACCGGCGACGGATCCGGGTCCTACCGGCGCGGCCACGGTGAAATCCTCCCTGGTGGTCTTGGCGGCCGTTACCGCCACGCCGTTGCGCGTGGTTGTCACGAATCCGGTGGCGGAAACCTGGAGCGAATAATTCCCGGTGGAGATGCTGTCGAAGGCGAACGTCCCTTGGGCATCGGTCTTGGCGGAATCCAGAGCGAATCCACCCCCTCCGCCGCCTCCCCCGCGCCGTAAGATCACCAGGGCCCCTGCGACGGGCGTTCCGGGAACCCCGCTGGTAACGGTACCGGAGATGTTACCCTTGCCGGCCGTCGATCCGCCCGCAGCGGCCAAAGAGACATTACTGGTGTAGGTTCCCGTGGCGGAGGCGACATTGACGGCGCCATTCCCGTTGTCATAACCGGTAGCGGAGACAAGCAGGCGGCGAAAACCGGTGCTGTCGGTAGTGAAGGTATATTCTCCTTGCGCATTGGTGGTGGTTGAATCAAGCCGGGTTCCGCCCCCGCCCCCGCCCCCTCCGCCACCGCGGGTTAAGACTACTTTGGCGCCCGCCACAGGAGCGGCGGCGACGCCGGTCCCGGTGGTGACTTTACCCGTGATGGTGGCCGCGAACAATGCGGCCGGAAACAGCATCATCGCAAAAAATAGATTCATCCGCTTTTTCATGGTACTCGATTCCTCTCGATGTTTATAAAAGCAAACCCATCAACAGACAATGAAGACAGGAGCCCGGCTTCGTCACCGGGCATGGGGAGTGCGCTTATCCGACGCAAGAAATATTCCAGGATAAGAAAAGAATCCGGAACCTTTTTTGTCCGAATGGATAAAGTTCCCAATCGAAAGCGTACGGTTCCGTACGGAGGCGCGTTCGCTGCGGTACAAGCGGGGTTCCGCGCCAGTAACGGCGCCGGTGCGCGTATTATACGGAACTAGTTGTTTTAAGGGGGGAATTGTGCATTGCCGGGGTATCTTGATGGAAAAATCGGTTTCCAAAAAAGTTCGCATCCACGCGCTATCTGTATCTGCCCTTAGCCTTGCTCTCCATGGCTTTTCTAGCCGCCTGCACGACAGAGGTTGATCCGGAGGATCGATCCTTGCGCGGGGATTTCGCCCCGCTCCGGCAGGGGGATGAATGGGAGTACCAGAGCGCGGATTATTTCCCGGTTAATGAGGGTTGGGTTGAAAATATCGGATTGGTTTCCCAATCGATCCAGTTCGCATGTCAGGCTTGCCCCCTAGGCTCGTCCCTGACGTTGATCCGATTCAGTTCCCCCTAGGTTGGGAATCCCGGTGCTTTATTTTGCACCTCATTGCCAATGCGCATTTTATGACTCCGCTCACGGCAGCTCCTGTACCTGCCAGCCTTTCGACCCGAAGCGCAAATCCCTTTCCACGAAGGTCCATACCACCAGCTTTTTTCCTTGCAGCAATTCCCCGCGCCGCGCCAATTGCTGCCGCACCACGGTGGATGCGCCGCCGTCATTGACGATAGAGGCCAGCGGCCGGTTGAGGCGATAGGCCACATGCGAGATGATGCCGGCGCTGCCGGGCGCATCCGTCTGGTAGATGCGCGAATAGCTGTCGCCCAGCCAAAGGATGGTGGAAGCGGGATCGTCCTGATAGGGTTTACCCGTTTTCGCGTCCAGGATCTGGGTGGCCGGCACGGATTCTTCCGGCCAGATTTTGCGGCGGTCCGGCACCTTGGTCATCTCCGCGATGTCGCCCCAGCGGTTCACCGTCGTGTCCTTGATCATATAGCGCGGGGTGAACACTATCGAGTCGCGCGGGCCCAGTGCGGCGGCGGTGTCCGGATCGGGGATCATCTGCTTGATGCGCCCGGCCAGGGCTTCGGCCGCCACCTCCATGCCCTGCGGGGTCCAATGGGTATCGCGCTTAAGGTAAAGCTGGGGCGCGCCGGCGGCCTTGGCGTCCAGCAGGGGATGGAACAGGTCGGCCACGTTGAAGCCGCGCCTTTTCAGATCGTCCAGCAAGGCCAGGGTTGGGGAGGCGGGCTGCCCTTGGACGCCATGCCATAGCTTTTCCGGATAGATGGAAGGCTTGCCGGGGATGGGCACCAGCAGCAGTTCGATGCCGCGCGCCTTGAGGCGATCGCGGAAATCCTCCATTGCCACCAGGGGATTGCGCGGGTTCACGCGCTTGCCCGCGATCAGGGTATCGAAGGTGCCCTTGTAGAAACGATCGCTGGCGTAAGTGGGTTGCAGCAGGTAGTCCACGTCCTGGTTGTAGAAGAGCCAGTCGCCCTCGCCTTTGACGGACTTGGGCGCCATCTCTCCGAAAAGATCGTAGCGTAACTGCAAGGTTACCGGGCGCAGCCATTTGGCGAAGACGCTGCGGTCCTTGGAATTGTCGTCCCAGCGGTGCAGGTTTTCCTTGCTGGGGATTTTGCGCAGCAGGTCGAACACGTGCGGCGCTTCCTTGTCCACCACGGCTTCGTGCCCGGCCTGGATCAGGGGAAAGCCCGCGATCACGGCGAGCAGGGCGAAAGCGAAGGTCAATTCCAGTTTACGCATGCGGCCTCAGAACTGGAAGTAGAGGAAAGGGTTGAAGGATTGCGTATACATCATCACCACGCCCGCCAGGAACAGCGCGAAAGCCACCGCGAACTTCCCCCAGGAGAGACGCTTGCCGAATTCGTAGCTCTGGAATGGCTGGGCGACGGCCACGGCGCAGACGGCCATGTTGATGAGATCGTGCCGGTCGTAGATTTCCGCTTTGAGCAGATCCGCGAAAGGGCCGGGATGGCCCAGGCCGAACATGCTGCCCAGGTAGCTGAAGGCATGCGGCAATCCGTCCGCGCGGAAGAATACCCAGGTAATCAGGACGACCCCGAAAGTCACCCCCACCCTCAGCCAACGCGGGGAGTTGGCGTAGAAGGGTTGCTTGCCGCTCCAGCGTTCGATGCCGAGCATGGTGCCGTGGATGCCGCCCCAGAAGAGGAATTGCCATTGCGCCCCGTGCCATAGCCCGCCCAGGAGCATCACCAGCGCCAGGTTGATATAGGTGCGGCGTTCGCCTTTGCGGTTGCCGCCCAGGGAGATGTAGAGGTATTCGCGCAGCCAGGTGGACAGGGAGATATGCCAGCGGCGCCAGAAATCCGTGATGCTGTCCGCATGGTAGGGCGCGTTGAAGTTGCGGATCAGCTCGAAGCCGAACAGCATACCCAATCCCAACGCCATCACCGAGTAGCCGTTGAAATCGAAATAGATCTGGAAGGCGTAGGCGAGCACGCCCCACCACGCGTCGATGGCGTGCGGCGCTTGGGCGCCGAAGGCCGCATCGGCAATGCGGCCCACCGGATTGGCCAGCAGGATTTTCATGGCGAAGCCCAGGAAGAAAAGCATCACCCCGCGCGAGAACAGGGAGAGGCTATGGGTGCGCGAATGCAGTTGCAGGGAAAGCACGTTGTAGCGCAGGATGGGCCCGGCCACCAGTTGCGGGAACAGGGAGACGAAACAGGAGAAGTCCGCGAAGGATTTCACCGGCCGTTCGCCCCGGTAGATATCGATGATGTAGCTCATGGAATGGAAGGTGTAGAAGGAGATGCCGATGGGGAAGGCGATTTGCAGTACGCTGAAGGTGGGGTGCCCCACGGCCGCCAGCAGGTGGTTCAGGTTCTCCTGCGTGAAAACGCCGTACTTGAAGAGGCCCAGCAGCCCCAGGTTCATGCACATGGAAACGATCAGCACCAGCTTGCGGCGGCCCGACGGCACATCGTCCCGGCCCAGGTACAGGCCGAACAGGTAATCCGCCACGTTGGTGAACATCATGGGCAGCACGAACCAGGGTTCGAACCAGGAGTAGAAGATATAGCCCACCGCCGTGAGCCAAAGGTTCCGCATCCAGTACCGGGATTTGCCCGGCTTGGGATCCCGCTGGTAGGGGATCAGGTAATAGACCAGCAATACCAAGGGCAGGAAATAGAAGAGGAAGACGTCTTCGGTGAAAACCATGGCTTGCTATGTCCGGCGGCGCTATTCGAAGAAGATGTCCGGCCAGCGGTCGTTGCCGGAATGGTAGGTGAGGCGCGCGGCCTTTTCCGGCGCGTCGCCTATTTTCCACAGGTAGATTTCGTAGTCGGCGATATCGTGATCATGGCCTTTCTGGGTGATGCCCCAGATGAGGTAATCCCCCTTGGGCGAAAGACGCGGGAAGTATTCATGGGAGCGGCGGCCGGGCATGTCCATGAAGACGATGCTCTTGCCGTCGATCTCGCCGCCGTCGATCTTACCGTGGGTGCCGTCCGGCTTCAGGTCGAATGCGAAGATGGAAGTGCCGCCGATGCCGGTTTCATTGACGCGGATGCAGCGATGGGAGTTGGGGAAGAAGCTGAATTGGCAGCCGCCCCCGGAAGTGAAATACTTATGCGTTTCCAGGTTCAGGATGCCGGTCTCGCGGCCGCTGCCGCGCAGGGTCAGGGCCAGGAACTTGCCGTCATCGGAAAGGGTGGGGTGCTGGGCCAGCGCGCCCTTCACTTGGGTATCGGCATCGTCCACCAGGGTTTCCCCGCTGCCGTCGGGATTGCACTTGAACACCTTGGAGCCGCGCGAATAGAGGATCGATTTGCCGTCCCGGGTCCAATTGGCCCAGGTGGAATTGGGGATGAGGATCTTCTCATCGCTGCCGTCCGTGTTGATGACCCAGGTGTCCCAGCGTTCGGGATAATTCGCGTCCGTCTCGATGGTCCAATCCAGCTTGGAGCGCGTGAAGAGCACGCGCTTGCCGTCCGGGGAGAAATGCGAGAACCAATCCGTCTTGGGTCCCTTAGTCAAGGGCTTCGCGTCCGATCCGTCGATGTTGGAGATATAGATATCGTGGTTGCCATCGCGGGAGGTGGACCAGATGATCTTGCCTTTAAGCCCCTTGGTGAGCGCCTGCAGAGCCGCGGTCTCGGCGGGCTCGGGCTGCACGGGCTTGCCGCGCGGGGGTTCCGCACGGGCGGGGGAAGCCAAGAAGGCCATGCTCGCGGTGAGGGTGAATGCAGCGACGAATCTCCTGGTACCCGCGGAATCCAACATGGACAAGCCCTCCTTATGACACTGGCATAAGTTACAAAACAAAGGACGGCACGACTCCAAGGCACGCAGTCCCCAGGCGCTTCTAAGGTCCGATACGAAATACCGCGTCACACCCGGGGGCGGGGGAGATCCGCCCGCCTGGCAAGACGCTAGGAGCGCGGCCCGAGCGCATGCGGAAACGGGTCCGGGACAGGTAAACCTGCGCGTTACGGTAACGCCGTTTTCCCTTGCAATCGATCCGGCCCGGCATTAACTTGATGGGGCACCCGAACCCGGAAGGCATATGCGATCTCCAGCTTCGAAAAAAAACCGATCCTTTTCTCCCCGGACCTTCGCCGTCACTGCGCTCGCCGGGATGCTCTCCTCTTTGGCCCTGGGCGCTTGCAATAAAAACGATTCGGGCACGGCCGCCGCGGATCCCAATGCCATGATCACCCTCACCAAGCCCCTTGGAGGGGAGACCTACCATGTCGGCGACACCTTGCGCGTCGGCTGGACGGTCAAAACGGATCCTTCCGATCAAATCACCTCCGTCGACGTGGTGCTTTCGCCGGACAGCGGGAAAACCTGGGTGTATCTGCCTTATGGGCCGCTTCAGAATAGGACGGGATCCATAACACCTCTTTCTCCCTATTGGAATAAATTCGCCTGGGCGGTCACGGAAAGCCTATACGTGGCCGGGACGAATTCCAAAATCAAATTGGCCGGGAACGCGCATTGTCTGGTACGGGTCGAGGACTACGATAATCCGAACCTGGCGACCCGGCACGCGACCACGCCTTCTTACATCACCATCAGCCCTTGATTCCTCTTCCGCCGCTAGCTCCCCTGGGCCTTGGATTGCGGCGCTGACAGCCGTTTGTCCTTGGCTTGGGAAATATCCGGCCGGCCGCGTTCGGCCCCTTCGCGGCCTACTGCCGTCCCGTCAAGGCGGTATTCCGTTTCCCCGCTTTGCAAAGTCATCGCCCCTTGTTCCGTTCGGAGCCAGGGACCGCTGAACGCGGCCGCATGGCGCGGCGCGGAAACGCTGATGGCGGCGCTGCCGGTGGGGAAGAATTTATTCGCCTGGATCACGGCCACGGCCCGGCTGGCCCATTCCGGCTGCCCCTTGTCGGCCTTGTAATGGTGATCGTCGAGCATGGGGATGCCTTGGGAATTCACGGTGGCGGAAAATGGAAGCTTGCCGGGGATCAATTTGATCTGGGATAGGATGATGGCGGGGAGAGGCAAGGTGGGCGCGAAGCTCCCGGACGCGCCGGCTTCGTACTCGCCCATGATGAAAGGCAATTCCGGCATGCCCAGATCGCGGCGGAAGAATCTCGCCAGGCTGGAAATGTCGTCCGAGAAAGCGTTGCAGACGGTGGCGTTGGTGCGCGTAGCCTCCACCGTGCCCAGCATGCACAGGATGCCGCCCAGGGTTACGTCCTTCTGCACGTCCTTGGCCGCGGTGACGATTTGGTTGTACAGATAGGTGGAGTCCCAGTACCTGTTATCCGAAGGGTCCAGACCGGATCCGTTGTTGCCGGTATTCATGCCCCGGCATGTGGACGAGAGGCTGGCGTTGGTGACCACTCCGAAATAATAATCGGGGTAGGCCGCGGCCATGGCTTTCAGGAACGGCATGCCGGGACCTCCGGACCCGTTGCCGGAAAGGCCCGTGGTCTTGCTGTTCACCGGTTCCTTGGCCAGCACCCATTGCTTGGTCGCGATGGGATAGTTCCAGCCGTGCGGGATCGCGACCGGATCCGAATGAGGATAATCAATCCCGGCCATGTTGGAATGGCCGATGAGGATATAGACGACGAATTTCTCCTTGGGCACATTTACCGTTCCCAGCATCACGGCTTCGGTCGGCGCGGCGCGCAGCAGGGCTGCAAGGCATAGGCAATGGTATGCTCTTTTGATTGCCATGGTATATTCTCCCGATAATGTTTGGTCCTGGAAAATCCACCGCCCGTGGGCCCGGAGTCCCATGATCCGGAATGCAGTCTTCTTCCTAGAAATGCCGTTCTCGTCGCCCCAATGTATCGCAATGTAGGGTAGAGGTTGTAGCCATGCCCGGCATTTCCACCTGAGAAACCGGGCCAAATGCGCCTAAGCGATGCGCCTGGATGCGGGCGGAGGCGTCCCAAGAGGTCTATATTACCATTTGGGTTATCGATTACCGGCCTCTTTATGGGGGTGCCGGGTCCGCTAAAGGCTGAATCGAGGCGCGTTTCCCTCCCAAAGGCGGGGAATTATCTTTGCTACGCGTCCGTTCACTCAGGTAAACGGAATTTTATCGCGGGTCCGGAATCGTAGCCCCGGTTTTCGCGGAGCAGCGGATATTGAGGCGCGGGGAGCCGTTCCGGAGCGGGGCGTTGAAGGGTATCAGCTTTATGGCTATAGAGGCGCAGCGATCATGACCCGTAACCTAGGTGTTTCCTCCCCCCTTTCCCCGCTCCTCCTGCGTCTCCTGGCCGCCGCGGTCCTTTGCTGTTCCTGCGATCAGCAAGGCTCGGGCGCCGTGATCTTCCCGGATCCGCCTTGCGAGAGTCCCAACCAGGTTGAGTTGACGGCGCTTTTCCCCACGCCGCACAAGAAGCCCAAAACGGTGGTGGGGGCGGATACCGTTCTGGCCGGGACGGAATGGACCCCGGGCGATTCCGTGCGCGCCTTTTTCGGCGGTAAGGAAGTAAAATTGGTTTTCGTGCTGAACAAGAAGATGTTCTTGCTGACCTACGCCGGCGACAAGCCCGTGCTGACCCGCATTTCCCATGACGATGAAGGAGTGTCCGGCACGCAAGGAGCCATCAACAGCCCGCTGTTCTCCCCGGACGGAAAGAAAATCGTATTCGCCGGGACCACGCGCGGCAAGCCCGGTTTCATCCAGGATGCGGTCACGGGCGGGTTACCTGCCTTGCGCGTCCCCTTGGATCCCAAAGGCCGCACCACGGCGGATCCCCATTGGCACAGCGAGAACGGAAAGAACTACATCTACTTCGCCACCTTGGCCGGCCTGATCAATTATTCCGACGCCTGCAGCCAGATCCCGGGCGGCACCTATCGCAGGGAGATTCTGAACGACAGCACCCTGGACTCCACGCGCATCACCGGCATTCCGGGAGCCTATCGCGGCGGCATTTCCCGGGACGGCCTGTGGGCCGGCACCTCCTATGCATCCTCCACCCTTTATGACGTGGCCAACGGAAAGACCCATCTGCTGGCGGACGGCGCGCAACAATGCAATCCGTCCATGAATCCTTATCCCCCCGGCAGCGCCCACACGGACTATATGATGATTCTCGCTTTCGGCGGCCTTCCGGCCTACCACCTCATCGACGGCCGGGATACCGTGGAGGGGCTGCATGAGAACCTGTGGATCTACAACAAGGACAACAAGATCGTCTGGCAAGCGAGCGTACCGGACAAGAATCTCTATTTGCATTTCGACAAGCCGGAATGGTCCACCCATCCCGACTTCGCCACGGCGGTGATCCTGCTCAGGGCCGGCGAAGACGCGGATTTGTTCGCCGTCAAGATCGGCGATCTGGCCGATGCCCCGGAAGGGCAATTGCATCAGGCCGAAGCCTATCTCCGCATCGGCAAGGGCGGCTTCAACAGCGATACCTTCACCCACCTTTGGGTGGCCCCTTAGTTCCAGGCCGCGCCAATCATCATTCAGGGAGCATTGCACATGGGAAAAGCATCCTTCATTTCCTCCGCCCGCAGACACGCGATCGCCGGCTTGGTCATGGTATCGGGTCTGGCCCTGGCCTGGCGGGAGATCCCCGCGTGGCGGAAAACCTCCGGCCAGGAGGCGGCGGTGTGGAACAATATCGGCGGCTGCGGCAGCAGCGGCGGCGGCGCCGCGGCAGGCGCGGGCAAATGGGTGGGCCGCGGCGTCAACGGCGGGCTGGTGGATCTGGAAATCCTCAACAACGAAACCTGGGGCGGCGACTATTTCTATTCCGCGCTGGCAAGCTCCTTCACCTTACACTCGCCTGCGCATCCCAACTACACTTTGGGGCTATCCATGGGCCTCAAGTTCAATACCTACGAATACGAAGGCTACAAGGCGGGCGAGGATATCACGCCCCGGCTGGCGCGCAATACCGGCGGCTTCGGCGACATGGGCTTTTCCTTCAACCGCCTGTTCGGCAATGAGAACGAACACTCGCTCGGCCTGTCCCTTTCGCTGCCCACCGGCCAGCACGATATCAAGCGCTTGCATCAGAAGGGCCAGGTCACCGGCAACGCCTATGACGATGTGCGCTGGGCCAACCCGTTCGTCCAGCCGGGATCGGGATTGTACAACTTGGGGCTAAGCTATGAGTGGACCAAAACCAAGGATTGGGGCCTGCTGGTATTCGGCGGCAGCTACACTTCCGCATTCGCATGGGACAACATGGGATGCCGCGATGATTTGCCCGCCAACAAATCCGTGGACGATCGCGTGCTCAGTTGCCAGGCCGCGGCCCCTTCGGCGTTGACCTACAAGGTATGGGAACTTAAGCATCAACCTTGGGGCGATCAGGATCCCAAATCTTGGCTGGACAGTTACGGCGTTCCCGGCACCGGCGCCACCGGCGCGGACGGCTTCAGCCTCTACGGATATATAGGCCATAAGGAAGAGGCTTCGACCCAGAACGTGGGGCTCACGCTTTCCATCCCCATGGCGCCCACCTACTATTGGGAGTACGGCCCCGCCGGCCTCAACGATGAACGCGTCAGCACGCGCATCCGCACCAACGATTATACCTTAAAGCTCAGCACCGGCCTGGAAATCACCAATCCCAATTTCCCCATCTTCCTTTCGCTTGGCTTGCCTTATAAGTTGAACGACATCGCATCGCGCGGGCGCTTGGTGAATCCGCAGAACTACATCGCCACCATGGGGGTCAAAGGGACTTTCTTCTAGAGGCGCCTGGAGGCACTTGGAGGCACTTGGCCATCCCAAGGGCTTCCAAAACCGCCCGGGCTCGAAAGGAGCGGATTCCGTCAATGGAGCGGATGCGGAATTACTCCGCCTTGTCGGCCCACAGCGCCCAGTAACGCGGGCGCTTATCCTTGAAGTAATCGTCCTCCACCGATCCGGTCCACAGCCCGTCCAGGGGGGACAGGACCAGGTAATGGATATCGCCAACCTGGAACGATTTCACGTTTCCGCCCACCTTGGGGGCTTGCTCATCTTTGATGTCCGCGCGCGCGAAACGGGGATTGTAATGGCCGATAAGGATGTCCGCGTCCGGATAGCTCCCCTTGGTCACCTTCAGCACTTTATATTTCATGACGTAGGCGTAATTGTAGAGATCGTTGGCCGGGAAGGATCCGGGGATCTCCATCAGTTGCGCGGTCATGGCCAACTCCCCCTCCACGGGAACCTGGGCGGGCGCGGTCGCATGCGTTCCGAAAGCGGCCGATCCCTTCGTCCCGGAACCCTCCGCCGCCTTTTCCTTACAGGCCGTAAAAGCAAGCAGGAGCGAGATCAGAAGCGGGGCCGGGAGCGCAGATTTTTTCATGCGATCCATTCTAGAAATTTCCCCGGCCATTATGGATGGGGCCGCCTTCCCTTTGCTTCAGGCTGTCCCATCCAAACCGTTCTCGCGCAATAGCTGCCGGAAACGGGTGGTGAATGAGCCGTCGTTCTCCGGGGCTTGCCATCCGGATCCATCCCATTCCAGTCCAAATGCGCGGATGCGGCGGATGCCTTCTTGGAGCGCCTCCGCCTTCCGCCTTTCGCGCAACGGATCCCCGCGGTCCGGGATCTCCACGTCGGAGACATGGCGCAAGGTCCATTTCAATTTATGATCGGCCCCATCGTCCCCTGGCGGCAATGCTCCGGGGCGCAGGGTCGAGTACAGGAAATGCATCAGTATGCGGGAATCGTTCCGGCCGTGGGATTGCAGGATGGTCCGCACCGCTTGCCCCAAGGCCTGGGGCGGGGACTTTCGCAAAAGCGATCGATGCGCGCAGGATTCCCAAAGGTTCGCCTTGAACTTTTCCAGGTCCGCTCCCAGGTTGTCGAGCCATGCTTGGAAGCGGACCGCCTGATCCCGTTCCCAGTCCCGCTCCCGTTCCATCCGCTCCAGTTCGCCATCCGCCGCTCCCTGCAGCGCGGCGAAGGCATAAGCGGTATAAACCCTATAGGCGGCCGCGGATATTTCCGCCACGAAATGGAAGTCGACGCAGTCCATCAGGTGTCCTATCAGCTTCCAGCTTTCGCCCGCATCGGCTTCGAAAATGAAACCGCCTTTGGCTCCTATGCCCCAGGCCGCCGCCGCTGACATCTCGAAGCGAAACCGGCCCTGTTCCCATGTGACTTTCAAGCGGCCTTCCAATCCCAGTCCCAGGGAGACGCCGCCTTGCATTCCCAAGCCTCCCAGCGCGTGGAAGGGCAATGCCGATCCCGCCGACCATTGCACCGAGGCATGTCCCCCCGCCTTTCCTTGCGCGCCCGCGAATGCATCCAGCGTGGCGGAGGCCTCCTGGCGGGGAATCCGATCCAGGCCCACGGCCAAGGCTCCCAGCGCGGTCGCGCCCACGAAAGCGGAGACCGATCCCTCCAAGCTGATTTTCACCAGGCATTCCCGTCTTGGATCCAAAAGGAATCGCGATGCGTACTTCACGCCCCGCAACCACCAAACCAGGTTGACCCCGCCCGCGTCCGGTAAATCCAGGATCCATTTCGCCTCGCCTTCGAGCAGGGAGTATGAAGCTTGGCCGGATGCCCCCAACCGGAGTTTTCCATGCAGCGGATCGAAAGCGGCTTCCGCGCCGTTCCATCCCGCGAAATAGCGCATCGCCGCGGCTACCGCCGTAAAGCGAAAGGCCTCCAACGCCTCTTTTCCCCCTCCGGTTCCGGGCTTGCGCCATTCCCAGGGCGATCCCTGTTTGGGCGGGGTCGCCAACAAATGCAACGCGAGTTTGCCGGTCCACCATCGCGATGGGCCGCTTGGCTCCGGTTTCCTTTTCAGCAAAGCATCCAGCCGCCGTTGCGCGCCGGCGGGAGTAAGCCGCCGGTACCGGCCCGGGAGCGGATCTTTTCCGGCTTCGCGATCGCACGCGGCGATATAGTTCCAACCCGCCAATTTCCCCCAACGTTCGTTGCCCTGCAACAACAGCAATTCTTCCACTCCCGCCGCCGCGCTTCCGGCCGTGGCCTTTGCCAGGAATTCCTGCGCATCCTGCGAGAGGGTTTGCAGCGCTTGATAACGCCGGGAGGGGTCGGTTTCCCGCCAAGCTTGGCGGGAGCGATCCCGCAATCCCGTCAACCCCAGCATCCCTTCCAGCAAGGGACGCAATTCCGGCTCGCTGTCGCACACCAGGTACTCGTCAAAACGGGGCGAATACAGCACCACTCCGTCGCACGGGTCTTGGCGGGCGGCGGCCGCCTGCAATGGCGCGCTAAGAATGGGTTCCGATCGGGAGTGTTTGGCCTGGAACAGAAAACGGCAGGTAGCAACGGCGTTACCTGCTTCGCCGACCGTCGGACGGGAGAGAAAGAAAAGCGCCGAGGCCCTGCCCGCGCGGATATGCCCGGATTGCCGGGAGGAGAACCTTTCCCGGCCTTTTTCGATGTCGGGCCAGCAGGTAAATTCCACGCGCGTCAGATGTTCCAGGTCCGGGGGCGATTGCGCCGCCACGGATACGGTGATTTCCGTTTCGAATTCCGCCTGCCCGGTTCCCCTTTCGGGCGCGGCCCCGTCACCTTGTCCGCCTTCCCAACGGGGGTCGCTTAATTTCACCCTGGCCATGGAAGCCTCGGCTTTACCGCCGACGGCTATCCCGGAATCGCTTGGTTCTCCCGCCGCTTCTGCAATCCCTTCCGCTCTCGGAGCCCTAAGCCTTCGTCGTGGCCCCGTCCCGATCCGCGCCGCTCCCGGCGCCTCCGTTTCAGGTTTGTAAGCCGGATGCATTCTGAAAAGGAGATCGTCGCCTGGGATTCGGAAAGGATGATGTGCCATGGCGGCACAAGGTAGGCAACGGGCGGATTTTGGCTTTGTCCGCGCTCACGGATATCCGCCATCATTTGCGCCCTCGGCTTCGATTGTCCGGCACTCGGCATGGCGGGCCTCGCGCGCTATTGGTCGGCGGATTCGCCGGAATGGCTTAACTGGGTATCCCTCGCTTCCACGTACACTTCATCGACGTAAGGATGACAGGCGGATCCGTCTTCGGGCGTGAACTTCACGGCCGTATCCTTCATCTGGGGGCCAAGCTCGCGCTCAAAGGATTGCCTCCAATCCGGATCGACCAGCCGGAAGCTGACGGTAATGGCGTGGTCCAGAGTGTTTTCCAATTTCATTTCCACCTTGGCTCCGGAACTGCGGCATTCATTGAGGATCTTGAAATAAAATCGGACGCCCTGGTTCTCGCCGGCGAATTGCCATCGTTCCGGGGTATCCGCCCATCCCGCCAATGCGCCCGCTAAAGTCATGACTGCGATCAATCGGGTCATAATCACCTCCATGTTCACGAATGACGGCCTGCAACATCAAGATACCTTTTTGGCCGCGCTTCTCTTATTATTCCCCTCTAGCGCGCGTGCGATCGAGATAAACCGCCGGAAAATACGCGAATTCGGCGGAAGCGCAGGGCGGGAGGAATTTCGCATTCCCGCGTGACGGGATGCACGGCGCCGACCTTACGGCATCCGGGCCCTTTTGGAAAAGCAACACTCGCTGCGGAAAGTCCGCCGGCGGGAAAAGGCGCGGAAGCCGCCTCGGGGATTTCCCGGCGATTCCCCTCCCTTGGGTAACGTGAGTGTTACTGAGGGCGGAGAACCGCCCCGCCTCCGTTCCTTTTTTGTATTTTTCCCGGCTACCTTGGCGCGGCAAGGCACCAGGGATAAACAACCAGCGGGCGCTGTGGAACCGGGCGGGTCAAAAGTGAAAACGGGCATTCTCATCATCAATCTGGGCACTCCGGATGCGCCTACGCCGGGGAAGGTGCGGCGCTACTTGCGGGAGTTCCTCAGCGATCCCCGCGTCCTGGATATCACGGCTTTGGGACGTTGGCTGTTGCTGAACCTGATCATCCTGCCGTTCCGGCCCCGCAAATCGGCGGAAGCCTACGCTAAAATCTGGACCGAGGCGGGCTCTCCCCTCCTCACCCACACGCGCGCCTTCACGGAGAAAATGCGCGCCATGCTGCCGCCGGATTGCGGGGTCGAGTTCGCCATGCGCTATGGAAATCCCTCCATCGAATCCAAGCTCGATCTGTTGCTGACGCATTCCCCCCAAGAGCTGGTCATCTTCCCCATGTACCCGCAATACTCTTCCGCCTCTACCGGATCCACTTTGGAGAAGGCGCTGTCCCTGCTCGCCAAAAAGTGGAACGTGCCCGCGGTCCGCGTCATCGGCCCTTTCTACCGCGATGCGGGTTTCCTGGACGCTTGCGCCGCCATCGCCAAAGAAAGCTTGGCCGCATTCGCGCCCGACCACGTGCTCTTCAGCTACCATGGCCTGCCGGAACGGCAAATCCGCAAAAGCGAAAGCGAAACCGGGCCCGGCCATTGCCTCCAACGCAACGATGCTTGCTGCGCGGAGATATCGGAAAAGAACGCCTATTGCTACCGGGCCCAATGTTTCGAAACCTCGCGCCGGTTGTCGCAACGCCTGGGTTTGGCCCCGGACCGTTATACCGTTTGCTTCCAATCCCGTTTGGGGCGAACGCCTTGGATCAAACCCTATACGGATCTGGTGGTGGCGGAATTGGGCCAGCAAGGCAAGCGTAAGGTGCTGGTAGTGGAGCCGTCCTTCACGGCCGATTGCCTGGAAACACTGGAAGAGATCTCCCTGCGCGCGCAGGCCACTTTTACCGGAGCGGGCGGCGGACAACTCCTGCTCGTGCCATCGCTCAATAGCTCCGAGGCCTGGGTGCGGGCCGCCTGCGCCCTTATCCTCAGGCCCTGATTGCGCTAAGAGCGGCTCTTCCGATTCTTCTTGCAAAGTAAACGCGACACAAATCACATTAAAATATCCGCGATGCGGATGCGTTCCCGGCCGGTGGGGTTCCAGCGCATGGCCGGTTGCGCTTAGCGGTTTCCCGATTGATTCCCCATCAATCCCGGTTCTTTTCCCTGCTTTTCCGCGCCCAAAAGCGAGCGGGCGCTTTCCGACCTTTAAAAAAGGCATGGAAGATTCCCCGTAATTTTTTCAAGGGTTCGCTTTCCCTTTTTTTTACCGTCCCGAAAAAAGATTTTTGAGAAAATGGGTGCCTTACCATTGACGTTGACTGGGTTCCGATTTATCTTATCAATCCCCCCCGAAAAGGGTGGGAACCGGCAGCCTTTGAGCTCCGGCCGCTCTTTGAGAGAAGAATCAGGAACAAGCAGTAAATCACAGCGGAGCGGGAGCTCGGCAGAATGGCCCTTCTTAACGGGAGGCAACCAGGCCTGCAGAGTCGATG
>JANYDA010000043.1 GCA_025360005.1 Fibrobacteria bacterium
TCTTGAGCTCGAGGATCTCGCCCTTGACGTCGACGGTGATCTTCTTCCCGAGGTCGCCGTTGGCGACCGCGGTCGTCACGTCGGCGATGTTGCGGACCTGGCCGGTCAGGTTGTTGGCCATCAGGTTGACGTTGTCGGTGAGGTCCTTCCAGGTGCCGGCCACGCCCTTGACCTCGGCCTGACCGCCCAGCTTTCCGTCCGTGCCCACCTCGCGCGCCACGCGCGTCACCTCCGAGGCGAACGAATTCAGCTGATCCACCATGATATTGATGGTGTTCTTCAGCTCCAGGATCTCGCCTTTGGCCTCGGCCGTGATCTTCTTCGACAAGTTGCCGTTGGCGATGGCGGTGGCCACTTCGGCGATGTTGCGCACCTGGCCGGTGAGGTTTCCCGCCATGAAGTTCACGGAGTCGGTCAAATCCTTCCAGGTGCCGGCCACGCCTTTCACTTCCGCCTGCCCGCCCAGCTTGCCTTCCGTGCCCACTTCGCGCGCCACGCGCGTCACTTCCGACGCGAACGAGTTCAGCTGATCCACCATGATGTTGATGGTGTTCTTCAGCTCCAGGATCTCGCCCTTCACGTCCACGGTGATCTTCTTGGACAAATCCCCGTTGGCCACCGCCGTGGTTACCTGCGCGATGTTGCGCACCTGGCCGGTAAGGTTGGAAGCCATCGAGTTCACGTTATCGGTCAAATCCTTCCAGGTGCCGGCCACGCCTTTCACCTCGGCTTGGCCGCCCAGCTTGCCTTCCGTGCCTACTTCGCGCGCCACGCGCGACACTTCCGACGCGAACGACGACAATTGGTCCACCATGGTGTTGATGGTCTCTTTCAGCTCCAGGATTTCCCCCTTCGCCTCCGCCGTGATCTTTTTCGAAAGGTTGCCGTTGGCCACGGCGGTGGTCACTTCCGCGATATTGCGCACCTGACCCGTGAGATTGGCCGCCATTGAGTTCACGTTGTCGGTGAGATCCTTCCACACGCCGCCCACGTCGCGCACTTCCGCCTGCCCCCCCAGCTTGCCTTCCGTGCCCACTTCGCGCGCCACGCGCGACACTTCCGACGCGAACGAAGACAACTGATCCACCATGGTATTGATGGTGTTCTTGAGCTCCAGGATTTCGCCTTTCACGTCTACCGTGATCTTCTTGGACAGATCCCCCTTGGCCACGGCCGTAGTCACGTCCGCGATGTTGCGTACCTGGCCCGTGAGGTTTGAGGCCATCAGGTTCACATTGTCCGTCAAATCCTTCCAGGTGCCGCCCACGCCGCGCACTTCGGCCTGCACGCCCAGCTTGCCTTCCGAGCCCACCTCGCGCGCCACGCGCGTCACTTCCGAGGCGAAGGAGTTCAGCTGATCCACCATGATATTGATGGTCTCTTTCAGCTCCCGGATCTCTCCCTTGGCCTCGGCAGTGATCTTTTTCGACAAATCCCCGCCGGCCACGGCGGTGGTCACCTGGGCGATATTGCGCACCTGGCCCGTCAAATTGGCGGCCATCGAATTCACGTTGTCGGTAAGATCCTTCCAGGTTCCGGACACGCCCTTTACCTGGGCCTGGCCGCCCAGCTTGCCTTCCGATCCCACTTCGCGCGCTACGCGAGACACTTCCGACGCGAACGAATTCAACTGGTCCACGGTGGCGTTGATGGTATTCTTCAGCTCCAGGATTTCCCCCTTCGCCTCGGCGGTGATCTTCTTGGACAAATCCCCATTTGCTATGGCCGTCACGACTTCCGCGATATTGCGCACCTGGCCCGTAAGGTTCGAGGCCATCAGGTTCACGTTGTCGGTCAAATCCTTCCAGGTGCCGGCCACGCCCTTCACCTCCGCCTGCCCGCCCAACTTTCCTTCCGTGCCCACCTCGCGGGCCACACGCGTCGCTTCCGAAGCGAAAGAACTCAGCCGACTCACCATGGTATTCACGGTTTTGGCGGAGCGCAGGAATTCGCCTTTAAGGGGCCGTCCTTCCACTTCCAGGCTCACCGTTTGCGATAGATCCCCGCTGGATACGGCGCCGATCACCCGGGACATATCCGTGGTGGGCCACACCAGATCGTCGATGAGGCCGTTCAAGGAATCCACCGACCTGGACCATTCCCCTTCCACAACCCCCATGTTGGCGCGCTGGAGTATCTTTCCTTCCTTGCCCACCACCCGGTTGACCTTTTCCAGCTCTTTGGACAATCTTCGGTTGAGCTCTACGACTTCGTTGAAAACCGCCGCGATTTTGCCGTCCATTCCCGACCAATCCTCGTCGATGCGGGTGTTGAAATCGCCTTGTTTGAAGGCCAGCAAGGCCGCATAAAGCTTTTTCTTGTCCAAACCGTGATTATTGCCGTTTTGTCCATTTTGACCGGCGGTGGGATGGAGGGACGCGGCAACATTGGCTTTAGCGGGCATGGCTTCTCCTGCTGGAATTCGGGCTTTTTCCGGATATAAATTTTCGTAACTAGCTAAACAAGCAAATAAAATTTATGACAGCTCCGTTTCCGGGAATTTAACGGCCCCCCTCATCCCGCGGACTCGCCATTCGTTCCTTAATCCGGGTTTCCGGATAAGTTCCAAGATATCCCCTCTCCTTTCCAAATCCCTACCCGCCTGCCGCGGTAGACTTGTAGCGGTGGATGGGGAGATCCATTAACCCAGCGATAATCCCATCCCCATTAAAAGAGGTTCCGATCATGCATGACTGTTCTCACCCTCAATCGTTCGGGAAAGTCCGGATGTCCATCGCCATGTTTTTAGCTCTGGGGTCTAATCCCGGCCTCGCCCCCGCGCAAACCAATTACGGAGTCGCCGACCTGCCCATGGACCTGGCTGCGGCGGGAACCGTGGTTGAAGGCGTGGTGAATAAAAGCCCCACCACCGGCGGCTTGCTGGGCTGGTGCGACGGCCCCGTCTATGGCAAGGACGGCACCATCTATTTCTCCATCAACGAAGACGGCGGGTGGATGTGGAAAATCCCGCCCGGAGGCAAGCCGGGAAAATTCGCGAAGGAAATGTACCAGGGCACCGAGTTCGACGCGCAAGATCGCCTGCTTGCCTCCGGGGTAACGGCAGGGTTACGCCGGTTCAACCCGGACGGGACCTTCACGGCCCTGGAAACCTTCAAGGTAAAGGACATGAGCCAGGGGACCAGCGGCGCCATGTTCCTGTGCGATCACGCCACCATGGTGTATTTCCGCAGCGCGGCCGGCGTGGTCACCAAGATCACGGGAAACAATACGGTTACCGGCGTCAAGTGGATCGAAGAGAAGAAGCTCCTCTATATCGCGGCGCCGGGGGACGGGAAAATCTGGCGCTTTAACGCCACGGACGACGGCGTGCTCACCAACCGAACGGCGTTCGCCTCGCTCCCGCATTCGGACGGCCTGGAAGTGGATGAGAACTACAACGTATACATCACCAATTGGGGCGACGGCGCCATCGACGTGCGCGATCCCGATGGGAAATTGTTGGGACGCATCCCTGTCAAGAGTCCGCATACCCCCAACGGCAGTTCCAACGTGACCAATGTTTGCTGGGGCGGAGCGGACAACAAATCGCTTTACATCACCGGCGACGGGGGGCTTTATAAAGTGCAGTTGAAAGTGGCCGGCCGCAAGCTTCCCGGAGCCTCCACCGCTATCCGGAGCATGCGGATGCATCCGGCTGCGGGCGCCCAATCGCCGGTGCAGGCATACCTCTGGAACGGTTCGGATCTGCCGGGCATGGCTCTCAAGGGCTTCGCCTCCACAAATGCCAAAACCTTGGATGGCAGACTCCACTCCCCGGCCCGGCTGGGCACAGGCATATACGTGGCAACGGCCGGGAATAACCTTGCGGTACCGGAGGCATCGAAATGAAATCCTTTCGCCCAAAACTTCCCGTCCTTCGCTTCCGCGCCGCGGCAATCGCCTTCGCATTCGGCGGACTGGCGTCTGTGCAGCCTCTTTTCCCGTACGATTGGCTGCAGTTTTGCGGCGATAGTCCCCACAGCTGCCTGAATACCATGGAAACCACTCTCAACAAGGATAACGTCAAGGGGCTGAAGAAGATCTTTTCCGTTCCGCTGGCCAACGCCTCGGATGGACAGCCCGCCTTCCTGAGCGGCGTGACCACGGCGAAGGGGGTGAAGGATCTGCTTTTCGTGCTGACCTCCCAGAGCGATCTCATCGCCATGGACGCGTATACCGGAGCGGCCGTCTGGAACAAGAAATTCGGGGGCACGGCCTACCTGGTGACCGGACCGGCCATCGATCCGGATCGGCAATATGTCTATACCTACGGCCTGGACGGGTATGTCCACAAGCTCAAGGTGGGCGACGGAACCGAGATCCTGGGAGGCGGCTGGCCGGAATTATCCACCGCGGTAAAGGGCATGCGCGGCTATTCCCTCACCATCGTGACCGCCAAGGACGGCAACAAGTACCTGTATTCCAACGTGACCTTCTACGGCCGCAGCCCCGGATCGGTAACGGTCATCAACCTCAAGGACGGGACCCAGCATGTCTTCAACGGCACGTGCAGTTCCTATGATGGCCATTTCGGCGCGCCCGGGGCGCCCGTTTGCGGCAATGCGGGCGGGAACCCATGGTCGCGCGCAGGCGTGGTTTACCATCCGGATCTGGATCGGGTTTTCATCACCACCGGCAACGATGGGGCCAGCGGCTACAACCCCGCCAAGTTCGACTGGACGGGATCCATAGTCGCCTTGCGCCCTGATGGAACCACGGACAAAGGCATGCCGTTGGATAACTACACCTCGCAAAAGACCTACGGGGAATGCTTCTCGTCCGCGCCGGCGCTCATCCCCACCTTGCCGGGCTGCAAGTTCAAGCACCTGGGCATCATGGGCGGCAAATCGCCCACCCTGCGCTTCATCAATATGGAGGACATGAGCGGCCAAGGCGGGCCCGGCCATTTGGCCCCCGACATCGGGCCGCGGCCCAGCGTACCCCAAGGAGGTTTGGTGTATGCGCATCCGTTGGTATGGACCAATCCCGCCGACAATTCCGTCTGGGCCTTCTTCGGCAGCGAGCAGGGATTATGCGCTTTACAGATAGGGGTGGATGCGGCGGGCGTACCCACCATGACATTCAAATGGAACCATAAGACCAGCTTCACCACCACGCCCACCATCGCCAACGGCGTGCTCTACGCCGCGGATGGCGGGGGACAATTACGCTTCTGGAACGGCGATGATCATGGTGTCCACCGGATCTTCGCATTGGATCCGGTCACCGGCGCGGAGCTGTGGGGCGCGCCCATCGATTTCCATCATTGGTCCAGTCCCATCGTGGTAAACGGCGTCCTCTATCTGGGGGATGGAAAGACGGGCGAGGCCAACGAGTCCCAGACCAATACGGGATCCATCATGGCCTTTTCGTTGACCGCCGACCATCCCCTTGCAACCGTGGGTGCGGTGGAAATCGCCGGGTTCTCGTTCCAGGTGCGGCATAGCCAGGCGGAGATCCGTTTGCGCCTGCCCGGCGAGGCGGAGTTCACCTTGCATTCGTTGGACGGGAAAACCCTGCTGCGGCGGAAGTTGCAGGGCGCCGACCGGTATGAGATACCTCTGCCAAGCGGGCTCCATGGGGCCGTGATCATGCGCCTGCGCCAGGCCCATGGCGAATCCACCCGCCGCATCCATCTTGACTGATCGGAAACAATTGAATCGTCGCATTGCTTACATAAAAAGGAACGACTATGGAATGGCAAAAACCGGAATTCGAGGAAATCAACATGAACGCCGAAATCGGGAGTTACCAGGAAGATGAGGGCGGACGATATCCCTTGGCTGCGGGCCTGCCCGGGTTGGAATCCATGCCGGCTCCGGAAAGCCTCCGGGAACCGGGTCAAGCTGCGGAATGATAGCGCGCGCGCTGGGGTCCGCGGCCGGCGGCGGCTTTCCGCAGTGGAATTGCGGCTGCGCCAATTGCCAGGGCGTCCGTTCTGGGTTCGGGAACCTGCGTCCCCGCACCCAGGAATCCCTGGCCCTGAGCCGGAACGGCGCAGATTGGTTCCTGGTTAATGCTTCGCCGGATATCCACCGGCAAATCCAATCCTTCCCCTCTTTATGGCCAGGTACCCTGCGCGGTACCCCCATCGCCGGCATCATCCTGACCAACGGGGATATGGATCACGTCCTGGGACTATTGTCCTTGCGCGAATCGCAGCCTCTCTCGCTGTACGCCACCGCCGCCGTGATGCGCGGATTCATGGAAGGCAATCCCCTGTACCGGACGTTGGAACGCTTTCCGGGCCAGGTAACATGGAAGGTACTCAAACTGGGGGAGGATCTGCCTCTCGCCCTGCCATCCGGCCGGGAATCCGGTCTATCGGTGACGGCGGTGCCCGTGCCCGGAAAGCTTCCCGTGCATCTGTCCGCATCCGGCCGGAACGGGCCGGAAGACAATATCGGCCTGATGGTGCGGGAAAAGGGCAAGCCCGGAACCTTGGCCTATTTCCCCGCCGTGGGCGGAGCGTCCGCTTCCCTCCGGGAAGCCTTGCAACCCGCGGACGCGATCTTTTTCGACGGGACCTTTTGGAGCGAGGATGAATTGCCCGCCATCGGCGCAGGCGCGCGCGCGCGGGACATGGCGCATTGGCCGACGGGGGGGCAGGACGGATCCATCGCCTTCCTTTCCGGCCTGGCTCCCCGCCGCCGTATCCTGACGCACATCAACAATACCAATCCGCTCTTGCGGGAGGATTCGCCGGAACGCGCCATCGCCGCCGCTGCGGGGATGGAAATCGCCTGGGACGGGATGGAGTTCTCCGTATGATGGATGCCGAAGCCTTCACGGCCCGCCTGGTCGAGGAAGGCGCCGCCCATTACCACGACCAGCATCCCTTTCATCAGCGCATGCATCGGGGGGATTTGTCCAACCGGCAATTGCAACTCTGGGTGGAGAACCGATACTACTACCAAGCGCGCATCCCCATCAAGGATGCCATCATCCTGTCCAAATCGGAAGATGCCGCCTTCCGGCGCATGTGGATCCACCGTTTGCAAGACCATGACGGGGCGGACGCGAACAGCGGCGGGTTGGCGCAATGGCTCAACCTGGCCGAAGCCGTGGGCCTGGATAGGGAAAAGACGGCCGCCTTCGGGAACGTGCTTCCGGGAGTGCGCTTCGCCTGCGATGCCTACGTGGATCTGGTCCGGCAAAGCCCGCTGCTGGTGGCCGTGGCGTCTTCCTTGACGGAATTGTTCGCCCCCGATCTGATGTCCGCCCGCATAGCCGCCTGGGAAAAACATTACCCCTGGGTGGGCGGAGAGGCGCTCGCCTATTTCCGCGGCCGGGTAACCCGCGCGCGACGGGACGGGGACGAGGGCCTAGACTTCGTATTGCGGAACGCCGCTACGGACTCCTTGCAGGCAGCTTGCATCGCGGCCTTGCACCGCAAGACCCAAGTGCTTTGGCATCTGCTGGATTGCCTGACGTTGGCGGGCTGATGGATCACCGGATGGCGACGGATTATTTTCCCAGGCTTTCCGGCAAAGCGCGCCTGCGCGTCGATCGCGTTTCCGGCGCCACCTTCCTGCTCTACCCGGAACGCGGTTTGCGCTTGAACGCGACCGCCGCGGCCATCCTCTCGCTGTGCGACGGCTGCCGCAATGTGGCGGAAATCGCCCGCGCCGCCTCCCATGGTACCGATATCGGCCCCGGCGAGTCGGAAAGGGAGGTCGGTACTTTCCTGGCCGATTTGGCCAAGCGCGGCTTGCTGGAAAACGGACCGGCATGAAGCAAACCCATTTGAATGGGGAAGCGGATCGTCCCTATACCCTGGTCGCGGAATTGACCTATCGGTGCCCTTTGCGTTGCCTTTACTGCTCCAACCCCACGGTCCTGTCCCGCGCCGCGGCTTCCCCCTCCCCCTCCGCGAACGCAAGGACGGCCCTGCCTGCAAAGGCCGGAGCGTCCCCAAGGGCAGAGGCCCAAAGCGAGCTGTCCACGGAAGAGTGGACCCGTGTGATGGCGGAGGCGGAAGCGTTGGGCGCCATGCAATTGAATCTGAGCGGCGGCGAACCGCTGGCGCGGACCGACCTGGAGGCCCTGATAAGCGCCGGCCGCAAGCATGGCTTCTACGTCAACCTCATCACCAGCGCGGTGGGCCTCAGCCAAGACCGCCTGCTTAACTTGCGCGCGGCCGGGCTGGACGCCATCCAGATCTCTTTCCAGGATGAGGACGCGGAAGCGGCCGCGCGCATGGCGGGCCGCAACGTCCATGCGCCTAAACTGGCGGCTGCGGCCTGGGCGCGCGCCATGGGAATTCCCTTGACGGTCAACGTGGTGATGCACCGGGAAAACCTGGGCCGCATCGCCGCCATAATAACCATGGCCGAAAGGCTGGGAGCGGACAGGCTGGAATTGGCCAATGCGCAGTACCTCGGCTGGGCGCTGGCGAACCGGGACTTGCTGCTCCCCGATCGTGCGTCGCTGGACCGGGCCCGCGCCACGGCCGCAGAAGCCCGCTTGCGTTTCCAGGGACGGATGGAAATCCTCTTCGTGCAGCCGGACTACCACACGGATCGCCCCCGCGCTTGCATGGACGGCTGGGGCCGCCGTTATCTTATCGTGAATCCCTATGGTCAGGCATTGCCCTGCCAGGCCGCGGCCAGCCTGCCCAATCCCGTCTTCGAGAACGTGCGGCAACGCGGACTGAAAGCCATCTGGGAGCTTTCCCAGGGCTTCAATGCTTTCCGCGGCGAAGCGTGGATGAGCCCTACCTGCCGCGGCTGCGAATTCCGGGCCGTCGATCACGGCGGTTGCCGCTGCCAGGCCTTCCAATTGACCGGCGACGCCGCAGCCACCGATCCGGCGTGTTCCAAATCCCCCCATCATCATCTGATCCAATCCTCCCGCGCCCGCGCGGATCTGCTGGCGAAATCGGAAAGCGCCGGCGCTCCGGCGCGATCCGGGCAGGGCGGCGCATCCTCACCCGCCCCCATCTACCGTACCTTCCCGGCTACGGTAACCGTTCCGTTTCCCGGCGGGAAATGAATCCCCGGCCTGGCGTCGATAGGCTTTGCCTATCGCCCCAATCGGATCAAACGATTGGGCATTACCCTGCCTCTGGGTATACATTGTATCCACAACTGAAAGGTATGCATTGTATCCACCACTGAAACCGAGCCCGGAGGCATGATGAACGACAACCAATCCGTCACCCTGAAGAACCTGGAGTCCGCTTTCGCCGGCGAATCGATGGCGCATATGAAATACCTCCACTTCGCCAAAATCGCCCGCGCGGAAGGCCACCCGGAAGCGGCCCAGGTGTTCGAGGACACCGCCGCCCAGGAGATCAAGCATGCCTTGTCCCACGCCGAACTGATCTATCCCGCCCAAATCGTGGATACCGCCAAAGCCTTGGGCCTGGCCATCGAAGGCGAGACCTACGAGTACACGGAGATGTATCCGGGTTTCCGCAAGGCCGCCGAGCAAGAAGGCAACCTTGCCGCCAAACGGGAGCTGGATGAGCAAATCCGGGAATCCAAAGAACATGCCGAACTGTTCCGCGCCACCCTGGCGCTGGCCGCCAAACGCTTCCTCGCTTTGGCCCGCATCGAGGAAAAGCATGCCGGCCTTTATCGCCGCGCTTTGGAAACCGTAGCTAAGGCCGGCAGGTAAGCGGCCCTTCGCCCTTAGGAAAGCAATATGGAGAGCAATATGAAAAAATGGAAATGCATCGTGTGCGGATTCATCTACGACGAAGCGAGGGGCTTGCCGGAAGAAGGTATCGCCGCCGGTACGCGCTGGTCGGATATTCCTTCCGACTGGAGTTGCCCGGATTGCGGCACGTTCAAGTCGGATTTCGAAATGGTCGAAGCCTAAGCGGGTTGGCCCGCGTTTTCCAGAAGCCTGGCCATATCCCCGGCCCATTTGGTCAAGAAGGCTTCCCTAGGGCACCCTTTACGCCATACCAGAGCCAGGGTGCGATGCGGGCCGGGATCCTTGAAGGGAAGATAGCGGATGGACGCCGCCCGGCTGATGGGCGCGTTCACGGCGAGCCACGGCATCAGGGTGATTCCGTTGCCGGACCCTATCATCTGGCGCAATGTCTCCAGGCTGGTGGCCCGGTAATAGGGATGTTCATGCGCCCCGGACTGATGGCATATTTCCAAGGCTTGATCCTTTAGGCAATGGCCCTCTTCCAACAGGAACAAAGTCTGTCCGGCAAGATCGGCGATAGTCAAAGCGGCCTTGCGCGCCAGGGCATGTCCGGCCGGCACGGCCAGGTAGAACGGTTCCACCCCTATCGCTTGGGACACCAAACCGGATTGCGCCGGAGGCAGCGCCATCAAAGCCGCTTCCACCATACCGCTTGCCAACGCTTGCATCAGATCCCGGGTTTGAAGCTCCGATAGGTACAAGTCCAACTTTGGGTGCAGCTTCCGCGTCATGGGCACTACCAAAGGCATCAGATATGGCGCCACGGTGGGAATCACGCCTAGCTTCAACGGACCGGAGCGGGGATCCTTCAAGGATTGGGCGGCTTCGGAAAGTCTGCGCGCCTGTTCCAGGACAGCATTGGCGAAAGGCAGCAGGCCCTCCCCCGACGGCGTCAACCGCACCCCGCGGGAATGCCTTTCAAATAGGCGGACGCCCAACTCCCCTTCCAACTTTTTTATCTGACCGCTTAAAGTAGGTTGGGAGACGAAACAACGCTCGGCGGCCAAGCGGAAATGCCTGAGTTCTGCGAGGGCGGAAAAATACTCCAGATCCCTGATATTCATTCCCCCAATATAGAATGGGAACCAAGCCCAATCCATCTTCAGGAAATGTTATCGGGGCGGACCCCTTAACGGACCAAGCGCCGCAATTCGATGGTCGGAGGATCGGACAGGAACACCATCTGGAGTTTTTCCCCTTGCGTGATCAGCCTCTGCAAAAGCGGCAGCACATGGGATTTGTAATGCTCCCGCACCTCTTCCGAAAAGCCGGTGGCATCGATGGATTCGAGTATCTCGATTGTCTTGCTGCCCGGGACGGGAATGACGTGGATCTCCCTGGATCCCGCTTGGGGTTTCTTTTCTCCGGCCTTGCGGCCCCGGCGCGTGCGGCTCTCTTCCGGTATCAGTCCTTTTTTCCGCAGCTGGGTCTTCATGCTGAAGAAGTGGGGTTTGGAAAGCTCCTTGAAGTCCAGGCTTTTCACAAGTTCCTCATAGGTGCATCCCGGATGCGCCTTGATGTATTGCTTGGCTTTCTCGTTCTGTTGCTTCTTCTCGGTCTTTTTCAACGTCGATTCCTTTGCTTCTGGAGTATCGCTCCCGCTTTTCTGCCTATCGAAGAGGCCGCCCATCAGGAACAAAGAACTTACGTCCTTGCCGCCCACGCGCGTCTTCTCACGTTCTTCCCTGGCCTTGATGGCTTGATCCACCTCGTTGAAATGCTGGCGGGAAACCACGGTGTCCCCCGTGAACACCTGGAATGCCTCAAAATCTTTTCCGGGATTGCTTTTCAGGAACACATATACTTTTTGTTTCAGCGGATTGTTAAAAAGCAAATCCGGTTTTTCTTTTAATACGGTAGTATTCATATTGTCCTGCTTACAATGACATAGCCGCCAGGCGGCCCCAAAATCCCCATGGAGCAAGCATTCGGCTTGATCCGCTTGAGTTCCAGCTGCTGTTGGTTTATCACCGGGAGGCCTTACGGCGCTTCCGGCATCCAGTGGCAATGGCCCGGCTTAAACAATCTATTCGCGGATAAACTTACATATTATTTTTCGGAAATCCATAGTTGAATCAGCGGTCAAAAGAAGATAAAACACTTGATTGTGAGCTCGCCACGGGTTTTGAGCGGCGATTCCAAGGCGATCCCGCCCAATACCCAGGGGCGCAATAAGCTATTTTGCCGGTATGCATTTGCGCGACTCCCATGGAAGGCATATCCGCAAATTGCGGGTGCAATTGACCGATGCATGCAACTTCCGTTGCTTCTATTGCATGCCGGCGGGGTCCCGATTCCAGCCTGCCAGCCGGCTTCTCAGCGTCCGGGAAATCGAATCCATCTGCGCATTCCTTTCCATGCTCGGGGTTGAAGAAGTCAGGGTAACCGGCGGGGAACCTACCGTCCGTCCCGAATTCGATGCCATTATCGCGGGATTGGCGCGCACGCCCTGGAAGAAATTCGGGATTACCAGTAATGGATTCCTCTTGGGCGAAAAGCTGCCTCTATTGCGGGATGCGGGGTGCAGCCATGTTAACGTCAGCCTCGACAGCCTGGATGCCGGGACGTTCCGCGCCATTACGGGCAGCCCGCATTTCCGCAAAGTGATCGCGGCCATCCTGCGCGCCAAATCCATGGGCTTCCATGTGAAGATCAATACCATCGTTTTCAGAGGCATCAATGATGGCGAACTGCCCGACTTCCTGGCGTTCTCCGCGGACCACGGGGTGGAAGTGCGCTTCCTGGAGCTGATGCGCGTTGGTCCCGCGATCGGCGAGCACGCCGAGCGATTCATGCCCGCGCGGGAAATGTTGGATCGGCTGGAAATCCATGACACCCTGGAACCGGTGTCCGATCGGGAGGATTCCACCTCCTTCGGCTTTCGCTCCGGGCGCGGGGCGCGCATCGGATTCATCGCCTCCGAATCGAAGCCTTTTTGCGGCGCCTGTTCGCGCTTGCGCTTATCCGCCACGGGCAAGTTGCGTTCCTGCCTCTTCGCGGATACCGGAGTGGAATTGCGGGGCCGAGATCCTTTGGACTACCCGGAAATCCTGCAAGAGGTAATGGCCATGAAACCTACCGGCCGGCTGCCGCGCATCCACCAGGCGATGAACCAAATCGGAGGCTGAGGCGGAGGACCGCCCTTTGTGCCCGGGGCGCCGCAGCCCGCTCTACTCGTCCTTATCGAAGCCCAGCTCGAATCCGGTTCCGATCCGGAAAAAATAAAAGGGCCGTTCCTCCTCAAACCCGCCCATTCCCGCGCGCACCGCTCCCAACGGCGTCAGATAACCGGCTTGCGCTTCCCAATGGACCCGGTAGGGGATCTTCCCTCCCCCGAAGGTTTTATAGTCGGCCTGCTCCGCATACAGAAGCGGTCCGTAATTGCGGTAGGCGCCCGCGATCAAGCGGAGGCCGGCCTTGCCGAAAACGGGGGCGTATTCGATTTTGAAGTCCTGGAAGTTCTGGGACCTGAGGAATCGCAGGAAATATTCGTTTTGGAAGGTGAATGCGTCGATGCGCCCGGTTTCCATGATATCGTAGGGATCGGATACGTCGGTCTTCTCATCCGACCAATAATATTGGTCGGTGAAACGGAAATTCCCCAGGCCCAGCCGCAGCCGGGATTCGATATTGGAGGTGGCGTACCTGACCTGGCCCGCGGTATTGACGCGGTTGAGGTTGCGGTAGACGATGCGGAGCGAGTGCGGATAGGCGCCCGTTCCTTGTTTGTTACCCAGGCCCAGGAATGCCGTCTCCTGGAAATCCGTGGACAGGAAGGAAGGCTCGCCTTCATCGAAGGCCGATGGCAGGTCCATCTCGTGTTTCTGGATGGCGGTCCGCAAATAGGCGGAGGGAATGGGAAATACCGTCAGGAAAACCTCGGAAAGCGTGCGGTTGAGCCGGATATTGTCCGCTCCCAGCTTTTGCGCAGGCACGGTGGCGGTAAAGGGGAAATACATTTCCCAATGCGTCCGGGTCACGCCCAGCTCCATATGCAGCGGGTATGCCGGCGCTATCAAGGCCCGGCCCTCATAGCCGGGGCGATGCCCGCCCAGCAGTACGGCCGCCTCCGCCCGGAAAGGGATATAGAACGGCTCGCTCCAGGCCAGCCCGGCATAACCTTCGGGAGATCGATCGGTAAGCTCCTCGCCCGTATAGGTGTAGTTGTATCCCGCCCGGAAAAGGATCTTGGACTGCTCCTTGGCATCGAAAATAAGCAAGGCTTTATCCTCGCGAGTGGCTTTCGACCAGTCCAGATCGAGATCGGTATAATATCCGGACTCCACCAGCGCGGAAATCGCTTCCTCGCTGCCGCCGTCCCCCTGGCCGGACCCCGGGTTCTGGAGGATATCGAGCAGCAATTGCCTGCCTCCGGATGCCAGGGGATTGACGGAAAGCCGGTTCAGCCCCAGCTTCCCTTCCTCCGACGGCAGGTCCGGGTCCGCGGCCGTCTCCTTGCCCTTTGCCAACACCGACCGGAGTATGTCCATCGACCGTAACGCGGAGGTATATCCCAGACTGATCCACATTTGCGGATCGCTTTCTTCGGGATCGAATTCCCCTTCCGGCTCCAGATCGATGACCATTACCTGCCCTCCGCCTACGACGGAACCGTTCCGGTCTTCGCTTTCCGCGGCCATGCGTTTGGCGTGCAATTGCAGGGAATCGCCCCACGACAAAGGAGCGGATTCCAAAGCCGGAGGCCGCAGCCGATGTCCCGGTTTAACCATGATGAAGCGATCGCAGGTGAAGGGCAGGTTTTCCGCCATGGCGGTATGGCCGGATAAAAGGGATCCGGAAGCGTAAGGCCACAACCGCGGCCGCTGCCTTACCACGTCTGCCGGCAGCAACGATCCTTTCAGGATCCACTGGAGATTGCCTTCGCTGAGCACGGCCGGTTTATCCGTGTTCAGATCGGAAACCTGCACGGCCAGATGGCGCGGGGTTTCCGAAAGGTCTTCCACGGGTCCGTTAGGCGCGTCGTGGGTAAGCCTGGCCGCCAGCCAGGATAGGTGCAGGTACTCGCCCCCCTCGCCCACCCGCACGTCGTTCCATTTGGATCCCGATGTTTGCAGGCTTTGCAATCCCAAGGAGATTTCCCATTGCAGCGGATCGGGGCCGAAGGGAAGGAAGCGGCGTCCGCTTTGATCCAGGGCCGGGAACGGGCGCAAGTAAGCTTCCAAAGGTTTATGGAGCAATTCCTTTTCCAGTCCGGCGGCATCGTATCCCAAAGCCCATGCCGCTCCCACAACAACAGCTTTGGATTCGGCCAAGACCGCGTCCGGTTGCAAGCCGTATTCATCCAACGCCTTCAGGACGCCCACGTAGGCATAAACGAGTTTGCTGTCCGCGCTCAAGAAAAGGACATTGCCGTAATGGCCCGGAGCGCGTTCTTTGCCCGCTGGGGGAACACCCGGATGGCCGATTTCCTTTGGCGCGACGGAAGGTCGGAAACCTTCAGGTGCCTTGGCAGTGGGAACCGCGGTGGGAACCGGCAACGAGTCCTTACGGGCCGTATCCGGTTGGGGCGCATGCATATTCGGCCCGGAGGTATCCAGAAAGACGAACCCGGAAACAGGAGTCTGGATCCAAAGGAGAATCATGGCTATCAGGGTCGCCGAAAAGGGCGCGGGAAGAGGCTGCCGTGGGTTTGCGATCAACATGGGGTCTGGTTTCAATATCATACCAATTTACGCCGTGCAAAGACCCTTTTTAGTATTTTGAACGATTGGCCGCGCAAGCGGGCCGCCACCTTCGCCACTACCTGAAGCATGACCGCCATAGTCGCCTATATCACCGCCTCCAGCCGAGAACAAGCGCTCCGCATCGGCGAGGCGCTTTTGCAATCCCGGTTGGTGGCCTGCATCAATATCCTGGAGGGGATGCAATCGAAGTATTGGTGGGAAGGCCGATTGCAAGAAGCGCGGGAATGCGTCCTCATCGCCAAGAGCGTGGCCGCGCGCCAAGCGCAAATCATCGCCATGGTAAAGGAACTCCACGATTATTCCGTTCCCTGCATTGTCTTTTGGCCGCTGAGCGGAGGCAACCGGGAATACCTGGATTGGATCCGCAAGGAAACCGGCGATGCCTAGGCTGTTCATCGCCATCTCCTTTCCGGAAGCGGTGCAGGATAAGTTGGCGGAGGCGGCCCGGGACCTCCCTGGAGCGGATTGGGTTTATTCCGAACATTACCATCTGACGCTCCGTTTTCTGGGGGACACGGAACCGGATCTGCTCCACGCCGTCCGCAAGGGGTTGGGTTCGGTGGCGGCGCCGGCATTTTTCCTGAACCTGCGCGGGGTAGGCGTCTTTCCCTTGCGCGGGGATCCGGAAACGCTCTGGGCCGGGGTCGACAGGCAGGATGGGCTGATGCGCTTGCGGCATAAGGTCGAAAGCGTATTGGGCCGCAACGGGGTTTCCGCGGATGCGCGCAAGTTTTTCCCGCATGTCAGCCTGGCGAAAATAAAATCCTGCCGGCAGGAATGGGTGGGGCGCTACCTGGTGGAACATTCCCTGCTTTCCATCCCGGAAATACCAGTGCAATCCTTCGGCCTTTATTCCAGCCGCCTCACGCCGGAAGGGGCCATCCATACCTTGGAGGCCGAGTACCCGCTGGATGGGATTTTGGAAGGGGAGTGAGGAAGAAGGGGTTGACCTAGAATCCTCTGCAAAGCACCGGCCCGCGGAAGCCTAAATGCAGTCTCGCATGGGACTCAAATGAAATCCCTCTTGTTGAACCACAGGCTGGCTATCAACAGGTAGATGCCTATGAAGGCAAGGCCGTACAGGCTGGTGAAGAGAATGTAATGGCGCCCGATGGGAAGATCATAAACCACCCGGGCCCGGATATTGAAATTCTCCAGATTGGGAATCGTGTAGTAAACCGCTTTGATCATTTTCTCCGTGAAGGGCGTGATCACGGGGGTGCCCGGCAGCCGGCTTCCGAATTTGTGGATGAAGGAAAGGTGGTTCACCAGGTCGCCGGAAAGATGGCCTGCAACGTATACGCCCAGGGTGAACAGGGCGCTCATGGTGGGGGTGGAAAAAGCCGAGAAGAGCAAAGCCGCGGCGGTAATGATCGCCATTTCCAGGAAGATGAGGTAGATGGCCAGCAACAGGTTCGCCTGCGGGCGGGCGCCGATGTAAATCAATATCAGGAAGAACACCAGGGTCATGAAGGCCAGGTTCAATGCCAGCACCATCAGCAGGCCCAGGTATTTGCCCAGGATGAAATGCCAGCGCGGAAGCGGTTTGGCCAGCAAGGTAAGGATGGTCTTACGTTGGATTTCCTTCTGGACCAGCCCGATGCCGACGAAAATGGACATCAGCAATCCCATCAGGGACATGACGGCCAGCGAGAAATCCGAAATGACGGTTTGCCGCGCGAACACGGACCATTCCCCCAGCATAAGGGAAAAGACGATGAGCCCTATGGCGAAAAGCACCAGGTTATAGAGGATCTTGTCCCGGACGGTTTCCCGGAATGCGTTCACGGCGATGATGAGAATGGGCTTCATATGATTTTCGCCACTTCCACCGCCAACACGTCCTCCAAAGAGTGGCGGTTGCGGCTCACAGATTCGATGCCGATGCCTTGGGCCATGGCCCATTGCAGAAGCGAGCGCTGGCTTTCCAGATCGGGGCAGGCCACGGAACGCGCATCCAACGCCTGTCCCGCTCCCTTGGGAATCGCGTCCGCCCGGATTTCCCGCGTCAGAACGATATGGAAATGCTCGGCTTCCCCTTCCAGGACTTGCGCGACCGTACCCTGGCGCCGGATCTGGCCGTCCACGATCATTGCCAGGCGCGTGCAGATGGCCTCCACGTCGCCCAGCACATGGCTCGAATAAAAAACCGTGATGCCTTGCGAATGCAGGTTCTGCAGAAGCAGACGCACATCGCGGCGGCCCAGGGGGTCCAGGCCGGACATGGGTTCGTCCAGGATGAGCAGCTTAGGCCTGGAAAGCAGGGCCTGGGCCAGGCCGATGCGTTGCAGCATGCCTTTGCTGTAGGTGCGCAGCTTGCGGTCCAGCGCGTCCGGGCGCAGGCTGACCAGTTCGCTCACCTCTTTGACCCGCACTTTCAGTTCGCTCCATTTCAGTCCGGATAATTGCCCGTAAAAGCGCAGGAACTCGCGGCCGCTGAGGTAATCGTAGAAGTAGGGTTGTTCGGGAAGGAAGCCCACATCCCTCCGGCTGCGCGGGGTTCCCGCGGGCAGGCCCAATATTGTGGCCCTTCCGGAACCGGCCTTGAGCAGGCCGAGCAGGATCTTGATGGTAGTGGATTTCCCGGCGCCATTGGGTCCTATGAACCCGTAGAGATCGCCTTCCTTGACTTCCAAGTCGACTCCCCGCAAAGCCTCCACCGATTTGCGCCAGAAGCCGATACGGTAAGTCTTGCGGAGATCCGCTACCTGGATCATGCCAGCCTTAGCCGGAAGCGCGTTTGCGGAACCTGCGGTAATAGGTGATGGACCTGCCTGCCCCATAGGCTACGATGCCGGCCAAGAGCAGATACCGGCTCAGCGCCCTGGGATTCAGGGCGAAATCCTTGTGCTTGAAGAAATCCCGGTACCCCGCATGATCGAGATACAGGCAGACGGCCGCCAGCGCCAGCATCCCGATGCCGGTGGCCACCAGGTACCAACTCAGGGTGGCCAGGCCGTCTTCCTTCCTCAAGGAGTCGTAGTCGGGAAGTTTCGCTTTCGCGTTTTCGTTTTCCAGGGGCAGCGGATCGTATTCGGGCATGTGGGAAAATATAAACGTTCACGGATTCCCTGACCAATCGCATTTTGATGGAACGGTTCCAGTATAAGACTTAAGGCGCGCCGAAAGCAAGTCCTCCGGACCCATCCGGAAATCTCCCCCCGGAGGTCAGCGTTTTAAATCCTCCGGGAGGACGGTCCTACCCCCGAATTGTTCCAGGATGAAAACCGCTTCCTCCAAATGGTTCGGCTTGCGTTGCCGGGCCAACGATTCCGCCCCTTGCAGGATGAGCGGCAGCGATTTGATCAGATGGAACTTCCAAATCCCATTCTCCTTGAAGAAGTAGAAGACGGGGACATTGGGCGCCTCCCGCAAGCCTATCTCCCCCACATCGCCTCTCACCTTGGAATCGCCTATTTCCGTTTTGAGCAAGGTCTTGCGTACGGGCCAACTCTGGATGACCAATTTGTCGAGGATGGATACGGGGCGATCATCGAAGCCGGGGTTCAGGCGGCGCTCCACGCGCAGGGCCAGGATGCTGAGGATCTCATAGAAGGGACGCGCCTCCAGGTATTCCTCCGCTTCCGTGCGGGAGGCCCGGCGCATATCGTC